>NZ_CAXBJW010000001.1:0-1416152 GCF_963976325.1 uncultured Pseudosulfitobacter sp.
CGCGCCTGTCGTTCTTCTTCGCCATCGGCATGAACTTTTTCATGGAGGCCGCCAAACTGCGCGCCGCGCGCCTGCTGTGGTCGCGGATCATGGCCGAGTTCGAGCCGAAGAACGAAAAATCCTCGATGCTGCGCACACACTGCCAGACATCCGGCGTCAGCCTTGCGGAACAGGACCCTTACAACAACGTGGTGCGCACCGCCTATGAGGCGATGAGCGCCGTTTTGGGCGGCACCCAGTCGCTGCACACCAACTCGCTGGACGAGGCCATCGGCCTGCCCACCGAACATTCCGCCCGCATCGCACGCAACACCCAGTTGATCCTGCAAGAGGAAACCGGTGTGACGAACGTGGTCGATCCGCTGGCGGGGTCTTACTATGTCGAAAAGCTGACCCATGATCTGGCCGAGGCTGCGTGGCAGCTGATCGAAGAGGTCGAGGAACTGGGCGGCATGACCAAGGCGGTTGCCTCCGGCATGCCCAAACTGCGCATCGAAGAGGCCGCCGCGACCCGTCAGGCCAATATCGACCGCGGCGACGAGGTGATCGTGGGCGTCAACAAATACCGCCGCGACAAGGAAGAGCCGATCGACATTCTGGACGTCGACAACGTCGCTGTGCGCCTCAGCCAGATCGCGCGTCTGGAAAAAATCCGCGCCACCCGTGACGACGCGGCCTGCACCGCCGCCTTGGACGAACTCAGCCGCCGCGCGCGCGAGGGCGGCAACCTGTTGGACGCAGCGGTCGAAGCCGCCCGCGCCCGCGCCTCAGTCGGAGAAATCAGCATGGCGATGGAAAAAGTATTCGGCCGCCACCGCGCCGAAGTCAAAACACTGGCAGGCGTCTATGGCGCGGCCTACGAGGGCGACGAAGGCTTTGCCGCGATCCAGAAATCGGTCGAGGATTTCGCCGAGGAAGAAGGCCGCCGCCCGCGTATGCTGGTGGTCAAGATGGGGCAGGACGGGCACGACCGTGGCGCCAAGGTGATCGCCACCGCCTTTGCCGACATCGGCTTTGATGTGGATGTGGGGCCATTGTTCCAGACCCCCGCCGAGGCGGCGCAGGATGCGGTGGACAACGATGTGCACGTCATCGGCATCAGCTCTCAGGCGGCGGGTCACAAAACACTGGCCCCGCAACTGGTACAGGCGCTGAAAGACGCAGGCGCGGGGGATATTCTGGTGATCTGCGGCGGCGTGATCCCGCAACAGGACTACCAGTTCCTCTATGACGCAGGGGTCAAGGCGATCTTTGGCCCCGGCACCAACATCCCCAACGCCGCACAGGACATCCTGCGCCTGATCCGCGAAACCCGCAGCTAAACGGCAAACGGGCCGCCCCGGTAAGGGAGCGGCCCGTGCTTTGTGTCCTTTGCCCCCGTTTACGAACGCGAGGGGTAAAGCCCGTCAGTCACGATACAAAAGTTCACCCCCTGTACGGGGCTGCGATGGTTCACCGGTGCGCTGTTGCCAGCCGATGTTACGGCGTCGGTGCGCAAGTATGAATTCGCAGGTGCGTTGGAATAGGTGTAGACGTCCCGCTTGGTCATATCCGTGCTCGACGCGCCCAGAATATCATTGGCCGGTCCTTTTTCGTTCCCGACAGAGCTGGTCACCGCAATCATGTGGTTGTGTTGCGGCATTTGCTGGGCGCTCAGGGTAAAACTGCTTGAGCCAACCTTTTGCCCCATGCTGATCGGGTCCAGCCCCGGTTGTGTGCCATAGCCGACCATGCTGCGCCCGCGCAGGTCGGGCAGGCCAAAATTCGTGCGCGCATCGCCGCCATACTGATTGCCCAGCAACGAAAACAGGGCTTGGTACTGTGCAATCGGCAACAACTGACCGGCAGCTTGCATGGTCCCGCGCGGGCAGAAGTTGAACCCATAGGCCTGAATGGTGCCAATATAAAAGTCCTGTGCGCGCGCCTCGACAGCGGGCAGAACCAGCGCGGCAGCGGTCGCCACAACCGCGCCCGTACGCAGCATGTGCGATTTGATAGAAGTCATCATGAAGAGTGTCCCTGTTATGCAGGCGAAACGGTTTTCTCAAATATCATGCGTAACGCTCTGCTACGTCAAAAAATAAACAAAACTAAACTCGTACCACTACCGCAAATTGAATGACTGGCGGCATTCATGTCAACAAAATTCCCGAAATGGTTGTGTATCGGACGCCTTGGCGCGGGACGCTTTGGCCTGTGTCCCGACCGGCGTGTTTCGCGTCGCGCGCATCAGGGCACAATTATCCATCACATCCATCACATCCGACCCCGACAACACGCCCCGCCGCAGGGCAGGGCCGATCACAAGCGCGCCTTTCAGGCGCAAATGCTTGTTTGTCGTTAACTTCGATGCGCCAAAATGCGATAAACCGGCGCAGTCTTGCATTTTTTGACATAGGATTTCGGGTATGATGCAGTTCGACCACATTGCCATCGCCGCGACCACTTTGGCCGAGGCGACAGAGTATGTTGAAACCGCGCTGGGCGTGAAAATGCAGCCGGGTGGAGAGCACGCCGTGTTTCACACGCACAACACGCTGCTGGGGCTGGCTGACGGTCTGTATCTGGAAGCCATCGCCATCAATCCCGCAGCGCCACAGCCCGACCGCGCGCGCTGGTTCGATCTGGACCGGTTCAGCGGGCCTGCGCGGCTGACCAACTGGATCTGCCGCTGCGACGACATGGATGCGCTGCTGGCGCAGATGCCCGACTTGCCGCCCGACGGGGCAGGGCAACCGGTCGATCTGCAACGCGGCGACCTGCGCTGGCGGATGGCGGTGCCGCCCGGCGGCGTGCTGCCCTACGACAATTGCTGGCCTGCGCTGATCCAATGGCAAACCACACAGCACCCCGCCGACCGTCTGGCCGCCAGCGGCGTGCGCCTGAAACGTCTGATCGTCAGCCATCCGCATGCGGATGACATGCGCACCGCTCTGGCCCCCATGCTGCACGATGCCCGCGTGGTGTTCGACACCGGCCCCGCCGCCTTGCGGGCCGAGTTTGACACCCCCCACGGCCCGCGCGCCCTGTGATCCGCGCGGCCCATCCCGACGATGCCCCGGCCATCGCCGCCCTCTGGAACGCGGTGATCGCACAGCCGCACATCACCTTTACCACCGACACCAAAAGCGACGCCGCCATCGCGCAGATGATAACCGAGCGGGCAGGCGCCTTTCGCGTGGCCCAGCTTGACGGCGCGGTCGCAGGGTTCGCCACCTTCGGCAGCTTTCGCAGCGGTCCGGGCTATCGCCACACCGCCGAACATTCCATCATGCTGGGGCCACAGGCACGCGGGCAGGGCGTGGGCCGTGCACTGATGGCGGCATTGGAATCAGACGCCGCAGCGCGCGACATTCGCCTGCTGGTGGCCGGCATCAGCGGCGGCAATCCCGACGCCGTGGCCTTTCACAATTGCCTTGGTTTTGCACATTCGGGCCGCATACCGCAGGCAGGGTACAAGTTCGGCCAGTGGTTTGACCTGATTTTAATGCACAAAGTGATTTAGTCAGATTTATTGGATTTGGCCTCGTTCCCATCCTGACACTGTCACACAACATCTCTATGGTGCGCCCCATGTCGATCTGGACCCGCATAACCGAAGCGCTCAGCGCCCTGACCGCAGGCGAAGGCCTGTCCGCGGTCTTTGACCGTCTGCGCACGCCCCCCGAACGCTCTGTCGGCTTTGCCATCGCGGTGATTGCGCTGTCGGCCAAGATGGCCAAGGCCGACGGCCGCGTGACCCGCTCCGAGGTCATGGCCTTCCGCGAGGTGTTCCACATCGCCCCCGAGGACGAAGCCGGTGCCGCCCGCGTGTTCAATCTGGCACGTCAGGACGTCGCAGGCTTTGACGTCTACGCCCGCCGCATCCAGTCGATGTTCCGCGACCAACCCGAAACGCTGTACGACCTGATGGAAGGTCTGTTTCACATCGCTATGGCGGACGGTCTTTATCACGAGGCCGAGGCCGCCTTTCTCGAACAGGTCGCCGAGATTTTCGAACTGCCGCCCGCCCGCTTTGCCGCCCTGCGCGCCCGCGCCGTGCCCAACCAGAAATGCGACCCCTACACGGTTCTGGGCGTCGAATGTGGCGCCGATCTGGCCACCACCCGTGCCGCCTGGCGCAAACTGGTCCGCGAGAACCACCCCGACGTGCTGATGTCGCGCGGCCTGCCCGAAGAGGCCATCGGCATGGCGCAGAAACGGCTGATCGAGATCAACCGCGCTTGGGACGAAATTCAGGAAACGACCACCTCCGGCGCGGCCTGATGCGGCTGGCCACCTACAACGTCGAATGGTTCAATGCCCTGTTCGACGATGACGGCACACCGCTGTCCGATGATGGCTGGTCCGCCCGCTACGACATCACCCGCGCCCAGCAGCTCGAAGCATTGGGGATTGTCTTTACCGCGCTGGATGCCGACGCGGTCATGGTGATCGAAGCCCCCGACCAGAACCGCCACCGCGACACGGTCCGCGCGCTGGAATCCTTTGCGCGCCTGTTCGACCTGCGCGCCCGCCGCGCCGTGATCGGCTTTGCCAACGACACCCAGCAGGAAATCGCCCTGCTCTATGACCCCGACGTGCTGGCGGCCACCCACGATCCCGTCGGCCACGACACCGGCAAAAAGGGCGCGCGCGACGCGCCGCGGTTCGACGGCACCTTTCGCATTGATCTGGACGTGGACGACACCGAGGACCTGATCCGCTTTTCCAAGCCGCCGCTGGAGCTGGCCATGCGTTCGCTGGCCACCGGGTTTGAATTCCGCATGATCGGCGCACACCTGAAATCCAAAGCGCCCCATGGTGCTGTCACCGAAGCCGAAGTGACCCACCATTCCATCGCCAACCGTCGCAAGCAACTGGCACAGGCGATCTGGCTGCGGGCCCGCATCACCGACCATCTGACCGCAGGCACGCCGCTGATGGTGATGGGCGACATGAACGACGGGCCGGGGCTGGACGAATACGAACACCTTTTTGGCCGCTCGTCGGTTGAAATCCTGCTGGGGTCCGAAGGGCAGCCGCAGCTCTACGACCCGCACGCGCGTCTGGCGCTGGGGCGGCGTCTGGGCGTCATGCCCACCAGCGCGCGGTTCTGGATACGCCCCGAAAAACGCTATTTGCAGGCGCTGCTGGACTATATCATGATCTCGCCCGACCTGCGGCAGCGCGCGCCAAGCTGGCGCATCTGGCATCCGCTGGACGATCCCGACTGCTGGCATCTGCCCGACTTGCGCGATGCGCTGGTGACGGCATCCGACCATTTTCCGGTGTCCCTGGACATCGAAATCTGAACCCTCTTTGAAATGTCACACATAGCCCCCATATTGGGGGCATGAAACGTTTGTTCATCCCCGTGACCCTCGTGGCCGCATTGGCCACACCGTCCTATGCACAGGACGACGACGAAGGCCTGTCGCTGATGGAGCGGGGCGCGCGGATGTTCATGGACGGCATCATGAAGGAAATGGAGCCTGCCATCGACGATCTGGGCGGATTGATGGAAGATTTCGGCCCCGCCATGCGCAATTTCGCCCAGGAAATGGGGCCCGCGCTGCGTGATCTGATGGATCAGGTCGAAGACTGGAGCGTCTACAACGCGCCCGAGGTTCTGCCCAACGGCGACATCATCATACGCCGCAAACCCGACGCGCCCGAATACGTGCCGAAAGAGGGCGAAGTCGAGATCTAGAAGCGCCCCGCCGTCAGGCGCTGCCCTCTGCCGCCCCTGCATCGCCCGAAACCCGTGGCGCGCGTCGCCGTGTCTTGACCGTCAGATCGGCGCCCAGACTGCTGGCCAGCGATGCCAGCCGCGCCTCGGCCACCTCGCCATAAAGCGGCACAACGGCGGGGGACAAATGCAGCTCAAGCTGTTTCTTCTTGGGATACCACCGGAACTCGCCCCGGTCCGCATCCTTCTGCATCCAGAACATCGCCCCGAACCGCATCGCCTTGCCCAGTATCTCCGCCTCAAGCCGGGTCTTTTCGTCCAGCATTTCGTACAGGTTCTCGAACGGCGTGCCTTCGCTTTTGTTGGAATAGCGGTGCAACAGCGCCAGCCCCAGGAACACCCGTTCCGAATGTTTCAGCCCGCCCAGGTTCGCCCGTGTGGCGTTGTCGAAACACACTTCGGCGCGGTAATCGGGGTGCGCGCGCCAGCTTACATCATGCAGCAGGCAGGCCGCCTTGATCAGCCGCTTGCGCTGCACCGGCGCGGATTTGAACAAGGGCATGATGAATTCATACAGTGTGCGGCCAAACCCGGGCAGGCGCGCGTCCTTGGCCTCGCCGAAGCGACAGGATTCGATCAGCGGATCACGGTCGCGCAGGCGCTGGGGCATCTGTTCGTACAGCAACCCCTCGCGGATGCCATAGGACGACACGGCAATGTCCTTGGGCTTGAATGTGCGCACCAGCCGCGACAGCACTTCGGCGGCCAGCGGCACCAGCCCCATCCGTTGCGCCGAGATGCCGCATTTGTTGCGCAGCTCCTCGGGATCGCTCTCGGCGATAAAGGCCACCGTCTTGGCCACGCTCTTGGGCGTCATGCGGTATTCGTGCAGCACGTGCAGCGGATAGTTGCGCCGGTACATGTCAATGCGCGCAATCGCCCGCCACGACCCGCCGACCAGAAACAGACGGTCGCGCTGCATCCCCATCGCCTCTTGCAACTGGTCCATCACAGCAGCGATATGGTCGCGGCGGCCCTTCTTGCCGCCCTTCACATCCACCAGCTTCAGCGGCCCCAACTGCGATGTCTCGCGGCGGCCCACACGCCCGCCGGATATCTCGGCCAGCTCCATCGACGACCCGCCGATGTCACAGACCAGACCGTAGGCCCCCGGCCAGCCCAACAGCACACCCTGCGCCGACAGCCGCGCCTCTTCGCGCCCGTCGATGACCCAAATGCGCAATCCCGTCTCGCGCAGGACATCCGCGCAGAACTCGGCCCCGTCCGACGCATCGCGCACCGCCGCCGTGGCCACCAGCGTCAGCTCGGGCAGGTTCATCCCGTCGGCCAGATGTTTGAACCGGATCAACGCCGCCAGCGCCCGCTTGCGCCCCGACGGGTTCAGCGTGCCGCTTTCGCTCAGCCCCGCACCCAGGGCGCACATGATCTTTTCGTTATAGAAATACGCCGGACTGCGCGCCGCGCCGTCAAACACCACCAGCCGGACCGAGTTTGACCCGATGTCGACCACGCCCACACGGGCCAGCGCCCGCGCGCCGGGATCTTCGAACAACGGCCGCCCGAACGGGCCCCAGTCATGCGGTGCGACAGGATCGGTGGCCACAGTGCTGGCCTGTTCGGTCTGATCGGTCATTCGGTTCCCTATGGCCGCCGCAGTGTCGTTGCCGAACATGGCCCACGGGGGGGCCGTGGTCAATCAGTCCTCGGTGTGCGTCAGCTGCGGCACATCCGACGCACCGGCTGAACCACGGCCCGAAAGCGACGGGTTTTCCATGAAAAACCGGTGACAGTTAAAGGCAAATCCGCCTTCGGGCAGATCGGGGCGCACGAATGTCCCGTCCGGCGCCATCACCCAGCTTTGCGCCACATCCGCAAGGTTTGCGGCCATGACCTGACTGGTGATCTGCGATTTGACTGTGGGATTCTCGATCTCGACCAGCGTTTCCACCCGGCGGTTCAGGTTGCGGCCCATCCAGTCGGCAGACGAGATAAACACCCGCGCCTTCTTGTGGGGCAGCCCCTTGCCGTTGCCAAAACACACGATCCGCGAATGCTCCAGAAACCGCCCGATGATGGATTTGACGCGAATGTTCTCGCTCAACCCTGTCACACCGGGCCGCAGGCCACAGATGCCGCGAATCACAAGGCTGATCTTCACGCCGGCCTGTGACGCGGCATAGAGCGCATCAATCACCTCGGCGTCGATCAGCGCGTTCATCTTGGCCCAGATTTCCGCAGGCCGTCCGGCGGCGGCATGTTCGGCCTCGTTGGCGATCATTTCCAGCAGGCGCGGTTTCAGCGTGGTGGGCGAAATCGCCAGGTTGTCCAATGCTTCCGGCTCGGCATAGCCGGACAGGAAATTGAACACCTTGGTGGCATCGCGGCCCAGCTTGGGATCGCAGGTGAACAACGACAGGTCGGTGTAAATCCGCGCCGTAATCGGGTGATAGTTGCCGGTGCCGTAATGGGTATAGGTCACCAGCTCGTCACCCTCGCGGCGCACCACGGTGCTGATCTTGGCATGGGTTTTCAGATCGATAAAACCGTAGACCACATGCGCGCCCGCGCGCTCCAGCCGCCGCGACTGGTTGATGTTTGCCGCCTCGTCAAAGCGGGCCTTCAACTCGACCAGCGCCGTCACCGACTTGCCGTCCTCGGCCGCCTCGCACAAGGCCTCGACAATGGGCGACCGTTTCGAGGTGCGGTACAGCGTCTGTTTGATCGCCACCACATTCGGGTCGCGCGCCGCCTGTTGCAGGAACCGGATCACCATCTCGAAGGTCTCGTAGGGGTGATGCAGCAGCATGTCTTTCTGACGGATCGCGGCGAACATATCGCCGTCGAAATCCGTCACCCGTTCGGGCACGCGCGGGGTGAACGTGGGCCACAAAAGATCGGGACGGCTGTCCAGCACCAGCTTGCCCAGATCGGCCAGACCGATCATCCCGTCGATCTCGATCACTTCGGAATGCATGACGTTCAGTTCGCGCATGATCACCGACTTCAACCGCTCGGGCGCACCCGCCGAATGCAGCATCCGCACCACTTCGCCGCGCCGGCGGCGTTTCAGCGCCACCTCGAATTCGCGCACCAGATCCTCGGCCTCGTCCTCGACCTCAAGGTCGCTGTCGCGCAGCACCTGAAATTCGAAATGCGCGGTCAACTGATAGCCCGGGAACAACGTGCCGATCTGTTCGACCAGAAGTTCCTCCAGCGGCAGGAACCGCGTGCCTTGACCGGGCAGGGCGACAAAGCGGTCGATCTGTGCGGGGATCGGCAACAGCGCCTGCAACGGGCGCTTGTCCGACTTGCGTTCCAACTGCAACGCCAGCGCAAAGCCGGTGTTGGGAATGAACGGGAAGGGGTGTGCCGGATCAATTGCCAGCGGCGACAGAACCGCAAAGACGTGGTTCAGGAAATAATCGGCCAGAAACGTCTTGTCGCTGGACGTCAGTTCCTCGCGTTTCAGCACGTCGATGCCCTCGGCCTCCATCTCGGCCAGCAGGTCCGACAGCACCCGTTGCTGCGACAGCATCAGCGCGCGGGCGTTTTCGTTGATCAGCACCAGTTGCTCGGCAGGGGTCAGCCCGTCGGCGGCGGGCGTGGTGTTGCCCGCAATCGCAAGCTCGCGCAGACCGGCCACGCGCACGGTATAAAACTCGTCCAGATTGCCCGCGCTGATCGACAGAAACCGCAGCCGTTCCAGCAGCGGCACACGCGGGTTCTCGGCCTCTTCCAGCACGCGCCAGTTAAAGGCCAGCCAGCTCAGCTCGCGGTTTACAAAACGGCCGGGGCCGGACAGATCAAGATCGTCCAGCGTCTGGGCTTCGGGGAAGGGGTGCTTCAGGAAATCTGCTTGTGACATGGCGCGCTGATAGACCGGTATTGTAACGGAGATATAACAAGCTTGGCGCGCATCCGACTTAAATGTCCAGCTTTAAGCCTTTGAAACAACGTTAGGATGGCAGATCGGCGCCTATGGGGTCGCTCACCCTTCTTCGCGCCCCAGAACCTTGGCCGCCATGACCCGGGTCAGCGGCTTTTGCGCGCTCAGCGATTCTGTGTCCAGCGCCGCCACAATCCGCCGCGCGGCCTCGAACGACCGCTCCATATGCAGCGCCAGATAGGGGATCACGTCAATGCGCGGTTTCAGTTGGCGGTCAGCAAACAGCTTGGCCAGCACGGCGGCCAGCAGCGCATCATCCGGCAGCTCCAGAATAGCGGCAGGCGTGCCGCCCACGCGGCTTTGCAGATCGGGCAGCGCCAGCCCCCAGTGCACCGGCGCACCGCGCCCCGTCATCAACAGCGCATGACCATTGGCCAGCACCAGATTGTGCAGATGGAACAGGGCGGTCATCGCATCGGTGTCCTGCGCAATCTGCGGCACGTCCTCGACCGCAACGGCCCCGCCAGCCAGATCGGGAATATCCGCCCCCGCCAGATCGCCCGCCGCCACGATGCGCGCGCCCGACAGCCCCGCCCAGACATGGGTCAGATGCGTCTTGCCCGCGCCGGGCGGGCCGGTCAGCACCAGCTTGCCCCCCGGCCAGTTGGCCCAGTTCTCGATCAGGCTGACCGCCACCGCATTGCCGGGCGACACCATGAAATCATCGCGCCCCAGTGCGGTGCGCACCGGCAGGTCAAAACTCAGCTGTTGCGGCATGGCTTAGTCCGCGTCGCGCTGGTCGGGGACAACGTGGCCCTCGTCCGTCAGGTGATGGTCCGACAGCCCGCGATATAGCAGACTGTCCTGATACTGCTGCACGGCAAAGCGTGTGACCACGCCCAGCGCCGCCGCCACGGGCACCGCGACCAGCATCCCGACAAAACCGAAGAGCGTGCCGAACACCGACAACGCCAAAATCAGCCACACAGGATGCAGCCCCACCGAATTGCCCACCAGCTTGGGCGTCAGGAAATTGCCCTCGATCACCTGACCGACGACGAAAATACCTGCCACCAGCCCCAGCGACACCCAGTCGCCCCAGAACTGGAACAGCCCCAGCCCGATGGCCAGCGCCCCGCCGATCAGCGCGCCCAGATAGGGAATGAACGTAATCAGCCCCGCGACAAACCCCACGACCAGCCCGAATTGCAGCCCCACCAGCATCAGCGCAATCGCGTAATAGGCCCCAAGGATCAGACAGACCGTGCCCATGCCGCGAATGAACGACGCCAGCGTGTTGTCGATCTGGCCCGCCAGTTTGCGGATGGTGGGTGCATGGTCGCGCGGCAGCAGTTCGTCAATGCGCGCCACCATATTGTCCCAGTCCAGCAGCAGATAGACCGACACCACCGGCACGATCACGAACAGCACCGCGATGTTGATCAGCGACGCGGCGCTGCTCAGCGCCGTGGTCACCAGCTCGCCGCCGCGCTCTTGTACGGTGGCGGCCAGGCTGTCCAGCGACTGGCGCAACGTGCTGTCGGAATCCAGCAGCGACGGAAAGCGTTCGGTCAGGAAGGTGCCGAAATTCTTGGCCAGATCAGGCGCGGTGTTGAACAGTTGCACCGACTGGTTGACCAGCGTCGGCACCACCAGCAGCGCCATCAGCACGAACAGCAGCAGCGCCACCAGCGTGATGATCGCCGTGGCCAGCACACGACTGGCCCCCATGCGCTCCAGCTTGTCAGCGACCGGATCAAGGAAATAGGCAATCGCCCCGCCCAGCAGGAAGGGCACCAGCACATCGCCCAGCGCCCAAAGCAGGACAAAAAAGATCACCGCGGCAAAGCCCCAGTATTTCAGTTGATCGCGGACGGGCAAACCCATGTGACGCTCCTGCAATGGTCAGCTTTACACATCGCTTATGGGGCGTTCGGTTTCAAGGGGCGGGTGGCAGGGCGCGCATCGCCGTGTCAGCGGACGGCCCGCCATGTCGCAGGCACGCCCGCGGCATGATGCGCGGCGGCTTGCGGTTCTGGTTCGCGGGGGAAAGCGGAAAGGGGGCGGATGTGCTTGGCTGCGATAAACGGTTGAGTTCTGACCAGAGAGTACCTGACAGCGGACATTCAAGGACGAGCCAGCCACTGTCCGCAGTGCGGGACCTAGCGGTCGTCCACCAAAGCCCGGAGTCAAGGTGCGTAGCACCGCCGGGCAGCGCCCGACCGCCCCATGGGCGGGCGCTTCCTCACCGTGGCGCAGTTCATCATCCACACGCCAAAGATTAGAAATAAAGTGGTATCCACTGACCTTCCGATGCCCACCCGCGGTCGGGCGCTGCCTTCACTGGCAAGGTCACTTAGGGCTCTCTTCCGGCATTCGCCGCGCGACGCACGAACGGCTGATCTGGGTAACCCCCCCCCCCTCGCTCTGCCCTTCCACAAACCCCGTTCAAAACCCAAGTGGGTGTTGAACGGTTTTGCCCCCCACCACGATAGGAAACTTCCGCTGCGCATCAGAAGAAATGCAATGGGGCCTCCAAGCAGACCCTCACGGCACCTTGCACCAAGCCCCGCTTTTTCGCCTCGGGTCCGATCTATAACGCGAAGGTCAAAACCATCTGACGCTCAGCCCCGTCACTGCACCCGCACGCCTTGCCCCCGCAGAACATCCTGCACCGCTGCCACATCCACCGCCCGCGCCGCCGCAATCGCCGCCGCCAGCCCGCCGGGGCCCGAGCCTACGACCAGCACCTCGGTGTCATGGATCACAGGCGTTTCGCGGGCAGGCTCAAGGATCGTGGTCATGGGGCAGGCTCCTGTTACAGAGCCGTTACATGGCACGGGGGCAGGGGCTGTGGTAAGGGGGGCGTGGGGGGAAGGGGGTCGTGACGCTTCAAACTTCAGTTACGCAACAACGCCATGTCAACGGAACAAGTCAGATATAATCTATCGAGCCGTTGCCCTCAAAGCTATTCCACTGGCGTGCTTAAAGCGTCAGCAAAAAAGCTACGGGCTACGATCTTGCCTCCTTCACGGGTAAAACCTAGTAGGGCGTTCCCTAGACGAGGGGTTGTAATTTCGGCAACGAACTCTGGAACTTCGGTCGGGTATTCAAAACAGGTCATATCCAGAATATTATAGCTGTCCCCAGGCCTCCAATCAGCCAAAAATCCAGGAACGTCATAATCATCGGGAATCTCCCGGAATATCTCTTCCCATACGCTTCGTTTTTCCGTGGCTTGAGAAAGTGCCTGGGTCAACTCGATAGGAGCGAGGCATTCTGACGCCTCTGTTTTTGGCACCGAACACCCAAAGGCGAATGCTAGCGTTCCGGCTAAAGCTATCAGGTTCTTAATATTCACTGAAACGTTCTTTCTTAGTTACGCCACAAAGCTATGTCGAAGGAACAAGTCAAATAGCTTCTATTGAGGCTGTTGCCCTCAAAGCTATTCCACTGGCGTGCTTAAAGCGTCAGCAAAAAAGCTACGGGCTACGATCTTGCCTCCTTCACGGGTAAAAGTTAGGTAGGCGTACCCTACCCGAGGGGTTGTAATTTTGGCATTGAACACTGGATTTTCGGTCGGGTATTCATAACAGGTCATACGCATAATATTATAGCTGTCCCCAGGCCTCCAATCAGCCAAAAATGCTGGAACGTCATTCTTATCGAGAATCGTTCGGAACACCTCTTCCCATGCGCTTCGTTTTTCCGTGGCTTGAGAAAGTGCCTGGGTCAACTCGATGGGAGCGAGGCATTCTGGCGTCTCTGTTTTTGGCACCGAACACCCAAAGGTGAATGCTAGTGCCCCGGCTAATGCTAAAAGTTTCCTAATCTGACATTCCCCAAGTTGCCTGCCGTCTGACGTGACGATCACCTGGTTTTGCCAGTTGAACAAGCGTTTTTCACCCTGAGCGGTGTGTGCGATCGCGCAAACGCCCGAAGTTTGGCGGATCGGCCCATGAACTCGCAGCGTCGCAGCCCGGCAGCGACGTTTCTCATCGTGGCGGACAGACCTGTCCTGCCGTTTTCGTTCAGTTTGGGTCCGGATCGCGGTCCTGCGCTGCCCTACGAGGCGCGGTCACGATCCCAACGCCGCCCCACTTGACACTCCACCACCCACGATCCCAGATGCGCGCAACCCCCAGATGCAGGAGACCCGCCATGCGCACCGATTTCGACACCGAGCTGGAAGACCGCCTTGTCCGCTACGCCAAAATCGACAGCCAAAGCGACGGGCACAGCGCATCGGTCCCCAGCACGCAGATCCAGCTGGATATGTCCCGCCTGCTGATGGACGAACTGACCGCGATGGGCGCACAGGACGTGACGCTCAGCCAGGACAGCGTCGTGCTGGCCACCATCCCCGCCACCGCAGGCGTCACCGCCCCCGTCATGGGCTGGCTCGCCCATGTCGACACCGCGCCGCAGTTCAACGCCACCGGCGTCAAACCCGTGGTGCACCGGGGCTACAACGGCGGCGACATCACCTTTGCCGACGCGCCCGATCTGCGCCTGTCGCCCGACGACTACCCGTTCCTCGCGGAAAAACACGGCGAGGATATCATCACCGCCAGCGGCACCACCCTGCTGGGTGCGGATGACAAGGCCGGCGTTGCCGTGGTCATGACCGCCGCGCGCCATCTGCTGGAAAACCCCGACATCCCGCACGGCAAAATCCGTCTGACCTTTGTCCCCGACGAGGAAATCGGGCGCGGCGTGACGCCGAACCTGCCCACCGATCTGGCGGCGGATTTCGCCTATACCTTTGACGGATCAAAGCCCGGCGACGTGGAATACGAAAGCTTTTCGGCCGACGCGGGCGTCGTCAAGATCACCGGCGTGTCGATCCACCCCGGCTGGGCCAAGGACGAGCTGGTCAACGCTCTGCACTTAGGCGCCAAGGTGCTGATGACATTGCCCCACGTCACCATGACCCCCGAAACCACCGAGGGCCGCGACGGCTTTATCCACGCCGTGTCGATGACCGGCAGCGCGGCCGAGGTCGAGATGCACTTCATCCTGCGCGACTTTGAAATGGAGGGGCTGGAAGCCAAGGGCGCGCTCTTGCGTCAGGTCTGCGAAACCGTCGCCGCCACCGAACCGCGCGCGCAGATCACCTGCGACATCACCCACCAATACCGCAACATGCGCTACTGGCTGGAAAAAGACATGACACCCGTCGACATGGCCACCGCTGCCGTGCGCAAGGCGGGGATGGAACCTGTGTCCGGCGCAATCCGGGGCGGCACCGACGGGTCACGCCTGACCGAGTTTGGCACCCCGTGCCCCAACATCTTCTGCGGGATGCAAAACGTGCACGGCCCGCTGGAATGGGTGTCGGTGCAGGACATGGCCAAGGCGACTTTGGTGGCGCTGAACCTGGCCAGCGGTGTGGCGGAACTGGACGCGCCGGAATAGCGGCGCAAGGGCAGGGCTGGCGTATTCATCTGCGTCGGCTGCATTGCCTGGCTTTCCCCGGACCGGAATAAAACCTAAAAAACCTTGATCGGCAGGGAAACAGGGGGCACCCTGTTCCCATTGGCGTGCTTATTCAAAACTATTTATCGCAGCTATTCATGACGGCGTTTCTGAAATTTCCGGCAGACAGGGTAGATAACGCATATGCTATTTCGCAAAACAACGGGGCTGTTGCGCCCCTCGTGGCTCAGGAAATCTTGTCTGTTTGTCGCCGTGCTCAGTTGCATGGCAAGCTGCGGGGTGGTGGTGACGCCAATTGCCCATGCCATTCACAAGGACAAGGTGAAAGAGCCGGTGATCGGACAGGATCCGGTTGTGCAGGACATTGCCGTGCGCTTTGGTTTCATGGCGCTTCTGTCGGAAATGGTCTATTACCGCGAGGAAATGGGCGGGCGCGAAAACAGGGGCGCAACCTGCCGTGACGCGTCGGTGCATCGCAACCTTTTGCAGCTGCCGGTCGTGGACAGAACCCAGCACGCCGCAGGACCCGCCGGCCGCTGGGAACGGGTGTTGAACACGAGGGATGCGAATTTCTGCCTCGATCACCCAAACGGGCTGTTCTACGAAACCTTCGCCTACAGGACGTCCAGCAACAAGGTGCTGGAGGTGGCGATCGTCTTTCGGGGCACCGAAAGCCCCAGCTTGCGTGACTGGAGCACGAACCTCTCTGCCGCCACAGGGGTGGAACCCCCACAATACAGGGTGGCAGAGGGCGAACTTGTAAAGGTTTTCAAATCGTTGGACGCAGGCCCTTACAAAGGGGCCTCGGTCTATACCGCCGGACATTCGCTGGGCGGCGGGCTCGCACAAATGGCGGCCTATCGGTTTAAACGGGTCGCGGCCGCTTACACCTTTAACAGTTCGCCGGTGACAAATTGGTCCTGGATGGCGATCAATGACAACATCGAGGAGGACTGGCCGGTCATTTACCGCGTCTATCACAGCGGCGAGGTTCTGGGAATCGTCAGAAATGCCGCCGCCTACACAACCTCGACCCGGTTCAACCGCTATGACATCGGCCTGCAACTGCAGGAAAAATCGTTGATTGGCGGTCATGCGATGAAAATCATGGCCTGCGGTCTGGCAAAGATCATCGCCCGCAGCGCCCGCGTGGATGGCGCCCACCACTATCCGGTGCGCTACGCAGAGCGCATATATGCAACAGAAGGCATGTGCAGCGATTTCCGCAAGGACAACAATATTGGCGGATAGGCTCTGACCCCCATGTTTTCCGAGAACGGCTTTGACGCTTTGAAATCTGTTTAGTCCCGCCCAAAAGGCCGCGGGCAAAGGCGCGTCCGATCCGGCCTTTGACGGGGCCGTTTCGGGATGAAACCCGCGCCACGCCGCTCCGGCCTGTCGGCCTTCCTTCCTCGGTCAAAGCCACGCGGCGCGCACCCTGCGTCAGTTGGCACCGGCACCAATTTTGGAACTCAGCCCGCTTCACCCGCGTTTGGCCAAAGGACGATCAAGTCAAAAAACGCAAAAACGAAGGACTGCATTCATGAAAAAGGAATTGCCCAGCCTACCGCTCGCGCTTCTTCCGGTAATACTCACACTGGGGCTATTGGCTCTGCAATTGTTCTACTACGGCGACTTCACACCGCATATTCCGCTGGCCATCGGCCTTGCCATCACCGCGCTGCTGGGGGTGCTGCGCGGGCAGACATGGCTCGACATCCGCGAAGGCGTTTTTCACGTGATCCACGTGTCCATGCCATCCCTTGCCGTTCTGATCGTGGTGGGGATGATCATCGGCACATGGATCGCGGCCGGCACCGTGCCGACCCTGATCTATTATGGCCTCACACTGCTGACACCTTCCATCTTCCTTGCCGCCGCCATGATCCTGTGCGCCGTGGTCTCGCTGTCCTTGGGGACAAGCTGGGGCACGGTCGGCACGGTCGGTCTGGCGCTGATGGGCATTGGCGCGGGGTTTGGCATTCCGGCCTATTGGACCGCTGGCGCCATCGTCTCGGGCGCATTCTTCGGGGACAAGATCTCGCCGCTGTCGGACACCACCAACCTTGCCCCGGCGGTGACGGGGACCAATGTCTTTGACCACATCCGCAACATGATGCCCACCACGGTCCCCGCGATGCTGATCGCGCTGACCATCTATGTCGTCGTGGGCTTCGTGATGATCGAAGACGGGGCCACGGGCGACGTCAGCAGCATCTCGCAGATCACCGCCCAGCTTGACGATACCTTTGCGCTTGGCCTGGTGCCGCTGCTGCCGGCGCTGATCGTGATCTGCCTGGCCCTGCTGCGCCAACCGCCGCTGCCGTCGCTGTTTGCCGGTGTCGTCGCGGGCGGGTTGGTCGCCGTGTTCTGGCAGGGCGAGGGGCTGCATTCGGTCTTTGCCTATGCGCAATCGGGCTATGCCATCGAAACCGGCGTGGCCGACATTGATACGCTGCTGAACGCCGGCGGCATCCAGTCGATGATGTGGACCATCTCGCTGATGCTGATCGCCCTTGGCTTTGGCGGTGCGCTGGAACGCACCGGCTGCCTCGAAGCGATCATTCACGCCATCATCGCCCGCGTCAAAAGCTTTGGTGCCGTGCAAAGTTCGGCCATCGGGACGGCCTTTGCCACCAATCTGGTGGCGGGTGATCCCTATATCTCGATCGCGCTGCCGGGCCGCATGTACGCGCCGCTGTACCGGGGCATGGGCTATTCCACCCTGAACCTCAGCCGCGCCGTCGAAGAAGGCGGCACATTGATGAGCCCGCTGATCCCGTGGAACGCGGGCGGCGCATTCGTCATCAGCGCGCTGGGCCTTGGCGTGATGGGCGGCAATCTGGAAAACCTGCTGTATATCCCGCTGGCCTTCGCTTGCTGGACAGCACCCGTGATCGGTATCTTCTATGCGCTGACGGGGCTGTTTTCGCCCGAAGCCACGGAACAGGACCGCCGCGACTGGGAGAAATCCAACGAGGACGTGATGAACCTGGACGATCACGAACTGGGTGGCCTGGTCGAAAACCCGACAACCTGATCGCAGATCGCAGATCGCATGACCTGAACGGCTGGCGGCCCCCTTGCAGGGGCCGTCGGCGTTTCTGACCCAGGCGGCGACCTTGCCCCGCTTTCCCAATTGCGACAGCGCCGCCAATGCCCTAATCAGGCGCAAACCCCGTTCCAAGGAGGCCATGATGCGCCTGAGCCGTTATTTTCTGCCCGTTCTCAAGGAAACCCCCAGCGAGGCACAGATTGTCAGCCACCGCCTGATGCTGCGGGCGGGCATGATCAAACAAGCCAGCGCGGGCATCTATTCGTGGCTGCCGCTGGGCTTCAAGGTCCTGCGCAAGATCGAAAACATCGTGCACGAGGAACAGGCCCGCGCCGGTCACATGCCGATGCTGATGCCCACCATCCAGTCCGCCGACCTGTGGCGCGAAAGCGGCCGCTACGACGCCTACGGCGCGGAAATGCTGCGCTTCAAGGACCGGCACGACCGCGACATGCTGTTCACGCCCACCGCCGAGGAACTGATCACCGACATCTTCCGCGCCAACGTCAGCAGCTACAAGGATCTGCCGCTGACCATGTATCAGATCCAGTGGAAATTCCGCGACGAAGTCCGCCCGCGCTTCGGCGTGATGCGCGGCCGCGAATTCCTGATGAAGGACGGCTATAACTTCGACCTGACCAAAGAGGACGCGTTGCACGCCTACAACCGTCACCTGGTCACCTACCTGCGCACCTACGAACGCATGGGCCTGCAAGCGATCCCGATGCGCGCCGACAGTGGCCCCATCGGCGGCGACGACACCCATGAATTCCTGGTGCTGGCCGAAACCGGCGAATCCGAGGTCTTCTATGACAGCGCCGTGACCGATCTGAAATTCGGCGACCGCGAGATCGACTACGACAGCGTCGAAGATTGCGCCGCCGTGATGGAAGAATTCACCACCAAATACGCCCGCACGGACGAAACCCACGATGCCGCCCTGTTCGAACAGGTCCCCGAGGACCGCCGCCGCGTGGCACGCGGCATCGAAGTGGGCCAGATCTTCTATTTCGGCACCAAGTATTCCGAACCGCTGGGCGCGGTGGTCCAGGGACCGGACGGCAAACAGGTGCCCGTGCACATGGGCAGCCACGGCATCGGCGTCAGCCGCCTGCTGGGCGCCATCATCGAGGCGAACCACGACGACAACGGCATCATCTGGCCCGAGGGCGTGACCCCCTTCCACGTCGGCATCGTCAACCTGCGTCAGGGCGACGAGGCGACAGATGGCGCCTGCGAGGGACTTTATAAAGCGTTGAAAGCCAAGGGGTTCGACCCGCTCTATGACGACCGCGACGAGCGGGCAGGCGGCAAATTCGCCGCGATGGACCTGATCGGCCTGCCGTGGCGCATCACCGTTGGGCCCCGTGGGCTGAAAAACGGCGTGGTCGAACTGACCTCGCGCCGCACCGGTGAAAGCGAAGAGATGACAGCCGACGCCGCCGTCGCCCGCATCGCGGAGATTTACGCAGGCATCTAAGAGGACACCATGCGCACGCTTCCCATCCACAGCATCGGTACCGGACCATGATCGTGCGCACACTCACCTTGGTGGCGGCCCTGACCGCAGGGGCCGCCACCTCGCAATTCCCTGAATTCTCGCAGCAATATGCGCAACGTCTGGGCGGTGCCGTCGATGCACTGGCCGAGGTCGTGGCCGATTTCGATGCCTCGGCCCAGGCCGAGGGGCTGACCCGCACGCAGGCGCTGGAAGAGTTGGGCGGCACACCTTTCAGAGATCGCCATCGCGCCGACACGGCCCGCACCTTAGCCCGCTATGAAAAACTGCGTGCCGATCTGGCGGCCCTCGACAGTGCAGGCCCCTTCATGCGCGCCTATCACGCCAGCCGCATGACCGACAGGGACGTCGCCCGCGCCGCATGGGCCGCCTTCCAACCCGCCGTGCCGCTGACCTTCGCAGGCGGCATCTTTGCGGCTGCGGGCTTTGTCGTGATGCTGCTGTTGATCGGCGTCTTGCGGCTGCTGTTGCCCAGCCGCCGGAGAGGCATGGGTTAGGTCTGCTGTTTTCGCTTCAGGAGTTGCCTTTCCCTATGAAACGCAAAGCCGCGCATCGTCGGGCCGTGGTGCGGCGATCCGACCTTGGTGCCTACCACTTTATGGCGGCCAAGCACTTCCTAGCTATCGACAATACACAACAGCAACCAAATCGCCGTGCCGGCGGACGGCCCGGCGATGCGCGGCGGCCTGCGGCCTTGTTCCGCGCTTGGGTCAACACAAACACCGCTTTCCCAAAACACCAGAACCAACACCGCAACTCCGCGCACCATTTACAAACGACATTGCCCCCCCCACACGCAAAACTGCGTGACCGCACCCACCTCCCACCGCGCCACGGCTTGACCCCACCCGACAAACAAACCAACGTGCGCGCGACCCCGAGCAGGAGCCGAAATGGCCAATTCCACCGCCCCCTTTGCCCCCTTCGAATGGATGATCGCATGGCGCTATCTGCGCGCCCGCCGCGCCGAAGGCGGCGTCAGCGTCATGACATGGATCAGCCTGATCGGCATCACGCTGGCCGTCTTTGCCCTGATCGCCACGCTGGCCGTCCGATCGGGCTTTCGCGCCGAATTCGTCGACACGATCCTGGGCGCCAACGCCCATGTGACCGTCTACAATCTGGGCAAAACCACCGAAACCGGCCAGCTTGACAGCACCATCCCCGACTATACCGAAATGGCCCAGCGTCTTGCCGCCGTGCCCGACGTGATCCGCGCCGCGCCCCTGGTGCGCGGGCAGGTCATGGCCAACATGCGTCAGGCCAACGCGGGCGTCGAGGTGTTCGGGATCGACCTCAAGGACCTCAAGGGCCTGCCGCGCATCGCTGACCCCACCACCAGCCTGGGCGACATCGACACCTTCGACCAAGGCATCGCCATCGGCTCGGGCGTGGCCCGCGAACTGGGCGCCACCGTGGGCGACAGGATCAAGCTGATCTCGCCCAACGGGGTGAAAACCGCCTTCGGCACCAGCCCGCGCGTCAACGCCTACGAGGTCGTCTACGTCTTTTCCGCCGGCCGCTACGACATCGACCGCACCCGCGTCTACCTGCCACTGGCCGAGGCACAAAGTTTCTTCAACCGCGAGGGCGTCGCCACCGAGATCGAGGTGATGGTGAAAAACCCCGAACAGGTCGACACCATGGTGCAGGCCCTGCAACAGGCCGCAGGGGACCGCGCCCAGACATGGACATGGCGCGACGCCTCGGGCGGTTTCCTGCGCGCGCTCGAGGTCGAGGACAACGTGATGTTCATCATCCTGTCGATCCTCGTGCTGATCGCCGCGATGAACATCGTATCGGGGCTGATCATGCTGGTGAAAAACAAGGGCCGCGACATCGGTATCCTGCGCACCATCGGCCTGTCCGAAGGGTCGATCCTGCGGGTGTTCTTCATCTGCGGTGCCTTCACCGGCCTGATCGGCACCGCGCTGGGCGTCATCCTCGGTTGCCTGTTCGCCATCTACATCGACCCGATCTTTTCCTTCGTGAACGTGGTGATGGGCGGCGGCGTTTGGGACCCGTCCATTCGCGGCATCTACGCGCTGCCTGCACAACTGAACCTGTCGGACGTGCTCAAGGCGGTCAGCCTGTCGCTGGGCCTGTCCTTCATCGTCACCATATTCCCCGCCCGCCGCGCGGCGCGGATGAACCCTGTCGAGGCGCTGCGTTATGAGTGATCCTGTCCTGCACCTGCAAGGCCTGCAAAAGACCTACAATCGGGGCCTCCCCGGCGAGGTGCAGGTGCTGCGCGGCGTCGATCTGACCGTGACCGCAGGCGAAGTCGTGGCGCTGGTCGCCCCCTCGGGGGCCGGCAAATCCACAATGCTGCACATCGCGGGCCTGCTGGACGTGCCCGACACCGGCACCGTCAGCCTGGTGGGGCAGGACATGACCGGCCTTTCCGACCGCAAACGCACCGCCGCACGGCGCAGCGATATCGGGTTCATCTACCAGTTCCACCACCTGCTGCCCGAGTTCTCGGCGCTGGAAAACATCGTGCTGCCGCAACTGGCCGCCGGCACCGCCCGCAAGACCGCCGAGGCGCGCGCGCGCGACCTGCTGGACCGCGTCGGCATCGCCCCGCGCGCCGATCACCGCCCCGCGGCCCTGTCGGGCGGTGAACAACAGCGCGTCGCCTTCTGCCGCGCGCTGGCCAACCAGCCGCGCCTGCTGCTGGCGGATGAGCCCACCGGCAACCTTGACCCCGAAACCTCCGATCAGGTGTTCGGCGCGCTGATGGAACTGGTGCGCGGCACCGGCCTGTCGGCGCTGATCGCCACGCACAACATGGAACTGGCCGCCCGCATGGACCGCATGGTGCGCATGGACGCAGGCCGGCTGTCCATCTGAAGGGGGTTTCTGGAAACGCGCTGTTTCCAGAACGGCACGGGTGAAATCGCCCGCGTTTCAGGGTAAACTGCGTTTGACGGCCAAGCGTGTGGCCCCGATCAAAGGCACCGGCGACATGAGAGACCACAGCACAGACACCGATGCGCCGACGTCGCCCCTCGGCAACGCGACCCCCGAACCGCACAGCACCATCGCGGGCTTCGACGCGACCGACGACGTGCTGATGATCGAAATACCGCCGGGCGTCGACGCTTGGATCACCGGCCAGCACGTGACCCGAACCGGCCTGCTGGTCACCTTCTCCACCGGCGAGGTGCTGCTGCTGCAAGGCGTCGCCACCCCCATCCCCGAAGACGCGGTGACCTTTGTCGAAGCGGAACCGGACGAGGCGGACCATCCGGCGGCGGACCCCCCGCATGCGCCCCAGGCACACGACAGCACCGGCACCACAACCGTCGAACACTTTGACCCGGCCACCGACTGCATCGCCGTCGCCGCAGACCACCCCGAACGCCTGACCATAGCCACCCAACACCTGACCGATCACGGCGTGGTCGTCACCCTGTCGACGGGTGCTACGATCACCCTGACCGGCGTGACCGCGCCCTTGGACGACAAAGCGGTGGTATTTTTGCCGTCAAATCTGCCATTGCCTTAACCTGCGGCCTCAGCGCAGTTCCACAATTCCGACCCGCTTGCCGATTTGCCACGCGGCGGCGACTTCGCTTGCGGCGCAAACCTCTTGCCAGCACGCCCACATATCGTCCGAGAAATTCAAGTCGTCGAAAATGACCAAGGCGCCCGGCGCGCTGACCTGTTTGACCAGATCGAACTGCTCCAGCACCACGGATTTTGTGTGGATCGCGTCAATCAGCGTGATCCCCGCAGCCGGTGACACCAGCGCCAGATTGTCCTCGAACGTGCCAGCGGTCAGAACATGGCGGTCGTTCACCAAGTCAAAGTTCGCGCGGGCAATGTCGCACCACTGAGCGTTCGGCTCGAAGCTGACCAGCTGGCCACGCTCCGCAATCCCCAACCCCGCCAGCCAATACATGCCACTGGCCCCAAAGGCTGCGCCGAATTCCAATATCGTTTCGGGCTGCCGTTGAACGGCCAACCAGGTGTAAAACTGGCAAATCCCTTGCCCCGTCCTGACCTGGGTCATGCTGCGCCGTGCGCCCGGGCCGGTGCTTTGCACGTATTCCGGGATCTGCTCATAGCCTTCCCACAACGGCATCTTGCCTTTTTCGCCGGTCTGCTGAATCGCATTTTCGATCCGGTGAAACAGCGCCTTGTGCTCTGCGTTAAACGCAGCCTGAACCGCGTTGTAGCTTAGGATCAGATCATGGGTGGGGCCGCGCGCGCCGCGCACATGGGTCAGGTTCAGTTTCAACGTGTCCGCCTTGGCTGTTGTTGCGGCCAAAAGTTTGACAGCCGTTGATCGGGAAGGGAAGGGGTCCTGACCCTACAGAACCGTCAACCCAAGCTGCCCCAGCAGGTCAGCCGCCTGATGCTTGGAAATAACCGCCCCCTTGAACAGCCGCGCATCGGTCAACCGGACCCCGCCCAAATCCGCCCCGCGCAGGTCCGCCCCTTCGAACCGGCACTCCGGCAGATGCGCGTCCCGCAGCGAACACGCCTCGAAAACCGCCTCCCGGAAATCACAGGACCGCAGGTCAGCATCGGTAAAATCCACCGCGTTCAGCGTCGCCTTGCGAAAGGAAATGCGCGGCAGAACCGCCATGACCAGCAAAACACCCTCAACGGAAAAGCCCAGCGTTTTCGCATCGGTGAAATCACACCCCGTCATCTTGCAGTTCACAAGCCGGGACGCGGTCAGCGTCGCCGCCCGAAAGCTGGCGTTGCTGAAATCCCCGCCGTCCAGCGTGGCCTCTTGCAGGTTGGTCCCGACAAAACTGGCCCCCGCCGCGCGACAATTGGCAAACCGTGCCTCGTCCAGCCGCGCGCCGTTGAACCTGGTGCCCGCCAGCTTGCAGCCGGTGAACTGCCACCCCGTCAGGTCAAGGTCAGACAGGTCCAGCCCGCCCAGATCGCAGGTGTCCAGCGTCGCGCTGTCACCCGCCACGCTGATCTTTTCCAGATCGGCACGGGCAGGGCTTTGGTCGGTCAAGGTGCGGGTGTGATCCATGCCAGCTATTTCGCAAATGCCCGTGGGATAAGCAAGAACCGGGGCAGGGCGGACGCCACCGCAAGCGCCAAAGCCCTAAACACTCATCGCCAGAACGCGGCTGATCTGAGTCAGCCCGCGCCCCGACTGGTCCATCCACGTATCGAACGCACCCTGAACCGCCCGCATCGCCCCTTTCGAGGTCGGGGCCTTGTCCACCACACCCTCGGCCACCAGCCGCGCCACCACGTCGCGCGACAGGATGAAACTGTCGCGCCCCATGAACCGCATGGCATATTGCCCCGTCATGCCACCCAACCGCGCCCCGCGCGTCTTGAGCATGTCCAGCAACCCGATGTAATCCCCCGACGGCCAACCGCCCAGCACCGCACCCGCGCCGCCCTCGGCCCGCAGTTCCAGCAGAAACGCCGCATTCTCGCGGACCGTGGCCAGCTTCGGCCCGTTGCGCACCACGCCCTTGTCCGCCATCAGCCGGTCGAACCAGTCGTCGTCCATCATCGCACAGGCGCCCACGTCAAAACCCTTGAAGGCCGCCTCGAACCCCGCCCACTTGGCCTCGATCACCTTCCAGTTGAATCCGGCCTGAAACACACAGCGCGTCATCTGCGACAGCCAGCGGTCCTCGGGGATCGCAGCCAGTGCCTGCGCAGACAGCGGCCCATCCCCCAACATTTCCTCCAAAGCCTCGGCACCGCCCTTGCGCGCGGCGGCAATGTCGAAAATCTCCTGAAACCCGCGCATCAGTCGCAAATCCCTTTCAGCTCGACCCCGTCCCACGGCATCCGCACATCGCTTTGGCGGCGGTCGGGCAGGGGGGCCACCGGCATCACCTGCGAAATCAGCGCGTGCAGCCGTTTCGTGCGCGGCGCGGTGGGGGCCAGCGCGCGACAGCAGACGAATTCCTCGACGATCGAGCCCTGTTGCTCATATCCGTAATCGCCAAACTTCGGATTGCGCTCCAGATCGAACAGATAGGGATCGGCCCCGCGCTCGTGCTCGGATGCGGCCTTCAGCGGCGAATACCCCGTGGTCTTGCGGTTCTGCCATTGCCACACATGCGTCAGCTCGTGGCTCAGCAGCATCGCGGCGATCAGGCCGATCTTGTCGGGGTAGTCCGGCAGGTAGTCGTCCAGATACCAGTCCTCGTCAAACAGCACATGGTTGAACAGGGTGACAGCCGCAGGCTTGGCCGTGACCATCGCCGTGGTGGGCGGCGGCAGGATCCGCTCGCGGCAGGTGGTGCGGGGCCGCGCCTTGCGCTGGAACGTCACCGACCGCGTCGGCGCACCGTCCACCAGCCGCACTTTGGACGTGTCCAGACCGGTGCCGTGAATGGTGTTCGAAAACGCCACCTCGGCCGGTGTCATCGGCCGCCCGCAGGCGCACAGCAGCAACAAAAGGGCGATCAGGGGGCGTATCAGCATAGACCCAACTAAGGCGGCAATCGCCGCCTCAGGCAAGGGGGTAAACCGCCCGCCGCCTTACTTTTTCTTGACGAACTGGGTCAGGATCACGATGCGCTGGCCTTCGACGCGGCCCTCGATATGTTCGGGGTTGTCCATGACCAGCGAAATGCCCCGCACCGCCGTGCCCCGCTTGGCGGTGAAATTCGCGCCCTTCACCGGCAGGTCCTTGATCAGCACCACGTTGTCGCCCACGGCCAGCGGCACGCCATTGGCATCGCGGTGGCCGGTGTCGGCAGGCACATCCTGCGCCCAGGCCAGCGTGTCCTCGTCCAGGTACAGCATGTCCAGCGCATCACGCGCCCAGTCGGCGTCCAGCTTTTTCAGAATGCGGTAAGCCAGCACCTGCACGGCGGGGTCCTCGGACCACATGGTCGACGGCAGCGCGCGAAAATGGTCGGCCTGCGGCGCGTCAAGCTGTTCGGCGCAGGTCGCGCAGATCGCGACATGGCCTGTTGGGCCACCGGTCACGGTGGTGTCATTCAGCGGCGCGTCGGTGTCACACAGGGGGCAGGGCATGGCGGTCTCCTCTTTTCCCTCGCTCTGGCACGGATCGCGGCGCAGGGACAGGGGAATGGGCCGCTTCGGTGCAAAAAAGATGACGCATCAAGCAATTTCGGCGCGCATTATCCCGCAGGTTTGGCAAATGTCGCCGTGGCCAGCGCAATGTCCTTGCCCGAAGGATGCGCCGTCAGCGTGCAGCGGGTGAATATGGTGCCCTTGCCGGCCCGCATAACCTCGGCCCGCGCGGTGATGCTGTCACCGCTGCCGGGGCGCAGGAACTGCGTGTCCAGCGTGACGGTCGACACCGGTATCATCGCGCCCGCATGCCCCATGCAGGCCAGCACCATGGCCGTGTCCGCCAGCGTCGCCATGACCTGCCCCGAGACAATCCCGCCTGCGCGGGCAATGTCAGCGGTGATCGGGATGGTCAGCGTGCAGTGTTCCGCGTCAATCGAGGCCACACGCGGCTGCAAGGCCAGCACCCAGGGGGCGAACATGGTATCAAGGATGTCTTGGGCGGCGGTGGGGGTCATGGGCGGTGTCCTGTGGTGGGGTATGGGCAGCTTACACAAGGCGACGTAGAAGAGAACCCCAGCGGAAACGCCTCGCGTTTTCGCCGCGCCCGACCGCCCCCATGGGCGGGCGCGTCTGCGACGCCCCCGAGGCTTACGCCTTCTTCGGCCTCAAAAGGTCCACCGGACCTTTTGCAAGACGGCCTACGACCCGCGGTCAGGCGCTGGTGTTGAATACGTGAAATATTGCGGTACAGCTGGAAGCAGAGCTAATCTGTAGAGATCAGTTACCGTTGAAAGTCTAAAGTGCAGTCAGAAAACGCCAAAAGACTATTATCCGATTGCGAGTTTGCTCTGCAAATGATGGAGGATTCTGAAAATTTGCAATTGCGAAGGATCTTATGGGTTTCGATGATGGCAATGTTGAGGACCATTGCTGATACTCTCGACCGGGATCCGAACAAAAAGGTTAGGCAAGCATATCAGAAAGCCAGAAAGTCATGGGAGCAAGAGCGCACAGGTAGTGCGCTAATTTTTTTCGAGTTCATTGTCCATGAGCG
Organism: uncultured Pseudosulfitobacter sp.; assembly: GCF_963976325.1. Lineage (NCBI taxonomy): Bacteria > Pseudomonadati > Pseudomonadota > Alphaproteobacteria > Rhodobacterales > Roseobacteraceae > Pseudosulfitobacter > uncultured Pseudosulfitobacter sp. Next base: position 27,633 of record NZ_CAXBJW010000001.1, read on the forward strand.
GAACAACATTATTCACGAATGGTCATTTGGTCACTCCGATGATGAAGATATGAACCTTGCCTTCATGTCCGAGAATAGTGAGTTAGAGGTCGCAGATTTGACTGACATTTATTGGCCTATGGTATCTGGACCATTTTCAGGAACAGATGCACGCGATGTAGCTCATGAAGCGATCAATTGGTGGAGGCACGAGTTAAAGAAGATGGAAATAAGTTAAACATCCAACTCCTCAACAAACCGCGCATTCTCCTGAATATACTCAAACCGCAGTTCCGGCTTCTTCCCCATCAACCGCTCGACCAGATCGCCGGTCTGCCCCGGCTCGTCCTCGTCGATCGTCACCCGGATCAGCTTGCGCGTGGCGGGGTTCATCGTGGTGTCTTTCAGGTCTTTCGCGTCCATCTCGCCCAGACCCTTGAACCGCGACACGTCGATCTTGCCCGACCCGCCCAGACCCTTCTCCAGCCAGACATCGCGCTCGGCCTCGTCCAGACAATACACACGCTTGGACCCCTGCGTCAGCCGGTACAAGGGCGGACAGGCCAGATACAGATGCCCCGCATCAATCATCGGGCGCATCTGGGTGAAAAAGAACGTCATCAGCAGCGCCGCAATGTGCGCCCCGTCCACGTCCGCATCGGTCATGATAATGACCTTGTCATACCGCAGGTCATCGACGTTGAACTTCGCCCCCAGCGACACGCCCAGCGCCTGCGACAGATCGGAAATCTCCGCGTTCGATCCCAGCTTGGACGACGCCGCCCCCAGCACGTTCAGGATCTTGCCCCGCAACGGCAACAGCGCCTGCGTCTTGCGGTCGCGTGCCATCTTGGCCGACCCGCCCGCGCTGTCGCCCTCGACGATGAACAACTCGGTGCCCTCACGCGATTTCGACGAACAATCCGTCAGCTTGCCGGGCAGGCGCAGCTTTTGCGTCGCCGTCTTGCGCGAGGTTTCCTTCTCCTGCCGCCGCCGCAGCCGTTCCTCGGCGCGCAGCACCAGGAAATCCAGAATCGCCCCCGCCGATTTCGTATCCGCCGCCAGCCAGTTGTCGAAATGGTCGCGGACCGAATTTTCGACCATCCGCTGCGCCTCGACCGTGGCCAGCCGGTCCTTGGTCTGGCCGACGAATTCCGGCTCGCGGATGAAACAGGACACCAGCGCACCGCCGCCGGTCATCAGATCCTCGCGGGTGATGGTCGCGGCCTTGCGGTTGTTCACCAGCTCGCCATAGGCCTTGATCCCCTTCAGGATCGCGGCCCAGAAACCGGCCTCGTGGGTGCCGCCCTCGGGGGTGGGCACGGTGTTGCAATAGGACTGGATGAACCCGTCGCGCGCGGGCGTCCAGTTGATCGCCCATTCCACCTTGCCCGGCACCTTGAACTTCTCGAACGACACCGACCCCGCGAACGGCGCCTCGGCATAGGTGGTGGCCCCGCCCATCGCCTCTTTCAGGTAATCCGCCAGACCGCCGGGAAAGTGGAACTTGGCCTCTTGCGGCGTCTCGCCATCGTTGATGCCGGTTTTCCAGCGGATTTCAACGCCCGAGAACAGGTACGCCTTGGACCGCGCCATCTTGAACAGCCGCGCGGGTTTCAGCTTCAGCGACCCGAAAATGTCGGGATCAGGGTGGAACGTCACCGCCGTGCCGCGCCGGTTCGGGGCGGCGCCGACCTTGGCCAGCGGCCCCTGCGGCACACCGCGCGAAAACTCCATCGCATAAAGCTCGCGATTCTGCGCCACCTCGACCCGCAGATGGTCCGACAGCGCGTTCACCACGGACGAGCCGACCCCGTGCAGACCGCCCGAGGTCTCATAGCTGTCGCCGGAAAACTTGCCGCCCGCGTTCAGCGTGCAGAAAATGATCTCCAGCGCCGACTTGGTCGGGTCCTTGGGGTGCATCCCGATGGGAATCCCGCGCCCGTTGTCGCGCACCGACACATGGCCGTTCTCGTGCAGTTCCACCTCGATCCAGGTCGCGTGCCCCGCCACCGCCTCGTCCATCGAGTTGTCGACGATTTCCGCCACCATATGGTGCAGCGCACGGTCGTCCTTGCCGCCGATATACATACCGGGGCGCAGGCGGACGTGTTCCATGTCCTCCAGCACCTGGATCGAGGAGGCATCATAATCCGAAGAAGGCTCGGACCCGGACAGAAGATCGCTCATGGGGGCTGCTCACTTTTTTATACTTGGCGGGTATAATGGCAGAGCAGGGCGGATGACGAAAGAGGGAACAGGGCAGGGGGGCCTGATCGCCCCGCACCCCCGCACCGTTGGACCCGCGCCGCCGCCTCTGATACACCCTGTCACCGACCACAACAGAACACCGCAACCGTCAAGGAACCCCCTATGCCAGATCAGGGTCACAGCTCACCACAGCAGGGTCTGGTGCTGCCCTATGACACCGCATGGGCCGCCAAGGCCGCCCGCCACCCCAAGACCGGCTTTGTGATGTTCTGGGGCCACCGCGCCCGCAAGGGGCAGCCCGCCCGCGAAACCTGTTTCAGCCAGTGGTTTCCCAGCCCCTTCCGCCATCAGGGGCAACGCTATGCCACCGCCGAACACTGGATGATGGCGGGCAAGGCGCGGCTGTTCGGGGATGCGGCAATCGAACGCGCCATCGTCGCCTCGGACGACCCGCGCGCGGTCAAGGCCTTGGGCCGCAAGATCGCGGGCTTTGATGCGCAGGTCTGGAACCGGCACAAGGTCGGCATCGTCTATGCGGGCAATCTGGAAAAGTTCCGCGCGCACAAGGACATGGCGGCCTTTCTGCTGAAAACGCATCCCAAGATACTGGTCGAGGCCAGCCCCGTAGACCCGATCTGGGGCATCGGCCTGGGCCGCGATGACGCCAACGCGGCACGGCCCGCGAAATGGCAGGGCGAAAACCTGCTGGGCTTCTGCCTGATGGCCGTCCGCGACACATTGCGGCAGGACGGCGCGGCGCGCTGACCGGACCTTGGCTCAGGTCGCGGCGAATGGCAGGAATGAACCCGTTCCGCATTCTCCCGCGCGGAATCAAGGCCGAAGGCCGCCGCGCATCGCCGGGCCGTCCGCCGGCACGGCGATTTGGCTGCTGTTGTTCGTGACGGATAGCTGGGATGTGCTTGGCTTCCATAAAGTGCCAGTCACAGAGGTCTGATCGCCGCACCACGGCCCGACGATGCGCGGCTTCGCACTCCATTTCAAAGGGCAGCTAAGTCCCGCACAGCGGACCTCGGCACCCGCCGCAGCAACCGACCGCTCCGAACCTATCCGCTGCGGCATCCATCTGACGCAAACAGCCGCTTTTGCGTGGCTCATGACACCCCTAAACCCGTGCCCCTAAAAACATCCCCCTAAACCGGAAAATTCTCGTCCTCTTCCCCGTCCTCTCCCGCAAGCCAGGCCTCTGCCGCATCCCCCTGCGCCAAGGCAAAGCTTTTGATCTCCAGCGACGGGATCACCGCGCCCTCCACCTCGGCGGTCGTGCGCAGCCACGCCACATCGGACAGCACCGCACAGCGGTCGAACCGCATCACCGCCGCCATCAGCTTGGGCAACCGCACCAGCTCTGCCGCCCAAGCCCCCATCGACGGCATCTCGAAATCCTCGATCGCAAACAGCATCTGCCCGTGCGCAACGCCCTGCGACGCGGCAATGACGCGGTCCAGGGCCTCGGCCATCATATCGGCGTCAAGCGGACCGGACAGGACAACATCGACACGGTGGGCCGCCGGTTTGGTTACACTCATCATGGTTTCGGGCCTTTCTGTTGGGTGACAAGACAGGCATTCTGCCCCCTGGGTGCACAGGTGCAGATCAGGGGTACACGCAGATTATAACACCGCGATTACGCAAAATGGCAACACAGGTGTGCGACTGCCGGCATCCGATCACCCCCAAGCGAACATCTGCCGACATGGCCGCCCCACGCGCGCTGCCGGCCGATGCGCGCGCAAAAGCGGCCCCGACGCTCTTGCCTGTGCCGGAATATTGCTGAAAGATCACCGCGCAACCCAAACCGATGTCCTGACCAGCGGAAAGCCGATGACTGTGCAGCGCCTGAACATCAAACCGATCACCGCAGTCTTGGCCAGCCTGACCGTTCTGGCCGGCTGCGGCGGCTCCGACCGCCACCCTCCCGCACCGGCAGCCCAGGTCGATTGCCTTGCGCGTGCCATGTATTTTGAATCGCACCGCTCCAGCCGCGACGGCATGATCGCGGTCGGCACCGTGGTGATGAACCGCGTCGCCTCAGATGCCTTTCCCAACACCATCTGCGGCGTGGTGGGCCAGCCGAACCAGTTCGCCCCCGGCGTGATGACCAAGACAATGTCCGGCCCCTCAGCCACATTGGCCAGAGAGGCCGCCATGTCGGTCTACGCGGGCGAAAGACACCCCAAGATCGCGCAGGCAAAATTCTTTCACGCCGCATGGTATCAGGCATCTTACAACAACATGCACTACGTGGTGACCACGGGCGGCAACGCGTTCTACGAAAAGCGCCGCCCCGAGGACGTGACCTCCCCGTTCCCGCTTCCGGCGTTTCAGGGCTAGGGCGGCCCCGCGACGGGCCGTAACAGGGGGCCTCGCGCAGGGGCGTTGACATCGGCGTGATCGCCATTCACCCGCTGTTCAAACACCCTGAAATCGTGCTACCTGACCGCCCATGGACCCCAAAAGCTTTCAGCCCGCCGCGCGCAGGGTTGATGGCACGAAACGCGGCGTGCAGACCGAACCGCACAGTCGCCTTCCTGCCTTGCGCGACCCTGAGGGAACCAAGGCCAGACAAGCTGCCTCTGCCCACCTTTTCTTAAATCCCAATGTATCGCTTGCCGCATCTGAAACCGGCCAGGCACATTCCTGTCAGGAGACACCTCATGAAATTCCTCATGCGTGTTACACTTGTCCCAAGCACACTCACCGCGCACGCCGCCCTGGCCGTCGAAAACAGCCGCCACGTCTACCGCGCGGTCGAACCCATCCGCATCGCCTGCTACCGTGGCCCGCTGCACGCCACGATCTGGGACGCACCCGAAGGCCACTTTGTTCAGGATCTGGTAAGCTTCGGCTATGACTTTGCCAACGCCGACGCCACCGCGCGGTCGGTCTGCAAGGACCAAAGCCTGATCGGACACAGCGAACTGCTGAAAACAGCACTTCTGGAAAAAGTCCACCAGTCCCCACCGCGCGGCAAACGGCTGCGCTGATACGCTGGGCAAAACCGCCTGCGCGCCATGTCCCACCGTCGCGCGCAGGCTTGGTGGCAGATTACAGTTTCACCGGAACGCAGGCCCGTGTGCCCAGACCGTCAGGGAATGGCGCACGCCGCTGCGCACCGGCGTCACCTGATGCAACATAAAACTGGGGAACACGGTCACACAGCCCTGCGCGCGGCTCGCCTCCAGCACCTGCGCGCCGGGCATCACCTCCAGCGTGCCGCCTTCGTACGCCTCGGGCGGCGACAGTTGCAGCACCAGCGTCAGCTTGCGCTTGGCCGAGATCGGCCCGCCGCCAATGTCCGAATGCCACACGAAATGCCCCGCCGCACTGGCGCGGTAAATCGCCACCTGCGGGCTTTCCTCAAACGCCGTCAGATCAAACCCGAAGTGATCGCGGTTCGCCACCCGCACCAGATCAATCAACCGGTCCATGACCCAAGCCAACCCGTCGACCTCGTCGGTCCATACCAGATCGGCACTGCGCATATTGTGGTCCCGGTTGCGCCCCACCAACAGCGCGGGATCGCTGGGGGCCTGCGATATGGCAGCCACAATCGCGTCGCATTCGCCGACGCTAAAGGCCTGCGGAATCATATGCATGGACAGCATTTTTTGGATCTTTCAAAAGGGTGCGCCGGCCCCCGAAACAGGGCCAGACAGGCGGTCGCGCATCATAGCACCGCGCCGCATCCCTGTCTGAAAATTCGTTTGTCCCGTAGGGGTCAGACAGGCGAAATCCTGCGCAGGGGGAGGACGGAGAGGGCGCGAAGATGAGCTTCGACGCAGTCGGCGCCAAGGTTCGCTGTGCGGGACATAGCAGCCGTTTGCTTCGACGAACTCAATGTCAGCTTTCGCCAAAGGTGTTATGATCTGCGGCACGTCACCTAAGCAACATACCACTCAATCAGTTCGAAAAACGATTCCCAAGTCGGTTCTGCCTTGCCTTGCTCTAGGTCATCGAACTCTGCGACTTCTAAATCGTACACTTTCTGATTTATTTTTGAATACAGAATGAACCCTTCACCCTCACCCGAGCTAAGACAAATATAGCCGTCAGGAAGGTTGTAGATGTCGCGGCCAAATTCCGTTGCCTCAAAAATTTGCCTAGTTGGTGAGCAAACGTCTAACAATTCGCCGAGCTGCCTACTTAAAATCGCCGCGAAATTGTATACTTCAAAAATCTCTCTAACTTGATCATGTTGAAGTAAATCCAACTCAGCCAAGCTCTCTCTTACTACCTCAGATTGCTCTGATGGCCGTTTGGCCTTCGGGCCATGTTTGTACATTCCTTGAATAATCTTGTCTGGTATCATTCTCCTACCCTCTGCGTTCGCTCCAGCGAATTGCTGTCTACCTCTATCAGTCACCCGGTGGTTTTTTGCCATGCTGGTCAAGGGCTCATCGCGCAAAGCCGACATTCCTGGGACATGCAGCATCCGACTCTCTGGCCTCAAACCCCACCTTCGCTGCGATCCTCGCCAAGGTCTGCTATGCCATCCCATTTCGGTCCACGCCGATCGGGCCAACACCCACCGACGCATCCCGTCCTAACCCTCCGCCAGCCAATCCAGCACAACCCCCGCAATCTCATGCGGCTTCTGGTGGAACAGCCAGTGGTCCGCATCCGCAATCTCCACCCGCGTCAGGTCCGGCGCATACTCTTCCAACCCCTCGGTCGCCTCGGGCATCAACGCCACATCCCCCGCCGCCCAGATCAGCAGATGCGGACAGCGCACCTGCAACCGCTCCACCGGCAAGGCGCGCAGATCGGTCACCGGCACTCCCGGATCGGCCACCACCAGCGGCGACGCGCGATACCAGTTGATCATCCCGCGCAGCCGCCCCGGACGCCCCCACGCTTCCTTGTACCGCGCCAGCACATCGCCCTTCAGCCACGACATATCCATCTTGGCCGAAAACAGGGCGATCAGCTTTTCAAAGTCATTGGCCGCCAGCCGGTCCTCGGACCCTTCGGCGCGCAGATAGTTGATGTATTGCGACGCCTCGGACTGCCGGCCGCCCTTGGCCATCTCCCGCTGGAACGGGCCGGGGTGCACGCCGTTGGCAATGATCAGCCGCGACACCAGTTCGGGGTGCATGAACGCCAGCGCATAGGCCACACCGGCGCCCCAGTCATGCCCCAGCACCGTCACCGGCCCCCCATCGCCAATCAGCGCCACCATGTCCGACACCAGTTTCGACGCGGTGTACTCCCCCACATCCGCAGGCGCCCAGCTGCGCCCGTATCCGCGCTGGTCGGGGGCGATCACATGGAACCGCTCGGCCAGCAGCGGGGCAAAGTCGTCCCACGCGCCGCCGTACTCGGGAAACCCGTGCAACAACAGCAACCGGGGCAGGGCAGGGTCGCCCCAGGTGCGCACGTAAAACGCCTGCCCGTTCAGATCGCGCATTTCGGCCTGCATGGTCATTCCCCCTTGGCCTTGCTCTCGAACCGCAGACCGGCGGCGGTGCCCGCTCCGAACCCGTTCCAATAGGTGTGCTCGTCGGTCGGCTTGCCCGCATCATCCAGCGCCACAACCCCGTCGCCCGACACCGGCACCAGATCGAAATACGTGGCCTCGTCCACCATGCCCTTCAGATGCACATCCATGAAAGCCGTGGCAAAATGCTGGGCGATGTTGTTCATCCGGTTGGTGTCCCAAACCGCATCCGCGTAATGCTCGAACGGCGCATAGCCCAGCCCTTCGTCCACGCCCCAGCTTTCGCGGGGCGCAGGCATCGGCGCGGCGGCGTTGTGGCCGGCATTGTCAAAGGTCAGCAAATGCCGGTCGGTGCCGGTGGTGCCGTCGAAAATCCCGCGGATCGCGTCATAGATCGACGTGTCGTCCACGCTGCCCGCCATCAGCATCAGCGGCTTGCGGAACCCGGCCAGCCCTTGGGCATCCCAGAACCCCGCGTTGTTGCCCCACGGCCCGATGGCGATGATCGCCTTGACGCGGTCGTCCACCAGCGCCTCGTGGCTCTCCGACCCCGCCAGATGCGCCGCCAGCAACCCGTTCGGCGTGCCCCAGCTGTATTCCGTCGACGCCTGCGTCACACCGGCCCCGCCAAAGATCATCGCCCCATAGCCGCCCATGGAATAGCCGATCACCCCCACGGTATCGCCATCAATGATCGCCCCAAGCGGCCCGTTCAGCGACGCCATGCTGTCGATCACAAACCGCTGGTCGATGGGCCGGTTCAACAACGTCGACCCGAACGCGCCCTTGTCGGAATAGGTGCTGTCGGTGTGGTCGATCGACACGGTGACATAGCCCTTGGACGCCAGGTTTTCGCCCAGATGGCTCATCAGGAACCGGTTGCCGGGATAGCCGTGGCTGATCACGATCAACGGAAACAGCGCGTCCTCGGCAGGGGCCGCATCGCGCGCCGCGCGCCCCGTCAGCGTCGCCTGCCTGTTGCCGTCGCGCAGGGTGGTGATGTATTCGCCCCCAGGCTGGGTGCCCGGTGCTGCGGGATACCACACCTCGACCGTCAGCGGGCGGTCATAGGTGGGGGCATTGTCCGCCGTGGTGTTCAGGATGTCGACCTGACCCGCATGGGTAAACTCCAGCGTCTGCACGCCGATCACATGGTCGCCATAGGGCGCCAGTGCCGGCGCATCGGGGCGGATCTGGTCAATCGGGTTGGCACACAGCATCCCCGCCGCGCCGATCCCCGCAAGGCCCAATGTAACCGATTTCAATGTGGTGGTCATGACAGCTCTCCCTCTCTGTCTGGTCCCGAAAGCCCGGGGAACCACGCCCCCCGGGGCCCTGATGCGCCCGCCCGTGGCTGCCGCACGGTCACTGTGGCACAGCCACCGCACCGATCAACCCGTGACCTTACGGCGTGAGGGGCCGCGCCGCCCTGTCGCCGCGCCACGGCCCAACGCGGCCCAGCGTCGCGCTTCACGGCAAAGTGGCGCGCAACAGCCCTCGGACACGCCGCGCCCGAATGGGCGGTTTTCAGCACAAAAGCCGCCGTAAGAAACTGGACGCAGGTTTCAACCTATGAGATAGTGCACTGGCACTGCACAACCCCAAAAGGGGCAAACAAAAAGGCAGGCACCGAAGGCAAGCAGGTACGTTATGGCCTATAATATCAGTGAAACTTCCGGCGACTCCACAGGTGGGGTGTCAACGGGCTTTGATGCCTGGACGTTCGACGTGGCCTTGTCCGATGCCGTCGTGCGCGGCGATTTCGACGAGGACAGAGATCAGGACGGCATCAGCGACGGCGAAGCGTCAAGCTACCGGTTCTCGGCGCTCAGCACGAACCAATACGGCACGCTCAGCTTCAACACCAGCACCGGCAAGTTCACCTTTACCATCAATCAGGCGGCGGTGATCGCGTCGGGGTCCAGCCAGACCGTCGAATTCACCATCACGGGCACGCGCGGGTTCAACTCGGACGCGGACCGCGTGGTGATCAACATTGCCATCTGCGTGCTGCGCGGCACCGGCATCGACACCGCACAGGGGCGCGTGCCGGTCGAGGATCTGAAAGTCGGCGACCGGGTGCGCACGCTGGATTCAGGGCTGCAACCGATCCGCTGGCTTGGATCGCGGCGGTTGACCCGGCGCGATCTGGACCGCGCGCCCGAGTTGCGCCCGGTCCGGCTGGCTGCCGGCGCCCTGGGTACGCAGTGCCCCGATGATGCGCTGGTGGTGTCCCCACAACACCGCGTGCTGGTGACCGGCTGGCGGGCCGAGTTGCACTTTGGTGTGTCCGAAGTGCTGGTCCCCGCCAAAAGCCTGGTGAACGATCTGGACATCACCACCGCCCATGACCTTGACGATGTGGAATATTTCCACGTCCTGTTCGACCATCACGAAATCATGCTGACCAACGGCGCCCCGACAGAAAGCTTTTTCCCCGGCGACTACGTGATGGACGCGCTGGACCAGCCGGTGCGCGACGAACTGGCGGCGCTGTTCCCCGCACTGTTCTCCGATCCCGACCGTTTCGGCCCCGCAGCCCGCGCCTCGGTCAAAGTGACCGAAGCCGCCGTTTTGCGCCACGAGGTTTACTGATGGCCCCCCTGACCGACACCACGGGCGCGACCCTGCCCGAAAGCGAGGCGCCCAGCGACACGCGGTTGCGCGCCTATGGCGATTTCCTGTTCCTGGCCTTTCGCAGCGACTGGCACCAGCGCATGACCATGTCCAACCTGCGCTCGGCCTTCGAGACCCCTATCGCACTGGACCAATACCGGATTTTCCGTTTTGACGGCGTGCCGCGCGGGCTGATCACATGGGCCTGGATGAGCGCCGAGGCCGAGCGTAAATATGTGTCGGGCGACCTGCTGGACCCTCAGGACTGGCAGTCCGGCGACCGTCTGTGGCTGATCGACATGATCGCCCCCTACAAGGGGCTGGCCTCCAGCATCACCCGCTGGGTGATGGTGCCGGGGCAGTTCGCGGACACGACATTCCGCTTCCGCCGCGTGGGTGCCGACCACACAACCCGCAGGATTGTGACGATTGACCTGACCCGCCCCGACGACAAGGCACGGGTGGTGTCCGAAGCCGCGTTTCTTGAGGGTGGTGAGTGAGCGGGCAGGGTCGGCCACAAAGCCGCGCATCGCAGGGCTGTGGTGCGGCGATGCGACCGTCGTGACTGCCACTTTATGGCAGCCAAGCACATCCAACCGACCTGTTCCGCGCACCATCGGCCAAATCGCCGTGCCGGCGGACGGCCCGGCGATGCGCGGCGGCCTGCGGCCTTGTCCCGCGCTCGGGAACAGCGGTGAGGGCCAAGCCCCCCCCTCACGTCAGCGCCGCACAAAACCCCTGTATCCGCGTGCACGCCTCTTTCAGCGCCGCGTCCGAGGTCGCATAGCTGACCCGGAAATTCGGGCTCAACCCAAACGCCGCGCCAAACACCACCGCGACGCCGGTTTCCTCCAGCAGCGCCGTGGCGAACGCCTCGTCATCGACAATCTCGACCCCCGCAGGGCTGGTCTTGCCGATCAACCCGGCAATCGACGGATAGACGTAAAACGCCCCCTCCGGCACCGGGCACGAAATCCCCTCGGCCGCGTTCAACATCTCGACCACCAGATTGCGCCGCCGCACGAATGCCGCGTTGTTCTCGGCGATGAAATCATGCGGCCCGTTCAGCGCCTCGACCGCCGCCCACTGGCTGATCGAACAGGGGTTCGACGTCGACTGAGACTGCACCTTGCGCATCGCCCCGATCAGCTCTTGCGGCCCCGCCGCATAGCCGATCCGCCAGCCGGTCATCGCATAGGCCTTGGACACACCATTGACCGTCAGCGTGCGGTCGTACAGGCGCGGCTCGACCTGCGCAGGGGTGCAGAACTCGAAATCGTCATAGGCCAGATGCTCGTACATATCATCCGTCATCACCCAGACATGCGGATGCCGCATCAACACATCCGTCAGCGCCTTCAACTCGTCGCGGCTGTAGCCCGCGCCGGTCGGGTTCGACGGCGAGTTGAAAATGAACCACTTGGTCCGGGGCGTGATCGCCGCCTCCAACTGGTCCGCCGTCAGCTTGAACCCCGTCTGCAACGACGCCTCGGCCACCACCGGCGTGCCACCGGCCAGCAACACCATGTCGGGGTAACTCACCCAATAGGGCGCAGGGATCACCACCTCGTCCCCCTCGTTCAGCGTCGCCATCAGCGCGTTGTACAACACCTGCTTGCCGCCCGACGACACAGAAACCTGAGCCGGCACGTAATCCAGCCCGTTGTCCCGCTTGAACTTGGCGCAAATCGCCTGCTTCAACTCGGGGATGCCATCGACAGCCGTGTACTTGGTCTTGCCCAGCGCAATCGCCACCACGGCCGCGTCCTTGATGTGCTGCGGCGTGTCGAAATCCGGCTCGCCCGCACCCAAACCGATGATATCGCGCCCCGCAGCCTTCAATTCCGCCGCCTTGTTTGTTACAGCAATGGTCGGAGACGGTTTGACACGTTCGAGTGTCGTTGAAAGCAGTTTCATCTGAGCCTCGCAGGTCTAGGATTACCCCAAGACTCATAGGCGCGGGCCGATGCGCGTTCAAGCACGTTAACGAACCATTGCAAAAGGGACATCTACATGACCGACGACAGCACAGACAGCGCCGACTGGTACAGCCAGGACGCCGCCACCTTCGGCGACCGCGTCGCCGCCGCACGCGACGCCGCGGGCCTCAGCCAAAAGGAACTGGCCCGCCGTCTGGGCGTGCGCCTGTCCACCGTGCGCGGCTGGGAAGACGACCGGTCAGAACCCCGCGCCAACCGCCTGTCGATGATGGCGGGGCTGCTCAATGTCTCGATGATGTGGCTGATCAACGGCGAAGGCGCCGGTCTGCCCCCGCCCGACGAAGACGTGATGCCCCGCGACATGCGCCTGCTGCTGGCCGACCTGCGCACCCTGCGCGCCGACCTGGTGGCCAAGGCGGAAAAGGTCGCCCGCATGGAAAAATCCCTGCGCCAGATCCTACAGGATACCCCCGATGTCTGAACTGCACGAACACCGCCTGAAACGTTTGAAAATGCGCTCGATGCGGCGCGGGATCAAGGAAATGGACCTGATCCTGTCCGCCTACGCCGACGACACCCTGCACACGATGGATGACGCCGCGCTGACGCTCTACGACGACATGCTGAACGAAAACGATCAGGATCTGTACCAATGGGTCACAGGGCAGGTGCCCGCGCCCGAGCGGTTCGCCGGGCTGATCGGACGGATTTCGGTGCAGTTTCAGGGCAGCGCGGCCTAGGAGGGCTTTCGGGCCTTGGCGGACCTTCACGGTCTGCGCCGCGAAGGGCAGGTTTGCGCCCGGATTGCCCGTTACCACAAAGCGGTCAATGAATGACCGCTTTGTGGTGGTGTCAACTCTTGGGCCGCAGTGCAACGTTCACCGCTGCGTCAAAGTTCAGCTGACGTGCGTTACGATGGTTTCGCGTGACTTGCGCACCTTGGCCATCGGCAACAACCAATCGCCAGCCGGGTCACGGTATCCCAAAGGCAGCAGGACGACTGACCGCAGGCCCCGCGCCTTCAGATCCAGGATTTCATCAACTGTATCGGGGTCGAACCCTTCCATCGGTGTGCTGTCGACTTCCTGTTCTGCCGCAGCCACCAGCGCAATCCCCAGCGCAATATAGGCCTGGCGCGCAGCATGTGCATAGTTCACAGCCGCGTCGCGTGGCACATAGTTGCTCTTCAGATTGTCATAATATGTTTTCAACATCGGCAAATCGCCGCGCGCCTCAACGTTCAGATCAACCACCTCGTCGATGCGATCGGTTGTGTAATCGTCCCACGCAGCGAACACCAAAAGATGAGAGCCCTCGGTAATCTGCGCCTGACCGCGAGCGGCCTCTTGAAGGGCGGCCAGTTTGTCCGGGTTCGTCACGACGATCAGCTCAAAGGGCTGGGTGCCGCTTGATGTCGGTGCCATACGAACCGCCTCGATAATGACATCAAGCTTTTCCTGTGGAACAACCTTGGTCGTGTCCATCTTCTTGGTTGCATAGCGCCAGTTCAACAGTTCGAGAAGGGGGCTGTCGGTCATCAATTTTGATCCCATTGTAAGCACGCATTTGGTGCGGTATAAATTAGTAACCAACGACATATTCAGAACCAGATTGCGCCGCAAGAAGGCACACCACCGACACTCGGTCACACAAAGGGAACCACTATGCTCGACACTGCTCAGTGCCCGGACTGCAAGCGCATCAACGAAGTGTTATCGCGCGTTGGTGACCGCTGGAGCGTCCTTGTGATCATTTCGCTGGCCCAGTACGAAACCCTTCGATTCAATGAACTCAAGCGGACATTGGGCATTTCCCAGCGTATGCTCAGCCTGACGCTGAAAGAGCTCGAGCGAGACGGTTTGGTCAACCGCACATATCATCCGACAATCCCGCCAAAGGTGGAATACAATCTGACACCGATGGGCCAATCATTCCGCGAGCCGGTCAATGCATTGGGCAACTGGGCTTTGGGCAACCTTGCCAAAATCGACGCCGCACGCGAAGTTTATGATGCCGTCGCAAGATAGCAATCTGCCGGTTTGGTCGTTCTGACAACGCGACCTGATCAAGACAGCTTTCATTCGCCGAAGGTCACCGCGCGTGCGACAACGTCGGGGCCGTCAGAAAGTCGGGCGCAAAGATCATCTGGCACAGGGGGGCGAAACGGGCGCGCAACTGATCGCAATGGGTGTCCACCGCCATGTCCGGTGACTGGATGAAATCCTGAAATGTGCTGAACCAGACATCGAAGAACAGATGCGCGATGTGGCGGCCATCCCCCTGCGTGCCATTGGCCAGCGTCAAGGTGTACTGCGACAGAATGTCTTCGGTCAGATCCAGCAGCGCCTTGTCCACCTCCTTGAAGGCCCGCGCAAATTCGGTTGTCGGATGGCGGGTTGATGCCGCGTGGGCATAGCGCCAGATGCGTTTGCTCGCGATCGCCATCGTCTCGACCGAAATGTCCATGAAGACCGCCAGAAGCGCGGTGACGAAATCGACATCCGTGCGCGGTTTCAACACCTTGCTGTTGGTGCGCGCCTTCTGTGTGCCCTCGGTGATCAACGCGATCAGAATGCCGTCCTTGTTCCCGAAATAGTTGAAAACGGTCGGCGTCGACACCCCCGCGGCTTCGGCAATCTCTGCCATCGTCACCGCATCCACGCCCGTGTCCGCAAACAGCGCCTTGGCCTCGGCAAGGATCTGTTCGCGCCGCTGCGCCTTCTGGCGGGTCCTCAACCCCGTGGCGCCCGCCGCGCCGGTGTCCTGCGCCGTTTCGTCGGCCCTCTGGGTGGGAAGCTTCGATTTGTCCATCCGAAAGCCTTTTTACTCCATAAAACTTTTTATTGACTAAAAATAGCAAGTCAATATCAATGATCCGCAACGATCCGTCCGAGAAAGTTTCCGGTTCCGTCGCTGTGCGTTCCGAATTGTACATCCGCAAGCACAGTGTCCGCCAGACGAGAGTTGGCGGTTTGCAACATTCAAGCTGGCGGGGAAGGGCCGGTTTGCAAGCAAATACGGGCAAAAGCCTGTCGTCGATACCGATCCATGCACATGAGGAGAAACGAATGATACCTTTGAAACACATTGGGGCGATCCTGACCGCCTCGGCCACTCTGCTGACCGTCGGGAGCGCCGCCATGGCCCAGTCTACAGATCCGGACCGGTGGCTGACCCCCACGATGATCGACGCCCGCGCAAGCATGTTCATGCCGTCGCTGAACTATCTGACGTTCCAGCATATGGACCAGATGTTCGCCACGCGCGCCGTCGCCAAGGGCACCCAGACATGGGAGCTGCCCGAGAAACCAATGTCGCTCGACGGCGACTACACGATCCTGGGCGAAACCTACGATCTTGAAGGGGCCTTGGAGCGCACCCAGGCAAACGCGCTTCTGGTGCTGAAAGACGGCGCGATTGTCTATGAACACTACCGCAATGGCAGTGGCCCCGACACGCGGTTCCTGACCTTTTCGGTCGCCAAGTCCTATACCTCGACCCTGATCGGCTTTGCGCTGCATGACGGGCTGATCGACAGTCTCGACGACAAGGTCACGAAATACCTGCCCGAAATGGAAGGCTCCGGCTACGACGGCCCCACAGTGCGGGACGTCCTGCGGATGCGCTCTGGCGTGGATTGGGAAGAACGCTACGAATTCGGCAGCGAAACCCAGCTGACCCAGGTCCACGACAATTCTCTCGTGGCCTACCGCTACCGCTGGTGTGACTACGCGGCGAATGAATCCAAGCCCGGCGCGAATGAACCGGATGCCGTGTTCAACTATGCCACGCTCGACACCAGCGTGCTGGGCTGCATCGTGGAACGGGTGACCGGCCGCACCGGCGCCGAATACATGAGCGAAAAGCTCTGGCAACCGATGGGCGCCCAATACGACGCCTATTGGATCATGGACGGACCGGACGATGTCGGGCGCGAATTCTATGGGGCCGGCTTTGCCTCCACCGCCCGCGACCATGCGCGCTTTGGCCAGATGTTCCTGCAAGACGGCATGGCCAACGGCAAACAGGTCGTGCCTGCGGAATGGGTGCGCGAAGCGACGGTGCCGGACGATGGCTACGAGCCGACCGAGCCAGGCGCGCCGGTGGGCTATCAATACCAATGGTGGACCGATGCGCGCAGCGACGTCTTCATGGCGCTTGGCCTGCACCACCAGTTCATCCGCGTGGACCCGACCAATCAGATCGTCATCGTCAAGATCAGCCATACGACGGAACCCGTCGGGCGTGATCAGGAGAACGAAGAACTCTTTGCCCAGATCACCGCGCGACTGACCGAATAACCCCTGGCGCGGCCCCGCGTCTGCGGGGCTGCGCTTGCTGTCGCAAGTGGGCCGACGCACAAGGCTTCCCATCCATCGAAATACCTCTGCGCGCCCCGTTTTGCGTACAATTTGAATTGGATTTGGCGCGGCACCCGGGAATTCGCCCTCTTATCCCTGCACAGAACGGCCGAAACCCCCACGCCCGTCCCCCCCAAACCCAACTTAACGGTTTCTTGTCAAATTCTCCTCATTCTCCCCCGCAGGATGAACGAGTCGGAGACACACCATGAGCATTCAACAGCCTGCGCCGCAGGTGCCCGGAGCTGCAAACAGCCCCCCGGGGAAAAGTTTCATATTCAGCTACCTCGAGGCGCTGTCGCTGGTCGAACGGCTGCACCGCCTGTTGCTGGACGTGATCAAGGATGAATTCGAACGCGTCGGCGTTCTGGAAATCAACGCCGTGCAGGCGCTGCTGCTGTTCAACATCGGCGACAACGAGGTGACGGCCGGCGAATTGAAAAGCCGCGGCTATTACCAGGGCAGCAACGTCAGCTATAACCTGAAAAAGCTGGTCGAAATGGGCTACATGCACCACCAGCGCTGCGAGATTGACCGCCGCTCGGTCCGCGTCCGCCTCACCGAAAACGGCCGCATGATCCGCACCACCGTCAGCGACCTGTTCGAACGCCACGCCGAAGGGTTGCAAGCCGCCAACGTGCTACAGGCCGACGGCATCGACGACATCACCGGCACCCTCAAACGCTACTGGACCGACCAGATCCGCTATATCTACTGACGCGGCAGGGCAGGGGCTACTCCAGCCGCCCGATCACCAGCGTCAGCAACTCGCGTTCCAGCTTGCGCTGCATCGCCTGCGCATAGTGTTCAAACCCCAGCGCGGTCTCGACAAAGGCATCGCGCCCGAAAATCACCTCGGCGCGAAAATACGAACTCAGCGGCCCGATCCCCGATTGCCGGTCGTCGCCGGTCGCGGGGGCATCTTCACCGATCACCAGCGCGTTGATGGTGATGTCGCGGCCCGCCAACAGGGTCTTCACATCGCGCGGACGCGGCCCCAAATTCGACCGCCCGTCGCCCGACACATCCAGCGTGCGCAGGGTGCAGTCGGTCTGCTCAAGCAAGGCCGCGCCATACAGCATCGCCGACCCCAACCCCGTCCCCGGCGACCGCGGCGCGCGCGTGGTGCTGCGCAGCGTGGCGATGATCCCGTCCAGCACCGCCTCGGATGTGACCGGCGTCCACGGCACCAGCAGCGTCACGTCGTCGGGGCTGCTCCATTCATAAACCGACAGCGCCACCGGACTGTCGGGCTGTTGCATCAGCGCCTGCCGCACCGACCCCGCATCCAGCGCCAGCGCCAGCCCGTCCAACTGCTGGCGGTACTCGCGCGCATCCACCGATCCCGACACATCCAGCGCCAGCGCCAGCGCCTGACGGCACGCCGCCTGCGCAGCCCCCCCAGCCACCAGCGCCCACAACAGCACCGCCAGCCGGATCATCCCGGCCCGCCGCCCTGAAACACAGGACGTGGCAACGCCCCGAACACCGGCGGCGACAGCTCGCGCACCAGCTTGCGGCGCATCGCGCGCTCGTAATCGTCGAACCCCTGCGCCACTTCCATGAACGCGCCCGGCCCGTGCAAAACCTCGGCCTTGTAAAAGGCGATCAGCCCCACCTCGGCCTCGTAATCGGCGGCGTTCACCACCAGCCCGTTGACCGTCACCGCGTCGAACCCAAACTCGCGGTACGCCGCCTGCGGGCCAAATCCCTCGTTGTTCTGCCCGTCGCCCGCCATGTCCAGCGTTTGCTGCAAACAGACAGGCCCGCGCGCCAGAACCCCCGCGCCGTACCCCAGCGCATAGCCCATCGCGGTGGGAAAATCATTATACGACCGCTGCGACGCGGCCACGGTTTCGGCCGCCATCAGCAAGTCCGCCGGTCCGCGCACCACGGTCCAGTCCAGCACCATTTCCTGATTGTACCGCCCCGACCACTCGTAAACCGCCAGCGCCACGGGGTCGTCGGTGGCAAAAAACGCCGCCCGAACCTCGGGCGCGGTCAGCGCCGCCACCAGCCCCTGCCGCTGCAACGTGTCCTCGGTGGCATCCACCGACGACGACACATCCAGCGCCAGAACCAGCGCCAACCGGCACTGTTCGGCGGCGGCGGGCAGGGCCATCAGGCCCCACCACAGTGCGATCAGGGCGCGCAGCACCGCCTTACCAGTGACCGGTGTTTTCCATGCTGGCCCACGGCTCTTGCGGGTCCAGCCGGTCACCGGCCTGCAACAGCTCGATCGAGATGTTGTCGGGCGAGCGCACGAACGCCATATGCCCGTCGCGCGGCGGGCGGTTGATGGTCACGCCATTGTCTTGCAGCGTTTGGCACATCGCATAGATGTCATCGACCTCATAGGCCAGATGGCCAAAATGACGGCTGTCATCGGGCAGCTTGTCATCCCCATCCCAGTTATAGGTCAGCTCGACAGGGCATTCCTCCTGCCCCTCGGGGGCCATGAAAATCAGCGAAAACCGCCCCTGTTCGCTGTCCATGCGGCGGGTCTCTTTCAGGCCCAGCATCTCGAAAAAGGCCATGGATTTCTCCAGATCCTTCACCCGAACCATCGTGTGCAAATACTTCAGCGCCATTGTCGCGTCCTTTCGTCCTTGAAGTTAGGACACAGACTAGCACGCACAGGGCTGAGGGCCAGAGCACATTGGCGTGCACATTGTGGTGGGACGCAGGGGCAGGGGGGTTAGAACACCGATTGAAAGCCGATGTTCACCCCGATGCTTTGCGTGTCGAACCGCCCGATGTTCGAATGGGTCCGGCTGACATCCAGCGTCACCTTGGGCGCAAAACCATAGCTGTCCAGATCAGAGAACAGGAACGATGTCGACAGGCTGGCGGCCACATCCTGCCGCGCGTCCGGTCCGTAAACTGCGTCGTCATAACTGCGGAATTGCCCGCTCAGCGACACCGATGTGCGCGCGCCCAGAACCTTCTGACCCAGAACATAGCTCAGCCCGACCTTGGCGCGGCTGTGCGTCAGCGTCTTGCTGTCGGTCACCGTGCGGCCCACTTCGGCATCCAGCGTCAGCCGTCCGTCGTCCGCCGTGGGCCGCGACCAGCTTAGCCCCAGCGATCCGGTGGTGCCCGACCGCAGGTCGTTGTCCTGCCGCTCGGCATAGCCGATGTCGGCCGACCAGGTCAGAAACCGGTCGTCGGGCAGGGCAAAGGTGCTGTTCCAGTCGGCCCGCACCTCGTCCGACAAATGACTGCCGCCATACCAGATGCGCCCGTAACTCAGGCTGTAGCCGTGGCGCGGTTTGCCCGGTCCGGTGGTGAAATCCCGCCCCACTTGCGCGCGCAGTTGCTGGTACAGAAAATCGCCTTCCTCGACGCCCGCAGGCACCGCGTCATCGGTCAGCATCACCCGTGTCTCTGCCCAGCTTAGGGCTGCATAATTGCGGTGGGTCTCGGTGATGTTGAAATTGTAACGCAGCCGCGCCTGTGACGAGATTTCGATCCCCGACAGCGGCACCGCCGTCGGATCGACAAAGACCAGCCCGCCCAAGACGATGGTGTTGTCACGCGGGGCGTTGTTGACGTTGTCGCTGGGCACCAGCCCAAAAGACAGGTTGACCGACCACGGATTGGCCATGCGCACGAACTGGTAATCACGGATCGCGCGGGCGCGGGTGGCCTCTGACGGCGCAACTTCGGCCGCACGGCGCAGCCACAACTGGGCACGTGTCTTGCGGTTGTCCGACGACAGCGCCTGCGCCATGGCCAGCGCCGCGCCGTATTTCTCGACATCGCGGTCGGCGGCCTTCCATGCCTGCCGCGCCGCACCCTGCGCCGCTTTGAAATCGCCCGTGGTCCGCAGCCCTTGTGCCAGCAAAATCAGGCTGGTGGCGTCTTGGGGGTCACGTGCGACCAGCACGCGGGTCAGCTCGACCGAGGCATGGGCATGGCCCTCGGACAAAAGCTTGGCCGCCGCCATCCGCGCCTCTTGCGGGCTTAGCGTCGTGGACTGCGCCACGGCGGGCGGGGCCGACCCCGACAGGGCCAGCACCAATCCCAGCGCCCCAGCGCGCCACATGGTGTTATTGCGTTGTGACAAAGCCGCCGACTTCGCGGACATCGTCGCCCTCGACAAACAGCACACCGGCAATCTCTTCGCCGTTCGGTCCGGCAAAGACACCTTCCCAGCTGCCGCTGCGCGTTGCGGTGCCGCCGACAAATTCGGTCGCTGTCGCACTGACAATGGTCTGCGTTTCAAAGTCGATGGTGCTGTCCTGCATCGAAATGAACCCGTCCAGCGTGCCGATCTGCGTGCCGGTGGTGTCATACAGCCGTCGGTTCCCCACCGTGCCGCCCACCGTGCCCGTGTCGTCAAAGTCGCCATAATCGACCCGCATCGTCACGTCACCGGTGACAAACTCGGCCAGGTTGCTGCCCCCGGGGCCCGCATCCAGCGTCGTGCGCACCGCGGCATACTCACCGTTGTACGAATAGATCCCCGTGGTCGGCAGCGTCGGGTTCGCCCCCAACCGCTGCGCGCCCGCACCGCCATAGCCGAACTGGACATAGGCCGTGGTCCCCGCCGCCGCCACCTGCGACTGACCGCTGTCCGACCGGCGGAACACGGCGAAATACTGAATCTCGTTGCTGCCCGGCGCAGGGTCGCTTTCATAGGCGTTGAACCCGTTGGCAAACGTCTCGGTCTGAATGCGCTTGTAGGCGTTTTCCGGATCGTCAAACGGAATGTTGTTGATCGTCAGCGTGTCCGACCCCGGGTCATAGGCAATGTTGTTCAACGTCAGAAACGTGCCTTCCTCGTCCAGATACGCACTGCCGGGGGTCTTGTCGTCGCCGTCTTCGACTGTGTTGAACGGGCTGCCATCGCCACACGCGGCAACCAACGCCAAAATGGCGATGCCTGAATAGAAACGGGTCATTTGCGACCACCTTTTTTTGAACTGCTGCCTCTTATTGCCCCCAAATTCACGGCAAACTCACACAAAGTCAACGAATCTGTGAACAACCCCCGCGCGATGTGTCTTAACGGCGACCACGATATAGCGGTTCACGGATGGCGCCCCGCTAGATAAGGTGAGCGCCTATCAGATTCTCTGCCAGAAGGATTCGCGCAATGCCGCTCAGCCCCGACCAACAAGCCGAAGTAGACGCCCTGCGTGACACCCCCCAGCAAACCCTGCGCGCCACCGTGCCCGGGATCGAGGCGCACCTCTACCGCGCGCATGACGTGCTCGACCACGGCTTTGTCCGCGTCATCGACTACATGGGCGACGATTCAGCCATCTGCCAGGCCGCCCGCGTGTCCTATGGCCGCGGCACCAAATCCGTCCAGAACGACGAAGGGCTGATCCGCTACCTGATGCGCCACTGGCACTCGACCCCCTTCGAGATGTGCGAGATCAAGCTGCACGTCAAACTGCCCGTCTTCGTCGCCCGCCAGTGGATCCGCCACCGCACCGCCAACGTCAACGAATACTCGGCCCGCTATTCGATCCTCGACCGCGAATTCTACATTCCCGCCCCCGATCACCTGAACGCGCAATCCGTGGTCAACAACCAGGGCCGCGGCGCACTGCTCGAGGGCGAAGAGGCCGCCCGCGTCCTCGACATCCTCAAGGCCGACAGCAACCGCGCCTACGACCACTACGAACAGATGATCTCCGAAGACGGCCAGTCCGGCCTCGCCCGAGAGCTGGCGCGCATGAACCTGCCCGCCAACATCTACACGCAATGGTACTGGAAGGTTGACCTGCACAACCTCTTCCACTTCCTGCGCCTGCGCGCCGACGCCCACGCCCAATACGAAATCCGCGTCTATGCCGATGCGATTGCCAACATCGTGGCCGACTGGGTGCCCGCGGCGTTCGGCGCCTTCGAGGACTACCGCATGGGCGGCGCGCAACTGTCGGCCAAGGGGCTGGACTGCGTGCGCCGGATGCTCAAGGGGGAAGAGGTGACGCAGGAGACGTCAGGGATGTCTAAGGGGGAGTGGCGGGAGTTTGAGGGGGTGATTGGGTGAGTAATGAAATTGAAAACGCTAAAGCTGCGTTAGGGGTCGCTGGTCAAATAGTTAGTCTAGCGAAGGAGTCCCCAGAGTTGACTGAAGCGGGCCAAAAGTTTGCTGACTCTGCTCTTGTACTGTCGAAAGCTGTTAACAATGTTTTACTACCAATTGCAGCAGTAAATTTTGCCTTCGACAAAGGACGTAAGTATTTTGATGAAAAGTTTCAGAAAGACCTAGAAGGAAAAGCATCTAATATTGCGCCAGAAGATGTTGTCGAACCAAAGGCTTCCGTTGCCGCTCCCGTACTTCAGGGTTTAGCATTTTCGCATGAAGAGCCAAGTCTGAAGGATATGTATCTGAGCCTATTGCGCACGGCCATGAACCGTAGCGAAGCCGATACGGCCCACCCCGCCTACGCAGAGGTTATTAAGCAGCTATCTGCGGTGGAGGCACCGCTTTTGCTTTTAGTGCTGAAAGGGAAAAGCCCTAGTCCTATCGTGAAACTGAACCGGAAAGTGGAAAGTGCTAAAGGTGAGGTATTGATAAAAAGCCATCTAATTCCTTGGATAGACGGAAGTGGAAATCAAAAAGAAATTCCCGGTGTTATTTCAATGATCGAAAATTGGAGGAGGTTGGGGTTGGTGGATATTCAATATGACGCGCACTTAACAAATGAGACATTATATGATTGGGTGACTTTGCGACCGGAGTATATCGCGCTAAAAGAGGAAATTGGAGATTCTCTGGAAATTGGCAAAGGATATTATTTAATCACTGAATTTGGAAAATCTTTTGCTAAAGCGGTTTCGTAGAGTGGAAATTTGTTTGGAGAAACTTCAAACTTACTTTTCCAGTTTCCCGCCCGGCGGCACCGCCGGGCAGCGCCCGAACCGCCCCCACGGGGCGGGCGCTTCGCACCAGCCCCTCGGTTCGGGCGCGGCCCTCTCCAAGCCACACAACCCAAACCACCTGCATCCCCGGCCCAATCCTTGCGGATTGTGCGTTCGGCCCTTTGAACAGTCCCCCGGACTGTTCAATCCGGCTGCGCCGGACCGCGCCTCCCGGGGCTCCGCCCGTTCGCGCCTGAAAACGTCCACTGGACGTTTTCCAAGACGGCGATTACCCCCCCAAATTAACCATTCCCGTTAACCCATCCTTAACCCGCTGCAAAATCCGTACACATCTCGCCCAAATACGTACAACACCGCAAAAACACGGGAATTTGTGCCAAATTCCCACCGCAATCTTGTACAAGATTGCCCGCGATACGTACAAATTCACCCCGTCCCACGCCGCGGATCGCCGCAAGAAACCGGCGTTAATCCCCCGTGCGTTCCGTAAATTCCGCGCTACACTGTCCCCATGATTGACCTTGCAAACCTTCCCGCCGGCTTCCACGAAAACCCGTTCCCTCATTACGACCGGCTGCTGGAAACCGCCCCCGTCTGCCCGCAGCCCGACGGCTCGGTTCTGCTGTCCCGTCACGCCGATCTTGGTGCCGTCTACAAGGACACCACCACCTTTACCTCCGACAAACGTGTTGTTTTCAAACCGAAATTCGGCGCGGGCACGCCGCTTTATGAACACCACACCACCTCGCTGGTGTTCAACGATCCGCCGCTGCACACCCGTGTGCGGCGCATCATGGCCTCGGCGTTGGCCCCGCGTGCCATTCAGCGCATGGAACCGGGCCTGATCGAAACCGTCGATCACTTGCTGGACAACCTGCCGCAACACGCTGATATTATTGAGGATTTCGCCTCGACCATCCCCATCCAGATCATCGGAAACCTGCTTGATATTCCCCAGTCAGAACGCGGTCCCCTGCGTGACTGGTCCCTGGCCATCCTTGGCGCGCTGGAACCCGTGCTGACCCCCGCCCAACTGGCCGCAGGGCAACAGGCCGTTTCGGAATTCAAGGAATATCTTCAAGGACTTATCGCCCGCCGCACCGCCCGCCCGGGCGATCCCGACACCGATGTTCTGACCCGTCTGATCCAGGGCGACAGCGACGGCACCCTGACCGAGATCGAGTTGATCCAGAACTGCATCTTCATCCTGAACGCAGGCCACGAGACCACCACCAATCTGATCGGCAACGGACTGGCCCTGCTGCACGATCATCCGGCGGAAAAGTTCCGTCTTATCAATGACATGGACCTGATCGCCCCCTGCGTAGAAGAGGTCCTGCGTTGCGCCTCGCCCAACCAGTTCGGCAACCGCACGGCCGCCACCGACTGTCAGATCGCAGGCCACCAGATTGCCGCCGGCACCAACCTGCACCTGTGCATCGGTGCCGCCAACCGTGACCCCCAAGCCTTTGAGAACGCAGATGTTTTCGACATCACCCGCAGCCCCAACCGTCACCTTGCCTTCGCCGGCGGCCCCCACGTCTGCGTCGGCCTGACCCTCGCCCGCATGGAAGGCCGCATCGCCATCGCGCGCTTTGTGCAACGCTATCCCAATTACACCATCACATCCCGCACACAGGGCGGCCGCATCCGCTTTCGCGGCTACACGTCCCTTCGTGCAACCCTGTGAAACTACAGAAAAAACTGGACAGGTTAACGAAGTGTAGCCAAACTAAGATGCATTGAACGCCCTTCATCCGAGACGAGGATCACATGCACATAAAATCCATTTTGACCGCCGCATTCGGCCTGACCCTGCTGGGCACCATGCCCGCACTGGCCTCTGACACCCCCGCGATCTATGCCTATCCCAGCAGTGCCAATTACTGCCCCGCCGGCCTGCAACCCATTACAATCAATGGCGTAATCTGCTGCGGCACCCCGAACCAGCCGGTGACCTACAGCCAGGTCATGCAACACCCGGTCCAGCGCGTCAAAGCCCGTCAAAGCACCTACGACTGCCCCATCGGCACCAAGGGCTGCACCTACGACTGACCCCACCTCATCAGATCAACAGGCCCGATCCAACGTCCGGGCCTGTCGACCTGCACGGGTTTCACAGCAACGTCAAATCCGAAGCCATCTGCCGCCCGTCGCGGCCTTCGGACAGTTCGAAGCTGACCTTCTGATTGTCGGCCAGGCCCGTCAAACCGGATCTTTCCACTGCTGAAATATGTACAAAAACATCATTGCCGCCCTCGTCCGGTGCGATGAAGCCGTAACCTTTTGTGGTGTTGAACCACTTCACGGTGCCAGTTGGCATATTCCCGTGCCTCCTTCTGCCTTACATTCACTCCCGTGACCCCACGGGACATTGCCGTGACTTCGCAAGGGGTTCAGGCCCGATGCCACCGCCACACCTATCAAGATTGTTCAACCTTGGAAAAAATCAAGAAAAAGCCATGCAATCGGGGGGCAGATTTCCTATGTCATGCCCAATAGGAGGACAATGATGCGGATTTATGGGCTGAAAACATGCGACACCTGCCGCAAGGCGATCAAGGCATTGCCGCATGCGACCTTTGTGGATGTGCGCAAGGACGGGGTGCCGGGCGACGTTATGGCGCAGGCGCAAGCGACCTTTGGCGATGCGCTGACCAACACCCGCAGCACCACCTGGCGCGGGCTGGATGATGCCGCACGGGCGCTGCCGCAGGCGACACTGCTGGCGGAACATCCCGCGTTGATGAAACGCCCGCTGATCGTGGACGGCGACCGGATGCATCTGGGCTGGGACGCGGCCACACGTGATGCACTGGGCGTTGATGGCTAGCGCCGCGCCGACCTCAGGGCCGCATCCAGGCTGACCGGCCCTGCGCCCTTGATCACCAGGATCAGCAGCAACAACACCCACAGCGCACGTTGATCCAGAATCGCGGCACCCGAGACATGGTCGAACCACGCGCCTGTGGCCTTGGCGCCTACGTCATGGCCGTGAATGTCCACGTAACTTTGAACTGCGACAAACACGATCATTCCCAGCGCCGCCAACCGCGTCAGCAACCCGATGGCAATGCACAGCGGCAGCAGAAATTCCGCCCATGTGCCCAGCACCGCAATGGGCCAATAGCCCCAGCCCAGTTGCGTGGCATCATAGTTCACCGCTTCGACCGCCTTGGGGAACATCTGCACATAGGCGGTGTCCGACAGCCACACCAACCCCGCTACGCCGTCACCCAGCTTGGTCAGGGCCGACACCCAGAAATACAGCAGCAGCACGCCGACAAACACCACACGCGCCAGCGTGGGCAGCAGCCAGTCGGCGCGGTCCAGGGTGGCGGTCAGGCGGGTGTATCGCTGGATCATGCAGGGTCTTTCGCAGAGGGGTCCAACATCAGGCCGGTCACAGCGTTCTGCGCAAACAGCAGCGCCATCGCAGCCGCAATATCGCAGTCGGCATCGACCGTGGTCGCCGTGTCCTGTGCTGCGTCCAACGTCGCGCCGGACATCAACGCCGCAACCCACGCGCCTTGGGCCGGGGACAGGGCGTGCGGGGCGGGGTCGTATTCGGCGCGGGTGACCAGAACGTACTGCGCCACGGGCTGCGGCTTGGGCGCGCCGTCCTCGGTGTTGAACCGCCAGATGTCAAAAAGCGGCCAGGCCGAAGGGATCAGGTGCACGGCAGGCGCAAAAGCCAACTGCACCGCGCCAAGCGCGTCCGTCGCCAGATCGCCAAGGCGGGCGGCATCCAGCGGCACGCTGTCGGCGGCGTGGTAGGACAGGCGCAGCGCCTGTTCCAGCCGCGCCACATCGCCCAGATAGCCCAGATGCGAAAGCTGCGGCACCTCGGCCAGAAAGCTGTCAAAGCCCGCGCCATAGCGTTGCATGATTGGCTCGCTGGGGGGCTGGGCGCGGATAAACGCCCCCGCCACGATGTCGAAATTCTGCGCCCCGATCAGCTTGCGCACCACCGGAAACCCTGCGCGCATCACATCCGTCAGCGATTGCATCACGTTGTTGCGGTAAACGTCAAAGCGTTTGCCGGCCGGCGCGCCGCGTCCGTCGGTCAACCCGTCGGGGGCGGGCTGCTCAGGGTCCAGCAGGGCGGTGTAAAACGGCGCTTGTTTCATGCAGGCGCCAGCGCATCGGCGACGCGGTCGGCCTCGGCGCGCAGGGTGGGCCAGTCGGGCACGTCGTTGTCCCATTCGACCAGCACCGGCTTTGGCCCCGTGCGCGCCAGAACGCGGCCCAGCAAGGTCCAGACCGCACCCGCCACAGGCGCACCGTGGCTGTCAATCAGAAGCGGCGCGCCGTGGTCGTCGGCATCTTCGGCATGGCCACCCACGTGCAATTCGCCCACGGCCTCAAGCGGGTAGGCGTCGATATACGCCTCGGGGCTGGTGCCCAGATTGGTGGCGGAAATG
This sequence comes from uncultured Pseudosulfitobacter sp., assembly GCF_963976325.1. NCBI lineage: Bacteria > Pseudomonadati > Pseudomonadota > Alphaproteobacteria > Rhodobacterales > Roseobacteraceae > Pseudosulfitobacter > uncultured Pseudosulfitobacter sp. Next base: position 55,465 of record NZ_CAXBJW010000001.1, read on the forward strand.
AACACGTTGTTCACGTCCAGCAGCAGCCCACAGCCGGTGCGGCGCACCAGTTCGGCCAGGAAATCGGTTTCCGACCATGTGCTGTCGTCAAAGGCCAGATAGCTGGACGGATTTTCCAGCAGCATCTGGCGGCCCAGCGTGTCCTGGACCTGCGCAATATGCGCCGCCACATGGGCCAGCGTCGCATCGGTATAGGGCAGGGGCAGCAGGTCGTTCATGTACTCGGCCCCATGGGTGGACCACGCCAGATGTTCGGAAAAGCTGTCGGGTTTCAGCCAGTCGCACACGTGTTTCAGCCGCGCCAGATGGTCAGTGTCCAGATCCTGCGTGCCGCCGATGCTAAGCCCCACGCCATGCACCGAGGTGGCAAATTGTTCGGACAGTGCGCGCAGTTGCGCGATCTGCCGGCCCCCGTCGCCCATGTAGTTTTCGGCATGCACCTCGATCCAGCGCACGGGGCCGGGATCATCGGTCAGCCCCTGAAAATGCGCAGGCTTGAACCCGACGCCGGGGGCGTTTGGCAATGTGTTGGGGGGGCGGCGTGCGTCCAGCATGGGGGGTGGCCTTTCACGCAGGGGGGCGTGCACCGGGCCGGATTGGACCCGGTGCAACAGGTGCCTTAGGCAGAAGGCAGATCGCGGTCCAGCTCTTCCAGCGCGCCGGTGCGCGGGGTGCCGTCGGCCATCGCGGGCAGGTCAATGTCGGTGCAGGTGCCCGCATCGACCAGCGTCCAGGCGTTGCCTTGGTAATCCACGGTCGAGGTGCCCGCACAGGTGGTGCCTTCGCCCGCCTTGCACGAGTTTTCACCCGCCAGCGACACGCCATAGCATTTCTCTTTGGTCGCGGCGCTGACGCTTGTGGTTTGCGCTGTCATCGCAGCGGCAACAGCGCCCAGCAGGGCGGCGGTTTTCATGGTGTTGGACATCTTCAATCTCCCTTAAACATATCACTTTGGTGCGGGCACTGACGGCCCTTGCATCCAGAGTAGTGGTGCGTCTGTGTACTCTACCACTCACGAGGCTGTTATTCACATGTGTGTTAGCTGGTGGCCGCACAAGTGGGGCAAATCTTACAGGATTTCGGCAATCCGGCCACAGCATCGCGGGCTTTGATCGTGTTCTGTAACAATTTCTGCGGCGCGGCACCGGGGCTGATGCCGGTGCCGCGCCAAATGTGTCAGGCTTTCTGGTCGGGCGGGGTGGCTTCGTCCGCCAGCGTCACCAGAACGTCGTCCAGCGATTGCACGCTGGTCTGTTTTTCGCCCAGACGCCGCACGGACAGGGTGCGTTCCTCGACCTCGCGGGCACCCACGGCCAGGATGACGGGCACCTTGCCAACCGAATGCTCGCGGACCTTGTAGTTGATCTTTTCGTTGCGCAGATCCGCCTCGGCGCGCACGCCGCGCGCTTGCAGGGCGGCGACGACCTCTTGCACATAGTCATCCGCATCCGAAATGATCGACGCCACCACAACCTGACGCGGGGCCAGCCAGAACGGCAGCTTGCCTGCGTGCTCTTCGATCAGGATGCCGATGAAGCGTTCAAAACTGCCCAGCGTTGCGCGGTGCAACATGAACGGGCGCGCCTTGGCCCCGTCCTGCGCGATATAGGTCGCGTCCAGCCGTTCGGGCAGGTTGGGGTCAACCTGGAACGTGCCACACTGCCAGACCCGGCCAATGGCGTCGGTCAGGTAAAAGTCCAGCTTGGGGCCGTAGAACGCGCCGTCGCCGGGTTCCAGCGTGTAGGTGCGGCCGGTCTTGCGGATCGCTTCTTCCAGCGCGTTTTCGACGTAATCCCACGATTCCTCGGTGCCCACGCGCTTTTCGGGGCGGGTGGCGAATTTGATCTCGAAGGTGGGAAAGCCCAGCTCGGCATAGATGTCGGCCAGGAATTCGATGAACCGGGCGCATTCGGTTTCGATCTGATCCTCGGTGCAGAAGATATGGCCGTCGTCCTGGGTAAAGCCGCGCACCCGCATGATGCCGTGCAATGCACCCGAGGGTTCAAACCGCGCGCAAGACCCGAATTCGGCCAGCCGCAGCGGCAGGTCGCGGTAGGATTTCAGGCCCTGATTGAACACCTGCACGTGGCAGGGGCAGTTCATGGGTTTCAACGCGTTGATGCGGGTTTGCGCCTTGTTCTTGACCTCGGCGTCGTCGTTTTCACCATCGCGGCTTTCGTCCACCTCGACGATGAACATGTGATGCTGGTACTTGTCCCAGTGCCCCGACGCTTCCCACAGCTTGCGGTCCACGACCTGCGGTGTGTTGATCTCGCGGTAGCCGCCCGCGCGTTGCTTGCGGCGGACATAGTCCTGCAACTCGGTGTAGATGGTCCAGCCGTTCGGGTGCCAGAACACCTGACCGGGGGCTTCCTCCTGCATGTGGAACAGGTCCATCTCGCGGCCCAGCTTGCGGTGGTCGCGTTTGGCGGCTTCTTCCAGCATGTTCAGATGCGCGCGCAGCTTTTCCTTGCCGGTGAAGGCCACGCCGTAGATGCGTTGCAGCATCTGGCGGCTGCTGTCACCGCGCCAGTAGGCACCGGCGATCGACATCAGCTTGAACGCGTCGCCCGGAACCTGTCCGGTGTGTTGCAGGTGCGGACCGCGGCACAGATCCTGCCAGTCGCCGTGCCAGTACATGCGCAGCGGCTCGTCGCCGGGAATGCTTTCGATCAGCTCGACCTTGTAGGGCTCGCCCCGGTCTTCGTAGTATTTGATCGCAACATCGCGCTCCCAGACCTCGGTGCGGACGGGATCGCGTTTGTTGATGATCTCTTTCATCTTCTTTTCGATCTCGCCCAGATCTTCGGGGGTGAAGGGTTCGGCGCGGTCAAAGTCATAGTACCAGCCGTCCTTGATGACGGGGCCGATGGTGACCTTGGTATCGGGCCAGATTTCCTGAACGGCGCGGGCCATGATGTGCGCCAGATCGTGGCGGACCAGTTCGTTGGCCTGCTCGTCGTCCTGCATGGTGTGAATGGCGATCTGCGCGTCGGCGTTGATCGGCCACTGCAAATCCCAGTGCTGGCCGTCTACGGTCGCGCTGATGGCCTTTTTGGCCAGTGATTTGGAAATGCTTTCCGCGACTTCGGCGGCGGTGATGCCGGCATCATAGTCGCGTGCGTTGCCGTCGGGAAAGGTAAGGGAGACTTGGGCCATCTTGGCACTCCTCGTCAGTTTGGCGCCCACGGAACGCCCGGTTGCGGGTTATATGTGTGCCAGCCTTTTGGCGGGGCTGCGCGGCTGCGTCAAGGGGCAGGGGCAGCCGATGGTGACATTCGTGCCGACAGCAGCAGATGCGCAAGGGCCGCCACCATGCCGACGGTCGCGGCAAATCCCAATGCGGACAGGCCCGCGTGCGACAGCACCCAGCCGCCGATGGCCGATCCGACGGCCGCGCCCACATAGATGGCGGCCGCGTTCAGCGCCAGCACCACGGTGGCCTGCGATCCGGCCAGCCCGATCAGCCGCGTTTGCTGGGCGGCCATGAACGCCCAGCCGGTCATCGCCCACACAGTCGTCAGGCCCATCAGCATGATGTCCGACAGGGGCAGCAGCGAATAGACCGGCAACAGCACGATCTGGCACAGGCACAGCGACACCAGCGTGCGCTTCCATCCCAGCCGGTCGGTCAGCAGACCGCTGGCCAGATTGCCGATCACGGCCCCCACGCCCGACACCGCCAGCACCAGCGTCACGCCGTTGCGGCCATAGCCCATGGTTTCGCTCAGCAGCGGGGCCATGTAGGTGTAAAGGATATAGGTCGCCCCCAGGAACGAGCTGGTGAACAGCACCGCAAGGATCATCCGCAAATTGCCCAGCACCTGACGCAGATCGCGCAGCGTGATCGGCTGAAACTTCAGACCCGCAGGCACATGGCGCCAGATCATCGCAATGCAGGGCAGGGCAAGGGCCACAACGCTCCAGAACCCCCAGCGCCAGCCAAAGGTATAGGCGATGTAGCTGCCCGCAGGCACGCCCAGCACCTGTGCCACGCTGAAACCGAAGAACACCATCGCCAGCACCCGCGCGCGTTGCTGGGGCGGGAAAAGTGCTGCGGCAGTGGCGGCGGCCACCGGCGTGAACAGCCCCGCCCCCGCAGCGGCCACGACGCGGGCCATATTCAGCACCAGCATCGACGGCGCCAGCGCCGACATCAACGCGGCAAGGCCGAACAACGACAGCCCCAGCGCCATCACCCGCCGTCGCCCGATGCGGCCCGTTACGGCGACCAGCACCGGCGACAGCACCGAATAGGCCAGCGCGTAGACGGTCAGAAGCTGTCCGGCGTGGGCGGGCGTGATGTTCAGGTCGGCACCCAGCGGCTCCAGCATACCGATGATGATGAACGCCCCCACGCCGATCAGAAAGTTCGACAGGGTCAGGACGGGGATCAACATTTTCGGGGGCGCTTGCATGAATTTGCTTGTGATCCACAAGCGTAGAAAGCGCAAGGTACACCAGCGGCGGGTGGCTTTGACGTTAGGTCATAGCGGGCCGTGCGAGAGCGGGGAAGCCGTCCGGGGGTGGCTTTGCCAAACAATACGGTTGAACGCGCCCCGCTCCCTGCGCAGACTGCGGCCAACATCCCACCCCAAGGAGCCGCACATGTCCGACCCGCAGTATCTGGAAACGCTACAAGGGCGTCGCATCGCCTATCATCTGACGGCGGGGGACGGCCCTTGCGTGGTGTTTCTGGGCGGGCTTAAATCCGATATGGAAGGCACCAAGGCGGTGCATCTGGAAGCATGGTGTGCTGCCCAAGGTCGTGCGTTCCTGCGGTTCGACTATTCCGGCCACGGTCAAAGCAGCGGGACATTCGAGGAAGGCTGCATCGGCGACTGGGCCGAGGACACGGCGGCGGCGATCACCACGCTGACGACGGGCAAGGTGATCCCCGTAGGGTCGTCCATGGGCGGCTGGCAATCGCTGCTGTTCTGCCGCGCGCACCCCGAACGGGTCGCGGGGCTGGTGACCATCGCGGCGGCACCGGATTTCACCGAGGACGGATATTGGGCGCACTTCACCGACGCGCAAAAGGCGGCTCTGGAGCGTGACGGGCAGATTGCCATGCCGTCGGACTATATGGAGCCGTACATCATCACCAAACGGATGGTCGACGACGGGCGCACCCGTCTGGTGCTGCGCGATCCGCTGCCGTTGCCCTTTGCCGTGCGCTGCCTGCAAGGCACCGCCGACAGCGCCGTCAGCACCGAAACCGCCGTGCGCCTGCTGAACCACGCCGACAGCCCCGACATGCGGCTGCTGCTGGTCAAGGACGCCGACCACCGTTTTTCCGATGGGCCGTGCCTGGGGCTGATCGAACAGGCGGTGACCGATGTCATCGCGGCGGCGGTCTGATGGCGCGCGCGCTGGGCTGGGTGTTTGTGGGGCTGCTGGTGGCGGTGGCCGCACTGGTGGCCTTTGGCCCGCGCGAACCGGCACCGCTGGACATGTATTTCGACACGGCGCAGTTCGACAACGGTGTCGCGGCCCATTTCGCCCGCACCGAGGCGCGCTTTGATGACATCACGCCGGGCACCGAAAAGCGGGTGATCTGGGCGGGTGAGCCCGAGGCCAGGACCGAATGGTCGGTGCTCTATGTGCACGGCTTTTCCGCAACGTCCGAAGAAATCCGCCCCGTGCCCGACCGCGTGGCGCAGGCGCTGGGCGCGAACCTGATCTACACCCGTCTGCAAGGTCACGGGCGCGGGCCTGCCGCGATGGCCGAGGGCACCGTTGCGGGCTGGATGGCCGACATGGCCGAAGGGCTGGCCGCCGCGCGGGCGCTGGGTGACAAGGTGCTGCTGATCGGTACGTCGACCGGAGCCACGGTGATCACGGCGGCGGTGAACAGCCCGGTGCATATGGACAACGTCGCGGCGGTGGTCCTTGTCTCGCCCAACTATGGCATCAACAACCCCTTTGCCCGCATCCTGACGTGGCCTGCCGCGCGCACATGGGCACCATGGATCGCCGGCGACACCATCCGCTTTGCCCCGCGCAATGACGGGCAGGCGAAATATTGGACCACGTCCTATCCCTCTGTCGCCACCCTGCCGATGGGCGCGCTGATCAAGGCGGTGAACGCGCTGGACCACGGGCTGTTCCTGACGCCTGCCTTGTTCTGGTATTCCGACAACGATCAAGTGGTGCAGGCCGAGGCCACCGACCGTATCCGCCGTCAGTGGGGGGCCGACTGGGGCACCGTGGCGACCCGCGCCTATCCCGATCTGCAACCGGGCGATGACCCCGCCGCCCATGTGGTCGCGGGGGCTATCATGTCGCCCGGCCAGACGGATATGATGGTCGCGGGCATTCTGGGATGGTTGAAGGAGATTGAATGATGGAACAGCGGATCAGCCTGATCACCCTTGGGGTGCACGATATGACGGCGCAGGCGGCGTTTTACACGGCGCTGGGCTGGCAGGCGGTGGACAGCCCCGACGGGGTCGTTGCCTTTGACCTGATCGGGCAGACGCTGGGCCTGTACCCGCTGGCCGATCTGGCGCGTGATCTTGGGTTGCCCGAGGGCGAACTGGGGCGCGGGGCGATGACGCTGTCCTATAACGTGCGCGCCAAGGACGAGGTGGCCCCGCTGCTGGCCCGCGCCGAGGCGGCGGGCGCGCGCATTCTGAAGCCCGCGCATGACGTGTTCTGGGGCGGGCATATCGGATATTTCGCCGACCCCGAGGGCCACATCTGGGAGGTGGCGCACAACCCCTTTGCGCCGCTGGGACCGGACGGCGCATTTCAGTGGAACGGGGCCGCCTGATGCGCCCGCCGCGCAGTATGCGCGGGCTGGAAGAGCTGGGGCGCGTCAGGCTGTCGAAACATTTCTACATGCGCGATTTTCTGTATTCCGAGATCGGCAGCCTGCACGGCATTCCCAATGTGCCCGTCGATCCCGACCTTGCCATCGCCAACGGGCGGATGCTGTGCACCGAACTGCTGGACCCGCTGACCGAAACCTTTGGCCGTCTGGCGATCCGGTCGGGCTATCGGTCGCCTGAGCTGAACCGCTTTGGCAACGAAAACGCGCTGAACTGTGCGCGCAACGACAACCCGATGGAATGCCACATCTGGGACCGGGCCGGGGGCGCGGATGCCATTGCGGGCACCTCGCTGGCGATCCCGTGGTTTTCCGACCGCTATGCGCAGGGGCGCGACTGGCGCGATCTGGCGTGGTGGCTGCACGACCATCTGCCCTATTCCGCGATCTGGTTCTTTCCCAAGCTGTGCGCGTTCAATCTGGACTGGCGGCCCACACCGCTGCGCACCATCTCAAGCTATATCGCGCCACGGGGGATGCTGTTGCGGGCAGGGGATGCGCCTGAGGAGGGGCAGGAGGCAAGGCATGCGCGCTATGCGGATTTTCCCAGCTATCGCGGGTTGGAGTTGCCTTAGGCAGGTGCTTGCCCCCCGCAAGGGTTAACACTTGTGACAGACGCGCGCATACGACATGGTGCCGGACAAACGCAGCAGCAAAAAGCGCGAGACAGGCATGGCCGAACCCTTGGTCCTTATCCCCGGAATGATGTGCGATGCACGCGTATTCCACGATCAGATAGCGGCCTTTTCCAACGACATTTGTGTGACCTTCGCGCCGGTGACCCAAGGCGAACGGATCGAAGAGATTGCATCGAACCTGCTGGATCAGCTCCCCGCGCGCTTTGCCCTTGCGGGACTGGGATTTGGCGCGATGGTCGCAATGGAAATCCTGCGCCGTGCGCCTGACCGTGTGACCCGCCTTGCGCTGATTTCGACGAATGCGCTGGCGGAAACACCGCAAATCGCAGCAGACCGCGAAGCGCAGATAGTGGCTGCGCGCAGTGGTCGGATGCGCGAAGCGATGCCTTCGATTGCCCGAACCCAAGATCTTGCGCGGACAGAGTGGAGTGCGACGGCGAGATCGTTGATGAGCTATATGGCGCGCGATCTGGGTGCGGATGTATTCGTGCGCCAGTCGCGCGCAATGCAACGGCGCCGTGACCAGCAAAGCACCTTGCGCAAATGCAAGGTTCCGACGCTGGTGCTGTGCGGAGCCCATGACGCGGAAATGGCGGTCAAGCACCACAACTTCATCGCGGAACTGATCCCCTATGCCAAGCTGGTGGTCCTGGAAAGCTCGGGCCATATGCCAACGCTGGAACAGCCCGAAGACACCACCGAGGCGCTGAAAGAGTGGATGAAACAGCCGCTGGTTCTGCGCAGCTAAAGGGGTCCGACCCGCCACCGGATCGGACCCCTTGGCACGGGACTTAAGCCGCGTAACCCAGTTTGGCGACGTGAATTTCAAACGTCGGGTGCATTTCCGCACCGATCACCTCGGGCTTGTGATGGCGGTAGATCGAACGCCAGTAAGGCTGCACGATCACCCCTTCGTCCTGCATGATCTTTTCGATCTTGGCCATCACCTCGCGGCGCTGGTCCGCATCGGCAATCGCCAGCGCGTCGCTCAGCAGGCTGTCGAATTCGGCGTTGGAAAACGCGGTTTCGTTCCATGCCTCGCCCGAGCGGTAGGCCAGTGCCAGAACCTGCACACCCAAGGGCCGCTGCGCCCAGTCGGTGGACGACAGCGGATATTTCAGCCAGTCGTTCCAGAAGGTCGAGCCGGGCAGGATCGTGCGTTTCACGTTGATACCGGCGTCGCGCAGCATGGCGGCGGCGGCGTCGGTGGTGTCCTTGCGCCATGTGTCGTCGATCGAAATCAGCTCGTGTTCGAAATCGCCCATACCTGCTTCTTCCATCAGCGCCTTGGCGGCGGCGGGGTCAAAGACGGGGGCGGGCAGTTCGGCGTATTCGGGATGGATCGGCGACACATGGTGGTTTTCGGCCACGCGCCCGTTGCCCGCAAACCCCAGCTCCAGCAGCACGCTGTTGTCGATGGCCATGGCCAGCGCGCGGCGCACGCGGGCGTCGGCATAGGGCTTTTTGCCGTCAATCTCGGCCTCTTGATTGGCGCGGATCACCACGGTGTTGGCGGTGACGGCTTCGGATTTGTTCCAGCCGATGTCGTCCAGGATCGGGATGAACTCGCCGATGCTTTCATAGATCATGTCAACCTCGTCCGCGTCGACAGCGGCCACGATGCTGGCCTGATCGGTGCCAAAGTCCAGATATTCGATGCGGTCCAGATAGGCGCCTTCGCCCCACCACTGGTGGTCGGTGTTCTTGACCAGAACCGCGCGGTTGCCAACCTCGAATTCCTCGGGCAGGTAGGGGCCGGTGCCGATGGGGTTGTCCAGCGGGTCGCCGTTGAACGACTGGTGCACGATGGCGGCGGGGTAGTCGGAAAAGCCTGCAATCAGGGTGATGTCAGGCTTGGCCGGTGTCAGAACCACGGTGTTTTCATCGGCCACGGTGATCGCCCCCTCTCGGGCCGTGCCGGTTTCTTCGTCCACCAGCGACGACATGCGCGAGGCCATCGAATTGCCCTCGACGCTTTTCTCGCACCAGCGGGCGATGTTGAACGCCACGTCCTCGGCGGTAAAGGCGTCGCCGTTGCTCCAGGTCACGCCGGGGCGGACCTTCAGCGTGTATTCGGTGGCGTCGTCGTTGACCTCCCAGCTTTCCAGCAGGGCCGGTTTGAAGCTGCCGTCGATCTGGTATTCGACCAGATATTCCAGATAGCCACGGGTAAAGTTCGACATCTGCGGCCAGTCATAGGTGCGCGGATCTTTCAGCGCCTTGACCGAGGATTCGATGCGCAGCGTGCCACCCGACTGGGCGTGGGCGGCGGCATGGGCCGGCTTGGACAGACCCAGCAACCCATAGGCGGCGCTGGCGCTGACACCCAATGCGGTGGCGCGTGTCATGAATTCGCGACGCGACAAGGTGCCCGCGGACACTTCGGCGGCATAGTCACGTGCGGCGGGATGGATGGTTTTGGAAACTTTCATGAAACTCTCATCTTTTGTGGTGAGTAGTTTAAAGCGGTGCGCCAGAATAGGGCGGGGCCGCTTCGAACGCGGTCATCGCGCTCTTTCGTCATGGTCCATGAAATAGTGTAAAAGCGACAATTTCAACAAAAACGACAATGTAAAATGAAAAGCGCCCCGCCGGTGTTATCGGCGGGGCGCTTTGTCGGATTGTTGCGATATGTCAGAGAGGTGTCAAACCGGTTGGTCGGTCGTTCCGTTCTTGCGCAGTGCCTTGGGTGTTCCATCCGGCTTTTGCGTGGTGTTCGCTGCTGCCTTGGCAGGCGCATCGGTGCCGCTGTTCTTCTTGATGAACTCCAGCACCATCGGGCGGATGTTGTTGCGCCAGCTGCTGCCCGCGAAGATGCCGTAGTGACCGGCGCGGGGTTCCACGTGGCTGGCTTTCTTTTCGTCCGGCAGGCCGGTGCACAGGTCCAGCGCCGCGATGCACTGGCCGGGGGCGGTGATGTCGTCCTCGCCGCCTTCGACGGTTTTTACGGCCACCGTGGTGATCTTGCCGATGTCGACCTGACGGCCCGCGACCACGAATTCGTTCTTGGCAATCTCGTGGTTCTGGAAGATGCGTTCGACCGTGGACAGGTAGAATTCTGCGGTCATATCCATCACGGCAAGGTATTCGTCGTAGAATTCGTTGTGCTTGTCGTGGTCAGACGCTTCGCCGCGTGCGGCGCGCGAGATCTGGTCGTTGAACGCCTTGGCGTGTTTGTCCGCATTCATCGAGATGAACGACGACAGTTGCAACAGGCCCGGATAGACGTTCCGGCCGACCCCGGCAAACTTGAACCCGACGCGCTGGATCATCGCCTTTTCAAGCTGGCCCATGGTGACGCTGTGGCCAAAGTCGGTCACCTCGGTCGCCGCAGCGCCCGGATCAATCGGGCCGCCGATCAGTGTCAGGCTGCGCGGTTGGGCTTCGGGTTCTTCTTCGGCCAGATAGGCGGTTGCAGCCAGTGTCAGCGGGGCAGGCTGGCACACCGCGATCACGTGGGTGTCCGGCCCCAGATGTTTCATGAAGTTCACAAGGTACAGCGTGTAATCTTCGATGTCGAACTTGCCGGCGCTGACAGGGATGTCGCGGGCGTTGTGCCAGTCGGTGATATAGACATCACAGTCGGGCAACAGCGAAATCACGGTTTTGCGCAGCAGCGTGGCATAGTGGCCCGACATGGGGGCAACCAGCAGCACGGTGGGTTTGTCATCGCTGTGGCCTGCCACGTCAAAGTGGATCAGGTCGCCAAAGCTGTCTTCGACAACCTTTGTGACCGACACGATGTGGTCCTTGCCGTCTTTGGCGGTGAAGTGCGGGATGTTCCAGTCGGGTTTGACAACCATGCGCTGGAAACTGCGCTCGGTGACTTCGCCCCATGCGCGCATCCATTCGAATGCAGGGTTTGGGATCATGGAGAAGGCAGGGTATGATCCCATCGCAAGGGCCGAAGCGCCAAGCCATTGATTCGTCGTTCTGATTGTCTCCATCAGATCATATGTGGCCATGTTACGCATTTCGGGTCTCCTGTTTCTGCCGGGTGTGCCCGGCGCAGTCGTCGCATAGCCTCCCCGAAGTCGGCGACGTAATAAAGGGTACGATACTACATAATGCTGCAACTGCAAAGTACGAGGTTCGTTTCACTATGACAACAAAAGACACAGTATCTGGTGAAATGTCGGGTGAAACTCTCGATAAATTGACAGAAAACCTTTCCAAAGTGGACGAACTGCGCGAACGCCTGACGCGTGTCATGACGCAGCGCAGCACACATAACGCTGCGTTAGATGGCCCGAATCAAGAGCTGTTTGGCAAGGCTGCGACCGCCTATTGGCAGGATGCCATCCATAATCCGGCCAAACTGATCGAACAGCAGATGGGCTATTGGTCGAAGACGATGGCCCATTTTGTCGAGGCGCAGAAGGCGTTGACGCAGGGGGGCATGTCGGCCCCCGAGGACACCGGCCCGACGGACCGGCGCTTTGCCAACCCGATGTGGAGCCATCACCCTTATTTCAATTACGTCAAACAACAGTACCAGATCAATTCGGCAGCACTGCTTGAGGCTGTGAACAATGTCGAGGATATGGACCCCGCCGAGAAGCGGCGGCTGGGCTATTTCACCCGCCAGATCGTCGATCTGATGAGCCCGACCAATTTTCTGGCCACCAACCCCGACGCGCTGGAAAAGGCCGTGGCGACCGAAGGCCAAAGCCTGATTGACGGGCTGGAGAACCTGATCAAGGATCTGGAAACCAACAATGGCGAGCTGGTGGTCAAACTGGCCGATGAACAGGCCTTTGACATTGGCAACAACATTGCCACGTCGCCGGGCAAGGTGGTGTTTCGCAACCGCATGATGGAGGTGATCCAGTACACCCCCACCACGGACGAGGTGCACGCCACGCCGCTGATCATCTTTCCGCCCTGGATCAACAAGTTCTACATTCTGGATCTGAAGGCGCAGAATTCGCTGGTCAAATGGATCGTCGACCAAGGCTATACGCTGTTCATCGTGTCGTGGGTGAACCCCGACGCGTCCTACCGCGAGGTCGGGCTCGAGGAGTATGTGGAAGAGGGGTATATCACCGCCATAGAAGAGGTGAAGAAGATCACCGGCCAGAAGCAGGTCAATGCGGTGGGGTATTGTATTGCGGGTACGACCCTGTCGATGACCCTGTCGATCCTCAAGCAGCGCGGCGACAGTTCGGTGAAATCCGCCACGTTCTTTACCGCGTTGACCGATTTCAGCGAACAGGGCGAATTTGCGCCCTTCCTGACCAACGACTTTATCGACGGCATCGCGGCCGAGGTCGAGGACAAGGGCGTATTGCCGTCGGTCATCATGGCGCGGACGTTTTCGTTTCTGCGGTCCAACGATCTGGTCTACGCACCTGCAATCCGAAGCTACATGATGGGCGAAACGCCCCCTGCGTTTGATCTTTTGTTCTGGAACGGTGACGGCACGAACCTGCCCGCCAAGATGGCCATGCAATATCTGCGCGGCCTGTGTCAGGAAGACCGCCTTGCCCGCGGCGAGATGGAGCTGCTGGGGCACAAGCTGTCGCTGGCCGATCTAGAGCTGCCTGTCTGCGCCATCGCCTGCGAGACAGATCACATCGCCCCGTGGAAAGACAGCTTTCGCGGCGTGCAACAGATGGGGTCCAAGCAAAAGACCTTTGTCATGACGCAGTCGGGACATATCGCGGGGATCGTCAATCCGCCCTCGAAAAAGAAGTACGGCCATTACACCAACACCGACCTGTCGGGCGATCACGCCAGTTGGCTGGACGGCGCGCAGTTCCACGAAGGGTCGTGGTGGCCACGCTGGGGCGTATGGTTGAAGAAGCGGTCGGGCAAGATGATTTCTGCACGTATTCCGGGTGATTCTACGCACCCAGTGCTGTGCGAGGCCCCCGGAACCTATGTGTCGAACAAGCCAAAGGGCTGATATTTTTAGGGAATTACCTTAGGTCAGTCTTTTTTTGCTGCGGCGCAGCATTTTTCTTGCAATGCCGCAGTGCAGCATCTATATTGATGTCAGACGCCAAACGCGGGGATGCCCCGCAACCAGACGCCGAATGCGGGGATGCCCCGCTTTGCAACCCGAAAGGACAAGTAAAATGGCTAAGACACAAGATATGACCGCGATGTTCAAAGACATGATGGGCGCATTCCCCGTCGACACAGCTTCGATGGAAGATGCATTCAAATCCGCAACAACACTGAACGAAAAACTGTCCGGTGTTGCGCTGGAAGCGGCTGAGAAATCGACCGAAGTGTCCAACAAATGGACCAAGGAAACGCTGGCCAAGCTGGCAGAAATGTCGAAAGCGAAAACCGAGCCCGCAGATTACGCCAAAGCGATGACCGACTTCGCGTCGTCCACTGCTGAAGTGGCTGCTGAAAACATGGCCGCATTCGCCGAGATCGCCAAAAAAGTTCAGATGGAAACAGTTGAACTGATGATGGCCGCTGGCAAAGACATGAGCGAAGAAGCTCAGACAGCGATGAAAAAAGCTTCGACAGACGCGCAAGCGGCTGTGAAAAAAGCGACAGCGAAGTAATTCGCAACAGACAACCGCGCGATTTCCTCCCTGTTATTCGCGGTAAATCAGGGTGGGTTCCGAAAGGGACCCGCCCTTTTTTTATGCCTGTGGGCCTTGGAACGGTGATCTGCGTGCACACGTTTGACGTGTGCGACCCGCAGCGCGATGATTTCCTTTCCATTTTCGATTTGGCCCCCTAAGCTGCATTGCAGCACGTAGTCTGGGGAGGATTTTCCGTGACGACCAAAGACAAGCCATTGCTGATCAAACGGTACGCAAGCCGCAGGCTGTATAATACCGAAACGTCCGATTATGTGACGTTGGAAGATATTTCCGGATTTATCCGTGACGGGCGCGAGGTTCAGATCGTCGATCTGAAATCCGGCGACGACCTGACGCGGCAATATTTGCTGCAAATCATCGCCGAACACGAAAGCCGCGGCGAAAGCGTTCTGCCGGTGGATGTGCTGAACGATCTGGTGCGCAGCTACATGGGCGGCAACGCCAGCGTCGTGCCGCAGTTCCTGGAAGCGTCGTTCGAGATGCTGCGCAGCGGGCAAAGCCGCATGTTGGAAAACATGGGCGCGATGAACCCGATTGCCAAGATGCCCGGCCTTGAAGCGATGCAGGCGCAGCAGGCGGCCTTTGTCAAAGCGATGACAGGCGGCATTGGCGGCATCCCGACCAACTGGTCGACCACACCGCAGATGGACCCGTCCGAGGCAACCGAAGACGAAGCGCCCGCCGAAGATCTGGACGCGATCAAGAAACAACTGGCCGAGTTGCAGGCGAAGCTGTCCAAGCTGAAGTAATGCACTGGCACCCCGACCAACGACATCCCATTAAAGCAAAAGGCGGCCACTAGGGCCGCCTTTCTTTTGGTCCGTGAGCGTGGTGGTGATCTCAGGTCCCGTAAGCGCGCGCCTCGCCAAAGGCAGCTTCGGCGGCACCCAGCAGGATGTCGGCCACCGTGTCCAGTTCCGCGCGGGTCAGATGCACCGGCAGACGCACGTCACAGGCGCGCATCAGCATGGCACGGGTTTGCGGCAGTTCGGGCAGGTCGGCGATGAACTTCCAGTTCCAGAAGGCACGCGCGTTGTCGTCGCTTAGGCCAAACACCTGAACGGTGACGCCCTGCGCCTTGGCGGCGGCGACATAGTCCAGCACTTGCGCATCGGTTACGCCCTGCACGTTGAACTGGATCGAATCCGGCGCGCGGGTTTCGGGGGCCATCGGGGCGGGCACGTCGATCCATGGGCTGGTGTTCAACTGCGCTGCAACATGATCGTGGCCCGCCAGCCCGTCGGTGACGCGGCGCGCCAGTTCGGGCAGTTGCGGGCGGATCACGGCGGCGCTGAGGTTGCCCATGCGCAGGTTGTACAGGGGCAGGGTGTTCTGGTGCGCGGCAAAGGCGTCTTGCAGAACGGGGTGTTTCTTCCAGTTGTGCTCGTACGCGCCGGACATGATGACCGCACGCGCCACCAGATCGGCGTCGTCGGTGATCAGGATGCCGCCTTCGCCCGCGTTGATCATCTTGTAGGACTGGAACGAGAAGCAGCCGATGCGGCCCAGCGTGCCGATCTTGCGGCCATGCCACAACGTGCCCAGCGAATGGGCCGCGTCTTCGATCACCGGAATGCCTGCGGCGTCGCACAGGCCCATGATTGCGTCCATGTCCGACGTGTGTCCGCGCATGTGGCTGACGATCACGGCGCTGACGGTCGGCAGTTTGGCGGCGAAATCCGCCATGTCGATGCGATAGTTGTCGCCCACTTCGCACAGCACCGGCAGGCAATCGGCGTGGATCAAGGCAGAGGGGACAGCGGCAAAGGTAAACCCGGGGATCAGCACCCGCGCATCACGGGGCAGGTCCAGCGCCCTGAGCGACAAGAACAGCGCCGCCGAACAGGACGACACGGCCAGCGCGTATTTGCTGCCCATCATCTGCGCAAACTCGGCCTCGAGCAGGGTCACCGGAGAGTCGGAGGCCGCCGTATAACGGAACAGGTCGCCCGATTGCAAAAGCCGGTCAATCTCGGCCTTGGCGGCTTCGGGGATCGGTTCGGCGTGGTGCATGTTGGGCAGGGACATATTTGCATTTCCTTAACTGCGGTTTTCAATTTCGTAAAACAGTTACGCAGAAAAGGAAACGGTTTTGTGACGCGACACCAGATTTCGGCGGTGTTGTGCAGTTTTGGGTGAATGCGTGAAAGGGCGCGTCAGACGCCCAGCCGGTCGCGCAGCGCATACCATGTCATCGCCAGCGCCAGCAGCGGCGTGCGCATCGCAGGGCCGCCGGGAAAGGGTGTCGTCGGGATCGCGGCCATTGTGTCAAAGCCGTCGCCTTGCCCCTCGACGGCCAGCGCCATCAGTTGTCCCGCGTGGGTGGCGGTGCCCAGCCCGTGACCGGAATAGCCCGAGGCCGACAGGATGTTGGGCGCCAGTCGTGCCAGATAGGGCAGGCGTTTCATCGTGATGCCCAGCGTGCCGCCCCAGGCATAGTCAATGCGCACGTCTTTCAGATGCGGGAACACCACCGACATGGGGCCGCGCACCTTGGCCGAGATGTCGGCGGGGAATTTGTAGCCATAGCTTTCGCCACCGCCGAACAGCAGGCGGCCATCGTGGCTCAGCCGGAAGTAGTTCACCACAAAACGGCTGTCGGCCACCGCCACGTCCTTGCGCAACACCTCTTGCGCGGCAGCGCCCAAGGGTTCGGTGGCCGCGATGAAATTGTTGATCGGCATGACACGTGCAGCCGTCTTGCGCTCCAGCCCGCCCAGATAGCCGTTGCAGGCCAGCAGCACGTGATCGGCGACGACACGGCCCCCGTCGGTGCGCACGGTGGCCTTGGCCCCGTGGTCGATGTGTTGGGCCGCAGACCCTTCGAATATCCGCACGCCCGCCGCCTTGCAGGCCCGCGCCAGTCCCAGCGCCAGGTTCAGCGGATGCAGATGCGCCGCATCGTGGTCCAGGATGCCGCCGCAATAGTCGGGCGAGGGGCAGACCTCGGCGGCAAAGCGGTCGGCGTCAAAGGTTTCGATCTGATAGCCGTAGACGCGGTCCATGTGTTCGGCATAGTCATGCAAGCCTGCCACGTCGCCCTTGTCCGAGGCGCTCCACGCGACGCCGGGTTTCAGGTGGCAGTCGATCCGGTGCTTTGCGATCAGGCTTTTGACCAGATGTTTCGCATCCTCGCCCAGATCCCACAGCTTGCGCGCGGCCTCGATCCCGACCATCTTTTCCAGCTTGGGTTGCTCGACCCGCTGGCCCGACCCCAACTGCCCGCCATTGCGCCCCGACGCGCCAAAGCCCACGCGCTGCGCGTCGATCAGCACCACGTCGCGCCCCGCTTCGGCCAGATGCAGGGCCGCTGACAGGCCGGTATAACCGCCGCCCACCACGCAGACGTCCGCCTTTGTCTCGCCTTTCAGCGGGGCAAAGGCAGGCAGGGTGTTGGCTGTCGCGGCGTACCAACTGTCGGGGTAGGCGCCCAAGGCATCATTGGCGTAAAGCAGGTTCACGAAGCGGCATCTCTTCTCTGGTTCAAAAAATCCCCCCCGGAGGGCCGGGGGGCAACGATCGTCACGCGTTCAGCAAAAGGTGCTCGCGTTCCCACGGGCTGATGACTTGCAGGAACTCGTCGTATTCGGCGCGTTTCACGATGGAATAAACCCGGCCAAAGTCCGGGCCCAGCACCTCTTGCAGTGCGTCGGCGGCGTCGAACCCTTCCAGCGCCTGGCCCATGTCGCGGGGAATGTCGCCTTCGCCTTCATAGGCATCGCCCTTGAACTCGGGCTTGGGCTGTGTCGCTTCGACCAGACCCAGATAACCGCAGGCCAGCGAGGCCGCGATGCCCAAGTAGGGGTTGCAGTCCATGCCGGCGATGCGGTTCTCGACCCGCCGTGCGCCGGGGGACGACAGCGGCACGCGGATGCCCGTG
This sequence comes from uncultured Pseudosulfitobacter sp., assembly GCF_963976325.1. Lineage (NCBI taxonomy): Bacteria > Pseudomonadati > Pseudomonadota > Alphaproteobacteria > Rhodobacterales > Roseobacteraceae > Pseudosulfitobacter > uncultured Pseudosulfitobacter sp. Next base: position 73,384 of record NZ_CAXBJW010000001.1, read on the forward strand.
GTGCGGTTGTCGCGGCCCCATTCCAGGTTGATCGGCGCGGCGTGGTCTTTGACGTAGCGGCGGTAGCTGTTCACATAGGGCGCCATCACCGCCAGCGCGTCGGGCATGTGGTTTTGCAGCCCGGCGATGAAGTGATAAAACTCGGGCGTTTCGGCCCCGTCAGCGTCGGAAAAGATGTTCTCGCCGGTTTCCACGTCCAGCACCGAATGGTGGATGTGCATGGCCGAACCGGGTTCCTGCGCGATCGGTTTGGCCATGAAGGTGGCGAAACAGTCGTGGCGCAGGGCCGCCTCGCGGATCAGGCGTTTGAAATAGAACACTTCGTCGGCCAGCTTGATCGGGTCGCCGTGGCGCAGGTTGATCTCCAACTGGCCCGCGCCGCCCTCTTGGGTGATGCCGTCGATCTCGAACCCTTGGGCCTCGGCAAAGTCATAGATGTCGTCGATCACGGGGCCAAACTCGTCGACGGCGGTCATCGAATAGGCCTGCCGCGCGGCGGCAGGGCGGCCCGACCGGCCCATCATCGGCTCGATTTCCTTGGCGGGGTCGATGTTGCGCGCCACCAGGTAGAATTCCATCTCGGGGGCCACGACCGGCTCCCATCCCTTGTCGCGGTACAGTTGCACCACGCGGCGCAGCACGTTGCGCGGGCTGAACGGCACCGGCGCACCATCGCGGTCATAGGCGTCGTGGATCACTTGCAACGTCCAGTCGCCGGTCCACGGCGCAGCGGTGGCCGTGTCCATGTCGGGGCGCAGGATCATGTCGCGTTCGATGAACCCGTCGGCCCCCGCCGCTTCGCCCCAGTCACCGGTGATGGTCTGGAAAAAGATGCTGTCAGGCAGGTGGAAATAATCCTGCCGCATGAATTTCGAGGCAGGCACGGCCTTGCCGCGGGCAATGCCGGGCAGGTCTGAAACGATACATTCCACTTCGTCCAGTCGCCGCCCCTCAAGATAGGCCTGCGCGGCTTCGGGAAGGCTTTCCAACCAGCTATCGTTGGCCATTATGCTCTCTCTTTCTTGAAAAATTCGGCCATGAACGTGCCGATGTCTGAACTGTTGTCTGCGTCCTTCAGGTGGGTGGCGGCGTCTTGCAGTTGCGCGTCGGGCACCACGCCGGGGCCGCGATAGCGGATCAACCCGTCGACAACGCCGCTGTCGAACTCGGGGTGCGGCTGGATCGTCCAGATGCTGTCGCCATAGAGCAGCGCCGCAGTGGCGCAAAAGTCGCTGGCACCCACGACGCGGGCACCGGGGGGCACTTCGACCACCTGATCCTGATGCCACGCGTTCAGCGCCATTCTGGCCCCGTGCAGGTCGTATTCGGTGCGCCCCACGGACCAGCCGCCATCGTATTTCACCACCTTGCCGCCCAAGGCCTGCGCGATGATCTGGTGGCCAAAGCAGACCCCGATCAGCGGTTGGCCCGCGTCGCGGATCTGGCGAATGAACGCTTCCAGCGGGGGGATAAAGGGCAGGTCTTCGTAGGCGCCGTGTTTCGATCCGGTGATCAGCCAACCGTCGGCGTCCTGGATGCTGTCGGGAAATTTCATGTCCACCACGTCGAAGGTCACGAACTCCAGATCGTGCCCCCCAAGCAAGCGGTGGAACATCGCGTCATAGTCGCCGTGGTCTTTGTATACTTCCGCTGCGGCGTGGCCGGTTTGCAGAATGCCGATCTTCATGAGTCACCTGATTTGATCAAATTTTCCGCAAGGCGACGGCAGCCGCCCTGCGTTGGTGTGCAGCCTACACGGTATCGAGATAAACTTCGACCCGCTCTTCTGGGGTCAGCTCTTCCATGTATTTGGCTTCCTGGCGCTTGGTCATGGTAAAGTTTCGGATCAGCCCGGGGGCAAAGATGCGCGCGATCTCGGGGCTGGTTTCAAAGACGTCGATCGCCTTTGTCCAGTTTTCGGGCACCTGTGGCAGGTCCTGATCATAGCCGTTTCCGGTGATCGGCGCGGGTGGTGCGATCTTGTCTTCCAGCCCGTTCAGCGCCGCACCCAGAACGGCGGCGACCGACAGATAGGGGTTCACGTCGCCACCTGCCTGACGGTGTTCGATCCGCCGCGCAACCGGTGACCCTGAGGGAACGCGGATGGCTGCCGTGCGGTTTTCATAGGCCCATGCCACGCCGGTGGGCGCATGTGCGCCCGGCACCAGACGGTCAAAGCTGTTGTGATGCGGCGCAAAGATCAGCGTCGAGCCGGGCATCGCCGCAAGGCAGCCCTGAATGGCATGGCGCAGCGCGTCCGATCCCAGTTCGGTGCCGTCGTCAAAGATGTTCTTGCCGTCCTTGTCCAGCACCGAGAAATGCATGTGCAGGCCCGAGCCTGCGTAATCCTCGTAGGGTTTGGCCATGAACGACGCGGCAAAGCCGTGTTTGCGCGCCAGGCCTTTGACCAGCATCTTGAACAACCACGCATCATCCGCCGCTTTCAGCGCGTCGGGTTGGTGCATCATGTTGATCTCGAACTGGCCCAGACCGGCCTCGGAAATCGCCGTGTCGGCGGGAATGTCCATCGAATCGCAGGCGTCATAGAGTTCGGTAAAGAACTGGTCGAACTGGTCCAGCGCCCGCAGGCTTAGGATTTCACCCGCCACACGCCGCTTGCCCGAGCGGGGCGAGATGGGAACGCGCAGGTCACGGCCCGAATCGTCGATCAGGAAGAATTCCAGTTCAACGGCCACCACGGGGGTCAGTTCCAGATCGGTGAACCGTTGCTGAACGGCCGCCAACGCATGACGCGGATCGCCCTCGAAGGGGCGGCCATCCTCGTGGAACATCCAGATCGGCATCAGGCCGGTGGGCGTGTCCAGCCACGGCATCCGCACGAACCCGCGGTCGGTGGGTTTCAGCACGCCGTCGCGGTCGCCGCTTTCCATCACCAACGGGCTGTCGTCGATATCTTCGCCCCAGATATCAAGGTTCATCACCGACAGTGGAAAGCGCGTTCCGTCTTCGATCACCTTGTCAGCAAAGCGCACAGGCACACGTTTGCCGCGGGGTTGTCCGTTCAGATCAGATGCCGCGACGCGGATGGCGCGGATGTCGGGGTTGGATTTCAGCCAGTCGTCCATGGGATGCTCTCGTTTTATTCGACCCATGAATATCCCTGCGCGGGGTGCAAAGTCTATTTAATTTGATCAAAAGTTTGCGCGGGCCGTCAAAAACCCCTTATCCGATCAATTTCGGGGCACCATTATCTGATCAAATTCATCCGAATTTTCAGCCGTGGCCGCGTGTTCGCAGGCAGGTGCCGGTTCAGGTGCCGGTTTACCAGCCCGAACAGGCTGACAATCACCAACGTCAGCAGGATGAAATAGCCCGCGAGGATCGGGTAGGGCACGAAGGGGTTGAACGTTTTGTCCGCGAAATAGCTGGCGTAATACAGGGCGTCGCCGCGTTGTTGCCATGCGGGAAAGCCGCTGAAGAACACCAGCGTCGTGGCGTGAAACAAAAAGATCGCCTCGTTGGTGTACGCAGGCCAGGCCAGCCGCAGCATGGTGGGCCAGATGATGCGTCGGAACCGTGGCCAGCCTGACATGCCATAGGCGTCGGCGGCTTCGGTATCGCCCTTGGGGATGGATTGCAGCGCGCCGTAAAAGATCTCGGCCGAGTAGGCGGCGGTGTTCAGGAACAGCACGATCAGCGCCCCCAGCCACGCGGCTGTGAAGTTGCTGAAGAACGGATAGCTGCTTTTGAGCGACAAAAACAGAAAGTAGGCAAAGAAGAACTGGATGAACAGCGGCGAGCCACGGAACAGGAAAATGAACCATTCCGCCGGTTTGCGCAGTGAGGCACGGGGCGACGCCTTGGCCACGGCAAGGGCTGTGGCAAAGAAGAAACCCGTCAGCAGGGCGCAGATGCCGAAATAGGCGTTCCAGATCATGCCCGAGCCGATCAGCGTGACCTGTTCACACAAGGTAAAGTCGGACCGGGGCAGCAGCCGTTCGCCAAAACCCAGCGAGCGAAAGGCATAGGACTGGATGGTGTCGATACAGCTCATGCCGCTTTCCTTTGGGCTTCGCCGCCGGCGGTGGCCTGTCCGCGCGTCAGCCGTGCCATCAGACGGCCCAGCAGGGTTTCTGACACTTTGGTCATCAGCAGGTAGAAAATAAGCAAAGCAAGGAAGTACCACATGCGCCAGTCGCCGTGCGGGTAGCTGGTGAATTTCGACGTCTTGGTGCCGCCCAGTTCGCGTGCCCAATAGACGATGTCTTCGATGCCCAGCAGGAACAGCAGTGGCGTGGCCTTGATCAGCACCATCCACAGGTTCGACAGGCCGGGCAGGGCAAAGACCCACATTTGCGGCACAAGGATGCGCCAGAAGGTCTGGCGTTGGGTCATGCCATAAGCTTCGCCGGTTTCCAGTTGCGCGCGGGGCACGGCGCGCATGGCGCCGAACAGCACGTTGGCGGCAAAAGCGCCGAACACGATGGCAAAGGTGATGACCGCAAGGCCAAAGGCATAGGTTTCGTGCATCCACTCGGGGCTGCTGCCCAAGGGCAGCTTGGCCGCCTGGCACACGATGAAATCGTTGCCCTGACGCACCGGCTGGTCCCAATCGGGGCACAGGATGCGGTGGCGGGTGTATTCAAACAACTGGTCCAGCGCGATCACGAAGAACAGGAAAAACGCAATGTCCGGCACGCCGCGCACAACGGCGATGTATCCTTTGCCCAGCCACGAGACAGGGGCAAAGCTGGCGCGGGCGGCCATGGCCCCCAGAAAGCCAAAGGCCAGCGCCACGGGGGCGGTGACGGCCAACAGCCCCAGCACCTTGAAGAAGGACAGGTAGAACGACAGATGCACCCCTGTTGTCAGAAAACAGGAGAGCCAGGTCAGTCCGCCCAGTGTCGATGGATCAGCGCAATATGAAAACATGGGTGTTCAGGGCGGGGCCAAGCCCGCCCTGATGCTTTATCAATAGGTCGCGGTGTCGTCGCCGAACCACTTTTTCAGAAGGGTGTTCAGCGAACCGTCCCCTTTCATCTCGGTGATGACGGCGTCGAACTTGTCTTTCAGCTCGGTGTCGCTTTCGCGCAGACCCATGCCGATGCCGCCGCCCAGGGCCACTTCTTCGCCAACGAACACCAGTTCGCCGCCCGACGCTTCGACCAATGGCACCAGATAGTCACGGTCGGCGAACACCGCGTCCGCTTCACCGTTGCGCACGGCGGCGACGGTTTCTTCGGGGGTTGCGAATTCAACCAGTGTCGCACCGCTTTCGGCAATGTAACCCGCCTGAATGGTGGCGGTCTGTGCGGCCACGATGGCCTCTTTCACGTCCACACCCTCGGCTGCGGCGACATAGGCCGATGCGGTGGGGGGGAAGTAGTCCTGGGTAAAGTCGATGACTTCGTCACGTTCGTCGGTGATGCTCATGCCCGCCATGATGGTGTCGTAGTTGCCCGACACCAGGTTGGGGATGATGCTGTCCCAGTCGTTCTTGACCCATTCACACGTCAGCTCGGCACGCTTGCACAGCTCGTCGCCCAGCTCGCGCTCGAACCCGTCGACTTCGCCGGCGTCGTTGATGAAGTTATACGGAGGGTAGGCGCCTTCGGTGCCCATGCGGATGGTCTTTTCGTGACCGGCGGCCAGCGCAAAGGTGGCGCTAACGGCCAGTGCGGCGGATGCAAGGATGATCTTTTTCATGATTAACTCCCGTTTGGTTTTTTTGTTTACGCAGCGTGGGTTGTCGCAGACAAGAACCCGCGCAGTCGTTCGGATGAGGGCGCGCCGAACAGCGTGTCGGGCGGCCCTTGTTCTTCGATCAGGCCCTGATGCAGGAACACCACGTGATCCGACACGTCAGCGGCCAGTTTCATATCGTGGGTCACGATCATCATGGTGCGGCCTTCGGCGGCCAGATCCTTGATGACCTTGACAACTTCCTGCTCCAGCTCGGGGTCGAGCGCGCTGGTGGGCTCGTCGAACAGCAGCGCCTCGGGCTCCATGCAAAGTGCGCGCGCGATGGCGGCGCGCTGTTGCTGGCCGCCGGACAGTTGCGCAGGATAGGCGTCGCATTTGTCGCCGATGCCGACCTTGTCCAGATAGGCGCGGGCGGCGCTCTCGACCTCTTTGTGATCGCGCTTCAGGACCGTTACCGGCGCTTCCATGACGTTTTGCAGAATCGTCATGTGCGCCCACAGGTTAAACTGCTGGAACACCATACTCAGATTGGTGCGGATGCGCAAAACCTGACCCGCATCGCCGGGGCGGCGGCCGTGGCCGGTGCCGCGCCATGTGACCGGTTCGCCCTTGAACAGAACCTCGCCTTGCTGGCTGTCTTCCAACAGGTTGCAGCACCGCAGCAATGTGGATTTTCCGGAGCCGGACGAGCCGATCAAACTGATCACATTGCCGCGCGGCGCGGAAATATCCACGCCTTTCAACACTTCAAGCGCGCCATAGGCTTTGTGCAGGTTCCGAATTTCGATGACAGGCGAGGTGTCGGACAAGAGCAGGCCTTTTGGGCTTGGGTGACAGGTTAGAGGGTATAAGGGACAAATTTTAGGCGGTTTGCAACTTGGATTTACAGTCAAAGTGATCTGTCGGGGGTGGTTGACGCCAAGGCAACAGGCATATGCCGCGAAAGAAGGCGGTTGTGGCGGCGGTGGTTCGGGGGCGCTGCCCCCGGCGCTGGCGCGCCACCCCCGGGATATTTGGGGCCAAAAGAAAGCCTGTCCGGTGAGGGTGGGACAAGGCCCCGCCCGGTCGTCGGGCAGGCGCGCCTAGCTGTTCGTGACCTGTTGGCGGGCGATGGCGCTGTCGCGGTCGGTGACGCCCAGCAGGTTCGCGGCCAGCCGCAGCACGGCGTCTTCTTCCTGCGCGCGTTCGCCGTCGGCCAGAACCACGGTCCACATCGCCTCGATCACGCCCAGACGATGTTCGTAGGGCACGGCATCCTTGATCGCGCGGGTGAAGCGAACGGTGTCCGGGGCCTCTGATTCCAGTGCCTCTGCATCGCGGCGCAGGGCGGTGGCTGCATCGGGTGTCAGCCCGTAGCGGGCGCCGACCACGCTGTCGATGGTGGCCGCTTCGCCGGTGTCATAGGTGCCATCAGACCGGGCGATCCGCACCAGCAGTGCGGTCAGCGCAAGGCGCGCGTCGGTGTCGGGCAGTTGGGCGGGCTCCGGCTGGGTCAGCCGTTTGAGAAAATCAGCAAACATGGACGTGATATAGGCGGTGCCGCGCCCGAGGCCAATGCACAGTTTGATGACCGGTTTTTAATGTCCGGGGGCGGCACCCGTGGCTTCGGCCTGAATCACGGCGCTGTCGGCGTCGGTGATGCCAAGGGCCGCCTCGATCTGGTGCAGCGAAAGCTCTTCGGATGCTTTGCGGCGTCCGTCGGCCAGCACGACCTTCCACATGGACATGGCCAGCGACCGGCGGTCGTCATAGCCGACCTCCTGGCGCAGGATGCGGGCGAATTCTTCGGTGCCCGGCGCATGCCGTTCCAATGCCTCGCACGAGGCGCGCAGTTTCGCGGCAGCCAGCGGTTTCAGCCCGAAGGTCGCTTGCAGGATGCGGTCGATCTGGCTGACCTCTTCGACCGTATAGCTGCGGTCGGCCAGGGCGACGCGCACCAGCAACGCCCCCAGCGCCAGTTGCGCGTCAGGTTCGGGCAGCGGTTTCTGGTCACGGGGACGGCGGGGAAAAAGGCGATCAAACATGGTGCAACCCTAGCCCAGATCGGGCGGCGGACCAAAGCGTAAATTGTCCAAAGCAAGGCCTTGATCGTCAGAATTTGTCAGCACAAAGCCCGCGATGTCCGAGGTGTCGTCGTTGCGCACAAATCCGAAGGTGTCCTCGGCCAGAGGGCCCAGTTGCAGGGTGGTGATCACCGATCCGTCGCGGCGCAGGAATTGCACCTGTGCGGTGCCGCCTTCGCCGCCGCGCAGATCAAAGGCCAGCGCCGGCTGGTCGCGGTCGAATTGCACGGCGATGGCCCCTTCGCCCTGGGCGTCGCGTTTGGGAAAGCCTGCCGTGCCGTAGCCCACCAGAACCGTCCGGGCCGCGCCACCCATGTGCACCAGCGCCAGATTTTGTCCTGCGTCACCCGCCACCACCGCCAGCGGCGGGCCGAAAGCGGCACCGGTGACGCTGTCGTGGGGGCCTGTTGCGGTCAGGCCCTGGCCCGAGAAACGTTCGCCGAACCGCGCGCCTTTCAGCGCCAGCACCGTATCAAGGTGGCGGCCGGGGCCAAAGCTGGCCTGTTGGTCGTCAAAGGTGATGATCTGCGTCAGCGCCAGAGATGCGGGGGACACGACGCAAACGGGCGTATCGCAGGCCGCAGCAGCGTGTGCGAAAAACAGTGCGGCGCAGGCACCGCACCACGGGGTTGTCCCCTTAGGGGGCATAGCCTTCGACGATCACCAGATTGCCCTCGGAGATGTCTTTGCGCAGGTCATAGGCGGCCTTGTAGGCGTCGCTTTCATAGCAGGCGACCGCGTCGGCATAGCTGGGGAATTCGATCACCACGGTGCGGCTGTTCCATGTGCCTTCGGGGTTGGTCTGCTGGCCGCCGCGCACGACGAAACGCGCGCCATATTCGGCGAAGGGGGCGGCGTTGGCGGCCTGGTATTTCTTGTAGGCGTCGGCGTCATGCACCACGTTGTGTGCGATCCAGTATCCTTTGGCGGCCATTGTCTTGTCCTTAGGTCAGTGTGTCGAAACGATCTTTCAGCCGTTTTGCCTCGGCGTCCAGACCGAAGGGTGGATTTATCACGAAAAGCCCCGAGCCGATCATGCCATGACCCGGGCGCGCAGGGGGAAAGCGGACCTCGGCGCGCAGGGCGTCGGGATAGGTTTTCGACAGGGTTTTCAGCATGGGCACATGCAGGGCCGAGGTCAGCACCGGATACCACAGCGCCACGATGCCCACGTTCCACGCGCGGGTGAATTTGGCGATATGTTTGGGGATGTCGTCATAGTCGTCCTTGATCTCGTAGGACGGATCAATCAGCAGCATCCCGCGGCGCGGGGTGGGGGGCAGCAGGCTGTGCGCCATGTCAAAGCCGTCGCGCTGGTGGCAGGTGACGGGATAGGGCGACATCGCATAGTCCAATGCGCTGTGTTCGCGCGGGTGCAGTTCGGCCAGATGGATGGTGTCGGTGGGGCGCAGCAGGCGCGCGGCGATCATCGGCGATCCGGGGTAGGCCTGCGGCCCGTCCTCGGCGCGGACCTGGTTCAGCACGCGGGAAAAGGGGTGGTCGGGCGCGAACCAGCCCTGCACGCGGCGGATGCCTTGGGCCGCCTCGCCGGTCTTGCGCGCCTCGTCGGCGTCCAGATCATAGCTGGCGCGCCCCGCGTGGGTTTCGATATAGGACAGCGGTTTGTCCTTGCGCGTGAGATAGTCCAGCATCCACGCCAGCAGGCCGTGCTTGTGAACGTCTGCCAGATTTCCGGCGTGATAGATGTGTTGATAGCTAAGCATAAGTCCTTGTGCGGCATGTGCAGCCTGCGCGCAAGGCAGCGGTGGTGCCGGTGCTGCACGACTGGGGCGGGCTAACCATTTGTTCAGACCTTGGTGCGATGGTGAAACCCTGCACTGAAATTTATGTTGGATAAGCCGATGAAAGATACTGTTTCTTCCCCGCCCGAGGCCGGGCGCCCGGCGTTGACGCGCGATGTGTTCTTTGCCGACATGATCGGCGAACTTGCCGGCGCCCTTGAAGAGGTGATCGGGCTGGAAGATGCCTCAGGTTTTGTGGCGATGGTCGGCAACCGGATCGGGGATGACCTATCGCAGCTTTATGCCCTGTCCCCTGATTTTCCAAATGATACACCCGAAGACATCGCGCGCATCTGCGTCGATCTGAAGGAGAAGATCAGCGGTACGTTTACCGTGGAAGAGGTCAGCGAGGATGGCGTTGTGTTCTCCAATTGCGACTGTCCCTTTGGCAAGCGGGTCGAGGGACGGCCGTCGCTGTGCATGATGACAACCAATGTGTTCGGGCGGATCGCCGCAAATGCAACGGGATATGCGCGCGTTCATGTCGCTGAATCAATTGCGGCAGGCCATTCACGGTGCCGCGTGACCCTGGGCCTGAAACCGGATGACAGCGCCAATGGTCACGAATTTTTCCGCTGATCCGGGGGCGACGGTTCAGCAGCTAGATGCTGTATTCGGACGCGCACCCGAACCTGTGATGCTGTTGTCGGAACAGGGTGAAATTTCATATGCGAACCAACGGGCAAAAGCATTGCTGGCCGCAGGGTTGGATGGCACGGACGACGGGTTGATCGCGGCACTCGTACCGCAGTTGAGCCAGGTGTTGCGATCCTCGGTGACGATCCCGATACGGGTCGATTTGAAATCCGGGCCTGTCTGGTTCAAGGCGTGGCGCATCTCGGGTGCTCCATTGGATGAAAGGGGCGCGATGGTCATGCTGTTCGGCGATTCCTCGGGTATCTTGCGCAGCCGGTTCATGTTGTTGCGCAACGAGGTTGCCAATATCGAACACCGCCGCGCCCGTGAACTGAAAGTGGCCCAGCAGCTTAAGACCGAGGCGCAACACCTGCGCCGTTTGGTATCCACCGACCAACTGACCGGCCTGACCACGGGGCAGGAATTGCGCAAGGCGGTGACCAAGGCTTTGGAACGCGGAACCAAGACCGGCGCGCTGCTGTTTGCGGACCTCGACGGTTTCAAGGAAATCAACGACACCTATGGCCACAGCGCGGGCGACACGGTGCTGGAACATGTGGGTCAGCGGCTGTTGGAACACAAACGGGGCGAGGATGTGTCTGCCCGTCTGGGCGGGGATGAATTCGCGTTCTGGATTGCCGACGTGGACGCCGCGATTGCCACCCGCATTGCCCTCCGTCTGCGCCGCCAGATAGAACGCCCGGTGTCCTGGCGCGGACCGGATGGGCAGGCGCTGGATCTGGTGGTCGGCGCGTCTTTTGGCATCGCCTGCTATCCGCAGGACGGATCGGATTACGCAGCGCTGGCCAATGCAGCCGACGCACGGATGTACACCAACAAACGCGACCGCAAGGCGGTGCTCCCGCAGCGCGCATAACGCTAGGCCCTATCCATCCTTCGCCGCCGGGGCGGGATGACTGGACGTCTGAGCAGGGTGTTCAGAAATCAGACCAGCCGGCTGATCTCTTTCGCGGCACGCACGAAATCCTTGAACAGTGGGTGCGGGGCGAAAGGTTTGGATTTCAGCTCGGGGTGGAACTGCACGCCGATGAACCACGGATGATCAGGCCATTCCACGATTTCGGGTAGGCGGCCATCCGGCGACATGCCGCTGAACACCAGCCCGGCTTTTTCAAGTTGCTCGCGGTATTTCACGTCAACTTCGTAGCGGTGGCGGTGACGTTCATCAATGGTGGTGGTGCCATAGGCCGTGGCCACCTTTGACCCTTCTTTCAGCACAGCATCGTAGGACCCCAACCGCATGGTGCCGCCCTTGTCGTCGCCGACTTTGCGGGTGACTTTGGCATTGCCCTGCACCCATTCCTTCAGGTGGTAGACCACAGGTTCGAAACGCTTTTTGCCCGCTTCGTGGTCGAACTCTTCCGAGCCTGCGGCCTCGATGCCCGCGACGTTCCGCGCGGCCTCGATCACCGCCATCTGCATCCCCAGGCAAATGCCCAGGTAGGGCACCTTGTTCACGCGGGCATATTCGGCTGCCTTGATTTTGCCCTCGGTGCCGCGCTCGCCGAAACCGCCGGGCACGATGATCGCGTGAAAGCCGTCCAGGTGGGCTGCAACATCGCCGGATTTGTCAAATATTTCGGCGTCGACCCATTCGATCCGCACTTTCACACGGTTGGCCATGCCGCCGTGCGTCAGTGCCTCGGCGATGGATTTATAGGCGTCTTCCAACTGGGTGTACTTGCCGACAATCGCCACTTTCACCTCGCCTTCGGGGTGATGCACGCGGTCGGATACGTCTTGCCATGTGGTCAGGTCAGGGCGCGGTGCCGGGCTGATCTGGAAGGCATCCAGAACCGCCTGGTCCAGACCCTGTTCGTGATAGGCCAGCGGCGCGTCGTAAATGGTGGGCAGGTCATAGGCCGCCACGACCGCCTCTTTGCGAACGTTGCAGAACAGGGCGATTTTTTCACGTTCTTTTTCGGGAATCGGCTGTTCCGAGCGGCAGACCAGAATGTCGGGGGCGATGCCGATGGATTGCAGTTCCTTGACCGAGTGTTGCGTCGGTTTGGTTTTCAATTCACCACTTGCCGCCAGATAGGGCAGCAGCGTCAGGTGCATGAAAATGCACTGGCCGCGCGGTTTGTCGTGGCTGAACTGGCGGATCGCCTCAAAGAAGGGCAGCCCTTCGATGTCACCGACGGTGCCACCGATTTCGCACAGCATGAAATCAACCTCGTCATCCCCGATGTCAAGGAAGTCTTTGATTTCATTGGTAACGTGCGGCACCACCTGAATGGTTTTGCCCAGGTAATCGCCACGGCGTTCCTTTTCCAGCACGGTGGAATAGATGCGCCCCGACGACACGGAATCGGTTTGCCGCGCAGGCACACCGGTGAACCGCTCGTAGTGGCCAAGGTCCAGATCGGTCTCGGCGCCGTCGTCGGTGACGAAAACCTCGCCATGCTCGAACGGGGACATCGTGCCGGGATCGACGTTCAGGTAAGGATCAAGCTTGCGCAACCGGACCGAAAAGCCGCGTGCCTGTAGCAAGGCCCCCAGCGCTGCCGACGCGAGCCCCTTGCCAAGTGAAGAGACCACACCGCCAGTGATGAAGATATAACGCGCCATGAGTTCGGATGCTCCCCGTGTTGCAAATGCGATTTTCGGATGAACCAAAACCACCAGAATCGGCTGCGATTTTCACAGCACCACGGGGCCTCAGTATAACAGATGATTTCAGTTCAAGGCAAGCCATGCCGCAACATGATGTTGCAGCGCGGCATCTTGCCTCAAGGTATAGCGATTAAAGGGTCAGTCGCCCGCGGGCACCAGCGGCGCGTCGGCGTCGCTTTGTGTGGGCGGTGTCAGACCATCGGCAGGGGGTGTCAGCGGCGTGCTGTCCTGCGTTTCAGGCGCGGCACCCAACCGGTCAATGACAGAAGACCCTGCGGCCTTTTCGGCTGCGATGATGGTCAGCGTGATCGACGTGATGATAAAGCCGATCGCCAGAATCCATGTGACCTTGCCCAAGGCTGTGGCGGCTGCACGGCCTGTCATGGCCCCGCCACCACCGCCGCCCATACCCAGACCGCCGCCTTCAGAGCGCTGAAGCAGCACAACGGCAATCAGTCCCAAGGCTAGGATAAGGTGAATGATCAGGACGACATTTTCCATGGATGCTCACGATGCTCACGTTCGGTTTTGCGGGTATCTATGCAAGTTTCGCAGGCGGGGCAAGGGTGCGTGGCCGGTAATGCGGAAGGCTCTGGACAAATGGCCGGCCTGCGCGCCATGCTGGGGTCATGCCACACGACCATCATGACCACGATCACGCCCATGCGCTGCTGCCGCCGGACCCTGCTTTGCGGGTCAAGGCGCTTGAGACGATCCTGACCGAAAAGGGGTTGATCGACCCCGCGGCACTGGATGAAATCATCGACACCTACGAAAACCGCATCGGCCCGCGCAATGGTGCGCATGTGGTGGCGCGTGCGTGGTCCGACCCTGCGTTCCGCGCGGCCTTGCTGGACGATGCCACCGCAGTGGTGTCCGATCTGGGGTATTACGGACGCCAGGGCGAACATATGGTTGCGGTCGAGAACACCGATGACGTGCACAACATGGTCGTGTGCACCCTGTGCAGTTGCTATCCGTGGCCGTTGCTGGGCATTCCGCCGGGTTGGTACAAATCCGACGCCTATCGCGCCCGCGCCGTGCGCGAGCCGCGCAAGGTGCTGGCCGATTTCGGCGTGACATTGCCCGAAGCCACCGCCGTGCGGGTCTGGGATTCGACGGCCGAGGTGCGCTATCTGGTGATCCCGCAGCGCCCCGCCGGAACCGAAGGCATGGACGAGGCGGCTTTGATGGATCTGGTCACGCGCGATTCGATGATCGGCACCGGACTGGCGTTGAAACCATGACCCGCGTCCACACGAATAAGGGCGCAGACGCGTGACCCGTGTCCACGACCACAAAGGCGCAGACGCGTGAGTCGCGTCCACGATCACAAAGGCGCAGACGCATGACGCGCGTCCACGACATGGGCGGGCGTTACGGCGATGGCGCGGTCGTGCCCGAACCCGAAACCGAGGTGTTCCATGCCGACTGGCATCCGCGTGCGCTGGCGGTGACGCTGGCCTGCGGGTCGTTGGGCCAGTGGAACATCGACACCAGCCGCCACGCCCGCGAACGGCTGGCACCCATGGATTACGCCGCCTTCAGCTATTACGAAAAGTGGATGGCGGGGCTGGCCGATATGCTGGTGGACAAGGGCGTGCTGACGCCCGAGGAACTGGCCAGTGGTCATGCCATTGGTCCGTCGCCGCTGGCCGACCGCAAGTTGACGTCGGATGCCGTCGCCGGTGTTCTGGCGCGTGGTGGCCCTGCGGACCGGCCTGCACAGGTCGCGGTGGCGTTTTCTGCCGGTGACAAGGTCCGCACGCGGCGGCACGCCCACAACGCATTTGTCGACGGCGGCCACACCCGTTTGCCGGATTACGCAGCCGGGGCTGTGGGGCGCATCGTGCGGCTGCACGGCCACCATGTCCTGCCCGATGCCGCCGCGCACGGGCTGGGGGACCGTCCCGAACCGCTCTATGCCGTGGCGTTTGCCGCGTCGGAATTGTGGGCGCGCCCCGAACATCCGCGCGACGAGGTGGTGCTGGACCTGTGGCAGAGCTATCTGGAGCCTGCATCATGACCCGTCCCGAACCGGTCTTCGAAGCGCCGTGGCACGCGCAACTGTTTGCGCTGACGGTGCATCTGAACGAGGCAGGGCGGTTCGACTGGCCCGACTGGGCCGCGCGGTTTTCCACGACTTTGGCGCGACACGGGCTGACCCGCGACCTGAACGGCGGCGATGACTATTTCGCGGCGTGGCTTGAAACGCTCGAGGGGCTGCTGGCCGAAAAAGGCTGGGCCGAGGCTGCTGCCGTGGCCGACATGCGCGACGCGTGGGAGGCGGCCTATCTGCGCACCCCGCACGGCGATCCGGTGACGCTGGACGGTTGATCCTATTCGTCGACGTCGTCCATATCGGCCTGACCGGACAAACGGCGGCGCACCAGGCTCCAGGACAGGCCGATCCCCAGAACCGAGCTGAGCGCCAGCAGGCCCAGCCATGTGTTCATGCTGGTGTTGTCCAGGCTGAGCAGGTGCAGATCGTACAGCACCCACAGCCCCGATCCCATCACCGCCAGCACCAGCGCCATTCCGAATCCGCCGATAGAACGCAGCGTCGCGCGCAAATAGATGATATATCCGATCAACAACAAAAGCCCCACCAGCACCGCGATTGACAGGTTTTTCGACCCGTAATCCCGCACCCACCGCACGTAGTTGAATTCGGTCGGATTGTAGGTCAGGGCCAGCAGCACAAAGGCCGCCAGCCAGCGCAGGATAAAGCCCATCGCGATCTCCGGTGTCTGGTTTCCACAGGAATTGCCCAAAACGGCCCCTTGTGTAAAGGGTGTTGGGTCAACATCCCTAGTCCGCACTTATTTGCAGATATGCGGGCCGGGGCCACAGTTTGTGGTTTCGCGCCCTGTGCGGGCGGACTATACCACACCCGGTTTGCAATCAAAAAGGACCTGCATCATGGCCAATGTCGTCGTTGTCGGCGCCCAATGGGGTGACGAAGGAAAAGGCAAGATCGTCGATTGGCTCAGCGAGCGCGCCGATGTGATTGCCCGGTTCCAAGGCGGGCACAATGCGGGCCACACGCTGGTGATCGACGGGACGGTTTACAAGCTGCACGCGCTGCCTTCGGGTGTGGTGCGCGGCGGGAAATTGTCGGTGATCGGCAATGGTGTGGTGCTGGACCCCTGGCATCTGGTCAAGGAAATTGCAGGCATCCGCGAGCAGGGTGTGACCATCACCCCGGAAACCCTGATGATCGCCGAGAACACGCCGCTGATCCTGCCGTTCCACGGTGAACTGGACCGCGCGCGCGAGGGCCAGAATTCGGTGGCCAAGATTGGCACGACCGGGCGCGGCATCGGCCCGTGCTACGAGGACAAAGTGGGCCGCCGCGTGATCCGCGTGGCCGATCTGGCGGATGATGCCACGCTGGAACTGCGGGTCGACCGTGCGCTGGTGCACCACAACGCGTTGCGTGCGGGTTTGGGTCTGGAACCGGTGGACCGCGACGACCTGCTGGCGCAACTGCGCGAGATTGCACCGCAAATCCTGCCCTTTGCCGCTCCGGTCTGGAAAGTGCTGAACGAAAAGCGCAAGGCGGGCAAACGTATCCTGTTCGAAGGGGCGCAAGGCGCGCTTCTGGACATCGACTTTGGCACCTATCCTTTTGTGACCTCGTCCAACGTGATCGCGGGGCAGGCGGCCACCGGAACAGGTATGGGGCCGGGTGCCATCAACTATGTTCTGGGCATCGTCAAAGCCTACACCACCCGCGTGGGTGAAGGCCCGTTCCCGACAGAACTGCTGGACGAAGACGGTCAGCGTCTGGGCGAACGGGGCCACGAGTTCGGCACCACAACAGGCCGCAAGCGTCGCTGTGGCTGGTTCGATGCCTGCCTGGTGCGCCAGACCTGTGCCACCAGCGGCGTTGATGGCATTTCGCTGACCAAACTGGATGTGCTGGACGGGTTCGAAACGCTGAAGATTTGCGTGGGCTATGAGCTGGACGGCAAACGGATGGACTATTTGCCCACCGCCGCCGACCAACAGGCGCGCTGCACACCGATCTACGAGGAAATGCCGGGCTGGTCGGAATCGACCGAAGGCGCGCGCAGCTGGGCCGATCTGCCCGCCGAGGCGATCAAATACGTGCGACGCGTCGAAGAGCTGATCGAATGTCCGGTGGCGCTGTTGTCCACCTCGCCCGAGCGTGAAGACACCATTCTGGTACGCGATCCGTTCGCTGATTAAGGGGGCCACATGGCGCTAAGCTACAAAGCACGTCGGCGCTGGTCGCTGATCATCCTGCTGGTGGGGCTGCCGCTTTATATCATCCTTGCGGTGAACATCGTGGCGCTGTTCGACCGGCCGTCGATCTGGGTCGAACTGCTGGTCTATGTGGGTCTTGGCGTCTTGTGGGCCTTCCCGCTGAAGGCCGTGTTCAAGGGGGTCGGGCAACCGGACCCCGACGCGAACCAAAGCAGGGGCGACTGATGCAGGCGCAGGCCCCGATCCCGATCCTGCGCAGCTTTGACGAAGCCAAGGCGCGGGAATTCTACGTGGATTTCCTGGGGTTCGAAGTGGTGTTCGCGCACCGCTTTGCGCCCGATCTGCCGCTGTACCTAAGCTTGCGCATGGGCGACTGCGAAGTGCACCTGTCCGAACATCACGGCGATGCGTCGCCGGGGGCTGCGCTGCGTATCGGGGTGCCGGATGTGGCGGCCTATGCCGCCAGCTTGCGCGCCAAGAACTATGGTTTTGCCCGCCCGGGCGTCCAGCGGCAGCCTTACGGAATGGACGATATGAGCGTGGCCGATCCCTTTGGCAACCGGCTGATTTTCTGTACGCCGGTGCCGGACAGCTAACCCCCAAATGCCAAAACGGCGGACCCGAAGGCCCGCCGTTTCAGTCTCATTCAGCTGTGGCAGTCAGCCTGCGGCGCGTTGGTCGGGGCGAAACCCGATGTCGCCAGAGACAGCAAAGCGCCCGCCCTTGATCTTTTCGATCTTCCCGGCCCGGAGCAGTTGGCCAAAGGAACGCAGGCCGTCTTCGCGGCTAAATTCGGTGCCGATCACCTGGCGAACCTTGGTCATAAGTTGCGGACGCGAGAACTGGTCGCGCTCTTCCACAAAAGCCAGATAGGCGGCGGCGGCTTCCAACAGGTCGGGCAGTTCGTGCGCGCCCATCTCGTCCGCAAACTCGGCAAAGCTGGTGCTGCTGGCCTCGACAACCGCGATAGGCTGTTCCACGCGACGCGGGCGCACAGGTGTGGCCAGTGCTGCGGGTTGGGCCGTGTCCACACGCTGCTCGGCCACCAGTTTCAGCGGGGCCGGGCGTTGCACATCGGGGCGACGGTCGCGGCCGGTGCCGCGCGCTTCGGGGCGGCGCGGTTTGACCACATCGGCCAGATCGGTCTGATAGGCGCGCACTTCCAGCGCATCCTCGGCCAGCTTGGCGCCAACAATCCCGTCGTCCGAATTCTTGGCCGCCACGGCTGCGCGCAGGTGGGCAAAGGCATCGCGGCGGCGCGCGCTTTCGGGTTCGCCCATCTCGGCATCGGTCTTGGCCATCAGGCGGGCGACGTCACCGTCGTCAGCCGCATCGTCCAGTTTGGCCGCGGCGGTGCGGGCCGCGTGGGTGGCGCGGGCTGCTTCGTCGGCGTCATCATCTTGATCGTCCAGACCGGCCTCGACATCGGCCAGTTCGCGCAGCAAGGCGTCTTCGTCTTCATCCGACAACGAGGATTCGCGGCCGTCGGCCTGCGCGTCGGTGTCGTCCTCATCCTCGTCGGACATCTCTTCAAGATTGCCCTGCGCGATGGCGGCTTCCAGTTCGGAACGTTTGACCTTGACGATACGGGTGATGCGTGGGGCAGGGGCTGCGGCGTCTTCCGCGCTGTCCTCTTCCTCGACGATCATGATTTCTTCGTCGTCGTCATCCGCGTCGTCGCTGTCGTCGAACAGGTTCATGTCGTCGATTTCGTCGGACATATCATCCGTCAAATCGTCCGCGGCGTCGTCTTCTGTGGCCACATGGGCCGTCGCTGTGTCGTCACTGTCGTCAGACATTTCGCCGTCCAGACGGGCAAGGATTTCGGCGACGTCGTCGTCGTCTTCATCCTCGGCCACGGTCATCGCGTCGTCTGCATCCAGTGCGGCGCTGACATCGGCGGCGGCATGGGCTGTCAGGTCGGCGGCGGATTCGCGGGCGGCGTCCTGCGCGTCGTCTTCGTCCTGTGCCTGCGCCATCATCGCGGTCATCAGGGCATCGTCCTGCGCGGTCTGTGCGTCGTCTTCGTCTTCAAAGTCGGCGCCGGCATGAACGGCGTCGGACAGCAGTTCCTCGGCATGCTCGTCTTCGGAATAGTCGTCGTCCCGATCGTCGTCATCGGCTTGCGACACGACGGCGCGGATACGCTCAAGCTTGGCCGCGATGCTGTCGGCGTGGGGAATCACACGGTCACGGGGGGCGCTTTCGACGGCTTCGGCTTCCGCGATTTCGGGGGTGATTTCGGGCTGTTCGTCTTCTTCGGCAACCGTTTCTGTGGTGTCTTCGATGGTGTCGGCCATGAAGGTTTCGGTGTCGTCCTGCGCGTCCTCAACCTGTGCTTCCTGTGCTTCGGGCGCTGTTTGCAGCATGTCGCCCGCTTTGGCATGGTCAAAGGCGTCGTCGATGTCGTCGCCCTTTTGGTCGTCCGCATCCGCCGCGTCGTCTTGCACCTGCACGGCGTCGGCTTCGGTGGCCATCACCTCGGGGGCGATGTCGGGTGTCGCTTCGGGCGCGGCCTGTTGCGGCGCAGCTTCGGCAGCGGGTGCGGCAGCGGGCGCAGGGGCGGCCTGCGGGGCAAGCGGTGCCTCGGCCTGCGGCGCTGTGGCACTCAGGAAGATGCGGCCATCGTTTGTGCGCGCCTCGACGCGGCGGGCAATCTCGCGTTCTGCGATACGTGCCAGCATCTCGGCGTCCGGTTGCGGAGGTTCAGCGCCAAAGTACCGGTCGTCGCTGGCCAAATCGCGGAAATACTCGGCAATGGCTTTCATTGTGTGGAAAGAATCGTCAAACCCTTCCAACGTGCACGAGAAGGTGCCGTAGGAGACCGTTAAAATTTTATTGTTACTGATCATAATAGGCGTCCTCTGCGGTGCTGCAGGCTTTGGTATTGTTGAACGGCGCGGCCAAAGCAGCCCGAATCTGTGCCCAGCACGGTATCATTTTAAGGCGACTTTGTGACTTGTTTCCAAATATGAGGCTAATACCGTGCCGGACAGTGTGATCGTTGAAAGTGCAGCGCCAGTAACTTTGATCGGCGGGGGGGCCGGCACTGCCGCCGATGTGGCTTTGGCGGCTGCGCTGGCGCCGGTCTGTGTGGCAGCCGACGGAGGGGCCGCATTGGCCCTGACCGCAGGCGTCCTGCCCGATGCGGTTATTGGCGATTTCGACAGTTTGCCGGACGAAATTCGCGCCCAGATCCCAGATAACCGCCTGCATCACATAACGGAACAGTCCAGCACCGACTTTGACAAGGCGCTGCGCAGCATTGCGGCACCTTTGGTGATTGCTGTCGGTTTTACAGGGGAACGGCTGGATCATCAACTGGCTGCCTTTCACGTTCTCGCGGCCCGCAGCGCGCGCCCCTGCATCATGCTGGGGGCGACCGAGGTGATCTTTCATTGTCCCGCGCAGGTGGCCTTGCCTGTGGTTGCGGGCGATGTGGTATCATTGTTTCCCATGCAGAAAGTATCGGGGCGGTCGATTGGCTTGCAGTGGCCGATTGACGGGTTGGAGTTTCACCCGATGCACCTGATCGGCACGTCGAACCGCGCGACGGGGCCGGTTCGGTTGTGGATGGACGGGCCGGGAATGCTGTGTATCGCGCCACGGCGTATCCTGGCAGAGCTGGTTCAGGCGCTGGTTTAGGCTGTTGGTGGCACCCGCATCTGCCGCCGCGCCACGCTGCGTTCGCGCAGTACTACATACAGGCCCGCCCCAACCGTGACCAGAATGCCCACCGTCGCCAGCCCGTTGGGCAGATCGCGGAACACCACGTAACCGATGGCGGTGGCAAAGGGGATTTCCAGGTATTGCATCGGCGCCAGCGTGGCCGAGGGCGCAAAGCGCAGCGACCATGTCATCATCAGGTGTCCCAGCGTGCCGAACAGGCCGATCCCCACCAGCAACAGCGTCTCGGTTCCGTCCGGCAGGCGCATCGCCAGCCCGGCCACATCATCCGAGAACAGCCACAGCAGCGGCGACATGATCGCAATTGCCATCGCGCCGGACACGGCCTGCAAGCTGACGGGGTCGGTTTGCTTGGCGATCTGGCGGGTCACCAGCATGAACAGCGCGAACGTAAAGGCCACGAAAATCGGCCACAGCGCGGGCCAGCCCACATCGACAAAGCTGGGTTGCACCACCAGCAGCGTGCCCAGAAACCCGACGATGCAGGCGATCAGGCGGCGGCTGCCGACTTCTTCGCCCAGAACGTATTTGCCCAGCAGCAGCATGATGAACGGCATGACGAAGGCAATCGCCACCGCATCGGCCAGCGGCAGATAGCGCAGGGCGGTGAACATGCCGCCAATGCCCGCGATATGCAGCAACGTACGAATGAACGTCAGCCGCAGCACACGGCCCCGCATCTTCCATTGGCGTCCGGTCAGCCAGACCAGCGGGATCAGCACGATCACCTGCACCATGAACCGGCACCACAGCAATTGCCCCAGCGACAGCGACTGGCCAATGACCTTGGCCAGCGCATCGCCCATCGGGGCAACCACGCAAAAGCCAAGCATCAACATGATACCTAAAAGGGGGCGATCCTGATCCATAAGCCGCACGCTAGGTGCGGCGTTGGGGATTGGCAATTGCCGAAGGTGCAAAAGGTCAGCAGTTCGGCACGTTGACCGCCAGCCCGCCCAACGAGGTTTCCTTGTACTTCTCGGACATATCCGCGCCGGTCTGGCGCATGGTTTCGATGCAAGCGTCCAGCGGCACCAGATGGGTGCCGTCGCCGCGCAGGGCCAGCGACGCGGCGCTGACCGCCTTGATCGCGCCCAGCCCGTTGCGTTCGATACAAGGCACCTGGACCAGCCCTTTGACCGGATCGCAGGTCATGCCCAGATGATGCTCCAGCGCGATCTCGGCGGCATTTTCGACCTGTTCCGGCGTGCCGCCCATCACCGCGCAGAGGGCTGCGGCTGACATGGCGGCGGCACTGCCCACTTCGGCCTGACAGCCCGCTTCGGCGCCCGAGATCGAGGCGTTGTATTTCACCAGCCCGCCAATGGCGGCAGCGGTCAGCAGGAAATCCTCGATATGTTTTTCCGACGCCCCCGGCACATGGTCCAGATAATAGCGCAAGGTCGCAGGCAGCACGCCCGCCGCACCATTGGTGGGGGCGGTGACCACTTGCCCGCCGGCTGCGTTTTCCTCGTTCACCGCCATGGCATAGACGCTCATCCAGTCGTTGATGGTGTGCGGGGCCTGTTGGTTCATCCCGCGCTCGGCTTGCAATGCATCGTGGATCGCCTTGGCGCGGCGTTTGACCTGCAAGCCGCCGGGCAGGATGCCATCATTGTTCAGCCCCCGGTCGATACAGTCGTTCATCACCTGCCACAGCCGTGCCGTGCCGCGTTTCAGGTTGTCGGCCCCGCCGCGCGATTCCTCGTTGGCGCGTTTCATGCCCGCGATGGTCTTGCCCGAGGCGTGGGCCATCTCCAGCATTTCATTGGCGGATTTGAAGGGAAAGGGGACGGGGTCGCCCTCATCGGTGTCCTTGCCTGCGGCCAGCTCTTCCTCGGTCATCACGAAGCCGCCGCCGATCGAATAGAACACCTGTCGCAGGGTGACGTCGCCCTGGGCATCGGTGGCCATCAGGATCATGCCGTTGGCGTGGCCCTTTAGCTGGGTGTCATAGTCGAAAACCAGATCACGTTTGGGATCGAATTTCAGCGGTGGCAGGCCGTCGGGGTGCAACAGGTGCGTGGTGTCCAGATCGGCCAGCGTCGCCTCGGCCTTGTCGTTGTCATAGGTATCGGGCACGAACCCCGCGAGGCCCAGAATGGTGGCGCGGTCCGTGGCGTGACCGACCCCCGTGAACGCCAATGACCCGTGCAGCGACCCGCGCACACCGGCAAAATGGAAGGGCGAGGCGCGCATCATGTCCAGAAACCGGGCGGCAGCGACCATCGGCCCCATGGTGTGCGAGGACGACGGGCCAATGCCCACTTTGAACATCTCGAAGACGGATAGGAACATTCAGGTGGCACTTCCATATGGTGGGGTGGGCGCACGGGGCGCGGTGAAGGGCGTGTCGCCCAGACCTTCGGCACGCATCAGCATGGCACAGGCGGGCAGGGTTTCGACGCGCAGGCAGGTGGCGTGCAGCGCGGGGTAGCTGGACAGGTCGAACCAACTGCGGTCGGTGTCGACAGGATAAAGAACACACCAGCGCAGGCAAGCCGCGATATAGAAATCCAGCACGGTCGGGGCATTATGTTGCCAGTCGGCGGCGGCATCGTTCAGCCTGCTCAGGTGATCGGCAAGCTGGGTTTGCAGGTGCTGTCGCAGGCGGGCCTGATCGCGGCGGTCTGTGCCGGTGTATTTGTCGGGATAGAAGGTCATCCGCAGGGCCGGATGCACGGTGTTGGCGACAAAGAACAGCCATTTCAGCCAGTTGCCCCGCCCCGGATCGTCCGGCGCAGGGCCCAGCCCGCCGTGGGTGTCCGCCAGCCACAGCAGGATCGCGCCTGTCTCGAACAGCACGCCGTGCGGGGTTTCCAGCGTCGGGATCAACCCGTTGGGGTTCAGTGCACGGTAAGCGGCTGTTTCCTGTGCACGGGCGGCACGGTCCACCAGACGCGTCTGGTAGGGCAGCCCGGCATGGTCCAGCGCCAACCGAACGATCAGCGAGGCATTGTCAGGGGCAAAGTGCAGCACATATGTCATCTCCGCAGACATAGCGCCCGGCAGACAGTCGATGCGCTTCATTTGCGACCGATCAGCAGCGAAAGCTGACCCTATGGGTGCTGCGCGCCATCCTCGATGCGGATGCGATGGCGCAACATCAGGGTGTTCAGCACGGTAATGACCACGGCGACCCACCACAGGCCCAGCACCCATGCCGCCGCGCCGTCTCCGAACAGGACCGTGACGATGACATCCACCTGATCGGCTGTCATCCGCGCGTCGTCCAGCGCGGCGTGGGCAGCGCCAGAAGCTTGCGCGCCTGATCCAGAACCACGGATTGCGGCAACGCATGGCGCGGCAGCGCGGTGCCGACCGATAGCAGTACTGAATAATGTGTCAGGAGTGCGCCGTTCTCAAGCGTGCACGCGATGCGGATAGTGCGACGGCAGTGGCGGGACACAGGCCGGAACATCCCATTTGCGTGCGACTTAAACATATAAAAATCAACGATATAGGTGTTCTTGCCTCGCCCCGCCATTTATTGGGGGCGATTGCGGGGCAGTCTGTCGTCGGGGGGCAGAGCTTGAACGGGTAGGTTTGTTAAACCAGCCAGAAATTCCACGATATTTTCAAAACTTAGCCGCAAATCGCCGCCATTCCTTTGGAGGTTCTTTAACCGTCTTTCAGTTGTTTTTGTTTAAGGCGGTCAGGTTTGGTAACGAGGAAGGCCGGTAGATGCCGACTTACAGTTTCGATGCGTTCGGATTCGACGAAATCTCTTTCACGGGACCAGATCCCTTTGCGTCGGATAACAGTGGCAACGCCGATTCTGTCAGCAATGGCGCGACCATTCGCATCGACCCCGATGCCGTGGCCAGCGATGTGGTCCTGACCGACAACGAAGGCATATTTGAAGACGGCGATGGCGGTCAGGACCTTGTGCAAGGTCTGACGCTGAACGGTATGTATTTCGGCCCGGGCCAGAACGTCGAGATTGAATATGCCTATGTGATCCGGCCTGTCGGCTCGAACGATCCGGCTGACAATATCACGATATACGTTCTTGAAATGGACGCGGATGCCCAAGGTATCGCGTCGGACAAACGGCTGATCCCGGGCGTTGACTATCAGATCGTGTCGATTGCGTCGAACGACCCTGAAATCGCTTATGCGGACATGGCTGTCTGTTACGTGCGCGGCACGTCGATCGCAGTGCCGGGGGGCGAATGCGCGGTCGAGGATATTCAGGCCGGCGATCTGGTCAGCACCGTCGACGATGGACCCCAAGCGGTGGTCTGGTGTGGGGAAGAAAGGGTCGGGGGGCAGGGAAATCTGGCTCCGATCCGCATCGCCGCCGGAACGCTGGGCAACGACCGTGACCTGTTCGTGTCTCCGCAGCACCGCATTCTGGTCACCTGCGGATGGGCCGTGCCGTTGTCCGGCTGGCAACCGCATCTGGTCCCGGCCAAGGCGCTTGTTGGGCTGCCGGGCATTGCCATCGCGCCGCGACGGGTGGTGGATTATCATCATATCATGTGTGCCGGTCACCACCTTGTGCACGCAAACGGCGTGCTGTCGGAAACCATGTTGCCGGGCGCGCAGGCGCTCAAGGCGCTGGGCCCGGTTGCCCAAGAGGAAATCGCGGCGCTTCTGGGGCCGTCTGCTGACATGCCGCCGGCGCGCCCTTGCCTGCGGGTGGGGCAATGGCGGCGGATGCTGCGTCAGGCAGACACGGTTTCGAAACCGGCGCTTTCAACGGTGTCACCTGCAATCTGACGCGACAATTGCCCATAGCACCCACGACGCATCTTTCCTATAAGCAGCACAAGACACTATTGGAGCTGCCCCATGTCCGGAGAATTGTCCCCGATTGACAAGGCGAAATTCGTCGCCGCCAAACGTGCCGCCGACTATGTCGAGGACGGTATGCGTGTGGGATTGGGCACTGGCAGCACCGCCGCATGGCTGGTGCGCTGCATCGGCGAGATGGTGCGCAACGACGGGCTGCGGATCAAGGGCGTTCCCACCTCTACCCGCACAGCACAACTGGCGCGCGAGGTGGGCATCGAGGTGATGTCGCTGGACGAGGCCAAATGGCTGGACCTGACCATTGACGGGGCCGACGAATTCGACGGCGACCTGAACCTGATCAAGGGCGGCGGCGGCGCGCTGTTGCAGGAAAAGATCGTAGCGACCGCCAGCGACCAGATGGTGGTGATCGCGGACATCGGCAAAGAGGTCGAGACGCTGGGCGCCTTTCCCCTGCCGATCGAAGTGATTCCGTTCGGCTGGCAGACCACGCAGGCGCTGGTCGAGGAAACGCTGATCTCGATGGACGTTCTGGGCCGGTCGTCGTCGCTGCGCATGAACGGCGCGCGGCCTTTCATCACTGACGAAGGCAACCACATTCTTGACCTTCATTTGCACCGCATCGGCAACGCCCGGCAACTGTCGCTGGTGCTGAACCAGATGCCCGGCGTCGTCGAAAACGGTTTGTTCATCGACATTTGTGACGCGGTTGTGATCGGCTATGGCGATGGACGGGTCGAAGTGCGCGACATAAATGAAGGCACAATCGAACAGGACCGTCTGGAATTCGTCGAGACGGACAACCTGTTCACCGACCTTGCTGACTAACCAACCTAAGGGGCGCGCTTTTATGGCATCCACATATGACTTTGATCTTTTTGTAATTGGCGGCGGTTCGGGCGGCGTGCGTGCGGCGCGGGTGGCGGCTGGCGATGGCGTCAAGGTCGGGCTGGCCGAAGAAAGCCGCTATGGCGGCACCTGTGTGATCCGTGGCTGTGTGCCGAAAAAGCTGATGGTGTTCGCCAGCGAATACCGCGACACGGTGCGCGATGCGTCGGCCTATGGCTGGGATCTGAAAGAGGGGCCGTTCGACTGGCCGGTGTTTCAGAAGCGTCTGAACACTGAACTGGACCGGCTTGAGGATGTGTATCGCAATCTGCTGGCCAATTCCGGCGTTGAGACTTTTGACTGTCGCGCCACGCTGAAAGACAAGCACACCGTGGTGCTGTCCAACGGCGCGGAAAAGACCGCCAAGACGATACTGGTGGCCACCGGGGGCCGCCCCGTGCGCCCCGATCTGCCCAATGCCGATCTGGGGATTGTCAGCGACGACATCTTCCATCTGGAAAAGCTGCCCAAGTCGATCCTGATCATCGGCGGCGGCTATATCGCCTGTGAATTTGCCTGCATCCTGCATGGGTTGGGTGTCGAGGTGACGCAATATTACCGCGGTGCACAAATCCTGCGCGGTTTCGACGACGAGGCGCGCGGGCTGGTGGCCGAAGCGATGCGTGAACGCGGCATTGACCTGCGCGTGGGCACCAACATCGTCGAGATGTGCCCCGACACGGAAGAGCACGCGCCGCACGTGGGATCAGACGCCGCAATGGGCGCCGATGCCCAGCAAAGCGCCGAAATTGCCAACCGCAAAACCGACCCCGAAGCCGGCACGCGCGGCGGGCCGATCCGGGTGAAATCGACCACCGGCGGCGAAAAGGTCTTTGACGTGGTGTTCTTTGCCACGGGCCGCGCGCCGAACACGCAAGACATGGGGCTGGAAGAGGCGGGCGTAAAGCTGGGCCGTGGTCAGGAAATTCTGGTCGACGAATACTCGAAAACCGATGCCGACAACATCTATGCCATTGGGGACGTCACCGACCGGGTGAACCTGACACCGGTTGCGATCCGCGAGGGCATGGCCTTTGTCGAAACCGTATACCGTGACAATCCGACGCCGGTGGATCACGACCTGATCCCGTCCGCGATCTTCACACAGCCCGAAATGGGCACCATCGGCCTGAGCGAAGAGGCCGCAGCCAAGCAGGAAGAAATTGAGATTTACGCCTCAAGCTTCCGGCCGATGCAGACCGCATTTGCCAAACGCGACGACCGGGTGCTGATGAAACTGATCGTATCCAAGAAAACGCGCGTGGTTCTGGGATGTCATATCGTCGCGCCCAATGCGGGTGAAATGATCCAGCTTGCGGGCATCGCGATCAAGATGGGTGCAACCAAAGAAGACTTTGACCGCGTTTGCGCGGTGCATCCGACCATGTCCGAGGAAATCGTGACAATGCGGACGCCGACGCGCACTGCTTGAATTCTCAAGTAAAATACACAGGTAATAGAGTGATGCGCGGCCCCCACGGGTCGCGAACAGGAGGACAGAAAACATATGGCTGGCAACACAGGCGGCCCTTGGGGCGGCGGAGGCTCTGGCGGAGATGACGGACGCGGGGGCGATCGCGGCACCAACGGTGCAGGCAATGGCGGCAAACCCGGTGGCGGTCGTCGCCCCGGCGAAGGCGGCGGGCAGATGCCCGAAATCGACGAATTGGTCAAAAAGGGCCAGGAACAACTGCGCGTCCTGATGGGCGGACGTGGTGGCAACAACGGCACCGGCGGACGTGGTCCGGGCGGTGGCGGCGGTGGTCCGCGACTGACCCGTGGAACAGTTGGCCTTGCGGTTCTGGTGGCGATCATCGGCTGGGGGCTTGCCAGCTTTTACACCGTGAAACCCGAAGAACGCTCGGTCGAGCTGTTTCTGGGCAAATATTCCGCAACCGGTGATCCCGGCCTGAACTTTGCGCCCTGGCCGCTGGTCACGGCCGTGGTCCTGCCGGTGACGCGCGAACAGACGGAAACCATTGGCACGGGCACGCGTGGCGAAACCGGCCTGATGCTGACCACCGACGAAAACATCATCGACATTGATTTTCAGGTGGTCTGGAACATTTCGGACCCGGCAAAATACCTGTTCAACCTGGCCGAGCCCGAAGAAACCATTCGCGCCGTGTCGGAATCGGCCATGCGCGAAGTTATCGCACGGTCGGAACTGGCGCCGATCCTGAACCGCGACCGTCAGGTGATTGCGGATGAAGCACAGGAACTGATCCAGTCAACGTTGGACCAATACGACAGCGGCGTGAACATCCTGCGTCTGAACCTTGATAAAGCCGACCCGCCGCGCGACGTGATCGACAGCTTCCGCGAAGTGCAGGCAGCCGAACAGCAACGCGACCGTCTGGAACGCGAGGCGGATGCCTATGCCAACCGTGTGCTGGCTGGTGCCCGTGGTGAAGCCGCGCAAACGCTGGAAGAGGCCGAAGGTTACCGCGCCCAGCAAGTGAACGAAGCCCAGGGTGAGGCCGCGCGCTTTACCTCGGTTCTGGAAGAATACTCCAAGGCACCGCAGGTGACACGCAAACGCCTGTATCTAGAGACGATGGAGAAAATCCTGGGGGATGTGGACAAGATTATCCTTGAGGACGCGTCCGGTGGTAACGGCGGACAGGGCGTCGTGCCCTATCTGCCGCTCAATGAATTGCGCCGTGGAGGATCGAACTGATGCGGAATACAACATTTATCATTCCCGCCGTCGTCGTGCTGGTGGCCATCCTGCTCAGCTCGGTCTTTATCGTGGACGAGCGTGAAAAGGCGCTGGTGCTGCAATTCGGCCAGATCAAATCGGTCAAGGAAGAACCGGGGCTGGCGTTCAAAATCCCGCTGATTCAGGAAGTCGTGCGTTACGATGACCGCATTCAGGCGCTGGACACCGACCCCACCGAGGTGACGCCTTCGGATGACCGCCGTCTGGTCGTCGACGCCTTTGCCCGCTACCGGATTTCGGACGTGGTGCAGTTCCGCCAAGCGGTGGGCGCCAACGGGATGCGCGGGGCCGAGGACCGGCTTGAGGGCATCCTGAACCCGGTGATCCGGGCGGTTCTGGGTTCGAACGGGGTGACATCCAACACCATCCTGTCGGCGGACCGTGCGGGCCTGATGGCGCGCATCACCGAACAGGCACGCCAGCGTGCGCTGCCCCTGGGACTGGAAGTCATCGACGTGCGTCTTAAACAGACCAACCTGCCCGAGCAGAACCTTGATGCGACATTCGCCCGGATGCGGGCCGAACGGGAACGCGAAGCGGCGGACGAAATCGCGCGCGGTGAAGAAGCCGCCCAGCGGGTGCGTGCGCAGGCTGACCGGACCGTGGTCGAGCTGACTTCGGACGCGACACGGCAGGCGGACATCATTCGCGGTGAAGCCGACGCCGAACGCAACGGTATCTTTGCCACCGCGTTTGGCGCCGATCCCGAATTCTTCGAGTTCTACCGCTCGCTGACCGCATACGAGCGGGCGCTGAAAGGTGAGAACTCGACGATGGTGATGTCGCCCGACAGCGAGTTCTTCAACTACCTGCGCTCGGATCAGGGCGCGCGGTCGGTCGAAGGCGAATAACATGGCCTGGGTCCTGATGGCCCTTGGTCTTGTGCTGATTGTCGAGGGGCTGGCCTATGCGCTGGCCCCTTCGCTTATTGAACGTGTGCTTGAACTGTTGCGCAGCCTGCCCGAGGGGATGCGCCGGCAGGTGGGCGTTCTCGCTTTGGTGAGCGGTCTTTTGCTGGTCTGGGCGGCCTTCCAGTTCGGCCTGAACTGATCGCGGCGCTGACGCGCCATTTGATTTTATTTAAAATTCTCCGAATTTTGGTGCGATGCCTCCGGCGGGGATATTTTGGGCCAAAAGAAGTTTTGCGCGCCGGTCTTGTCCGTGGCGGGCAGGGTTCACAGATGGGTAACGTGGTGTTGACAGGGTGCGATTGAATTCCATCTTTCATGTTGCAAGCCAGCAACGCTAGATGCACGGTAGTGCGCAGACGCGCAGTAATGTGTGAAAAGCGGGCGTCCCGCCCGCATGAAAAGCAGGAGAACGTCGTATGCAGACCAGAGCGGTCGCGGTGTCGACAACACGCACACCTATTTTCCAAATTCGCGCTATGTGGCTGACGGCCCTGGCGATGGTCCTTGTGCTGGCGCAGGTGATTGCGGCACAGGCCAAACCTGAAAGCCTCGCGCCGCTGGCCGAGAAAATCAGCCCCTCGGTGGTGAATATCACCACCTCCACTGTGGTGGCAGGCAACACCGGTCCGCAGGGCATCGTGCCCGAAGGCAGCCCGTTCGAAGATTTCTTCCGTGAATTCCAGGACCGCAACAACAACGGCGACCGCCCGCGTCGGTCGTCTGCATTGGGGTCGGGTTTCGTGATTTCCGAAGACGGCTATGTGGTCACCAACAACCACGTGATCGAAGGCGCGGACGAGATCACAATCGAATTTTTCAACGGCAAGGAACTGGATGCCAAGGTTGTTGGCACTGACCCCAACACCGACATCGCCCTGCTGAAAGTCGAGGCTGACGGCCCGCTGCCGTTCGTGCCCTTTGGCAACAGCGACGCGGCGCGTGTGGGTGACTGGGTGATTGCCATGGGCAACCCGCTGGGTCAGGGCTTTTCGGTCTCGGCCGGTATCGTGTCGGCCCGCAACCGCGCGCTGAGCGGCACCTATGACGACTACATCCAGACCGACGCTGCGATCAACCGCGGCAACTCGGGTGGCCCCTTGTTCAACATGGACGGCGAAGTGATCGGCGTGAACACCGCCATCCTGTCGCCCAACGGCGGCTCGATCGGCATCGGGTTCTCGATGGCGTCGAACGTGGTGAACCGCGTGGTCAAACAGTTGCAGGAATACGGCGAAACCCGCCGCGGCTGGCTGGGCGTGCGCATTCAGGACGTGACACCGGATATTGCCGAGGCGATGGGTCTTGAGAAGACAACCGGCGCCTTGGTGACATCGGTGCCCGAAGGTCCCGCAATGGAAGCCGGCATGAAGGATGGCGATGTGATCCTCAGCTTTGCCGGTGTCGATGTGGCAGACACCCGTGCGCTGGTGCGCCAGGTGGGCAACAGCCCCGTGGGCGAAGCGGTGCGTGTGGTTGTGTTCCGCGACGGCAAGACCGTGACGCTGAAGGTCACGCTGGGCCGTCGTGAAGAAGCCGAAGGTGCGGTTCCGGCCGTGGCCAAAGGTGACGACGCCGAGCAGGCCCCTGAAACCACCAAAGAGGTTCTGGGCCTGACGCTGGCACCGCTGACCGACGAGATGCGCAGCGAGCTGGGTGTCGGTGACGATCTGGTGGGGCTGGCGGTCGGCGCTGTTGACGAAAGCTCGGAGGCCTTCGAGAAGGGGTTGCGTCCCGGTGACGTGATCACCGAAGCCGGTCAACAAAAGGTCGCCACGATTGCCGACTTTGAAACCCGCGTGTCCGAGGTCAAAGAGGCCGGCCGCAAATCGCTGTTGCTGCTGGTACGCCGTGGCGGCGACCCGCGGTTTGTCGCACTTGGCATTGCCGACTGACGGCATCTGACGACTGAAACATTGAAAGGCCGGGCCGATGTGCCCGGCCTTTTGCTATTCGGCGGGCTGGCGTTCCACCGCGACAAGACCCAGTTTGCGTGCCGTTGCGATGGTCAGTATATCGCTGTCAAAGCCGTCAGGCGCCTGAAACCGGCGCAGGGCCGCGCGGGTGCGCATCGACATCTCGCCGGTGACAGGGCCGTTGTAGACGTTTCGCGCCGCCAGAGCCCGTTGCAGGGACGAGATGAATTCGGGCGTCAGCTCGTCGGCGCAGGGCACCTCGAACCACGTGTCCACGCGCTCTTGCACGATCTCTTGCACGCTTTCGCGTTTGTAAACTGCGGGCTGCTGGATCAGCCCTTCGGCGGTGACTTGCGCGGGCTGCAACAGCACCTCACGCTCGACCGTTTCGATAATGGCGGGCGATGTTTTCTTGCCCCAGCACGTGTCAGGGTCAGCGCCCTGGGGGCGTTCTGCGGTCAGGCGGATCATGCCCGGACCATCCAGCCCGCCACCGCCCGACAAAGGGGCGCAGGCGGCCAGCAACAACACACCAAGGGTTGCGGTTCGAAAGTGGATCATTGCTCGGGTCCTCGGCCGGTTCAGGGGCGGCTTTGCGCGCCAAGCTAGCGGCATCGTGCAGCGGTGACCAGCCCTGCGCGGCAGAGGCACCAGGGGTAAACTGTGTGCCGTGTGCAACCTGCCGACGTGGCGGTGCAAAAGGGGCTGGCGCAGCCCACGGCGGCTGGATAGACATGCAGGGATTTCGCACCAAGGGGGCAGCAATGGCCAAAATTACCTACATCGAACACGGCGGCAAAGAACATGTTGTCGACGTTGCGACCGGCATGACCGTCATGGAAGGCGCGCGCGACAACAACATTCCCGGCATCGAAGCCGACTGCGGTGGCGCTTGCGCCTGCTCGACCTGCCACGTTTATGTCGATCCGGCCTGGGTCGAAAAACTGCCGGCCAAGGACGACATGGAAGAAGACATGCTCGACTTTGCCTACGAACCCGATCCCGCGCGGTCGCGTCTGACCTGCCAGCTCAAGGTTACCGATGCGCTGGACGGTCTGGTCGTCCACATGCCCGAAAAACAAATCTGATGATGCGGCTGGCGGCGCTCTGCTGGGCGCTGCTGGCCGGTGCCGCCACTGCGGCGCCGCAGGGCCATGCGCGCCTTGGCACATACACCGCGCAGTTTCAGGTACCGACCCACCGCTATGGTCACGCCATCATGGGCGATCTGCCGGAATGGGGGCGGCTGTGCCTGACCGGCCCGGGAACGCAGGCCTGCGTGACCCTGCCCGAAACAGCGGTGTTCGAGGATATGGCCCCGCGTCTGGCCGATCTGGATCACGACGGCATCCCCGAGGTGGTCGTTGTGGAAAGCACCATGACCCAAGGCGCCGCGCTGGTCGTCTACCGTTTGGACAAAACGACGCTGACCCGTATCGCTACGCCACATATCGGCAGGCGCAACCGCTGGCTTGCCCCTGCGGGCATCGGCGATCTGGACGGCGATGGCAGCGTCGAAATCGCCTATGTCGATCGTCCGCATTTGGCCAAGACCCTGCGCATCTGGCGGTATGAGAACGGCGCGCTGCACCATGTGACGGACCAGCAGGGGCTGACCAACCACCGCATTGGCGACGAGGGTATCGCCGGCGGTCTGCGCACCTGTGACGGCCCGCCCGAAATCCTGACCGCCAATGCCGACTGGTCGCAAATCATCGCCACCCGTCTGACAAGCGGTCGCACGCACACGCGCCCCTTGGGCCGCTACAGCGCCGCAGCCATGACCCGCGCGCTACGCTGTAACTAACCCTTCATCTTGCCGGAAAAACTCCGGGGGACGCGTCGCAGACGCGGGGGGCAGCGCCCCCTGCGCCGTCTCAGTCCAGCGCCCGCCAGCCGATGTCGCGGCGACAGAACCCGCCATCCCAATCCACGGCGTCAACCATCGCATAAGCACGTTCGCGGGCTTCGGCCAGCGACGCGCCACGGGCGGTGACGTTCAGAACCCGCCCGCCATTGGCGACCACATCACCGCCCGCGCGCTTGGTGCCCGCGTGGAACACCATGTTGCTGCTGTCTTCGGGCAGCACATCCAGCCCTCCGATCACGCTGCCTTTTTCGTAAGCATCGGGATAGCCCTTGGCCGCCATCACCACGGTGATCGCGTGATCATCCGCCCAGTTCACCCGTGCATCGCGCAGACGCCCTTGGGCTGCGGCGTGCATCAGGTCCAGCGCCTGCGCACCCAGGCGCATCATCAGCACCTGGCACTCGGGGTCGCCAAAGCGCACGTTGTATTCCACCAGACGCGGCACGCCGTCCTTGATCATCAGGCCCGCGTACAAAATACCCTGATAGGGCATCCCGCGTTTGGTCATTTCGTCCATGCAGGGCTTGATGATCTGGTCCAGTGCGGTTTGTGCAATCGCATCCGTCAGCACCGGCGCGGGCGAATAGGCGCCCATGCCGCCGGTGTTGGGGCCGGTGTCGCCGTCGCCCACGCGCTTGTGGTCCTGGGCCGTGCCCATCGGCAAAACATCGGTGCCGTCGCACAGCACGAAGAACGACGCTTCCTCGCCCTCCATGAACTCCTCGATCACCACCTCGGCGCCGGCCCCGCCAAAGGCGCCGCCGAACATGTCGTCGATGGCCGCTTCGGCCTCGGTCACGGTTTCGGCGATGATCACGCCCTTGCCCGCGGCCAGACCGTCGGCCTTGACCACAATCGGCGCGCCTTGCTCTTGCACATAGGCGCGGGCGGCAGCGGCATCGGTGAAATGTCCGTAGGCGGCGGTGTTCGCGCCGCAGGCATCACAGATTTCCTTGGTAAAGGCTTTGGACGCCTCCAGTTGCGCGGCGGCAGCGCTGGGACCGAACACCAGCACACCCGCATCGCGCAGACGGTCTGCAACGCCGGCGGCCAGCGGGGCCTCGGGGCCGACGATGACAAAGTCGATTGATTCCGCCTCGACCAGCGCCACCACTGCACCGCCGTCTTCAATATCCAGCGTGGCGCATTCCGCCATCGTCTCGATGCCCGCATTGCCGGGCGCGACGATCAGCCTGTCACACTTGGGGTTTTGCACCACCGCCCATGCCAATGCATGTTCGCGGCCACCACCGCCGAGGATCAGAATATTCATGCCGCACACTCCTTGGCCTTTGTTGCCCCGCGTTCTAGTCTGCGCACACCCGCCACACAAGCACACAAGGCACAGCTTATGGACCTGATCGACGACCCTTCCGAGGCTGGCAACTCTCCCGAGTTCAGCGTCACCGAGCTTTCTGGTGCGATCAAGCGGGTGATCGAAGGAGAATTCGGCCATGTGCGCATCCGCGGCGAGGTGGGCCGCGTGTCGCGCCCGCGCTCGGGGCATGTCTATCTGGACCTCAAGGACGACCGCAGCGTGATTTCCGGCGTGATGTGGAAAGGCGTGGCCAGCCGTCTGCAAACCCAGCCCGAGGAGGGCATGGAGGTGATCGCCACGGGGCGCATCACCACCTTTGGCGGTCAATCGAAATACCAGATTGTCATCGAAGACATCAAACCCGCAGGCATGGGCGCGCTGATGGCGCTGCTGGAAAAGCGCAAGGGCATGTTGCAGGCCGAAGGGCTGTTCGACGACGCCCGCAAGCGCCCCTTGCCCTATCTGCCGGACATCATCGGCGTGGTCACGTCGCCGTCGGGTGCGGTGATCCGTGACATCCTGCACCGGCTGCGCGACCGGTTCCCGCGCAAGGTGCTGATCTGGCCCGTGGCCGTCCAGGGTGAGCGGTGCGCCCCGGAGGTTGCCCGCGCCATTGCGGGGTTCAACGCGATGACACCGGGCGGCGCACTGCCACGTCCCGACCTGCTGATCGTCGCGCGCGGTGGCGGCAGTGTCGAAGACCTGTGGGGGTTCAACGAAGAAATCGTCGCGCGGGCGGCAGCGGCTTCCGAGATTCCGCTGATCTCAGCCGTGGGACACGAGACGGATACGACGCTGATTGACTACGTGTCAGACCGCCGGGCGCCGACGCCCACTGCTGCCGCCGAACTGGCGGTGCCGGTGCGCCATGAATTGCTGGCATGGCTGGGCGGGCAGGGCGCGCGCATGTCGCAGGCCTTGTCGACCACGCTGGTGCGTCGCCGCCAGCGCCTGACCGATCTGGGCCGCGCCCTGCCGCGCCCCGAGGTGCTGGTCGAAGGACCGCGCCAGCGGCTGGATGTGCTGGGCGACCGTCTGGGCCCTGCGCTGATTGCCGGGGTGCAGCGGCGCAAGGTCAAACTGTCCGAGGCCTCGGGCAGCCTGCGCCCCGCCACCCTGCGCCGCAGCGTGCAGACCGCGCGGCGCGATCTGGACCGACTGTCGGCGCGACTGGCCCCGGCGCTGGCCCGTGCGGTTGCCGCGAAATCGGAACGGTTTACGGCCCGCACCGCCCGCTTTGACCCCACCGCCCTGACCGCGCAAACCGCCACGGCGCGGCGTGATCTGGACCGTCTGGTTGCGGGGATCACCCGTGCAGGACAGGGCCAAACCCAAACCCTGCGCCGCAAGATCGACGCCATGGACCGCCTGCGCGAAACCCTCAGCTACAAGGCGACGCTGGCGCGCGGCTATGCCGTGGTGCGTGGCGACGGGGATGTGGTGACGACCAAGGCAGGGGCGAAAAAGGCCGCAAGCCTCGAGATCGAATTCGCCGACGGCAAGCTGGTGGTCGGCGGCAAGGCCGGCGGGGCGACCCCGAAAAAAGCCGCCCCCGAAGCACCGGACCAAGGATCGCTGTTCTAGACTGTCGCCACCGGCGTCACCGGCGATCCGACCGCCGACGGCAGGCGCAAGGGGGGCGCCGTGATCAGGAACCGTGATCGCCCGTTGGCCCGCAGCCAGTCGGCCAGCGGCGTCAGGTGCCACAGCTCGCCCAGCATGATCCCGTTCTTGAACAGGCAATGTTCGTGCAGGGGCAGGGTGGAACAACACCCCTCGCCGGGGCTGGCCGGTGTGGCCTCGACCGCGTAGTTGTCGGCGGCAATCGCCGCGATCCCGCTGTCGGTGATCCATTGCAACAGCCGCGCGTCGCGCCCGTCCAGCACGGCGCAGGCATTGTGCAAACGGTCCTCGTCCGGGGTTTTGTTCATGTCCAGAATCACCTGCGCGAACCCTGTGTGCAGCACCAGCATGTCGCCCGGCTCGACACTGACCCCGTCGTCCTGCATCACCTGCATCAGCATATCGTAGCTGACCAACGTGCGGTCATCACCGAAATGCGCGCGCAAATCCACCATCACGCCGCGCCCCTGAATGCCATGGGCGGCGGCGTTTTCGATGCCCAGAGCGGTGGCCTGCGAGGTGCTGTGCGGTTTCATCTCGGGGCCGACGCCCGCGTCCGACATCGCCTCGGGCGCGATGATGTGTTCGCCCGCGCGGTAGCCGTTGTAAAACACCTTGTCCGCCGTGCCGGTGCCCAAGCTGTCGAATTGCCCGCCCACATGGCAAAGCGCGTCCCATTGGGTGGAATATTGCAGGTGAATGATCGCCAGATCATCGCACAGCACGTCCGATGCGCCCGGCAATGTCGCGTTAAAATTCACCGCACCCTCACGCAGCGTGGGCCGCACCACGGGCGGCTTGCGGCGCGGGTTCAGCCCGCTGCCACCGGGGTAATCCAACGGCAGCGACAGGCAAAAGGTGATCCCCTCGATCGCCTCGGCCAGCCCTTGTTTGACCTTGGCGCGGTCCATCAGGTTCAGCCGCCCGATCTGGTCATCTGGGCCAAAATCGCCCCAGTTTGACCCGGGCGGACGGTGGGTCCATCGGTCTGTCATATGCGGGTCTCCTCCCCCTTGTGTGCTGCCATCATGGCGCGTGGGAAGGGTTTGGCGCAAGTGTGCTTGTGCGCCTGGTATTTTGATTTAATTTCAGTCTGTTATGGCCGGATCTGAATGTCAGAAGGTCGCGCTTACACGCCGATCTTCGGCCCCAGGCACAACATTTCCTCGCCCAGATCCTGCGCCTCGTACAGCGACAGCGCACCTGGTTCGTTCTGGAACTGCGCCAGCAATCCGCCGCCGCGCTGCTCGAAGGTCCAGCATTGCGGCTCGGGACGGTCTTCGTAGACAAAACAGATGTTGCCCGCGTCTTCGTACCAATAGCCGTCCTTGCATTCGCCATCCAGAAACGACCAGCGCACGCGGCGGTCGTTCAGATAAACCTCGGCCCCATAGGGCGCGCCGCCGGACCCAAAGAACAATGTCTTGCCCTTGGTGTATGCATCAAAGGCAGCGCCATCCATCGGTTCCGCTGCCAAAGGGGCAGCGCACAGGGCGGCAAGAAGGAATATACGTGTCATCATATCACCAGCTTGCCAGACACGCAGCCCCGGCGCCAGCCTGTGATGCACGGATCGGCGAATATGCGTAGGCTTGCGTTTCCGATGCGTCTCAGCGCACCACAATCCGCGCAGGCGTGTGGCCAGAAATGCGCGTTCAAGGGTCGCTTTTGGGCTGAACCGGTGGGCGGTGTTGGGCTAGTGTGCCTGAAATTCGCCCCCCTTGGGGGCGCTTGCGCAGGGACGAACCATGGCAGTTGATCAGAAAAAACAGGGCGATAACCGGCGCGGTGTCTGGAAGTCAGGCAAGGGCAAGGGCCGTGTGCGCCCAAAGGGCCGCGCGCTGGACGATCAGGCCTGGGACGAGGTGCGCGCGCTGTTGGGGGATGCCCCGCGCCGTCGTGATCTGCTGATTGAACATTTGCATCTGATTCAGGACCGGTTCGGCCACCTGTCTGCCGCGCATCTGCGCGCGCTGGCCGAGGAAATGCGCCTGTCCATGGCCGAAGTCTATGAAGTTGCGACCTTTTACGCCCACTTCGATGTGGTGAAAGAAGGCGAAACACCGCCGCCCGCGCTGACCATCCGCGTGTGCGACAGCCTGTCGTGCGAACTGGCGGGCGCGCAAGCGTTGAAATCCGCCCTTGAAGACGGGCTTGACCCTGCCAAGGTCCGTGTTGTCCGCGCGCCCTGCATGGGCCGCTGTGACACCGCACCGGTACTGGAACTGGGGCACAACCACGTCGATCACGCCACGCCGGAAAAAGCACACGCAGCGATTGCCGCGAACGATATCCACACAGTTATCCCCAGCTACGAAAGCCTTGAAAAATACCGCTCATCAGGCGGTTACGAGGCATTGCTAAAGCTTCGAGCGAGCGGAAACTGGGAGGCTGTTCAGCAAGAGATTCTAGACAGCGGCCTGCGTGGTCTGGGCGGGGCGGGCTTTCCTTCGGGGAAGAAATGGGGATTTGTGCGGGGCAACGCGGGTCCGCGCTATCTGGCGGTGAACGGGGACGAGGGCGAGCCTGGAACCTTCAAGGATCGCTACTACTTGGAACGCACGCCGCATCTGTTTTTTGAGGGGATGCTGATCGCCGCATGGGCGGTCGAGGCGCAAACCTGTTTTATCTACATGCGCGATGAATACCCCGCCGTGATCGAGATTTTGCGTCGCGAAATCAAGGCACTGGAAGACGCAGGTCTTGTGGATAAGGGGTTTATCGACCTGCGGCGCGGGGCGGGCGCCTATATTTGCGGCGAAGAAAGCGCGATGATCGAAAGCATCGAAGGCAAGCGTGGCATCCCGCGCCACCGTCCGCCGTTCGTAGCGCAGGTGGGCATTTTCGACCGCCCGACGCTGGTGCACAACGTCGAAACCCTGCACTGGGTCGCCCGCATCTGCCGCGAAGGTGCGCAAGTGTTGTCGGCGACGCAGAAGAACGACCGCACCGGCCTGCGCAGCTATTCCGTGTCGGGCCGTGTGGCGCAGCCGGGGGTGTATTTGCTGCCCGCGGGATCGACCATCACCGATGTGATTGCAGCGGCCGGCGGCATGGCCCACGGGCACAGCTTCAAAGCCTACCAACCGGGCGGTCCGTCATCAGGTTTGCTGCCGGCGTCGATGGATGACATCCCGTTGGATTTTGACACATTGCAACCACATGGCACCTTTATCGGCTCGGCAGCGGTGGTTGTCTTGTCCGATCACGACAAAGCACGTGATGCGGCGCTGAACATGCTGCGCTTCTTCGAGGACGAAAGCTGTGGCCAGTGCACACCCTGTCGTGTGGGCTGTGAAAAGGCGGTCAAGCTGATGCAGGCCGACCATTGGGACCAGCCGCTGCTGGAGGATCTGTGCACCGCCATGGCCGATGCGTCGATCTGCGGGCTGGGGCAGGCGGCACCAAACCCGATCCGGCTGACGATGAAACATTTTGCCGACGAAATCTGACCTCAGCCTTTGTGTTTCAGCACGCGGCACAAACAGCCGTCCTTGCGCAGCGCGGCGCAGATCTTTGCAGCGCCGTCCTGCGTGTCCCGCGCGATCCGCCCCAGATGATAGGGCGGCTGCCCGCGCACGCGGTTGGGCACGGTCACATAGTCCACCTTTTCACGGGCGACACGGGCGCTGCATTGCGCCGTCAGCCGTTTGACGTTGGCCTGCGCCTGCGCGCGGGTCTTGCCGTAGGCCAACTGCGCGCTCCACGGTTTCACGGGTGATTTCAACGGGGTCATGCGCCGGTCTTTGGCCAGTGTCAGGCAGGCCACCATGAAGGGCCGCGTCGCATCCAGCCGAAAATCATGCACCTCGGGCGGATCGTCGCGCCAGACCTCGGCCCCCAGGCCGGTGACAATACGTACATAATCCCACGTTTCTTGTGCAAGTCCCTTGTCATCTTGCGTGAACCCGTCCGCACGACGCTCGCCACCGTTATATGCCACAGCGGCCAGCCCCGCGTTGCCATAGCGCAGCTGAAGCTCGCCCAGATAGTGCGCCGACCGCTCCATCGCCTCGGCGGGATTGTAGGCATCCGACAGGCCACGCAATTGCGCCGTTGCGGGCATGAACTGCGCGATGCCTTGCGCGCCCATCGGGCTTAACGCGTTGGGATCAAACCGGCTTTCCTGCCACAGCAGCCGCGCAAAGAACCCGGCGTCCAGACCGTTGCGCCGTGCCGCGTCCGCGATCAACTGGCAGGTGTCAAAGGCAAAATACTGCGGCCGGATGCATTGGTAAGGCCCCAGCGTGCCATCGCTGCACAGGGTGCCCGGATCGGTGATCTGCCCCACGGCGTCCACCGGTGCCAGCCACAGCAGCAGGGCCATAAAGGCCGCTTTGACGTTGCTTCGTTTCATGCTGGCCCTTTTCTTACCTCGCGCTGCATACTAGCTAGGGTTTATAGCAACTCACGGGGCATTATGGCGTTTTTCAAGAAACTCAAGGACCGTATGTTCAAATCGTCGTCAAGGATTGACGAGGGTCTGGAAGCGATTGTCGAAGATGGCGGCGAAATCAGCGCGGCGGAACCCGAGGTGCCGCAACCGGCTGACCCCACGCCTGCACCCGAACCGACCCCCGCGCCAGAACCGGTGCCCGAACCCGATCCTGTCCCCGCACCGCAACCCGAAGAGGTGCCCGCGCCCGACCTGCCGTCGGACCCGATCCCTGCGCCCGAACCCGAGCCCACGCCCGAGCCGACGCAGATCCCGGCCCCGGAACCGGACCTTCCGCCCGACCCCACGCCGGAAATCCCGAACATCCCCGAGCCGCAGCCAACGCCCGAACCTCAGCCGGTGCCTGCCCCCCAACCGGACCTGCCGCCGTCCCCCGGACCGGGGCCTGCGACAATGGCCGTTGATCGGCTGATGGAAACCCCTGCCGCCGCCACGGCAGAAATGCCCCGCGCCACCGATCCGGGCCAGCAAGAGACCACCAACGCGCCCGCATCCGGCGGCCTGCTGGGCCGTCTTTTCAAGCGCACCCCCACAGCCCAGCCGGTCGTGCGCCGCGTGTTGGACGACGACATGCTGGAACAGCTCGAAGAGTTGCTGATTTCAACCGACATGGGGGTCGACACCGCGCTGCGCGTCACCGCCAACATGGCCGAAGGGCGCATGGGGCGAAAGCTGTCGGTGGGCGAGATCAAGAACCTGATGGCGACCGAGATTGCCCGCATCATGGAACCGGTGGCGCGGCCTTTGCCGATCTACCCCAAAACACCGCAAGTGGTGCTGGTGG
This sequence comes from uncultured Pseudosulfitobacter sp., assembly GCF_963976325.1. Classification (NCBI taxonomy): domain Bacteria; kingdom Pseudomonadati; phylum Pseudomonadota; class Alphaproteobacteria; order Rhodobacterales; family Roseobacteraceae; genus Pseudosulfitobacter; species uncultured Pseudosulfitobacter sp. The sequence goes on from NZ_CAXBJW010000001.1 coordinate 115,349, forward strand.
TGGGGGTCAACGGCTCGGGCAAGACAACGACCATCGGCAAACTGGCCAGCCAGTTCCGCGCGGCGGGCAAGAATGTGGTGATCGCCGCCGGTGACACGTTCCGCGCCGCCGCTGTCGAGCAATTGCAGGTCTGGGGTGAGCGCGCCGGCGTGCCGGTGATGACAGCGCCCGAAGGATCGGACCCCGCCAGCCTGGCCTTTGACGCGATGACCAAGGCGCAGCAGGACGGGGCCGACCTGTTGATGATCGACACCGCGGGCCGCCTGCAAAACCGCGCCGACCTGATGGAAGAGCTGGCCAAGATCGTGCGCGTGATCCGCAAGAAAGACCCAAGCGCGCCGCACAACACATTGCTGGTGCTGGATGCGACCACAGGGCAGAACGCGCTGAACCAGGTCAAGATTTTCCAAGAGGTTGCCGATGTCTCGGGCCTGGTGATGACCAAACTGGACGGCACCGCCAAGGGCGGTGTGCTGGTGGCGTTGGCGGACAAGTTCGGCCTGCCGATTCACGCCATCGGCGTGGGCGAGCAAATCGACGACCTCGACGCCTTCGACCCCGAAGACTTTGCCCGCGCCCTGACCGGTGCCGATGTCTGAGATCACGGACCAGCACGTGTCAAAACACCTTGCAGCCCGCGGCGTTCCGCGTCACTGCCTGTGCCATGGTTTCTGATCTCCCAACACATTTCCCTTCTCTGGTTTCAAAAAATCCTCGGGGGACGGCCGCAGGCCGGGGGGCAGACAGCCCCCTGCGCGGGTGCAGCCTGTGACTGACTGGCTGATCGGGATCGAAGGCACCGCCGCAGGCCACCAACTGGCGCTGATACTGGCGCTGATGGCGGCATTTTTGCATGCGGTTTTCGGCGCGATGCAAAAGGGCCGGCACGATCCTTGGCTGACACGCGGTGCGATTGACGCCAGTTACGGCGTGATGGCCGCGCCCTTTGCCCTGTTTGTCGTGCCCTGGCCCGAGCCGCACATGTGGCTGATTTTCTTCGGCGCCTGGGCCATCCACACCGTTTACAAGCTGTTGCAGGCCTGGGCCTATACCAAGGGGGCTTATACCGTCGTCTACCCTGTGGTGCGCGGCACCGGACCGCTGTTTGCGGTCATCGGGGCCTATCTGATTTTCAACGAGGTGTTCACCTGGGTCCAGTGGGCTGGCGTCGGGGTGTTGTTGTGCGGCATTTTCGGGCTGGCGGTCTACAACCTGCGCAATCTGACGGCGGCGCGGGACACTTTGAACATGGCGCTGGGGCTGGCGGTTCTGACCGGCTTGTTTGTGGCACTTTACACCACATATGACGCTTATGGCATTCGTGCGACCGAAAACCCGTTTACCTTTCTGGCATGGTTTTTCATGATCGACGCGCTGGTGATGCCGCCGATCGCATATCTGCGCTGGCGGGCGATGCCGGACCGGCCCGACGTGGCCCCGCTGATGCGGCGCGGCGTGTTGGGCGGGCTGGTGGCGTTCCTCAGCTTTGGCTCTATCATGATGGCCACACGGCTGGACAAGGTCGGCGAAGCGGCCGTCTTGCGCGAAACCTCGACGGTGTTTGCCGCCTTTATCGGCTGGCTGGTGCTGAAAGAAACCGTAGGCCCCCGCCGCATCGCGCTGATGGCGCTGATTGCTGTGGGTGCCGTGATTGTAGAGATGGGCGGATGACCAAGGAAACTTCTGTGACAGACAAACGCGAGATCAACCCGTTCCTGAAATCGGCGCTGGATTTCGGGCCGATCCTTGTGTTTTTCGTCGCTTACGTGATGCTGAAGGACCGCGTGTTCACCATTGGCGGCACGGATTATGACGGCTTTATCGTGGTCACGGCGGCGTTCATTCCGTTGCTGATCGCGTCAACCGGCGCACTTTGGTTTCTGACGGGCAAGCTGAGCCGGATGCAAGTGGCGACGCTGGTGCTGGTGGTGGTCTTTGGCGGGCTGTCGGTGTGGTTGAACGATGACCGGTTTTTCAAGATGAAGCCGACAATGATCTATCTGCTGTTTGGCGGCGTGCTGGGCTTTGGCTTGCTGCGCGGCACCTCCTACCTGAAATATGTGATGGAGGGGATGATGCCGTTGGAGGATGCGGGATGGATGATCCTGACCAAGCGGTTGATGCTGTTCTTTTTCGGGCTGGCTGTGCTGAACGAAGCGATCTGGCGCACGCAAAGCACTGAAACCTGGGTGTATTTCAAGACCTTCGGCCTGTCGATCGCGGTGTTCGGGTTCTTCATGTTCCAAAGCAAGCTGTTCCAGACCTACGGGATCGAGGACGACAAGGACGACAAGACCGATACATAGGCCACAGCGCGCCCGAAAGGTTTGATGCCTCCAGCGGGGATATTTGATGCCAAAAGAAAGCGGTTGCCAGATCAGGTGGCCGCTTTTTGCCATCCGGGCAGGGACAGCCGCCAGCGCGCTGGGGCCGAGGGCAGGGGCGCTTGCAAGGCTGACAGGGGCACGCGCGCGGGATCGCGCAGCAGGCGGTTGTAGAACCCCAGAGCGCCGGGACGGGTGTAGCCGGACCAATGGCAGATGCGCGCGGTGGGTGGCGCGATTTGTGCACCAAAGCGTTGCAGCCGCTCCAGCGTGCGCGGGCAATCCAGCCGCAATGTGGTCGCGTTGGCCGCGTGCAGGCGCGCGCCGATCACGCGGTCGCGGCGGCGGGGTGGTGCGACAAGGCGTTCATAGATCAGATCGAACAAAGCGTTTTCGCGGCTCGCGACATTGATCCATTCCAGCGCGCGCCCGGCTGGCGCGCGCAGGGCATCATCTGCGGTGCTGCGATAGGTGGCCGGGGTCAGTGTCAGCAACCGGGCAACGGCGCCGCGCGGCAACACGTGCAGCGCCGCCATCGCAACTTCGGCGCCCATGGAATGTGTCATCAGGTGAATGGGGCGGTGCGGGGCGGCGTGGTGCAGGATGCGCAGCACGCGACCCAACTGGCCACCCGCGACCCGTGCACGGCGCGCGGCCTTCCAGACCGATCCGCGGGCGTTCCAGCCAAAGCCAAGCGCCAGCCCTTCGTCGGGATCGCCCATGCCGAACCCCATCTGCCGCAGCCAAGCCCCGTCGCGGCGCAGCAATGTGCGGTGCGGGCAATGGTCGGGCAGGTCGGGGTTGTAGCTGTATCCGTGGATCATCACGATGATCGGACCGGTGCCGCGGGCGGCGGTTATCAGGGCCGGGCGCAGGGGCGCGTGGGTGAGGTGCAGACAGGGGCCGTCGGGGGCGGCGTTCACTCTGAGGACGGGCAAGAGCGTCTCCTTGCAACGTTTCGGTGCTGTTGGCGAAGCTCTAGGCAATCTATGTAAACTTTACATGACCCCGACGCACGGTGTTGACGCCGGCAGTCCAAGAGCCTATCCGTGACGCCGTGGCGATTTGTTACCGGATTGCGGGCCACGTTAAATATTCCCGCTAAAAGGTCAGGATGAAGCCTCCCTTCGCTTGACCGCGTTTCGGGGGCTTTTTTGTGGCCAGCCCTTTCTTGGCCCGTAAGGATGACGGATATGACCGATTGGAAACCACGCACCCGCGCTGTTCACGCAGGCACACGCCGTAGCCAGTATGGCGAGGTCAGCGAAGCGATTTTTCTGACGCAGGGCTTTGTCTATGACAGCGCCGAAGCCGCTGAAGGCCGGTTCGAGGCACTGGGCGAGGACGAGTTCATTTATGCCCGCTACGGCAACCCCACCGTTGCGATGTTCGAAGACCGCATCGCGTCGCTGGAGGGGGCCGAAGCGGCCTTTGCCACCGCATCTGGGATGGCTGCGGTCAGCGGTGCGCTGATGTCGATGCTGAAGGCGGGCGACCGCGTGGTCGCGGCGCGGGCCTTGTTCGGGTCATGTTTGTACGTGCTGGAAGAGATCCTGGGCCGCTACGGGGTCGAGATTGTGCTGCTGGACGGCACCGATCTGGCCGCGTGGGAGCGCGAGATTACACCCGAAACCGATGTGGTGTTCTTTGAAAGCGTGTCGAACCCGACGCTCGAGGTGGTCGACATTGCCGCCGTGGCCAAGCTGGCCCATGCGCAGAACGCCAAAGTGGTGATCGACAACGTATTCGCCTCGCCGGTCTACAGCCGTGCGTTTGAACAGGGCGCGGATGTGGTGATTTATTCCGCGACCAAGCATATTGACGGGCAGGGGCGCGCCATGGGCGGTGTGATCCTGGGGTCGGAAGAGTACATTCGCAAGACGGTCGAACCTTTCCTGAAACACACCGGCCCCGCGATGTCGCCGTTCAGCGCGTGGATCATGCTGAAAGGTCTGGAAACCATCGACCTGCGCGTGCGTGCGCAAACCGCCACTGCCGAAGCCCTGGCCGAGGCGCTGGTGGGGCACCCGAAACTGGCACGCGCCGTTTATCCCGGTCATCCGTCGCACGCGCAGCACGATCTGTGCATGCGCCAGATGGGCAAGGGCGGCACGCTGCTGGCGCTGGACCTTGCGGGCGGCAAAGAGGCGGCGTTCCGGTTTCTGAATGCGTTGCAGATTGGCGTGATCTCGAACAACCTGGGGGACGCAAAGTCGATCCTGACGCATCCTGCCACCACCACCCACCAGCGACTGCCCCAGGATCAAAAAGATTTGCTGGGCATCACGCCCGGTCTGGTGCGCGTGTCGGTCGGGCTGGAAGATCAAGCCGATTTGATCGCCGACATGCTTCAGGCCCTCGATCAGGCCTGAGCCATGAATTTAACGCCCGAAGCTGCGGTTTCGGGCGCTTTTCTGTCGCCTTTGTCCCACAAAATATTCCGCCCCCGCAGGATATGTTGTGAAACTTTGAACCGATGTGCACAGCCGCACGTATCCTTTGCAATACATTGGCAAACATCGGTCGCACACCTATGTAGAGTGTGGATTGATATACAAAGGGGGGCCACTGCATGAACATTCATACGCCCGATATCCAACAAATACCCGAACGCGATGACGCCGAGGCAGCACTTGACGTGCTGCGCCGCTGGGCAAAATCCGCGACACCCACCGAAATTCTGGAACTGGACGCCTCTGTCGCGCGCCTGTTGCCGGGGGATTCCGGTTCCGATTATCCCGCCTTTTCCCGCAGCTATCCCGAAGGGTTCACTGTGGACGAAGGCTACAAAGACACGCTGCCCGACCTGCAAAACGGGCCATCCAGCCTGATCAAGGGTGCGCACCAGCAAATTCAGCACGTGGGCATTTCGAACTTTCGCCTGCCGATCCGCTATCGCAGCCGCGATACGGAAACGCCGCTGCTGCTGGAAACATCCGTGACCGGCACCGTCAGCCTTGAGGCGGACAAAAAGGGCATCAACATGAGCCGCATCATGCGGTCCTTTTATGCCCATGCCGACGAAACCTTCAGCTTCGAGGTCATCGAGGCGGCGCTGGACGATTACAAAACCGATCTGGAAAGCTTTGACGCACGCATTCAGATGCGGTTTTCCTTTCCGATGCGGGTGGAAAGCCTGCGCTCGGGGCTGTCGGGCTATCAATATTATGACATCGCGTTGGAGCTGGTCGAACAGAACGGCGTGCGCAAGAAGATCGTGCATCTGGATTACGTCTATTCGTCCACATGCCCCTGTTCGCTGGAGCTGAGCGAGCATGCCCGTGCCACCCGAGGCCAGTTGGCGACGCCGCATTCGCAACGTTCGGTCGCGCGGATTTCGGTGGTTCTGGACTGTGACGCAGGCCCGCTGTGGTTCGAGGATCTGATCGACGCCTGCCGCCGTGCGGTGCCGACGGAAACCCAAGTGATGGTCAAACGCGAAGACGAACAGGCCTTTGCCGAACTGAACGCCGCCAACCCGATCTTTGTCGAGGATGCGGCGCGTCTGTTTTGCGAACAACTGCTGGCCGACCACCGGGTTGGCGACTTTCGTGTCGTCGCCAGCCATCAGGAAAGCCTGCACAGCCATGACGCCGTTTCGGTGCTGACCGAAGGCGATACTTTTGCCGCAGACAGCCTGGACCCGCGCCTGTTCCAGTCGCTGTTTCACGTCGGCTGAAGTGATGATTTCCCCCTGCTGCGCTGCGGTGCAGCGGGGTTAAATCAGGCGATTTGCACGATATTTGGGCGAAAGCATATTCGAAATGCTGCAATGCAGCTATGCAATATCGTCGGTGGTAGGTCAGCCGCGCATACCTATATGATGGTCCACAGGAGGAACGTTTCACACTCCAAACCATAAAGGCACATCATCATGGCTACCCAAACCGTCACTCACGTATCCACATCGCCCGTCGCACATTTCTTTGCAGGCCTCGGCGTAACGCTGTCGCGTTTTTTCACCGTGCTGGTCGAAGCCGGTCAAAAATCGCGCGGCATGGAAGCCCGTATGCACCTGATCGAACGTCTGAACGCGATGTCCGACGCACAACTGGCCGAACTGAAAATCGAACGCGAAAACATCCCCGCGTACGTGTTTCGCGATCTGTACTACGTCTAATATCAAATTGATGCTGGGCTGCGCCTGAGACTGCCTTGACAGTCGGCGCGGCCCGCGCCAACGCTGGCGAAATGTTAGACCTGCGCCCCGTTGGATATGTCATCGGACTTTTGGTTACTGCCCTGGGGCTGACCATGATTGTCCCGATGCTGGTGGATCTTGCCGAGGGCAGGGAGCACTGGCCGGTGTTTGTTGAATCCGGCCTGATCACCATTCTGGCTGGCGGCGTTATGGCGCTGAGCTGTTCCAACGGTGTCCGCGAAGGTCTGACCATCCAACAAACATTCCTGCTGACCACCGGTGTGTGGCTGATGTTGCCGATCTTTGGCGCGCTGCCCTTTGTGCTGGGCGCGACCGAGGCGCGCTATGTCGATGCGTTCTTTGAAGCGATGTCCGGGCTGACCACCACAGGGTCCACGGTGTTCACCGGTCTGGACGGTCTGCCAAAGGGGCTGTTGCTGTGGCGCGGCATCCTGCAATGGCTGGGCGGCATCGGTATCATCGTTGTGGCCATGGTGTTCCTGCCCGAACTGCGGGTTGGCGGTATGCAGATTTTCCGGTCGGAAGCCTTTGAAACCATGGGCAAGATCCTGCCCCGTGCCACCCAGATCGCCAGCCAGATATCGGGCATATACATCGCCATCACCCTGGTCTGTGCGCTGGTCTACCTGATCCTGGGGATGAACGTCTTTGACGCCACGGTTCACGCGCTTACCACGGTGTCCACGGGGGGCTTTGCGAACTACGATGCATCTTTTGGCACCTTTGTCGGGGTCAAGGAATACGCGGCCTCGTTCTTCATGATTCTCGCGGCGCTGCCGTTTGTGCGCTATGTTCAGTTGATCAACGGCAACACCACCGCCATCTGGCGCGACACACAGGTGCACGCGTTTCTGGGCACCATCGCCGTCATCGTCGGCGTCAGCGCCTTTACCCTGACCTATATCTTCCCCCACAGCATAGAGCGCGCAGTGCGCGAGGCGTTGTTCAACGTGGTTTCGGTCATGTCGGGCACCGGCTTTTCCAGCGTGGATTACATGGCGTGGGGGCCGTTCCTGATCGCGATTTTCTTCTTTGCCGGGCTGATCGGCGGTTGCGCGGGGTCGACGGCCTGTTCGGTCAAGATCTTCCGCTACCAGATCCTGTTTTCGTCGATCCGCGCGCAGTTGCGCAAGACCCGCAGCCCGCATGGCATCTTTACCCCGCGCTACGACGGGCGTCCCGTGGATGCGGATGTGTTGGGCTCGGTCATGTCGTTCTTTGTGTTCTTTGTCGTGTCGCTGGGCCTTTTGTCCGTCGCACTGGGCATGACGGGACTGGATTTCGTCACCTCTTTGTCGGGGGCGGCCACTGCATTGGCCAACATCGGCCCCGGTCTGGGCGACACCATCGGCCCGGCCGGGAACTTTGGCCCGTTGAACGACACGGCCAAGTGGTTGCTTGCCGGCGGAATGCTGGTAGGACGGCTTGAGCTGATGGTGGTCTATGCCATCGTGACCGTTCAATTCTGGAGAGCCTGATGAAACGTCCCCTTGGTGCCCAAATTTCGCACATGCTGAAGGCGCGCGGGGTCGATACGATCTTTGGCATTCCCGGCGTGCACAATCAGGAAATGTACCGTGGCATAGAAGAGGCGGGGATCACCCATGTGCTGGCCCGCCACGAGCAGGGCGCGGGGTTCATGGCTGACGGCTATGCGCGCGCATCGGGCAAGCCGGGCGTGGCCTATGTGATCACCGGGCCGGGACTGTGCAATATCATGACGCCGATGGGGCAGGCCTATTCCGATTCCGTGCCGGTTCTGGTGGTGTCGTCCTGTCTGGACGAGGTCGAGGGTATCAAAGGCCAGTTGCACCAGATGAAAGACCAGCGCGCGGCGGCCGCCACCGTCTGCGACTGGTCCGCCGAGGCGCGCACGGCGCAGGCCGCCTATACGCTGATCGACCGCGCGCTGACCGAAATGACGGCACAGCGCCCGCGTCCCAAGCACATCCAGGTGCCGATCGCAGCCCTGCAAGCGCCCGCCGAACCCGCCCCCGCACCGCGCCCCTATACCGCGCCCAGCCTGCCGCAGATGGGCGACGCGCTGGACCGTATCCTGGGCGCCGAGCGGCTGTTGTTCGTCTTTGGCGGCGGGGCGTGCGTTGGTGCCGATGTGACCCGCAAGGCGCTGAAAGCCTTGGGCGCTGCATCGTTCACCACCTACGCAGGGCGCGGCATTGTCGGCACCGACGATCCGCTGCACTTTGGCGCGGCGCTGTCGCAGCCTTCCAGCGCAGATGTGATCGGGTCGGCCGATGTGGTTGTGGTCGTCGGATCGGAACTGGCCGAGGTTGACCTGTGGCGCGCGCATCTGGGGCATCAAAGCCTGCTGGTGCGCGTCGACATCGACCCGCAGGCCTTTACCAACACCGATGCGGGCGTGCTGAACATCCTGTGCGACGGCCCGCTGCTGATGCGCGCGCTGCTGGAACGGGCCGAAGCGATGGACAAGAGCGCCTCGGGCTGGTCGGCGGACGAGGTTGCAAAATCCCGCGCCGTATGGCGCGCCGACACCGACGCGGCGCGGCCCGGCATTGCGCTGCTGTGCGATGCGCTGCGCGAAGTTATGCCTGACGACACCATGATCTATTCGGACATGACCCAGTTTGCCTATGTCGCTCAGGATGTCTGGCCGATGACCAAGCCCGGTCACTGGCACCATCCATACGGCTTTGGCACGCTGGGCTATGCCACGCCTGCGGCCATCGGCGGTGCCATCGCGCGCCCCGGCAAGCCGACGCTGGCGATCATCGGCGACTACGGCTTTCACTACACCATGCAGGAATTGGGCGTCGCCGTCGAACTGGGCCTGCCGCTGCCGATCATCCTGTGGGACAATGGCAAGCTGAAAGAGATCGAAGACAGCATGACCCGCGCCCAGATCGCCCCCAACGCGGTGATCGCGCGCAATCCCGATTTCTGCAAACTGGCCGAGGCGTTCGGCGCGAATGCTGCCGCGCCAAAGACCATTCAGCAGATGCAGCAGGCCGTGACCGCCGCGTTCCGCGCCGATGGGCCGACGCTGATCTACCTTACGCCGGACATCACCGACTGATCACGCCCGTCGCGGCTTCTCTGGTTCAAAAAATCCTCCCCGAAGGGCCGGATTGCCACGCACGCGATGTCTGCACAAACGCACCACAGCACCAGCGGGCGGCAGCCGAACCGTGGTCCCGCCCGCTGTCCTGTAGCAATCAATCGTCAACGGGTCAGGTGATCAGGCTTTACCGTTTCAAAATCGTGCCATGCGCGCGATAGATACCGCCCCACGTGGTGCCCGCGATATAGGTCGGGCAGCCCGGTCTGGCGGTGTTGATGATCAGGAACCACATGGTTTCGCCGGGGCGTCCGGCACGCGAATATTCGCAGCCCAGCGGATTGGTCCACCACTGCCCCTGATGGGTCGCAGGCGGCGTTGCAACGGTTGCAGCCGCTTGCGATGCCGTCAGGACGGTTGCGCCAACTGCGATAATGCTCAGAAATCTGGTAATCATGGTCCACTCCACTTTGATCGACATTCACGTGCCCCCACGCTTGATCGTCAAAATGATGGACAGCCCTTAACGCGGGCCTAACGCGGCACCCTTGAGTGCCGCGCATTTGTTTAAACCGATGGGCCGTTCAGTCCCAGCAACTGACCAGAACGGTCATGCCCACGGCGGTCTGGGTGATGTCCTCGGGTTCGGACACTGCCGTTTCGGCAGCCGCCTTGATGCTGACGCCCGCACCGGCCAGAACGCGACGGATCACATCCGCATCGGCGGCAAAAACCACCTCGTCCGGCAGGGCGCGCGCGCCGCCGGGCTTGGGCAGCAACATGCCCATCACCGACCCCGTGGCGTCAAACACCGGACCGCCCGCATCGCCGGGCAGGGTGGTCATGGCCAGACGGTAGACACCGGCTTCGCCTTGCAGGCCGCGCACATCGGCCAGCGTGCCAAAGGTCATGCTGGGCGCACTTAGCACGCCGTCATAGCTGTAGCCTGCAACCGCAACTTCGGACTGCAACCGGGGCGCGTCTGCGCTGAAATGTGCGATCGACAGCGGTGCCAGCGTTTCTTGCGGGCGCAACACGGCGATGCCGGTGGCGGCGTCATCGGCCACCACGTCCGCGTCATATTCGTCGTCGATGGTCAGACGGGTGCAGGACTGCACCGCTTCGGATGTGGTCATGACCAGACCGGCGTTGTCCACATAGAACCCCGACCGTGCAATGCGCGGCTTGCGCACGTCCAGACCCGACACCAGATCAATCGCCTGTTCGCTGGCCTCGCCCGCAGCAGGGTCAAGTGCCGCTTCGAGACGGACAAAGCTTTTTTCCATTTCGCCAATCAGACGGCGGCGGCGTTCTTCGTCGCCCGCAGGCCAGATCAGGGTAAAGCCCTTGATCTTGCCGTCTTGCAGGGTGGCGCGGGTTTCCGACACCATGACGCCGTTTTCACCGATCAGCACAAAGTCGTTCTGGCGGCGTTCGCGCGGCCCTTCCAGCGGGACGATTTCCAGCGTTTGCATGATGTCATACAGGCCATACAGCGTGTCCTGATCGCCGCGCTGGCTGATCAGCAGCACCTTGGCCGGAATGTCGCCGGTGGCGTCGTAATGGGCAAAGGGCGGCTCGTAACGGTCAAAGGCCACCACGCCAGTGGGGATCATCATCTCGATGCCCGCCTGCGCGTCCACAACCCGTTCCAGCCCCAATCCGTCCAGCACTGCGTTGTACTGCTTTTTCAGGGTGGCGCGTTGCAGGGTGGTCAGGATGCCGGTGACGTCAAAGGCGTTCGCCTCTTGCCATGCGGCCATCGAATTGCGGGTGCCACGGCCAAAGGCGCCGTCGATGGCAGCTTCGTAGAAGCCGGCCCATTTCAGCATCATCTGCAATTCCATCCGCTCGTCGCGGGTCAGCAACTGTTCGCTGCGGCGGGCTTCGGTCGGGGTTTCATCCGCTGGTTCGGGTTCGGGCAGGGGGGCCGCTTCGGCGGTGGTTTCTGTTGTGGGGTCCGGCGTCGCCTCGGGGGCGGTCTCGGTGGTTGCAACCTGCGTATCCGTTTGCGTCGGGGTGTCCGATGCCACACCTTCGGGCGCATCAATCACGCCACGATTCAGCACGTTGGCCCCCAGCGGCCAGAACTGTTGCCGGTAATCCGAGGTTTCGGCGATATACGCATCGCGCGGGATCAGCCCGTCGGCGCGATAGACGCGCAGCACCTGTTCGGCATCATCGCGGGCGTAAGGTCCAAGAGCGATGCCGTACCAGCCGCCACCCAAGGCAAAGCCGTTCACATCCTCGATGGCGCCGGCATAGTCGCGGGCGCGGTCTGTCGCGGTGGCCAGACTGGGGTGCGCTTCGATCTGCACCCAAACGACCTCTTGCGCGGACTGAGCCGCCGCAGGTGTCGCCACCACTCCTGCTGTCAACCCTGACATCCCTGTTGCCAGCATTGCCGCAACCACCATCTTGCGCATCATCTTAACCTGAACTCCTGCTCGGAAATTATTTGACACAATTAAGCAGGATTTCGCTGCATTGACCATATGGCCACACGGGGAATTCATCCGATCCTGCATCTATTCTTGCGGTTTCGGGGCCGATTCTGATGTGCATGTGCCCGACGCCTGCGACAAAGCCGCGATTGACCATTGTCGGGGGGCTGCGTAGGTAAGGCGCGCACGAAACTGGAAAGCGTACCGCCCATGTCCAACACGTCCACAGCCCCCCGTTCGTTTCAGGAGATTATCCTGCGGCTTCAGACCTATTGGGCGTCCAAAGGCTGCGCCATCCTGCAACCCTATGACATGGAAGTGGGCGCAGGCACATTTCATCCCGCAACCACGCTGCGGTCGCTGGGCGCGCAACCTTGGGCTGCGGCCTATGTGCAGCCCTCGCGCCGTCCCACCGACGGGCGCTATGGCGAGAACCCCAACCGCTTGCAGCACTACTATCAGTATCAGGTGCTGATCAAACCCAGCCCGCCCGATCTGCAAGAGCTGTACCTTGGCAGCCTTCAGGCCATCGGCATCGACGCCAGCCTGCACGACATCCGCTTTGTCGAGGACGACTGGGAAAGCCCGACGCTGGGCGCGTGGGGGCTGGGCTGGGAAGTCTGGTGTGACGGCATGGAAGTGTCGCAGTTCACCTATTTCCAGCAGGTCGGCGGCCACGATTGCAGCCCCGTCTCGGGCGAGCTGACCTATGGTCTGGAACGTCTGGCGATGTATGTGCTGGCGGTCGATCACGTGATGGACATGCCGTTCAACGATCCGCAATCGCCGATCCCGCTGACCTATGGCGATGTGTTCAAGCAAACCGAAGAAGAATACGCCCGCTGGAATTTCGACGTGGCCAACACCGACGTGCTGCTGCGTCACTTTGAGGAGGCCGAGGCCGAGTGCAAGGCGATCCTTGAACAGGCACACGACGACCCCAAGACCGGCAAACGCATCGTGATGGCGCACCCCGCCTATGATCAGGCGATCAAGGCCAGCCACATCTTCAACCTGCTGGACGCGCGCGGCGTGATCTCGGTCACCGAACGGCAGGCCTACATCGGCCGCGTGCGTGCGCTGACCAAGGCCTGCGCAGACGCCTTTGTGCAGACGCGGGCAGGGGGCTGGACCCCGGACGCAGTCGCATGACCGGCAAGATACTGGCGGGATTGATCGTGATTACAGCTCTCATCGCGGGCGCAGGCATGTATTACCTGCAAGTCTACGGCTTTTACGACGAGGTGACGCAGGAAGAGGTCAACCTTGTCTCGGTGGTCTCGGACCAGCCCGAGCCGATCCCCTTCACCGACTTTCAGGCGATCGACGCCGACAGCTCTCCCATCCGCTACCGCGCCTGTTTCACAACCGAAATGTCGCTGGCCACGCTGACCGAAACCTTTGTCGGTCTGGACCGCGCTGAACCGCGCAATGCGCCGGACTGGTTCGACTGCTTTGACGCCGCTGCCATCGGCGCCGAGCTTGAGGCCGGGACCGCGCTGCCGTTCCTGTCGCAAAAGAACGTGCATTACGGTGTCGACCGTGTCGTGGCAATCACGCAGGACGGACGCGGCTATGTCTGGCACGAGCTGAACGATTGCGGCGAAAAGGCATATGATGGCACCGTCGTGGGCGAGGAATGCCCCGAACGGCCCGCCGACGATTGAACCATTTCACGACCCTGTGAGTTGTCCCTTGTATCGCATGAGGGATTTGTCAGATGGCCGACGCCGCACACCAAAGCACAAAATGGATCATGCGCGCGGGCTATGGCGCGCGCGGAGTGATCTATATCATTGTTGGCGGGCTGGCGCTGACGGCGGCCCTGCGCGGCGGTGACGCCAAGGGCACCAAGGGCGCGCTGGCCACTTTGCAGGACGAACCGATGGGGCTGACGCTCTTGTGGTGCATCGCGGTGGGGCTGGCGGCCTATATGATCTGGCGGATCGTCAACGCGGCACTGGACCTTGAGGACCACGGCACCGACGCCAAGGGCATCTTTGCCCGCCTGTGCACGGCGGCCACCGGCGTGATCCACGGGGCCATTGGCCTGTCAGTTGCAGGACTGGCGCGCGGCGGGGCCGCCGATGACAGCGGTGCGCGGGACTGGACCGCACAAGTGATGCAGATGCCGATGGGGCCGACGCTGGTGGCGCTGGCCGCGGCTGTGCTTGTCGCCGCAGGTGTCTATTATGCCCGCAAGGGCGTGACCGGATCGTATCGCAGCCATCTGTCCAACGCCCCCTTTACGCAACGCGCCCAGCCTGTGCTGACCTTTGGCCTTGTGGTGCACGGTGCCATGCTGGCGCTGGTCGGCATGTCGCTGGGCTTTGCCGCCTTGCACGCCGACCCGTCAGATGCGGGCGGCATCGGGCAGGCGCTGGACACGCTGCGCACCCTGGCCTGGGGCCGCTTTTTGCTGGCGGGGGCCGGGCTGGGGCTGCTGGGATTTGCCGTCTACAATCTGGTCGAAGCCGCCTATCGGGTGATCCCGCATATCTCTGGCCCCGACGTGACGACGCTGGCTGACGAGATGGCTTAAACAGTTTCCACACCCTGTGCTACGATTGTTGCTGTTCCGCCTCTGGACCCTTGGCCTTAGGGGCGCTATCCACCCCGCAGCGCAATCTGATGGGGAAATGCCCGTGCCCGACCTGCTGATCGAACTGTTTTCCGAAGAAATCCCTGCACGGATGCAAACCCGCGCGGCAGGTGACCTGAAAAAGCTGGTGACCGACGGGCTGGTCGAGGCCGGTCTGACCTATGCGTCCGCCGCCGCCTTTTCGACGCCGCGCCGTCTGACCCTGACCATCGAGGGCGCGCTGGCCGCGTCCCCCACCACGGTCGAGGAACGCAAAGGCCCCAAGGCCGACGCGCCCGAAAAAGCCATCGACGGCTTTCTGCGCGGCGCCGGCCTGACCCGCGGCGATCTGGAAGAGCGCGACACGCCCAAGGGCAAGATCCTGTTCGCCAAGATCACCAAACCGGGCCGCCCCGCCGCCGAGATCGTGGCCGAGGTGCTGGAACAGACCATCCGTAATTTTCCCTGGCCCAGGTCGATGCGCTGGGGCCGTGGCACGCTGAAATGGGTGCGCCCGCTGCATTCGATCCTGTGCATTCTGGTCACCGAAGAGGGCGCCGAAGTGGTGCCGATGGACATTGACGGGATCGCGGCCGGCAACACCACCCAAGGCCACCGCTTCATGTCGCCCGGTGCCATCACCGTGCGCAATTTCGACGACTATACCACCAAACTGCAACGCGCCCACGTGGTGCTGGACGCATCCGAGCGTGCCGATACGATCTGGCACGACGCCACCAATCAGGCGTTCGCCCAAGGGCTTGAGGTGGTCGAGGATGCTGGCCTGCTGGCCGAGGTTGCGGGGCTGGTCGAATGGCCGGTGGTGCTTATGGGCAAGATTGACGACGATTTTCTGGGCCTGCCGCCCGAGGTTTTGCAAACCTCGATGAAAGAGCATCAAAAGTTCTTTTCCGTGCGCAACCCCAAGTCGGGGCGGATCGAACGGTTCATCACCGTCGCCAACCGCGAAACCGCCGACAACGGCGCGACCATCCTTGCAGGCAACCAAAAGGTGCTGTCGGCCCGTCTGGCGGATGCGAAATTCTTCTGGGAAAACGACCTGCGCACTGCCAATGCAGGCATGGCCGCATGGCTGGACGCGCTGAAAAACGTGACCTTCCACAACAAGCTGGGCACGCAGGCCGACCTGGTCGACCGTATGGCGACACTGGCCCGCGAAATTGCCCCCGCCGTGGGCGCCGACCCCGATCAGGCCGAACGCGCCGCGCGTCTGGCCAAGGCGGATCTGGCCTCGGAAATGGTCTATGAATTCCCCGAACTTCAGGGGCTTATGGGCCGCTATTACATCGAAGCCATGGGCGAGGACAAAGCCATCGCCGCCGCCGCCCAAGACCACTATGCGCCGCTGGGGCCGTCCGATGACGTGCCAACCGCGCCGGTGTCTGTGGCCGTGGCGTTGGCCGAAAAGATCGACAAGCTGACCGGCTTCTGGGCGATTGACGAGAAGCCGACAGGGAGCAAGGACCCCTTTGCGCTGCGGCGGGCGGCGTTGGGGGTTATTCGGATTTTGGTTGAGAATGATTTGAGCGTAAATTTGGTCAGTCCAATTGCTTACAACTTGGCTTTTCTCCTGAACACACTCCGCCACTCTGAAGTACTTGGCCAAGCGACTAAGATTGCAAAATTTGCTCAAGGCACTGGTGAACCGATTTGGGCGCAAAGCTTCTTGAAAAGTATTATCGGAAGCCTTGCAGAAACTAACTTTGATGCGAATGTAGATGAGGTGGCGGCACTCGATTACGACCTCCTCGCCTTCATCCACGACCGCCTCAAAGTCTACCTGCGCGACCAAGGCATCCGCCACGACATCATCGACGCCTGCATCGCCATGGACGGCAACGACGACCTAAACCTGCTGGTCAAACGTGCCCGCGCCCTGTCGGACACGCTGAAAACCGACGACGGCGAAAACCTGATCCAGGGCTTCAAACGCGCCAACAACATCCTGACCCAGGCGGAACAGGCCGACGGCGTCGAATACTCTTTCGGCGCGGACCCCAAATTTGCCGAAACCGACGAGGAACGCGCCCTGTTCACGGCCCTTGATAAAGCCGAGGCACAGATTACCCCCGCCATGCAGGCGCAGGATTTCACCACCGCCATGTCCGCCATGGCCGGCCTGCGCGCGCCGATTGATGCGTTCTTTACCGCCGTTCAGGTGAATTCCGACAACGGAGCAGTGCGCCGCAACCGTCTGAACCTGCTCAGCCGCATCCGCCAGATCTGTCTGGCCGTGGCCGACCTGACCCGCATCGAGGGCTAAGCCCCTTCATCTTGCCAGATAAACTCCGGGGGAGGCGCAAAGCGCCGGGGGCAGCGCCCCCCAAAGCATCTCCTCCAAAGGCCCCCGCGCCCCCTTGTCACATAATCATTACCTTCTATGCTGCCCCCAAATCAAAAGGTGCCGCAGTGCAGAATAACCCCGACACGACGCTGGTCACGCAGACCGCCCCGATCACCGCTGAAACCCACGGCGGTCGGGCAAAGTGTCTGCAACGGCTGGTGCGGCTGGACCTGCCGGTGCCCGCGACCGTGGCGCTGAGCTTTGGCGCGGTGCACAACATCGCCTCGGGGCATTTGCCGGACATTCCCGGCATCCTTTCCGCATTCCCGTCCCGCGCGCTGCTGTGTGTGCGCCCTTCGTCGCAAGACCCCGATTGGGGCGGGCCCGGCGCGGTGCTGAACATCGGCATGAACCACGACCGCCACGCCGAACTGTGCGAGACGCTGGGCACCCAAGCGGCGACCAAGATTTTCCTGCGGTTCGTGCAGGGCTATGCCGTGCACGTCGCACGTCTGGACCCGGACATGTTCGACGCCATCGACGGCGAGGACGCCGCGGCGCTGGACGCGACGCTGTCCGCCTATGAACAAGAGACCGAAGAGCCGTTTCCCGAAGACATCGGTACCCAGTTGGCCGGCGTTTTGAAATCCATGGCCCGCGCGTGGGAGGGCACCTCGGCCCGTCTGTTGCGCATGGCCAAGGGCGCACCAGCCGATGCGGGGCTGGGGCTGGTGGTGCAACAGATGGCACTGGGCGTCGGGCGCGGCGAATGTGGCTCGGGCGTGCTGCAACTGGTCGATTCCGAAACCGGGCTCAAGCAGATCACCGGACGCTACTTGCGGCAAAGCCAGGGCCGCGACGCGCTGAGCCCGCAGGCCGAAAGCATCTTTATCACCCGCGACCCGCGCGGTCCTTCCCTGGAAGAGCTGGTGCCCGAGTGTTTTGCCCAGCTTAAATCCCATGCCGCGCTGATGCGCGCCCGCCTGCGCGCCGAGATGCAGGTGGAATTTACCATTGAAAACGGCAGCTTGCACATTCTGGACGGGGTGCGTGTCAACCGCTCGTCGCGCGCCACGGTGCGCATTGCCGTGCAACTGGCCCGCGATGGCATCATCACCCGCGAAGAGGCGCTGATGCGGGTCGAGCCGCGCGCGCTGAACGAATTGCTGCACCGCCAGATCGCCACCGACGCGCCGCGCGACGTGCTGGGCCACGGCATCGCCGCCAGCCCCGGTGCCGCCACCGGACGGCTGGTGTTTTCCGCGACCGAGGCGCAGGCCAGCGCCGCGCGGTCCGAACCGTGCATTCTGGTGCGCCGCGAAACCTCGCCCGAGGACATTCGCGGGATGCACGCGGCCAAGGGCGTGCTGACCGAACGCGGCGGCATCACCAGCCACGCGGCGGTGATCGGGCGCGGCATCGGTCTGCCTTGCGTGGTGGGCGTCTCGGACATGAAGTTCAACATTGCCAACAAAACCATTCAGGCCAGCGATGGCCGCACCCTGCGCGAAGGCGATGTTGTCACCATCGACGGCACCTCGGGGCAGGTGCTGCTGGGCGCGCCCGACATGCACGAGGCGGCGCTGGACGATGCGTTTCAGGAGTTGATGGACTGGGCCAGTGCCGCCAGCGACATCGGCGTGCGCGCCAACGCCGACACGCCCGCCGACGCGCAGACCGCGCGCAACTTCAATGCGCAGGGCATCGGCCTGTGCCGGACCGAGCATATGTTCTTCGAGCCGGGCCGCCTGACCGTCATGCGCGAAATGATCTTTGCCGACAGCTCGAACGACCGGCGCGCGTCGCTGGAACGGCTGCTGCCGATGCAGCGCGACGACTTTACCCAACTGTTCCGCATCATGCAGGGTCAGCCGGTGTGCATCCGCCTTTTTGATCCGCCCTTGCATGAATTCCTGCCCACCAGCCGGTCCGGTCAGCGGGAATTGGCCGAAGCGCTGGACCTGCCGCTGTCCACCGTCACCCGACGGGTCGACAGCCTGATGGAATACAACCCCATGTTGGGGATGCGCGGCGTGCGTCTGGGCATCACCGTGCCGGAAATCTACGAAATGCAGGCCCGCGCCATCTTCGAGGCGACCATCGACGCCAGCAAGGACGGAGAGCCGGTGGTGCCCGAAATCATGATCCCGCTGGTCAGTGCCAAGCGCGAGGTCGAACTGGTGCGCGCCCGTGTGGATGGCATCGCCGCCGCCGTGCGCAACGAACGCGGTGCGGCCTTTGACTATCGTTTGGGCGTGATGGTTGAAACTCCGCGCGCGGCGCTGCGGGCGGCAGAAATCGCGCCTTATTGCGCATTTATGAGCTTTGGGACCAACGATCTGACCCAAATGACCTATGGTCTGTCGCGCGACGATGCGGGCCGGTTCATGTCGACCTATGTCAAACAGGGCGTCTTTCCCGAGGACCCGTTTCACACGCTGGACGTGGACGGCGTGGGCGAGTTGATGCAGATGGCCGCCGAACGCGGGCGCGGCACGCAGCCGAATATCGTGCTGTCGATCTGCGGCGAACACGGCGGCAACCCCGAATCGATTGCCTTTGTGCGGCAGGCCGGATTCGACTATGTTTCATGTTCGCCGTTTCGCGTACCGGTTGCACGGCTTGCTGCGGCGCAGCTTGCGATAGGCCACAAGACCGGGTAGCCGACCCCTGTTTTCGCCGCCATATCCTGTGCCGGAACAGGGCTGCCTGCGACATAAAGGCATCAGAGGTGGATTCTTTGCCTTTGTTTCGTTAGATCACCGCCATTGAAACTGCGTGTGATGGATCTGATGAAATTTTTGCTGCTGTGCCTCTCACTGGCCTTTGGTCTGTGTTCTGTTCCTGCTCATGCCTCGGAAAAAGAGGCGCTGAGCCTGCTCAAGACCGAACGTCAGGGTCTTCAGTCCCTGTCCCAGGAACGCCTGCAAGCAATGATTTCGCCCCCCACCACCAGCCACAAGGGCCTGCAATTCACCAGCACATGGCTGGACCACCAGCCCAAGGCGACCGGCGGCGACCAATGGCGTTGTCTGTCCGAGGCGCTGTATTTCGAAGCGCGTGGCGAAACGGTCAAAGGCCAGTTTGCCGTGGCCGAGGTGATCATGAACCGTGTCAAATCGGGCCGCTTCCCCGGATCGGTCTGCGGTGTGATCAAACAGGGCACCGGCAAGAAATATCAGTGCCAGTTCACCTATACCTGTGACGGCCACGCCGACAAAATCCGAGAGCAGGGAGCGTATAACCGCGTGGCCAAGGTCGCCCGCGCTGTTCTGGACGGAACCGCGCCCAAGCTGACATCGGGTGCCACACACTATCACACCACCGCCGTGAACCCACGCTGGAGCAAGGTCTATACCCAGACGGCGCGCATCGGTGTGCATCTGTTCTACCGCGACACGTATATGACCGCGTCGAACTGACGCCGCGCCGTCTTTGGTCGTTCCTGTGACGCCTTTGACCCTGTCGCTTTGGGGGCGGGGGCGTTAGAAGGGCATTCAACTGCTCTTGGAATGCGACGTTATGGCCTCTGAAATCCACCTTGCTTTTGCGCACCCGTCGGAACGATCGGCGGCCACTGATGACGGAATGCCGCTCGACCGGATTTCGGTGCGCGATTATGCGGTAGATGTGGAAATTGGGGCCTTTCAGGCGGAACGCGGCAAAACCCAGCGCATCAAGTTCAACATCGTGGTCGAGGTGCAGCCGCTGACCGGCCCCATCGACGATGATGTGGACCGCATCCTGAGCTATGACAAAGTCACCGAAGCGATTGCCCACGAGCTGGCAGACGAACGGTTGAACCTGCTTGAAACGCTGGCGGAACGTGTGGCCGACCGCATCCTGATCGAACCGCAGGCGGTCCGCGCCTTTGTGCGCATCGAAAAGATGGATCGCGGACCGGGTGCCCTGGGCGTCGAGATCGTGCGCGCCCGGACCGAGGACGCAGCGCCCGCCGAGGAAGACGACCCGTTGCATCCCGAACTGGTGTTCTTTGGCAACGCCGCCATCGCCTCGTCGCATCTGACCGGCTGGATCGACCAGTTGCAGGCCGCAGGTCGCCCGCTGATCTTTTGCGTCGGTCCCTCGGACGTGCCTGCGCCGCAAACCGGCCACCGCTGGACCCAGCGGCGCATCGACCTGCTGGCCATTGAACAGAACGCCTGGGTGCTGGCGGCGCGCGACGCGCGTTGCGTGGTGGTCGAGACCCACACCGAACTGGATTGGGCAATGAAAAACGGTCAAAGCTGCGTTTGGGCGCCGTCCAAGATCGTGCTGGATGCGGTGGCGGGGCCATCGGTGCAGCCCAGTGATGCGGTGGCACTGGCCGCGTGGTTCGCCTCGACCTATCACGCGTCCGAGCTGCTGGTGATCGGCGCGGACCTGCCCGCAGATGCCTCTGTGCCTTTGCGCGCGGTGCCGGTGACCGAGGCGGTGCTGTGAAGCAGTATTTCCGGCCCCTGGTGCAGGTCGGGCCGGCGCGGCCCGATGCGGCGCTGACGCTGGCCGGTGGCTGGGGGTGGTTCACCCATGTCGAAGTGTTGGAACGTGGCCGTGCACCGGTCGTGACCTCTGCGGATCAGGTGCATGGCGACCTTGACGCGCTGACAGCTTCACGCGCAGCGATTGCGGGCCTTGGGTGGGACACGCCGCATGTGATGGGCATTCTCAACCTGACGCCTGACAGTTTTTCGGACGGTGGCCAGCATTCAGGCGATGCGGCCACCGCCCATGCGGTTCAGATGGTGCAGGACGGCGCTGCCATGATCGACGTGGGCGGTGAATCCACCCGCCCGGGCGCCGAAACCGTCGACCCGCAAGACGAGATTGCCCGCACCGCCCCGGTCATTGAAGCGATCCGCGCGGCGGGCATCGACACGCCGGTGTCCATCGACACCCGCAAGGCGGCAGTCGCGGCCGCGGCGCTGGATGCCGGTGCCGATGTGGTGAACGATGTGGCGGGCTTTACCTATGACGCAGCACTTGCACCGCTGTGTGCCTATCGCGGTGCGCCGGTCTGTGTGATGCACGCGCAGGGCGATCCGGCAACCATGCACCACGATCCGCACTATGACGATGTGCTGCTGGATGTGTACGATTACCTGGACGCGCGCATCACCGCGCTGACCGACCAGGGCATTGCCCGCGACCAGATCATCGCCGATCCCGGCATCGGATTTGGCAAAACGCTGGATCACAACATGGCCCTGCTGAACCGCCTGTCGCTGTTCCACGGGCTGGGCGTGCCGATCCTGCTGGGTGTGTCACGCAAGCGTTTCATCGGCACCTTGGGGAACGAACCGGACGCGGCCAGACGCGGGCCCGGTTCGGTCGGCGTGGCGCTGGCGGCATTGGGGCAGGGGGTTCAGCTGATCCGCGCCCATGACGTCGCGCTGCACACACAGGCCATTGCCCTTTGGCGCGCCTCTGTGGCACATCAGGCGTCATGAAAAAACTCTTTGGGACAGACGGCATTCGCGGCACTGCGAACACCGGCAACATGACAGCCGAAACCGCCCTGCGCATTGGCGCGGCGGTCGGGCGCTATTTCAAACGCGAAGCCAGCGGCGTGCACCGGGTGGTGATCGGCAAGGACACGCGCCTGTCGGGCTATATGTTCGAAAACGCGCTGACGGCGGGTCTGACGTCGATGGGCATGAACGTGCTGCTGCTGGGACCGGTGCCGACACCGGCAGTCGGCCTGCTGACCCGGTCCATGCGCGCCGATCTGGGCGTGATGATTTCAGCCAGCCACAATCCGGCCCATGACAACGGCATCAAGTTCTTTGGCCCCGATGGCTTTAAACTGTCCGATGCCGCCGAGGCCGAGATCGAGGCACTGGTGCGTGACGGGGTGGACCTGATCGACGCAGGCCAGATCGGCCGCGCCAAGCGCATCGACGACGGGCGCTTTCGCTATATCGAGCGGCTGAAATCCTCGTTCCCGCGTCAGATGCGTCTGGACGGTCTGAAGGTCGTGATCGACTGCGCAAACGGGGCTGCGCACCGCGTCGCGCCCGAAGCCTTGTGGGAACTGGGCGCCACCGTGATCCCCGTGGGCGTCAGCCCCAATGGCCACAATATCAACGAGGGCTGTGGGTCGACCCACCCGCAGGCCGCTGCCGAAACAGTGGTGGCGCACGGGGCCGATGTGGGGATTTGCCTGGACGGCGACGCCGACCGCGTCATCCTGATCGACGAGCATGGCCAGGTCGGCGACGGTGACCAGTTCATGGCGCTGATGGCGGCGCGGATGGCCGAGGACGGCACGCTGAAAGGCAACGCCTTGGTTGCCACCGTCATGTCGAACCTTGGGCTTGAACGGTTTCTGGAAGGGCGCGGCTTGCGGCTGGAACGCACCAACGTGGGCGACCGCTATGTGGTCGAGCGTATGCGCGAGGGCGGGTTCAACCTGGGCGGTGAACAATCGGGCCATATCGTGATGACCGACCATTCCACCACCGGCGACGGTCTGATGGCGGGCTTGCAGTTCCTGGCAGAAATGATCCGCTCGGGGCAACCGGCCAGCGCGCTGTTGCACAGTTTCGATCCGGTGCCGCAATTGCTGAAGAACGTGCGCTATGCCGAAGGGCAGGCACCGCTGGATGTCGCATCGGTCAAAACCGCGATTGCGGACGCCGAAGGCCAGTTGCGCGGCAATGGCCGTCTGCTGATCCGCACCTCGGGCACCGAACCGCTGATCCGCGTCATGGCCGAAAGCGAAGATGCGCAGGTGTTGGAAAGCGCGGTCAATTCGGTGGTGGACGCGGTCGAGGCTGCTGTCGCGACTTGATCGGGGGCGACAGTTGGGCAAAACTGGGCTGATATTCAGTCAGGAGCCTTTGTCATGAAATCCCTTTTCCTCGCCTTGCCCATCATCGCCATGTCCGCAGGTCTGGCCAGCGCTGAAATGCGCGCCCAGATCGGCGCCCCCTGGAACGGCAAGACCGTGCCAGCAGGCCAGCAATGCACCCTGCACGGCGGCAAGGGGAAAACCCCGCCCTTTCAGGTCTCGGGCATTCCCGATGGCACGGTGATGCTGGTGGTGGAATACAACGACAAAAGCTTTCGCCCGCTGTCGACCAAGGGCGGGCACGGCACGCTGGGCTATCCGGTCAAGGGCAGCGCGGGCAGCTTTGCGGCGGTGCCCGGCCTGACCGCCAAGCTGCCGGGCGGTGTGCGCGTTATCAAGAAGGCGCGCAGCACGGGCGAATATGCCTCCGCCGGCTACTTGCCGCCCTGTTCCGGTGGCAAGGGCAACCAGTATCAGGCCGAGATCAAGGCGATCAACGCCCAAGGGAAAGTGCTGGCCAAAACCAAGATGGACCTTGGCCGCTACTGACCCGCGCGGCTGGCACCAAACAACCGCCGCAGCGCCCCGTACTGGCTCAGCCCGACACCTGCCAAGATCAGCGCCATCGCCAGAAACAACGAGGGTGGCGCGGGTTCGCCCAGCAGGACGATGCCCATCAGCACCGACCAGACCGGCACCTGATAGTTGGTCAGGGACATGAACACCGGTCCCGCCGTGCGGATCACCGTGACACGCAGGAAATTGGCCGCTGCCGTGGGCACCAGCCCAAGAAAGGCGATGACCAGCAGGGTTTGCGCCGAGGGCAGGGGCGGCAGCCCTTCGACGATCAGCGCGGCAGGCACCACGATGGCCGCAGCGATCAGCAACAACACGGTGCTCAGCCCAATCGGGTCGATCTGGGGCAAACGCCGCATCAGCACCGACGAAATGCCATAGCACAGCGCGGCCCCCACACAGGCCATGCGCCCCGCCGTTTCCAGCCCCGCGCCCGTGCTTTCAAAGGCACGGCCCCCGACCAGCACGCAAACACCGGCAAAACCGATCAGAAACCCGATGGTGCGCCGCAGGGTCAACCGTTCGCCCGGCACAAAGAAGTGCGCCAGCGGCAGCACCGTCAGCGCCACCGACGCCATGCTGACCCCGGCAAAACCCGATGTGACATATTGCTGACCCCAAGCCAGCAGCATGAACGGAATCGCCGAGCTGAACGCGCCAATCGCCACCATTGCGGCCCATGCGTCGGCGCGCGGCGGCTGTGCGAACAGCCGCCCGCCCATCGCCTGCCATATGGCCAGCATCAACACCGCGGCAAATCCGATGCGCCCTGCGGCCAGCCAGAAGGGGGTGATGCCGGTCAGGGCCAGTTCGGTCACAAGGAACGTGCCGCCCCAGGTGAACCCCAGCACCGCGACCATGATCCAGCTTTTGCCGGAAATGTCCGAATTTTGCGTCATCGTTTCAGTTTCTTCATATTTCGGTGCCCCCGGCAGCAAACCGGTGCAGACACGTTCGCACGTATGGCGCGCGCGATGCTTTGATGACGCTCAAAGCATCTGTTTCAAGTCATGTCGAGGGGCGGATGTGCGTTCGCGCTTACGGGCAGCGCGAATACTTCTGCGCGCCGGGGATCGCGCCGGGCCCATATTCGCGGGTGATCAGCGTTTGGCCATCGTCCTGCACATCCAGAACCATCTGTCGTTGCCACGCCTGACCTTCACCTTCAAAGGCAAAGTCCCCCACAAGGCGGGTCGGCGTCTGGTCGATAATTCCGGTCAGGGTGCCGCGTGCTTCGTAGTATCTTAATTTGGTATTGGAAATCTTGACCAGCCCCTTGGCGGCGGCATCATTTTTACAATCGGCCAGATTCATACCCCACGTGCCCACCAGCGCCTTGGGTATGTTGTCCGAGACGGCCGGGGTGCCGACCATATTGCACGCAGCGGTCAGTACCATGATCGGCAGGGCAAACTTCAACATGGGACTGTCCTCGTTACGGTGATCAGTGTCGCAACGCACGAGCGGCGCGGGCTGTTCCGTTCTGATTGCGAGGACGCAGGAATATGCCCAATGAAAAAAGCCCCGGCGCAGTGGCCGGGGCTTTGGATGGTGCAAGGTCGGAACGGATCAGTTCTTGGATTTGTCGACCATTTTGCCTGCGGAAATCCACGGCATCATGCCGCGCAGTTTCTCGCCTGTGGCTTCGATCTGATGTTCGTCGTTGATGCGACGGGTGCCTTTGAAGAACGGCTGACCCACCTGGTTTTCCGCCATGAAGTCGCGCACGAACTTGCCGGTTTGAATGTCGGTCAGAACCGCTTTCATCCGCGCCTTTGTCTCGTCGTAGGGCAGGATGCGCGGGCCGGACACGTATTCACCGTATTCGGCTGTGTTCGAGATCGAATAGTTCATGTTGGCGATGCCGCCTTCGTAGATCAGGTCGACGATCAGCTTCACTTCGTGCAGGCACTCGAAATAGGCCATTTCCGGCGCGTAACCGGCTTCGACCAGTGTCTCGAAACCCATGCGGATCAGTTCGACCAGACCGCCACACAGAACCGCCTGTTCACCGAACAGATCGGTTTCGCATTCTTCGCGGAAGTTGGTTTCGATGATGCCCGAACGCCCGCCACCGATGGCCGAGCAATAGGACAGACCGATTTCCAGCGCTTTGCCGGATGCGTCCTTGTCCACGGCCACCAGGCAGGGCACGCCGCCGCCTTTGGTGTATTCGCCGCGCACGGTGTGACCGGGGCCTTTGGGGGCCATCATGATGACGTCGACGCCTTCTTTCGGCTCGATCAGGCCGAAGTGCACGTTCAGACCGTGGGCAAACGCAATCGCGGCGCCTTCGCGGATGTTGTCGTGCACGTATTTCTTGTAGGTTTCGGCCTGCAATTCGTCGGGCATGGTGAACATGATCAGATCGGCCCAGGCGGCCGCCTCTGCGATGCCCATGGTTTTCAGGCCTTCGCCTTCGGCCTTGGCGATCGAGGGCGACCCTTCGCGCAGGGCGACGACAAGGTTCTTGGCACCGCTGTCGCGCAGGTTCAGCGCGTGGGCGTGACCCTGGGAGCCGTAGCCCAGGATGGCCACTTTCTTGTCCTTGATCAGGTTGATGTCGCAATCGCGGTCATAGTAAACGCGCATGTTGGTATCCTTCCATATGTCTCTGGCCCGCACCATAGGCGGGGTTTCGGGGATGGTCAGCGTTGGATTTTGAGTTTATTTGGCAAGATGAAGGGTGAATCATTCGCCTGAATTGCAAAAGGCATAAAATTCATGCTTGATGATCTGGACCGGCGCATTCTGCGCCAATGGCAGGCCGACCCGACGCTGTCACCGGCGGAGCTGGCCGAACGTTGCGGCATGACACCGGCGCGGGTGCAGCGGCGGCAGATGCGGCTGATGGACACCGGCGCGGTCAAGGGCGTGCGGGCGGTGATCGACTGGCAGGCGCTTGGCTATTCCGTCGAGGTGTCGCTGCGCGTGACGCTGGACAAGACGGTCGCGGCGGCCTTTGACGAGTTTCTGAAAGCGGCGCGCGAGGTGCCCGAGGTGGTCGAGATCCAGACCTTTCTGGGCCGCGTCGATGTGCGCCTGTCGGTGATCGCGCAGGATATGGGGCATTACCAGCGGGTGTACCGCACGCGGGTGCTGACCCTGCCGCATATCGCGGACATCGAACCGCTGATGCATGTGGCGCGGATCAAGGCGGACGAAAGGTTGCCGATATGATGGAACTGGACGACATCGACCGCGCCCTGCTGCGCGCGCTGGCGCTGGACGCCACGCAAAGCGCCGGTGCCTTGGGCCGCGATCTGGGCCTGTCGCAGCCGGCCACATGGCGGCGGATCAAGCGCCTGAAAGACAGCGGCGTAATCGCGGGCCACCGTTTGCAGATTGATGCCGAGGCGGTGGGTTTTGGCGTGACGGTGTTCCTGGGGGTCAAGCTGGCCACCAAAGGCCGCGTCAGCCTTGAGGATTTTGAACGCGCGGTCACGGCCATCCCCGAGGTGCAGACGGTGGAACACGTCCTTGGCCTGTACGACTACCGCCTGCGCGTGGTGGCCCGCGATTTGCCCGATTTCGAACGGGTGCTGCGGCGGCGGATCATGACATTGCCGGGGGCAGGGGATGTCGAGGCCAACGTGCTGCTGAGCGAGGAGCGGCTGACCGGCCCCATCGGCTGATCTGGCATTTGTCACATATCGGGCGTAGGACTGGCGCAACGTCAGACTGAAGGAGGCCACACATGGCATTGCTCGACACTGTTGACCCGCAAGGGCTGGATGAATTTTCGGTGGTGTTTACCGACCGCTCGCTGAACCACATGTCCGCCGCCTTTCAGAAGGTGATGAAGGATATTTCGGCGATGCTGAAAGAGGTCTACGCCGCCGATGCCGTGGCCATTGTTCCCGGCGGTGGCACCTACGGGATGGAGGCGGTCGCCCGCCAGTTTGCCCGCGGCGCGCGCGTGCTGGTCGTGCGGAACGGGTGGTTCAGCTACCGCTGGAGCCAGATCATCGAAAGCGGCGACCTGACCGGCGAGGCGACCGTGCTGAAAGCGCGCCAGTCGGGGAACGCGTCACCGTCCCCCTTTGCCCCCGCACCCATCGAAGAGGTCGTGGCCGCCATCCGCGACGGCAAGCCCGAGATCGTCTTTGCCCCCCACGTCGAAACCAGCGCCGGTGTGATCCTGCCCGACGACTATGTCGCGGCCATGGCGGCAGCGGCCCACGAGGTCGGCGCGCTGATGGTGCTGGATTGCATCGCCTCGGGCTGTGCCTGGGTGGATATGCGCAAGCTGGGCGTCGATGTGTTGCTGTCTGCCCCGCAAAAGGGGTGGAGTGCGGCCCCCTCGGCCGGTCTGGTGATGATGTCCGACCGCGCGCTGGCGCGGATGGAGCAGACCACGTCCGACAGCTTTGCCATCGACCTGAAGAAATGGCACCAGATCATGCAGGCCTATGAAAACGGCGGCCATGCCTATCACGCCACCATGCCGACCGACGCGCTGCGGGCGTTCCGTGACACGATGGTGGAAACCCGCGATTACGGCTTTGGCCGCCTGAAAGAGGCGCAGTGGCAACTGGGCGATGCGGTGCGCAAGATGCTGGCGGACCGGGGCGTGACCTCGGTCGCCGCAGACGGCTTTGGCGCGCCCGGTGTCGTGGTGTCCTATACCGCCGATCCGCAGATCCAGAACGGCAAGAAGTTCGCCGCCGAGGGCATGCAGATCGCCGCAGGCGTGCCGCTGGCCTGTGACGAGCCTGCGGATTTCTCGACCTTCCGGCTGGGACTGTTCGGGTTGGACAAGCTGTACAACGTCGACGCCACGCTGGCGCGTCTGGAAACGGCGCTGGACAAGGTGCTGTAATAGCGCTTTCGAAAAAAACCTGAATCACTTAACGCTGCCTGAAATCAGAGATTCAACGCGTTAAGTGATGACCGTTACATTATGTTTTCCGAGACGTGCTTTAACGCACCCCAAGGCCCATCTGCATCAGCGTCTTGCGCACCGGTGCCAGCGCATAAAGCGCATTCAACCCCGCCGCCCGCGCGTCCCGCAGCGCGGGCGTGCTGACCTGCGATGCGCGGTTCAGCGCGTCAATCCCAGCCACCCGCACGCGCATGTCGCGGATGCGCGCGTCGTGATAGGCATCTAGCATCTGCGCATCGCCCAGATGTTCGTGCCGCGCCAGCGCCAGCTCCAACAGGGTGGACAGGTCCGACAGGCTCATGTTCAACCCCTGCGCGCCGATGGGCGGCACCACATGGGCGGCTTCGGCCATCAGGGCAATGCGCTGACCGCTCAGCCGCTCGGCCTGTTGGCTGATGATCGGCCAGATGGTGCGGTTCGACGCCAGTGTCAGCGGGCCAAACAGGTGGCAACTGCGCGTGGACATCTCGGCCTCGAACTCGCTCACGTCCAGCGCCATGCGCGCAACCGTCGCGGGGCCATCGTCCATCCACACCACGGCCGAGCAGGGCAGCCCCTCGTGATCGGGCAATGGCACCAGCGTGAACGGCCCGCCCGTGCGGTGCACTTCGGTTGACACGTTGTCATGTGGGATCGGATGGGTCACCGCAAAAGCCAGCGCCTTTTGTCCGTAGCGCGTTGTTTTCACGTCAATCCCCGCCGCCTGCCGCATGGGCGAGTTGCGCCCGTCGGCGGCAATCACCAGCTTGGCGCGCAACTGTGTGCCATCGCTCAGTTTGACCCGTGCCTCGGCGGTGCGGGTCAGCAGACCGGCGGTACCGGTGCCGGGGCGGAAATCGACATTGGGCAATGCCTCCAGCCGCGCCACCATCTCGCGCCGCAGCCGCCAGTTGGGCAGGTTCCAGCCAAAGGGCAGGTCGGAAATATCCGCCGCACGGAAATCACGGGTCAGACGCGGAACGCCTTCCGCGCCACCCGCATCGACGATGCGCATGATCTTCAGCGGCGCGGCATGGGGTTCCAACTGCTCCCAAAGGCCCGCAGTCTTCAGCACCTCGCGGGCCGGTTGCAACATGGCCGTGGTGCGCATGTCGGCGCCAGCCGCCTCGCGTTCGGTGATGGGCGGGGCCGGATCGACGCAGATCACGTCAAAGCCGGCAGTGCCAAAGGCCGCCGCCGCAGTCAGCCCGGCCACACCGCCGCCGGAAATCAGGATATCGGTTTCAATCATGATGCAACTCTAGAGCGGGACGCAGCAGAGGAAAGGCGGCAAAGCGTCCTATCCCACCAGCCGCGCCAGAAATCCCGACAGGTCGTCGGTGTGGTGGTGGATGTGATCGGCGGGCGCGGCCAGATCGGCCACATGCACGGTGCGCATCCCCATCGCATGGGGCGCGGCCAGATTGCGGGTGTCATCCTCGAACATCGCGGCGACCTCGGGGCGCAGCCCGTCGGTGGCGAAAATGGTCTCGAAGGCGGCGCGGTCGGGCTTGGGCAGGAAATTGGCGTGCTCGACCCCATAGATCGCATCGAAACACCCCGCCAGCCCACGCGCGGCCAGCACCCGCTCGGCGTAGGGGCCGCAACCGTTGGTGTAAACGATCCGCCGTCCGGGCAGGGCACGCAAGCGCGCGGCCAACATGTCATCCGCCGTCAAATGCGACAGGTCGATGTCGTGCACATCCGTCAGGTACGGCGCCGGATCAACACCATGTTCGCGCATCAGCCCCGCCAGCGTGGTCCCGTGGGTGCGCCAGTAATGCAGGCGCAGGCGGTCCGCCTCGGTCCGGTCCACGCCAAGCGCGTCCATCACATAGGCAGTCATGCGCACCTCGATCTGGTCGAACAGGCGCGCCGAGGGGTGATAGAGCGTGTTGTCGAGGTCAAAGACCCAGGACGTCACATGAGAGAAATCAGATGCTGGCATACCCCCCGTGGTAGGCCCGCACGCGACGCTGTGCAAGCGCCAAGGCTTGCGCACCCGCACCCCGCGCCCTTAGGGTGCGCGCAAGACTGCCCAAGGCCGGAGCGCGTGATGAAACCAGTGAACACCGACGCCTATTCGATGATCCTCGAAGCCATCGACATCGGGCAATACCGCCCTGGCGACCGGCTGGTGGAAAGCGAGCTGGCCGACCGGTTCGGCATGTCGCGCACACCGATCCGCGAGGCTTTGCAGCGGCTCGAGACGCAATCGCTGCTGGCGCGTGACGGGCGCAGCCTGATCGTGGCGTCGCTGGATCACAACCAGATGGCCGAGCTTTACGTGGTGCGCGGCGAACTGGAAGGGCTGGCCGCAAACCTGGCCGCCCGCCATGCCACCGCCGAAGAGGTGCGCGTGCTGCGCGAGATGGTCGCGGCGGACAACAAGCTGTTGAACGATCCCGCCGCCATGGCCCGCGCCAACCGGCGGTTTCACAAGCAAATCCACCTGGCCTCGCACAACCGCTATCTGGTGCAGCAACTGGATCTGGTGCACCGCAGCATGGCGCTGATGGCCACCACGACACTGGCCGCCGAGGGGCGCGCCGAGATTGCGCAACAGGAACACGACGCCATTGTGCGTGCGATCGAGGCGGGCGATGGTGCCGCAGCCGGGACGGCGCTGCGCGAACATATCTCGGTGGCGTTCATGACACGGCTGAAGCTGGATGCCGCACGGCGCGAGGAAGAGGGCTGAAGTGAACTTTCCCCTCGCTGGCACGCAGTTGCGAAAACACGCGTGCGTATTGGGCCATCCTGAAACGTTCAAGACAATCACCGAAGACCAAAAGGCAGTTCTGCTGGCCTTGCCCGCGCAACGCCCGATTTTGCCCACATTCGCGGGATAGCAATCCGGTCGAACAGATTGAGCCCCAAGGAGCCAGGCTATGGCACGTCTTTTGCTGAGCATCGCGTGGATCGCCCTGTTTCCCCTGACATTATGGGCGCAGGTGCAGGGGGAAGACGATCCACGCTATCAAAAGCTGCGGACAGAGTGGCTGGCGGGCGCGGATGATCTGGCCACGCTGCGTGACATGGCTGCTTTGGCGAACGAGGGCAATGTCGCGGCACAGGTGACGCTTGGCATGATTGAATTTGCGTTTCCGACGCATTTCTACCTCACTAACAGGCTTTCCCCCGATTCACGCAAGGCGATTTTCCGCAAGCCGAACGGTCGGTTCGGTGTCCCTTGGATCTGGGTCGCGGCTCCCAACAGTCCCTTGGCAGCGTTGCTGATGCACTACAAGGACACGGATTATGCGGCCCATTCCGCTGCGCTGGCGGATGCGGGCGTGATCGATCGTGCGATTGCCTACGCGAATATGCCAATGAACCTTGGCGATACACTGTCTACTATGCGCGCATTGGGCCATCCGGCCTTGCTGCCCTATACTGGACCTGCGCTATTTCCCTTTATGCAGGCATTTGAGGCGGGTGTACGTGGGACCAATTATGAGCACCTTGCCAATGGAATCTCGGACCTGAGGCAATCGCTGCCTGCGCTGGACAGCGGAGATCAGATTTTGGTGGCGCCGTTCTTTTCGTCCAAAGGGGCAGTGTCATGGGAAGAGTCAGAGGACGCATGGCGCGCACGCGGTGCGGACCTGTTGCAGCATCCAAAGCTGGCCCCGATGGCCGCGGTGGTGCGTGCGGCATGTCCGCAGAATGCCGACGACGTCATGGGGGTATTGTTTCACTTGCGGGGCAGTCAGCAGGCTCGGCTGGATCTGATCAGCCCGCTTGCGCCCCTGGTTTCGACCGAAGACTGGCTTGCATCCGCCCGCTTCAAGGGGGATCTTTTGCGCGTCTGGTCCCCGACGTCATCCAAGTTCAAGGATCTGGAACAGCGCGCGCCTTGCTATGCCAAGGCCGTTGTCGAAGCCTATCAACCCTAAACATCCTCGGTCGCCTCGGCGTAACCATGCTGGGTCTTGTCCCAGAAGAACGGCTGCGCGATCATCTCGTGCAAGGCTTTGTAGGCCGCCAGCGCCCCCAGTGGGAAATAGAACGGCATCGTCGGCACCCACGGCAGCAGATGCCGGTGCGCACGCCCCGACACGGCGGCAAGGCCAAGGATCAGGCTCAGCGCCTCGGCGCAGATGAACAGCACCGTCATCACCCAGACCGCGCCTGACCCCAGCGTCATCTGCACCGGATGCGGCACGCCCAGCGGGATCAGCCAGAACGACCACAGGAAAGGGGCTGCGGCAAACTGTGAAAACGTCGCCAGAAAGATCACTTGCAGGCCCATCACCCGTTTCCACCCCAGTTCGCGCAGCAACTGGCGCGGATGGCGCATGTGGACGAAATAGGTGATCATGAACCCCTTCAGCCAGCGCGACCGCTGCCGCACCCAGCGCCACGGGCGGCAGTTGGCCTCTTCGTGGGTGACGGTGGGCAACAGCTCCGTGCGATAGCCGTGGCGCGCCAGCCGCACGCCCAGATCGGCGTCTTCGGTGACGTTATGCGCGTCCCATCCGCCCAGCTTTTCCAGAATATCACGGCGGAAAAACAGCGTCGTGCCGCCCAGCGGGATCACCAGCCCCAACCGCGCGATACCGGGCAGGATCAGCCGCCACCACGTCGCATATTCGATGGTGAAACAGCGTGACATCCAGTTGGTGCGCGGGTTGTAATAGTCCAGCACCCCCTGCAAACAGGCGACATCGGCGGGCGCGCTTTGAAACCGCAGCACCACCTTTTCGATCTGGTCCGGTTCGGGCGCGTCCTCGGCATCCCAAACCCCGATGATCGACCCCTTGCAGAAATCCAGCGCATAGTTCAGCGCGCGCGGCTTGGTGGTCAGGCAATCGGCATCGGGCACCTCGATCACGCTGATCCACGGCGGCAGATCGGTGCGTGCGATGGTGTCGCGGGTGACGGTGTCGCTGGCTTCCAGCACCAGAACCACCTCAAGCAGGGACTTGGGATAGGTCAGCCGCTCCATCCGCTTGATCAGCGCATTGGCGATTTCCTTTTCGTGCAGCAAGGGCACCATGACCGACACGCGCGGCAACCGGAAACCGGACGGCACCGGCGGGGCAGAGGACAGATGGTCCTGCAAGGCGCCGACGATCTGCGCGCCAAAGGCTGCGGCTTTCATCAAGGTCGTCATCATCAATGTCAGCACCGCCCACAGGCAGGCCACGGTCACCGTCCAGGCGGGCGACAGGATCATGCAGGTGGTCAGGGCAAAGCCGGCCGACCACAGCCACAGCGCATTGCTGCGCGTTCCCCAGTTGCGGCAGCTTTCGACACTGGCCACACGGGTGATCGCCTTGTGTGCCAGATCGGCGCTGTAAAGCCGGTTGATATGCCTGCGAATGGCACCGGGGCTGGCGATCACAGGCAGCATCATTGGGCCATAGGGCCCCATGCATTGCCGTAGATGGTCGAACAGATCGGGCCGCGCGGTGGCCACCAGCAGGGTTTTGCCCAGCCAGATCCATGGCACCACCTGATGCTGCAAACACAAGGATGACGGCAGCGCACGCGCAATCTTGCGGCGCGGTGGTGCTGCGTCCAGATCAACAAGCTGGGCGTTGTGCTGCCGCGCCAGCGCAGCCAGCAGGTCGTCGGGATGGACCGCGCCCTCGGCGACCAGAATGTCACCCAACTGCGCATCTACCCGCCGTTGCAGCCCCAGCGCGTTCAGCAATTCGGTTTGCGTGATCAGGCCCAAATCGACCAACTGCCGGCCCAAAGGGACGGATTGTCCCGGATCGGACACCCCTTCGGGATCGACAAATCGCAGCCGTGGATCGCTCATTCAAGGCCCCTGCGCAGATGGCAAAGCCTAGCTTGGGCAGAACACGGTTAATGACGTGTTAAGGCAAAGGGGCGACGTTAACGGAATCACCCCGTTTCCACAAATTAACTCAGATGAAGGATCGCCTTAGCTTGCGCGGGCGGCCATGGCTTCGGCGAAACGCTCGAACAGGTAAAAGCTGTCTTGCGGGCCGGGGCTGGCTTCGGGGTGGTGTTGCACGGAATAGACCGGGCGGCCCTCCATGCGGATGCCACAGTTGGACCCGTCAAACAGCGATGTGTGGGTTTCCACAACGCCCTTCGGCAGGCTTTGCCCGTCAACCGCAAAGCCGTGGTTCATCGACGTGATCTCGACCTTGCCGGTTTCGTGGTCCTTGACCGGGTGGTTCGCCCCGTGGTGGCCGTGGTTCATTTTCACGGTCTGCCCGCCCAATGCCAGCGCCAGCATCT
Organism: uncultured Pseudosulfitobacter sp.; assembly: GCF_963976325.1. Classification (NCBI taxonomy): domain Bacteria; kingdom Pseudomonadati; phylum Pseudomonadota; class Alphaproteobacteria; order Rhodobacterales; family Roseobacteraceae; genus Pseudosulfitobacter; species uncultured Pseudosulfitobacter sp. Next base: position 150,657 of record NZ_CAXBJW010000001.1, read on the forward strand.
GGTGGCCCAGACAAATCCCGAACACGGGCAGGTCGGTCTGGTCCAGAATGCCCTTGATCATCGGGACGGCATAAACGCCGGTGGCCGCCGGATCGCCGGGGCCGTTGGACAGGAACACGCCATCGGGATTGTGCGACAGAACCTCTTCGGTGGTGGCACTTGCAGGCAGCACAGTCACGTCACAGCCCGCCGAGGCCAGGCAGCGCAGGATGTTGCGCTTTGCGCCGTAGTCCACCGCGACGACCTTGTACTTGGGGTCGGTCTGCGGCTTGTAGCCCTCGGGCCACGCCCACCGCATTTCGTTCCAGCGATAGGATTGCGCACAGGTCACATCCTTGGCCAGATCAACGCCCTCAAGCCCCGCGAACGCACGCGCGTCGGCCACCAGCTTGGCCGTGTCGAACTTGCCATCGGGGCTGTGGGCCAGCGTCACATGCGGCGCACCGGCCTGACGGATGGCGCGGGTCAGCCGACGGGTGTCGACGCCGCCAATTGCGATGCGCCCGCGCGCGGCCAGCCAATCGCCCAACGTACCGACACTGCGCCAGCTCGAGGGATCGGTCGGCATCCATTTCACCACCATGCCCGCCGCCACCGGATCGGCGGTTTCGTCGTCTTCGGGCGTGATGCCGGTGTTGCCGATGTGCGGGAAGGTAAAGGTGACGATCTGCCCGGCATAGGACGGGTCGGTCATGATTTCCTGATAGCCCGTCATCGCCGTGTTAAAGCACAATTCTGCCTGTGTCTGGCCGGTGGCGCCAAATCCCACCCCGTAGAATAATGTGCCATCAGCAAGGGCAAGACAGGCGGTCGGGTGCGTGGGAGCGTGCGCGGACATGGGCGGCCTCATGTGTACAGGGATGCGGGCAAAGTCGCGCGAAACTAGTCATTGCGACAGGCAGGGTCAAGGGCGCGGGGTAATTTACGAAATCTTTATATATCAGTTACTTGGCAAGGATCGCAATGGTTGCGGCTTGGCTGGGGTTTCGGTATTGTCGCAATCTTATCATCAACCCATGGGGATGGGACACACATATGGATATGCGAACCCGGATTTCGACTGCTTTGAAGCAGGCGATGAAGGAAAAAGCCACCGACCGGCTTTCGACGCTGCGTCTGATCAATGCCGCCTTCAAGGACAAGGATATTGATGCACGCGCCGCTGGGGCCGAAGACGGTGTAGACGACGCGGCCTTGCTGGCGATTCTAAGCCGCATGGTCAAACAGCGACAGGAAAGCGCGCGCGCCTACGAAGAGGGCGGGCGTCTGGACCTGGCCGAGCGGGAACGCTCCGAAGTCGAGATTATCGAGGAATTCCTGCCGCAACAGCTAAGCGAAGAGAAAAGCGCCGCAGCCGTCGATGCCGCCGTGGCCGAAGTGGGCGCCGACAGCATCCGCGACATGGGCAAGGTGATGGCCGTGCTCAAGGCCAAGTACACCGGCCAGATGGACTTTGGTGTCGTGGGGCCAATGGTCAAGGACCGCCTGAGCACCTGACCCAACTGCGCCGTTTCCGGCGCTTTCCCAAAAACGACTTGTCGCCCTGACCGGGGCGGCGCCGCCGCAGCTTTTGCTGCGGTGTTTTTGCGTGTTCAAGTCTTGGTCTAGCGGCGCAGGGCGCGGTTCAGTTCATCATATAGTGAAATGCGTTCGTCCTCGGACAGGAACGCGCCAATCTCGACCTCGCGGCCCATGCCCTTGAGCGTGACATAGTGGGGCACCGGGCCGTCGGTTTCGTATTTGGTGACCTTGGTCCAGTAGCGGTTGCAGTGCCATTCCTGCGTGCCGCCCTTGGCATCGGTGCGGACCAGTTGCGCGGAATTGCCGGACAGGGACAACACTTCGCTGATCTGGCGCGCGCGATAATTGTGCTGCAACGCGAAATACAGCCCCCAGACCGCCAGCAGCGTAAACGGCAACAACCCCCACAACAGCGGTGTGCCCAACAGCGGCATGGTCGGGATCAGCAACAGCGTGAACGTCGCCAGCACAAAGGCCGCCATCCCGCGCGCAGGCAGGGACTGGTGCGGCCACAGGTGCAGCAGTTGGGTCGGGGCGTCTGGTTCGGTTGTCCAGCGGTATGGCATGGTCGGGCTGCTTTGCGGCGTCGGTTGGGACAGGGTGCGGGTACAAGATAGCATCGCGGTTTGATGCTGCAATGCAACATGCTGATTTGCCATCGGCAAAGGGGCGCTGCCCCTCGGCCTTGCGGCCTCACCCCGGAGTTTTCTGGCAAGATGAAGACCGGGCAGGCAGCAGACATGGAATGACATCGGGCATAGAAAAAGGGCCCCGACCGCCGTCGGAGCCCTTTGTTTTGGGGCTGAAGGGGAGGCAGTGCCTAGTGGCGCTGGTGGTCCCATTCTTCCTGCTTGGGCAGGGTTTCGAACGTGTGCTCGGGCGGCGGGCTGGGCAGTGTCCATTCCAGCGTGTCCGCATATTCGTTCCACGGGTTGTTCTCGGTGACCCGCGCGCCTTTCAGCAGCGAATAGATCACGATGCCGAAGAAGAACACGAAGGACGCGAAGGACAGGAAGGCACCCAGGCTGGACACATAGTTCCATGTCGAGAACGCTTCGGGATAGTCGATGTAGCGACGTGGCATGCCCTGACGGCCCAGGAAGTGCTGCGGGAAGAAGGTGATGTTCGCACCGATGAACATCATCCAGAAGTGCAGCTTGCCCGCCCATTCAGGGTACATGCGGCCGGTCATTTTGGGGAAGTAGAAGTAGATCCCCGCAAAGATGGTGAACACGGCGCCCAAGCTCATCACGTAGTGGAAGTGCGCCACAACGTAGTAAGTGTCGTGATAGGCACGGTCGACGGCGGCTTGGCTCAGGACGATGCCGGTGACGCCACCCACGGTGAACAGCACCAGGAAGCCAAAGGCCCAAAGCATCGGTGTCTTGAACTCGATCGAGCCGCTCCACATGGTGGCGATCCACGAGAACACCTTGACCCCTGTCGGGACCGCGATGACCATCGTCGCCAGCATAAAGTAGGACTGCTGGTTCAGCGACATACCGACCGTGTACATGTGGTGCGCCCACACAACAAAGCCCAGCACGCCAATGGCGATCAACGCCCAGACCATCGGCAGGTAGCCAAAGACCGGCTTGCGCGAGAAGGTGGCGATGACGTGGCTGATCAGACCAAAGCCCGGCAAGATCACGATGTACACTTCAGGGTGACCGAAGAACCACAGGATGTGCTGGTACAGGATCGGGTCGCCGCCGCCCGCAGGGTCAAAGAAGGTGAAGCCAAAGTTGCGGTCCATCAGCAGCATGGTGATCGCGCCCGCCAGAACCGGCAGGGACAGCAGGATCAGCCAGCTTGTGACAAAGATCGACCACGAGAACAGCGGCACCTTGAACAGGGTCATGCCGGGGGCACGCATGTTCAGGAAGGTGGTGATCATGTTGATCGCACCCAGGATCGACGAGGCACCCGACACGTGAACCGCGAAAATCGCAAGGTCCATGGCCATCCCGCCTTCGCGCACCGACAGCGGCGGATACAGAACCCAGCCCACACCGGCACCGTGCTGGCCGCCCTCGGACGGGGCCAGAACCGAGCAGACAGCCAGTGTTGTCCCGGCGACATACATCCAGAACGACAGGTTGTTCATCCGCGGGAACGCCATATCCGGCGCGCCGATCTGCAACGGCATGAAATAGTTGCCAAACCCGCCGAACAGGGCGGGAATCACCACAAAGAACATCATCAGGATGCCGTGGCCGGTGATCAGCACGTTCCAAAGGTGTCCGTTGGGGGTACATACGTCGGACGACGCGATCAGACGCGCCCCTTCCTGACACATGTATTGAACACCGGGGTTCATCAGCTCAAGGCGCATGTAAACGGTAAATGCAACCGAGATGAAACCGGCCAGTGCCGATACGATAAGGTACAGAATACCGATATCTTTGTGGTTTGTGGACATGAACCAGCGGGTAAAGAACCCGCGTTCGTCGTGATGATCGTGCCCGTGAATGGCTGCGTCTGCCATGCGGTGCCTCCTGCTGAGATGACTGCGGGCACGCCAAGAGCGACGGTGACCCGGATATGGAGCGGTTCTAGTGTGTTGGGCCGCGTGCATCAATGCATGATCTTGCCGCAGGTGGGGAATTATTGTCGCGGTCGGGCCTGTGAGGTGCAAAAATTTTTGTATTTCGTGCAAAAGGTCTATTTTCCGTTGGGATCGCGCAACACGGGAGAGCCTTCGTGGCCTTGAACTTGCAAAGACGCCTGTATGGCAGTTTGACAGAGGATGACGCGCAGGCCGATGCGGGCCAGATCCGCGCCTTTGCCACGCATTTCACCGCGCTGACCGCGTCAAAACTGGCGGGCGGGCTGGTGGACCCAAAGCTGGTGTTGTCCTCGGTGCTGGTCGCCTTGGGCGCGCCGGGCGGATTGGTCGGGGCGCTGGTGCCTGTGCGCGAGGCGGGGGCGCTGCTGCCGCAACTGGCGCTGGCCGCGTGGATCGACCGCAGCCGTCAGCGCAAATGGTTCTGGGCCGCAGGCGCCGCAGGGCAGGGGATTGCCGCCCTTGGCATGGCGGCGGCGGCGTTGACGCTGGACGGTGCGGCGGCGGGTTGGGCGATACTGGGCTGTCTTGCGTTCCTGGCGGTGTGCCGGTCGGCGGGATCGGCCAGTTACAAGGACGTTCTGTCGCGCACGCTGGACAAGGGCACGCGCGGGACGGTGTCGGGGCTGGCGGGCACCATTGGCGCGGTGGGGGTTCTGATCTTTGCGCTTTTGCTCAGCTTTGGGATCATTCCGGGCACCCCTGCGGCGATTGCCGGTGTGATCGCGGTGGCCGGGGCGCTGTTGATCGTGGCGGGTTTGATTTTCACGCTTCTGCAAGAGCCGGACGCCGATATTGATGATGCGGCCCAAGGGCTTGGCGGGCTGCGCGCCATCTTTGCGCCGCTGCGCAAGGACGCGCAATTGCGGCAATATATCCTGACGCGCACGTTGCTGATCTCGACCGCCCTTGCGCCGCCATTTGTCGTAATGCTGTCGGCGGGGGATGGCGAAAGCGTCAATCTAGGGCATTTGGGGTTGCTGGTGCTGGCCTCGTCAGCGGCGGCGATTGTGTCGTCTTATGTCTGGGGCCGCCTGTCAGACCGGTCGTCGCGGCGCACGTTGATGTTTGCCGGAATGGCCGCTGCGGCCGTGCTGGCACTGGCGGCGCTGATCGGTACGCTGACGGGGGGATTGGGCGGACCATATGGTGCGGCGGGCTTCGTCTTTGCCGCCAAGATCGCTTACGAGGGGGCGCGGGCAGGGCGCAAGACTCATCTGGCGGATATGGATGCCCATGACCAACGGGCCATCTATACCGCGCTTAGCAATTCGATTCTGGGGGTGATGCTGTTGCTGGGCGGGGGATTCGGGCTGTTGGCCGATCTGGTCGGACCTGCCTTGGTGCTGGGCGTCTTTGCCGCGATGGCAGCGGGCGGCGCGTTGCTGGCTGCGGGGCTGGACGAGGTGCAGGCAGACGCGCAGTCAGGTTAGGGGTGCGCCTCGAACACCCGCGCGAAGCTGCGGCGCAGGGCCACGTCCACGTCGTCCATCGTCACCGGCAGGCCCAGATCCACCAGCGACGTGACTCCGTGTTCGGTGATGCCGCAAGGCACGATGCCGCTGAAATGTTCAAGATTCGGTTCAACATTGATGCTGATGCCGTGAAAGCTGATCCACTTGCGCAAGCGGATGCCAATCGCAGCGATCTTGTCTTCGGCAGGCGTGCCATCGGGTTGCTGCGGCTTTTCGGGCCGTTGCACCCAGACACCGACGCGGCCATCGCGGATCTCGCCCTTGACGTTGAAACTGTCCAGCGTGTCGATCACCCAAGCCTCAAGGTCACGCACGAAACACCGCACATCGCGCCCGCGCTTGCCCACGTCCAACAGGGTATAGGCCACGCGCTGGCCCGGTCCGTGATAGGTATATTGCCCGCCGCGCTTGGTCGGATAGACCGGAAAGCGGTCGGGGTCGGTCAGATCGGCCACCTTGGCCGACGTGCCCGCAGTATAAAGTGCCGGATGTTCCAGCAACCATATGCATTCATCCGCCGTGCCCGCCGCGATCCGGGCGGCGCGGTCTTCCATCCACGCCTCGGCGGTGCGGTAATCGGTCAGGCCGGGGGAGGTGATCCATTCGACCATCGGTTCAGGCGGCCTCTTCCAGCGTCTGGCGCAGGATTTGCGCATAGTTTTCGGCACCTTGTGCGCCGGTGACCAGATATTTGCCGCCAAAGACCATGGAAGGCACGCCGGAAATCCCGCGCGATGTCCAGAATTTCTGCTTTTCGCGCACGCTCTCGACCAAGGCACCGCTGTCCAGCACCTCGCGCGCCGTGTCGGCGTCGATGCCCACGGAACCGGCCACGTCGATCAGCACATCGGGGTCGGACACATCGCGGTTGTCGGTGAAATGCGCCTTGAACAGCGCCAGTTTCAACGGATGTTGCAGCCCTTGCGACAGGGCAAAATCCAGCAACTGGTGCGCCTGAAACGAATTCACGATGCGGCTTTCGGGGGTAAAGTTGAAATCAAACCCCAGCGATTTGCCCAGATCCTGCAACTGCTTGCGGTTCTGCGCGGATTGTTCGGGCGAGGCGCCGTATTTCTCGGCAATATGCTCGGCGGTGTTCTGTCCTTCGGGCGGCATTTCTGGGTTCAGCTCGAACGGATGCCAACGGATGCGCGCGCCAATGCCGGTGGCGGCCAGCGCCTGTTCCAACTGGCGGTAGCCCACGATGCACCACGGACACATCACGTCCGAGACGATGTCGACGTCAACGACAGGCCCTTGCGGCGCGGCGGTATCGGGTGATGCGGGTGTGGACATTGGGTGCGATCCTTTCTGCTTTGTCTATAGGTCGTCTTTGCACCGCCGAATTGCAAGCCGCCGCCGCATGTGCGCTTGCGCGGCAAATTTACACTTCACATCTGACCGATGGCGGTCTATAGCCCGCTCACCAAGCGACTGGCGTGCGGCCGTGGCGGAATGGTAGACGCGCAGCGTTGAGGTCGCTGTGGGGTAACACCCGTGGAAGTTCGAGTCTTCTCGGCCGCACCAATCTCTCAGGTTCGAACGATGTTCGAACAGGTGCCCCAAACGCTCCCCTGTCAAAATACGTACATATCTCGGCCGATCTTGTACAAATTGCGCAAACCTCTGGCAATCCAGGTGCATCGCCATACCTGTGAGATGCCCTGATGCATTGCGCAGTGCCGCCATCACAAAACCCCACGCATGGGTTGAGGGTCGGACGTGCACAGGGCAATGTGCCAGAGTTCTTCAGCTGTAGGTTTCCGCTTGTCCCAGTCCGATACATCCACCGCCGACACACGTCCGCCCGCGCCCTATTCGTCGCGGGGGCAATGGGTGCGCATTCTGCGCCATGTCTGGGTGGACCTGGACGACAAGAACATGACGCTGATCGCGGCCGGTGTCGCGTTTTATTCGATTCTTGCGGTGTTTCCCGCCATTGCCGCGATCATCGCCATGTGGGGCATCGTGGCCGACCCCGAGGTGGTTGCGGTCGAGGTGGACAAGTTCCGCGCGGTGCTGCCGCAAGAGGTATACGACCTGATTTCGCAACAGATCGCGCAACTGACCAATGGCGACCGCGCCACGCTGACCTGGGCGTCTGGCGTATCGCTGACCCTGGCGCTGTGGACATCGCGGGCCGGGGTGGCGGCGGTGATGCGCGGGCTGAACGCGATCTACGGCCAGCCCAACCGCAGCGGGTTGTCGCATTATGTGCGGGCGATTTTGCTGACGCTGACGCTGGTGGGCGTGGCGCTGGTTGCGCTGACCTGCATGGTGCTGGCGCCGATCATCATCCGTTTTGTGCCCTTCGGGATCGCAAACAGCGGTCTGATCGAACTGTCACGCTGGGTGGTGATGATCGTGGTGCTATACGCGGGGATTTCACTGCTCTACCGCATGGGACCGGTCAAACGCGAGGCGCGGATGAAATGGTTCACCCCCGGAGCGATTTTCGCCACGCTGGGCTGGACGGCCGCATCGCTGGGCTTTTCGATCTATTTGCAGAACTTCGGCAATTATAACGAGATTTACGGCTCGATCGGGGCGGTGATCGCCTTGTTGATGTGGCTGTTCATCAGTGCCTTCCTGGTGCTGCTGGGCGGGTCGATCAACGCGCATTTCGAACGCGAACGCTGGCACCGGCGCGCGCAAGACCCGGTTTAGATATGCGTGCCCAATGCGACCAGCCACAGCCATGCGGTGATCACTGACGCGCCTGTCGCCACCAACACCGATGACGCGGCCACGCGGCGTGCACGTCCGTACATATTGGCAAAGATATAGGCATTGACCCCCGGCGCCATCGCCGCTGTCAGCACCGCAGAGCGGAAGAAGTCGGGCGAGATGTGCAGGCTTTTGCCAATGGTCCACGTGATGGCGGGATGCACCACCAGCGCAATCAGGCAAACCATTGCGATGGCCAGCTTGTCACCTTCGGGTTTGTACTGGATCAGAACACCCCCCAGCGCAAACAACGCCGCGGGCAGGGCGGCGCGCACGATCAGGTCCAGACCGTCGTTCAAAAAGCCGGGAACAGGAATGTGCATCAGGTTGACGGCAAACCCCAGCACGATTCCGATCACCAGTGCATTGCGGAACATGGCACGGGTCACGGCGCGGGCGGTCTGAAGGGGGCTTGCACCACGGTTGCGTGCGATTTCCATCACCGTGATGCCCAGGCCATAGCAAAAAGGCGAGTGGATCGCGACAATGACAAAGTTGCCGGTCAATGCCGCCGTGCCATAGGCGCTTTCGGTGATCGCAAGCCCCAGAAGCAGGGAATTCGAGAACAGGCAGCAAAAGCCGATGACGATGCTGTCTTCCAGGTCGCGTTTCAGCAGATAGAACGACACCAGCGTGCCAAGGGTGAAACAGGTCGCAGCCCCGGTGTAGAAGGCGATCAGGATGCCGGGATCGAAATTGGCCGAAAGGTCCATGCGTGCAATCGCCTGAAACAGCAGGCAGGGGATCGCAAAGCTTTGGGTGAACTTCATGACCCCGTCGATGCCCGAGATCGGAAAGGTCTTGGTCCAGACCGCGACATAGCCAAAGCCGATGACAAGGAAGACGGGCAGGATCACGTCAAGAAGGGTTTGCATATTCAGAGCCTTGGGAGGGTCGGAAAGCGGCCCTTCGGGGAGGATTTATAAGAACCAGAGAAGCGGTCAGTCGGGGAAGGTCAGCGACAGGCCGTCATAGGCAGGTTGGATGTGGTCGGGGGTCTCGTCTGCCAGCGTCTGATAGTCGAGGTCGATGTGCATGTTGGTCAGCACGGCCTGTTTGGGTTGCATCCGGTCGATCCACTCCAGCGTCTGGGCCAGATGGCTGTGGGTCGGATGGGGGTCGCGGCGCAGGGCGTCGACGATCCAGCAGTCCAGATTGTGCAAGTGGCCCCAGGACGCATCGGGAATGGTCGCCACATCGGGCAGATAGGCCACATCGGCGATGCGAAAGCCCAAGGCGTCGATGGCCCCGTGGTTGACCGAAAAGGGGGTAAAGGTGATGTCGCCCCCCGCGCCGGTCACGGTCACGTCGCCGTCGATGGTGTGCATGTCCAGAATGGGCGGATACATCGACCCCTTGGGCTGCACAAAGGCATAGTCGAACCGGTCCAGCAGCGCCGTTTGGGTTTCGGGGTCGGCCCAGACGGGCAGACGGGCGCGCATGTTGAACACGATCATGCGCAGGTCGTCGATGCCATGCACGTGGTCGGCGTGGCTGTGGGTGTAGATCACCGCATCAAGCCGTCCGACACCTGCGTCCAGCAACTGGCTGCGCAGATCGGGCGAGGTGTCGATCAGCACGGTGGTGGTGCCTGCATCTGTTGTGCGCTCGACCAGCATCGAACAGCGGCGGCGGTTGTTTTTCGGGTTGGTCGGATCGCAGGCACCCCAGTGCCCGCCCAGACGCGGCACCCCGCCCGACGAGCCGCAGCCGAGGATGGTAAAGCGCAGGTCGGCCATCAGGCGGCGACCTTGTAAGCGGCGGCTTTGGAAAACAGACGGTCAAAGTTGGCCTGAGTCTGGGCGGCGAAATCGGCGTAGTCCATGCCGAACACCTGCGCCCCGACGCGCGCGGTGTGCGCGGTATAGGCCGGCTCATTACGGCGGCCCCGATGGGGCGGCGGTGCCAGGTAGGGGGCGTCGGTTTCGACCAGAATGCGGTCCACGGGTGCGGCGGCAAAGATGTCGCGCAGCTCCTGGCTTTTGGGGAACGCGGAAATGCCCGACATGCTGAGGTAAAAGCCAAGGTCAAGGGCGGCGCGGGCCAGTTCGGGCGAGGACGAGAAACAGTGCATGACGCAGGCGTAGGCACCGTTGGCATGTTCTTCGGCCAGAATGCGGGCCATGTCGTCGTCGGCCGCGCGCGCATGGATGATCAGCGGCAGGCCGGTCTGGCGGGCGGCGGCGATGTGGATGCGCAGGCTTTGCTGCTGCACCTCGGCGCTGTCGGCGGTGTAGTGGTAATCAAGGCCGGTTTCGCCGATGCCCACGAATTTGGGATGCTGGGCCAATGCCACCAGTTCATCCACCGAGGCCATCGGCTCATCCGCCGCGCTCATCGGGTGGGTGCCTGCGGCATAGAAGACGGGGGCGTATTTCTCAGCAATCGCGCGCACTTGCGGTTCGTTCTTCAACTTGGTGCAAATGGTGACCATGCGGGTGACGCCCGCGGCGGCGGCGTCGGCGATGATCTGGTCGCGTTCGCCGTCAAAGTCGGGAAAGTCCAGGTGGCAATGGCTGTCGGTGATGTGCGGTGTCTGCATTGGGCCCTTCAGGCAAGTGCCTGTTGTTGTAGCTTGAAAAACGTATCCAACACCAGCGCGGCAGGGTCAAGGTTGACTGCCCGCCCATGTGCGGCGCGGGCGCTGACCTGCTGTTGCGTGGTCGCCCAGCCGCGTGCGGCGCGGGCGTCGGGGGCAAGGCGCGCCAGCACGGTGGATTCGTGCGGTGCGGCCTGTGTGGCGGGGGGGCTGCCGGTGGCACCGGTGCGCGCCAGACGGCCCAGAGCGATGTCGAGCAGCACGAACAAAAGATCCAGTTTGTCCGCCGCCCCGCGCTGTGCGGCGGCTTCGGCCAGTTTCAGGGTGCGGGCGCGGTCGAGGTTGGGCAATGATCCGAGGATGCCGATGATTTCGGCGTAGATTTGCAGACCGCCGGACAGCGACAGGCGCAATGCCTCGCCGACCGAGCCTGCGGACAGCTCGGCAAGTGCTGCGGTGGTGTCGCCTGTCTCGATGCCCGCCTGTGCCATCGCCTGGGCCATCTGTTCGGGGGGCAGGGTGCCCAGCCGCAGGGTGCGGCACCGCGAGCGGATCGTGGGCAGCAGCCGCGACGGCTGGTGCGAGATCAGCAGGATGGTGGCGCGGGCGGGGGGCTCTTCCAGCATTTTCAGCAGGGCGTTGGCCGCTTGGGTGTTCATGTCGTCGGCGGCGTCCACGATGACCACGCGGCGGCCGCCGTCGGCCGAGGACATCTGGAAGAACCCTGCCAGACGGCGGATGTCGTCCACGACGATCTGGTCGCGCATCCGTCCGGTTTTTTCGTTGACGGTGCGGGTGATGGATTTCAACCCCGGTTCGGCCCGGGCCGCGATGCGGCGGGCGACGGGGTGGTCGGGATCGATGTGCAAAGACGCAGGCGGGTGCGGCGCGCCGAACATGCCGCCGTCCTCGGCAGGATCTGGGGTGGCCAGCAGGAACCGCGCGATGGACCATGCCAGTGTTGCCTTGCCCACGCCGCGCGGGCCGGTGATCATCCAGGCATGATGCAGGCGCGCGCTGGCGAAGGCATCAAGAAACGCCTGCTGTGCTGCGTCCTGACCGATGAGATGCGTCGCCGCGCTGGGATGCGGGGCGCCGGGGACCTGATCGGCAGGCTGGGTATCGGGTGAGGTGGTGGCCATGGCGCAGGTCTAGCACCGTGTTGCAGGGGTTGGAATGGGGGCTATGCAACGCACTTTATTTTGGGGGCGCTGCCCCCGCGTTGCTGCGCAACGCACCCCCGGGATATTTTCAGCCAAAAGAAGACAGGTGGGTGGTGACTGTTTCGGCAACGTCCGCGGCCACCGCGTCGATGTCGCGGGCGCCGTTGATGGTGCGGAAGCGGTCGGGGAATTCCTGGGCCAGTGCCAGAAAGCCCGCGCGCATCTGGGCTTGAAGGTCGGCGCCGAAATCCTCGAAACGTTCTTCGGCGGTCTGGCGGGATTTGGCGCGGGCGTGGCCGGTCCCGGGGTCCATGTCGATCAGTACGGTCAGGTCGGGTTCGCGCCCGATCATCAGGCTGTGCAACTGGTCGACGGTGGCACGCAGGTCACCGCGTGACAGGCCCTGATACATGCGGGTGCTGTCGGCAAAGCGGTCGCAGATCACGATTTGCCCTGCGGCGAGGGCCGGGTTGATCGTGCGTTCCAGATGGTCGCGGCGGGCGGCGGTGAACAGCAAGATCTCGGTTTCGGCGGACCAGCGGTCGGGATCGCCTTGCAGGACCAGCGCGCGGATTTCTTCGGCGCCCGGCGAGCCGCCGGGTTCGCGGGTCAGGATCACATCGTGCCCCGCCGCGCGCAGATGATCGGCCAGCAGACGGGCCTGCGTGGATTTACCCGAGCCGTCGATGCCCTCGAATGTGATGAAAGTGCCGCGCGGGGCCTGCGGCTGGCTCAACTGGCGGCCCCGGTTTCTTCTTCGGGGCCACGGTTCAGCCGTTCCAGCAGGATCAGGGCCACGGCGCTGACCTTGGCCATGAAGCCGGCGGGGGCAACCGTGGTTTCGGCCACCAGCGGGACGCGGGTTTCGGGCAGGCCCTCGGGCTGAATCACCAGTTCGGCCAGTGTGTCGCCTGCGGTCACGGGTGCCTTGATCGGACCTGTGTAGACGACCTCGGCCTTGATGTCGTCACCGGCCAGAACCGGCAGCAGAACGTTCAGATCCTGATCCAGCGTCAGGCCGACGGTTTTCGACTGGCCCATCCAGACGTCGGCCTGCGCGATGCGCTGGCCGGCCTTGCCCAAAGGGCGCTGGGCAAACTGGCGGAAGGCCCAGTTAACCACGGCTTCGGCCTCTTCGGCGCGGGCCTCGGCCGAGGGCATGCCGGACAGCACGAAGATGATGCGACGGTCGTCTTGCACGGCCGAGCCGACAAGGCCGTAGCCGGCCTCCTGGGTGTGGCCCGTTTTCAGCCCGTCCGCGCCGATGCCAAGACCCAGCAGAGGGTTGCGGTTAAAGCGGTTCGACGCCTCGTTGGCATCAAAGAGGTACTCTTTTTCAGCAAACAGCGGGTAATACTGCGGGAAATCGGTGATGATGCGGCGCGCCAACAGGGCCAGATCGCGCATCGACATCAGGTGGCCTGCTTGCGGCCAGCCGTTCGAGTTGGCGAAGGTCGAGTTTGTCATGCCCATTTTCTGCGCGCGCTGTGTCATCAGGCGGGCAAAGCCTGCCTCGGTGCCATCGGGGCTGAGCGCCTCGGCGATGACTGCACAGGCGTCGTTGCCCGACAGCACGATGATGCCGCGCAGCAGGCTTTCGACCGGCACCCGTTCGCCCGCTTTCAGAAACAGGGTGGACCCGGCATAATTCATTGCGTGTTGCGACACGGGCAATTCTTCGTTCAGGGTCAGACGGCCGTCACCCAGGGCCTCGAAGGCCATGTACAGCGTCATCAGCTTGGACATCGACGCAGGCGGCAGCGGCTGGTCCGCGTTCTTGGTCAGCAGGACCGTGCCGGTGGTGTGGTCGATCACAAAGGCCGAGCTGGCGCGGGTGTCAAAGGCCAGCGCGGGCAGGGCGGTGAGGATCAGCGCAAGGGCGGCAGCAAGGGTGCGGATCATCATTGGGGTGTCCTTCAGTTGGTCACGGCGTAGGCGTCAGAGAAGCCCTGTTCCTTGATCTTGGCAAGGAGCTGTTTGCGTTCGGATGCGGTTACGGCGGGGCCTACGACCACACGCCAGAATGTTTTGCCATTGGCTTCGAATGTTTTGACCTGCGGCACAACGCCTGCGCCGCGCATCTGGTTTGCGGTGCGTTCGGCGTTGGCCTCGACCGAGAAGATGCCGATCTGGACATAGGGCTTGTCCAGCGACGACGTGCGTGGTTTCGCGGCAGGTTGCGGTGCCGGGGTCGGGGGCGCTGCGGCAGCGGTGGGCGTGGCCGGATCGTCCAGCGCGGTTTCGGCGACCGCGACGGGATCAAGCGGTGTCGCGGCAACATCCGAGGCTGCGGGCAGGGCGGCACCATCAGCCGCGGCTTCGGCAGGGCCGTCCTCGGTGATCTCTTCCTTGCGCAGGGCGGTCACGTTCAGTTCGACCGGTGCACCGGCCAGCATACCCAGCGAGGTTGCCGCATCGGATGACACCTGAAGCCGTGGTCCGGGGATGTCACGTTCGCGGCGGAACAGGGCGCCGACGACGAACTGGCCGTTGGCCTGGTTGCGGATGATCACCCGCTCGGGGTCCTTCACGTCAGGGTGCGCGACCCAGACACCGCCCAGCGATGGCCGCCCGTCCCATAGTCCCGGTTCGGTGGCGGAAAACACGTCGGGCGCTTCGATGTCACGCTCGACCGTCTTGCGGGTGCGTTTGGTGGCGCTGACCTGTTCGCTGCCCTGCGCCTTGATGCCCAGACCTTGTCCCAGGCTGAACTGCCCGCCTTCGTCGCATCCGGCCAGCAAGGCCAGCGTGCAGGTGGCGGCAATCAAGCCTTTGGTGGAATTGGAAATTTGTGTAGAGAAGACTGCCCAAGTCATCGTCATCAAGTCCTTGCCTGTCTCCGGCACCCCAGTGGGCCGGTGCGCCCGGAACGGCACGCGTGATGGCCCCTCTGTCGGGGGCGTTGGGCGCACTCTAGCGCGTGTGAGCCGGTGTGAAAAGCGCGCGCTGGGCCGATCGGCAATATTCCCCGCGCACGAGGAGGAAAATCGCGGTTTGCCGAATCGCGGAAGCCGCATTATTGGACCCCAGTCGGAGGAGTGGCAGAGTGGTCGAATGCACCGGTCTTGAAAACCGACGAGGGTGAAAGTCCTCCGTGGGTTCGAATCCCACCTCCTCCGCCACCTTTTTCATTTTCAGTGGATTGGCCGGCTTTCGGGTGGTCTTGCGCGCGCAGTTTATCGTTCGTGGCGCCAGCTCACCTCTGCTCGTCCGTCCTCTCGCGATGCGGCGGCGCAACAGGGGCGCAACAGTTATAGAGTATGGCAACTGCACAGCACCCGCTTCTGCCCAGGAACCACGGCGTTTCTTGTTAAGTGCGAAGGTGCGACTTTATGTCTGGAATGACCGGAACAACTTGAGAATCTTGAAGTCTTGAGGTTGTTAACCTTGTGGCTGCGGGAAATTAATTCATAATCGGTGGGCTGGATTTTTCGTAGGGATTAGGAGTTCTTTTGTCTCTGTTCTTTATCGTCGCTTTACCATTCCTGGGTGCGTTGCTTCCTGGATTGATGAACTCTGCCGGACGGTCGGCCACGGCGGGCGTCACGTTCACCGTGACGCTGGCGGCTTTTGTGGGTCTGCTGACCAACCTGCCTGCTGTGCTTGCGGGCAATGTGGTGATGGCGCGGGTCGACTGGATGCCGCTGCTGGGGCTTAACTTTTCGTTGATGCTGGACGGGCTGGGCTTTTTCTTTGCCCTGCTGATCCTTGGCATTGGCCTGTTGATCATTGCCTATGCGCGCCACTATCTCAGCCGCGACGACAATGTGGGGCAGTTCTTCACCTATCTGCTGCTGTTCCAAGGCGCGATGGTGGGCATTGTCATGAGCGACAACATCCTGCTTTTGCTGGTTTTCTGGGAACTGACGTCGCTGTCGTCCTTCCTGTTGATCGGATATTGGAAACACCTGCCCGAAGGGCGTCAGGGCGCGCGCATGGCGTTGACGGTCACCGGCATGGGTGGGCTTGCGATGATCGGTGGCATGTTGATGCTGGGCCAGATCGTCGGCAGCTATGACCTGAGCGTGATCTTGCAGAACCGCGAGTTGATACAGGCCGATCCGCTGTACGTCCCTGCGCTGGTGTTGATTCTGCTGGGCGCGTTCACCAAGTCGGCGCAGTTCCCGTTCCATTTCTGGTTGCCGCACGCGATGGCGGCGCCGACGCCTGTGTCGGCCTATCTGCACTCGGCCACGATGGTAAAGGCGGGCATCTTCCTGATGGCACGCATGTGGCCGGTGCTGTCGGGCACGCCTGAGTGGTTTGCGATCGTCACCACGGCGGGACTGATCACGATGGTTCTGGGCGCGGTGATTGCGCTGTTCAAACATGATCTGAAGGCGCTGTTGGCGTTTTCGACGGTCAGCCATCTGGGCCTGATCACCATGCTGCTGGGCACAGGCACCGCGTTTGGCGCGATGGCCGCGGTTTTTCATATTCTCAACCACGCGACGTTCAAGGCGGCGTTGTTCATGTCTGCGGGCATTATTGATCACGAGGCGCACACGCGCGACATTCGCCGTTTGGGTGGGTTGCGCAGGTTGATGCCCGTGACCTTTGGCATTGCCAGTCTGGCGGCACTTTCGATGGCGGGAATTCCGTTGCTGAACGGGTTCCTGTCCAAGGAAATGATGCTGGAAGAAGCGCACCACACTGTCCTGTTTGGCAGCCCCATGCTGGTGCCGGTGCTGGCAACGGTGGGGTCGTTGTTCTCTGCCGCCTATTGCTTCCGGTTGATCGGGCACGTGTTCTTTGGCCCCGTGCGCGACGACTATCCGGCCAAGCCGCATGACCCCAACACCGGCCTTTGGCTGCCGCCTGCTGTGCTGGTTGTTCTGGTGGTGGCAATTGGCGTGGCGCCGTTCCTGGCCGAACCCTTCGTGAAGCTGGTGACGGCATCGGTTCTGGGCGACGCGGCAGCGGTTCCGACCGCGCATTTCAAGATCTGGCATGGTCTTGTGCCTGCGCTGTACATGTCGCTGATCGCCATTGCGGGCGGTTTGCTGATGCTGGCGCTGTTCAAGCCGGCGCTGTTCGTCTGGGACAAGGCACCGCGCCCCGAGGCCAAAGTCATCTTCGAGGCCATCGTCGAGGCGGTCGCGAAGCTGGCGCGCGAGGTCATCCACGCGTCGCACAACGGTGCGTTTTCGCGCTATGCGGCAATTGCCTTGGTGGTCATGGTCGCTGTCGGGTATCACGCATGGTCCACCGGTACGGTCGGACCCGATACACGCGCAGTGCAATATGCACCGCCTGTGTTCATCGCGGCCTGGCTGATGCTGGCGGCGGCCACGGCGGGATTGGTCCTGTTGCACCGCAACCGGCTGCTGTCGCTGATCCTGATCGGCATCGTGGGTCTGATGGTGTCCATCGGCTTTGTGTTCTTCAGCGCGCCCGACCTGGCGATGACGCAATTCACCGTCGAAGTTGTCACCATCATCCTGTTGCTGCTGGCCCTGAATTTCCTGCCCAAGACCACACCCGTGGAAAGCACTGTGTTGCGCCGCGTGCGTGACACAGGTGTGGCGGTGCTGGGGGGGCTGGCGACGTTCGGGCTGTCCTATCACTATTTGCTGCGCGACGCGGTCAGCACGCCGATTTCGGAATTCCACCTTGCCAATGCCTACAAGGGCGGCGGCGGTACGAATGTCGTGAACGTCATTCTTGTCGATTTCCGTGGTTTTGACACCTATGGCGAGATCATCGTGTTGGGCATCGCTGCGCTGCTGATCTATGCGATGACCGAAACGCTGCTGGACGGTCCGGTGCGGGCGCGATTGTTGAACCGCAAACCCGATCAGTCGCGGTCGGGCAACAAGCATCCGATGATGATGGTCGTGCTGACGCGGGTCATCATGCCGGTTGTTCTTATGGTCGGCTTCTACATCTTCTTGCGCGGCCACAACGAACCGGGTGGTGGATTTATCGCGGGCCTGATCGTGTCCATTGGCGTCGTCATGCAGTATATGGCCAGCGGCTTTGGCTGGGCGTCGGCGCGGTTGCGGTATCCCTATCACGGGGTGATCGGGGCGGGCGTTCTGATTGCGGGGCTGACCGGCATCGGGTCATGGTTCTTTGGCAAGCCCTTCCTGACTTCGGATTTCACCTATGTCCGCATTCCACCGTTCGAAAAATTCGAACTGGCCACTGCTGCGCTGTTTGATCTGGGTGTGTTTCTGGCCGTTGTCGGCGCTGTGATGCTGTCGCTGGAAAGCTTCTCGCGGCTGGCGCGGCTGGCCGGATACCATGACAGCGACGAACCCATGGACATTGATCCCTTGCGCGACGACACCAAAGCTGCGGGACTTGCCGCCGCCGAAAAGAAGGGAGTGTAACATGGAGTTTCTTGTTGCATCCGCCATTGGCATCCTGACCGCCGGGGGCATCTACCTGACTTTGCGGCTGCGGACCTTTCCCGTGATTCTGGGGGTGTCGCTGCTGACCTATGCGGTGAACGTTTTCCTGTTTGCTTCAGGCCGATTGACAGTGGGGGCGCCGCCGATCCTGCAAGACGGGGTCAGCACCTATACCGACCCGCTGCCGCAGGCCCTGGTGCTGACGGCGATTGTTATTTCCTTCGGCATGACGGCTGTTGTCGTGATGATCGGCCTTGGCGCGTTTCTGGGGTCGGATGACGATCATGTGGACGACCAGCCCCAAACCGATGAAGACCGTTCGGAGGGCGCATCATGAACCATTGGATCGCTGCACCCATTATCCTGCCCGCCCTTGTCGCGCCCTTTATCGTGCTGGCCGCACGCTATCACATCGGCATTCAGCGGGTGCTGTCCGTGGCGGGCGTTCTTGGCCTGATCGCCGTTGCTTTCGGCCTGGCCCTTCAGGCATTCGACGGCACCATCACACTGTATCAAATGAGCGACTGGGCCGCGCCCTTCGGCATTGTGCTGGTCGCTGACCGCCTTTCCACGATGATGGTGCTGCTGACGGCGGTCCTGGCGCTGTTTGTGCTGCTTTATGCCATCGGATCGGGCTGGGACAATCGCGGCTGGCACTTTCACGCGCTGTACCAGTTCCAGCTTATGGGCATCATGGGCGCGTTCCTGACGGGCGACCTGTTCAACCTGTTCGTGTTTTTCGAGGTGCTGCTGATCGCGTCCTACGGTCTGATGATCCACGCAGGCGGCAATGCGCGACTGAAGGCAGGTGTGCAATATGTGCTGTTCAACCTGATCGGCTCGACCCTGTTCCTGTTCGCCTTGGGGTCGATCTATGCCGAAACGGGTACGCTGAACATGGCCGACCTGGCAAACCGCGTGGCGCAAATCGGCCCCGAGGCGACGGTGGGCATTCGGGTCGCTGCCGTGCTGCTGTTGCTGGTCTTTGCGATCAAGGCGGCGGTGGTGCCGTTGCACTTTTGGCTGCCATCCAGCTATGCCGAAGCGCCGGCCCCGGTGGCCGCGCTGTTCGCGATCATGACCAAGGTGGGCGCCTATGCGATCATCCGCGTCTATACGATGATCTTTCCGCCCGATCTGGCGGCGACGGCCGGATTGCATGGCTATTGGCTGATGCCCGCGGCACTGGTGTCGCTGGCCATCGGGATGACCGGCGTGCTTGCGGCCAAACATCTGGACCGGCTTGTGGCGTTTTCGGTGATCGGGTCGATGGGTATGGTGATGGTGTCGATTGCGCTGTTCACCCCCGCCGGTATCGCGGCGGCGTTGTACTATATCGTGCATTCGACGCTGGCCGGTGCCGCGCTGTTCCTGATCGCTGACCTTGTCCGCACGGGGCGGGGCAGTCTGACGCTGACACCGCAGCCTGTTCTTGCGGGCAACGCGCTGACGGCTGCGCTGTTCTTTGTCGGGGCCATTGCGATGGCCGGACTGCCGCCGCTGTCGGGTTTTCTGGGCAAGTTGCTGGTGCTGAATGCCAGCTATGACAGCCCCCAGATGGTCTGGATCTGGGCGGTTGTGCTTGGATCAAGCCTGATCAGCATTGTCGGGTTCTCGCGCGCAGGCAGCATTCTGTTCTGGAAGGCGCATTCCGTCACCCCCGAGCCAGAGGCCGAAGCGCTGGCGCGACCTCATGCGCTGTCCTATGTGGCGGTTGGCGGTCTGGTGACGCTTTTGGTCGCGCATACCGTTTTTGCAGGGCCCGTGCACAGCTACACCACGACGATGGCCGCGCAACTGTTCGCACCGCAGCCCTATATCTCGACGGTGGTGGACACGCCCGGCAAGTTGAGCACCCCCAAAACGGGAGACCACTGATATGTCCCGCGTCTATAACTGGCTTTTGCCGCACCCGCTTTTGACGCTGCTGCTGGCGGTTGTCTGGACCCTGCTGCAAAATGACATTTCGGCCGGCATGGTGGTGTTCGGCATTATCCTGGGGATCATCATCCCGCGGATGACCTCGATCTGGTGGCCTGATCTGCCGCAAGGGTTTCACATCGGCAAGATGTTCAGCTATTGCCTGATTGTGATGTGGGACATTCTGGTGGCCAACATTCAGGTCGCTTGGGTTGTTCTGTCGGTTCCGAACGCCAAGCTCAAGCCTGCGTGGATTGCCGTGCCGCTGAACCTGCGCCAGCCCGAGGCGATTACCTTGCTTGCAGGGACGATCACCCTGACCCCTGGTACCGTGTCCTGCGACCTGTCCAGCGATGGCCACAGCCTGCTGGTGCATGTGCTGCACACCCATGACCCCGACGCCGTTCTGGAAGACATCAAGATCCGCTACGAACGCCGGCTGGAGGAGATTTTTATATGATTGCTGCTGCGGATTTACTGAATTTTGCGCTGATCGTCACCTTTGTGACACTGGCCTTGGGGCAGATCCTGTCGATGGTGCGGTTGGTGATTGGCCCGACCCAGGGTGACCGCATCCTGGCGCTTGACACGATGGTTATCAACGCGTTGGGGTTGGTCGTTTTGCTGGGCATCTATCAAGGTGTGCAGATCTACTTTGAGGTCGCGTTGCTGATTGCGATGCTGGGTTTTGTCTCGACCGTGGCACTTGCGCGGTTCATCTTGCGGGGGGACATCATCGAATGAGCCTTGAGATTATCGGTACATATGCGGTGGCGCTGCTCTTGCTGATCGGGTCGGGGTTTGTTGCCGTCGGCGTGATTGGTCTGCTGAAGTTCAACGACCCGATGACGCGCCTGCACGCCCCGACAAAGGTGGGCACGGTCGGCATCGGCGCATTGCTTTTGGCATCAATGCTGTATTCCTTCGTGCAAGGTGAACGATCGCTGCACGAGATGCTGATCATGGCATTTTTGTTCGTAACCGCCCCGATTTCCGCGCATTTCATTGCAAAGGTGAACATTCACCAGCGGACCTGCGAAACCCCGCCGGCCCCGCCGAAAGATGCGATGTGGTCGACACTGAACGTCACAGAAGAAGACCGCGAGATCGCGCCGCAAGAGAAAGACTGACCACCTTGCAGCGTTCAATATCAATGCCTTCTCGGCGCATCTGGCGCCGGATTTTGCGCACGCCTGGACGTTGAAGCCTCAGGCAAATCCGGCGCGGGTCAATGTGAGCATGGTCGTTGATGCATTGGCGTGTTCCCTTTACGTTCCAACTCATGCGAGTCGCTTTTCAGAACGTTTTTCCCCTGTGCTCTGCCCGTGTCCACGAGGTCAGCGGGGCCGGTGCGATGGGCTTTGCCGCGATCGTCGCGCGGGGGCCCGTGCTTTGGATTCGGGAGGCGTGGCTTTCCAAGACCCTGACGCCACAGGGGTTGTTGCCCCTTTTCGATCCGGCGCAGCTTTTGCTGGCGCGCCCAAAGGATGAAACCGATGCACTTGCCGTGGCCGAAGAGGCGCTTAAAGACAGCGCGCTGCCTTATGTTGTCCTTGAGGTAACCCGCCCGCTGGATCTGCGCGAGGGGCGGCGGTTGCAATTGGCGGCCAAGGCGGGTGGAACGACAGGGCTGTGCATTATCTCGGATGGCATGGGGTCGAACGCCGCAGAAACCCGTTGGCGCGCCAGCCCGGTTTTTGATCCGGCACAGGAAGACTCGACTCTGATGCGCTGGGAAATTATTAAGAACAAATCGGGAACATTTGGGGCCTGGCATGTTCGATGGAATCAACAAACGAGTCGTCTCGATGTGGTTTCCCCGGTTGGCGAGCGACCGGGTTCTGCGGCAGTGCCCGATTGAGGGGCCGTTTGCGCTGACGGTGAAGGCCGATAATACCGAGCGGCTTTATTGCCTTAATCAGGTGGCAGAGCAGGTGGGTCTGAGCCGTGGAATGAGCTTTGCCGATGCCCGCGCCTTTTGCCCCGATCTGATCAGCCGACCGGCCCGCCCTGATCTGGATGCGCCTTTCCTTGCCGTTCTGCGCCGTTGGGCGACGCGTTATTGCCCTTGGGCGGGCTATGAGGGCACCGATGGTTTGGTGCTTGATGTCACGGGGGCGGCGCATCTTTGGGGCGGTGAGGCCGGGATGCTGGACGACATGCGTGCCCGCGCCGACCGTGCCGGATTGGAGCTGCGGCTTGGGGTGGGCGAGACCCGTGGTGCCGCATGGGCGCGCGCGCATTTTGGAGACGTGCACAGCACGCTTGCGGATTTACCTGTCGCGGCGCTGCGGATCGACGGTCGGATGGTCGTCGCGCTGCAACGTCTGGGGTTGCGTCGTATCGGTGATCTGACCGCCACCGCCCGCGCGCCGCTTGCCCGCCGTTTTGGTCCGGAACTGATGCTGCGGCTGGATCAGGCTATGGGGGATACCTCTGAACCAACCATGCCAGAAAGCGAACCGCCGCATTATGCGACACGGATGAGTCTGCCCGAACCGATCGGGTTGACCGAGGATGTGATGGGGGTCACTGCGCGGCTGCTCGCGCCGCTTTGTGACAAGCTTAAAGCGCAGGAGATGGGGGCGCGCAGCCTGTGTCTTACCCTGCGTCGGGTCGATCAGGGGTGCCAGATGGTCGAGCTGCGCCTGGCCGCGGCGATGCGCGATCCGGCCCGTATTCTGCCGCTGTTCGAGCGGGGTGTGGGAAAGGTCGATGCGGGGTTTGGTATTGATCAGATCCGGATTGAAGCCACGGTGGTCGAACCGCTTGCTGTTCAGCAGATCGGGCGCCGTCAGGCTTCGCCGGATCAACTCAATGACCTGATCACGCGCATCGGCACCCGCATCGGGCTGGAGAATATCCAGCGGTTTCTGCCCGCCGACAGTCATATCCCCGAACGCGCCTTTTCCATCGCACCCGCGGCTTTCAGCACGCCCGAGCGTGGCTGGAGTACGCTGCGGTCCCGCCCATCGTGCCTGTTCCCACCGGAATCGATCTCGGCCAGTGGGTCACAGCCGCCCGCACAGTTTCGCTGGCGACGCATGCGCCTGACGGTGGGCCGTGCCACCGGGCCCGAACGGATCGCGCCCGAGTGGTGGCTTCCCGATGACAATTGGCGTCGTGGGGTGCGCGATTATTGGAAGGTGGACACGCGCGAGGGGCGGCGGCTGTGGCTGTTCTATACCCCGCAGAACCCCGGTTGGTTCGTGCAGGGGGAATTCACATGATCAAGGGTGTCCGCGGTCAAAGGCAAGCCGACGCCGTTCCGCTCGAAGAAAGGCTTCGGCAACGCGACGGGGCAGGGTATGCAGAGCTGTGCGTGACGACGAATTTCACCTTTCTCACCGGCGCCTCGCATCCGGAGGAATTGGTGTTGCGTGCGGCGGAACTGGGTCTGGAGGCCATCGCCATCACGGACCGCAATACGCTCGCAGGGGTGGTGCGGGCCTATTCTGCGCTGAAGACCCTGCGCGAGGAGGCGACCCAGACCTTGCGCGTGCGCTCTTCGCATCAGGTCGATTCCTGTTCGCGCCAAGAGGTCGGGCAGCCGCAGGACCTGCACCCGCCCCAGATGCCCCGCCTTCCCAAGCTGATCGTCGGTAGCCGTCTGGTGTTGCGTGATTGCCCGGTGGAATGGATGGCCCTGCCCACGGATCGCGCCGCCTATCACCGGCTGTCGCGGCTTTTGACCCTTGGCAAACGGCGGGCGGAAAAGGCGGAGTGCCATCTTGATTTGCAGGATCTGGAAGCGGGGTGTCAGGGAATGATCCTTATCGCCTTGCCGCCCGCCGATCTGGACCTGGCACAGGCCCCTGTACGGCGGCTTGCGCGTCGGTTTCCCGGCGCGGTCTTTCTTGGCGCCCCACCACGTTACGACGGTTCGGATCAGGCATGGTTCGATGCCTGTGCCGCCATGGCGCAGCGGTGCTCTACCCCGATGGTCGCCGTGGGCGATGTGCTGATGCACCACGGCAAGCGCCGACAGCTTGCCGATGTGCTTACCTGCCTGCGTGAAGGCATCACCATTGACCAGATCGGCACCAAGGCACTGCCCAATTCCGAGCGCCGCCTGAAAGGCGCATCCGATATGGCGCGGCTTTACCGCCGGCATCCGGCGGCGCTGAAACGCAGCCTGGAAATCGCGGCGCGCTGCGGGTTTGACCTTTCGGAACTGAGCTATGAATACCCCGACGAGATGTCCGAGGGGGAGACGCCGCAGGCCCGCCTGGAACGGCTGGCCCGTGAGGGGGTCAAACGGCGCTATCCCAACGGGGCTTCTGAGCGGGTGCATCAGTTGATGCAAAAGGAGTTGGCGCTGATTGATGAGCTGAAATATGCGCCTTACTTCCTTACCGTTCGTGACATCGTGCAAGAGGCCCGCGCGCGCGGTATTCTGTGTCAGGGACGCGGCTCGGCGGCCAATTCCATCCTGTGTTATCTGTTGGGCATCACCGATGTCAGCCCCGACATGATCGGCATGGTGTTTGAACGCTTCATCTCGCGCCATCGCGGCGAGCCGCCCGACATCGACGTGGATTTCGAACATGAACGCCGCGAAGAGGTGATCCAGTGGATTTATAAGAAATACGGTCGTCACCGCGCAGGGCTTTGCGCCACGGTGATCCATTTCCGCACCCGTGCCGCGATCCGCGAGGTGGGCAAGGTCATGGGGCTGTCGCAGGACGTCACGGCGCGGCTGTCGGGCGATATCTGGGGCATGTCCAACGCGGGGGTCGATATGGACCGGGTCCGGGCGCTGGGCCTTGATCCAACGGACCTGCGTCTGGCGCAGACGCTCAAGCTTATCGGCGAGGTCATCGGTTTTCCGCGTCACCTGAGCCAGCATGTCGGCGGGTTTATCATCACGCGCGGGCGGCTTGACGAGCTGTGCCCCATCGAGAATGCCGCGATGGACGATCGCACGGTGATCGAATGGGACAAGGACGATATTGACACGCTTGGGATTCTCAAGGTCGATATTCTCTCGCTTGGAATGCTGACCTGCCTGCGCAAATCCTTTGATCTTCTGGAGCAACACGAGAAGATGCGGCTCAGCCTCGACACCGTGCCGCAAGAGGACCACACCACCTATGAGATGCTGCAACGGGCCGATGCGGTTGGCGTGTTTCAGGTCGAAAGCCGGGCGCAGATGAATTTTTTGCCACGGATGAAGCCCGCGACATTCTACGATCTGGTGATCGAGGTCGCCATCGTCCGACCGGGTCCGATCCAGGGCGGCATGGTCAAACCCTATATCCGCAGGCGACAGGGGTTGGAGGTGCCCAAACCTTTTGGCCCCGCACTGTCAGAGGTGACGCGCAAGACCCTTGGTGTGCCTTTGTTCCAGGAACAGGCCATGCAGATCGCAGTGGTGGGCGCGGGCTATACCGCCGAAGAGGCCGACAAGCTTCGCCGCTCGCTGGCGACGTTTCGGCGCTTGGGCACGATCGGCGAGCATCGCGATAGGTTCGTGCGGGGCATGTTGAAAAACGGCTATCCGCAAGACGTGGCCGAGGACTGTTTTTCCCAGATCGAAGGCTTTGCCGATTACGGCTTTCCCGAAAGCCACGCCGCCGCCTTTGCCATGCTGACCTATGTGTCCTCCTGGCTTAAATGCCATCATCCTGCAATCTTTGCCTGCGCCCTGCTGAATTCCCAACCGATGGGGTTTTACGCCCCCGCCCAGATCGTGCGGGATGTCCGGGACCACAGCGTCGAGGTGCGGCCGGTCTGCGTCAATCATTCGGAATGGGACAATATCTTAGAGCGTCGCGCCGACGGGGCGCTGGCGCTGCGGCTTGGCTTTCGCCAGATCAAAGGTTTCCGCGCGGAAGACGCGGGCTGGATCAGGGCGGCGCGGGGCAACGGTTATCAGGACCCTGAAAGCGTCTGGCTGCGTGCCGGTGTCGCGCCTTCCGTGCTTGAACGGCTGGCCGAGGCGGATGCGTTTATCGGTATGGGGCTGACGCGGCGCGATGCGCTGTGGCAGGTCCGCGCAATCCGGGCCCCTGCGCCGTTGCCGCTTTTTGCCGACCCGCTGGATGGCGAGGGCATTCGCGAGCCTCAGGTGGATCTGCCAAACATGCATCTGGGCGAAGAAGTCGTCGAGGATTACATCTCCTTGCGCCTCACGCTGCGTGCCCATCCGATGGAGCTGTTGCGCCCGACGATCTCTGGCTTGACGCCGCATGACCGTTTGCCCGTCGCGCCACTGAAGCGCACCTCTGTCTGCGGTCTGGTCATCACGCGCCAGCGCCCCGGCACCGCGTCAGGCGTGATTTTTCTGACGCTTGAGGATGAGACGGGTGTTTCAAATGTGGTCGTTTGGCCGAAGGTCTATAAGCGGTTCCGGCGCATTGTCATGGGCGGGCGGCTGTTGCGTGTCACCGGACGGCTCGAGCGCGAGGGCATCGTCGTGCATCTTATCGCGGACCAGATCGAGGACCTTTCCCACAGGCTTTCCGACCTTGGCCATCCGCTTGACGACGCGGTGGGCATCACCCAACCCCAAGCCGACGACGCCCCCAGAACATACCGCAAAACCGCCGCCCACCACCCGCGCGAACAGGCCAAACGCCTGTTCCCAAGCCGGGATTTCCATTGAGGGACATACGAGCGAGGGGGGCGTGCCAGCGTCCAGTGCGTGACTTAAACAGGTTGGCTGATTTTTTGCATCATGCGCCGTTCGGCCCTGGCAAGGGCACGTTCAAAGATATCGCGGGCCGGGTGGGTGGTGTTCAGGCGTGGAGTGATCGGGTTTCCAATCGAAACATCCAGATCCAAAGGGTCGCCGTTGTCGTATTCGGTGCCCTTGTCGTCCAGAAGGTTCTGGATTTCGAGCTCCAGCTCCGACGACGTACATCCGGTTCTGCCCAGTACCAGCAAAAAGGCCCCGCTTCCGGCATAGGCCATCATGATGTTTTGGGTTGTCAAAGCGCCACTGATGGCATCCGCCACCTCTCCCAGCGCATAGGCGAATTCCTGGGGGGATGCTTTTGCATGGATCGCGTCGATGCGGTGGATTTTCACGGCCAGCACCTGCGATCCCGCAAGCCCTGCTTTGGACAACTGCAACAGGTAATTGCCCAGGGCATCATAGCTGATCAAGCTGGGAAAGCCGGTGATCTGGACGCTGTGAGACAGTGGTTGTGCAGCCTCGTCGGCCCGTTGGCCGCCGGACGTGGTGACGCTGCGCGCCGCAATGATCTGTTGCGCAATGCGCAGCCGCGCCCCGAGTTCGGAAATGTGAAACGGCTTGTTGGCGTAATCGGTCGCCCCGGCCTTGAAAGCACGGTCCACATAGTCCCGGTCGGTCATCGACGTCAGCATGATGATCGGCGTGTGCCGGTAAGCGGGCAGGGCGCGCACAAGACTGCACAGTTCAATGCCGTTCATGCCGGTCATCTGGATGTCGAAAAGCAGGCAGTCGAACGGGGACCCCTCGCGGCCAAGAAATTGCAGGGCGTCCTCGCCCGACGATGCGGTCGTGATGTCGCCGAACCCCAGTTGGCCGGTCAGTTTGGACAACAGGTCAAGCGTAAGCTGGTTGTCATCAACGGCTAGAATTTTCATATGGTCCTAATAGGTTTGTGCGCGGTCAATACATCCCGCTGGAAAACTCGTATGGCGTTCTTAAAATAGGCTTTTCCCTGTCCAACATGGGCGACGGCCCTGGGTGATCCCGGGGCAGGTCAGATGCCGTGAACCTCGTGCTCTTCGGCTTTGAACTTGGCGCTTTGGCGCGCCTCGGCCAGACGAATGACACGGTCAAAGGTGAACTTGACCCGCTGGGTCCGGTTGGCCGAGGGATGGACGGCGCGCCCGACCGACAGTGTGATCTTCATGGCGCGGCCATCGTCATCGCGCAGGTCGATCTTGTTCAACTGGGACTGAATGCGGTGTTCAAGATCCTGCCAGATCGGCGCGCGTTCTTCGGTGACGATGCACAGGATGGTGCCGTCGCCGTTGTAGGCCATCAAAAGCTGGGGGCAGTCGACGACCTGTGCAATCGTCTGCGCCGCCGCCGCGATGGCGCCGGCAAACTCGCGGCTTGTGCCGTTGCTGTACAGCGCGTCAATGTCGTCGATCTTTATCGCAAAAGACTGACAGATCTTGAGATTGGTGCGCGACAGTTGCGACAGGTAGTTGCCCAGCGAAAAGGGCAGCACCATCTGGTTGATGCCCGTGACAAAGACCGGGTCTTCGACATGGAATTTGTGGATGCCGGGCAGCCCGTGTTTCGTCATCGTGTAGGGGGTCAGCCGCGGCACCGTGTCCGAGATTTCGGTCATCCGCTTGGCCACGCGCAGACGGGTGGCGATTTCCTTGATCTCGAAGGGTTTGGTGATGTAGTCGTTCGCCCCCGCGGCAAAGGCCTGTTCGATCGACACCGGGTCTGATTTCAGGGTCAGCATCAGGATCGGTGTGTTGTGATAGGCCTGAAGGCTGCGAATTCTGCGGCACAGGGTGATCCCGTCCATCTCGGGCATTTCAATGTCCAGCAGCAGGCAATCGAAGGGGGCGTCGGCTTCGGCCAGAAGGTCAAGCGCCTGCGGGCCCGAGGAGGCCACGCTTACGTCCGGGAAATCGGTTTTCTGAAGAATGGCCGGCAGGAAATCAAGAATGAACGGGTTGTCATCTACGGCAAGGATTCTCATGTTTCAGGCTTTCCTATTTGGCTTTTGCGATGTCACAGGCATGATCGGGGCCCGGGTTTTCGCTGCGGTGTTCAGGGGACTGTGGCGCATCAACAAGGGCAGCCCGCCGGTGCAGCATCGCGTGGATCAGGGACGAAACCATGGCCGCCACGCCGCCGCCCAGAACATAGGCCAGCGCCACCACGCCAAGGTGCGCGCCCAGCAGATAGACCACAGCGGCCGACAGGTTGGCGTAGATCAGTCCGATGAACAGGAACGCCGAACTGTTTGTTCTTGGTGCTTCCTTGGGCTGTGCGGGGGGCAGGGTGCATTTCATTTCGACCAGATCTACATCGTAGGTTACGGCTGACAGACGCTGCGGGTCCGCTTTGGCGCGGGGTCGGCCCTTGCGGCACGGTGTGGTTTGGAAGGTCGCGGGGGCGCTGTATCCAACGCCGGGTAAAAAGGCTGACCGGAACGTGCCGGGGGGCACGGGTGTTCCGGTCAGCCCAGTGAAATGGCCCCCCGTGGCTGCCTGGGCCGGCAGCTCTGAAAAGGGGCCATATCCTCGTTTCATGTCCGGACGTTCCTGATCAGATGTCCAGGAAGCCGTCGAGACCGTCGGTCAGGCCGCCCAGCAGATCATTGCCATCTGTCAGGCTGTCCAGCGTGCCACCCAACAGGTCGCCTCCGCCAAGCAGGCCGCCAACCAGACCGTCGTCGCCGGTCAGGCCGTCCAGCAGGTCACCACCGCCAAGGACATCCCCCAAGGGTCCGTCCTCACCCAGCAGCCCGTCCAGCAGGCCACCCCCGGTGCCGTCCTCGCCGGTGCTGTCGCCCAGCAGGCCGGTGCCGACCAGTTCGCCGACCAGACCTTCGTCGCCGGTGACGTCGCCCAGCAGGCCGTCGTTGCCGACGACATCGCCCAGAAGACCGTCCGAGCCGGTGACGTCGCCCAGCACACCGTTGTTGCCGGTGACATCACCCAGCAGGCCGTCATCCGCGATAACCGGGTCCAGCAAACCTTGCTCTGGGGCAAGGCCGCCGGTCAGTCCATCGGTCAGACCGCCCAGCAGGTCGCCTTCGCCACCCAGCAGGCCATCGGTCAGGCCACCCAGCAGGTCGCCTTCGCCACCCAGCAAGCCGTCGGTCAGGCCGCCCAGCAGGTCGCCGTCACCCCCCAGAAGACCGCCCAGCAGGCCATCGTCGCCAGTGAGGCCGCCCAGCAGATCGCCGCCGCCAAGGACATCACCCAGAGGGCCGTCTTCGCCGGTCAATCCGCCCAGCAGATCGCTGTCGCCCAGCAAGCCGCCCAACAGGCCATCTTCTCCGGTCAGGCCGTCAAGCAGGCCGCCTGTGCCGTCTTCTCCGGTGCCGTCACCCAGCACGCCGGTGCCGGTCAGGTCACCGATCAGCCCGTCGTTGCCGCTGACGTCACCCAGGGAACCGTCGTTGCCGACCAGATCGCCCAGCAGACCGTCCGAGCCTGTGATGTCGCCCAGGATGCCGTTGTTTCCGGTGACATCGCCCAGCAGGCCGGTGTCCGAAACAACCCCGTCAAGAATGCCGGTTTCACCGTCGACGCCATCCCCAAGCAGCGGTTGCCCCAGAAGCTCGTCTGCAAGGTCACCCAGCGGCGAGTCCTCGCCCACCAGATCACCCAGCAGGCCGTCAGAGCCGGTCACGTCACCCAGCAGACCGTCGTTGCCGGTCAGGTCTCCCAACAGCCCGTCATCCGAGATGATGGGGTCGAGCAGACCTTGGGTTTCCGTGTCCGTAGGATCGGTCGGGTCCGTGGGATCGGTTGGGTCCGTTGGATCGGTCGGATCTGTAGGATCGGTC
This sequence comes from uncultured Pseudosulfitobacter sp., assembly GCF_963976325.1. Taxonomy (NCBI): domain Bacteria; kingdom Pseudomonadati; phylum Pseudomonadota; class Alphaproteobacteria; order Rhodobacterales; family Roseobacteraceae; genus Pseudosulfitobacter; species uncultured Pseudosulfitobacter sp. The sequence continues at coordinate 181,405 of NZ_CAXBJW010000001.1, forward strand.
GGGTCCGTGGGGTCAGTCGGGTCCGTGGGATCGGTCGGGTCCGTAGGATCTGTCGGGTCCGTGGGATCGGTTGGGTCCGTAGGATCTGTCGGGTCCGTGGGATCGGTTGGGTCCGTAGGATCGGTCGGGTCCGTGGGATCGGTCGGATCTGTAGGATCAGTCGGGTCCGTGGGATCTGTAGGATCAGTCGGATCTGTGGGATCGGTCGGGTCCGTAGGATCAGTCGGATCTGTGGGATCGGTCGGGTCCGTAGGATCGGTCGGATCTGTGGGATCGGTTGGGTCCGTGGGATCGGTCGGATCTGTAGGATCGGTTGGGTCCGTGGGATCGGTCGGATCTGTAGGATCAGTTGGGTCCGTAGGATCAGTCGGATCGGTAGGATCGCTGCCACCACCGCTACCAGCGGCAAGCAGACCCAGGCCGCCAAGCACGGCCGCCGCGATTGCGCCGCCATCTTCCATGGCGCCGCCGACACCGGCTTCACCATCGACTTCGGTGCCGTCCGCCATGACCAGGCTGTGCAGCGAACCGTCTGCCGTCGGCACGTAGTAATCGTTGACCGTAATCACATCACCATTCTTGAGAGTGATGAACAGGTCATCGCCTTTGCGGGCATAGTTGCTGACGTCCGCTTGGTTTGCATCAATCTTGATGCCGATTTCCGCGCCGGCCTGAATGCTTGTGTTTGCCATTTCTGAACTCCTGGTGGTGGTGCGCAACAAACCGCGCATATGCTAAAGTATGTTATTAACCCTTAAGTATGTAAAAGCATACCAAAGGTGTATCTGTCAACGCTTCTGGTTGAGCGGGCTGGGGAAGAATTCACCAAGGGTTGCCCGAAGCATCGGGCGATTTCCCTAAGCTAAGTAACTGTTTTCGTTTTATAAAATTAAGAGTGTAAAAAGCCCCGCCAATCGGCGGGGCTTTTTCAATTGGCTCTGAACTGGAAATAATCTGTTCACACACCGTCCAAGGTCGATGTGAGTCCCGAAAGCAGTCCGTCATCTCCGGTCAGGCCACCCAGCAGGTCACCGCCCAGCAATCCGTCGGTCAGCCCGCCCAGCAAGCCGCCAGTCGCGCCGTCTTCGCCAGCGCCATCGCCCAGCAGGCCGGTGCCGGTCAAATCGCCGACCAGACCTTCGTCGCCTGTCACGTCAGCCAGCAATCCGTCGTTTCCGACAACATCCCCAAGCGCACCGTCCGAGCCGGTCACGTCGCCCAGAATGCCCGCGTTGCCGGTGACATCCCCCAGCAAGCCGCCATCGGCGATGACCGGGTCCAGCAACCCGTCTTCGGCGCCGAGCGATGCCAGCAGATCCTCGACCGTGCCGGACAGTCCGTCCGTCACGCCGCCTTCGCCACCCAGCAGGCCGTCGGTCAGACCGCCCAGCAGGTCACCTTCGCCACCCAGCAAGCCGTCGGTCAGACCGCCCAGCAGGTCGCCTTCGCCGCCCAACAGGCCGCCCGTCAGACCACCCAGCAGGCCGCCTTCGCCACCCAGCAAGCCGTCGGTCAGACCGCCCAGCAGGCCGCCTTCGCCACTCAGCAAGCCGTCGGTCAGACCGCCCAGCAGGTCGCCTTCGCCACCCAACAGGCCGTCGGTCAGACCGCCAAGCAGGTCGCCTTCGCCGCCCAGCAAGCCGCCCGTCAGGCCGCCAAGCAGGCCATCGTCGCCGCCCAGTACGCCGTCCAGCAGTCCGCCGGTCAGCCCGTCAAGAAGACCACCCGCACCACCTTCGCCGGTGCCGCCGCCCAGCAGGCCAACGCCGGTCAGGTCACCGATCAGGCCGTCTGCTCCGGTCACATCGGCCAACAGACCGTCGTTGCCGATCAGGTCGCCAACCAGCCCGTCCGAGCCGGTCACGTCGCCCAGAATGCCCGCGTTGCCGGTGACATCCCCCAGCAGGCCACCATCGGCAAGGAGTGGATCAAGCAGGCCGGTGTCTGCGCCAAGACCGCCAAGCAGGCCTTCGACCGTGCCGGACAGGCCACCCAGCAGGCCATCGTCGCCGCCCAGAACACCGTCCAGCAGGCCGCCACCCAGCAGGCCGCCCACGATGCCTTCGTCGCCCAGGATGCCATCGGTCAGGCCGGTGCTGCCAAGCAGGCCGCCCAGGATGCCTTCATCGCCCAGGACGCCGTCAACAATGCCCTCTACCGCGCCGACAATGCCATCGACTGCGCTGTCTTCGCCCAGCAAACCGTCGGTCAGGCCGGTGCCGCCCAGAACGCCGCCCAGCAGGCTGTCGTCCGAGGTCAGACCGCCCGTCAGGCTGCCCGAACCGTCGCTGTTCCCCAGCAGGCCGGTGCCCAGAAGGCCGCCGACCAACCCGTCGGACCCTGTCACGTCGCCCAGCAACCCGTCTTCGCCGAGCAGATCGCCCAGCAGGCCGTCGGACCCGGTGATGTCGCCCAACAGGCCATCGTTACCGGTCAGGTCACCCAACAGGCCTTCGTCTGCCAGAACGGGGTCGAGCAGACCTTCAACGGCCGGTTCGGTTGGGTCCGTAGGATCGGTAGGGTCTGTCGGATCTGTGGGGTCTGTCGGATCAGTAGGGTCTGTGGGATCGGTCGGGTCTGTCGGATCAGTAGGGTCCGTGGGGTCCGTAGGGTCCGTAGGATCGTCATTCCCGCCATTCGTTGCAACCAACCCGGTGGCAAGGGCGGCCAGACCTGCGCCCACTTCTTCCATGTTCATACCCAGCCCGGCGGCTTCTTCGGTTTCATCCGAAAGCCCTTCGACGCCGCTGAAGCTTCCGTCCGAAAGCATCAGCTTGTGTGCCTCGCCGCCCGCAGCGCGATCATAGAAATCGGTGACCATGATGCTTTGACCGTTGTTCATCTCGACGATCAGGTCGTCACCGGATTTCACGTAACGCGCGATGTCAGCTTTGGTGGCGGGTATGGTTACATTCGCTGCCGCCCCAGCCTGGATTTTCGTGGTAGCCATTTCAACATCCTCTGTGCGGGAGGGCCGCACTATCTAAAGTTTGTGTTTACATACTTAATAGATCAAACACATACTAAAGTTGCAGTCAATACGACTCGCGCTTTGAGCCTGCGGGTTTTGAAGAATGTGACACTTGGTTGTTTTTGAAGCCTTTCACACGGGCGATCAAAGGCGGCGCAGTTGACAGATGGGAGATTGGAATACAGGCTTTTGTATAGGAAAAATACCCTCTTAAGGTGTACTTAGGCCGTGGCCGGGTGCATTCGGGCCTTGTCCCGAAGTTGGAGATCGCAATGACACGAAAAGCAGACCATTCGAAAGACGCGGCCACGGTAAGACCCGTGCTTCAGGCCATTGCCCGCCTGATTTCGACCGATCGGCGTGCGGTGATTCTTGCGACGGACAAGGCCGAGGTCTTGTTGTCCAACGTGGCTGCGGCGCGGGTGGGGATGGACACCGACGGGTTGAAAACCGCCTTTGACTGGCCTGCCTTGTGTGCCCGCGCCCGCCGCGCCGGCAGCATCGCGGTGTCAAAGGTCTTTGACAAAACCGAGCTTGAGGGTGAGCTGGTCTATATGCCGCTTGGGACGGCGGACGGCTTTTTGTTGCGGCTGGCCGAAACGGATCAGGAAGCCGCCGTTTTGCGCAACCGCACGCGGACGGCGACGTTGCTGCGGGTGTCGCATGATCTTAGAACGCCCATTCAATCGTTGCTGGCCGCAACCGATGCAATGTTCCAAACCGACGATGCCAGCACCGCCGATGTGCGCCGTGACCAGATGCAGCGGTCTGCACAACTGGCGCTGAGCCATATCGACAACGTCATCAAGGTGATCCGGGGCGAACTGACCACCGCTGACATCCAGTCAGACGAAGATTTCAGCATTGCCGAAGAAACTCGGGCCACGCTGGACATGATCCGCCCCATTGCGGCGCTGCGCGGAACCTCGGTGGCGCTGCACGTCGATCCGTCGGCCGAGGCACAGGTGAACGGGCCTGTGCGCTTTGTCAGGGCGCTGTTGCAGAACATGTTCGACAACTCGGTCAAACATGGCGGATCAAAGGTCGAGGTGCGTGTGACCTGTGCGCCCGCCGCTGGGACCGCCGCCAAAAAGAACATCACGGTCGAGGTCTGCGACCTTGGCGGGGGCTTGCCCCAGACGCAAAAGGCACGGTTGATGCGGGCCATTGATCTGGCCGACGTTTCGCTGGCCCGGCAATCGGGCGCTGCTGCGGGGCCTGCGGACGGGCGCCCCTCGGCGGGGTTGAACGTGCTGGCCTACGCCCTTAGCCAGCTTGGCGGCACGCTAGAGGTGTTTGATCGCGGCGCGGACGGAAACGCGCTGGCAGAGGGTGCGGCAGACAATGTGGTTGGCACGATTTTACGGGCACGTTTCGACCTGGCGGCGGCAGACACGACCGCAGTGCCCGCGATCACGCCGCCCGCCGTGGCGGATGACAGCCCGGTGTTGCGCGGGATCGGTGTGCTTGTGGTCGAGGACAGCCCGTCCAGCCGTGATTGGGTTGTTCATTGCCTGACTGCGGCAGGGGCGCAGGTGGTTGCGGTTGAAAACGGCTTGCGCGCCCTGGAGGTTCTGCAAGGCGCTGATGCGGAAGGCAAGATCGACCTGCTGCTGACTGACATGACATTGCCCTATATCAACGGGATCGAACTGGTGCAGCGGATCATCGCACAGCAATCATCCGGTGCGCTGGCCTGGCGCGGCAAGATGCTGGGTCTGTCCGCGCATATTGATGACAATCTGCGGGCCGCCTGTCTGAAACTGGGAATGGCGCAGTTGCTGGAAAAGCCGATCCGAAGCGTGGATTTGTGCCGGTCTGTTCAGGACGTGGTGCGCGCGTCGGCCTGCGATGTTGCCCCTGTGCCCGACCAGAAGGCCGCCGGAGGGGCGGATTGCACCCATGCTGACCCTTTGGCCGAGAGCATGGTCAACGAACTGGTCGGACAACTGGGGCTGGACACCGCGCGCGGCTTTATGCTGCGGGCGCGATCCGAAGCGCAGGGCGTGTTCGAGGACATGCAGCAGCAGGGTATGCACGCAGACACCGGCCGGTTGCTGCACGCGGCCACGGGGGCCTGTGGATTGACGGGGTTGAAGCTGCTGGAACGCACCCTGCGCGAACTGGAGATATTGGCGAAAGCGTCCAAACCGATTTCACAAACGCAACTGGGAGACCTCGATACGGCTTTGGCTGCAACCGGGCGGGCGATAGAAAAGCTGGGTTGAAGCCTTCTGCCGCGCGGGTGTAGTCGCTTCACCTGAGTGCGGAATTAGACTACTGAACTAGAAACACAGGCGCACACGCAAGGTTATGACGCCTTTTCAGGCGATCGGGGGAACCAAGCAGGAACCCGTTTGTTCGTAACTGTGCGAAAGCCTAACAAAGCTGAAAATGGACCTTATGAATACTTCAAAACCCGAAATTCTAAGAGTTCTCATCGCAGACGATCACGCCATGATCCTGGAGATGTTCCAGCAGTTCCTGTCTGGTCTGCCGGATTTCGAAGCGCAGACCGCGCCGGATCTCGATTCTGCGCTGGCACAGATTGACAGCGAAGGTGCGTTTGATCTGGTGCTGGTTGATCTGGATATGCCGGGCATGAACGGCGTTGCCGGGTTGGCAAAGGCGATCGAGCGCAACGGCGGCAAGCCGGTCGGGATCATCACCAGCAACCCGACACCGCATGTGGTTTCGGAAACCCTGGCGATGGGCGGGGCGGGGATCGTGCTCAAGACGGAATCGCTGACCAACCTGACCAATGAAATCCGGTTCATGGCCAACGGCGGCCGCTATGTGCCGGTTGAGCTGATCGACCGGCAACGGGTCGCCAAGCCGCGCGAAAGCAATGGCGCGTCGTTGTCTGATCGGGAAATGACCGTTCTGGCGCTGCTGGCCGAGGGCAAACCCAACCGCGAGATCGGCACCGACCTGGGGCTGGCCGAGGCCACGGTCAAGATGCACGTCAAATCCATTTGCTCGAAGCTGGGGGCAAGCAATCGCACGCAGGCTGTGATCGTGGCGCGTGATCACGGCATTTTCTGAACACGCTGTCCCCCCGCGTTCAGGCTTGAGTTGCATCCCTAAGTATGGGTGATGTAGGCTGATCCCATGTGCCGCGCCGCGGCTGTCTGGCATGGGGCTTGGATGAGTTGACCAAACCGGTGATTGTTTTCGTGGGCGCCGTCTATCCGGGCCAGTTCGGGCGGCTGTGCGATTACCTGCGCGAAACGGGCATGGCAGAGGCCTATTTCCTGACCACGCCGGGCCATATGGAGCGCAACCGAGAGCGCGGGCCGCATATTCTGGGGTTCAAGCCGGACGGCAAGATCGTCGGCGATCAAAGCTATTACTACACGTCCAAGGTCGAGCGGTCGGCGCGCATCTCGCGCGGTGTCCTGTCGGCGCTGACCGCGTTCCAGAAACAGCGCAAGATCGACGTGGTGGTGGCCCATTCCCTGTGGGGCGCGCCGCATTTCCTGTATGACGAAATCGACGCCGCCATCGTCAGCTATATCGAATTCCCCAGCTTTCGCGCGCACGGCTGGGACCCGGCCTATCCGCCGGACCAGTCCCAGCGGATGACGGACCGCAACACCGAGATGCTGAATTTCCATCAGGCGCTGTGCAGCGATCTGGTGATCTGCCCCAGCCGCCATGCCAAGCAGATGTTTCCCAAGGCGTTGCAGGCAAACATCGAGGTGCAATTGGAAGGGTTCGACTTTGCCGCGATGCCAGAGGCGGAACCCGACACCCGGGCCCGCCCGTTCACAATCGGGTTTGCCGCGCGCGATCTGTCCTCGGCCAAAGGGTTCGAGACGTTCATGCGCATCACTGACAAGCTGGCAGGGCAGGGCGTGGATGCCCGGTTTGTCGCCTTTGGCGGTGCGGGCGTTGCGACCTATGGCTACGAGGGTCAGGCCGTGCAGCGCCTGCATGACGGTAAGGTCGAAAATTTCCGCGACCATCTGCTGTTGAAATACCCCCGCGCGGCCAAGGTGGTCGAGTTCCCGGGAAAACTACCATATGACGAATTTTCCAAACGGGTCGCCGAGGTTGATCTGTTCCACTATCCGCTGCAATTCGGCGTGGCGAACTGGGGGCTGATCGAGATTCTGGGCCGTGGCGGCTGTGTCATGGCGCCCGACCGTGGCTATGCCGCCGAACTGATCCAGAAAGACATCAACGGCCAGCTTTTGCCCGACGACGACGACGCATGGATCGCGGCGACGCTGGCGTTGAAGGACGATCCCGCCCGCCGGTTGCGCTATGGTCAGGCCGCGCGCGCAATGGCGCGCCAGCAGTATGATCTGTCAGCGGTTGCACCGCGCTACATGGGGTTGTTCAGCCAGGCGATGCAGAACCGCGCGGCCCGCACCGCGTCCTAAAAGCGTGTGCTGATGCTAAGCCCGAACACCTGGGATTCGTCACCCGGCTGCTCTTCGATGGGTGTGGCCACGTAAAGCGAAACAGGCGTTTTGCCCACGTCAAAGACCACGGACAGCCCGACACTGCTGCGCCGGTGCAAGCTGTCGTCGATGGAGCCGCCCAGCGTGTCGTCCAGATCCCAGCTTGCGCCGCTGTCGATAAAGATGCCTGCGCGGAAGGGGGTTTGGTAAATCTCGCCAAAGTCGCGTTGCACTTCGATGGACACTTTGGCGTAGGTGTTGCCGCCCAGGGCGTCGCCGCCGTCGCGCGGGCCGATGCCGCGCGGGGCAAAGCCGCGGAAGGTGTCCGCGCCGGGATAGAACCGGTCGATGGCGCGGGTGGCGTTGCCATCGGTGCCGCTGACCGATCCCGCGTCAAAGCCGAACAGCAGCCGCGTGTTGCTGGACAGCGGGAACTGCATCTGCGTCTCAAGCCGGGTGTCGGAAATCGGGTCGTCCGTGCCGATGTTCCAGAAATACTGATCCAGCCGGATGCGATAACCGAAGCGGTCCCAGTCTTCCTTGCCGTCGCGCGCCTCGGCCGTCTGTTCGTGACGCAGCCCCAGCCGGATGTAGGGCGCTGAAATGCCGTCGGTCTGTTCGCGCACCAACAGCGCGCTGGCCGTCGGTTCAAGATCGTACAGACGGTGATCGCGATACCCGATCCCGGCTTCCAGTTTGGTGGAGGGCGACATTGCCCATGCCAGATAGGTTTCGATCCGGTGGGATTCGTGGGTGTAGCTGCGGTCGTCATAATCGTCGCGCCCGCCCGACAGCTCGAACCCCATGTCGAAATTGCGATTGAACGCTTCGGTGCGGTACAGGTTCAGGCTGTAGCGTTGCACCTCTTCGCCGTACTCAAGGTTGACCGCGCCATATGTCCGGTCAAACAGGTTGTAGCGTTCATAGGACAGGCTGCCGGTCAGCCCGTCCTGAGAGACATAGGCCAGCGTCGCGTCGATGCGTCCGGGGCGGGTGTCCAGTTCTTGCACGTCGATCACCAATGTGTCGCCTTCGCGCGACAAGGCGACCGTTTCAAAAACGCCCGTGGACATCAGGCAGTCTTCGATCGCACGCAGTTCATAGTCGAAATATTCGATGCCTTCCTCGGCACCGCAGGTCGCCTTGATGTCCTGTTCGGGAATGAATTGCGCGCCGCGCACTTCGACGGTGTTGACCATCTGCGACAGGGCAGGGGTGGCCACCGCCAGCGCAAGGCCGAAAGCGCCCGCGGTCAGAAAGGTTCGGGTACGATCCAAGGCGCCGTGGCAGGTGGCGTGGTGTGGTCTGGACAAGGGGCAGTCTCTTTCTGGTCGTATTCTGTCGCAACGGGGCAGGCCAGCAGCGGCCCGTTCCCGCCGGGGGTTATTGTAGCCGCGCCTTCAGCAGCGGGCGGGTGAGATAGCTAAGAACGGACCGTTTGCCGCTTTCGATGTCAACTTGCGCGATCATGCCGGGACGGATTGCAAACTGCTCGCCGCCGCGTTCCAGATAGCTGCGTTCGGTCTTGACCATGACGCGGTAGAAATCCTGTGGTCCTTGCGGCGTGTCCTCTTCGACGGTGTCTTCCGAGATCTGGGTGACCGTGCCGCGCAGGTCGCCATAGGTGGCAAAGTCATAGGCGGTGATCTTGACGCTGGCGGGCATTCCGGGGGCAATAAAGGCCACATCGCGCGGCTGCACTTTGGTTTCGATGATCAGCTGGTCGTCGGTGGGGGTGATTTCCATGATCGGCTCGCCGGGCTGGACGACGCCGCCCAGCGTGGTGATGTCGATGTTATTGACGCGCCCCGCGACGGGTGACCGGATCTCGGTGCGCTGGAATTCGTCCTCTTTCTGGATCAGATCCTGCTGGATCATCAGCAGCTTGGCCCGACGCTGCGCCAGATCCTTGTAGGAATCCTGCACATAGACGTTGCGGGTTTCGCTGATCTTGCCGTCGATCTCGGCCTTTTTCTGTTCCAGTTGCAGCAGGTTGATCTTGCTGACCGACCCCGATGCCGTCAGCGGACGGGTGATGTCGATCTGTTCCTGAATGGCCGTTTGCTCGGCTTGTAACGCGGACAGCGACGCCTCCAGCTTGGTGCGGCGGGCGGTGAACAGGCGCAGCTCGGTCTGCTCGGCGGCGTTCGGTTCAGGGCCAAAGTCCAGTTCCGGCTTTTCCAGAACCTCGGCTTGCAGGCGCGCAACCTCGGCTGTCAGCGCGGTAATCTCGGACTGTGCCGACAAAAAGGCAGATTGCGACCGCGTCGGGTCCAGCCGGGCCAGAACCTGACCTTCCTGAACAATGTCACCTTCGCTGACCTCAAGTTGGGACAAAATCCCACCCTCAAGGCTTTGGATGGTCTGCATACGCCGCAGGGGGATCACCCGTCCGTCGCCGCGTGTGATTTCGTTGATCTGGGCCAATGCGGCCCAGGTCACGCCGATGATCAGCGCCAGAACGATGGTCTGAATGGTCAGCCGCGCCACCCGCAGCGTTTGCCGCCGGTAACTGCCATCCATGTGGCTGGATGTCATGGCATCCGCGCTGCTCATGTGACGGCTTGAACGGGACGGGTTTTAACCGAATTGGCACGGGCCGAGTTCAGGATCTGCATCAGGTCGCCATCCCGCGCCACGCGCCCGTCTTTCAGCACGATGGCCCGTTCGGTCAGCGCCAGCAACTCGCGCTTGTGCGTCGAGATCACCGTGGTGCGCCCCGCCAGCCAGTCTTTCATGTGGCTGATGACCTTGCTTTCGGTGATGTGGTCAAAGGCGGCTGTGGGCTCGTCCAGCAACACGACCTTGGGGTCTTGCAGCAGCACCCGCGCCAGACCGATCGACTGACGCTGGCCGCCGGACACGTTGGCGTTGCCTTGCAGTTGCAGGTCCAGCCCGCGCACGTGGCGGCGCACGAATGTGCCAAGGCCGACGGCATCCAGCGCCGCAAGCAGTTCGTCGTCGCTGTGCAACCCGTGATCCAGCAGCAGGTTGTCGCGCAGGGTGCCCTGAAACAACGCCACGCTTTGCGGCAGATAGCCGATCTGACGACGCCGGTCGATGGGGTCGATCTGGGACAGGGACAGGCTGTCGATCAGCACGCTGCCCGACTGCGGGTCGGTCAGCCCGGCCATCAGGCGCAACAGGGTGGATTTGCCGGCCCCGTTGCCGCCCAGCAGGGCAATGCGTTCGCCCGACCCGATGGACAGTTCCGGGATCGAAATGACCGGCGGCGCTTCGGGGTCGTGGCGGAACACCACATCGTCGATCTTGTAGGCACCGGACAGCGATGACGCGCGCACGAAATGACGGTCGCCGGGGCGCTCAACTGGCAGGGCCATGATCTCGTCCAGCCCTTCCATCGCGGCGCGCACCTGTTGCCAGCGCGCCAGCAAGCCCGCGACCTGACCCATCGGGGACATGGTGCGGCTGGACAGCAGGGTGCAGGCGATCAGGCTGCCGACGGTAAGCTCGCCCGCGCTGATCAGGTAGACACCGGCGATGATCACACCGGCATAGGCCAGTTTCTGCACGGTGCTGACCAGTTGGGTCATGATGTTGGTGATGCTGCGCGTCTTGATCGCCGTGGTGGCCATGGTCGCGGACAGCTGGGCGTGGGCACGTTGCAACCGGCCCTCGGCGCGCGAGGCTTTGACGGTTTCAAGGTTGGAAATGGTTTCCAGCAGCAACCCGTTCAGCGCCGCCGCCTCGCGGGTGTTTTCGCGCGACGCACGGGCCAGTTTCTTTTGCATCAATACGCCGGGCAGGATGGTGGCAATCACACCGGCCAGCACGACGAATGCAATGGGGCCGCCGATGAACCAGATCACGCCGACAAAGATCAGCACGAAGGGCAGGTCGCAGATTGCTGTCACTGTGCCCGAGGTGAAAAATTCGCGCACGGTTGCGAAATCGCGGACCTGATTGGCGAACACACCTGTCGAGGCCGGCTGATGTTTCAGCCGCATGTTCGCAACCTTGTCAAACAGTTGCGCGGACAACCTGAGGTCAAGGTCGCGCCCCGACACGTCCACCAAAGTTGATCGCATCAGCCGCAGGACCAGTTCCAGAACGATGGCAATGCCAACACCGCTGGCCAGAATCCACAGCGTGTCAAAGGCGTTGCTGGGCACCACGCGGTCATAGACCTGCATCGAGAACAAGGCGGTCGCCACCGCCAGGATGTTGGCAGCAAAGGACGCCAGCACAACATCGCGGTAGATCACCCAGTTGCCCAGAACGGGGCCCAGAATCCAGTGGCGTTTGTCCTTGCTTGGCGCGTCCAGCCGGTCCGACACGATGTCGATGGGCTTGGACACCAGAATGCGCCCGTCGTGCTGCGACGCAAGCTCGTTGCGCGACCACATGCTGCGACCGCCGCCCGCCTCGGGGACGATCACCCTGGCGTGGGTTTTGGTCAGGCTTTCCAGAATGACGGTGCGCCCGTTTTTCAGAAACAATAGGGCAGGCAGGCCGTGATCGGGGAAATCGTCAATGTCTTCCCGGCTGATCCGGCAGCTCATGTTGACCCGGCGCAGCGCCAGCGTGGCAAGGCTTTCGCCCGCGGCACCATCCTTGGCCTTGGGCAACCCGTCCATCATCTGGCTGTGCGACGTCGCAACACCCTGCACGCGGCACAGTTCGACAAGGCCTTCGATTAGCGGGTCTGAGGATGCTGCGTCTTTCATGCGAGTTTCCAGTTTGCTTGCGGGGCGCTTCTATTGCGAGGGGGATGCCGCGATGATCAGGGTGCCCAGCACACCCAGGTCATGCGCCGCGCGGTATTCGGTGCGTTTGCGTTCGTCGTAGGTGTTGATCTTGTCGATTTGCGAGTCGTACAGGTCGCGGCCCGTTGTCAGCAGGTCCAGCAGTTCGCGCTGACCGCCGATGAATTGCTGTTCATAGTTGTCCAGAACCCGCTGCGCTTCGGCCAATTGCTGACCCCGCGCGTTTTCGGTGGTGCGCAGAATGGTGATCTGTTGGCGGGCGCTGGATGCGGTGTTGGTCAGGTCACGTTCGACCGAAACAAGCGAGGACTTGGCCGCTTGCAGGTTCAACTCGGCCGATTGCACCCCACGTTTGCCCAGCCCGCTTGAGCTGAGATCGACGCCGGTGGAAATGCCGATGGCGGTGCGGCTTCGGCCGCCGTTCAGGTCGGCGCGGCCCTGGGCCTGCAGTTTGATCGTGGGCAGGCGCGCGGCCTTGGCGGTTTGCACGCCTGCTGCTGCCTCATCGGCGGCGGCGCGGGCCGCGATATAGGACGGTGCGATGTGCACGGCCGAGCGGACCTTGGCGGGTTGCGCATAGCGGCTGGCAAAACCCAGATCGGGGGCTGACTGAACACCGGCAACCGGCTGTCCTACCAGAAATTCGATTTGCGACAGGGCAATGCGGCGGTTTGCAACCAGTTGCGCCAACTGATCCTCGGCGCGGGCAATCTCAAGCCGGGCGCGGGCGACCTCGCCGTTGTCACTGATGCCTGCCGTGGCACGATCCTGCGCCTGCCCCGAAATCCGGCGCGCAAAGGTCGTATAGGCCCGTGTACGCGCAATTTTCAGGTCGATGATCTCAATATCAATGAAGAACTCGGCCACCAGCAGCGACAGCCCCTCGACCTCCATTTTCAGGTCCGACACAGCCTGAACGCGCACGTGCGAGGCGGCGTTGATCTTGCTGCGGATCAGGCCCCAGTCGTACAGCACCTGCGAGACGGTCAGCGTGATGCCGGCGCCGTTTGAATCGGTGGTCGAACTGTCACCCGAAAGGCTGATGCTGGGATAATATTCATCTCGGGCGGCCTGAATGTCGATCGAACGGCTTGCAACCGTCTGACGAAGCGCCGCCACATTTCCGTCACGTTCCGTCGCCCGCAAAACAGCCGTTTGCAACGACATCTGCGCGGCGGCGGGCATCGCCATGATCACGGTCAACAACGCTGCGGCCAGCGGCGCGAAACGGATGCGCGGGCGCTGTGTCGGTTGGTTCGGATTGGGCCGTGTCAGCGCGATCATCCAGTGATCTCCGTCATAAGGTCAGCCAGCAGTTCATCTTGCGGGTCGGGGATGTACAGCGAGCCTGGGTCAGGTGACTCTGACTCAAGAAAACCGTAAGTTTCTGTCAATTTGGTGGCATTTTCGTCACCAAATTCTGAAGACGGCGCTTCCTCTTCAGAGGGGTGAGGTTCAAAGTCCCATGGTTGCAGTGCGGCGTCTTCGGGCCCCGTTAATGCGTCAATGACTTCGACCAGATCTGTTTCCGTTTCAGGCTGGGTGCTTTGCGCCGTGCGGGCAGGGGTTGCGTCGCTGTCATCACCCGACAGAAAACCAATGCCGCTGCCCAGCGAAAAGCCGGCGCCTGCGAACAGTGCGGTGTTGTCCCAGTCACCTGCGGTGCCCGTACCGTCATCTTCGGCAGACGCTGTATCGGCGGCGGCAACACCCTGCGGGGCTTGCATCCCTTGGGTGAATTCACTGTCTTGCGGAATGTCGGGTTCGGGCGCCATCAGCCCGGTCACGACGGGGGTGCCGCTGGCCGACAGCAGCCGACTGAAGTCGCCATCGGGCCCAATGACAAAAAAGTTTTCGATAGTTTGGGTTTCGCCGTTCGCCAGGCGCACAACCAGATCTTGTCCGGCTTTTTCCGTGCCAAGAACGGGCGCGCCAACTGAGACGTCGGTTGGTTCCGCCAGCACACGGCGGGAACTGACTGACGCTGCACTTGCTTGTTCTGTGCCCTTTGTTTGCGTGGTCACTCCAACAGTCACTGCCATCTCACAAAAATAACTACTCTTTTACCGGCTTTACGTCCCTCAACAGAATGGCTGCCAACTTAAGATTGTAGCCGTATCTTTTGGGGTCAACTGATTTTCTTTTGACAGCCAACGAACTATGGCTGAAACTTTAACCAGTTGTTAACCTTTTTCAAGCAAGAGTTTATGGTTTAGGTTGTATTTTTAGACGCACGAATGGCGTCAAAGTTGTTTTTACTGATTAAATTTAATACATTAAAAGGTAAAGCCCCGCTGTCGTGGAACCCCAATTTTCACCGTAGCAACACGTTTAGGTTGCCAATTTGGCTGCAATTAAACAGCGTCGTTGTCTGATGAACTATCAAACAGTCCATCCAAAAGAGATGTTTCGGCGTCGCCGCCTGTGTTGAAGAGAGTGTTCATTGCGTCATCGACCGCGTTGTCGACCAGCAAGCCGCTGCCCTCGGCATCGGACAGCAGGCCGTCACCGTCAGGTGCCGCGGCGTCCAGCAGGTCGTTGAACGTATTCTGCTCACCCAGCACGTCTTCAACGCCACCGGCAAGGATGTCATTCAGCAGGTCGTCAATTTCGGGGTCGGGTGCCGCGCCGTCACCCGAAGCCGCGTCCTCGAACAAACCTTGATCGACAAGCGTTCCGGTCAGGCTGGCATCGCCGCTTAGGCCCGCAAAAAGATCATCGGCCCCGACGTCGGTGTCCACATCCACATCAAGGCCAAAGATGTCCTCCTCTCCCAGAAGGCCACCAAAAACAGAAGCTTCAGCACTGTCGCCGCCGCCGCCAAAGCCCAGCAGGCTTGTAGGGCTGTCGCCGCCGATCAGCGTGTCCAGGAACCCGTCATCACCGTCCAAAATGCCGTCTTCGCCGATCAGGTCCTCGACCAGAGGGGTGAGGCCGCTGGTCACGTCCTCGACGACGGTTTCCACTGGCGCGGATACGGTTTCGATCAGGTCGTCGTTTGTATCGGTGACGGTTTCCAGCGGTGCGGATACGGTGTCGATCAGGTCGTCGGTTGTATCGGTGACGGTTTCCAGCGGTGCGGTTACGGTGTCGATCAAGTCATCGGTTGTGTCGACGACGGTTTCCAGCGGCGCGGACACGGTGTCGATCAGGTCATCGGTTGTGTCGACGACGGTTTCCAGCGGTGCGGATACGGTTTCGATCAGGTCGTCGGTTGTGTCGACGACGGTTTCTACTGGCGCGGATACGGTGTCGATCAGGTCGTCGGTTGTATCGACGACGGTTTCCACAGTGTCCGTCACAACATCTGTTAGGGGGTCAATGCTGTCCACGACGACTGAAACGGGGTCATCCAAGACGTCGGGGCTATCATCTTCAGTGATCCCGCCAAGAATGCCACCGACCAGGGTTCCAACGATGCCATCGTCTCCCAGCACCGTGTCAACGACAGTGCCGACAACCCCATCATCACCCAGAATGGTGTCCACGATACCATCGTCACCCAGGACGACATCGACCACGCCGTCGTCGCCCAGCACGGTGTCGACCACAGTTTCAACAACTCCGTCGTCACCCAGAACGGTGTCCACGATGCCATCATCGCCCAGGACAACATCGACCACGCCGTCGTCGCCCAGCACGGTGTCGATCACGGTATCAACGACCCCGTCATCACCCAGAATGGTGTCCACGATGCCATCGTCACCCAGGACGACGTCAACCACGCCGTCGTCACCCAGCAGTGTATCAACAACGGTATCCACGACGCCGTCTTCACCCAGCAGTGTGTCAACAACGGTGTCCACGACGCCGTCTTCACCCAGCAGTGTGTCAACAACGGTGTCCACGACGCCGTCTTCGCCCAGCAATGTGTCAACCACGGTGTCCACGACGCCGTCTTCGCCCAGCAATGTGTCAACAACAGTGTCCACGACACCGTCTTCACCCAGCAGGGTGTCGGTCACAGGCATGGGCGGAGGGGAGGAGGGCGTGTCGTTTGAAACTTCGGGTTTCGGCGACGATGGAGTGTGCAGTGTCGGGTCGGTGTCTTCGCCCGGCTTTACGGATTGCTTGAAATAGGGCTGATCATCTTGCGACCCGTGCAGCGGTGCCGCGCCCAGGCTGGCCATTTTCGGTTCGGCGGCGGCATCGGTCGTGTCGCCCACGGCAGCAGATTCGGCCGCCACGTCCAGGCTGGCGATCTCAAAGGGGTGCGCCGTAGCGTTCCCGCCGTCTTGATCCGCGTCCAGAACGGTCTGGTCCTGCGCCGCAGGGGTCTTGTCGGCGGCTTTCGCGTCGGGAACAGGTGCGTCACCCTCGGGGAGCGTCTCGGCAAAAGCCTGCAATCCATCAGGCGACCCGCTTTGCAAGGCAAGACCCATGCCGATGGCGGTTGCCGTCGCCGACACACCGTTCAGGCGTCCGCCCTTGTCGTCAGCGTTTTGGAGGGTGCGTCCGGGCAAGCTCAGGCCGTTGGCCTGATCGCCAACAGCCGAACGCACCTGAGTGCCACTGAGATTGTCACGCTTGCCCACTTAGGCAACTCCATTATAGCCTGCGCTGTGCGCAACCGAAGCTTTAGACGCTGTAAGGCGGGCCGCCAGACGTGCGCGAACCCTGTCCTATTTGCAAACTTAGTATGGCATATAGTGAACTCTCGCGGGGGAATCCATACTTAAGCTTCAGTTTAGATACTATAGTATGCGATATTGTGATGTTTTCGCAAGCCAGAAGTCGTTATCCAGTAAAATAGCTGAATTTACTGACGGAAAAACCTATCCATAAGTATGTATTGGCGTTGATTTGAGTTGGTGGGTGTTGGCCCGGGCGGGTTTCGCGCGACTCGGGCCCGGTTGCGCTTCTGCGCTTTCTACGCCGCGCCATGGCAAGAGGTTGCCCTTGTTGCAGTGTTTCTGACATTCTGCGCGCGTTGATTGATGATCAAAGCACATCCGCACGTTGACACAGGTCCAGCTTAGACGTTCTTTGCAGCACCGAATTTGTCGACCCGATACCCATCACAGGTTCCATCTTGAAGGAGGAGTTAAGATGAACGCTTTTGTAAAAACCGCTCTGGCTGCATTGGCTGTGAGTGCCCTTGGACTGACAGCCGCATCAGCCGAAACCCGCATCACCTATAAATCCGCAAAGACCGGTTCGTCCTATTACCAGATGGGCGTTGAACTGGCCGAGGCGATGAAAGCAGGCACTGACGGCGCGCTGATCGTTACCATCGAAGAAAGCCAGGGTTCGGTTCAAAACGTCATGGAGGTCAAAGCGCGCGGCGCCGACTATGTCTTTACCACGCCACCGGCGCTGGTCGGTCTGGCCCAGCAGGGCAAGGCCATGTTCGAGGGCAAGGGCGACCCCAAGTTCGACGACATCCGCGCCCTGTTCCCGATCCCGTCGCTGACCATGCATTTCGTGATGTCCGCCGACAGCGGGGTCACCGACCTGATGGGGATGGACGGCAAACAGATCCTGCTGGGCAAGGGATCGTTCGGTGCCACCGAGGGCGAGAAATACATTGAAACCTTCGGACTGGCCGACAAGGTCAAGATTGCCGATGCCGAACTGTCCAACGCTGTGGCGGCGCTGAAGAACGGCCAGATCGACGGGTTTGTCACCGCAGGCTCGTGGCCCGCGCCCAACGTGATCGAAGCGGCGGCCTCGACCCCTGTGACCGTGCTGTCGCTGACCGACGACCAGATCGCGCAAACCGGCCGCACGAAACTGGTGATCCCGGCGGGCACCTATGCCGGTCAGGACGCCGACATTCAAACCACATCGCTGCCGGTTGTGGCCTATGCGACCGCCGCTATGGATGACGACACGGCCTATGCGCTGACCAAAGCCTTCTGGGACAGCAAGGCCAAGCTGGGCGACACATCGCCATGGTGGAACGGTGTGGACCAGACCCTGATGGCCAACATCGCAGGCAAGATTCACCCCGGCGCACAGCGTTACTATGAAGAGGCAGGCATTGCCCTGACCGACGCGCAAAAGTAATGCGTCCTTCGCAGGTCGGGGTCATTCCCCGGCCTGCACTTTCCAAGCGATGGGCACCCCGATGGATATGCTTCCCAAAGGCCGCGTGCACGCGGCGTTCTGGCTTGTGCTGGCGACGGCTCTGGTCGGCTATCATCTGGCCCTGATCTTCTCGGGTCTGGTGCCCAATCTTGTCAGTCGCCCGCTGCACATGGCGTTCATCCTGCCGTTTATTCTGGTGCTGGGTGCGACGGGGCCAGCCAGCCGCATCAGCGGTGCGATCATCGCCATCCTCGGTGTGGCCGCGGCCCTTTGGATCGCGCTGAACAGTGACCGGCTGGGTGACCAGTACGGGTTTCTCGAGGGCAACTTCCAGATCATCATCGCCGTCGTCCTGTTGGCTGTCACGCTCGAGGCTGCCCGCCGCGCCATTGGCTGGCCGCTGCCGCTGGTGGCCGGCACCGCGCTGCTGTACGGGCTGTTCGGCCAGTATGTTCCGGGGCAGTTCGGCCATTCCGGCACCCCGATCAACAGCTTTCTCGGCACGCTGACCATTGCCGAAGGCGGCATCTGGGGGTCACTCACAGGTGTGTCCGTCAGCGTCGTATCTATATTCGTGATTTTTGGCGCGGTTCTGAACGCAGGCGAAGCGGGGCAGGGGTTCATGAACGTCGCCGCCGCCTTTGCCGGGCGCCTGAACGGCGGCGCTGCAAAGGTGTCGGTTATTTCCTCGGCGCTCTTTGGCTCGATTTCCGGCTCGGCCTCGGCCAATGTGGCCTCGACCGGTGCGATCACGCTGCCCGCGATGACCAAGCTGGGCTATCCCAAACGTCTGGCCGCGGCGGTCGAGGCCGTGGCCTCATCCGGCGGGCAGATCATGCCGCCGCTGATGGGGGCGGGGGCCTTTGTCATGGTCGAGCTGACGGGCGTGCCCTACACGGCGATCATGTCCGCCGCGATCCTGCCTGCGTTTCTGTATTTCCTGGCCGTCTGGGTTGGCATCAACGCCTACGCGCGCCGGTTTGATCTGAAAGGCGTCGATGCCGCAGACCGCCCCGCGCGCCGCGATGTGATCGTGACATCGCTGTTCTTTCTGGTGCCGTTCACGGTGCTGTTGTGGGGCATGTTCGGGGCAAAGTTCACGCCGGAATATGCCGCCGCGCTGGCGATCCTTGCGGGCGCGCTGCTGCTGTTCGTGAACGGCAACCTGCAATGCAAACGCGAACAGGTTGCCGCCCGCTTTGCCTCTGCCGTGGTCAACGCCGCACGGCAGGTGTCGATGATTGCGGCGATCATCCTGTGCGCTTCGATCATCATCGGGGTGCTGTCGATCACCGGTCTGGGGGTCAAGGTGACCTCGCTGATCCTGGAAGGTGCGGGCGGGCTGCTGTGGCCGTCGCTGTTGCTGACCGCGCTGGCCTGCCTGATCCTGGGGATGGAGGTGCCGACGACCGCCGCCTATGTGATCTGCGTTTCGGTCGCAGGGCCTGCGCTGACGCAACTGGGGCTGGAGCCGTTGCAGGCGCATCTGTTCGTGTTCTGGTTTGCGCTGCTGTCCACGATCACCCCGCCGGTGTGCGGCGCGGTCTTTATCGCCGCTGGCATGATCGGTGAAAACTGGCTGAAAGTTGCCCTGACCGCCATGGCGCTGGGCATTGGCCTGTATATCATCCCGCTGGGCATGGTCGCCAACCCTGACATGCTGCGGCTGGCCGAAAGCCCCGTGGCCGCCGTGATTGCCACGCTGCGTGTGGCGCTGGGGCTCAGCTTGATCTCTTACGGCCTGATCGGTGCGCGCAAGCTGGTGCCCACCGTGCTGATGGTGGCCGCCGGCCTGTGTGTGGTGTTCTCGGGCGTTTACGTCTGAGCTTTGGCGTTGGTTCGTGACCGACCCGTTGCCACCCCGCTGCAGCGCGAGGCAAAGCGCATACCGTGCGATAAGAGGGGGCCAAATGCGGCCCTGCGTGCAGGAATACGCAGGGGGCGATTGAATTCCCAGATCGGGCAGGCGCGCGATTTGTTCCCGACTTTTTGCAAAGGCTGCCGCGAGAGTATTCATTTCGCATAAAGATTTGTTTTTATGCGCTTTGCCCGCCTCTGCTTCATGCTCGGTTATCCGCCGTTTCATGATGCTTGTCGGCAGCAAAGGCTTTTTTCTGGAAAAACTGTCCTATATCGTTCCGGAACAGATATTTTATTGAGACGCGAATTATGAAGAAATCAAGTTTTCTGGAAAGCGGTGTCGATCACCTTGACCTTCTGTTGGCCACGTCCGAAATCGGCATCTGGGAACTGGATGCGACCACCGGCGAAGCAGAGCGCAATCTGAGGCACGACCAGATTTTCGGACATGATGAACTTCTGGACCGCTGGAGCGGCGAAATTTTTCTGAGCTACGTGATAGAGGAAGACCGCGAGCGGGTGGGTGATCTGTTGAATGCGTCACTGACAGAGGGAAAACCTTGGTCTTTTGAAACCCGCATACGTCGTGCAGATGGTGTCGACCGTTGGATCAGTGCCCGGGGCGTGCCGAAGTTTTCCGACACGGGCAAGGTCACCAAGCTGATCGGTCACGTGCTGGACATCACCGAGACAAAGCAGAGCGAGGACCGCCTTAGACTGCTGTCAAAAGAGCTGAACCATCGTGTTGCGAACACCTTTACGATCATGAATTCGATGATCCGGCACGCTTCGAAAAAGGCGAGCAACGTTGAACAGCTTGCCGAGACGCTGACAGAGCGGTTGGCGGCCCTTGCCCGGTCGAACAGGGTATTGGTCGCCGAAGAGGCGGAACGGTCCAGCCTTCTGGAAATCCTGAACATGGAGCTTGAGGCGTTTTCGGGATGGCAGCGGCGCATATCCATCAGCGGTGAAACCCGTGTCTGGTTTTCGGGCGAGGCCTCTGAAGCGCTTGCGTTGATCTTCCACGAACTGCTGACCAATGCCGTGAAACACGGGGCGCTTTCGGTGCCATCGGGGCGTGTGGACGTGACCGTCAGCCAAGGCAGCGGCAGGCAGGTTTGCGTGAAATGGACTGAAACAGGGGGGCCTTCGCTGGCGGGTGAACGTCGCAAAGGGATCGGGTCGACCATTTTGCAAAACGCCATGCGCGATCAAGGCACTGTGACACTCGATTTTGCCCCTGATGGGCTGATCTGTGACATCGTGATCAACGACAGCTTTCAGCGCGAAGTGCCTGACACACCTGTGGTGCCTTCCGAGGAGCCACAGGAACATGAATATGAACAGCCCGTCGTCGAAAATCAGACGTTTTCGGGTCAAAGGATCATGGTCGTCGAAGATGACCCGATCATCGGTCTGGACATCTCCGAGACATTGAAATCGCGCGGGGCGCAGGTAATCGGGCCGTGCACGACCGTGGCAAGTGCGTTGAAAGCGATACGCGACAAACCGGACGCTGTTTTGCTGGACGTGAACCTGGGGCAGGAAACCACGGATGCGGTGGCTTCGCAGCTTGCGGATCTGTCGATCCCGTTTCTGGTGCTTAGCGGTCAGTTGGACAGCTCGGATCTGGGCGATGCGTTCCGGGGCGTATCGGTCATGAGCAAACCCTTTCGGGAGCGTGACCTGGTAAGCGCGCTTTACCGTCTGGTTTGACGGACACGACAAGGGCGCCTTGTGCCTGTCGACATGGTGCAACGCCTGTCTGTCACGCCACAGACATTTTGAGGCTGTCCTTCAAAGTCTCGGGTTGTCCTGTCGGCTGATCGTCCAGCCTTGCCGATTGCGGCAGCATGAACCATCCCCCGTCCGCAGGGGCAGTGCCGGTCCGGATGTCGCAGCCATATGCGCGCGAAACCTGGGCATCGGTCAGCACCTGTGACGGGGTGCCGTGGCCGATGATCCGGCCGGACTGCATCAGCACGATCTGATCGGCGAACATCGCGCTTAGGTTCAGGTCATGCATCACGGCGACAACGCCGCCGCCTGCACGGGCAAAGTCGCGGGCGATTTGCATGACCGTCAACTGATGGCCGATGTCCAGGCTCGACACCGGCTCGTCCAGAAACAACCAGCGCGGCACGCCGCTGACCACGGGCCGCCATACCTGACACAGCACGCGCGCCAGTTGCACACGCTGTTGTTCGCCGCCCGACAGCTCTTGGTAAAAGCGGTTGGCATAGCCGTCCAGGCCGACCCGCGACAAGGCGGTCAGCGCCAGCCGGTCGTTGGTCTCGATCCCGCCGCGCAGGCCCAGACGCACGACTTCGACCGCCTGAAACGGGAACGCCAGCGGCGTTGCCTGGGGCAGCACGGCGCGCTGGGCGGCCAGATCATAGGGTTTGGCCGTGGCGATGTCGGTGTCGCCCAGCGTGATCGTCCCGCCAAAGGCCACGTCGCCGGTCAGTGCGCGCATCAGCGTGGTCTTGCCCGACCCGTTGGGGCCGACGATGGCGGTCAGGGTGCCGGGGCGTGCGGTCATGTCCAGCCCGTGCAGCACCTGTTTGTGGCCGTAGCTGACCGAGATGTTGTTCGCTTTCAGCATCACATATCCACCAATCCGCGTTTGCGCAGCAATATCCATAGAAACACCGGCGATCCCAGCAGGGCCGTCAGGATACCGATGGGCAATTCAGCAGGGGCCACGACCACCCGCGCGATCATGTCCGCCACCAGCAGCAGTGACGCACCCAGCAGGCCCGCGTTCACCAGCAACCCGCGATGGTCCGGCCCGGTGGCCAGCCGCAGCAGGTGCGGGACGACGATGCCGATAAACCCGATGCCGCCCGAAATGGCGACGGCGGTGCCGGTCGCGGCGGACACGGCCAGAATGGCCACGGTCTTTGTCCGTTCAACCGGAATGCCCATGTGGTGCGCGGCAGCTTCGCCCAGGGCCAGACCGTTCAGGCCCCGCCCCAGGGTGCAGGCCAGCGCCACCGACACCACGATCACCGGTGCTGCGATGCTCAGCTTGACCCAGGATGCACCGGCCAGCGATCCAAGCGACCAGAAGGTCAGTTCGCGCAGTTGCATGTCATCGGCCAGAAAGATCAGCACACCGGAAAAGGCGGCGAACAGCGCGCCAAGGGCGATGCCCGCCAGCAGCATCGTCGCCACTGATGTGCGCCCTGCGCGGGTTGATACGCGGTACAGCAGCAACATCGACCCCCAAGCGCCCAGAAAAGCCGCCACCGGCAACAGGCCCGCACCCAGCGTGGATTGCACCACCGCTGGCAGCGCCGCCCCCAGCACGATGATGCTGATGGCCCCCAGAGACGCACCCGAGGTCACACCGAGGATGCCCGGATCGGCCAGCGGGTTGCGGAACAGCCCTTGCATCACTGCGCCCGATACGGCCAGCGCGCTGCCAACGCAGATGCCCATCACCAGACGCGGCGCACGGATGTCCCACAGCACCACCCGTTCGGTCAGGGTCAGCGCCTCTCCCTGCGCCAGTTTGATCAGGGCGCCCCACAACGATGTGCCGGATGCCCCCACAGCCAGACTGGCCAGCGACACCAGCAGCAGCAACAGGCCCAGCCAGATGTGCGCGCGCCGCGCGGTGCTGCGCCTGTCGACAAAGGGCGCGTGAACAGCAGCCCCGACAGCGGTGTCGCTGGCCATCATCAGCTTTGCCCCTGCAATGCGTCATGCAGCGTCTGTGCCGCCTGCGGGGTGCGCGGACCAAAGCCCAGCAGCAACAGCCCGTCCATCTTGACCAGTGCGCCCGCTTGGGCCGCCGGGGTGGTGGACATTTCGGGCATGGCAAACAGCGCCTCGGCGGTGCTGGAATGATCGCCCTCGCGGTCCATCATCAGCACCACGTCAGGGGCGGCGACAGAAATCGCCTCGGCCGTCAGTTGGCGGTAGCCTTCGAACTGGTCGATGGCGTTGACGCCACCGGCCAGTGAAATAATCCCGTCCGCCGCCGTGTTTGTCCCCGACGCCATGATGCGCCCGCCTTGGGTGCTCAGCACGAACAGAACCCGCTTGGGCGCGCCCTCGGATTGATCCACTTGCAGTGCCACGTCGTCGAATGCGGCCTGCACTTGATCGTTCAGCGCCTGTGCCTTGTCCGGCACGCCCAAAGCGTCGCCAATCGCAGTGATCTTGGTCAGCACCCCATCCGCCGAAAAGGGCGCAGGCACCACCACCATCGGAACCGACGCGGCCTGAAGCACCGAGATCGTCTCGGGCGGGCCTGCGCCCGGTTCGCTCAGGATCAGCGTCGGCTGCACGCTCAGCACGCCCTCGGCGGCCAGCGCGCGCATATAGCCGATGTCGGTCAGCTTTTCTGCCGCGGCGGGAAAGGTCGAGGTGGAATCGCGCGCCACCAGACGGCTTTCCTCGCCCAGGGCATAGACGATTTCGGTCGTGGCCCCGCCAATGGCGACGACACGGCTGGTGTCATAGCTGTCGGCAAAGGCCGTCATCGGCAGTGCGGACGCCAAAGCCGTGGTCGCCAGCGCCCGCAAAAGCGTTCTGCGTTTCATTCTGCCGCCTCCAGCTCCAGCGCGGGCAGGGCATCGACGATGGCGCGCCATGCGGGGCGGCTGTCGTAATCGTCCTTGCGCACGCCAAAGACCTGAAAGATCAGCCCGCCGTCAGCGTCGAATGCCTCGATCGACACGGCCTTGCCGCGCTGGGTGGGCTTGTCGACGGCATAGACTTCGGCCACGTGGTCCAGACGCAGGTGCAGGTTGAAACCGGGGTCCATCACGTTCTGCCAGGGGCCCATCGGCTTGAGGGTTTGAATCGGGCCGGTGTGGATCTGGATACAGCCACGGTTGCCGACAAAGACCATCACTTCGATGCCCGCCGCCTGCACGTCGTTCAGCATCCGGTCAATTGCACCGGTCGCCAGCGGACGCACGAAGGGCGCGCCAACGATGCGGTATGCGCCCAGACGGTTCATCCGCAGCTTGGACGTCAGGCGCATGAACTGGTGGGTGTCGGTCATCTTGGACCATTCCGATTGCAACACGTCCAGCTTTTCGGGGTTGGGTTTCGCAGCTTCGGTTGGTGCACGCGCGGCCAGGTCCAGATGCGTGGGCTGGTCGGGCAGGGCGGCCTCGGCCTTGGCGGCGTCCCATGCGGGGACAAAGGCGTCGTCGCGCAGGAAAATCTTGTGCACCGCGTCGCCGGCGGCATCAAAAACCTGAAGACTGCGGCGCAGCCCTGCATCAGTTGTCTTTTCCACCATGAAGGCGTGGCACCAGTGCGACGGGAACATGCGCAGGTCGATCTTGTCGTTCAGCACCATCGCAGCGTGCGCACCAGAGGTGTAGTTGGCGTAGCTGCCGACCTTTTCGTTCACGCATGACACGTTGCGCGTCAGCGCCATGACCTCGCCCAACTGGCTGGCAATGGCCATGATGTTGTCGGGATGCGGCGCGATGTGCGTGACGCCCTGACCTGTGTGCGCGGCAATCAGTTGCGCCTCGGTGATGCCAAGTTTGTCGGCAAGATCGCGTTCGCGCAGATTGGCGTGTTCGATGCGTGCCGTACGAATGTCGTCGGCGGATGGTTGTGTGCTTAGGCCCATGATGTCCCTCGGGGTTGCTCAGTGTGATGGGATGAACTGGCTGCGGCCCGGGGTGCGGGGGGCGTGGCTGGACAGGGTCGAAAACCGCCGTCTTTAATTCTTGACAGTTTTAGTATGATTAAATAGTGGACTGCAAGCGACAAGTTTTGAACTTGCCGAGAAATCAAAATCAAACGCCAAGCCAGCCCTTTCGCAAGCCCAAGGCCACCGCCACGCACTGCGAAGGGACTCCCGCATGACATTCCGAACAACAAGGGCACGCTTGTGTGCCTCAACCGCTGCACTGGTCGCACTTGGCGCCGCTTCGGGCGCATTTGCTCAAGACGCCACCGAAGGCTACTTGGGTGAAATCGTACTGGGCGAAGGCAAGCGCGCGGTGCAGACAGACACTGCCATCCCCGTGACCATCGTCGACCAGGCCGAGATCGAGGACCGTCAGGCGGGCACCGTTGCCGAACTGATCGACACCGTGCCCGGCGTGACGCTGGTGAACGGCACCACGGCGGCCGGTTCGGGCATCAACATTCGCGGTTATGGTGCCAACAGCACCTATGGCACAGACGGCAAGGTTCTGGTGCAGATTGATGGCGCGACCAAGGGCAGCGAAGAATTGTACCGCATCGGCTCGCAGCTATACACCGACCCGTTCCTGTACCGCGAGATCGAAGTGCTGCGCGGCTCGGTGGGGTCGTTTGAATATGGCTCTGGCGTCTTTGGCGGTGTCGTGCGGCTGGAAACCATTGACGCCAGCGACATGACCAAGGGCGAACTGGGCTTTGTCGGGCGGCAAACGCTGGACTTTTCCACCAACGGCAACGGGCTGGCATCATCGACGACGCTGGCGTGGCAACCGGATGAGCAGTTCGAGGTGTTGTTCAACTACACCCGTCGCCAGCTGGGGGTGCGTACCGATGGCAACGGCGACCAGATCAACCCCGACGCGGGCGACATTGACGATCCTTCGGGCCTGCTGAAGGCGCGCTATACCTTTGGCGCGGGCAATGACCAGTTTGTCGAATTCAGCTATACCAAGACCCAGCAGGAACAGTTCGATGTGCCCTACGACCAGTTCGGCACGACGGCATTCGGCAACGTTGACCGTTACATCGAAAACGAAGTGGCCACCCTGCGCTACAACTACAATCCCGGCGATGTGGCGTGGCTGAATGTCACGGCTGAGTTGCTGTATTCGGACGAGCTGGTGGAAAGCGAAGCCATCGTTGGCCCCAACGCGCTGTTGGATGCGGACAACCGCTATCGTACCACGACATTCCGCGTGAAGAACGAGGCCTTGTTCAGCACCGGTGCCATAGACCACGAACTGCGCACGGGTATCGAGTTCATCCAGCGTGAACGCAGCGATGCGACAGCAGGGTCCGCCCCCGGTGGGACCAAGGATGCGCTGGCGTTCTACGCCGTGGATGAAATGCAGATCGGGGACCGTTGGACGATCACGCCTGCGCTGCGCTATGAAAACCAGACGATCACGCAGGACCCGATCAACGGCAATGCGGAATATGACAAGGACGCGCTGATGGGCGGCGTGTCGGCGCGCTATGCATTCGACAACGGCTGGGCCGTGTTCGGGTCGGCCTCGTATACCGAGAACCTGCCGATCATTGATGACATCGACACCGGCCTGATCACACAGTCGGAAAAGGGCCGCAGCTACGAAATTGGCGTGGCCTATGACGCGGTCGACGTTTTCCGCAGCGGCGACAGCCTTGCGTTCAAGGTCAACTATTACAACGACCATTTGACCGATCTGACCACTTATCAGGGACGTGGCCCCGGCACCACGGTCGAGGGACTGGACCGCGAAGGGGTCGAGCTTGAGGCCGCTTATGCCATGCAGAACGGCTATTATCTGGACGCCAACGCCCACATTTCCCAAGGCACTGCCACCTACGATGGCGGCGGGCAAGGCGACTGGGCGCAGAACCCGCAGGACAACCTGCGTCTGACGCTGGGCCGCAAGTTCAGTGACGAGCTTGACCTGAGTTGGGAAGTCGAAGCGGCCAAACGCTATGACGAAGGTGGCACCGTGTCACCCGGCTTTGGTGTGCACAACCTGCGCGCGACCTACGTGCCGCAGCATGGCGTGCTGGAAGGATCGACCATCCGCTTCGGTGTCGAGAACGTCTTTGACAAAAATTATCAGCCGCGCCTGTCCACCCGCAACGCGACGGGCCGGACGTTCAAGGTGACGCTGTCGACAACCTTCTAAGACAAAGCAAAGGAAACCCCATGCAGCCATATCGCCACATAGGCGCCTGTCTTGCCGTCGCTGTCGTGCTGTTTGGCACGGTGGCGCGGGCCGATGATGCGACACCGTCCAAGGGCGGTGTTGCATTGGAGCTGAACGCGGCGGATCTGGTGGGCGAAGCCTGCCGGATCACCTTTGTCGCCACCAACACCGGCACCGCGCCGATCGACCGCGCCGTCTACGAGACCGTGCTGTTCGGCGCGGACGGCGCGGTGATGATGTTGACGCTGTTCGACTTTGGCGCATTGCCCGCTGGCGTGCCGCGCGTGCGCCAGTTTCAGATTGCCGACACCGCCTGCGGGCGGATCGGATCGCTGCTGATCAACGGGGCAGGGACATGCACCGTGGACGACGCGGAGTCAGAGGCCTGCACCAAGGGGCTGGCGACCTCCAGCCGTCTGAACATCGCATTGCAAGGATAAGACCATGTTTGATCTGTCACGGCTTCAGGGCCTTTACGATCTGGGCGGCCCTGTGGTCGCTGTTCTGGTGGGGGTCTCGGTTCTGACGCTGGCCGTTATTCTGTACAAACTCTGGCAGTTTCGCGCCGCCCGCGTGGGCCAGCATACGGCGATGCGGCGCGCGCTGATGCATTGGGACGCCGGCGCGCGCGAGGCCGCTGCCCATGATCTGCAAAGTTCGCGCAGCTATCTGGCCCCCGTGGTCGTCCGCGCGATGAATGCCCCCGATGCCCCCGACCGCGCCGCGCGGCTGTATGCCGAGGCCGAAACGCAGTTTCTGGCATTGGAGCGCGGCTTTCGTCTGCTGGACAGCGTCGCACAACTGGCCCCGCTGATGGGTCTGTTCGGCACCGTTCTGGGCATGATCGA
The DNA here is from genome assembly GCF_963976325.1 of uncultured Pseudosulfitobacter sp. Lineage (NCBI taxonomy): Bacteria > Pseudomonadati > Pseudomonadota > Alphaproteobacteria > Rhodobacterales > Roseobacteraceae > Pseudosulfitobacter > uncultured Pseudosulfitobacter sp. Next base: position 210,103 of record NZ_CAXBJW010000001.1, read on the forward strand.
GGCGTTCCAGGCGCTGCAAAACGCAGGTTCCTCCGTGGACCCGTCGCTGCTGGCGGGGGGGATCTGGGTGGCGCTGCTGACCACGGCGGTCGGGCTGGCCGTGGCCATGCCCACGTCGATTGTCCTGTCGTGGTTCGAGGCGCGGATGACCTCCGAGCGTGTCTTTGCCGAACAGGCGCTGACCACCGTTCTGGCCCCGTCCAAGGGCGCGTTGCAGCAGGTGCGTGATGCCGCTTAGGGCCGTCAGACAGCGGCGCAAACTGTCGATGACCTCGCTGATCGACGTCATCTTTTTGCTGCTGCTGTTCTTCATGCTGTCCTCGACCTTTTCCAAATTCGCCGAGGTCGAAGTGCAGGCCGCCAGCGGTGGCAGGGCGGCGTCGGGGGATCAGGCGCTTGCGTTCCTGCGTGCGACTCCCCAGGGGCTGACCCTGAACGGGACCGCGCTGGGCGTCGATGATCTGCCCCAGCGTCTGCGCGATTTGCAGGCGGGCAAGCCGTTGGTGCTGCTGGTGAACCTGAATGCCCAGGTGGATGCGCAGGCGATGACCGATATTCTGGTTGCAGTGCGCGGCATTCCCGATCTGGCGGTCAGCGTGATGGGGGCGTCATGAGGGCACAGCGACAGAAATCCGAACGCGAGCCCACGATAGCGCTGATCAACATCGTCTTTTTGATGCTGGTGTTTTTCATGGTGGCGGGGACATTGGCGGCTCCGCTGGACCCTGAGTTGAAGCTGGTGAAAACCGCCGACCTGCAAGGCGAGGCGCCCGCCGATGCGCTGGTGATCGGGGCCGACGGCGCGCTGACCCACCGCGGCGCGCCGGTGAATGTGGCAGGCTTTATCGCCGCCGTGCCTGCCGCCGCCCAAACCGCGCGCATGATCCCCGACCGCGCCGCCCCCGCGCACAGCGTGATCGAGACCGCCCGCGCGCTGCGCGCCGCCGGGGCTGCACGGGTTGTGATCGTCACAGAGAAGGCATTGCAATGATCCGCAGGTCCTGGAAAATCGCGGCGTTGTTTCTGGGCTGTTCCGCCGCCGTCCATGCCGCGATGCTGGGCCTGACCCGTGCCGAGGAAACCGCACAGGTCGAAGGCGGCGCACCGGCCACGGTGGCGGAACTGGGCAACAGCTTTGCCGATATGGCCGCGGGTGTGATGACCGCTGATGCCGTCGAAACCGTCCAAGAGGTCACCGAACCGCCCGCACAACAGCCTGACACCGCGCAGGAAACACCACCCGAACCGGTCGAGATGGCGCGCGCCGAACCCGTCGAGGCGGCTCCTGCGGAAACACAGCCGTCCGTCATCGTGCCGATGGCACCCGTGCCGACCACTCCGCTGCAAGCTGAAGCCACGCCGCCCGAAGTCACCGCTGCGCTGACGCCCGATGTACAACAGGCCTTGCCCGAGGAAACCGCGACACAGGTCTCGCGCCGCCCCGCGCTGCGCCCCAAGTCGATCGAGGCACAGGCGCCCAAACCCGCACCGAAGCCGGCACGCAAACCGCAAAAGCCAAAGCCCCAACCCAAAGGCAACGCCAAGGCCAATGCCGCCGCCGGAGCCGCCGATGGTCAGGCGGGTGCCAAGGCCAAAGCCGCCGCCAGCCGTCAGGCCGCCGCCGCTGCCAAAGCGGCCAATGCCGCCGCCAGCAACTATCCCGGTCAGGTGATGGCACGCATCGCCCGCCTGCCGCGACCGCGCACCAGCAGCCGCGGATCGGCGACGATTGCATTTACCGTGGCCGGCAATGGTGGATTGTCGGGCGCGCGGATTGCCGCCAGCTCTGGCTCGGCACAACTGGATCAGGCCGCCCTTGAACTGGTCCGCCGCGCCAGCCCCTTTGCGCCGCCGCCCAAGGGCGCGCAACGCAGCTTTTCGATCCGTATCAAAGGACGCTGAACCTGTTGATTGCCCTGCTGGTCCGTTCGACGCACAGTGCGGGCAAAGGCAACACGCAAGAGGAGACCGCCCATGAGGATCGTCGATCTGTCAAACCCGCTGGAAAACACCCAATTCGCTGACCCGCCGGGGCTGGCCCCCAAGATTGACTACATGGGCCATGATCAGACCGCCGACCAGATGTTGCAGTTCTTCCCCGGCGTGACACGCGACCAGTTGCCCGGTGGCGAAGGCTGGGCGGTCGAGCAGGTGACCCTGTCGACCCACAACGGCACCCATCTGGACGCGCCCTATCATTATCATTCGACGATGGACGGCGGCAAACGCGCGATCACCATTGACGAGGTGCCGCTGGACTGGTGCTTCGGGCGCGGCGTGAAGCTGGACTTTCGCCATTTTGCGGACGGTCACGTGGTGACGGGCGATGAGATGGCGGCGGCGTTTGATGCCATCGGGCACGAACTGGCACCGGGAGACATCGTATTGGTCAACACCGCCGCGGGCGCGGCTTACGGCACACCGCAATATGTCGGCACCGGTTGTGGCATGGGGCATGACGCCACGGTTTATCTGACGGAACGCGGGGTGCGTGTCTGCGGGACCGACGCCTGGAGCTGGGACGCGCCGTTCATCCACACCGCAGCGCGTGTGGCCGAGACGGGCGACGCGGGGTTGATCTGGGAAGGGCACCGCGCGGGTATGGTGCGGGGCTATTGCCACATCGAGAAGCTGGCAAACCTAGATGCACTGCCTGCGACGGGGTTCGAGGTGGCCTGCTTTCCAGTCAAGATCAAGGACGCCAGCGCAGGCTGGTGCCGTCCGGTGGCAATGTTCCGCGAATAGCAATTCGCCACCTTAGAAACCCTGGAAATACCAACCTGGGATGCAATGTCGCAATGCCTGACGGAGGTCGGGCGTTGCCCTTTGTGGTGCGATTTGTGCAGTCCAAGGCAATCTCTGTGGTTGTTTTGATTTCCCCATTTGACAATTCCTATTAAATCACTCAGGTATTAGGGGAAAGGTCCAGCCACCCCGAGTCACGCATCGGGCCAGCCCGACGGTTGCAAGACAAAGGGACACAGCCATGCGTATGGACAAGATACAAACACCGCATCACTCTTCCGAAAAACAGACGCTTACCGTGGCCGCCAAGCCGACGCTTACCGACAAAACGCCCGTGCACGACGCGCGTGCCCTGACCGAAGGCAATGATCAGGCGCGGATCGTGCTGGACGGTCAGGTCTATACCCTGCGCATCACCCGCGCGGGCAAGCTGATCCTGACAAAATGAGCGGGTCTGCGAACGCGCGTGGCGGGGCTGCCGTCGGGCTGCTGACCGAACTGGACGGGGTCGAGGCCGCATCGGTCATCTACCTGCGCCTGTGGAGCGATGGGCCGGACGGGCAGGCGATGCTGTGGAGTGACCTGAGCCGTACTTTAGGCCGGGATCGTGGCAGGCGGACGTTGCAGGCATTTGAACAATTGTGCACTTTGTGCGCCCGTCACGGACGCCGTCCGCTGATGCGCCATGCGGTCGAATGCAAATGCCTGGGCGCGGACGAGGCGTGCTTTGCCAATTTCGTGGCCCTTGCCGCGACCGGCGCGCAGGAAGACGCGATGCTGATTGCAACGTTGCTGGTGCGCGCCGATGTGGCCCCGCAGATCACGTCGCTGGCCACGAACTTTGGACTGGGCCTGCAACAGATGCGCCCGGCCGCCCCCCGCGATCTGGACATGACCAGACCACAGGCGGCCACGCTGCATTAACCTTTGGCATAGGCGGTCAAGGCCGCCTGTGTCCCGTCGGACCAGATCATCGCCAGCCAGCGGCCAAAAGCCGTGGCAAAGGCCGGCGTGTCGGCCAGATCACCGTAATACTGACGTTGCGCAAGCCAGGCCGCCGGATCATCCCGCGCGGCCTTTGCGGCGGTTTGCAGGGCGGGCCAGTGCGGATCGTTGGGCGCAATCTCTGTGCCGTCCTCGCGGTTGCCTGCGCACATGCGCGCCCACAACGCTTCGGCCAGTGCCAGCCCTTCGACCGGCGTGCCCGCAGCCAATCCATCGCGCAGGATCGGCAGCACGAAACCGCTGTGCCGTGATGAGCCGTCAAAGGCCACGCGGCGCGTGGTGTCGACGATGGCGGTGTTGGCGAACCGTTCGGAAATCAGCGTAACGTAAGCCTCGGGCGTCATGCCGGGGACCGCGTGCACGTGGGGCGCGATTTCATCGCGTTCCACACGGGCAAAGAAACCTGCGATGGCAGGGTGGGCCATGCAGCCCGATATGGTTGGCACCGACAGGATTTCACCCGCGTTGGCCAGCAACTGGTGGCCTGCATTCAACATGCGGATTTTCATCGCCTCATAGGCGTGCACATCGTCGGTAAAGGTCGCACCCGCACGGTCCCAGTCGGGGCGACCGGCGCAGAAATCATCCTCGATCACCCATTGGCGAAAGTTCTCGTGGGTCACGGGGGCGGCGTCGTCGATGCCCATGTCGCGCACCAGCGCCAGTTCGGCAGGGCCAGTGGCAGGCACGATGCAATCCACCATCGCATTGGGAAAGCTGGCGTTGGCGTCGATCCAGTCGGCCAGCGCCGGATCGCTCAGCCGTGCCAGCGACACCACGGTTTGCCGCAGGATCGCGCCATTGCCTTGCAGGTTGTCACAGCATTGCCCCGTGAATGGCCCGTGACCGGCATCGCGCCGCTGCCGCAAGGCCGCAACCATCGCGCCAAAGGCGGTGCGCGGCGTGTCGGGGTGGGCGGCGTCGTGCTGCATGTCGGCGTGAGATGCGTCAAAGCCGCCCGTCGCCGGATCGACGTAATAGCCGCCCTCGGTCACGGTCAGCGCAACGATGCGGATCGCGGGGTCGGCCATCTGGGCGATCAGGGCGGCGTTGTCATCCTCGATGGGCAGATAGCCGATCATCGACCCCACGACCTCGGCGGACACGCCGGACGGGTCCAGTTCGATCAGCGTGGTCAGACAGTCCTGCGCCAGCAAGCGGTCGCGTTGGGGCGCATCGGCCTGGCGCACGCTGGCGCCGATAATGGCCCAGTCGTGGGCCAGCCCCGCCTGCATCAGGCGGTGCAGATACCACGATTGGTGGGCGCGGTGAAAATTGCCCAGACCGATGTGCACGATCCCCGCGGTCAGCTTTGTGCGGTCGTATGTGGGGACCGAAACTGCGCCCGGCAGATCGGCCAGCGTTGCGTCGCGCAACGGCGTCAGCTCATCCATTGGCCACCATCGACGTTATAGGTTTGCGCAAGAATATAATCGGCGTCGCCGCTGGCCAGAAACACGGCCATGCCGGTCAGGTCGGCGGCGGTGCCCATGCGGCCATGCGGCACGGCGGCGCCCACTTCGCGTTTCTTCTGACCCGGTGCCTTGCCTTCGTATTTGGCAAAGAACGCGTCGACCCCGTCCCAATGTTCGCCGTCCACCACACCCGGTGCGATGGCGTTGACGTTGATCCCGTGGTCGATCAGGTTCAGTGCCGCCGATTGGGTCAGGCTGATGATCGCGGCCTTGGTCGCGCAGTAGACGGCGACAAGCGGTTCGCCCCGGCGGCCCGCCTGACTGGCCATGTTGATGATCTTGCCACCGCCGCCGCGCGCAATCATGTGTTTGGCGACCGCTTGCAGGGTGAACAGGGTGCCCGCAACATTGATGTCAAAGGTACGGTCGAAATCGGCACGGGTGATTTCGGTGATGGGCGCGGCGCTGAAGATCGCCGCATTGTTGATCAGGATGTCGATCTGCCCCAACTGCGCCACGGTTTCGGCCACGGCGTTGTCGATGCTGGCCTGATCGGTCACGTCCATGTGCACGGCAATGGCGTTCGGGCCGATCTCGGCAGCCGCCGCGCGGGCGCGCGTGATGTCGATGTCAGCAATGGCCACCCGCGCGCCTTCGGCCACGTAGGCCTGGGCAAAGGCAAGGCCGATACCACGTGCAGCACCCGTGATCAGGGCACACTTTCCGGTCAGTCTGGTCATTGGATACGCAGGCCCTTGTCGTCAAAGCGGTGGATTTGGTCGGCGCGCGGGTTCAGGTGGATGGTGTCGCCGTGGCGCAGGTTCACCTCGCCCGCGACGCGCACGGTCAGCATGTCGGCCAATCCTGTGTCGTGGACGTGAAAGAACGTGTCAGACCCCAAATGTTCGGCCACACCGACACGGCCCTGCCAAAGCCCGTCTGTTTCGACCACGTCGATGTGTTCGGGGCGCACGCCGATGGTGTGGGCATCGTGTTTGGCGGCCTCGGGACCTTCGATCAGGTTCATCTTGGGCGATCCGATAAAGCCCGCGACAAAGATGTTGCGTGGCGTGCGATACAGGTCCAGCGGGCTGCCGACCTGTTCGATGTGGCCCGCACGCAGCACGACGATCTTGTCGGCCATGGTCATCGCCTCGACCTGATCGTGGGTGACATAGATCATCGTGGTTTCCAGCCGCTTGTGCAGCTCGGAAATCTCCAGCCGCATCCCCACCCGCAGGGCGGCATCAAGGTTCGACAACGGCTCGTCGAACAGGAAGGCGGACGGCTCGCGCACGATGGCGCGGCCAATGGCGACACGCTGGCGCTGGCCGCCCGACAACTGTCCGGGGCGGCGGTCCAGATAGTCGGTCAGGTTCAGCGCGGTGGCCGCCTGTTCGATCCGGCGGTCCTGTTCGGCCTTGTCGACGCCTGCCATGCGCATGGGAAAGGCAATGTTCTTGCGCACCGACATATGCGGATACAAAGCGTAGGACTGAAACACCATCGCCAGTCCCCGCTTGGCGGGCGAGATGGCAGTGGCATCCGCGCCGTCGATCAGAATGGTGCCCGAGGTGATGTCCTCAAGCCCCGCGATCAGGCGCAGCAGCGTGGACTTGCCACAGCCCGAGGGGCCGACAAAGACGGTGAATTCGCCGTCTTCGATGGTCAGGTCCAGCGGCGGAATGACCTGCACGTCGCCAAAGCTTTTGGTGACCTGTTGAAGCGTGATCTGTCCCATATTCTTATCCTTATTTCACAGCGCCAAAGGTCAGGCCGCGCACCAGTTGTTTCTGGCTGAACCAGCCCAGGATCAGGATCGGTGCGATGGCCATTGTCGAGGCGGCAGAGAGCTTGGCGTAAAACAGCCCTTCGGGGCTTGAGTAGCTGGCGATGAAGGCGGTGAGCGGCGCGGCCTTGGCGGCTGTCAGGTTCAGGGTCCAGAACGCCTCGTTCCAGGCCAGGATAATGTTCAGCAACACGGTCGATGCAATGCCGGGCACGGCCATCGGAGTGAGCACATAAAGGATTTCCTCTTTCAGCGACGCACCGTCCATCCGCGCGGCCTCGAGGATTTCGCCGGGAATCTCGCGGAAATAGGTGTACAGCATCCAGATGATGATCGGCAGGTTGATCAGCATCAGCACAACGGTCAGGCCGATGCGGCTGTCCAGAATGCCCATTTTGATGAAAATCAGATAGATCGGGTACAGCACGCCCACCGCTGGCAGCATCTTGGTCGACAGCATCCACAACAGGATGTCCTTGGTGCGGCGCGATGGGACAAACGCCATCGACCACGCCGCAGGCACCGCCACCAGAATGCCCAGAAAGGTCGAGCCGCCGGCGATGATGACCGAGTTCCACAAGAACCGCATGTAGTCCGAGCGTTCCTGCACCACGCGGTAGTTGTCCAGCGTCCAGTCAAAGAACAGGAACACCGGCGGATCGGCGATGGCTGTGGCTTCGGACTTGAAGCTGGTCAGGATCGTCCAAAGGATCGGGAAAAAGATCAGCAGACCGATGCCCCATGCGACGGCGGTGTTGATGATCTTGCGTTGGGTGGTGACGTTGCGTGCCATGGTCTACCTCATGCGTCCAGGTTTTTGCCGACGATGCGCATCAGGAAGATGGCGACGATGTTGGCCAAGATCACGGCAAAGATGCCGCCCGCCGAGCCCAGGCCGACGTTCTGGCTTTCCAGCACCCGCTGGTAGATCAGATAGGTCAGCGTCTTGGTGCCAAAGGACCCTTGGGTGGTCACAAAGATTTCGGCAAAGATCGACAGCAGGAAAATGGTCTGGATCAGCACCACGACCGTGATGGCCCGGCTCAGGTGGGGCAGGGTGATATAGCCGAACCGCGACAGGGGCGGGGCACCGTCCATCTCGGCGGCCTCAAGCTGTTCGCTGTCCAGCGATTGAATTGCGGTCAGCAGGATCAGCGTGGCAAAGGGCAGCCACTGCCATGCGACGATCATGACGATCGAGGTCATAGACGCCTGGCTGAGCCATTCGATGGGCGCTGCGCCAAAGAATTTCCACAGGTGGGCGAACAGCCCGTTCACGGGGTCCATGAACATGTTCTTCCACACCAGCGCCGACACGGTGGGCATGACAAAGAAGGGCGCGATCACAAGGATGCGCACGATGCCCTGACCCCACATCGGCTGATCCAGCAGAATCGCCAGCAGGATGCCAAAGACAACCGTGATCGCCAGCACACCGCCGACAATCACCAACGTTGCCAGCACCGAAGGCCAGAAAGCGGACGAGCTGAAGAAACGCACATAGTTGTCAAAGCCGACCCAGCCCAGATCACCGCCACGCAGGGGCAGGTATTTCTTGAACGAAAAATACAGGGTCATGCACAGCGGCACCAGCATCCAGCCCAAAAGCAGGATCACGGCAGGGGCCATCATCAGACGTGCGGCGGATCGGGAAGCTTTGGTGGCCATGAGGGGTCTCCTTGCCGGTGGCGTGCCTTGCGGGCGGTCACGCGGTGCGGGCGTTCAGAGGAAGCAGAAAGGTTCGGGGGGCAGGCGTGCCGCCCCCCAAGAGATGCTCGACGATTCAGTAGCCTGCGGCTTCCATCTCGTCCGTGGTCAACGCCTGCGCTTTTTCCAGCGCGTCTTCGGCGGATTGCTGACCTGCAAGGGCGGCCGAGAATTCCTGACCGACTTGTGTGGCGATGCCAGCAAATTCAGGGATCGCGACGAACTGGACGCCGGTATAGGGCACGGGGTCCACGCTTGGGTTGGTCGGATCAGCCGAGTTGATCGACTTCAATGTCATTTTGGCAAAAGGGGCCGCTGACGTATAGTCGGTGTTCTCGTACAGCGATGTGCGCGTGCCCGGAGGGACGTTTGCCCAACCTTCGTTCGCAGCAACCAATGCGGTGTATTCCTTGCTGGTGGCCCAGGCGACGAACTTCTTCGCGGCGTCTACCTTGTCCGAACCTGCGGGGATCGCCAGGGACCATGCCCACAGCCAGTTGCCGCGCTTGCCCAGACCCTTGTCGGGGGCCAGTGCAAAGCCGACCTTGTCGGCCACGGTCGAATCCTTGGGGTTGGTCACAAAGGACGCGGCCACGGTGGCGTCGATCCACATGCCGCATTTGCCCTGCTGGAACAGCGAGAGGTTTTCGTTGAACCCGTTGGTCGATGCACCCGGAGGGCCATAGTTGTTCATCAGGTCCAGATAGTCGGTCAGCGTGGCTTTCCATGCGTCGGTGTCGAACTGGGGTGTCCAGTCTTCGTCGAACCAGCGCGCGCCGTACGAGTTGGCCATGGCACTCAGGAACGCCATGTTCTCGCCCCAGCCGGCCTTGCCGCGCAGGCAGATGCCGTAAACTTCGGCGTCTTTGTCGGTCATCGCTTCGGCCGCGGCTTTGATGTCGTCCCATGTGGGCGCGTCGGGCATCTCCATGCCTGCGGCTTCCATCAGGTCCTTGCGGTACATCACCATCGAGCTTTCGCCATAGAACGGTGCGGCGTACAGTTCGCCGTCAACGGTCAGACCGCCGCGCATGGCGGGCAGGATGTCATCGGCGTCCCATTCGGCGGGCAGGTCGTTCAGCGACACCAGCCAGTCCTGCGCGCCCCAGATCGGAACCTCGTAGGTGCCGATTGTCATCACGTCGAACTGACCGCCCTTGGCGGCGATGTCTTGCGTGACGCGCTGGCGCAGCACGTTTTCTTCCAGTGTCACCCACTCAAGGGCGATGTCGGGGTTTTTCGAAGTGAAATCGTCGGTCAGGCCCTGCATTCGGACCATGTCGCCGTTGTTCACTGTTGCGATGGTAAGGGTTGTTGTGTGGCTTTCGGCGAAAGCGCCGGTCGCAGTGGCCAGCGCAAGCACGCTCGCCGCACAAAATGCGGTTCTTATGGTCATCCGGTTTCCTCCCTGGTGATTGGATGCTTGGCCCAGAGTGAACCAAAGAACTAAGCGCGGAGTCAATAAAAACTTTACGCGCGTAAATAAAAGTGAGAGAGCAACGGTGCCTTAGGCCGAGGCGCGCATGACCAGTTTTCCCTCAAAAAGTGTCTCGATACGCGGGCCTGCGGTGCGTCCGCCTTCGATCAGGTGAAACAGCGCCTCGACGCTGCGGTCCGATATTTTTTCGTAATCCTGGGCGATTGTGGTCAGGGGTGGGCACCCGAATCGCGAGAACGGATGGTCGTCGTGTCCTGCCACGCGCAAAACGCAATCGGCATCACGCCCCACCCGCAGACCACGTTCGTAACAGGCCGCCAGAAATCCGATGGCCAGCCGGTCGTTGCTGCACAGCACCGTATCCGAAGTCAAAAGCCCGCGATCAATCACGTCCAGACCGCCGCGATACCCGACCTCTTCAAACCCCCAGCCTTCGCCCGCGACACGGATCACCTGCGGGGCAAACCCGTTCGCCTCCATCGCCTGAATATAGCTGTTGCGCCGTTTGTTGGCGTTCGGGTTCACGGGCGGCATTTCGAAAAAGCAGGGCGGCTGGCCGGTGCGGCACAGGTATTCGACGCTTAACTTGACGAATTGCGTGTTGTCAGATCCGACGAACGCTTCGCCAACGCCTTCGATGTTGCTGTCGAACAGCACGGTCGGCACGTCATTGCAGAACTTTTCAACCGCCGCGCGGTCCGATGCGCGGCCCAATGGCGCCAGCAGCACACCCGCCGGTTTGAGCGAGCGCAGGCTGTCAAGAATTTCAACCTCAAGCGCGCTGTCACCATGGGCGCTGAACAGGGTGGGCCAGAACCCGGCCTGCATACAGCGCTGTTCGATGTTTCGCGCGATCTCGGCAAAGAACGGGTCAGCCAGATAGGGCACCACGATGCCGATGTTCTTGGTCAGGCGCCGGTTCTGGTTCACTGCAAAGATGTTCGGGCGATAGTCGTATTGCTCCAGCGCCTCTTCGATCCGGGCGCGGGTCTTGGGCCGCACGCTGGCGGGATCGTTAAAGTATTTCGACACCGTGGGGCGCGAAATGCCGCTGACGCGGGCGAACTGCTCCATATTGCGGATCTTGCTGTCGTCCATGCCGTGGTGTCCTTGAGCGAGGGCGCAACTGCCGGAAGTTATCGCGCGTAAAGCAGGGTTCTTTACACGAAACTTAACCGCGCAAGGACGGGCAGGGCAAGGGCAAGCCGGGACATGGCTGTTTTTGGTGCACTGCCAGTTGCACAGCGTCGCCCGCTTTCCAGGCGACGCCGATAATCTTAGGCTGCTGCCGTCGCTTCAATCTCGAACAGCAATCCGGGAATGGCCAGGCGCGTCACCCCCAACAGGGTCATTGGCGGGGCCACCTGATGGGGCCCGAAACGCATGCCCATCAAGTCGAAGTTTTTCAGGGCTTGGTCTACGTCTGTCGCATAAACCCCGAGCTTGATGACATTGCTCAGGTCCATCCCGGCACCTTTCAGCACCGCTTCGAGATTATCGAGTGCCAGTGTGATCTGTGCGCGCATGTCGTCGGGATGCTGCGGATTGCCTTGTGCATCCACCGCCGTCTGGCCTGCACAGATCACTTGGCGCGTCGCGCCTTGGATCACCTCGGCCTGATTGTAGCCCAGCTTGATCGACCAGTCCCAGGGGTTCACTGCTGTCCGTTCCATTTTGCAATTTCCTTGTTTTCCGTTGCTGAAATCAGCGTAGAACGAAATGGTGCCAAAATTTGTCACCATTCATGATAGGGTACGGATATGAGTGTAAGACTTAGACATGACGCCATCGTGCGTACCCTTCGCCGCAATGGAACATCCACAATAGACGCGTTGGCAGAAACCGTCGGCGCATCCCGCCGGACCGTTTTGCGCGACATCAGTGCCCTGCGGGACGAGGGCTATGTGATCCATTCCGACGTCGGGCGCGGCGGCGGCATCCAGCTTGACCCGCAATCCATGCAGACACAGGCCAAGTTGTCGGTGCCCGAAGTGTTCGCGTTGTTGATCAGCGTCGCGGCAATGCGGGCTGCGGGGAATTTGCCCTTTTCGGAACTTGCCGATGCGGGGCTGGCCAGGATCGAAAAGGCGCTCCCTTCGGACAAGGTGAAAGACCTGCGCGCTTTTTTGGGGTGTCTTCACATCGGTAGACTGTCGCCTATGCAGGACCTGTCTGACTTGGGAAAAATGGACACCGAACTTCTTCCGGCCTTTGAGGCGGCGTTTCTGGGCCGACAGTTCATCTGTTTCGACTATGGCGATGCAAAAGGGCGCAAGTCCCAGCGTCAGGTCGAGCCGCAAGCCATGCTGATTCTGCCGCCCATCTGGTACCTGGTCGGCTGGGACCCTGCGCGCGACGACTTTCGGCATTTCAGGATGGACAGGATCAGCAACCCTCAGGCGGTTGCAAACACCAGCTTTCGCCGTCGGCATGTGCCCTTCGAAGATGATGTTTGCCCCTACAGCGCATTGCATCCGTAACCTCGCAAGCGGGCATGCACGCGTTAGTGCAGCATCCGATACTTTGCGCGGCGCTTCCTTTCACCCTGATCTGCGCGACAGGTCCGGTTTCGCATTTCGGGTGAGTTGGGGCTGTCAGGATCGAAGTCGTCTGTCGTTGACGACCCTGACGCATGTATCGCAGCGTCACGGGATGTGCGGCGTGCGTGACCGTCTGGACTTAGCCCCCACGATCAAGGCACCATGCCCCCGCTGGCAGGAGGAGCTTTGCATGACCGATCCGATAACATCGACCTTTTTCGCCATTTCCGTGGCCGATGGCGTGGCCCATATCGAAATGGACAACGCCGCCAAGGCCAACAGCATGACGCCTGCGTTCTGGGATGACCTGCCGCGCATTGCGGCTGCGTTGGACGCTGATCCGGCCGTGCGCTGTGTGGTGATTTCGGGGCGGGGCAAGCATTTTACTGCTGGCATGGATCTGGCCGCCTTTCAGGGCATCATGGAACTGACCGGTCAGGAACCGGGCCGCGCGGCCTATGCGATGCGCAAGCTGGTGCTGAAGTTGCAGGCGTCGCTGAGCGCGCTGGAGGAGATGCGGGTGCCGGTGATTGCCGCGATCCACGGGGCCTGTCTGGGCGGTGGCATTGACCTGATCACCGCTTGCGATATTCGCCTGTGCACCGCCGACACCGCGTTCGGCATCGAAGAAATCAACATCGGCATGGCCGCCGACGTGGGCACGTTGCAACGTATGCCCAAACTGATGGCCCCCGGCGTGGTGCGCGAACTGGCCTACACCGGCCGGCGGTTTTCGGCAGACGAGGCCAAGGGTTGGGGCATCGTCAATGCCATTCACGCCGACCGGGATGCGGTGATCGCCGCCGCGTTGCAGATGGCGCAGGCCATTGCCGCCCGTTCGCCGCTGGCCATTGCAGGGATCAAACAGGCGGTGACCTATACGCGCGACCATTCCGTTGCTGACGGGCTGGACCAGATCGCCACATGGAACGCGGGCATGTTGCGCCCCGATGATTTGACCCGCGCCATGGGCGCCAAGATGAAACAACAGCAGGCCTTGTTCGATGACCTGCTGGCAGATGCAGGATAATCCAATGACACCTTTTACCTTCAACACCACACCCAGCATCCGCATGGGCGATGGCCTGCTGGACCAGTTGGGCGATATGGCCCGCGTGACCTGTGGCGACAGTGTTCTGCTGGTCACCGATCCGGGCATGATGGCCACGGGCATCGTCGACCGCGCGCTGGCGGCGCTTGAGGCGGCGGACATCACGGTAGAGGTTTTTTCGGACGTCAAAGCCGACCCGCCCGAGGCGGTGATCCTGCAAGCGGTCGAGGCGGCCAAGGGGATGGACGGTGTGATCGGTCTGGGCGGCGGGTCGTCGATCGACGTGGCCAAGCTGGCGGCCCTTCTGGCCTGTTCCGGCGAGACATTGGCCGATTGCTACGGTGTGGGCATGGCCAAGGGACCGCGCCTGCCGCTGATTGCGGTGCCGACGACATCCGGCACCGGATCAGAGGTGACGCCCATCAGCATCGTGACCACCGGAGCGTCGGAAAAGATGGGCGTCGTCAGCCCGCTGATCATCCCCGACGTGGCCTTGCTGGACCCCGAACTGACGCGCGATCTGCCCGCCCATGTGACCGCCGCCACCGGCATCGACGCGATGGTGCACGCCATCGAAAGCTATGCCAGTGCTTCGGCCAACAACAATCCCGTCAGCCGCGCGCTGGCGGTCGAGGCGCTGCGCCTGATGGGCGGTGCATTGGAACGCGCGGTGAACGCGCCGCACGACATGGCCGCACGTGGCGACATGCTGCTGGGCTCGCTTCTGGCGGGACAAGCCTTTGCCAACAGCCCGGTGGCGGCGGTGCACGCGCTGGCCTATCCGATTGGCGGGCATTTCAAAGTGCCGCACGGGCTGTCGAACGCGCTGGTGCTGCCCCATGTGCTGCGATTCAACGCGGTGACGGCTCCGACACCCTACGCGGAACTGGCAGGCATCGCCTTTCCCGAACTGGCGGGGTTGCAGGGGCAAGAGGCCGCGACCGCCTTTGCCGACGCGTTGCAAGACCTGTCCACCCGCTGCGGCCTGCAAAAGGGCCTGCGCGAGGTCGGCATCGGGCAGGACGACCTGCCCATGCTGGCGCGTGATGCGATGAACCAGACGCGCCTGCTGGTCAACAACCCGCGCGCCCTGGACGAGGCAGACGCGCAAGCCATCTACGAGGCCGCGTGGTGAGCCGTCCGAAACCCGGCACGCGGGCCGATTATACCGCGTTTTCCGTCATCACCACGCGCTGGCTGGACAATGATATGTACGGCCACATGAACAACGCGATGCACTATCAGTTGTTCGACACGGCGGTGAACGGCCACCTGATCGAACAGGGTGTGCTGGACCTGAAAACCAGCGAAACGGTGTTTCTGGTGGTCGAAACGGGCTGTGTCTATCACGGCGAGCTGGCGTTTCCCGACGTGATCCACGCAGGCATCCGCGTCGCGCGGCTGGGCGGGTCGTCGGTGCACTACGAGATTGGCCTGTTCCGCAACGACGACAACACCGCCGCCGCCGAAGGGCGGTTTGTGCATGTGAACGTGGACCGTGTGACCCGCAGGCCGGTGCCGATTGCGGATGGCGCGCGGGCGGTGCTTGCGGCGTTGATGACGGCGGGGTGAGTGTTTGTGGTGGTTTCTTGGCCTGGCCGGGGATTTTGCGGCTGGGGACCAATCAGTCGTTCTTTTTCACTTCTTTAACAAAATAGTCACGATTTTCCCCAGCAATCATCAGTGTCTTTCCTAGTGGGATTTGCGCGGCCCTTGCGCGGTTGTAGATTCCTATTGGATCACTGGTTTCAGAATTAGCATTCAACGCATCACGAGCTTGTTCCCTACGATGCTCTTCGCGCATGTCGATTACCTGAATAGGGTCATAGTAATGCTTTGCGTTTGATCGAAGGCAAGAATTTACAACAGCGTTATCATCTAAGTCCTGGCAGACAAGCCTCTCTAGCAGCAGATGCAGATTGACACTTTTGGGAACGTGCAGTTGCTTCACAATTTTGCCGTCACTCCCATACTGGATGATCAGATACTCTGTCTTCATAGCCCTCATTTTCTCCTTGGCGTTAGACCTGCCGATAATCGGGCATGCGGTCATAGCGGACTTTCATGGGTAACGGAGAATCGATCAATTGGGTTTTAGCCAGACCTTTAGAGACAAAGCATCAAGCAGTTTCCAAACTTACCAAAGCCCGGAACAAGGCACGCAGTGCCTCCGGGCAGCGCCCGACCGCCCGATGGGCGGGCGCTTCTTAGCTGTTTTGCATCTCTGACACCCCACGCCAAAGATCAAAATAAATTGGCATCCACAAGCGTTTCGATGCCCACCCGCGGCCGGGCGCTGCCCTTAGGTTGGTTTGCTGCGAAAGGGTTGCCTTTGACTGCCTGCTACAGCGCCAGCCAAAGACATCTCATGTCACCCCTTCAGCGTTTTTTCTTCTGTTGCACCGTCTTGATCTTCTTGTGAAACGACTTCTCATGCGCCTTGCGCTGGGCCAGCGTCGAGGTGTTGAACCGTTCCTCGGCCGCCAGCTTGCGCCAACGGGCCAGACGGGCCGCGTCGATCTCGCCTGCCTCCAGCGCCTGACGCACGGCACAGCCCGGTTCTGTCTCGTGCGCACAATCGTTGAACCGGCACTGGCCTGCCAGCGTCACCAGATCGTCAAAAACCTCGGCAATGCCGTCCTCGACATCGGTCAGTTGCAGCTCGCGCATGCCCGGTGTGTCCAGCACCGCGCAGCCATCTGCGGTAAAGTGCAACTGGCGGTGCGTGGTGGTGTGGCGTCCGCGATTGTCGTCTTCGCGCACAGCCCCGGTGTCGGCCACAGTGCTGGCAAACAGCGCGTTGACCAACGTGGATTTGCCGACGCCCGAAGATCCCAGAAAGGCCACCGTCTGCCCCGGGGTGCACCAGCCTGACAGCTTGGCCGCAGGTTCGGCGCTTTTGGCATTCAGCGCCTCGACCACCACGCGGTTGGAAATCGCGCGTGCGTCGTCCAGATAGGGGGCGGTGTCGTCGCACAGATCGGCCTTGGTCAGCAGGATCACCGGAGTCACCTGTGCCTCGAAGGCCAGCGCCACGAACCGTTCCAGCCGCGCCACGTTGAAATCGCGGTTGCACGAAGTGACGATAAACACCGTGTCGACATTGGCCGCGATCATCTGGCGTTTGCGGTCATGCCCCGCCGCGCGGCGCTCGAACAGGCTGATGCGGTCCAGCAGGATGCTGTTGGCGGGGTTGATCTGGTCCAGCAGGAACCAGTCACCCACCGTCGCCTCGGGCCCCGGCGGGATGGTGGTGTCGATGCCGTCGCCCAGCACCCGCAGGCCCGACCGGTGCACTTCGGTCACGCGCACGGGCGGGGTGGTGGCAAGGGTGTCGATGTCGGTCTGCTGGCTGAAGAACGGCTTCCAGCCCAGCAACTCAAGCGGGGTCGGGGTGCGCTTGGGCAGGGGGGACGCACCTGCGGAAAGCAGGAATTTGGAATAGTCTCGTGTCATCGAAATGAACTCTCATGTTCAGGGGTGGGGCGTGGCCCGCACTGATAAAATGTCGTGTGACGAGAGTGCAGAAAGACAGCGCCCGACGACGCTGTGGTCGGGCTGGTGTGTCGTCCGGTTCTGCATCGGGAGGGCGCGTTGCCTCCCCACTTTAACAGGTCATACCCTCTCCATGAGCGTTTCGGATTGATAGGCTGCCCACCGTAGATCGGCAAGGTTTTTCGAATGCGGCAAAGTCAGGGAGGTGCGCAGAAGTGAGGCACGTTTCGACTCATTCCGATCTGATAGTTTATGCATAAAATATTTTATCTTGAAATAAAAAGGAATCACTCCTAGCTTCGGTCTTGCTTGGATGAGGGAGACGATGATGCGTGCTGTATGTTTGGGCGGCGGGCCTGCGGGCCTCTATTTCGCGATCTCGCTAAAGTTGCGCGATCCGTCGGCACAGGTCACCGTAATCGAGCGGAACAAACCTGATGACACCTTTGGCTGGGGCGTGGTGTTGTCCGACGAAACACTGGGCAATCTGGCGGCAAACGATCCTGTCAGCGCCGAAACCATTCGCCAGCATTTCGCCTATTGGGACGACATTGCGCTGCTCCACAAGGGGCAGCGGGTCGTCAGCACCGGTCACGGGTTCTGTGGGATCGGGCGTAGGGCGCTGCTCAGCCTGCTGCAAGCACGTGCCCGCGAGCTGGGTGTCGATCTGCAATTCGAAACCGAGGTCGGCAGTGCCAGCGCGTATATGGACGACTACGATCTGGTTGTCGCCTGTGACGGGCTGAATTCCAAGACGCGGCTTGAATTTCAGGACACGTTCAAGCCCGACATCGACGTGCGCCGCTGTCCTTTTGTCTGGCTGGGAACGCATCAGAAATTTGACGACGCTTTCACCTTTATCTTCGAGCAGACAGAACACGGTTGGATCTGGGCGCACGCCTATCAGTTCGACGCGGACACGGCGACCTTTATCGTGGAATGTTCGCAGGCGACCTATGACGCCTTTGGCTTTGAAACGATGAGCAAGGAAGACAGCATCGCCACCTGCGAGCGCATCTTTGCGGCGCATCTGGGGGGCCACGCGCTGATGTCGAATGCCAACCACGTGCGTGGATCGGCATGGATCAAATTCCCGCGTGTGCTGTGCGAAACATGGCACCACAAGAATGTCGTGCTGCTGGGCGATGCGTCGGCTACCGCGCATTTCTCGATCGGGTCGGGGACCAAGCTGGCGCTGGAATCAGCGGCCAAGCTGGCCGAGGCGGTGGTGAACGAGCCTGACCTGGGCAAGGCCTTTGTCGACTACGAAGCCGCCCGCCGTCTGGAGGTGTTGCGTCTGCAATCGGCGGCGCGCAACTCGCTGGAATGGTTCGAGGATGTCGAACGTTATCTGGACATGGACCCGGTGCAGTTCAACTATTCGATGCTGACGCGGTCGCAGCGGATCAGCCACGAAAACCTGCGCGAACGCGATCCGAAATGGCTGGCCGATGCTGAAAACTGGTTCATGGCGCAAGCAGGCGCAGGCGCAAACGACGCGCCCCGTGCGCCGATGTTCGCGCCGCTGAAACTGCGTGATCTGACGTTGAACAATCGTATCGTGGTGTCGCCCATGGCGCAGTACAAGGCGGTGAACGGTTGCCCGACCGACTGGCACCTGATCCATTACGGCGAACGGGCCAAGGGCGGTGCGGGGCTGGTTTATACCGAGATGACGTGCGTGTCGGCAGATGGGCGGATCACGCCGGGCTGTCCGGGTCTGTACGCGCCCGAACACGAGGCCGCATGGAAGCGGCTGGTGGATTTCGTCCACACCGAGACCGACGCCGCCATCTGTTGCCAGATCGGCCACGCGGGCCGCAAAGGGTCGACGCAAGTGGGCTGGGAGACGATGGACGCGCCGCTGCCTTCGGGCAATTGGCCGCTGATCTCGGCCAGCGCTGTGCCGTGGTCCGATGGCAATGACACGCCCCGTGCCATGACCCGCGAGGATATGGATACCGTGACGGCAGAATTCGTCAGGGCCACGGAAATGGCCGAACGCGCGGGCTTTGACATGATCGAACTGCACGCGGCGCACGGCTATCTGATCTCATCCTTCATCTCGCCGCTGTCGAACCAGCGCGACGATGACTACGGCGGTTCGCTGGAAAACCGGCTGCGCTATCCGTTGGAAGTGTTCACTGCCATGCGCGCCGTCTGGCCCACCGGCAAACCGATGGCCGTGCGGATTTCGTCGACCGACTGGCACGACATGGGCGTGACCCCTGAACAGGCCGTCGACATCGCCCGTGCCTTTACCCAAGCCGGGGCCGACATCATCGACGTCAGCGCAGGTCAGACCAGCACCGAAGGTCGCCCCGTCTATGGCCGCATGTTCCAGACGCCGATGTCGGACCGCATTCGCAACGATGCCGGTGTGAAAACCATGGCCGTGGGCAATATTTTCGAGGCCGATCACGTCAATTCGATCCTGATGGCAGGGCGTGCCGATCTGGTCTGCCTTGCGCGGCCGCATCTGGCCGATCCCTATTGGACCCTGCGCGAAGGCGCGCGGATCGGTGACAGGCAGGCCATCTGGCCAAAGCCCTACGGGCCGGGCCGCGATCAGCTTTGGCGGCTGGCGGATCGTGCCGCAGAGACAGAGGAACGGGTATGAGACAGGTATTGATCACAGGCGGCGGCTCGGGCATCGGGCGCGGAATTGCACAGGCCATGGCCGACGCGGGCGATGCGGTGACCATCGCGGGGCGCCGGATGGATGCGCTGCAAGAGACTGATGGCGGACGGGGCATGACCTGCCTGACCTGCGATGTGACAGACGAAGCATCGGTAGAGGCCCTGTTTTCCAAACCCTATGATGTGGTGATCGCCAACGCAGGCGCGGGCAAGTCGATGAAACTGCGCGACATGCCGCTGGATGTGTTCAAGGGCACGGTTGACGTGAACCTGACCGGCACGTTTCTGACCTTCCGCGCAGCCTTGCAAACGATGACACGCGGCGGGCGGCTGATTGCCATCGCCTCGACCGCCGGATTGCAGGGCGGGCCGAATATTTCGGCCTATGTCGCGGCGAAACACGGGGTGATCGGGCTGGTGCGTGCGCTGGCGACCGAGGTTGCGCGCGACGGCATCACCTGCAACGCGGTATGTCCCGGTTTTGTCGATACGCCGATGGGCCAGGCCGCCGTCGAAGGCGTCGCCGCGCGGTTCAAGATCAGCGACGAGGAAGCCACGGCGCGCATCACCTCGGGGAACCCCATGCGCCGGATGATCACGGTGGATGAAGTTGTGGCGGCGGTTACTTTCCTTGCCTCGGACGGGGCGTCGATGGTCAACGGGCACACCCTGTCCGTCTCGGGCGGCGAGATATGACCAATTCAAAAGACCGCCTGCGCCTATGGTTGCGCTTGTTGAAGATCACACGCGGTATCGAATCCCGCCTGCGCGACGCGTTGCGCCGCGAGTTTGACACCACGCTGCCCCGCTTTGACATGATGGCGGCCCTGTCGCGCCACCCCGAGGGGTTGAAGATGAGCGCGCTGTCCGGCGTGTTGCGTGTCTCAAACGGCAACGTGACCGGGATCGTGGACCGATTGTCGGCCGAAGGTCTGACCGAACGGATGCCGGTTCCGGGGGACCGCCGCGCGATGATGGTCCGGCTGACCACAGACGGTCAGGCCGAGTTCGCGCGTCAGGCCGAAGCCCACGAGGGATGGGTCGACGAATTGCTGGGTGATTTCACCGCAGACGAGGCCCGCACATTGGCCACACGGTTGATGCAACTGGCCGAAAAACAAGACAAAAAGGAGATGACCAATGCGCTCTGACGTAACCCATTTCGAATGCGAGATCGCCGACGGCATCGCCACCGTCCGGCTGAGCCGCCCGGACCGCAAGAACCCGCTGACCTTTGACAGCTACGCCGAGCTGCGCGACTGGTTTCGTGATCTGCACTATGCAGACGACGTACACGCGGTGGTGTTTGCATCGAACGGCGGCAACTTTAGCTCTGGCGGGGATGTGCATGATATTATTGGCCCTTTGACCAATATGAACATGAAGGAACTGCTGCGGTTCACGCGCATGACCGGCGATCTGGTCAAGGCGATCCTGGGCTGCGGCAAGCCGGTGATCGCGGCCATCGACGGCATATGTGTGGGCGCCGGTGCGATCATCGCGATGGCGTCGGACCTGCGGATCGGCACGCCCGAGGCCAAGACGGCATTCCTGTTCACCCGTGTCGGTCTGGCCGGATGCGACATGGGGGCCTGTGCGATGCTGCCCCGTATCATCGGTCAGGGGCGTGCGGCGGAGCTGCTGTACACCGGCCGGTCGATGAGCGCGGCCGAGGGTGAAAAATGGGGATTTTTCAACCGCCTCGTCGATGCTGATGCGCTGGAGGCAGAGGCCCGCGCGTTGGCGGTGCAGATCGCGGCGGGCCCGAATTTTGCCCATATGATGACCAAAACCATGCTGGCGCAGGAATGGTCGATGTCGCTGGACCAGGCGATCGAGGCCGAAGCGCAGGCACAGGCGATTTGCATGCAGACCGCGGATTTTGAACGCGCTTACCGCGCCTTTGTCGCCAAGGACCGCCCCGTCTTCGAGGGAGACTGAGGGTGGGAGCCTCCGGCGGGGATTTTTTTGAACCAGAGAAGAAGGGCGCCAAGCCATGTCTGACCGATCGTTTCTGAACTGGCCGTTTTTCGAGCCGCGCCACAAGGCGTTGGCAGACGACCTTGATGCCTGGTGCGCGGCCAACCTGCCAGTGGATCATTCCGACGTGGACGGGGCTTGTCGCGGTTTGGTGGCGGCGCTGGGCGATGCAGGTTGGTTGCAGCACTCGGGTGGTGATCTGGATGTGCGCACGCTGTGCCTGATCCGCGAGACATTGGCGCGGCATGACGGGTTGGCCGACTTTGCCTTTGCAATGCAGGGGCTGGGCACGGGGGCGATTTCGCTGTTCGGGACCGAGGCGCAGAAACAGGCGTGGCTGCCGCTGACGCGAACGGGGCAGGCGATTTCGGCCTTTGCGCTGACAGAACCGCAATCTGGTTCGGATGTGGCAAGTTCAACCATGTCTGCGGTGCTGGATGGCAATGAATTTGTTCTGAATGGACAAAAGACCTGGATCAGCAACGGCGGGATTGCAGATGTGTATTGCGTCTTTGCACGGTCCGAAGACGTGCCCGGAGCGCGGGGCTTGTCCGCCTTTGTCGTGCCTGCCGACACGCCCGGACTGGAGATCACCGAGCGGTTGCAAGTGATCGCGCCGCACCCGTTGGCAACGCTGACATTCACCGATTGCCGCGTGCCTGCGTCGGCGTTGCTGGGCGAACGGGGCAAGGGGTTTGGCATTGCGATGTCGGTTCTGGATGTGTTCCGGTCGACCGTTGCGGCGGCGGCGTTGGGCTTTGCCCGTCGCGCGCTGGACGAGGCGTTGGCCCGTGTCACGTCCCGACAGGTGCAGGGGGCGGCGCTGGCGGAATTGCAGTTGGTTCAGGGGCATATCGCCGAGATGGCGCTGGATGTGGATGCTTCGGCCTTATTGATTTACCGCGCCGCGTGGACCAAGGATTCAGGCGCTTCGCGCGTGACGCGCGAGGCGGCGATGGCCAAGCTGTTTGCAACGGATCAGGCGCAAAAGGTGATTGATGCGGCGGTGCAGTTGCACGGCGGAGACGGTGTGCGCAGCGGTCAGATGGTGGAAAGCCTGTACCGCGAGATCCGCGCCCTGCGCATCTACGAAGGGGCGTCGGATGTGCAGAAGGTCGTGATTGCACGGCAGACTTTAGCGAACTTTGCAGGAGAAAAGTGATGTTGGGACCGTCGGCACATGTAGATACGTTTTCACGTGACAACCTGCCGCCGCAGGACCAGTGGCCGGAGTTTGCGACGGGTGGGTTCGATTATCCTGACCTTCTGAATGTGGGCGTTATTTTGACCGACGAGATGGTGGCCAAAGGCTTTGGCGATCACACGGCGTTGATCGGGAACGGGCGGCGGCGGACCTATAAAGAGATGTCCGACTGGACCAACCGGCTGGCGCATGTATTGGTTGAAGATCTTGGCGTAAAGCCCGGTAATCGCGTGCTTATCCGGTCAGCCAACAATCCTGCGATGGTGGCCTGCTGGCTTGCCGCGACCAAGGTGGGTGCGGTTGTGGTGAACACCATGCCAATGCTGCGTGCGGGCGAATTGCGCGCGATTGTGGACAAGGCCCAGATCAGCCACGCGCTGTGCGACACGCGCCTGCTGGACGAATTGATGACCTGCGCCGAAAGTTCGGCCTTCCTGACCAGTGTGACCGGCTTTGACGGGACATCGAACCACGACGCCGAGCTGGACCGGCTGGCACTGGAAAAGCCAGTGAAATTCGACGCGGTGCAAACCGGTCGGGACGATGTGGCGCTGTTGGGGTTCACCAGCGGCACCACCGGCAGCCCCAAGGCGACGATGCATTTTCACCGTGATCTGCTGATGATCGCAGACGGTTATGCGCGCGAGGTTCTGGGCGTTGTGCCCGAGGATGTCTTTGTCGGCTCGCCGCCCCTGGCATTCACCTTCGGCCTTGGCGGGCTGGCGATTTTTCCGTTGCGGTTCGGGGCCGCGGCGACCTTGCTGGAAAACGCATCGCCGCCGAATATGATCGAGATTATCGAGAAATACCATGCAACCGTGTGCTTTACTGCCCCCACAGCTTACCGCGCCATGTTGCGTGCGATGGACGAAGGGGCCGACCTGAGCAGCCTGCGCGCCGCCGTGTCGGCGGGCGAAACCTTGCCCGCACCGGTCTATGAAGAGTGGATGACCAAGACCGGCAAGCCGATGCTGGACGGGATCGGTGCCACCGAAATGCTGCATATCTTTATCTCGAACCGTTTTGACGATCACCGCCCGGCGTGCACGGGCAAGCCGGTGTCGGGCTACCGCGCCAGAGTGGTGGACGCCGATGGCGCGGAAGTGCCGCGCGGCACGGTGGGCAGGCTGGCCGTGCAGGGGCCAACCGGCTGCCGTTATCTGGCAGATGCGCGGCAGGCGGACTACGTGCAGGGCGGCTGGAACATCACCGGCGACAGCTTCACGATGGACGAAGACGGCTATCTGCATTTCGCGGCGCGCAATGACGACATGATTGTCAGCGCGGGCTATAACATCGCCGGACCCGAGGTCGAGGCGGCCTTGCTGTCGCACCCTGATGTGGTGGAATGCGCTGTTGTGGCCAAGCCGGACGAGGCACGTGGCCAGATCGTTCAGGCGCATGTGGTTGTCGCTGAAGGTGTTGCGAAGGATGCAAACCTTATCAAGTCGTTGCAGGACCATGTTAAAGCGACCATTGCCCCCTATAAGTACCCCCGTGACATCCAGTTCACTGATGCGCTGCCCAAGACGGCCACCGGGAAAATCCAACGTTTTGCTTTGAGAGGCACCGAATGACAGACCACCACGGCGCAAAGCTCGATTTCAGCAAGGATATGTCCTATGGCGACTATCTGGGACTGGATGCGATCCTGACGGCGCAACACCCGCGCTCGGATGCCCATGACGAGATGCTGTTTATCGTACAGCACCAGACATCCGAATTGTGGATGCGGCTGGCGATTCACGAGTTGCAGACGGCGCGGGCGCGTATAACCGCCGGGGAATTGCAGCCTGCGTTCAAGATGTTGACCCGTGTGGCGCGGATATTCGAGCAGTTGAACGGGGCATGGGATGTTCTGCGCACCATGACGCCCAGCGAATACACGGCGTTTCGCCCGTCCTTGGGCAATTCGTCCGGGTTTCAGTCGCATCAATACCGGATGGTGGAATACCTGTTGGGCAACCGGCAGGTGGCGTTGAAGAAGGTGCATGAACACCGCTCCGAAGCGCACGCAGCACTTGAGGCAGAACTGGCGCAGCCCAGTCTGTATCAGGTGGCATTGGCCGTTGTGTCGGAAAAACTGGGTTTGGACGCACCGGATGCGACGCCGTCGCAGACCGCCTGGTCGGCAAATCCCGCGGTTCAGGATATGTGGAAAACGGTTTACCAAGATCCAGCAACCCATTGGGAGCTGTACGAACTGGCGGAAAAGCTGGTGGATCTTGAGGACTACTTTCGCCGGTGGCGGTTCAACCATGTGACCACTGTGGAACGCATCATCGGGTTCAAACGCGGCACGGGCGGAACATCCGGTGTGGCCTATTTGCGCAAGATGCTTGAGGTCGAACTGTTCCCGGAACTTTGGCACGTCAGAGGAGAGTTGTGATGGTTTTGCGTAAAGAGATGTTCGATCTGCCCGAGGGTGTGCTGTATCTGGACGGCAACTCGTTGGGACCATTGCCTAAGGCGGCGCGGGCACGGGTGTCTGGCATGATTGCCGACGAATGGGGGCAGATGCTGATCCGCGGCTGGAACGATGCGGGATGGATGGCGCAGCCTGCACGTCTCGGGGACAAGATTGCCCGTCTGATCGGCGCGCCCGGAGGGTCGGTGGTGATGGGCGACACGCTGTCGATCAAGGTCTATCAGGCTGTCGCGGCGGCATTAAAACTGCGGCCCGGTCGCAAGGTGATCCTCAGCGACACCGGCAATTTTCCCACCGATTTGTATATGGTTCAGGGGCTGATCAACACGCTGGATCAGGGTTATGAGCTGAAAACTGTCGCACCCGAAGATGCAGCCGACGCCATCGACGATACTGTGGCGGCGGTGATGCTGACCGAGGTGGATTATCGCACGGGCCGCAAGCATGACATGAAGGCAATCACCGAGATTGCCCATGCCAACGGTGCCGTGATGATCTGGGATCTGGCGCATTCCGCCGGTGCCGTGCCGGTCGACCTGGCCGCCAGCAATTGCGAGATGGCGGTGGGTTGTACATATAAATACCTCAACGGCGGTCCCGGCGCGCCTGCGTTCATCTATGTGCGCCCCGATCTGGCGGCAGAGGTGCAGCCGGCGCTGGCCGGCTGGATGGGGCATGATGCGCCGTTTGATTTCGATCGGGATTACCGCCCCGCAGGCGGAATCGAACGGATGCGCGTTGGCACGCCGCCGATCATCCAGCTTGCGGCCCTTGAGGCCGCGATGGAGGTTTGGGAAGGCGTCGATATGGCCGATGTGCGCGCCGCATCCATCGCGCTGCAAGAGGTGTTCATCCGCGAGGTCGAGGCCCGCGTGCCCGAATTGACGCTTTCCAGTCCGCGCGATGCGGGACAGCGGGGCAGCCAGGTCTCGTTCCGTTTCGACGAAGGTTATGCCGCGATGCAGGCATTGATCGCGCGCGGTGTGATCGGGGATTTTCGTGCGCCCGACACCATGCGATTTGGTTTTACGCCGCTTTACCTCGACGAGGCGGACGTGATGGCTGCTGTCGCACATATTGAGACCGTGATGCGTGACAAACTGTGGGATGATCCGCAATATCGCAAACGTAGCAGGGTGACCTGACGACAGCATCCAAAGAAACGAAAAGAGGGGCGCAATGACCCCATCAACACGGGAGACGACGAAATGACACTTAAATCACTGGTAACAGCCGCCTGTATGGCACTGGCAGGCACGGCGGCGCTGGCCGAAGGGCATGGCGGCAAGGTCAAGGTCGGCATGATCACCACGCTTTCAGGCGGCGGTGCGGGCTTGGGCATTGATGTGCGCGACGGCTTTATGCTGGCGGCCAAGGGCAACGACATGCTGGATATCGTTATCGAAGACGACCAGCAAAAGCCCGACATCGCAGTGCAACTGGCCGACAAGATGATCCAGTCCGAGAAGGTCGATGTCATGACCGGTATCATATGGTCCAACCTGGCCATGGCCGTGGTGCCCAGCGTGACAGCCCAGGGCAAATTCTACCTGTCGCCCAACGCCGGTCCGTCTGCATTGGCGGGCAAGGGGTGCAGCCCGATGTATTTCAACGTCGCATGGCAGAACGACGCCTTTTACGAGGCAGGTGGGCTGTGGGCCAATGACAACGGGATCGGGAAAGTGTTCCTGATGGCGCCCAACTATCCGGCGGGCATCGACGGCATGACTGGCTTTAAACGCACCTTCAAGGGCGAGGTCGTGAACGAGGTTTACACCAAGCTGGGCCAGACCGATTATGCCGCCGAGATCGCGCAAATCCGTGCCTCGGATGCGGATACTGTCTATTTCTTCCTGCCGGGCGGCATGGGCATTTCGTTCATGAAACAATGGGCCGGCTCGGGCGTCGACAAAAACGTGATGGGCCCTGCGTTCAGCTTTGACCAAGGTATCCTGGGCGCGATCGGCGATGCTGCCTTGGGCGTCAAGAACACGGCGCATTGGTCCAAGGATCTGGACGTTCCCGGCAACGCTGATTTCGTAAAGGCGTTTCAGGATGAATACGGTCGTCTTCCTTCGCTTTACGCGGCCCAAGGATATGACACCGCGTTGTTGCTGATCTCGGCCATGGGCAAGGCAGATGTGAAAGACGCGGCCGCGTTTCAGGCTGCACTGGAAGAGGCTGATTTCCAGTCGGTGCGTGGCAAGTTTTCGTTCGCGCCCAACCATCACCCTGTTCAGGACATCTATATGCGCGAAGTCGTCAAGGAAGGTGACGTGGTCACCAACCGCATGATCGGCGTGGCATCGACCGATCAGTCGGACGTCTACGGCGCAGACTGCAAGATGTAAGACCCTTGGCTCTGGCAGGTTTTCTGCCAGAGCCAAATTCCTGAAACACAATAATTTTCAAAGGCTTGCTGGTGCGTGGCGCGGGGCAGGGTTGGCAAATGACACCAATGTTGTTGATAGAACAGGTCTTGAACGGGCTGCAATCGGGGATCATGTTGTTCCTGATGGCCGCCGGTCTGACGCTGATTTTCGGGGTCATGGGGTTGATCAATCTGGCCCATGGATCGCTGTATATGGTCGGCGCTTTTGCAGCGGCGGCGGTGGCGGGATGGACCGGATCGTTTGTGCTGGCCATGGCGGCAGCGCTGGCGGCTGCGGCCCTGGCCGGGTGCATCATTGAAATGGTGGTGATCCGCAGGTTGTATGACCGCGACCATCTGGATCAGGTGCTGGCGACCTTTGCGTTGATCCTGATCTTTTCCGAAGGCACGCGGTGGCTGTTCGGATCGTTCCCGCTTTACTTGGATGTGCCCGCGGCATTGTCCGGTCCGGTGACATTGCCCGGTGGTATACTGTACCCGTCCTATCGTTTGCTGATCATCGTGATCGGGCTGCTGATCGCCTTTGGCCTGTTCCAGTTGATCGCCCGCACGCGCATCGGCATCCAGATCCGCGCAGGCGAAAGCGACCGCGAGATGATCGGTGCCTTGGGTGTCGACATCAGCCGTCTTTACACCATCGTTTTTGCCCTTGGTGCCGCACTGGCCGGTCTGGCCGGAGCGCTGGTGGGCGCTATTCAGTCGGTGCAGGTGGGCATGGGCGAGCCTGTGCTGATCCTGGCCTTTGTGGTGATCGTGATCGGCGGCATCGGGTCGATCAAGGGCGCGCTGGTCGGCGCGTTGTTGGTGGGGCTGACCGACACGCTGGGTGGTGTGCTGTTGCCGCTGTTGTTTGGTCTGTTCATGGACCCGTCCAGTGCGACAACCATCGGCTCGGCGCTGGCGTCGATGTCGATCTATATCCTGATGGCGCTGGTTCTGCTGTTCCGGCCCACCGGCCTGTACGGAGGGGCATAAGATGCGGCGCGAGACACTATTGAACACACTGCTGTATCTGGCGATGCCTGTGGCCGCTGGACTGGCCTTTGCGCTGGACGAGCCGTTTTTGATCACGCTGATCACCCGCGCCGCGATCTTTGCACTGGCGGCTGTGGGGTTGAACCTGGCGCTTGGGCTGGGCGGGCTGGTCAGTCTGGGCCATGCGGCATTTTTCGGGATTGGCGGCTATGCCATGGGCATTCTGGCGCATCACGCCCAGACCTATAGCCCGATGATCGACGGCTGGATCGTGATCGAGGGGACCAAGTCGATGCCGGTGATCTGGCTGGTGGCGATTGTCACCAGCGCGCTGGCCGCACTGGCCATCGGGGCGTTGTCGCTGCGCACCTCGGGTGTTTACTTTATCATGATCACGCTCGCCTTCGGACAAATGCTGTATTACTTCGCGATTTCCTGGCCTGCCTATGGTGGCGAGGACGGTCTAAGCATCTATGTGCGCAATGGTTTTCCGGGGCTGAACACGTTGGACCCGATGCAGTTTTTCCTACTGGTCTTTGTGATCCTGTCGGTGGTCCTGTGGTGGATGGGCCGACTGGCGCGCGCGCCCTTTGGTCTGGCGCTAAGTGCGGCGCGGCAAAACGCCGAGCGGGTCGAGACCGTGGGTCTGGGACCCTACCGGTTGCGGCTGGTGGCATTCGTGATTTCGGGCGCTGTGACGGGGCTGGCTGGGGCACTCTTTGCCGACCTGAACCGCTTTGTCAGCCCAACGATGTTCAGCTGGCAGATGTCGGGTGAGTTTATCGTGTTTATCGTGCTGGGCGGTGTAGGGCGTTTGTTCGGGCCAGTCGCGGGAGCGATGGTGTTTGTCTTGCTGGAATACCTGCTGTCGCCACTGTCCGAGTTCTGGCTGATCTACGTGGGTGCGATCCTGCTGCTGGTGGTGTTGTTCGCACGCGGCGGGCTGATCGGGTCGCTGGCAGGACGGGAGGTGGCCCATGACTGAACCGCTGTTGCATGTGGACGGGCTGTACCGGGCCTTTGGCGCGTTGCAGGCCACGGACGGGGTGACGCTGACGCTGATGCCTGGTGAAATTCACGCGTTGATCGGGCCGAACGGGGCCGGTAAATCGACGCTGATCAAACAGATCGCGGGCGGGCTGATGCCCGATGCGGGGCGTGTCTGGTTCAAAGGGCGCGATGTAACGGCGCTAAGCACGCAGGCGCGGGCGCAAGCGGGGCTGGGGCGCACGTTCCAGATTTCGTCGCTGGCGATGGAGGCGACAGTGCTGCAAAACGCGGTGCTGGGTGCGCTGGGGCGGGCCGGATCGGTCTGGCGGTTCCTGCGTCCGGTGATGCGCGATGCCGAACTGGTCGCACAGGCACAGGCGGCGCTGGACCGCGTCGGGCTGGCCGATCACGCTGCCACCCGTACGGCCGAGCTGAGCCATGGCCAGCGGCGATTGCTTGAGGTTGCGGTGGCGCTGACGCTGAAACCCCATGCCTTCGTGATGGATGAACCGATGGCGGGCCTTGGCGCGTCGGGCTCGAAACGTATGACCACTTTTCTGGACGGTCTGCGCCGCGAGGCGCCGATCCTGCTGGTCGAACATGACATGGACGCGGTGTTTGCGCTGGCCGACCGGATCAGCGTGCTGGTTTATGGCAAGATCATCGCCACCGGTACGGCGGACGAGATCCGCGCCGACCCGTTGGTGCGCACCGCCTATCTGGGCGAGGAGGACGCGGCATGAGCCTTTTGTTGGAGCTTGAGCAGATCCAGGCGTTCTACGGGCAGTCGCAGGCGCTGTTCAGCGTCGATCTGGACGTGGCCGAAGGCCAGGTTGTCGCCCTGATGGGGCGCAACGGCATGGGCAAGTCATCGACCATCAAGGTGATCAGCCGCCTGCTGAAACACACATCCGGCACAGTCAGGCTGGACGGGCGCGACATTGGCAACCTGCCGCCACACAAGGCCGCGCAGGCTGGTCTGGGGCTGGTCCCCGAGGGGCGACGCTGTTTTGCCAACCTGACGGTGCGCGAAAACCTGATCGCGGCGGCGCGGCCTGGGCATTGGGACATGGCGCGGGTGACGGCGCTGTTTCCGCGGCTGGAAGAGCGTCAGGACCAGCTTTCGGCTTCGCTGTCGGGCGGCGAGCAGCAAATGCTGGCCATCGGGCGCGCGCTGATGACCAACCCGCGCCTTTTGATGCTGGACGAGGCCACCGAGGGGCTGGCGCCCGTGGTGCGGCAAGAGATATGGGCCGCCGTGCGCACGTTGAAATCCGAGACGGGCCTTGGCCTGTTGGTGGTCGACAAATCGCTGGCCGAACTGCGTCAGGTCGCAGATCGCGCTGTAATTCTGGAACGCGGCATTTCGGTGTGGCGCGGCGATATGGCGGCTTTGGACCGCGATATTGCGGATAAATTTTTGGGCGTCTGACGTCCGTGTATATAGGAGGTGGCCAATGGCCAATCGCATCATTCAACCCGACGGTTGGAAACCCGCCAAGGGTTACGCCAACGGCGTTCTGACCAAATCCGGCACGCTCTATGTGGGCGGGCAAATCGGCTGGACCGTCGATCAGGTGTTCGAAGCGCATGATTTCATCGGCCAGATGCGTCAGGCGCTGTCCAACATCCGCACCGTGGTCGAGGCGGCAGGGGGCACATGTGCCGACATCGTGCGGCTGACGTGGTACGTCACGGACAAGGCCGATTACCTGGCGCATCAGTCCGAGGTTGGGGCGGCGTACCGCGACGTGCTGGGCCGGAATTTCCCTGCCATGACCATGGTGGTGATCGACGCGCTGGTCGAGGACGAAGCGTTGCTGGAAATCGAAGCTACCGCCGAGATCGGGTAACACTGCGCAGCACCGAGGTCAGCACAAAGGCTCCGGCCGCGACGCTGACAATGCTGGGGCCAGTGGGCGTATCCCATTGAAAGGATGCGCCCAATCCGCCCAATGCTGCCAATGCTCCGATGCCGGCGGCGATGGCAGCCATTGCCTCGGGCGTGCGGGCCAAGGGCCGTGCCGCAGCGGCGGGAATGATCAGCAGGGCGGCAATCAACAGCGCACCCACCACTTTGATTGCGCAAGCCACGGTAATGGCCAGCGTCAGCGTCAGCACCAGTTGCTCGCGGCGTGGGTTGATGCCGCTGGCCTGTGCCAGATCAGGATTAAGCGTGGCCGACAGCAGCGCCGTCCAGCGCCAGACCAGCATGGCGATGACCAGCGCGGCACCGCCCCAGATCAGCGCCAGATCGCTTTTGGTGACGGCCAGGATGTCGCCGAACAGATAGGCCATCAAATCCACCCGCACCCCGTGCAGCAGCGACACCGCGACCAGCCCCAGCGCAAGGGCTGCATGGGCCATCACGCCCAGCAGCGTATCCTCGGCCAGCCCGCGCCCCGACAGGGTGCTGACCGCCAGTGCCATCAGCAGTGCCACCACCAGAACGCCCAGCAGCACAGGCCCCTGAAAGGTCAGCGCCAGCGCCACGCCCAACAGGGCCGCGTGCGATGTGGCGTCGCCGAAATAGGCCATGCGCCGCCAGACCACGAAACAGCCCAAGGGGGCGGCGGCAAGGGCGACGCCGATGCCGGCAAGGGCGGCGCGCAGGGCGAAATCATCCAGCATGGGTGTGGCCTTTGTGCTTTGCGTCGTGACCGTGCGTGTGGTCGTGATCATGCCCGTGATCGTGGTTGTGATCGTGTCCATGCCCGTGATCGTGATTGTGCTCGTGGCGATACAGCGCCAGTGCGCCTTGGGTGCCGGTGCCAAACAGCGCGCGGTATTCCGGCGCATCGCGCACCACGTCGGGGGTCCCTTCGCAGCAGATGTGGCCGTTGACGCACAGCACCCGATCGGATGCGGCCATGACCACGTGCAAATCGTGGCTGACCATCAGCACCGCACAGCCCAGATCGGCGCGGACCTCTTCAATCTGCCGATAAAAGGCGGCAGAGCCGGGCTGATCAAGTCCCTGGGTCGCTTCATCGAGGATCAGAAGATTGGGCCGCATCAGCAGCGCACGCGCCAGCAGCACGCGCTGGAACTGGCCGCCCGACAATTCCGACATCTGCGCGCGGCCCAGATCGGGCAGGCCCGCGTGGCGCAGCGCATCGGCCACCGCCTGCGGCTTGCTGCGGCGGGGCAGGTTCATGAACCGCTGCACGGTCAGCGGCAGCGTCGGATCAATGTGCAGGCTTTGCGGGACATAGCCGATGGACAGGTCCGGCGCGCGGGTGATGGTGCCCGACACCGGCGTCAGCGCGCCTATCAACCCTTTGAGCAGCGTGGACTTTCCCGACCCGTTCGGTCCGACGATGGTCACAATCTCGCCCGCGTTTATGGAGAAATCGACGTGGCGCAGCACGGGGGTGCCGCCCTGGGCCAGCGTCATGCCGTGCGTTTCGATCAGCGCGGTCACGCGGCGGCGTCCTGACAGTCGGGGCACAGGCCTTCGGCCTCGATCACGGTGCGCTCGATTTTGAACCCCGTGTCGCGGGCGGCGTCGCCCAGACGGCCTCGGGCCATTTCGGTTTCGGCTTCGGCCACGGATTTGCAGGACCGGCAGATCAGGAAAGCGGGCGCATGGTCCGATCCCAGATGCGCGCAGGCGATATAGGCGTTCAGGCGTTCGATCTTGTGAGCAAAGCCCGCCGATGTCAGAAAATCCAGCGCCCGGTAGGCGACAGGGGGTTGCGAGCCGAGCCCGTCTTCTGACAGATGCGCCAGCAGGTCATAGGCCCCCAATGCGCGGTGTTCGCGCAGCAAGATTTCCAGCGCACGGCGGCGCACCGGCGTCAGTTTCAGCTTGTGCGTGGCGCAATGGCGTTCTGCGGCTGCGATGGACGTGTCGATGCAGGCGGCGTGATCGTGGCGGTGAAAGCCGATGGCGGGCATGATGGAAATCTCCGTCGTTTTGTGGGTTGATATGTTATAGCATAACAAATAGCAAGGCCCCGAAATGCATACCGGAGAGACTGTGATGATCAATAAAGTAGGACTGGCCCTTGTGTTCAGTGCGACCGCAGCAATGGCCGAAGCGCCGCGCGTGGCGGTGGACATCGCCCCCGTGCACGCGCTTGTGGCGCAGGTCATGAAGGGCGTGGGCACGCCCGAACTGATCGTCCCGCCCGGCGCGTCGCCTCACGGCTACGCCCTGCGCCCGTCCCAGGCGCGCAGCCTGTCGCAGGCGGATGCGGTGGTGTGGGTCGGTCCCGGTCTGACCCCGTGGCTTGAGGGGCCGCTGGATGCGCTGGCGGGTGATGCGTCGCAGCTGGTGCTGATGGACGTGCCGCAGGTGCTGAAGCTGAAAGTGCGCGAAGGTGGCGGGTTCCAAGGACACCATCATGGCGATGAAGGCGACGCGGCGGATCATGCGGGGCATGACCACGAAGACCACGACCACGAAGACCACGACCATGAAGATCACGGGCATGAAGACCACGGGCACGACGATCATGATCACGAGGGTCACGATCACGACGAGCATGATCACGAGGGCCACGATCATGCCGAGGAAGCACACGCAGATCACGTGGATCACACGCTGGACCCGCACGCGTGGCTGGCACCCGAAAACGCAGCACTTTGGATGCTGGAAATATCCGTTGTTCTGGGCGCGCTCGACCCCGACAACGCGGTCACCTACGAGGCCAACGCCCGCGACGGGGCTGCGGCCCTTGCGGGGCTGACCGCGGACATCAATGCGATCCTCGACCCTGTGCGCGGGCGGCCCTTTGTGGTCTATCACGATGCCTACCAGTATTTCGAGCGCAGCTTTGACATGCCCGCAACCGGATCGCTGAGTGGTGGCGACGCACAGCCCGCCGGCGCCGCCCGGGTGGCCGAGATTCGCGACATGGTCGCTGATGCGGGCGTGAATTGTGTCATGTCCGAGCCGCAGTTCAACGCAGGTCTGGTCACCGCGGTGGGCGCTGCAAAGACCGGCGTGGCCGATCCATTGGGCGCATCGCTAACGCCCGGACCTGCGCTGTACGACGAGGTGTTGCGCGGTTTGGCGACATCATTGGCCGCGTGTTTGCAAGACTGAGACCGGGTTTCGGGGGCGCTGCCCCCGGCGCTTTGCGCCTCCCCCGGCGTTTATCTGGCAAGATGAACAAGGGGGTATGAAAAAGACCCCGCCCTGTCAGGGGCGAGGTCCGAGCCGTGCTGAAAAGAGATTGATTGGAATAAGGTCAGGTGGCGATTTTACCGCCGCCTTTTTTCGTGACCACCAGCACCGAAGGGCGCGGCGGCATAGCCGGGTCGAAGTCGGGCCAGCGGGTGGCGGGATCTTCAAAGGTCGAGTTGCGCTCGAAGCCTACAAGGTCCTTGGTGCCGTCGGTGCCGGGGTGCTGGACAGCTAGGAAAAGCGTGTCCATCGGTTCGGTGAAATATGGCCCGCACAGCTCGCCGCCGACGGGGCAGCGGAAAAACAATTTCGACGTGCCGCGCGCGGCGCCTTCGGTTTCCAGCGCATAGAGCCCGTCGGATTTGCCGGTCTTGCCCCAGCCGGACCCCTGGTCGGTCGAAATCCAAAGACGGCCATCGGCGTCGATGGCGGCGTTGTCGGGCGAGCCGAACCAGCCGTTTTCCGAAGTGTCCGGGTTCCACTGTGCGCCCACTTCGGTCACCGCAGGATCACCGCATTTCACCAGGATCGACCAGGTGCCGGTGGTGGCCGAATGCAGGCCGCCGTCTTCCTTGATCTCGATGATGTGGCCAAAGCTGCTGTCGGCGCGCGGGTTGGCGGCGTCGACCTGATCGGGTTTGCGCTTGGTGTTGTTGGTCAGCATGATGTAGGCGGTGCCGTCGCCGCGCGGTTGCGCGTCTTCGGGGCGGTCCATCGGCGTGGCGCCCAAGGCATCAGCGGCCAGACGGGTGTCGATCATCACGTCGGCCTGGCTGTCAAAGCCGTTTTCGGCGGTCAGCGGACCGGTGCCATGCACCAGCGGCAGCCAAGTGACGGTGCCGTCTTCGTCAAAGCGGGCGACGTAAAGCGTGCCGTCGGACATCAGCGACGATCCGAATGTCTCGTCGCCGGTCACGCTGCCGTTCGAGACATATTTGTACTGATAGTCAAAGCGGTTGTCGTCGCCGCAGTAGACCACCAGCTTGCCGTCTTCAGAAACGCAGGTTTCGGCGCCTTCATGGCGGAAACGACCCAAAGCGGTGTGTTTGATCGGCATGGCGTCGGGGTTGCGCGGGTCAACCTCGACGATCCAGCCCCAGCGGTTCGGCTCTTGCGGCTCAAGGTCGATGTTCCAGTGGTCGTGGAACTTGCCCCAGGCGTACCAACGCCCCGGCACGCCGTAGCGCTTCAGTTTCGCGGCCTCGGGGTGTTCCGAGATGTCTGGGTTGCCCTCGGCGTCCAGCTTGTCGGTCCAGAAGTAGCCGTGGAAGTTTTCCTCGGCCATCAGGTAGGTGCCCCAGGGTGTCATGCCGCCTGCACAGTTGTTGACGGTGCCCATCACGGTCATGCCTTCTGGGTCGGCATTGGTCTGCATACGCGCATGACCTGCGGCGGGGCCGTCGAGGGTCATCTTGGTGTTAAGCGGTGTGATGCGGCGGTTGTATTTGCTGTCGCGCACCAATTCCCATTTGCCGGCATCGTTGCGGGCAATCTCGACGACAGTGCCACCGTGCGCGGCCATTTCGATGTCGATCAGCTCGGGCGTCATGCCTGCGAAATCGACGTTGTCCTGACGGCCAAGGCCGGGGAACATGACCTCTTCGTTGGTGTATTCGTGGTTGACGCACAGCAGGCCGCGGTCGGGGTTGCCGTCCAGCGGAGTAAAGCCCACGTAGTCGTTGTTATAGCCGAACTGCTGCAACTGGGCGGCGGCGGTCTGGTTCATCACGTCGAATTCGGGTGCATCTGCGGTGATCGGATCGCCCCAGCGCAGCAGCACGTCGGCGTCGTAACCTTCGGCGATGTGGTGGGTGGCATCGTTGCCCCAGGACAGTTCGTCGAACACGTAACGTGACCCGGCGGCGGCATCAGCCGGGGTGGGGGCCATCATCGCGGCACTGCCGAACAGGGCGGTCGTGGCGGTCACACCCAACGTGCCACGCAGGATGTCGCGGCGCGAATAGCGTGCGGCGATCACGTCACCGATGGTGCGGCCGAGGTTTGGGTTGGTCGGGATGTCGTCGAAGGCTTCGTATGCCTCGGCCTTGTTGCCGATGTCGGGGGCGTTGATGATGCTGCGGCGATTCATTTGGGTCTGTCCTCACATGGGGCTGATGATTTGTGCACCGGATGCCGCAAAAGTGTAACGGGGGTGTGACAGCGGGGCGGTCGGTATTAATCATTTGGGCCGCTGATACACCTGCGTGTTTCCGGGCAAGATGTAGGCACGCAACCGTGTGCGAGGCACCATTGCAGCAGCTTTTGACAGGTCGCGGGGTTGCAGGTCGGAAATGGCGATACTAAGACTCAGGTAACACCTTTGCAGGTATGGTCCCGCAAAGGCTGACGAGGCAGGAACACATGCACGATCCAATCGACACATATATGAACACGCTGGTCCCCATGGTGGTGGAACAGACAAGCCGCGGCGAACGCGCCTATGACATTTTCTCGCGCCTGTTGAAGGAACGGATTATCTTCCTGTCCGGTCCGGTGCATGATGGCATGTCATCGCTGATCGTCGCCCAGTTGCTGCACCTTGAGGCGGAGAACCCCAGCAAGGAAATCAGCATGTATATCAACAGCCCCGGCGGCGTTGTGACCTCGGGCCTGTCGATCTACGACACCATGCAGTACATCAAACCCAAGGTCAGCACGCTGGTCATCGGGCAGGCGGCGTCGATGGGGTCGTTGCTGCTGACGGCCGGTGCTGCGGGCATGCGGTTCTCGTTGCCCAACAGCCGCGTGATGGTCCACCAGCCGTCCGGTGGCTATCAGGGTCAGGCGACCGACATCATGATTCACGCGCAGGAAACACAAAAGCTGAAAACGCGCCTGAACGAGATTTACGTGCGCCACACTGGTCAGACGTTGGAAAAAGTCGAGGCCGCGCTGGAGCGTGACAACTTCATGTCGCCCGACGAGGCCAAGGACTGGGGCCTGATCGACGAGATCGTCGAAAACCGCGAGAAGGCTGAAGAGGCCAAAGACGACGCGAAGTAAGCGGCACGGGGTGCCCGGTTGTCGGCGTTAGGCAATCGGGCATTTTGACATTGTGGAGCGTCTGGGGCTGCCTTAAACTGTCCCGAACATCCGCGAAACAGGCTGCTGCACCATCGGGCGCAGCGGTGATAAAACGGCAAAACCTGAAAGGGTGGACATGGCGAACAATTCAGGCGGCGACAGCAAAAACACGCTTTATTGCAGTTTCTGTGGCAAAAGCCAGCACGAGGTCCGCAAGCTTATTGCAGGGCCCACGGTGTTCATCTGTGATGAATGCGTCGAGCTGTGCATGGACATTATCCGCGAAGAAACCAAGGCAAGCGGGCTGAAGTCGACCGACGGTGTGCCCACGCCACGCGACATTTGCGGCGTGCTTGACGATTATGTGATCGGTCAGGCGATGGCCAAGCGTGTGTTGTCGGTGGCTGTGCACAACCACTACAAACGCTTGAACCACGCACAAAAGGGCGGTGACATCGAGCTGTCGAAATCGAACATCCTGCTGATCGGCCCCACCGGCTGCGGCAAGACCCTGCTGGCGCAAACGCTGGCGCGGATTCTGGATGTGCCGTTCACGATGGCAGATGCGACCACACTGACCGAAGCCGGTTACGTGGGCGAGGATGTGGAAAACATCATCCTCAAGCTGCTGCAATCCAGCGAATACAACGTCGAACGCGCGCAGCGCGGCATCGTCTATATCGACGAGGTCGACAAGATCACGCGCAAGTCGGAAAACCCGTCGATCACCCGCGACGTGTCGGGCGAGGGCGTGCAGCAGGCGTTGCTGAAGCTGATGGAAGGCACTGTTGCCTCGGTGCCGCCGCAGGGCGGGCGCAAGCATCCGCAGCAGGAGTTCCTGCAAGTGGACACCACCAACATCCTGTTCATCTGTGGCGGGGCCTTTGCCGGTCTGGACCGGATCATTGCCGCACGCGGCAAAGGGTCGGCCATGGGCTTTGGCGCCGATGTGCGCGACAATGACGAACGTGGCGTGGGTGAAATTTTCACCGACCTCGAACCCGAAGATCTGCTGAAATTCGGCCTGATCCCGGAATTCGTCGGCCGTCTGCCGGTTCTGGCGACGCTGGAAGACCTGGACGAGGACGCGCTGGTCACGATCCTGACGCAGCCCAAGAACGCGTTGGTCAAACAGTACCAACGTCTGTTCGAGATCGAGGACACGGTGCTGACCTTTACCGATGATGCGCTGAGTGCGATTGCAAAACGTGCGATCCAGCGCAAAACCGGCGCACGCGGTCTGCGGTCGATTCTTGAGGACATCCTGCTGGACACCATGTTCGAACTGCCCGGTCTGGACAGCGTCACCGAAGTGGTCGTCAACGAAGAGGCGGTGAATTCAGACGCCGCACCGCTGATGATCCATGCGGATGCAGAAAAAGCTCCTGCAACCGCAGGTTAAGGCGGATGTGTTGAGGCAAGTATCAAAGGCGGTGCGCAAGCGCCGCCTTTTTTGTGGCAACAGTGGAAATGTGACATGACACTTAAACGGATACACTCAGGCAAGCCATTCGAGACAAAGATCGGCTATTGCCGCGCCGTGGTCGCAGGCGGCTTTGTCCATGTGGCGGGCACCGTCGGGCAGGGCGACACGGTCGAGGCGCAATGCGCCTCCGCGCTCGAAATCATCGGCAAGGCGTTGAGCGAGGCGGGCAGTGGCTTCGACAAGGCCGTGCGCGTGACCTACATGCTGCCCAACGCCGCCGATTTCGAGGCCTGCTGGCCGCTGCTGCGAGAGACATTTGGCGACAACCCGCCCGCGGCGACCATGATCGAATGCGGGCTGATTGATCCCAAGTTCCTGATCGAGATCGAAGTCACGGCATTCGCGGGCACGTAACCGCCCGAAAAGACCGCTGCGCGTACCTGTCCACTGGACCTTGTGCGCGCGATGCGGCATAGACGATGCAAAGCTTTCGGAGGCCAAAATGGGTATTCTCAAATCAATGTTGCGCGCGGTGACGTGGTGGAACGGGCAAACCCTGAACACGCAGTTGTTCACGTGGCGCAAGGGCACCAAGGTCGGCGAAGATGCCGAGGGCAATATTTTCTACCGCAACGCGGACGACAGCAAACGCTGGGTGATTTTCAACGGCGAGGCGGAAGCGTCGCGTATTGACCCCAACTGGCACGGCTGGCTGCACCGCACCTGGGACGAGCCGCCGACGGACAAGCCGCTGGTGCACAAGGTTTGGGAAAAGCCGCACCAGGAAAACCTGACGGGCACCGCGATGGCCTATGCGCCTGCGGGGTCGATCCGGCGCGTGCAACCCGCGGACCGCAGCGATTACGAGGCGTGGAGCCCCGAATAAATGGCCGAAAACACAACAGAAGTTCTGGTGGGCGGCGTGGTTCTGGCTGCCGCCGTTGCCTTTGGCATCTATGCCGCGCAAGCGGCCGGTCTCAGCTCGGGCGGTGACAGCTATCCGTTGCACGCCAGCTTTCGCAGCCTTGAAGGCGTGAGTGTCGGCACCGATGTGCGTCTTGCTGGCGTCAAGGTCGGCACCGTGTCGGGCGTGGCGCTGAACCCTGAAACATTTCGCGCCGACACCACCGTGGATGTGGCCAAAGCCATCGAGATCCCCGACGACAGCGCCATCGTGATCAGTTCCGAAGGGTTGCTGGGTGGGAATTTCGTTGAAATCGTGCCCGGCGGGTCGCCGTTTTACTTTGAACCGGGCGACCAGATCACCGACACCCAAGGCGCTGTTTCCCTGATTTCCCTGCTGTTGAAATTCGTGGGCGGCGGCAGCGACGGGGCGGCGACCGAGTGAAACATCTGTTGGCAGCCCTGTCGATGCTGGCGCTGGCGTTGCCTGTGGCGGCACAGCAACCGGAAACGGCCAATGCCAGCGGCGCTGTGCTGCGCGGGCTGGACACGTTCAACGGCCACGTCACCGACATGAACGTCGCAGCCGGTCAAAGCGTTCAGTTCGGGCGTCTGAACATCGTTCTGCGCGAATGCCGCTATCCTGCGGGCAACCCGGCGGGCGATGCTTATGCGTCGCTTGAAATCAGCCAGCAGGGCCGCGAGGGCGTGATTTTCTCGGGCTGGATGATCGCCTCGGCGCCCGCGCTCAGCGCGATGGAGCACCCGCGCTACGACGTCTGGGTGCTGCGCTGCACCACGGAATGAAGCGGGGCAGGGGGCAGCAGTGTAAAGCTGGCCTGTCCCTCTAGCGCGCGCTCCAGCATCTTGTGATAGGCGGCGCGCGACACTTCGATCCCGCCCAGTGACGCCAAGTGATCGGTCAGAAACTGCGTGTCGAACAGGGTGAAACCGCTGCGCTTCAAATGGTCAACGCAGGCCCCCAACGCCATCTTTGACGCGTTGGTGCGCCGTGAAAACATGCTTTCGCCAAAGAATGCCGTGCCCAGCGTGACACCATAAACGCCGCCCACCAGTTCATCCCCTTCGTAAAG
The DNA here is from genome assembly GCF_963976325.1 of uncultured Pseudosulfitobacter sp. Lineage (NCBI taxonomy): Bacteria > Pseudomonadati > Pseudomonadota > Alphaproteobacteria > Rhodobacterales > Roseobacteraceae > Pseudosulfitobacter > uncultured Pseudosulfitobacter sp. The sequence goes on from NZ_CAXBJW010000001.1 coordinate 251,478, forward strand.
CTCAAAGGAATGGGCGTGGCCCATCTGGTGCAATGCATTGTAAAGGCTTCGAATTTCGGCGTTGATCCAGGTCTCGGCGCGGTCGGCACAGGCATCGACAGTGCCCAGAAAGTCGGTGTTGATTGCCACCCGCCAATCGCTGCGGCGCATGGCGCGGGCCAGGCTGCGGGACATATGAAATCCGTCCAGCGGCATCACCCCGCGCTTGCGCGGATCGACCCAGAAAATCTCCGGGTCGTCGCGGTGTTCGGCCATCGGGAAAATCCCGATGCTGTAGCCATGCAGCAAAATCTCGGGTGTGAGATCCATTATGCAGGCTGTAGATGCGTCTCCAGCCAGTGTTCCAGCCAGTGAATGTTGTAGTTGCCCGAATGGATGTCAGGCTCTTGCAGCAGCGCATCGAACAGCGGGATGGTGGTGTCCACCCCGTCCACGATCAGCTCGCCCAAGGCACGGTGCAGACGCGCCAGTGCTTCGGGGCGGTCACGACCGTGCACGATCAGCTTGCCGATCAGGCTGTCGTAATAGGGCGGGATCGAATAGCCGTCATACAGCGCCGAATCCATCCGAACCCCCAGACCGCCGGGCGCGTGGTATTGCGTAATGCGACCGGGACAGGGGGCAAAATTGGGCAGGCGTTCGGCGTTGATGCGCACCTCGATGGCGTGACCGTTGATCTTCAGGTCGTCTTGGGTGAACGACATCGGCAGGCCTGCGGCCACGCGGATTTGTTCGCGCACCAGATCGACGCCAAAAATGCCTTCGGTCACAGGGTGTTCCACCTGCAAGCGGGTGTTCATCTCGATGAAATAGAATTCGCCGTTTTCGTACAGAAACTCGATCGTGCCCGCACCGATATAGTTGATGTTGGCGCAAGCGTCGGCACAGATTTTGCCGATGCGGTCGCGTTCTTCCTGGGTGATGGTGGGGCCGGGGGCCTCTTCGAACACTTTCTGGTGGCGCCGTTGCAGCGAACAGTCGCGTTCGCCCAAATGCACCGCGTTGCCCTTGCCATCGCCGAACACCTGGATTTCGATGTGGCGGGGCGTGGTCAGATATTTCTCGATATAGACTTCGTCGTTGCCAAAGTTTGATTTGCCCTCGGCGCGGGCGGTCATGAACGCCTTTTCCATGTCCGCAGCAGTCTGGGCCACTTTCATGCCCTTGCCGCCGCCACCGGCGGTCGCCTTGATGATGACGGGATAGCCCATCTCGGCGCCGATGCGCTTGGCGTCGTCCAGCGTATCAACGCCGCCGTCCGAGCCGGGAACACAAGGCACGCCCAGTTTTTTCATCGTGTCCTTGGCGGTGATCTTGTCACCCATGACACGGATGTGATCGGCTGTCGGGCCGATAAAGGTCAGGTCGTGGTCCTGAATGATCTGCACGAACGCAGCATTCTCGGACAGGAAGCCATAGCCGGGGTGAATCGCCTCGGCTCCGGTGATTTCGCAGGCGGCGATGATCGACGGGACCGACAGATACGACTGTGCGGACGAAGGCGGGCCGATGCAGACGCTTTCGTCGGCCATGCGCACATGCATCGCGTCGCTGTCGGCGGTCGAATGGACCGCGACGCTGCCGATGCCCATTTCGCGGCACGCACGGATGACGCGCAGGGCGATCTCTCCGCGGTTGGCGATCAGAATTTTGTTAAACATTGTCAGACCCTTATTCCAGGATCACAAGCGGTGCGCCAAATTCGACCGCGGCGCCATCATCCACAAGGATACGCTTGACGGTGCCGGCGCGGGGGGCCGGAATGTGGTTCATGGTTTTCATCGCTTCGACGATCAGCAGCGTGTCGCCTTCGGCCACCGTGGTGCCGACCGAGATGAACGCGGGCGCGCCGGGTTCGGCTTGCATATAGACGGTGCCGACCATGGGCGAGGTCACCGCACCGGGATGGTCTGCGGGATCTTCGTTGGCGGCAGGAGCCGACGCTGCGGCAGCGGCAGGTGCGGCAGCAGCCGGGGCCGCGGAAATCTGGGCCGGTGCGGGCGCATAGCCTGCGACGGGCGGGTGTTCGCGTGTGACGCGCACGTTCAGGCTGTCGTCTTCCGCATAGTCGCGTTTGACCTGAAGCTCTGTCAGATCGTTTTCGCGCAGCAGTTCGGCCAGCGCCTTGATAAAGGCCACGTCGTCGTCGTGTTTGTTCTTTGTCATTGTCGTCCTCGACCTCTTGCCAGGGGCGTTGAACGCCCCCTGTTCTGGGGTCGGGTTATAGGCCAGATATGCCGCATTGGAAAGCATGGCTTTGGCAGATTGATGCTGGTGCCTGCGCGTACCGTCACGGATTGCTTGCGTGACAGCGGGCAGATGACCGGCGCCACCGGCAAACTGTGCTGCCCCCTGGCTGCGCGCAGTCATAAGATCGGTCCCAAGGGGGGCGATCCTTTGGGGTCTTAGCGGCATTTTCCTACGCGGTGTCGGGGTATCGGCAGGAACCACGATGGCCAAGTGCTGAAAACAGATTTGCGGGCGCTGTTGCAACACAACGCCCGCAATTGCGGTGGTTCAAACTGTGTGACTTAGGCGACGAGGAATGCGTCGCCCGGTGTCATGAAGTTGTCACCCGTCAACTCACCCGGTTTCACATCCAGGAAGGTCACGGTGATATCGTCAGCGTTGCTAAAGCCGCTCATGCCGCCCAGCCCCAGATCCTGATAGAGACCCGACAGGTCCAGCACCGCATTGCCACCGGCATAGGTCAGATGCGCCAGAACGTCGGCATCGCTGAACGCGGGCAGGCCGCCAACCAGCGCGTCGGGCAGGCTGACCATATCGCGGGTCGCGTCGAAATCGGTGATGATGTCGGCCCCGCTGTTGCCCGCGAAGACAAACACATCGCTGCCCGAACCGCCGCTGAGCATGTCATTGCCGCGCCCGCCGTCGATCAGATCTTCGCCAGTGCCGCCAAACAGTTGGTCGTCGCCGTTGCCCCCGTACAGACGGTCCTTGCCACCGTCGCCGTACAGCACGTCGTTTCCTTCGCCGCCGCGCAACACGTCCTTGTTGTTGCCGCCCATCAGCGTATCGTTGCCACCGTGACCGTTCAGAACATCGCGGCCCTGGCCGCCCATGAACACGTCGTCGTTCGCGCCGCCGTACATCACGTCATTGCCGTTGCCGCCGCGCACTTCGGACGCAAAGACAGCGGGGTTGTCGTAGTTGTCGTAGTTCAGATCATCCTGCACGGCGCTGTAAAAATCATTGCCGTCGCCCAGGAACACCCGGTCCAGCGTGCCTGCGTTCAGCACGCGGTCGTCGCCGCTGCCCATGCGCAGGGTGCCAGCCACGTCACCGCGCATTGTATCGGTTGCGAAGTTCTGGAAATAATCGTCGCCGCCGCCCATGCGCACGTCGCCGCCGATGCTGCCGTAGTTGTCGATCAGATCACTGCTGTTGCCCAATGTGACATCGCCGCTGACCAGCCCAAGGTTGTTCAGATAATGCTCGCCCTGGCCGATCAAATCGAGGTCACCGTAGATGGCAGTGCCTGTTTCCATGAAAAGGGCGGCGTCGCCGTCACCTTGGCCAAAGAAGCCGCCGGTGATCGAAGACCCGCTGGTAAGGGTTGCTTTGTAAGCCGACTGGTTGACCGTTCTCTCTGTGGCGAAATCGCCGGTGTAAGTGAAAGTGTACGGAAATGCGCCCAGTGCAACGGTGGTCGCGTCCGTCAAGTTGTTGCCGGGAGTGAAGGTAACGTACGAAAGATGTGCCATCTGTGGGCTATCCCTTTTGCGAATGTGAACGGAAAAGGGGGAGACAGCGCGCCAGATCAAGGTTCTGAGGCTGCAAGCCTGTCACAAGAAATGGCACAAGAATGATGTAATCATCCTGCCGAATGGCAGAATTTGCTAAAGAAAATGGCATCTTAATCAACCCCCAGGTCAATGCCATGATTTTGCCTTAATTGGCGGGGGCTGCCTAGGGAAAACGACGAACGTTTCCAAAAGAGGAACAAACCCCAAGTATCGTTCGCGGATCGGCATGAAAAAACCGGCCGCAGGGGCCGGTTTCAATCATAGGTGGAATTTGTGCAATTCAGATCGCCAAGTATTCTTCGCGCAGCTCTTTGTTCTCAAGCACTTCGGCGGCGGTGCCGTCAAAAACGATTCCCCCCGTGTCCAGAATCACCGCGCGGTCGGCCAGTTTCAGCGCCCGCACCGCGTTCTGCTCGACGATCACGGTTGTGATGCCCTGTTCCTTGATAATCCGCAGTGTTTTTTCGATTTCGTCGACGATCACGGGCGCCAACCCTTCGTAGGGTTCGTCCAGCAACAGCACCTTGATGTCCCGGGCCAGCGCGCGGGCGATCGCCAGCATTTGCTGTTCGCCGCCCGACAGGGTCACGCCCTCTTGCAGTCGCCGTTCGCCCAAACGCGGGAACAGGTCATACAAGCGCTCGATTGACCAGCCGATAGGGGGGGCGATCTGGGCCAGTTTCAGGTTCTCCTCGACGGTCAGACCCTGAATAATCCGCCGGTCCTCCGGGACCAGACCCAGACCGGCCTGCGCGGCCTCGAAGCTGGACATGTTGTGCAGCGGTTTGTGATCCAGCCAGATCTCGCCCTTGCGCACTTCGGGGTCACCGATGCGCGCGATGGACCGCAAGGTTGACGTTTTGCCCGCGCCGTTCCGGCCCAGCAGCGCCAGGATCTCGCCCTCGTGGACATTAAAGCTGACACCTTGGACGATATAGCTTTCGCCGTAATAGGCGTGCACATCCCAGACCGATAGAAAGGCCGGGGCCGTGGCCGCGTGGTTTGCGTTCTTCGAGAAGTCGGGTTGAGTGTTCATCCGGCCCGTCCTTATGCTGCCTGGGTTTCGCCAAGGTAGGCTTCGCGCACCTTGGGATGGCCCTTGATGTTGTCGGGGGTGTCTTCGACCAGCGGGGTGCCCTGTGCCAGAACGGTGATCCGCTCGGCCAGAGAGAACACAACATGCATATCGTGTTCGATGATGGCGATGGTAATGTCGCGCTCGGCCTTGATCTGTTTCAGCAGGTCGATGGTGTTGTTGGTGTCGGCCCGCGCCATGCCGGCGGTGGGTTCGTCCAGCAGCAACAGGCGGGGTTCCTGGGACAGGCACATGCCGATCTCCAGCCGCCGCTTGTCACCGCGCGACAACGATGCCGCGTGCATGTGGCGTTTGTCGGCCATGTTCATTTCTTCCAGCATGTGTTCGGCCCGTTCCACGATGTCACGGTCGTCCAGCATGTTGGTCATCGCGTTCAGCCCAAACGACCCGTCCCGCTTGGCAAAGCAGGGGATCATCATGTTTTCCATCACCGTCAGATCGCCAAAGATTTCCGGCGTCTGGAAAACGCGGCTGATGCCCATCTGGTTGATTTCATAGGGCTTGCGCCCCAGCACGGATTGGCCGTCAAACAACACGGACCCGGTGTCGGGGATCAGTTTGCCCACCAGACAGTTCAGTAACGTGGATTTGCCCGCGCCGTTGGGTCCGATGATCGCATGAACGCTGTTCTCCGCGATGCTCAGGTTGACATCCCCCAGCGCCTGCAACCCGCCAAAGCGTTTGCCGACATTTTTGACTTCGAGAATACCCATTTGTCTCTCTCCCTTATTCGGCTGCTGTGTTGCGGCGTTTGGCGGCATCCGCCTCGGCCTGTGCGGTTGCGCGTTTGGACCGGCCAAAGAACAGGCCCCCCAGACGTTTGCCGCCCTCGACCAGCCCGCCGGGCAGGAAGATGATCACGACCATGAACAAAAGTCCCAGCGTCAGATGCCAGCCCTTGCCAACAAAGGGGTGGATGATGGTCACCAGGAAATCCTCGACGCCATCCGGCAGGAAGCCCAGCCATTGATGCAGCACGCCATCGTTGATCTTGCTGAGGATGTTCTTGAAATACTCGTTGAACCCAGCCCCCAGAATGGGACCGATCAGCGTGCCGACACCACCCAGGATCGCCATGATCACGATCTCGCCCGAGGCGGTCCAGTGCATCCGTTCTGCCCCCGCCAGTGGGTCCATCGACGACAGCAATCCACCCGCCAGGCCGGCATAGATGCCCGAGATGACAAAGGCCGCAAGCGTGTAGGGTTTGGTGTTCAGCCCAGTGTAATTCATCCGCTGCTGGTTCGATTTGACGGCCCGCAGCATCATCCCAAAAGGCGAGCGGAAGATGCGGATCGAGATATAAAACGAAATCAGCATGATGATGCCGCACAGGTAGTAGCCTGCGTTAAAGGTGAACAGCCAGTCGCCCAAGCGCAGCTCGTAACTGTCGCGCATGGCCACGCCAAAGAAGTTGGTCACCGGCAGCGACCCGTCCGGCGTGGTCGATTGGCCCAGCACCCGCGGATCGGTCAGCAGCAGTTGCAGGCCGGTTTCGCCGTTGGTCAGGTTAAAGTTCGACGACGGATTGCCCAGCACCGAATAGGCCAGATTGTACGACATCTGCGCAAAGGCCAGTGTCAGGATCGAGAAATAGATGCCCGAGCGGCGCAGGCTGACGTATCCGATGGCCAGCGCAAAGATGCCCGCCACAACCATCGACAGCAGGATGCCGGGGATCACGTTCATGCCCAGCAGTTTGAACATCCAGACCGCCGAATAGGACCCGACACCCAAGAAGGCCGCGTGGCCAAAGCTGAGGTATCCGGTCAGGCCGAACAGGATGTTGAACCCGATGACCAGAATGCCAAAGATAACAAAGCGTTGCATCAGGTCGGGGTAGCCTGCGTTGAACATCTGCGCGAGGCTGGACCCTTGGGGGAAGGGGTTCAGGATGAAGGGGGCCAGGGCCACCATCGCCAGAACCACCATGAACAGGGTAAAGTCTTTTTTGGTCAGTCCAAGCATGTCTTATTCCTCCATCACGCCACGACGGCCCATCAGGCCACGGGGACGGGTGAGAATGATAATGATTGCCACCACATAGATGATGATCTGGTCGATGCCGGGAAAGATCGCCTTGACCTCGTTCATCGAGGCGAACGCTTCGAGAATGCCCAGCAGGAAACCGGCCAGCACCGCACCGGGCAAAGACCCCATGCCGCCGACAACAACCACAACAAAGCTCAGCACCAGAAAATCCATGCCCATGTGATAGTTGGGCGAATTGATTGGCGCGTACATCACACCTGCCAATCCGGCGACGGCGGCGGCGATGCCGAACATGATGGTAAAGCGGCGGTCGATGTTGATGCCCAGCAGGCCCACGGTTTCGCGGTCGGCCATGCCCGCACGCACCACCATCCCGAAGGTGGTGAATTGCAAAAAGGCAAAGACCGCACCGATGATCACGGCAGCAAAGGCAAAGTAGACCATGCGCCAGTAGGGATAGATGATCGCATTGGGATCAAACCCGATCAGCACACCGAAATCGAACGACCCGCGAAACACTTCGGGCGCGCCGGTGGGGATCGGGTTGGCCCCGTAGAACGCCTTGATCACTTCTTGCAGGACGATGGCCAGACCGAATGTCACCAGGATCTGGTCGGCATGGGGGCGTTTGTAGAAATGTTTGATCAGGCCGCGTTCCATGATGAACCCGATGATGATCATGATCGGAATGGCAAACAGGATGGCCAGTGGCACCGACCAGTCAATCAGGGCGGCACCCACATCGGGGCCGAACCAGCTTTCGACATAGGGGGTGCTGATTTTTGCGGGATTTCCCAGGAAATCGGTTTTTGTCGGGTCTTCGACGACGGTCGACAGGTTCAGGATGCGTTGCAGGGTGACGGCGCAAAAGGCACCGATCATGAACAGCGCCCCGTGGGCAAAGTTGACCACGCCCAACGTGCCAAAGATCAGGGTCAGGCCAAGGGCAATCAATGCATAAGCAGAGCCTTTGTCCAAACCGTTGAGAAATTGAAGGATTATCTGATCCATCGTCCCACTCGTTTTATTGTACAGGAAAACTGCCCTCTTGCGGGGCAGGGAAATGCGGGGCAGGCGATGGCCCGCCCCACACTTTGAACCAGCTTACGCGCCCGGGTTGCACGATCCCAGCGCACCGCCCGAGAACATCGGGTGATCGACAGGATAGGTGACCTGCTCGGTCGGCGTGACTTCGACGATTTCCACAAGATCGAATTCGTTCTCGGGGTTTTCCTTGCCGCGCACGACAACGACGTCCTTGAAGCACTGGTGGTCACCGGCACGGTACAGCGTCGGGCCGTTGCCCAGACCGTCGAATTCGAACCCTTCAAGGGCCTCGACGACAGCGCAGGGGTTGAACGAACCGGCACGGGTGACCGCGTCAGCATACAGCAGCGTCTGCGCATAGCAGGTCTGAGCCGCCTGGCTGGGCGGGAAGCCGTATTTTTCGCCGAAGGATTTGACGAAAGCGTTGGTGCCCGCGTAACGGTCGCCTTTTTCGTTCTCCAGCTTCCAGTCCCAGTTTTGCGAGCCGACGATACCGGCAATGTTTCTGCCCGCACCCTTGGCCATCAGCTCGGAATACAGCGGCACGACGATTTCAAAGTTCTTGCCGTTGGCTTGCTTTTCACGCAGGCCGAACTGCACCGCGTTGGTCAACGAGTTGACCATGTTCCCGCCGTAGTGGTTCAGAACCAGAACATCTGCGCCCGAGTTTAGAACCGGCGCGATGTAAGACGAGAAATCCGTGGCCGCCAGCGGCGTGCGGACCTTCTCGACGGTTTGCCAGCCCAAAGCTTCGGTCGCGGCGGCAATCGATTCTTCCTGCGTCCAGCCCCATGTGTAGTCGGCGGTCAGGTGGTACGCGCGACGGTCCGAACCGTACAGTTGCTCAAGCACCGGGGCGAGGGCAGCAGCGGACATGTAGGCGTTAAAGAAGTGGCGGAAACCGTTGGCTTTCTTGTCTTTGCCGGTGGTGTCGTTCGAGTGGGTCAAACCCGCCATGAAGATCACGCCAGCCTCTTGGCACAGACCCTGCACAGCCACGGCCACGCCCGAGGACGAGCCGCCCGAGATCATGATCGCACCGTCTTTTTCGATCATCGACTTGGCCGATGCGCGCGCTGCGTCCGATTTGGTTTGCGTGTCGCCGGTGACGAACTGAACCTTTTTGCCCAGAATACCGGTGCCATCCAGAACCTTGGACGAGAAGGTGCTGAGCATACCGCCGTCGCCTTCGCCGTTCAGGTGTTCGACCGCCAGCTCGAAGGCGCGCAGCTCGTCTGCGCCCTCATCCGCGTAGGGGCCGGATTGGGGCACGTTAAAGCCCAGCGTGACCGTGTCGCCGGTCGGCGCGTTGGTAAAGCCTGCGTGGCTGGCCGCACTCAGATACGTCGGCAGCGCAAGGCCCGCACCGGCAATGGTGCCGGTCTTGAGCACGCCGCGACGTGTAAAGTTCGAATTGGACATGAAATCCTCCCAGTTGTTGAATTGCGCCCTGCCGACTCCTCCGTCCGCACAAGGCACATGCACCACGCCTGTTGGTGCACAGTGCAAATATGTTATCGCCTGCTTTTGGAAAACTGCGCAATAACCCCCTTGAAATTCAAGATTATTTTGTAAATAAATGAACAGAATTCGTTAACGATATGTAAATTTACTTATGTCGCGTTGCAGAAAGCCTTTGATAAGGTGCAACAAAGCGATGGGGGCGGATAATGAATAAGGACTCGTTAACCGGCAGCCGTATTCGGGAACGCCGGGTGATTGCCGGTCTGAAACAGGCCGATCTGGCGCAACAGGCCGGAATCTCGGCCAGCTATCTTAATTTGATCGAACACAACCGCCGCAGAATCGGTGGCAAACTGCTGCTGAACATCGCGCATTTATTGGGGGTTGAACCCTCTGCCCTGACTGAAGGGGCCGAAGCCGCGCTGATCGCGTCGCTGCGCGAGGCGGCCAATGACGTGGGGCGCGGCGTGGCCGAGGTCGAGCGGGTCGAAGAATTTGCAGGCCGCTTTCCCGGCTGGGCCGAGGTGCTGGCCGGTGCCCATCGCCGTGTGCTGTCGCTGGAACGCACGGTTGAAACACTCAGCGACCGGCTGACCCATGATCCGCAACTGGCCACCTCGATGCACGAGGTTCTGTCGACGGCTGCGGCGATCCGGTCGACCGCGTCGATTCTGGCCGATGACACCAGCATTTCGCCCGACTGGCAGGCGCGGTTCCACGCCAACATCGACCAGGACAGCCGTCGGCTGGCGGACAGCGCCAAGGCATTGGTGACCTATCTGGATGCGAACCCCGAAGAGACCGCCCATGCGTCGCCCCAGGAAGAGGTCGATGCCTTTCTTGAGGCGCAGGGTCACAGTTTCGAGGCATTGGAAGCCGGAACGCAAACAGTTGAGGCTGTGCTGGCACAGGCCCCGCAACTGGCCTCTGTCGCGGCCCAGCATCTGGCGCGGCAGGTTCTGACCCAGATCGAAGCCGACGCCTGCGCGGTCAGCCGTGCGGCATTGATGGAAGCGGTCGCACATGCGGGCATTGATCCTGTGGCGCTGGCGCAGGAATTCGGCGTATCGGTCGCCCGCATCCTGCGCCGTCTGGCGGCCCAACCCGGCACGCCGCGTGGGCTGGTCGTTTGCGACCGCGCGGGCAGCCTGGTGTTCCGCCGCCCCGTCGAAGGGTTTTCCATCCCGCGCTTTGGTGCCTGCTGTCCGCTGTGGCCCCTGTTTCAGGTCTTGCAGCATCCCGGGCAGGTTCTACGGGAACGGGTTCAGCAACAGGGGCGCAATGTGGCGACCTTTGACTGCTTTGCCGTCGCCGAACCTGTGGGGCCTGCACAATATAATGCGCCGCCGCTGGTTCACGCGACCATGCTGATCCTGCCGGTCAGCGCACCGGACCACGGTCAAACTGCGGGGCGTCCGGTGGGGGCCACCTGCCGGATCTGCCCGCGCGAGGTCTGCGCAGGCCGCCGCGAGCCGTCGATCCTGAGCGCAGGCTTTTGACAGGCACTGCTTTTCGATCAATAGTCTGCGATCAAGAGGAGAGCCGCGCGCGGCAACGTGGTGCGGCGACGTGGCACGCGGGTGCGACGGGGGCCGTTCGGGGAGGAATGGACACCAATGGACAAGCACGTACTGCTGGTCGAGGACGAAGTGAATATCATCGAGGCCATGCGCTTTTTGCTAACGCGCGACGGCTGGAAGGTGGGCACCCATTCGGACGGGGCCACTGCCATATCGGCGATCCGCGACGCGCGACCCGATCTGGTGGTGTTGGACTATATGCTGCCGGGCAAAAGCGGCATCGAGATTCTGACCGAACTGCGGGCCCTGCCTGACTTTGCGGAGCTGCCGGTGCTGATGCTGACCGCACGCGGCCAGTCGCGCGACCGCGAGCTGGCCGAGCGGGCGGGGGTCAACCGGTTCATGACCAAGCCGTTTTCGAACGCCGAAGTGCTGAACGCCGTGCGCGATCTGGTGCGGACCTAGGCGCATGGCACGCGGCCCATCCTCGCCTGTGTTTCTGGAGCGGCGCAGCTACCGCCGCCGCCGGATGCAGGACGCGCAACGACTTTTGCCGGTGTTGGGCATGTTGTTGTGGATGGTGCCGGTGCTGTGGCCCACGCGCGACGAAACGGGCCATGTCACCATGTCCGCCGCGATCTATTACGTCTTTGGCGTGTGGTGCGTTTTGATCGGGCTAAGCTTCGGCTTGTGGCGCGGATTGAAACCCAAGGCCGATGACAGCACGGAACAAGGCGGTGATCTCTGATGGCGTCGCTGAACCTGCTGGTCGGTGTCTGTCTGGTCTATGTGGCGTTTCTGTTTGCCGTCGCCTTTGCCGCCGAACGTGCCGCCGTGCGCGGGCGCAGCGGCTGGTTGCGCACGCCGCTGGTCTACACGCTGTCGCTGTCGATCTATTGCACCGCCTGGACGTTTTACGGCGCGGTTGGCTATGCGGCGCGGTCGGGGATGGAATATGTGACCATCTACCTGGGCCCGTCGCTGGTGATGATCGGCTGGTGGTGGGTGCTGCGCAAGCTGGTGCGCATCGGGCGCAGCCAGCGGGTGACCTCGGTGGCCGACCTGATCTCGGCGCGCTATGGCAAATCCAACACGCTGGCGATTGTGGTGACAGTGATGGCTGTCGTCGGCGTTACGCCCTATATCGCCTTGCAATTGCAATCGGTTACGCTGGCGCTTTCCATTTTTGCAGGTCCGTCCGACGCGGCCGGTGCGGCGGCGCTCAACCCGCTGTCGGCGGGGTTCTGGGTGGCTGGCGGGCTGGCGGTGTTCACGGTGCTGTTCGGCACCCGCAACCTGAACGCCAATGAACGCCATGACGGCGTCGTTATCGCCATCGCGGTCGAGGCCGTGGTGAAGCTGGTGGCGCTTATGGCCGTGGGCATCTTTGTCGTCTGGGGCATCGCGGGGGGCATCGGCCCGATGATGGAGCGCATCGACGCCAGCGCGCTGGGCACATGGGAGCTGGACCGCAGCCGCTGGGCCGCGTTGACCGTGCTGTCGGCTGCGGCCTTCCTGTGCCTGCCGCGCATGTTTCAGGTGCTGGTGGTCGAGAATGACGACGAACGCCATGTGCAGATCGCAAGCTGGGCCTTTCCGGTCTACCTGATGCTGATGAGCCTGTTCGTGGTGCCCATCGCCGTTGTGGGCCTGAAGCTGCTGCCTGCGGGATCGAACCCCGACCTGTTCGTGGTCAGCGTGCCCTTGGCCCAGGGGCAGACCGGCCTTGCGGTGCTGTCGTTTCTGGGCGGGTTTTCATCGGCGACGTCCATGGTGATCGTGGCCACGCTGGCGCTGTCGACGATGGTGTCGAACCACGTGGTCATGCCGATCTATCTCAGCATCAAGCCGGGCGGGGCCAGCATGTCGGGCGACGTTCGCAATGTCATCCTGCTGGCGCGGCGGCTGTCGATCCTGCTGATCATCGCCTTGGGCTATCTGTACTACGTGCTGTCGGGGGGCAGCGGCGCGCTGGCCGCGATCGGTTTGATTTCCTTTGCCGGCGTGGCGCAGTTCCTGCCCGCGATGTTGGGCGGCATCTTCTGGCGCGGGGCCACGCGGCTGGGCGCGTTGTCGGGTCTGTGTCTTGGGTTTGCGATCTGGGTCTATGCGTCTTTGTTGCCCAGTTTCGGACAGGACGCCGTGCTGCCTGCCTCGTTTTTCGAGGTCGGCCCCTTTGGCATCGGCTGGCTGCGCCCCTATGCGTTTTTCGGCATCGACGGCATGGACCCCACCGTTCATGCGGTTTTCTGGTCGCTGCTGCTGAACACCGGCGTGTTCGTGGTGGTGTCGTTGCTGACCTTCCCCAAACCGTTGGAGCGTTTGCAGGGGGCACAATTCGTCAACGTGTTTGACCATTCGGGGCAGGCGCGCGGCTGGCACGCGTCGGTCGCGGCGTCCGAAGACCTGATGATCATGGCGCAACGCATCCTGGGCGCGTCCGAGGCGCAAGCATTGTTCCGGGCGGCGGCCCGCGAACAGGGCATGACGGGCCATCTGCCCGAACCGAACCCTGCGTTTCTGGAACGGCTGGAACGCGAGCTTTCGGCATCCGTTGGCACCGCCACGGCGCATGCGATGGTCAGCCAGATGGTTGGTGCGGCCTCGGTGTCGGTCGAGGATTTGCTGGCTGTGGCCGACGAATCCGCGCAGATGCTGGAGTATTCCAGCCAGCTTGAAGCAAAATCCGCCGAACTGAGCCGTACCGCGGGCCAGTTGCGCGAGGCCAATGAAAAGCTGACGCAGTTGTCGGTGCAAAAGGATGCGTTCCTTGGCCAGATTAGTCACGAGCTGCGCACGCCCATGACCTCGATCCGCGCGTTTTCGGAAATTTTGCGCGATGCCGACGGGCTGAGCCTTGCAGAAAAGACCAAATACGCCTCGATCATCCACGTCGAAGCGATCCGCCTGACGCGGTTGCTGGACGATCTGCTGGATCTGAGTGTGCTGGAAAACGGTCAGGTCAGCCTGAATTCTGCCACCGGCCCGTTGGACGCGGTGCTGGATCACGCTGTGGTCACGGCACAGGCGGGCGGCGATGGCCGTTTGCGGATCGTGCGCCATGCGGGGGCGGGCGACACCACGTTGACCACCGATATGGACCGGTTGGGGCAGGTGTTCATCAATTTGATCACCAACGCTCAGAAATACTGTCGCGCAGCCGCGCCGCAGCTTGAGATTTCCGTAGGCGTCGACGCCGATACGCTGGCGGTCGAGTTTCGTGACAACGGCACGCCAATTCCCGATGCGGCCCGCGCGCTGATCTTTGAAAAATTTGCCCGCGTGGCCGAAGGCGAAGGATCGGGGGCGGGGTTGGGGCTGGCCATCTGCCGCGAGATTATGGCACGGCTGGGGGGCGACATCACCCATGTGCCACAGTCGGCCGGCAATGTTTTTGTTGTGCAAATCCCGCGCCGTCAGGCTGTGGCCACGCAGTAGCCTGCGGACCAAGCACGCCTGCACGTCTAAAGCCTATGGTAACCATTAATGCGCTAGGACGGGGGCAATCCACACGCAGGGCCCACACGCAGGGCAGGGGTGCCATGAGCGCAAGCGATCCTAATCCATCGGTTCTGCGTCGCAAGACGGCCGCAGGACAACAGCAGCATCAGGCGCGGTCGGTGACCGTGGCCAAGGCGATGCGCCTGTCGATTGCCAAGGTGGGGCTGGATACCTTTGACATGGCGATGCAGGCAATTGGTTTGCTGGTCGAGGATCGCAGCCAAGAGGCGTGCATTGACATGATGGATGCGGCCAACCTGCTGGTTTTGCTGGACGGGCCGCAGGGACGCGTGGGCGCTGCGATGATTGACGCGGGGCTGGTCGGTGGGCTGATCCAGCAGCAGACGATGGGCCGCGTGGTGTCGCCCGTAGGGGACCCGCGAGAGATGACAGCGACGGACGCAGCCATGTGCGCGCCGTTGCTGGATGCGCTGTTTGACAAGGCGTCGGCTGCGGTCGAGGACGAGGCCGACCGCTTGCTGTTGCGCGGCTTCACCTTTGGCGCCCGCTCGGAAGAACCGCGATTGGTTGCGATGGCGCTGGAGGGGGCGGAATACCGCGTGATCCGCCTGACGCTGGATCTGGCCAAGGGCGTGCGTCAGGGCGATCTTGTGCTGTTCCTGCCACTGGTGCCGCTGCACGATCCCGATGGCGGCGGTCTGGATGCCAGCGATGATGCGGGGCAGGTGGAACATGGCCCGCGCAACATGACGGACGTGGTGATGCTGCTTGAGGCGGAATTGATGGTGCAACTGTGCCATGTGCGGATAAACCTGTCCGACCTGACCCGCCTGTCGCCGGGCGACACGGTCCTGCTGCCGCCGGGCACCTTTCCCAGGACGCGGATCATGGCACAGTCGGGCAAATGTCTGGGCACGGGGACGCTGGGGCAGGTTGACGGTCAGCGCGCGTTGCAGATCGACCGCGAACCGGCCCATGCCAACCAACCGCAGCGCCGCCAGTCGGACCAGCCGGACGTGGACATGCCGACCGTGGCGCAGGTTGACATGGGCGCAGGCGGGCTTCCGGCCTTGCCTGATATTGACGGTGTTCCCGCTCTTGATGACATGCCGATGCTGCCATCCTTTGACGAGGCGGACATGCCACCGCCGCAGGTGGACGAGCTGCCTGATTTGAATAGCTTGCCCGAGCTTGACGACCTGCCTGATCTGGCTGATTTGCCCGACCTTGGCGATCTGCCAGAGATAAAATCGGCCTGATCGACAGGTGGGCCGTGCCTGTTCGTGCCTTGACCGCGTCGCTGAGCTTTCCAAATCGCCCTAGCAAAGGCTGTGGGGTGTCAATCTGCACCGGATGACCCGCGCGCAAATCAACGAGCTTGGGTGCTGCTCTGCGGTCGGCCATCACTCGGGTGCCGGGTCGCTGACACGACTTTCGTGCCCTGACAGCATCAGCGCAAGAAAATGGCCGGCCCCGTGCCGCCCGCATCAGCAGGGCGGCGGGCCCCTCAGCCCTGTGACATTGCCGTAAGCGTTGGCCGCAGACCTTCCAGATCGTAGCCCCCCTTGCGGGCGGTCTCCAGAATGTCATCGACACTTTGGGTGCCCGCCTGACCCAGCGCCCAGATCACCGTGCAACGGGTGCCCGACGCGCAATAGGCCAGAACCTTGCCCGGCGCATCGGCGACAAAGCCCATCTGCGCCGCGACATTGTCAGGCGTCATGGTCTGGTGCGTCAGCGGCAGAACCTTGAAATCCAGCCCTGCATCCTGCGCCGCCTGCGCCATCACGTCGGCCTGATGGCTGGGCGGGTTTTCGGCGTCGGGTCGGTTGCAGATCACACGGGTAAACCCCGCCTCAGCGATTGCGGGCAGGTCTGCCGGATCAATTTGGGGCGAGACGAAGTAGTCGGGGGTGATTTGACGAATATCCATATTCGAAGGTCTAGGCCGATGCCGCGCGTCTGTCCAGCATCTGACTGATGCGCGGTGCCGCTGCCATGCCGATCAGCATTGTCACAAAGAACACCAGGCCCGACGTGCCGCCATAGCTGAGCGATGCCATCGCGGGTCCGGGGCACAGGCCCACCAGCCCCCAGCCAATGCCGAACAACAGCGATCCGATCACCAGCCTGCGGGTGATGTCGGTGGTGGGGCGTGGCGGGAACATGCCGCCGGCCAAGGGCTTGCGACCCGTCGTCAGACGCCACGCCACCGCCATGGGCACAATCGCGCCGCCCATGACAAAGGCCAGCGTCGGGTCCCAGTTGCCAAAGAGGTCCAGAAACCCCTGCACACGGTTGGTGTCGGTCATGCCCGACAGGTGCAGGCCCAGCCCGAACAGGCCACCCGCGATCAAAGCGATCATCAGACGCATGTCACAGCCCTCCCATCAGGGCGCGCAGGCCCGCCACCGTGGCGACCCCTGCACCGATGTAGAACAGCGTGGCCGCGATTCCGCGCACACTCAGCCGCGAAATCCCACAAACCCCGTGCCCCGAGGTGCAGCCGTTGGCCAGCCGTGTGCCCAGTCCGACAGCCAGACCGCCCGCAATCAGCAAGGCGGGCGACGCGGTTGCATGTGTCTCGACACTTGCGGTGCCCAGATAGTGAAAGGCGGCAGGCACCGCGATCACGGCGGCGATAAAGGCCACCGATTCCGGCCAGCCGCGCCGCGCGGTGCCGTCCAGCAGCCCGCCCAGAATGCCCGATGCCCCCATGATCCGACCGTTGCCCAGCAACAGGATGGACGCCGCAGTGCCAATAATCAGACCGCCGAACAGCCCCCAAAGCCAAGACACTTCCATGATATTTCCTTCGCTTTCAAAGCTTGTTGATCGGCAATTTCAGCATAACCGTGCCGTCGTCCTCTGCGGGGGGCATGTGGCCTGCGCGCATGTTGACCTGCAAGGATGGCAAGATCAGCTTTGGCATTCCCAATGTGGCATCGCGGGTCTGGCGCAGGGTTACGAAATCGTCGCAATCCACGCCGCCGCCGATGTGGACGTTGGCCGCTTTTTCCTCGGCCACGGTGGTTTCCCAGGCAAAGTCGTCGCGTCCCGGTGCCTTGTAGTCATGGCCCACAAAAATACGTGTCTGGTCCGGCAGTGACAGGATGCGCTGGATCGAGACATAAAGATCCGTGGCCGACCCGCCCGGAAAATCACAGCGCGCGGTGCCAAAGTCGGGCATGAACAGCGTATCCCCGACAAAGGCCGCATCGCCGATGACATAGGTCAGACAGGCGGGGGTGTGCCCCGGCGTGTGCATCACGTCGCCGCGCATCTGACCGATGTGAAAACTGTCACCATCGGCGAACAGCGCGTCGAATTGCGATCCGTCACGCTGGAATTCCGTGCCCTCGTTGAACACTTTGCCAAACGTGTCTTGGACCACGGTGATGTTCTTGCCGATGCCGATCTTGCCGCCGATGCGGTCCTGCACATAGGGCGCGGCTGACAAATGGTCGGCATGAACGTGGCTTTCCAAGATCCACTGGCATTCCAGGTCATGGTCGCGGATGTGCGCGATGATCCGGTCGGCGCTGGCGGTAGATGTGCGCCCCGCGGCCTGGTCGAAATCCAGAACTGAATCGACCACAGCACAAGCGCGGCCTGCCGGGTCCTTGACCACATAGCTGACGGTATTGGTGGCCTGATCGAAAAAGGCGGTGACATCTGGGTGAAACATGGCGCTCTCCGACGTTTGTCTATTCAACATATGAATACCAATCGACGGTTTGCAAGCTTCGGCCGTCAGCCGAGGAAAATGCCCAGGACCACCAGCATCAGGCCAAAGGCAGATACGAACAAAGCGCCGATGTTCAACGGCACCACCGATTGCAGCACGGCGCGCATGGCGTCGTCGTCCAGTTGCGCCCGTTTGGCGCGCGCCACACGGATGATGCACCACACCAGCCCCGCAAGACCGATAAGCGAGATTGCGGCACCGGCCCAGATAAGCAGGTCGAAGATCAGGGATGAGGTTTCAAGTTCCATGCGCACCCGCTACTGCATTGGCGCGCGCTGGGCAAGTCAGCCGTTGAAATCCAGTGCGATGGTAAAGGTATAGGCAGGCTTGGTCAGCCCGCCCGGCGCGCGGGCAAAGCGGCGGGCGCGTTTCACGGCGGAAATGGCAGCCTTGTCCAGCGTCGCATTGCCGGACGACGCCACCACCCGCACCGATTGCAGCACGCCTGACGGCGCGATGGACAGGGCCAGCTTGGTGCGGCCCGCACCTGCACCGCGCGGTGACGCGGCGTTGCGGCGCACTTTGGATTGGATCGCAGCACCCCATTGCGCTTGCAGGGCGTTGGCGCGGGCGGTGGAGACGCTTTGCGTTTGCGCGGCGCCGCCGGTGCCAGCGGTGGCTGATTTCGCGGCGCTGCCCTTGGCGGTGGATTTCGGTTGCGGGGCGGATGCGGTCGCTTTGGGTTTCGGTTTGGCTGCGGGTTTGGCCTTGGCGGGCGGGGCCAGATCGCGCGGGCGCAGCATGGGCCGTTTCGAGGTGCTGGCAGTGGTGTCCTGAACCTGTGGCATGTCGGTGGGCGGTGTGACGGCGGCCAGTTGGTCCGGCTTTGCTGGGGCAGGGCGCGCGTCGGTGCGCGCAGCGGGTGTGTCTTGCGGCATCGCCTCGGGGGGGGCGGGCTGTGCCACCTCGGTTTGCGGCTGAAGGTCAGGCAAGGGCGCGGGGCGCGTCGGCAGCGCAGGTGCCGCCATGTCGAACTGCGGCGCTTCGGGCAGCGCAGCGGGTGACGCTGGGCGATCCTCCACGGGGCGCTGCGGGGCGGTTTCCGCCGTGGGCTGCTGGGGAAGGGCGATGTCAGTGACGGCCTCGGGCGGACGCTCCCATGTCTCGGCCAGGGCTGCCATTGCTGCCGATGCCGGGGCCACGGTTGCCGCATCCGCGCCTGTGTCGCCAGCCGAGGACGCCCCGTTGGGGGCAGGGAAGGCTGCCCACAGGCCCACATGGGCGCTTGCGGCCAGCGACAGGAACACGGCTGCCTCGACCAGACGCATCATTTCGCCCCCGTGATCAGTTCGACACCGTCTACGCCCGCCGCTGCCAGCTTGGGCAGCAGCGCGGCCAGCTTGGCCGCGGGCAGGGCAGCATCGGCGCGCACCGGCAGCACGCCTGTGTGATCCTCCAACGCCACCAGCGCCGCATCGCCCGTCGCACCGCCATAGGCCAGCGTGCCATCGGCCCCGATGTACAGCGCGTTGGGGTCAACCGGTGCAGTTTCGGACGTGCTGTCGGGGACGGTGACGTCGATGGGGTCCGGCGGGGCGATCTGGGCGCTCATCAGGAAGAAGATCAGCAGCAGAAACACCACGTTGATCATCGGCACGATGTTCTCGGCGCTGCGGCGTGGGGGCGTGGGGGGCGAGAAATCCAGCATCGCTATTCCACCACGATCAGTTGCGTCAGGCCGGCGGCACGCAGATCGTCCAGCGTGCGCACCAGATCCTGTACCGTGGCCGCGCCGCGGGCCCGCAGCAGCACGGCGTCGTCCGGTCCCGACATCAGCGGCGCAAGGGCGGCAGGCAAGTCATCGACCGCCACGCCGTTCAGGGTCACGCCATCGGCTGTGATGCCCACCAGACGCGGCGGACCGGAATAGTCAGCTCCACGACCCGCCGTCTGCAACGGCAGGGCAAAGTCGGTGCCAAACCGTGCGGCCAGCATGAAGAACACCAGCAGCAGAAACACCACGTCGATCATCGGCGTAAGGCTGGGCCTGCGGGCGGGCCGAATGGGGCCAAAGCTGAACATCAGGGCGCTTTGGGGCCTCGGGTGAACACACGGGTGGCGGCGGTTTCCATGTCGCCTTGCAGCCGTGCGGCGATGCTTTCGAACCACGTCAGGGCCACGCCTGCGGGAATCGCCACGGCCATGCCTGCGGCGGTGGTCAGCAGCGCCTCCCAGATGCCACCGGCAAGGGCTGCGGGATCGGCGCGGCTGCCTGCCTCTTGCAGGGCCTGAAAGGCGTCGATCATGCCGACAACCGTGCCCAGCAGACCCAGCAACGGGGCGGTTGTGGCGATCAACTCCAGCGCGCGCAGACCGCTGCGGGTGTGGGCCAGGTCAATGCGCGCATGTGCGGTGGTTTCCTCGCGCGCTTGCGCTTCGTTCAGTTCCGGATCAAGTCGCGCGTCCATTGCCGCCAGCGCCATACGTGCGCGTATGGACCGGCGACCGGCCAGCTTTGCGCGGGCGCTGTCCACATTGCCTTGCGCCCAGTCGTCCAGCGCCGCCGCCGTGGCCGCGCCCGACCACGCGCCCAGCCGCGCCAGTTGCCACAGCTTCCAAAGGATCAGCGCCAGCGTCAGCACCGACAGCGCCGCGATCAGCCACAGCACAGGCCCGCCGCGTTCCAGAAATGCGATCAACGAGGGTGGCAAAATCATGGTGTCTCTCCCCATAGGGCGGTCAGAATGGCGTCCAGCCCGTCGGTCAGGGCCGCAGGGCCCGGTTGCAGGATCAGCGGCGATTTGATCTCGTGGATGCGGGCCTGCGCCACTGCGGGAATGGTGTCCCAGCCGGGGCGGGCAGCGATGCGTTCGGGACGCACCTTCTTGCCGCACCACGAGGCGATGATAACATCGGGGGCCGCGTCAATCACCTGTTGCGCATCCAGTATGCGGGCACGGGCGCCCTGTTCGGCTTGCAGGTGGGCAAAGACATCGACGCCACCGGCGATCTCGATCAGCTCGGATGCCCAGCGGATGCCCGAAATGGGCGGGTCGTCCCATTCTTCAAAATACACGCGGGGACAGGACGGACGCGGGGTGGCGCGGATGGTGTCGATGCGCGCGCCGTAGCTGTCGGCCAGCGCATTGGCCTCTGCCGCGCAACCGGTCAGCGCGCCCAAGGTGCGGATCATATCCAGAATGCCCGCGACCGAGCGTTGATTGAACCCGTGCACGGCGATCCCTGCGCGGATCAGATCGGCGGCAATGTCGGCTTGCAGGTCCGAAAAGGTCAGCACCAGATCGGGCTGCAACTCCAGTATCTTGGGCACATCCGCCGAGGTGAACGCCCCCACGCGCGGCTTTTCGCGGCGCACGCGGGCGGGGCGGACGGCATAGCCTGTGACACCGACGATGCGGTCGGACTGGCCCAGCAGGTACAGCGTTTCGACTGTTTCCTCGGTCAGGCAGACGATGCGTTCGGGGGGGAAGGCCATCAGATCACCTCTGGCCTGCGGACGGTCCGCATCCACTCTTGCGCGCCTTGCAGAACAGCGGTGTAGACGGCGCGGCCGACCGCTTCGCCCAGATCGGTGTGCATCCCCGCAAAGGTCGCGTCGCCCGCAGGGGCAGCCACCGCGATGCAGTCGGTGCCGGTGCCGGTGGCAATGCCGGTGGGCAACTGGTGGGCCACCTCCATCACCGCGACGGTGCGGGCCTGGGTGGCGATGGCCATCATCTCGATCAGGGCGGCTTGGGTCAGGGCGACGTCTGTCTGCACCGCGACGTTGATGGTGCCCCAATCCTTGCCCGACCGGTCCAGCCGCGTGCCGATGTGTTCGGCGTTCGACAGGCCCACGGTGGCCACGGCGCGGGCGTTGGCGATGCCTGCGGTGGTGGTATGCTCGGTCACCGCGCGAATGTCGCGCGAGGTCAGGAAACACACATCATCGGGCGTGCCGCGCTTGACCAGTTCGCCCGTCAGCCAGTCCAGCACGTCCAGATCCGGTGTCAGATCGGCATTGCGCACCTCGCGCCATGAGATCGCATCGGCAGTGACAAAGCCGGGGCGGTTCAGCGCCCAACTGAACACCTGATGCGGCCCGCCCAGGTCAAAGCGCAGCCACGGGCGGTCAAGGGACAGCGGCACGATCATGTCAGCGTGTCCAGCGTCTGGAACACGGGGCCGCGGTCGGTCATTTCGTAATGGGCGAGGATGCCAAAGACGTCGGCGAGGTTCTGGGGCGTCATCACCTCGACCGGAGGGCCGTCAGCGACAATAGTGCCGCGATGCAGCAGGATCACGCGGGTGCAATGGCGCGCGGCCAGCCCCAGGTCGTGCAAGGATGTCAGCACCGTGCGCCCCGCGGCGGCAAGGTCGGAAAACACCCGCATCGTGGCAATCTGTGCGGCGGGATCAAGGCCCGCGATCGGTTCATCCGCCATCATCATCGGCGTATCCTGCGCCAGCGCGCGGGCGATCAGCACCCGCGCCTGTTCGCCGCCCGACAGTTGCGTCGCGGTGCGTTGGGCGTAGGCCTCCAGCCCCATCTGCGCCAGCGCGTCGCGGACGGCGGCGGCATCCTCGGCCTTGGTGCCAGTATGGGGCAGACGGCCCAGCCGCACCAGCCGCTCCACACTCACGGGCCAGGCGATCTCGCGGGCCTGGGGCATCCACGCACAGGCGCGCGCACGCTCCATGCTGGTCATCTGCGCCAGAGACGATGTGCCCTCGTGCGGCAACAGGCCAAGGGCCGCGCGCATCAGGGTGGTTTTGCCGGCGCCATTTGGTCCCAGCAGGCCGACGCATTCGCCGGGCTGCAAGGTCAGCGACACGTTGTCGATCACCGGACAGGCGCCGCGTTGAACGGTCAGGTTTTGCAGGGTCAGCAGGCTCATTGCAGTGTCCCCCGCGTCTTGTAGATCAGGTGCAGGAACAGCGGCGCACCGACCAGCGCCATCAGCACGCCCAGCTTCAGGTCGCGGTCGGGCAGGGCCACGCGCACAGCTATGTCCGCCGCCAGCACCATCGCCGCCCCGCCAAGCGCCGAGGCCCACAGCAGCCGCGACGGTTGCCCACCCACAAAGGGGCGCAGCACATGCGGCACCACCAGTCCGACAAAGCCGATGGAGCCTGCAACAGCCGTACCGGCGCCCACACAGGCCGCCGTGCCGATGACCAACGCCAGACGCAAACGGGGCAGGCGCACGCCCATCGCGGCGGCGGCGTCTTCGCCCAGCGTCAGCGCGTCCAGACCACGGCCCAACGACCCCAGCAGCACCCAGCCCACCACCATGAACGGCAGCGCCAGCCAGACGTGCGAAAACGACCGGTCGGCCAGCGACCCCAGCATCCAGAACACGATTTCGGCGGCGGCAAAGGGGTTCGGCGACAGGTTCAGCACCAGCGAGGTAAAGGCCGAGGCCAGCGCCGAAATCGCAATCCCCGCAAGGATCAGCGTCAGCGCCGCGCCGCCCGGTCCGGCCAGCGTCAGGATCATCGCCACGGCGATCAGCGCCGCCAGCAGC
The DNA here is from genome assembly GCF_963976325.1 of uncultured Pseudosulfitobacter sp. Lineage (NCBI taxonomy): Bacteria > Pseudomonadati > Pseudomonadota > Alphaproteobacteria > Rhodobacterales > Roseobacteraceae > Pseudosulfitobacter > uncultured Pseudosulfitobacter sp. The sequence continues at coordinate 275,042 of NZ_CAXBJW010000001.1, forward strand.
GCCGACAGCGGCAACGCCAAGGCAAAGGCGGCCGCCAGTCCGGTTTGCAGCGCCAGCACCGCGCCCAGACCCGCCGCCGCCGACACGCCGATCAGGCCCGGCTCGGCCAGCGGGTTGCGCAGATAGCCCTGCATCGCGGCACCGGATACCCCCAACGACGCGCCGATCATCACCGCCAACAGCGCACGCGGCAGGCGGATTTGCTGCATTACCACGCTCATCGGAGTGCCGTCGGTGGCGAACAGGCTGGTGAACGAATGCCACACGGACACAGGCGTGGTGCCGGTCACCAGCGAAATCACGAACAGGACCACGCAAAGGGTCGTCAGAAGAACCGTCAGCTTCATTTGCGGGCCTCGACCTGTTTGCGCAGATTTACCATGCTGCGCACGGCGTTCAGCACGTTCGGCGTACCGCAGACCCAATCACGGTCGGTCAGCTCTCCGGCCATATAGGTGCCTTTCAGCGACGACAGGGCTGGGTGGTCCAGATTGTCCTCGGCGCGCGCGGCACCGGGATAATTGCGCCCTTGGACAATCACATCAGGGGCCAGCAGCACCAGCTGCTCCAGCGGCAGCACGCCAACCGACCCAAGGCCCACCTCTTCCGCGACATTGTCGAATCCGGCGGCAAACAGCACGTCACCCGCCAGCGAATGGCGGCCCGAGGAATAGTTGTTCACATATGTCAGTGCGGCGCGGGGGCGGTGGGCAGGTGTGGCGGAGAGCTCGGCAAGTTCGCTGTTGAAGGTGTCGATCAGGGCGGTGGCCTCAGCCTCGCGGCCCAGGGCGGTGCCCATCTGCGCCAACCGCTCGGGCACATCCGACAGCGCGCGGGCGGGGGCGAATTGCACCACTTCGATACCAAGGTTGCGCAACATGGAAATCGTCGCCATCGAGGTGAACGTGCCGGCCAGCACCAGATCGGGTTTCAGCAGATAAACTTCTTCGGCGCCCGATCCGTTCGCGGGCAGGGCGCGGGCCTGTTCGGAAAAAGCCGAATCCGTGTCCTCGTGTGACAACCGTGTGACCGACACCAGTTGACCGGGGGCGGCCATCAGCAACGCAAGCTGGTCGGTGCACAGGTTGATCGAGACCACCCGCTGCGGGGGGGCTGCCATGGCCGCAGCGGCGCTGACCAGCAGCGCCGCCAGGGATGTTATGAGATCAGAACGACGCACGGACGCCAAAGTAAATCGCGCGGTCAGAAGTGCCGTAGCCGTACGAGGTCTGGTATTGCTCGTTGGTCAGGTTCTCCAGCCGCACATAGCCTTCGGTGGTGTCGCTGAAGTCATAGGTCATGGAGGCGTTCACCACGGTGTAGTCGGGCATTGCATTGCCGCCGTCATTGGCGCGCCCTGCGACGTGGTTCAGCACCAGCTGGCCTGACAGCTTGTCGCTCAGGTCTGCCTCGACGCCAATGACAAAGTCGTGCTTGGGCACGCGTATCAACTGGTTGCCGCTTGAATCTTTGCCATCTGTGTAGGTGTACGAGCCGAACAGATCGGTGCCCGCCCCCAGCGCCACGCGGCCCGACAGTTCAAGGCCAGAAGTTCGCGATGCACCTTGCAACTGTTCAAAGCGCCCCGGAATCGGCCCAGTCCAGCCATCAGGATCAAAGTAGTCTATCAAGTTGTCGATTTCTGTGTAGAAGACGGTGGCCTTGATCTGTGCATCTTTGGCAAAGCGGTGTTCAACGCCAATCTCGGCGCTTCGGCTTTCTTCTTGAACCAATGACGAGTTGCCATAGAGAGGGTCGAACAACTCGTAGAGCGATGGCGCACGGAACCCGGTGCCAATGGACGCGCGCAGGGTGGTGTCCGCTGTGATGCGCCAGTTGGCCGCAAGACGGCCCGTGGTGAACCCGCCAAAGGTCGAGTGGTCGTCGTGACGAAGAGCAAAGCTCAGGTCCACATCCTCGGAGGCGGCATATTGTGCCTCGCCAAAGACCGACGCGATCTCGTAAGTGTTCTTGACTCCGTCGACGTCAGATTTTTCTTCGGTGTAGCTGGCGCCAAAGGCCAGATCAACCGCGCCCATCTGGGTCACGCCTTTGTAGGCGAGCTCGTTGCGGCGTCCATTGAAATTGCTATTGCCACCAGATTTATATTCGCGGTCGGTTTCTGAGTAATTCATGGAAAAAGTATGCTGAATTACACCGCCATCGACTTCAGCGTAAATGCGTGCGCCTTTCCGTGTAATAAGCGATAAATCGTCGGTATCTGTGAGGCCCGGATTGAAGCTGTCATATTCAGTTTCGCTATCGATGTAGTTCAATGCGAAACCAAGCTTGACAACATCGGTGGCCTGATGGGCACCCGTTAGAAAAAGCGTCGTGCCTTTATAACCGTCAGCTTCGTCGTTGCCATCATTTTCATCAGCCGCAGAAAACCCGTTGGTGTCGATATGGCTGAAGGTAAAGGCGAGCTCACCGCGCTCAGTTTTGGTCGCCACGCCAAATGTGGCGGAATAAGTGTCGTAGCTGCCTGCTTCGAAGCTATAGCGCAGTTGTGTTCCCATTTCGGTGGCACGCAGGGTGGTGATGTTGATCACCCCACCAATAGCCTCTGAACCGTAGATTGCTGATTGCGAGCCTTTCAGCACTTCGATCCGGTCGATACCCGCGGTGGTTAGGCTGCCGAATCCGAAAGATGTTTGCCCGCTGGAAGGGTCGGTCATGTCGATGCCGTCGATGTAGACGGGGATGTATTTGCCGGGCAGGCCACGGATGCGCAGCGTCGTGGTGCTGCCAAGGCCGCCATTGCCCGACACCGAAATGCCCGGCAAAGTGTCCAGCGTTTCTTCAACGCGCGCGCTGCTGCTCTTTTCGATGTCGTCCTGCTCGGCCACTTCGACCACAGTGCCGGTGCGTTTCGTCTCAACCGGCGTCTGGCTGGCCGAGACGGTGATCGTGCCCAGATCAAAGGCGTCATCCTGCGCCAGTGCAACGCGGGGCAGGGTGGCCATGGCCAGCACGGAGGCCGAAGCGAGTAGATGTTTCATAAAATTATCCCCTTACAGACGGGTCGGTTGGGTCCGGCCCTTTGGTCGTCGATATGGGAAAGGACAAAGCGCCTTCCGCCGGTGAAACGCCACCAAAGCGGTCAGGCCGCCGACACATACGCACCCCGCGCGTGTATCCGGGTGATCCCTTTGGCAGGTCTCCTGACTTGCGGGTCGATGCGGGGCCGCGCCTTCCCGGGGTTGATCCCCAGTGGCATGTGACGGCGGCGCTCACCGCTTACAGTTGCGGGGGCAGTCACGGATTTGGGGAAATTGCCCCGTACCGCGTTCCCTTTAACGACGAGTCACCCCGCCGAACCAAAGTAGGCGTGGCTTAGCCTGCGGATCGCTGCCGATCAAGTTGTGAATGCGACGCAGCAGGCGGGGCTTGCGTCAAACCGGCGTCAAAGGTGACTTGCAGGCGGCAGGGCAGGACGGTATCGGTTGGGTCTTGCCAGACCAGCCCTGACCGAAGGACGCGCCCCATGACCGACACCGCCACGAACCTTGAAAGCTACCGCGTGACCGCCGACGAACTGCGCCAGTTCATCGAGCGGATCGAACGTCTGGATGCCGAGAAAAAAGACCTTGCCGAACAGCAAAAAGAGGTGATGGCCGAAGCCAAAGGGCGCGGTTACGACACCAAGGTGATCCGCAAGGTCATCGCCCTGCGCAAGCGCGAGCCCGACGACATCGCCGAAGAAGAAGCGGTTCTGGAGATGTACAAAGAAGCGCTGGGCATGTCCTGACGCGGGGCGCGGGGCGCGCGATTGCTTGCCTCGCACCTGCTGCACCCTGTCCGTACCGGGACGGTGCACCTCTTTACTTGAATGCTTGCCGCCTTTGACCGGGCAGCGTAGCGTCAGGGGCGTGGTCAATTGTCGGCCACGGGGGGATTTTCATGCGACAGACCACCGGCTTTGCCGCGTTGCTTTGCGTCCTGTCAGGGATGTCATCACCGGCCCTGGCCTCCGAGGCTTGTGAGGTTGTCGCAACCGTTGCGGGCGCGGCAAGCGTGCCACTACATGCTGAACCCGACGAGAGTTCGGACCTTCTTCACGTTGTGCCCGTGGGAGATATTGTTCTTTACCCTCAACAGGATCTGGCTCCGGCGCAGTCGGAAAGCTGGCTGTGGGTGCGCCACGACAGCACACAACGCGACATCTGGCAAAGCGGCATCGCGGGCTGGTTGCGCGTTGAGAATGTGACAGATTGCGGCTGAGCGCGGCTGCGCCTAACCCTGGCCGTTCTCGAGAAACTGAGATGCGTCAAGAATGGTTTCCGCCAACCCGTCAAAGAAACGCGGCGACATGACATCAATCAAGCCCGAGGGCGCGCCCTCGGCCCTGGTCGGGCCTTCCGCGGCCTGTACCACGGCAAACATCGGTGTCTTGGCGCTCAGCAACTCACGATGGCTCGCGCCTGTGCCGTGCTTCAGGACATTGATCGCCAGGTAGTATTGGTGAAGCCTGTGGGCAAGATCGGCATGTCCGGCGGCCGACAACCGGGCTTCGACTTTGCGTGACAGCGGGCCGCGTTTGAAATGGCGCTGCATGCGTGCTTCGAACACGGTAAAGACATCGACGGCCGCCAATTCGATTGCGACCGTTTCAGATGTCACTTCTTCGATTTGCGCGCCCGACAGAGGCTGACCCTGCGCATGTTCCAGGATTGCCGAAATCCGGTCTTGTGACGCTTTCGCGGCAGTCAGTGCAGCGTTAACCAGTTCTGGCAGGGTCTGTGAGGATGTCATGGTGCGTCCTTGATAAGATTTGCTCTCCCAATAAGCTAAAATGTCGCCGAGGGTAGGCCAAATGTATCCGCCGGCTCTGCACAGTTTGCGGTCTTGGCAAGAGAAGAGGGGCTTGGCGATTCTCCCGCAAGGTTGGGCTGTGGCCACAGCAGGAGGGACATTTCGAAAGGAAGCGCCTTTGGCCCCGGTTTATGATGACATGCGCACGTATAAGAGCGCTGTGACTGCGCGAAAAATTACTGAGATTTAAGGAAAAATGGTGCCCCCACACGGACTCGAACCGCGGACCTACTGATTACAAATCAGTTGCTCTACCAGCTGAGCTATAGGGGCACTCGGGCGCTCGTTTACTGCGCTGTTACACGACGCGCAAGATGAAAATGCACTTGCTGATGCAGTTTATGTTTGGTGGTTTTCCCGACCGTCAAAAACGCTATAACAAACGCACGGGCACAGCCTTACAGGATCAGACACCCATTTATGCAGATTGTTCTTCATACAGGCGCGCACTTCACGGAAGAAGAGCGGTTGGTCAAATGCCTGCTGCGCAACAAGGAAGACTTTGCCGCCAAGGGCGTGGCCGTGCCCGGGCCTTCGCGCTATCGCAAATTGTTGCGTGATACGTTTGGCGCGATGCAGAACGCAGCACCCGCCGAAGGGGCGCGGGATGTTTTGCTGGATGCCATTCTGGACGCGGAAGATGCAGATCGTGTGATTCTGAGCCATGCGCATGTGTTCGGTGCGCCGCGCGCGTCGGTGCGGGGCGGGCTGCTTTATCCCAATGCGGCCGAGCGGATGGTGCAAATGAGCCAGCTTTTCCCGCATGACCAGATCGAGATGTTCACAGCGCTGCGCAATCCGGCGGCGTTTTTGCCCGCGGTGTTCCGTGCGTCACCGCATGAAAGCGTGGACGCGTTTCTGGGTGGGGTCGATCCGGCGGATGTGCGGTGGTCGGACATGCTGGTCGAAGTGCGTGCGGCCGCGCCCAACGTGAACATCACGGTGTGGTGCAACGAGGACACGCCGCTGATCTGGGCCGAGATCATCCGCGAGATGGCGGGGCTGGAGCACAACGAAAAGATCATCGGCGGCTTTGACGTGCTGGGTGACATCATGTCGCCCGAAGGGATGCAGCGGTTTCGCGGCTATCTCAAGACCCATCCGGCGATGACCGAGATCCAGAAACGCCGGGTGATCGCGGCGTTTCTGGACAAATACGCGCTGGAAGACGAGATCGAGGAAGAGCTGGACATGCCCGGCTGGACCGAGGATCTGGTTGACGAGCTGACCGAGGTCTATGACGACGACATGCTGCGCATCCAGCGGATGCCGGGGGTGACGCTGATCGCGCCCTGACAGAGCATGTTGTGGTTGAACCGGCGTTGACACGCGGCCAGTGTTCCCACACTCATGCGGCGAACAATTATGTTCGGCTTTGAAAACATGGACAAAAACACATGCGCAAACTTGCCTTGCCGCTGATCGCCGCACTGGCGTTGGTCGCCTGCGGGACATCGACACCGACATCTACATCGGCCCCCAAGAAACAGCCAACGCCGGAACAACGTGCGGAAATTGAAAAGGCCCGCGCCGATATGGTCGCGGCAGAATGCGCTCTGTACGCCGAGGCAAAGACGCGGCAGCCGGATTTCAAGATGCCGGCCCAGTGTCAGTCATAAGCCGCGTGTGAAAATGGCCGCTTGGGATGCAAGCGGCCATATGTTCTGCGGGGCGATGGGGGGCCTTGTCAGCGCTCTAACTGCGCCGCTGCCTGTGCCAGCGCTGTGATCCCGTCCCAGTCCCCCGCCAGCACCATATCCTTGGGGGCAACCCAGGACCCGCCTGCACAAACGACGTTCGGCAGGCTCAGGTAATCTGCGGCATTGGCCGGGCTGACGCCGCCCGTGGGGCAGAACATCACCTGCGGGATCGGCGCGCCGATGGCTTTGATCGCGGCCGCCCCGCCCGAGGCTTCGGCGGGAAAAAACTTTAGCATGGTGTAGCCGCGTTCCAGCAGGCGCATCGCCTCGGATGCGGTGGCGGCACCGGGCAGCAGAGGCAGGTCGGCCTCTTCGCAGGCGTCCAGCAGGCGGTCGGTTGCGCCGGGGGACACGCCGAATTGCGCGCCTGCGTCTTTGGCAGCTTGCACATCGGCAGGGGTCAGCAGGGTGCCGGCGCCCACGACGCCACCCGGAACGCCCGCCATCTCGCGGATCACGTCAAGGGCGGCAGGCGTGCGCAACGTCACCTCAAGCGCGGGCAGCCCGCCCGCCACAAGGGCGCGGGCCAGCGGCGCGGCGTGGGTGGCGTCGTCGACCACCAGAACCGGAATGATCGGGGCCATTTGCGCAATGCGCAGGGCGGCGGCGCTGGCGTCTTGGGGTGTCATCGTGTTTCTCCTGTTGTGTCTTAAACGACCACGGCAGCGCCGGTGTCGGCCCCGCCCACGTTGGCGCGGAACATGGCGAACAGCTCGCGGCCCACGCCGTTGCGGTTGCCGCTCAGGTCGGCAGTGGCGGGCGCGCGGTCTTCGATTCCTTCGGCCAGAACCTGAAGCGTTCCGGCCTTGGCGTCCAGCCGTATCATGTCGCCGTCGCGTACCTTGGCGATCAGCCCGCCGTCCAGTGCCTCGGGGCTGACGTGGATTGCGGCGGGGGTCTTGCCCGATGCCCCGGACATGCGCCCGTCGGTGACCAGCGCCACCTTTTGCCCGCGTCCTTGCATCACGGCCATCAGCGGGTTCAGCGCGTGCAGTTCGGGCATGCCGTTGGCCTTGGGCCCCTGAAACCGCACCACGATCACACAGTCGTCGGTCAGGGTGCCTGCCTTGAACGCGGCCTTGACCTCTTCCTGGTCGTGGAACACGCGGGCAGGGGCCTCGATCAGCTGGTGTTCATCCGCAACGGCCGAGATTTTGATCACCCCGCGCCCAAGATTGCCGTTCAACTGTTTAAGGCCCCCCTGCGGTGCAAAGGGATCACTGGCGGGGCGCAGGATACGATCATTCTGGCTGTGGCGTGGGGCGTCCTGCCAGCGGACTTCGCCGTCGATCAGTTTGGGTTCTTGCGTGTAGTCTTGCAGGCCGTTGCCCATGACAGTGACTGTGTCAGGATGCAGAAGGCCCGCGTCCAGCAGTTCGCCGATCATATAGGTCAGCCCACCCGCCGCGTGAAAATGGTTCACGTCGGCCAGCCCGTTGGGATAGACGCGCGCCATCAGCGGTGTCGCGTCAGAGATGTCGGAGAGGTCTTGCAGGTCAAGCTGCACGCCCGCGGCGCGGGCCATGGCGATGATGTGGATCACCAGATTGGTCGATCCGCCCGTCGCCATCAGCCCCACCAGACCGTTCACAAAGGTGCGCTCGTCCAGAATATCACAGACGGGGCGGTAATCATTGCCCAGGTTGGTGATTTCCAGCGCGCGTTTGGCGCCCGCATGGGTCAGCGCATCGCGCAGGTCGGTGTCGGGGTTCACGAAAGACGCACCGGGCAGGTGCAGGCCCATGAACTCCATCAGCATCTGGTTGGAATTGGCGGTGCCGTAGAACGTGCAGGTGCCCGGACCGTGATAGGATGCCATCTCGGCCTCCATCAGCTTGTCGCGGCCCACTTCGCCAGCGGCGTGCTGCTGGCGGACCTTGGATTTCTCCTCGTTCGGCAGGCCCGAGGGCATCGGCCCCGCAGGCAGAAAGATCGAGGGGATGTAGCCAAAGGTCGCGGCGGCAATGATCAGCCCCGGCACGATCTTGTCGCAAACACCAAGATAAACCGCACTGTCAAAGGTGTTGTGCGACAGCGCCACACCGGCGGCCAGCGCGATGACGTCGCGCGAAAACAGCGACAGCTCCATGCCCGTTTGCCCCTGGGTCACGCCGTCGCACATGGCGGGTACGCCCCCCGCAACCTGTGCGGTGCCGCCGTTGGCCAGTGCGGTCTGCTTGATCAGATCGGGGAACCGCTGGAACGGCTGGTGCGCTGACAGCATGTCGTTGTACGCGGTTACGATGCCGATGTTGGGGCTGATCCCTTCGACCAGCGGCGCCTTCTCGGCGCCCATCGCGGCAAAGGCATGGGCCTGATTGCCACAGGTCAGGTGCGCGCGGCGTGGGCCGTCGTCGGCGGCGCGGCGCATGTTGTCCAGATAGCGCGCGCGGCTGTCCGCCGAGCGTTTGATAATGCGGGCTGTGACGTCCTGAATCTTGGGATTGAGGGCCATGGGCGGTGTTCCCTTCACGGATATGTGTCATTGGCTGTTGCAGTCTTGTTAGCGCTAACGGCTCTATGTTTCAACCCGAAGTTTGTTCAACGATGCGCGTTCGGTTCGGGGTTTTCCTCACCATAGCAGAGCTGGACCATCTTTGCGAAACATGCGCGGGGCAGGGCGCGACGAATTGCGACACCCTGCCGGTTTTCACGCCAATGGCTTGACGCATGGCCCGATTTAAGTAATTGACTGTTTTAATCGGAATTTACTGCAACAGGAGTTTTCCCCATGCGTTTCGCCCCCCCTCTGACCCTTGCCTTTGCCACGTTGGTGGCGCTGCCGGCCTATGCCGACGGCGAGTTGAACCTGTATTCCTCGCGTCACTACGACACCGACGAACGGCTGTATTCCGACTTTACCGAGGCCACAGGCATCACCATCAACCGCATTGAAGGCAACGCCGACGAGCTGATCGCGCGGATGCAGGCCGAAGGGCAGAACTCGCCCGCCGACGTACTGCTGACGGTCGACACCTCGCGTTTGAAGCGGGCCAAGGATGCGGGCGTGTTGCAATCCGTGGACAGCGATGTTCTGGAAAACCGCATTCCGGGCTATCTGCAAGATGCCGACAACGAATGGTTTGGCTTCTCGCAGCGTGCGCGGATCATCTTTTATGACAAGGACCGCGTGGCAAACCCGCCGCAAACCTATCTTGATCTGGCCGATCCGGCCTACAAGGGGCAGGTGTGCCACCGGTCGTCCACAGCCGTCTATTCCCAGACACTGCTGGCCGCGATGATCGAAAACTTTGGCGAGGAAGAGGCCAAGGCCTGGGCGCAAGGGATTGTCGACAACTTTGCCCGTGATCCGCAGGGCGGTGACACCGACCAGTTGCGCGGACTGGTGTCGGGCGAATGCGACATTGCCATTTCCAACACCTATTACTTCGCCCGCGCCCTGCGCACCGATGTCAAAGGTCTGGAAAAAGACGCGATTGCCAACATTGGCTGGGTGTTCCCGTCGCAGAACGCCGAAGGCGCGCATATGAACCTGTCGGGCGGCGGTGTGGCTGTTCATGCGCCCAACCGTGACAATGCGGTGGCCTTCCTTGAATATCTGGCCTCGGACAAGGCGCAGGAATATTTCTCGGCCGGCAACGATGAATACCCTGCCGTGCCGGGTGTGGGCCTTAGCCCGTCGGTCGCGGCCTTGGGCATGTTCAAGCCCGATGATGTCGACCTGTCCGCCGTGGCGGAAAACGTGCCTGCGGCGCAGAAGATCTTTAACGAAGTTGGCTGGAAGTGATTTTTGCCACTTGGCACTAAAACAGCAATGGCGCGGGAAACCGCGCCATTTTGCATTGTGTCAGACGGGTTGGGTCAAAACGCCTGAAAGCGACCGTATACGCCTTGGTCAAAGGCCAGACCTGCACCGGCGGCCTTGGCGGCGACCTGAGTGACGCGCCCGACGATGATGCTGTGATCGCCTGCGGGGTGCGCGGCGTAGTGGGTGCAGTCGAACCGCGCAAGGCATCCGTGCAGCAGCGGCACGCCGTGCGCGTCGATGTCGTGGGGATAGGCGTCGAACCCGTCGCCCTTGGCAGCGAAATGCAGCGCCATGTCGGCCTGCGCATCGGTCAGAACGTGGATGCTGTAATGCTGTGCTTGGGCAAAAGCGTCGTGGCGCCGTGACGTGTTCGACAGTGACCACAGCACCAGCGGCGGGTTGAGCGATACCGATGAAAACGAATTGGCCGTGAACCCCAGCGGCCCGATGTCGGACGCCGCGGTGATCACGGTCACGCCTGTGCCAAACCGCCCGAAGGCGTGGCGCAAGGACACGTCGGTATCGGGGCCGGGGGCAAATATCTCGTCGTAAACGCTCATCCTGTGACGGGTGCCATGTTCCGCCGGTGGTGTCCATATCAGAACAGGTGCGTGGGAGGGCGCAGTGCCGCCTGCCGCGACGGCACTGGAACATTGCGCGGCGCGCGCACGTTGTCATGTCAGCGCGGGCAAGCTCGCACCTATAACGAACGGGAGACCAACATGACACGTATCACCCCCAAAAGCATCACCGCAGCACTGGCGCTGACCGCAGGCCTGGCCGCAGGCACGTTCGGGCCCGCGACCACAGCACAGGCCCAAGCCAAGGACCGCGCCGAGCTGGGGTTGCTGGACTGCAACGTCGAAGGCGGTAACGGCTTCGTCTTTGGCTCGACCAAGGAACTGGCTTGCACGTTCAACCCGGCCAATGACGAGCTGCCGCCGGAATTCTACACCGGTTCGATTGAGAAATTCGGCATTGATCTGGGCCGCAGCGACGGCGCTGTGATCAAATGGGTCGTGCTGGCCCCGACCGAGCAAGAACACGTCACCGGCGCGCTGGCGGGCACCTATGGCGGTGTGACGGCTGCGGCCTCCGCTGGCGTCGGCTTGGGCGCGAACGCGATGCTGGGTGGCTCGAACGAGACATATGCCCTGCAACCGTTCAGCATCTCGGGTGAAACCGGCATCAATCTGGCCGTGGCCGTCAGCAAGATGGAACTGGTCTCGGTGCCCGCGCAATAAGCGCGCAGCGTATCCAGAGAAGACGAGAGCCAGAAAAGACAAGGCCCGGCAATTGCCGGGCCTTTTTGCGAACCGCACCGTTTCACAGGATCCAGCGCTTAGATTACGTCGGTCGGTTTCGCGTCGCGTCGGCCACGGCGCGGCTGACGGTTGTGGCGATCTCGTCGATGGACCCCATGGCGTTGATGCGCTGCAAGGCGCCCCGATCCTCGTAATAGGTGATCAGCGGGGCGGTCTGCTTGTGATAGGCCGCCAGCCGTTCGGCCACGGTTTCAGCGTTGTCATCCGACCGGCGTTTCATGTTCGACGCCCCGCAGACGTCGCAAACGCCCTCGACTTTGGGTTTCTTGAAGCTGTCGTGATACCCCTCGCCGCATTCTCCACAGGTGTAGCGGCCCGCGATACGGTGCACCATCGCCTCGTCGTCGACCTCAAGGCTGATGGCCGCGTCAATGCGCTGTCCGCTTTCGGCCAGCAGATCGTCCAGCGCCTCGGCCTGAACGGTGGTACGCGGGAAACCGTCCAGGATCACGCCCTTGGCGGTGTCGGGGTCGGCCAGCCGGTCGCGCAGGATGGCGATGACGATCTCGTCACTGACCAGCCCGCCCGATTTCATCACCTTGTCCGCCGCCTTGCCTGCTTCGGACCCCTCGGCCACCGCCGCACGCAGCAGGTCGCCGGTGCTAAGCTGCACAAGGCCATAGCGTTTTTCCAGCATACGCGCCTGCGTGCCCTTGCCGGCACCCGGCGGCCCCAGCAGGATCAGCACAGGCGGCGCCACGGTGGCAACATCAGCGGTGGTCTTGGTGTCGGTCATGCAGGTCAGCCTTTGTTCATGCGGTTTGCGATCAGGTCGTCCACAACAGACGGGTCGGCCAGTGTCGACGTGTCGCCCAATGCGCCAAAATCATTCTCGGCGATCTTGCGCAAGATACGACGCATGATTTTGCCCGAGCGTGTCTTGGGCAGGCCTGGCGCCCACTGGATCAGGTCGGGCGAGGCGATGGGGCCTATCTCGTTGCGGACCCATGTGCGCAATTCCTTGCGCAAGTCTTCCGACGGTTCTTCGCCGCTCATCAGGGTAACATAGCAGTAAATGCCTTGCCCCTTGATGTCGTGCGGATAACCGACAACCGCCGCTTCGGCGACCTTGTCGTGGGCGACCAGCGCGCTTTCAACTTCGGCCGTGCCCATGCGGTGACCGGACACGTTGATCACATCATCAACGCGGCCGGTGATCCAGTAATCGCCGTCTTGGTCACGGCGGCACCCATCACCGGTAAAGTAGTAGCCCTTGTAGTCGCTGAAATAGGTCTGCTCGAACCGTTCGTGATCGCCCCAGACGGTGCGCATCTGGCCGGGCCAGCTGTCCGCGATGCACAAGACACCTTCGACGCCATTGCCGTCGATTTCCTGACCGCTGGTCGGGTCCAGAACCACGGGCGCTATGCCAAAGAACGGCTTTTGCGCGGCACCCGGTTTGGTTTCATGTGCGCCGGGCAGGGGGGTCATCAGGTGACCGCCGGTTTCGGTCTGCCACCATGTATCGACGATCGGGCAACGCCCGCCGCCGACAACATAGTTGTACCATTCCCAGGCTTCGGGATTGATCGGCTCGCCCACCGTGCCCAGCAGTTTCAGGCTGCTGAGGTCGGCCTTTTTGACGAAATCGTCGCCTTGGCCCATCAGCGCGCGGATCGCGGTTGGGGCGGTGTAGAACTGCGAAACCTTGTGCTTTTCGCAGATCTGCCAGAACCGGCTGGCGTCCGGATAGGTTGGCACACCTTCGAACATCAGGGTGGTCGCGCCGTTGGCAAGCGGGCCATAGACGATATAGCTGTGGCCGGTGACCCAGCCCACATCGGCGGTGCACCAATAGATGTCTCCGTCGTGGTAATCGAACGTGATCTGGTGCGTCATCGCCGCATAGACCAGATAACCGCCGGTGGTGTGCACCACGCCCTTGGGCTGACCGGTAGAGCCCGAGGTGTAAAGGATAAACAGCGGATCTTCGGCGTTCACTTCTGCCGGCTCGCACGTGTCGGATGCGGTGGCGGACAGCGCGTTATAGTCACGGTCGCGGTCCGACCATGGCACATCCGCACCCGTGCGGCGCACCACCAGCGACAGGACGCTGTCGTCACAATTGGCCAGCGCCTTGTCCGCGTTGGTTTTCAGCGGCGTGTTGCGCCCGCCACGGGGCGCCTCGTCGGCGGTGATGACAACCTTGGCCCCGCAGCCGTTCACACGGGCGGCCAGCGCGTCAGGCGAAAAGCCCGCAAACACAATGGAATGGATTGCCCCGATCCGCGCGCAGGCCAGCATGGCATAGGCGGCCTCGGGGATCATCGGCATATAGATCACCACGCGGTCGCCCTTTTCGACGCCCATGTCCTTCAGCACGTTGGCCATCTTGCAGGTGGCCTTGTGCAGATCGCGGTAGGTGATGTGCAGCGCGTCGTCGTCGGGGCTGTCGGGTTCCCAGATAATCGCGGTCTGGTCACCGCGCGCCGCCAGATGGCGGTCAATACAGTTGGCCGAGACGTTCAGGGTGCCATCGTCGTACCATTTGATCGACACGTTGCCATAGTCAAAGGACACGTCCTTGACCCGTGTATAGGGTTTGATCCAGTCGATGCGCTTGCCATGCTCGCCCCAAAAGGCTGCCGGATCGGCGATGGATGCGGCATACATCTTATCATAGTCGGCAGCGTTCACATGTGCATTTGCAACCATGTGAGCGTGCGGAGCGTGGGTTTTTGTCATCGGTGGCGTCCTTCCTTGCGGTCTTGGTGATCAAGGGAAGGGGACAGGCACGTGTGTGCATGTCATTGGTCTCCATCCTCCCTGATGTGATCGTGATAATACCGTGATGTGAAAAGAAGGGAATAACTTGCGGAAATTTAACGGTTTCGCTGTAAATGTTTTTCCGATAACGCCAACATTTTGTAAATTTCAACCTGCGGCACGCCATTTTTCTCTTATTTTCGGGCGATTGCATGTCAAATGGACGCAGGGGCCAATCGCGCACAAACTGTCCGACACCGTGACGGTCCCCATGTCGCCACAGCTTTGCCCCTGTGCCCTATGGCCGCAGGTGTCGCAGCGGGGCAGAATCACGCAACATTCTTTCGCGTTCCCCGCAATGGTCCCGGACGTCGGGGGTTCTGGGTATTGGCATGATGGGAAACGCAGGTTACCCTGAGCCCAAGCGCGCCACCCAAGGCGCGCACAAGGGAGAGTATCATGAACAAATTTACGCTGGGCGCCGTTGCAGGCGCGCTGACTTGCACCTTTGCACTCGAGGCTGCTGCGACCGAATGGAACGTCAGTGTCTGGGGCAAACGCCGCGCATTCACCGAACACGTTGAAAAGCTGGCCGAACTGGTGGCTGAAAAGACCAACGGCGAATTCACCATGAATGTCAGCTATGGCGGCCTGTCGAAGAACCGTGAAAATCTGGACGGCATCAGCATCGGTGCGTTCGAGATGGCGCAGTTCTGTGCTGGCTACCACGCAGACAAGAACCGCGTGATCACCGTGCTGGAACTGCCGTTTCTGGGTGTCGAGAACCTGAAACAAGAGGTGGCGGTATCCAATGCGGTTTACGCGCACCCCGCCGCCGTTGACGAGATGGCGCAGTGGAACGCCAAGCTGCTGATGACTTCGCCCATGCCGCAATACAACCTTGTGGGCACCGGCGAGCCTCGCGACACGCTGGCCAAGTTTGACGGTATGCGCGTGCGTGCCACCGGCGGCATCGGCGAGGCGTTCGCGCTGGTCGGCGGCGTACCAACATCCGTGACCTCCGCCGAAGCCTATCAGGCGATGGAATCGGGTGTTGTGGACACTGTGGCCTTTGCCCAGCACGCCCACCTCAGCTTTGGCACGATCAACCAGGCCGACTGGTGGACCGCCAACCTGAACCCCGGCACCGTGAACTGCCCCGTGGTGGTGAACATCGACGCTTATGAATCCCTCAGCGACGCCGAGCGTGAAGCACTGGACAGCTCGGTTCCCGAGGCAATCGACTATTACCTGTCCAACTACGGCGAACTGCTGAAGCGCTGGGACACGGTTCTGGAAGAAAAGGGCGTTGAAAAAGTGATGTACAGCGACGAGACCATCGCCGAGTTCCGCGAAAAAGCTGCCGGCCCCATCCGTGACGCATGGATTGCCGACATGGAAGGTCAGGGCCTGCCGGGTCAGGAACTGTACGATCTGGTCGAAAAGACTTTGGCGGAAGCCAAAGCATCGGGCAGCTAAGGCACCATCGGGTCACGCCGTCAGGCGGGACCTGACACGCACCCCGTCAAGCCACCGCAGCGCGTCTTGCGGTGGCTTTTCACACTTCGGACATGCACCTGCGTCAAAACCGGGCCTGAACACCGGTCACAGGACATCAAAACTTAGGGGACAGACATGGCAGGAACGTCATCGGTTCTGGAAGACAAAAGTCTGCTCAGCAGGCTGGACAGGGCGCTGTTGCCCGTCGAGTGGTTTTTTGCACTGATCAGCGGCATTGCCGTCTTTTCGCTTATGTTTCTGGCCGTGTGGTCGGTGCTGGGGCGCAAGTTCTTTGGCAGCCCGTTGCTGGGTTACGTCGATTACATCGAAACCGCGATGCCACTGATTGCGATCATGGGCGTGTCTTATGTGCAGCGCAGCGGCGGGCACATTCGGATGGACATGCTGGTGGGCGCACTTTCGGGGCGGGCAAAGTGGTTGTTCGAACTGATCTCGATCCTGTTGATCCTTGTGCTGATTGTCGCGTTGATCTGGGGCAGTTGGGCGCACTTTGACCGGTCGTTCGATTGCGCGCGGCCCCTTTGCAGCCGCGACAGCACCATCGACATCGGGTTGCCACTTTGGCCCAGCAAACTGATCGTACCGATGGCGTTTACGGTGCTGGCGCTGCGTCTGGTGTTGCAAGCGTGGGGATACGCCCGTGCGCTGGTGCTGGGGCTGGAAAATCCGGTGGCGGTGCCGCTGATCCTGACCGTGGCCGAGCAGGCCAAACTTGAAGCCGACGCGCTGGGAGACGACTGATGGATCCGATTACCATTGGTCTGTGGACCACGGGCGGCATGCTGGTGATGGTTGTTCTGGGGATGCGCGTGGCCTTTGCCGCGGGCCTTGCCGGTTTTGCGGGGCTGTTCTGGCTGCGCTGGAACGGCTTTGACTATGACCCCGAGCGCATCGGCAAGGCGCTGGAAATCAGCGTCAAGATCGCGGGGCAGGTGCCCCATTCCAAAGTGTCGTCACAGGCGCTTAGCCTGATCCCGACCTTTATCCTGATCGGCTATCTGGCCTATTATGCCAAGCTGACGACCGCCTTGTTCGAGGCGGCCAAACGCTGGATCGCCTGGGTGCCCGGGGGGCTGGCGGTGTCGACCGTTTTTGCCACCGCAGGCTTTGCCGCCGTGTCAGGCGCATCGGTGGCCACGGCAGCGGTCTTTGCCCGCATCGCCATCCCCGAGATGCTGAAGATCGGCTACAACAAGCAATTCGCGGCGGGGGTTGTGGCCGCGGGCGGCACGCTGGCATCGCTGATCCCGCCATCGGCCATCCTCGTGATCTATGCGATCATCGTTGAACAGGACGTGGGCAAACTGCTGTTGGCGGGGTTCATCCCCGGCGCGTTCTCGGCGGTGGTCTATGCCATCCTGATCATCGGCATCGCCATGGTGTTCAAAAACGTCGGACCTCCGGTCAGCGGTTTCACATGGCGCGAACGGTTCGAATCCCTGCCGCCCGCCTTGCCTATCGTGGCGGTGATCGTGATCATCATCTTTTTCGTCTACAACCCCTTTGGCGAAGCATGGGGCACCCCGACCGAAGGCGGGGCCGTGGGCGCGTTCATCGTGTTCCTGATGGCGCTGTATCGCGGGATGCGTCTGAACCAGTTGAAAGACGCGCTGATCGAGACGGCCAAGCTGACGGTGATGATTTTTACCATCATCTGGGGCGTGCTGATCTATGTGCGGTTTCTGGGCTTTGCCGACCTGCCGGGGGCTTTTGCCGACTGGATCACGTCGTTGCAAATGTCCCCGATGCTGATCCTGATCTGCATTCTGCTGGCCTATGCGGTGCTGGGGATGTTCATGGATGCCATCGGGATGCTGCTGTTGACGCTGCCTGTGGTCTATCCGGCGGTGATGGCGCTGAACGGGGGCGAGCTGGTCTCGGCGGCGGACAGTGCCTTTGGCATGTCGGGTCCGATGTGTGCGATCTGGTTCGGGATTCTGGTGGTGAAAATGGCCGAGTTCTGCCTGATCACCCCGCCCATCGGTCTGAACTGCTTTGTCGTGGCGGGCGTGCGCGACGACCTGACCGTGCAGGACGTGTTCAAAGGCGTGACACCCTTTTTCCTCGCGGATGCCGTGACCATCGGTCTGCTGGTGGCCTTCCCCAGCATCGTGTTGTGGCTGCCATCGCTGGCAGGCTAGACGCGGTTTTGATCCCGACACCAAGGCCCGCACCCCCTCGTGCGGGCCTTTTGCCTGTGCCGATCCGTTGCCCAACCCGAAAGCCGCCAAGCGAAACCAATTGTTCGCAGGGCCTGCTATGTGCTTTCACAATGCCCCCAGACGCACTAGGCATCGGCAACTTCGCAGGTCTGGGGCATGTCATGGCGCAAAAATCTACCATCTACAAAGTCGAGCTTTCCGTATCCAATATGGATCGCCACTATTACGAGACGCACAAACTGACCGTTGCAAAACACCCTTCGGAGACGGACGAAAGGTTGATGGTGCGCATTGTTGCCTTTGCGTTAAACGCCCACGAACAACTGGAAATGACCAAAGGCCTGTCCACGGATGACGAGCCGGACATCTGGCAAAAAAGCCTGAGTGGCGAGCTTGAGCTGTGGGTGGCGCTTGGCCAGCCCAGTGAAAAGGTCGTGCGCCAATCCTGTGGAAAGGCCGATCAGGTGATCATCTATTCCTACGGCGGCCGCACAGCCGAGATGTGGTGGGACAAGATCAAGAACAGCACCACGCGTTTCGACAACCTTCGGGTCCTGAACTTTTCCGAGACCGACACCGCCGCGCTGGAGAAACTGGCAAGTCGCGCAATGAAGCTACAGGTCAATATCCAGGACGGCGAAGTGATGGTCAGTGTCGATGATGAAATCGCCTATGTGACGCCGGTCAAGTGGAACTAGGCGGACCGATGCCCGCGCGTGATTTGTCGCTGCGTGACCTCTGTCCACGCATCGTAATTTGACAGAAACACCTGACCGTTCAGGTCATTGATCAAATGCGATGTCCTGAGCCGGTCCATGACCGGACCTTTGACCTCGGACAGGTGCAGGCCCACGCCCAGAAGCTTCAGCCGCTGGTTGATCGCCTCAAGGCTTTCCAGCGCGGAAAAGTCGATCTCGTTGACCGCCGAACACATCAGGATCACGTCGCGGATGGGGCCATCTGGCAAAATGCGGTCCTGAATCAGATCGTCCAGGAAGCGCGCGTTGACGAAATACAGGCTTTCATCGACCCGCAGGTTCAGCACCGATTGCACGGTTTCCACGTCGTGCCGGTGGATGTTGCGAAAATGCTGGGTGCCGGGGACCAGCCCGATCTCGGCCACGTGGGGGCGCGAGGTTTTGAACAGGTGCAGCAGGATCGACAGCAGCACGCCCGAGGCAACACCGATCTCGACCCCAGCGCCAAGCGTCAGCACGATGGTGGCCGTCACCGCCGCAAAATCGCCGCGCGAATAGGTCCATGTTTTCTTCAGGATGGAAAAATCCACAAGGCTCAGCACCGCGACGATGATGGTGGCGGCCAGCGTGGCATTGGGCAGAAAATAGATCAGCGGGGTCAGCGCCACAGCCGCGATGGCCAGCCCGATTGCGGTAAAGGCGCCAGCCGCGGGTGTGTCCGCGCCCGCGTCAAAGTTGACGACCGACCGGGAAAACCCGCCCGTGACCGGAAACCCCCCGGTAAATGCTGCGCCGATGTTGGCGGCACCCAAACCGATCAGTTCCTGATTGGGGTCGATGCGCTGTTGTTTCCGGGCCGCAAGCGTTTGCGCCACCGACACGGATTCCACAAACCCGATGATCGAGATCAGCACGGCGGGCACCGCCAGTTGCGCGATCAGGTCAGGGGCAAAACCGGGCAGGGTGAAGGGCGGCAGGCTTTGCGGAACCGCGCCCACGATGCTGACGCCGCGTGCCGACAGGTCGAACGCCCAGACGGCCACGGTGGTCAGCACGACGGCAGCCACTGGTCCTGCCTTGGTCATCACATCAGCCATTCTTGCGCCGACACCCATACGCCGCAACAGGGGATTGAACCGCTTGCGCACCCAGAACAGAAACGCGGTGGCCAGGACGCCAAGGATCATGGTGATCCAGTTCGTTTCGGGCAGGTGATGCCAAAGCGCGCTTAGCATCTGGATCAGCGTGTGCCCTTCGGCCTTGATGCCCAGCAGATGCTTGATTTGGCTGGCAGCGATCAGGATGCCCGAGGCGGTGATGAACCCTGCGATAACCGGATGGCTCAGGAAATTTGCCAGAAACCCCAACCTGAACAGGCCAAGCGCCAGCAGGAACAGTCCCGACATCAGCGCCAGTGTCAGCGCCGCAACCGCATAACCGGCGGTTCCCGCATCGGCCACCTGTGCCACGGCAGAGGCGGTCAGCAGCGACACCACCGCAACCGGCCCCACGGCCAGCGCCCGCGACGAGCCGAATATCGAATATAGAACGATCGGCACGATTGACGCGTAAATGCCGGCTTCGGGTGGCAGACCGGCCAGCATGGCGTAGGCCAGCGACTGAGGCACCAGCATGATCGTCACGATCACCGCAGCGACCATATCGTTGGAAAAGCTGTCTCGGTTGTAGCGGCGAGCCCAGTCGAAAACAGGGGCGTAGTGGCGCAGCAATTGGATCATCTTGGGTCTTTCACAGCGACGTTCGGGCGGGCCGGTGCGATCCGCGCGAAATCACGAAAACAGGAATTATTCGGCAACAACCGGCAGCGCCTCAGGTTTGGCCAGCCATTCGCGGCCTCTCAGCATGGCTTTCCAATAGATGGGTGGCAACAGCTTTTCCTTGAGAAACCACGCCGCGCGACTGGGTTTCGTCCCGTCGATCAGAAATTTCGGAAAGCTGGGGGCCAAGACACCACCATAGGCGAATTCCGCCAGCACGATCTTGCCGCGTTCGACCGTCAGCGGGCACGAGCCGTAGCCGTTGTATTGCGCCGCTGCCGAACGCCCGTCGATGTCGGCGGCGACGTTTTCGGCCACGACTGGTGCCTGCATACGTGCCGCGGCGGCGGTTTTGGCGTTGGGTGCGTTCATGACGTCGCCCAGGCTCCAGATGTTGTCATAGGTTTTGTGGCGCAGGGTGGCCTGATCGACATCCACCCAGCCTGCCGCATCGGCCAGCGGTGACACGCGGATAAAGTCCGGCGCGGTCTGCGGCGGGCAGACGTGGATCATGTCGAAGTCTGTGGTGATTGTCGTCGCTGGCGTGTCCGGCAATGCGACCTTGAAGGTGGCCTTTTTGGCCGGGCCGTCGATGGCGGTCAATGTGTGGAAAAAGTTGAGCGATGCATCGTATTTCTTGACGTATTCCATCAGCGCGGGAACGTAATCCTTGACCCCGAACAACACGCCGCCTGCATTGTTGAATTGGATGTCGATGTCCCCCAGCACGCCGCGCCGCAGCCATGCATCGCCCGACAGGTACATTGCCTTTTGCGGCGCGCCTGCGCATTTGATCGGCATCGGCGGTTGCGTAAAGATCGCGCGGCCTTTGTTCATGCCTTGCACCAGCTCCCACGTGTAAGGGGCCAGATCATAGCGATAATTCGACGTTACCCCATTGCGCCCCAGGGTGTCGGTCAAACCCTCGATTGCAGACCAATCCAGTTTCAGCCCCGGGCTGACAATCAAGCGGCCATAGGTTACGATCCGGCACCCTTCCAGGATGACGGCATTCGTTTTTGGCTCGAACGCGGCAACGGCGGCCTTTATCCACTTTACCCCCTGCGGGATCAGCGCGCCCATGGTGCGCGCGGTTTCCTGCGCGTGGAACACGCCGGCCCCGACAAGGGTCCAGCCGGGTTGGTAATAATGGATGTCCGCAGGGTCGATCAATGCGACGTCAAGGTCCGGCTTGCGTGCCTTCAGGCTGGCGGCAACGGCAATCCCCCCTGCGCCCGCGCCGACGATGACAACATCGTAGTGCACGTCGCTGGTGTCGGTCGGGGTCTTGCCACCGTTGGCGATGCGCCGTGCCACGCCGTTCATGTCATAGCCTGCCGCCTTGGTCGTCGACAGGATCTGTGCCATGGGCAACGTTCCCGCCTGATCCAGCGACCACAGCGTCGCCGAGCGTGTGCCGGTGCGGCAATAGGCCAGCACCGGACCCGGCAGATCGCGCAGGGCCGCGCCGAACGCATCGGCGTCGCCGTCGGTGACAAGCCCGGGCTGCACTGGAACATACCGCGCCTCAAGTCCCACGGCGCGCGCTGCGGCGTCGATTTCGGCAAATGTGGGCTGGTCGGCGCCTTCTGCGTCTGGCCGGTTGCAGATGACGGCGCGAAACCCCTTGGCTTTCAGTTCCGCCAGGTCCGCAGGCATGATCTGTGGGCTGACCGTCAGGTCATCGGTGATGCGTTTCAGGTCCATGTTCGTTCTCCCTGCGGCCACTTACAGACCGTTTACCGGCACTTTGAGCACCGCATTTCCGTCGGCGTCCTTGGGCAACTGGCCCGCACGCATGTTGACCTGCAACGACGGGATGATCAGCTTGGGCATGGCCAGCGTCGCATCGCGTTCTGTGCGAAACTTGACGAAATCCGCTTTGGTCTTGCCGGCGCCCACATGGATGTTGTGGGCCTTTTCGGCACCCACCGTGGTTTCCCACTGAATGTCGCGCCCGTTGGGACCATAGTCGTGGCACATGAACAGCCGCATTGCGTCGGGCAGCGCCAGCACCTTTTGGATGCTGTCATAAAGCGTGGCCGCATCCCCGCCGGGAAAATCCGCGCGTGCCGAACCTGCGTCTGGCATGAACAACGTGTCGCCGACAAAGGCCGCGTCGCCGATCACATGCACCATGCATGCAGGCGTGTGCCCGGGGGTGTAGATGGCAACCGCCTGCATCGTGCCGATCTGATAGGTGTCGCCGTCCTCGAACAGGGCGTCGAACTGGCTGCCGTCACGCTGAAATTCGGTGCCTTCGTTGAACACTTTGCCAAAGGTGTCCTGCACCACCATGATCTTTGATCCGATGCCGATCTTGCCGCCCAGTTTTTGCTGGATGTATGGTGCTGCACTCAGGTGGTCGGCATGCACATGTGTTTCGATAATCCATTCAAGCGTTAGGCTGCGGGATTGAACGTATGCGATCAGCGCGTCGGCGTGGTCATAGGTGATCCGCGCGGCGGCATAGTCGATGTCCATTACGCTGTCGATGATCGCGCAAGCGTCCGACGCGGGGTCCTTGATGACATAGCTGATGGTATTGGTCGCCGCGTCAAAGAACGCCGCGACCTCGGGGTGAGTTTTCATGTTCACGGGATAGTCGGTCATTGTGTGCTCCTGAGGGGCGGTATGGGTTGGATTTGCAAAAAGGGTCAGACCTTGCAGGTCCTGATACCCAGCACTGTGTAGATCGGGCAGGTGCCCACAGCGGCCACGCCCAGCATCACCAGACCGGCGGCGGCTGCGATCCACTTTGGCGCGCTTGCGTCCATCACGGCAAAGCCGCTTGCAAAGGCAAGCCACAACAGCGCAACCCCAAGGGCCGCACGCAGAATACGGTCGAGTGTTCCGACATTCGTTTTCATCTCGAGACTCCTTTTTGAAACAAACATGCATTTGGTTTAGCTGTTTGATTCTGGGCCGTCGGTGAGTTTGTCACCGTCCAGCAGGAGAAACCGTAAATATTCCGAATGCCGCCTCAGGCGGTCGCGGCCAGCCGGGCCAAAGCTGCGCGGTCCAACAGGTCAATCTGTCCGCGCGACTGACGTATCCAGTCGCGGCGCTGGAATTCGGTCAACTGGCGCGACACGACTTCGCGCGCCGTGCCCAGTTCGGTCGCCAGTTGCTGATGGGTCACGTGCAGATCATGTCCGCCGCCAGACAATGCAATCAACCGGTCGGCCAGCCGCATGTCGATCCGCCCAAAGGCCACGTCGTCGATGACACGAAACAGGTCGGTGATCCGGCGGGCATAGGCCGCAAAGACGAAATCGCGAAACGCGGGCACCGACGATACCAGATTGTCAAAGGCCGCCCGCGGGATCGCCGCCGCGGTAACGTCGGTTTCGGCAATCCCTTCGGCAGAGTAGGCTTCGTGGGCCAGCAGGCACGCCGTTGTCAGCACACAGCTTTCGCCGGCCTCGACCCGGTACAGCACGATCTCGCGTCCGCCTTCCGAAGTTTGCGACACCCGCACCGTGCCAGACAACAGCAATAGAAGATTGTCCGGTATATTGCCCGGTCCGAATATCGTGGTGCCGGCGGGGGCCGAAATCACCCGGCTGCGCTGCGTCAGCTCTTGTTTGATCTGGGCGGGTAGGGTGCTGAGGCCCTGAAACCGATCAATCCAGTCAGGCTGGGTCATGGCTGTGTCCTTTCAGGCGAAACGACGCCCTGTTCCAATGGCGCGATCGGGGCAAGAAGCTGGTCCCGTTTGGCGGCAGCGCCTGTCCGTGTTCAGAGACCGCCTCTTTGATGCTAAGCTCTATCACAGATATGGTTTTGTAAAAGAAGAACGGCATAGGGGCGGGTGGGCTTACCCCGTCACCGGTTCGGCGCAAATGCGCGCGAATGGATGACCCGAACAGGGTGCGGCCTGTCTGTGCAATGCCTATCTGTCGTGATAAGCAATCCGCTCTTGAACCCCCGCAGCAGGGTCTGGCGTAGTCGGTCAACTGCGCGTGGTGACAGATGACGATAAGCGGTACGGACCTAAGAGGCGTGGAAGTGGCTGAAAAGTTTAGAAGATCAGAGGTGATAAAATCCGCGCGACTGTCCGTTGCGCCTATGATGGACTGGACGGACAGGCACTGTCGTTACCTGCACCGGCTGCTGTCGTCCCGTGTGTTGCTCTATACCGAAATGGTCACCTCCCCGGCGCTGGTGCGTGGCGGGGCGCTGCATTTGCTGGACCATCACGCCGACGAGCATCCGGTGGCGTTGCAATTGGGCGGCTCGGACCCGGTCGAGCTGGCCCAGGCGGCGCGGATCGGGGCGGCAGCGGGTTATGACGAGATCAACCTGAACGTTGGCTGTCCGTCGGACCGTGTGCAATCGGGCACCTTTGGCGCGGTGTTGATGCGCCAGCCTGCGTTGGTGGCGACTTGCGTGCGCGCCATGCAGGATGCGGTCGACATCGAGGTGACGGTGAAATGCCGCATCGGCGTGGACGATCAAAACCCCGCCGAAGTGCTGCCCGAGTTTCTGTCACAGATGGTCGGGGCCGGTGTCGAGCGCGTGTCGATCCACGCGCGCAAGGCATGGTTGCAAGGGCTTAGCCCCAAGGAAAACCGCGATATTCCCCCGCTGGACTATGATCTGGTGCGTCAGATGAAGGGGCTGTTTCCCAATCTGCACATCTCGGTCAATGGCGGCATCACCTCGCTTGATCAGGCGGTCGGGTTCCTTGAGGCGGGGCTGGATGGTGTGATGGTGGGCCGCGCGGCCTATCACCAGCCGTCGGATATCCTCAGCACAGCAGACCGGCGGATTTACGGCGTGGGTCAGGATACCACGGCCGAGCAGGCGGTGCATGGCATGTTGCCCTATATCGAGGCGCATCTGTCGAACGGTGGCCGTTTGCATCAGGTGACCCGTCACATGCTGGGCCTGTTCGCGGGCCGTCCCGGTGCACGGGGCTGGCGGCGGGCGCTGTCCGAAGGGGCGCATCGCGACGGGGCCGGGCCGGACCTGGTTGAGCAGGCGTTGACCCACATCACCCAGGCCCCCCAGGCGCAAAGCGCCTGATGTTAAGTCCCATGGCGCAAAGCGCCTGAGGTTAAGTCTCATGGCGCAAAACGCCTGAGATTAGACACGTGGCGCAAAGCGCCCAACCCGCGATCGGAACAGCTTAGGCCGTGCGCACGCGACGGGGCAGGGTGAACAGCGTAAAGCTCATCGCCACCACCCCGCAGATTGCAATCGCCGCCAGCATCGGCAGCACCGTCCCGTCAAAGAACGGACCGGCCGCCGCGATCATCAGACCGCCCGCCAGCATCTGCAACGTGCCGCCCAGCGACGACGCCAGACCGGCCCGCGCGCCGTGGGCATCCAGCGCCAGCACCATCGTGGTGGGAATGACCACACCCAGACAGGCGTTGGCACAGAACAGGCCGACGATGACCACGGGCAGGCTCTCGAACCCTGCGGACACCACCAGCAACAGCAGCAGCACACAGAAGGTAAAGCCGGTCACGCCCATGCGCACCAGCGGGCGCATCCCGAACCGCTCGCCCAAGGGGGCGGCCATCTGCGAGGCCGAGAAAAACCCGATGGCGTTGACCGCAAAGGCCAGCGAGAATTGCGTCGGCGTCAGACCGAACTCCTGGACATAGACAAAGGGGGCCGAGGCGATGAAGACGAAAAAGCTGGCCATGCCAAAGCCGCCGATCATCGTCAGCCCCATGAACCCGCGATCGCGAAACAGGATGCCCGCATTCTGGATCAGCGATTTGATCCGCACCGGTGTGCGTTTTTCCGGCGGCAGGGTTTCGCCCAGCGACAGGCCCATGACCACGGCGGCCACCGCTGCGGCAACTGCCAGCACGGCAAAGACCGTGCGCCAGGACCCCAGCGAGATCACAAAGCTGCCCGCCAGCGGCGCCAGCATCGGCGACACGGACATCACCAGCATCACCATCGCCATCAGCCGCGTGGCTTCGTTGCCGGTGTGCAGGTCGCGCACGATGGCGCGGGGCATGACCATCATCGCAGCCCCGCCCAGCCCTTGAACCGCGCGCCATCCGGCCAAAGCTTCGACCGAACCGGCCAACGTCGCGCCAACCGAGCCTATGAAAAACACGCCCAATCCCAAAAACACCGGCAACCGGCGGCCTGTCTGATCGGACAGCGGTCCATAAACCAACTGTGCCACGCCCAGTGACAGGAAATAAGCGGTCAGCGTCATCTGCACGGCGGGTTCGTCCACGCCAAAGTCGGCGGCGATGTTGGGCATCGCGGGCAGATACATATCAATCGCAAACGGCCCGATCATGACCAAAAGTCCAAGTACAAGTGCGATGCGCAACATCGGTCTCTCCGTCAATTGGGTGTGGTTGGTGCGGCTCTGCCGCATTGCAGCATGGGCATACGCCTGTGATTTGTGAATGCCAAGGCCGCCTTTGAACTTGTGGCTGCGCGCTGGCTGCGGTCTATGTGTGCGCACACAAACGAACGGGAAAGTTGCGATGCCGGATACCATGCTTTTGTTGCAGATGCTGATCATGCTGATGATCATTGGTGCCTTTGCGGGGGTTCTGGCGGGGCTTTTGGGCGTCGGGGGCGGCATTGTTCTGGTGCCTGCGTTTTTCTATGCGTTCCAGACACTTGGCTATGACGGGCCGCAATTGATGCAGATGTGTCTGGCAACCTCGCTGGCGACGATCATCGTGACATCGCTGCGGTCGGTTCACAGCCACAACAAGAAAGGCGCCGTTGACTGGACCATCCTGCGCGGCTGGGCACCGGGGATCGTGATCGGCGCGGTGCTGGGGATGCTGCTGGTGTCGCAACTGCGGTCGTCCACCTTGCAGGCGATCTTTGGCACGCTGGCGCTGGTCGTGGGGCTTTATATGGGGTTTGGACGTGCACACTGGCGGCTGGGCGACGAGATGCCCAAGGGCCCGAAACGCTGGGCCTATTCGCCGGCTGTGGGGTTTTTGTCGGTGCTGATGGGGATCGGCGGCGGCAGCTTTGGCGTGCCGCTGATGAGCCTGCACAACGTGCCGATCCACCGCGCCGTGGCGACGGCTGCGGGCTTTGGTTTGTTGATTGCCGTGCCGTCTGTGATCGGGTTTCTGTTTGTCGACATGACCATGCCGGTGCCGCCGCTGACGGTGGGGGCGGTGAACTTTGTGGCCTTTGGCATCATCATCGCCATGACGCTGATCACAGCCCCCTGGGGTGTGAAGCTGGCCCATGCGATGGACCCCAAACCGCTGAAGCGGGTGTTCGCGGTGTTTCTGGTGCTGGTTGCGCTGAACATGCTGCGCAAGGCGCTGGGGTACTGATCGACACGCGCTGGATCAGGCGCCTTCGGGCAGGGGAAACAGCTGGTCGTATCCCCAGTTGAACCCGAAGGCGTAGACCAGATAAAACACGACAAAGGCCAGATCCATCACCAGCGCCTGCCACAGTCCGATGTCCAGATAGACCGCGATCATTGGTAGGGTCGCCAGCAGCAGACCCAGCTCGAACAGCAGCGCGTGAATGATCCGCGTGAAAACGGTTTTGTGCACAGTGCCCCGCAGACGTTTCAGGGCACGGTCGAACAGCAGGTTATAGACATAATTCCACAACGTCGCGAGCAACGAGGCAACCAGGGCAATCACCCCGATATGCTGGGCATCCATGCCAAAGCCCATCGACCCCAACGGGATGACCAGCAGAAGGCCGATAATTTCAAAGCTGATTGCGTGACGAATGCGGTCCGATGTGGTGCGCATGATTTTCTCCATCTGATCGCCGGGTCGTCCCGGATAGTGCCCGATCGGGGGAGGTCGTCCTCGCTGGAGGTCTTTTAGCCGTGTTGGTCGTGTCGGGCAAGTGGTCCCTTGCCAGCCAACTTATGGCCGTTTCAGTCGCGCCGCACGTCCGCCGCGCCGCCCTTTGGGGGCAACCTCGCGTTGGGGCAGCTCTGCCATGATGGCGCTGCGTTCCTCGGCGCTCATCCGCGACCAGCGGCCAATCTCGTCGATGGACCGCGCGCAGCCGGTGCACAGGCGTGTTTCAGGGTGCACGACGCAGATGCGCACGCAGGGGCTTTCGATCTCGTTGCGGGTCCAGACAGGGTCGGTCATGCGGTGTCCTCAGCTTGCCGCGCGCAGCACGCGCAAACGGTCCAGCAATCCTTGCAGGATATAGGCGGCGGCCACGTGGTCGATCACCTCGGAGCGACGCTTGCGTGTCGTATCCGCCTCAAGCAGGGCGCGTTCGGCGGCGACGGTGGACAGGCGTTCGTCCCAGAAGGTCACAGGGCCATCCCACAGCTTTTCGAAATTGCGGGCGAAGGCG
Source organism: uncultured Pseudosulfitobacter sp. (assembly GCF_963976325.1). NCBI lineage: Bacteria > Pseudomonadati > Pseudomonadota > Alphaproteobacteria > Rhodobacterales > Roseobacteraceae > Pseudosulfitobacter > uncultured Pseudosulfitobacter sp. Next base: position 303,811 of record NZ_CAXBJW010000001.1, read on the forward strand.
CGGGTCGACTGGCACCGCGGCCCTTCCGAGCCATCCATGTTGCGCGGCAGGCCCAGCACGATCCCCCCAACCGAACGGTGGGCGATGATCTCTTGCAGGCGGGCGGCGTCCAACCCGAATTTCTTGCGCCGGATGGTTTCCAGCGGGCTGGCAACCGACCAGAACGTATCTGAAACAGCCACGCCGATGGTCTTGTCGCCCAGATCCAGTCCGATCAATGACCGCATCGGGGGCAGGGCGGCCAAAAATTCGCCCGTGTCGTCAAAAATCATTCCAAACCTGCCTGTTCTGCCGCACCGGTCAATGTGTCCAGCGCCGTGGGGTCGTCGGCAAAGGTGGCGCGCGCGTCCACCAGAACCGCGCGGGCGTCGTCCTGGCGGCCCAGCACAGACAGCGCCGTGACCAGCCGCGCCCATTCGGTTGCGGGGCCGCCTTCGGTTGCCAGACGGTCTGACAGCGACGATACCATGCCCTCGATCATTTGCATCCGCTCTTGTGGTGTCATGCCTGCGGCATTGTCTATGTCTTGCTGGTTGGGGCCACGGGCCTGCGCCTGCGGCGGGGTGTAGCCGTTTACACCCGCCAGTTCGGCCAGCTCGGGAATGCGGGCGCGGATGGGCGCGATCCACGGCGCATCCTCGGGGCCTGCGCGCAGCAAGCTGTCCCAAAGGCGAAAGCCCAGGTCGGGCCGCCCGGTCTGGATCAGCATTTCGCCCCAGTAGAACCGGGCCGATCCGTCGGTGTCGTCGATGTTCAGCGCCCGGCGCAGCGCGTCCTCGGCAGCGGGGGACACGTATCCGCCCGCGGCGAAGATCAGCAATTCGGCTTGCGTCGTCAGATCGGCCACAGTTGCGGCGTCGCCCTTCAGGCGCAGCACCACGGCCTGGGCATCGGCGGCTTGGGCAAAGTTGCCCAGCCGCGCCTCGGTCTGGGCCAGCAGAATGTGACCTTGCAGATCGTCGGGCCGCTGGGCCACGGCAGTGCGCAATTGTTCAATCAGGGCTGCATATTCGGGGTTTTCGTCCTGGGCCGCAGGCACAGCCGTTTGCGCGGCCTCGGCCTGCTTTTGCGTGGGACGGTCGGCGCGGCGCTCTGCCGCCATCTCGATGCGCGACTTCAGGCTTAGATCGCCGTAGCCCAACGCGCCAAGCCGCCAGTACAGCACCCCGCTGCCCACCAGCAACAGCGCGCCCAGCCCCAGCGCCAGGCCAAGGCTGCCGCGCCCTGACCGCGCGTTGTCAGGCTGCCGCGCACCGGCATCGGCGGCCAGAATGCGACGTGACACTTCGGTGCGCACCCGTGCGGCATCCTCGGCGTTGATGGTGCCACGGGCAAGATCACGATCAACCTCGGCCAGTTGGTCGCGGTACACCTGCACGTCATAGGACGCCGCAGACTGTGCCTGTACGCGCCCCGCCCGCAAGGCGGCTGCCAACAGCGCAGACACCACCAGTGCCAGCCCCGCCGCGATAATCCCGAAACCCCAGATGTCCATATCAGCCTTCTTTGTTGCCCCTCGGGGTGTACCTGCGCCTGCCTGCCATAAAAAGGGGCAAAAGGCCGCGCCCTGCCAACAGGTGCGGCAATTGCGGTGCGTGTCGCAAACCTGTTAAAAAGTGCCGCGGTGAGTATCCTTTCAAATCGCAGTCTCACCCAATACAGAACCAGCCGACCGCCTAGCCCCGAATCCTGTCAGGACCGTGCCCATGAAACGTTATTCCGCCTTTGCCATCGCCCGCGAGGCCATGCGCCACCACACCGGTTGGAACCGCGCCTGGCGCGATGCGCAGCCGAAACCCAAGTACGACGTGATCATCGTCGGCGCGGGCGGTCACGGGCTGGCCACGGCCTATTACCTTGGCAAGAATTTCGGCATCACCAATGTGGCGATTCTGGAAAAGGGCTGGCTGGGGGGCGGCAACACGGGCCGCAACACGACCATCATCCGCTCGAACTATCTCCAGGACCCCTCGGCCGCGATCTACGAAAAATCGCGCAGCCTGTATGAAACCATGAGCCAGGACCTGAACTATAACGTCATGTTCAGCCCCCGTGGCGTGATCATGCTGGCACAGACCCAGCACGAGGTGCGCGGCTATCAGCGCACGGCGCACGCGAATGCGCTGCAAGGGGTGTCGACCGAATTCATCAGCCCCGCGCGGGTCAAGGAACTGGTCCCAATCATCAACATCGACGGGCCGCGCTATCCGGTGCTGGGTGGTCTGTACCAGGCGCGCGGCGGCACCGCGCGGCACGATGCCGTGGCCTGGGGCTATGCGCGGGCCTGTTCCGACATGGGCATGGACGTGATCCAGCAATGCGAAGTGACCGCCGTGCGGACCGAAGGTGGCAAGGTCACCGGCGTCGACACCACGCGCGGGCCCATCGACTGTGACAAGCTGGGCGGCGTGGTTGCGGGCCATTCGGGGCACCTGTGCGATATGGCAGGCTTCCGGTTGCCCATCGAATCCGTAGCCTTGCAGGCGCTTGTATCCGAGCCGATCAAACCCTGCATGGACGTGGTCGTGATGGCCAACACCGTGCACGGCTACATGTCGCAATCGGACAAGGGCGAGATGGTCATCGGCGGCGGCACCGACGGCTACAACAACTACACCCAGCGCGGCAGCTTCCACCATATCGAGGAAACCGTGCGCGCGCTGATCGAAACCTTTCCGGTGGTGTCGCGCCTGAAAATGCTGCGCCAGTGGGGCGGCATCGTGGACGTGACGGGCGACCGATCCCCGATCCTGTCGAAAACACCGGTCGAAGGCATGTTCATCAACTGCGGCTGGGGCACCGGCGGGTTCAAGGCAATTCCGGGGTCTGGCTGGGCCATGGCCGAGCTGATGGCCAAGGGACATTCGCCCCTGACCGACGAATTCTCGATGCACCGTTTCCGCGAAGGCAAGTTCATTGACGAAAGCGTCGCCGCCGGGGTGGCGCACTGATGACAGACATGGCAGATTTTCGCCGCTGCGGTCCGCGGCACAGGAACCAACACGGACAGGCTGACGTTCTCCCTGCAATCAAGATCATGCAAGGAGACGATCAATGGCCGACTATGAAACAACGCGTACAACGACCAACGACCCTGTCCATTCGACCACCACAACAACCCGCTCCGGCGGCAGCTCGAGCATGGCGTTCATCGTCGGCGCGCTTGTCGTCGTCGTGGGCGTTCTGGCCTATGTCCTGTTCGGCGGCGACGTCGACAACGCCAGCGACGCCGGCGCGAATGATGTCAACGTCACCATCGAAGGCGCGGGCGACGCGGCCAATGACGCGGGCGCTGCCATCGAAGGCGCTGCCGAAAGCGCAGGCCAGGCCGTTGAAGGCGCTGCCGAAAGCGTTGGCAACGCAGCCGACAACGCCACTGACAACAACTAAGCGTTTCGTACGCACCCCCTCCCATACGCACTCTGGCACGGGCGCGCGCAGTCTTGCGTGCGCCTTTGTCGTGTCTGCCCATCACAACGAGGCCCGCCCATGCTGATCCTGACCTGTCCCTGCTGCGGCGTGACCGGCGAAGAGACCGAGTTTCACGCAGGCGGCGAAGCGCACCTGAAACGCCATGGCCCCGGATCGACCGAGGACCAGTTCGAAGAATACCTTTTCATGCGCGAAAACCCCAAGGGTGTGCATTTTGAACGCTGGCGTCACGTCTATGGCTGCGGCAAGTGGTTTCACGCCGCGCGCAACACCACCACGCTAGAGGTCTACGGCACCTACGCGGCCCAAACCCACGAGCCGCCCAAGGCCTTGCGCGATACAATCACCAAAAAAGTTCCCGGCTGGACATGGAGAGAGTTTCAATGAGCACCCGTCTTTCCACAGGCGGTCGCCTGCTGAACAAATCCCGTGCTGTGACCTTTACTTTCAACGGCCAGCACATGAAGGGGTTCGAGGGCGACACGCTGGCCTCGGCGCTTCTGGCGAATGACCAGATGCTGGTGGGCCGCAGTTTCAAATATCACCGTCCGCGCGGCATTGTCGCCAGCGGCGCGGAAGAGCCGAACGGCTTGGTCAATCTGGGGCAGGGCGGCACGTTCGAGCCAAACCAGCGCGTCACCACGACCGAACTGTTCGACGGTTTGACCGCCAAAAGCCAGAACCACTGGCCCAGCCTTGAGTTCGACGTGGGCGCGATCAACAGCCAGATGTCGCGGTTCATGCCTGCGGGTTTCTATTACAAGACTTTCATGTACCCGCGCCCGCTGTGGAAACACGTCTACGAGCCTTTCATTCGCAAGGCCGCCGGTCTGGGGGCTGCGCCCAAAGAACCTGACGCGGACACTTATGAACATTTCTACGCGTTCTGTGATGTGCTGGTGATTGGTGGCGGCGTCGCCGGTCTGCAAGCGGCCAAGGCTGCGGCGGACACGGGCGCGCGTGTGATGCTGATCGAACAGACCGCACATTGGGGTGGACGTGCCCCGGTGGACGGTGGCGAGATCGCAGGCCAGCCTGTGGATAACTTCGTGGACGAAACCGTGGCGGCGCTTGAGGCCATGGACAACGTGACGCTGCGCCGCCGCATGATGGGGGCGGGCGTTTACGACCACGGCTATGTGCTGGGCTACGAACGTCTGACCGACCATGCGCCAGAAACCACTGGCCCCCGACACCGGTTGTGGCGCATTCGCGCGGGCCATGTCGTGACCGCAACAGGGGCCATCGAACGCCCGCTCAGCTTTGCCGGAAACGACATTCCGGGGGTCATGCTGGCCTCGGCTGTGCGCGATTACGTGACCAATTTCGGCGTGTCGCCGGGGGATCGCACGGTTGTTGTGACCAACAACGACACCGCTTACCTAACGGCAATTGCGTTGAAACACGCGGGCTTAGACGTGCCGGCCATTCTGGATGCCCGCGTTCTGCCCACCGACAGCGCGCTGATGGCGCAGGCCAAGGCCTTGGGCATCCGGGTGCTGATGGGACACGGCGTGTCGACTGTCACGGGCGGCAAGCGTGTGACCGGTGTTTCCGTCTGTTCGCAGGCAGGCGAAGGCGCGGTTCTGGAAGAGATTTCTTGCGATGTCGTTGCCATGTCGGGCGGCTGGTCGCCTGTGGTGCACCTGTGGTCGCACTGTGGTGGCAAACTGGTCTGGGATGCAGCGCAGGCCGCGTTCAAGCCGGATGTGGACAAAGCACCGACAGGCGCGGACGGCACCGCCTTTGTCACCGCCGCAGGCAGCGCCAGCGGGGCGCTATTGCTGGCAGATGTGCTGACGGATGCAGATGCCGCGGGCAAGGCAGCGGCGACGGCGACAGGTCACAAGCCGGGTCGCAACTCAGCCAACGCCCCCGACGCCAGCCACACCCCCGAGGCCCCGATGGCGCCGGTCTGGCTGATGCCGCACGGGGCAGGGATCAAACTGCGCAGCAAGGCGTGGCTGGACTATCAGAACGATGTAAAAGTCAGCGACGTGCAACTGGCCGCCCAAGAGGGGTTCCAGTCTGTGGAACACGCCAAACGCTATACGACGCTTGGGATGGCGACGGATCAGGGTAAGCTGAGCAATATCAACGGTCTGGCAATCCTTTCGGACAGTCTGAACCAGCCTATTCCGCAGACGGGCACCACCACGTTCCGCCCGCCCTATACCCCCATTTCCATGGGCGCGATTGGTGGCGAGGCGCGCGGCGACGTGTTCCAGCCCATCCGCCGCACGCCCATGCACGACTGGCACGATGAAAACGGCGCCGAATGGGAACCTGTCGGTCACTGGCGCAGACCCTATGCATACGTTCGCAGCGGTGAAAGCACCCACGACGCGGTGATGCGCGAAACCAAGAACACCCGCGACAACCTTGGTCTGCTGGATGCCAGCACGCTGGGCAAGATCATCGTGCGCGGGCCGGATGCGGGCAAGTTTCTGGACATGATGTACACCAACATGATGTCCAATTTGAAACCGGGCAAATGCCGCTATGGCCTGATGTGCGACGAAAACGGCTTTTTGATCGACGACGGCGTTGTGGCGCGGATCGACGATGACACGTGGCTGTGCCACACCACCACGGGCGGGGCCGAGCGTATCCATGCCCACATGGAGGAATGGCTGCAAACCGAATGGTGGGACTGGCAGGTCTATGTGGCCAACGTCACCGAACAATATGCACAGATCGCCGTGGTCGGGCCGAAAGCCCGCGAAGCGCTGGAACATCTGGGCGGCATGGATGTCAGCGCCGAGGCGCTTGGCTTTATGGACTGGGCCGACGGCACATTGGGTGGCTTTGACGTGCGGGTCTACCGCATCTCGTTTTCGGGCGAGCTGAGCTATGAAATCGCGGTTCCGGCCTCGCAGGGGCAGGCGCTGTGGGATGCGCTGATGGCGGTTGGTGCGGGTTTGGGCGTGATGCCCTATGGCACCGAATGCCTGCACATCCTGCGCGCCGAAAAAGGGTTCATCATGATCGGCGACGAAACCGACGGCACGGTGATCCCGCAGGATCTGGGCCTGCACTGGGCGATCTCGAAGAAAAAGGACGACTTTATCGGCAAGCGTGGCCAGCAACGCAGCCATATGGTCGACCCGAAACGCTGGCAGCTTGTCGGGCTGGAAACTGTCGATGGATCGACGCTGCCGGACGGGGCCTATGCCACAGCCGAAGGCACCAACGCCAATGGCCAGCGCGAGACCCAGGGCCGCGTGACCTCGACCTATCATTCGCCCAACCTTGAGCGGGGGATTGCGATGGGGCTGGTGCTGAACGGGCCGGATCGCATGGGCGAGGTTCTGACCTTCCCCGGCACCGATGGCAAAGAGTACAAGGCCAAGATCGTCTCGCCCGTGTTCTATGACCCCGAAGGAAAGAAGCCGAATGTCTAATATTGTCAGTGCGCTGAACGAAGCAGCTTATGCAGGTGGTATTGCCGAAGTGCGCGAGATCGGCCTGCAAGGGATGATCACCCTGCGCGGCGACACGGCCAGCTCTGCCGTCAAATCCGCAGCCACCGGCGTTGCGGGCGTGGACATGCCTGCGCCCAACCACGTCAACTGCGTCGGCAATCGCGGCATCTGCTGGATGAGCCCGGACGAGCTGTTGGTGCTGTGCCCCTACGACACGGTCGCGGACAATCTTGCAAAAATGCGCAAGAGCCTTGGCAGTGCGCACGCGCTGAATGTCGACGTGTCGGACGCCCGCGCGGTGTTTGATCTAAGCGGTGCGAACGCCCGCGAGGTTCTGGCCAAGCTGGTGCCGGTTGATCTGTCGCCGGAGGTGTTCAAAGAGGGCATGTTCCGCCGCAGCCGCATGGCGCAAATCCCGGCGGCCTTTTGGCTGCACACGCCGGACACCTTCCGCATCATCACCTTCCGCAGCCAGGCGCAATATGCGTTTGATTTGCTGAAAGTGGCGGCACAACCGGGGTCCGAGGTAGGGGTCTTCTAAGCCCAACCTGTGCCCTGTGCCCACGGCGCAACGGCGCTGGCCAGTTGATATTGGCCGGTGCTGTACGACCCTTGGTGGAAATTGGCCGATCTGATTTTGCCAATTATGGAACATTTTCCTGTCTCGTGCCTTGATATTGCAGAAGCTGACGCTTTCTGTCAGTCAGAAGACATTCAATCTCAAAAGGGGGCCCGAACCATGGCTTTTGAACTTCCCGACCTTCCGTATGCACACGACGCACTTGCCGCCAAAGGCATGTCCGCCGAGACGCTGGAATTCCACCACGACATTCACCACAACGCCTATGTCACCAACGGCAACAAGGCGATTGAAGGCACCGAATGGGATGGCAAGTCGCTTGAAGAGATCATCAAGGGCACCTACGACCCCAAGGCCGTTGCCCAATCGGGTATTTTCAACAACATCAGCCAGTTGTGGAACCACAACCAGTTCTGGGAAATGATGGGCCCCGACGCCAGCAAAATGCCGGGCGATCTGGAAAAAGCGATCACTGACAGCTTTGGCTCGGTCGACAAGTTCAAGGACGAATTCAAAGCCGCAGGCGCGGGCCAGTTCGGCTCGGGTTGGGCATGGCTGGTGCGCGACACCGATGGCGGCCTGAAGGTCACCAAGACTGAAAACGGCGTGAACCCCGTGTGCTTTGGCCAGACGGCTTTGCTGGGCTGTGACGTGTGGGAACATTCCTACTACATCGACTTCCGCAACAAGCGTCCTGACTACCTGACCAACTTCCTCGACAATCTGGTCAACTGGGAAAACGTTGCCTCGCGCATGTAAGCGCGGAACCTAAGGTCGCGCATGTAAGCGCGGAACCTAAGGTCGCGCATGTAAGCGCGCTGTATGATGACAGCCACAAACGCCCCGCACCACGCTGCGGGGCGTTTTGCGTCTGACGGGGCGTTCACCCTTGCAGTGGCCCCGCAATCACGGTCTTGATGGGGCTATGACCGACACCCCCAAGATCCTGTCGCCACAGGCCAAAGGCATTCTGGCCGCCATCGGAGCCTGCTCCATCTGGGGGCTTTCGCCGATCTTTTACAAACAGGTGGCGCACGTGCCTGCCATCGAAGTGCTGGCGCATCGCACCGTCTGGTCGCTGGTGTTCTTTGGCGGCATTCTGGCGCTACAAGGGCGGTTGGGTCAGGTGCGCGCGGCGATGAACACAGGCCCGAAGCTGGGCTGGCTGGCGCTGGCGTCGCTGATGATCGGGACCAACTGGTTCCTGTTCATCTGGGCGGTGGGGGCCGGGCGCACCACCGAAAGCAGCCTGGGGTATTACATTCTGCCACTGGTGGCCGTGGTGATCGGTCGCGTGGTCTTTGGCGAGGCGCTGAAGCGCAGCCAGTGGATCGCCGTGGCGCTGGCGGCAGGGGCGGTGGTGCTGCTGACCGTGGGGCTGCAAGCGCCGCCATGGATCGCGCTGACGCTGGCCGTTAGTTTCGGCATCTACGCGCTGATCAAGAAGCGGTTGGAGGTGGGGCCGGTGGTTTCGGTCACCGCCGAAGTCATGCTGATGCTGCCCATCGCCCTGTTCGTTTTGTTGCAATCGGAACACAGGGGCGGATCGGCATTTCACGCGGGCGCATGGACCATGGGGGTGCTGCTGATCTCGGGGCCGGTGACGGCGCTGCCGCTGATCCTGTTCAGCTATGCGGCGCGGCGGGTGCGGATGACCTCGCTGGGGCTGGTGCAATACCTGAACCCCACCTTGCAGTTTTCCTGCGCGGTCTTCGTGTTCTCCGAGCCGTTCACCGGCTGGCACATGATCGCCTTTGGCCTGATCTGGCTGGCGCTGGCGATCTATGCCGCCAGCATGTTCGCTCAGGACAGGGCGGCGCGCAGGGCGGCGGTGGCAGCAGCCGTGTCCGGCACGGGCGTCACGTAATCCAGCAGGCTGGCATCGGCAAAGCCCTGATCGACCACATGGTTCAACAACTGGATGAACGGGTCCCAGTAACCGTTTGAGTTTAAAACGATAACCGGCTTTTGGTGCAGGCCAAGCTGCCGCCATGTCAGCACTTCGAAAATCTCGTCCAGCGATCCGGCACCGCCCGGCAACAGCACCACGGCGTCGCAGTTCATGAACATGACTTTTTTGCGCTCGTGCATGGTTTCGGTGACGATATAGCGGGTCAGATCGACCTTGCCGACCTCCCAGGCCACCAGGTGCGCGGGGATCACGCCAAAGGTATCGCCACCCGCCGCCTGCGTGGCCCGCGCCACGGTGCCCATCAGCCCGACATCGCCCGCGCCGTACACCAGCCGCCAGTCGTTTTCCGCCAGCGCCGTGCCCAGAGCCGTGGCCTGTTCGGCATATTCAGGGTCATTGCCGGTGCGCGAGCCGCAGAAAACACAGACAGATTTCAGCATGGTTCACCTCAGGGTGTTGAAAATAAACGGGGTTGTCATTGCTTGGCTTTTGACCGGTGTTAGCGCGCTTGTTATGTAACCTCAATGGCACTTGGGCCAACTGGGGGGCGCCATACGGGCGCGCGAGAGACATGAGCAAGTTTTCATCATTTTCGGGGGCGCCTGCGGGTGTCGCCGTGGCTGCCGTCGTTGCCGTGGCTGCGGGGTTGGGCCTGTATTTCTTCAAGCCTGCACCGGTTGATGCACCCGTTGCCGTGATGCAAGCGCCCGAGGCTGAGACGCAGGCCGCGCAACCCGAGGCCCAAACACCCAAGGTGGCCGAAGCGCCTAAGGTGGCCGAGGTGCCCGAAGATGCCGCAACGCCCCAGGCCGCTGACACGCCCGCACCGCCCACCATTGACGAGGTGCGTCTTGAAGCGGACGGGATCTTTGTGGTCGCTGGCCGCGCGGCCCCCGACAGCACTGTTGCCGTTTTGTTGGACGGGGTCGAAAACACCACGACCCAAGCGAGCGGGCAGGGTGCCTTTGCTGCCGTGACGTTGATCGAACCCAGCACACAGCCGCAGATCCTGAGTGTGATCCAGCGCGGTCCTGATGGCGATGTCATGGGCGCGGAAGAGATCGTTCTGGCACCAATGGCACCGCAGCCCGAGACCACGCAGGTGGCAGAGGCCGAGCAGGTGGCAGAGGCCGAGCAGGTGGCAGAGGCCGCACCGCAGCCCGAGACCACGCAGGTGGCAGAGGCCGCGCAGGTGGCAGAGACCGCGCAGGTGGCCAAGGACACAGCACAGGCAGACCCCGGCGCAACGCCCCCCGCAGTGGCTGAGCCGACAACCGACGAAGCCGCTGCGCCAACCGTAAAGGCGACCTCGGAACCGGTCACAGATACATCGGAATCGACGGCTGTGGCAGCAGCAGGGCAACCCGATGACGCCACAGCCGCCACAAAAGCGCCGACCGAGGCAGGGACGGAGGCACGGGCCGAATCGCCGACCGAGGCACCGACAGTGACGGCGCAGGCTGACCCCGCAGCCACAGCACCGACACCCGCGCCACCTGTCGTAAGCGCGGGCCAGACGGATCAACCGGCCCAAGCGGCTGAACCCGCGTCCGCTGCGACCCAAGACACCACGCAGACAGCGCAGAATACTGCACCGGCGCAATCCGCTGACGCCCCCGCCGCAGCAACTGCCCCGACCACGCAGGCTGAAACGCCGACCGCGCCGACGGCTGTTGCGATCCTGAAATCCGACGCCGACGGTGTCGAGCTGGTCAACAGCCCCACCGCGATGACCAAGCTGAACATCTCGATCGACACCATCGGCTATTCCGACGACGGCAGCGTGCAATTGTCGGGCCGTGCCACCGGGCGTGACGGGTCTGTGCGTGTCTATCTGGACAACACCGCCATGATTGATCTGCCGGTGGATGCCCGTGGCCGCTGGCGGGGCGATTTGCCCCATGTGGACGGCGGCGTCTACACCCTGCGCGTGGACGAGATGAGCCCGCAAGGCGAGGTCGTCAGCCGCGCTGAAACCCCGTTCAAACGCGAAGACCCCGCCGTGCTGGCCGCGCAATCGGGCCCGCAGGACGCACCGGTCAAGGCGGTGACCGTCCAGACCGGCAACACGCTGTGGGCCATCGCCCGCGACCGTTACGGCGAAGGCGTGATGTACGTGCGCGTCTTCGAGGCCAACCGCGACGCCATCCGCGACCCCGATCTGATCTACCCCGGTCAGGTCTTTAACCTGCCGGACTAAAGCGGCCCGCAGCACTGGCAACCGTGCCTTTGTCGGCCTATGTAGAAGGCCAGCAAGACAGGACCCTTCATGCCAGCCGACACAGCCAGCCCCGCCGCAGACACCGATGCAGCGGCCCAAGCCGAACTTGACCTGAACGAAACCAAGGCCGAACGCCGTTCCGGCTGGCGCACCATTCGCAAGGTCATGCCCTATCTGTGGCCCGAAAATCAGCGCTGGGTGAAACACCGCGTTGTCTGGGCACTGGTGGCGTTGCTGGCGTCGAAGCTGGTGTCTGTCTACATCCCCATCATCTTTCGCGACGCGGTCAACGTGCTGTCGGGCGAAGGCGTGTCGGCGCTGGCGCTGGGTGCCGTTGGCCTGACTGTGGCTTACGGCGTGGCGCGTTTGATGAACGTCGGCTTTCAGCAGTTGCGCGATGCGATCTTTGCCCGCGTGGGGCAGCGCGCGCTGCGGATGCTGGCGCTGGAGACCTTTGAACACATCCACCGCCTGTCGATGCGCTATCACATCACCCGCAAGACCGGCGGGCTAAGCCGGATTATCGAGCGGGGGGTGAAGGGCGTGGATTTCCTGCTGCGTTTCCTGCTGTTCTCCATCGGACCGCTGGTGCTGGAGCTGCTGCTGATCGGCATCATCCTGACGGTTCTGTTCGACTGGATGTATCTGGCCATCGTCGCCTTTACCATCGCGCTGTACGTCTGGTTCACCTTCAAGGTGACCGAATGGCGCGTAAAGCTGCGCCGCGAGATGAACGATCAGGACACCGACGCCAACCAAAAGGCCATCGACAGTCTGCTGAACTATGAAACCGTCAAGTATTTCGGGGCCGAAGCGCGCGAAGCCGGGCGCTATGACAAGGCGATGGAAGGCTATGAGGCGGCGGCGATCAAGACATCCTATTCGCTGGCCTTCCTGAACTTTGGCCAGTCGTTCCTGATCACCTGCGGGCTGGTGGGGGTCATGGTCATGGCCGCCGTCGGCGTGCAGAACGGCACGCTGACCGTCGGCGATTTTGTCATGGTCAACGCCTATATGATCCAGATCACCCTGCCGCTGAACTTCCTCGGGTCCGTCTACCGCGAGATCCGGCAAGCGCTGGTGGACATGGGCGAGATGTTCGACCTGCTGGAACAACCCGCCGAGGTCACCGACAAACCCGACGCCAAGCCGCTGGTGGTCACCGGCGGGCGGATCGAACTGGACGATGTGCATTTTGGCTATGACAGCGAACGCGCGATCCTCAAGGGGGTCACCCTGACCGCAGAGCCGGGGGAAATGGTGGCCATCGTCGGATCGACCGGATCGGGCAAGTCGACCATCGGGCGGCTGTTGTTCCGGTTCTATGACGTGGGCAGCGGCGCGCTGCGCATCGACGGGCAGGATGTGCGCGATGTCACGCAGGACAGCCTGCACGACGCCATTGGCGTGGTGCCGCAGGACACGGTGCTGTTCAACGATACCATCCGTTACAACATTGCCTACGGACGCGGTGGCGCCACGCAGGACGAGATCGAGGCGGCGGCGCGGTCGGCGCAAATTCACGATTTTGTCCTCGGCCTGCCGGACGGCTACGACACCGCCGTGGGGGAACGGGGCCTGAAGCTGTCGGGTGGCGAGAAACAACGCGTGGGCATCGCGCGGACCTTGTTGAAAGACCCGCCGATCCTGCTGCTGGACGAGGCCACCAGCGCTCTGGATAGCGAGACCGAGCAAGAGATCAAATCGGCTCTGATGGCCGCAGGGCGGGGGCGCACGGTGCTGACCATCGCGCACCGTCTCAGCACCATTTCCGAGGCGGACCGGATCATCGTGCTGGAAAAGGGCAAGATCGTCGAACACGGCACCCACGAGGCGCTGTTGGCGCAATCGGGGCGGTATGCGCAGTTGTGGAACCGCCAGCAGTTCGAAGAGGACTAGATGCCGCCCAAGGATTATCCGCATACGCCCGACGGGCGCTATTTCGTGTCCAAGGGGCGGCTTTGGCGCACCACCAATCCGGCGCTGCCCGACGATGTGCGCCGCGCTGCGATCAAACGGTTGATGCGGGCGCGGCTGGACGTGCGCAACGCCAAGGACGATGCGGCGAAAGCTGAGGCGCGGGCGCGTGTGCAAGAGGCCAAGGAAGCCTTGGGCGAGCGTGGTCCGGTCTGGTGGGACGATGGGGCGCCCGACCAGACGCAGATGGCGCCGCAAAACTCGACCTATGCGGATTGGTGGGCGGCCCTTGACCCGCAGGACCGCGCCAGGGGCTAGGCCAACGCCAACTGTTATTCCGCCGCGCGCAGGTCGCTGTTCAGGCGCGGATCTTTCGGAAAGGTCGGCTTGACGCGGGCATCGGGCCCGTCCGTCCCGTCGTCCCATATGATCTCGTGCAGGTCGGCCGCCTTGGCCTGACGGGTCAGCGCCCAGTCGCGGGCGGCCGCACTGGCGCGGCCAAGGCTGAGCTTGGCCAGCAGGTGCGACAACCACAGCACGTAGGTGCCCAGCCACACGCGGATCGCCAGCAGCGACGGCGTGATGACCAGCGTCAGAACCGTGGCAATCCCCAGACCGAACACCACCGCCGTGGCCAGCTGTTTCCACCACAGCGCCGTCGGGCTGTCGATGGTAAAGCCGCCGTTGATGAAATCCAGCGACAGGCCGAACATCATCGGTGCCAGCCCCGCCATCGTGGTGATCGTGGTCAGCAGCACAGGGCGGATGCGGTCTTGGGCGGTGCGGATGATCGCCTCGATCCTTGGCATGTAACGTTCATATTCCTGATAGGTGTCGATCAGAACAATGTTGTTGTTCACCACGATCCCCGCTAGCGCCACGATGCCGGTGCCGGTCATGATGATCGAAAACGCCTGATCCATGACCATCATGCCGATCAGCACACCGGCGGTGGACAGCACCACGGCCCCCAGCACAAGGATCGAATTGTAAACGCTGTTGAACTGCGCCAGCAGGATGATGAACATCAGCCCCAGGGCTGCGGAAAAGGCCGAGGACAGGAAGGCCTCGGATTCCGCCTGATCCTCCTGGTCGCCGGTCCATTCCCAGTCGATGCCCGCAGGCAGCGGGTTGGTGTCCAGCCATTTGGTCACCTCTGCGATGCGCTCGTTGGCATTGATGGGCACCATGTTCAAACGCCCCGCATCCAGCGCCGCTTGCAGATCGGCGACAGGCTGGGTGCCGTCCAGAACCGCATAAGCGGTGCCATCCTCGGCCATCAGCGTGCCGTTCGGATCAGGGGTCAGCGTGGCCACCGTATCAGCGCCATCGGCGGCGGTTGTATCCGCGGGCACCAGCTTTTGCAGGCCGGTGCCGACGGCGGCCTTGACGTCAAAGAACCGTTTCTGACCGACCCTGCGGATCTGCGCCAGCTTGGGCACCGGCGTGCGGGTGATGAAATTCGACATGGGCACCAGCCCCGTCGGCGTGCGCACCTTCATCGAATCAAGCGTGCTCAGCAGCCGGTCCTGTTCGGGCAGGCGCACCCGAATTTCGATCTCTTCGTCCGAGGTGTCGACCCGCATGGTGTCCAGCAGCAGACCGCGCGTCACCAGTTGCACCATTGCACCCACCGTGGCCACGTCGGCGCCGTAGCGGCCGGCCTTTTCCACATCCACGTCGATCTGCCAGTCGATGCCGGGCAGGGGGCGCGTGTCTTCGACCAGTTTCAGGCCCGGGGTTGCGTCAAACTCGGCGCGCGCGGCGGCGGCGGCGGTTACCAAGTCGTCCCAGTTGTTGCCCTTCAGGCGCAAATGCACCGGCTTGGCCGAGGCGGGGCCCATCGCCAGATTGATGATTTCGACACGGATGCCGGGGATCTGGCTGAGCTCGGCGGTCAGGTCGTCAATCACGACGTTGCCGTCAAAGGCTGGGTCCTGCACGTCGCGGGTCAGCGCGTAGTTGATGAACGGGATGGTCAGGAACGGCTCTTTGTGGCTGGGGCGGTCTTCCCACGGGATCGTCTCGATCTGGATCTGGCCGATTGTGTCCTTCGGCGATTGCGCCCCGCCGGTGTTCGCGTTCAGCCCGCCAAGGCCAGCAAAGGCAAAAGCAGTGGCGACGCCCGGATGATGCAACACCACCTCTTCGGCCTCTTTCACCAGCGCATCTTTTTCCGCAAGGCTCAGGTTGCCGCGCGCCATCACGTAAACAATCGCCTGTTCGGGTTCGGATTCGACAAAGAACTCGGTGCCTTTGTTGTTGTTCATGAACACGATCAGCGTGGTGCCGACAAAGACAAACACGGCCCCCACCATCACCAGCGGCATGATCGGGTTGCCCGCGATAAATTCCATCACCCGCCCGAACGGCGACCGTTGATAGCCTGCGCGCACGCGGCGTGTGCGGGTGCCAAAGGTTTTCGCCACCAACCAGCGCCCGCCACGGCCCAGCCGTGCGATGACCGCCAGCAAGCCGATGAACAGCCCCGTGACGCAGCCCAGAACGATGCCTGCCGCTGCAAGCGCCAGCAAAAGCACACCAAAGGCGGCGGTAAAGGTGGACAGGATGGATGGCAGGCTGCTTTGATCCAGCTTGCCGAAAACATCCCCCATCAGCGCAAAGACAGGCGGCGCAGGCGGCACGGCCCCCACTTCGGCGGCGTGCGGCACAAAGGCCAGCGCCATCACCGCTGCGGCCACAGCCACCAGACCGATGATCATGCCGATATGCGCCAGCACCGGCAGCGCGGCGATGCGGCTGACACCCTGCGACACCCAACGCTCAAGCCGTCCGGTCACACCGCCCATCACCGGCAGATAGACCAGCGCCACGATCAGCGAGGCCGACAGCACAAAGATGATGGTAACCGGCAACATGCCCATGAACTCGCCGGGCACGCCTGGCCAGAACAGCATCGGCAGGAACGCGCACAGTGTCGTGGCAGTGGACGAGATCACCGGCCAGAACATCCGCTTGGCCGCGTCCACATAGGCCTGCATCGGGCCCAGCCCTTCGGCCTGTCGTTTGTCGGCGTATTCCACCACCACGATGGCCCCGTCCACCAGCATGCCCACGGCAAGGATCAGACCGAACATGACGATGTTCGAGATCGAAATGCCCATCAGTGCCAGCAGCACAAAGCACAACAGGAACGATGTCGGGATCGCAAACCCCACCAGCAACGACGCCCGCAGGCCAAGGGCCGCCAGCACCACGATCATCACCAGCGCGATGGCGGTAAACACCGACCCCTGCAACTGTTGCACCATCGAGTTGACCACACGGCTTTGGTCGTTCGAAGTGCCGACCTGCACGGCGGCCTTCAGCCCGTCGGGCCAGTTCGCGGCCTTCTTGGCCACGGTTGCCTTGATCAGGTCGGCGGTATCGATCAGGTTGAACCCTTTGCGTTTCACCACCTGGATGGCAATCGTGTCGGTGCCGTTGAACCGCGCCGTGCTTTCGCGGTCTTCAAAGGTCAGGTTGATCTCGGCCACGTCACCCAGCGTGACAACGCGGTCGCCGTTGATCTTGACCGGCAGCGCATAGACATCGCGCGCCTCGTTGAACGACGAGGGGATCTTGACCGAAAAGCTGCCGGTGTCCGATGTCACTTCGCCCGCCGCGATCAGCAGGTTGTTGTTCTGGACCACGTTGACCAGTTCGGCGGCGGTGACGTTATAGGCTTCCAGCCGCAGCGGGTCGATGACCACTTCCAGCATCTCGTCGCGGTTGCCGGAAATCGGCGCTTCCAGCACCGCATCAAGCGATTCCAGATCGTCCTGCAAATCCTTGGCAACGCGGGCCATGGTGCGCTCGGGCACGGGGCCGGTCAGGTTGACGATGATGATCGGGAATTCGGAAAAGTTGAACTCTTCCACCGTGTACTGTTCCGCACCCTCGGGAAACTTGGCCTGCGCGTTGTTCAGCGCGTCGCGGGCGTCGGCCATCACTTGTGTGCGGTTCCAGCCGAATTCGAACTCCAGCACGACGTTGGCATAGTTCTCGGCGGCGGTGGCGGTCATTTTTTTCAGACCAGGCAGATCGGCCAGTTCGGTTTCCATCGGCTTGATCAGCAGCGTCTCGGAATCCGCAGCCGAGATGCCGGGGAAGGGGGCCGTGACGATCAGCATCGGGATCTCGATGTCCGGCTCGCCCTCTTTCGGCAGGCTGACATAGGCAAAGGCACCGACCGTCAGGGACAGCACCACAAAGGCCAGAACCATCCGCGCCCGTGACGCGGCCCAGTCAACGATGCCGCTCATTCGGCAGCCTCCCGAAAGGTGGCATCGACGGTCACACCGGCGGTGACAAATTCCTGCCCCACCACGATCACGTCCACAGCGTCGGGCAATCCGCTCAGCCAGACGCCCTTGGGCGTGTCGCGCAGCAGCTTGACCGGCTGGAATTCTACCACGCTGTCAGCGGTCAGGGTGCGCAGGCCCAGGGTGCCCTCGTCGTTCAGGGTCAGCGCCGATTGCGGCAAAAGATGCGCAGGCGCGCCGTCGGTGGCGATCAGGATTTCCACGGTCTGCCCGTCGCGCAGCGTCAGGTCGGGGTTGGGTATCTCGATCTCGACACGGAAGGTGCGGGTGACGGTATCGGCCGAGCGCGACAAAAAGGTGACGCGGCCCTGCACGTCGTCACCGCCAGCCGCCAGCCGACCGCCTGCCAGCGCGCCCACATGTACACGTTCCACATCGGTTTCCGGCACAAAGGCCACCAGCTTGATCGGGTCAAGCTGGATCACCGTGGCGCACAGCCCGCCGGGTTGCAGCAGGCTGCCCAGCTCGGCTGTGTCGCTTTCCAGCAGGCCCGCAAAGGGGGCGTGGATGTCCAGACGTTCGATTTCTTTCTCGGCGGCAGCCACGGCAGCCGCGGCGCTTTCAATCGCGGCATCAGCCGATTGCAGCCCCGATTGCGCGGCCTTCACGCCCGCATTGGCGGATTCCAGCCCCGCACGCGCCGAAGCGACCGCGGCATCGGCGCTTTTGACGCGGGTTTCAGCGGCAAAGCCGCCTTCGCTCAGCTTGGTGGCTGCGTTCTGGCCAATCAGTGTTTCGTCCAGTCTGGCTTGTGCCTCGGCCACGCGGCTTTGTGCTTCGGGAACGCGGCTTTGGGCGGTGGCTTTGCCCGCGCGGGCTTCGGACAGGCGGGCGTTTGCTTCGGCCAGCGCCGCGCCACGGGTCCCGGGGGACAGTTTGCACAGCAGTTGACCTGCTTCGACAAAGGTGCCCTTGGGCAGCGGTTCGGACAGGACGGTGGAACTGGTTTCGGCGCGCACCTCGACCTGACGTTGTGCTTGGGTCTGGCCACGCAGCACCACCGCGCTGTCGATGTCGCGGGCGGTGGAATGCAGGGCCACGACGCGGATCACAGGTGCGGCGGGCTGCGCGTCTTGCGCGGCGACAGCAGGCGCGGCTTCGGCGGGTTGGTCCGTTGTCTGCGCAGTGTCATCGCCGCGCAGGAACGCCAGTGTGTCCTCTCGCTCGATGGTAAAGGCCAGCACAATAACGGCGACGATCAATGCCGCCAGAATAGAAAGAATACGCATGAGCGCCCCGATTCGTATGCGTCTGGCCGTGCCTGCCGCAGGGCCGATGACAAATTATATCTAGCGAAATACACTAAACTGACCAGTTCAGATATGAAATTTTCATCCTGTGACGCAATTTCGCAAAACGCCGCAGTGCGCTGTTGCGACGCGTGCCCCTTGGCTTGGGGCCATGTGCGCGTTAAGAGAGGCGAAACCGGGCCCCAACAGAGGGTCGGACCCTGTGACAGACCCGAGGCCGCACCATGAGCAATAACGACAGTTTCATTGATGAAGTGAATGACGAGGTCCGCCGCGACCGTCTGTACGGCATGTTGCGCCGCTATGGCTGGATCGCGGTTGTGCTTATCGTGCTGGTCGTGGGCGGTGCTGCCTATAACGAATGGCAAAAGGCGCAAACCCGCGCGCAGGCCGAAGCCTTGGGCGATGCCATGCTGAACGCGCTAAAGCTGAACGACAGCGCCGAACGCGCCGCCGCATTTTCGGAAATCGAGACCGGCCAGCCGTCGGCGCGTGCCGTTCTGAACTTTTTGACGGCGACCGAAGAATATGCAGCAGGCGATGCCGCCGAAGGTGCCGCGCGCTTGCAAGAGGTTGCCAACAACAATGATGTGCCGCTGATCTACCGTCAGATCGCTTCTTTCAAGCTTCTGGGGCAGGGTGCTGCCACCATGTCGGTTGAAGACCGCCGCGCAGGTTACGAGGCACTGATCCAGCCCGGCGTGCCGCTGCGGCTGCTGGCGACCGAGCAACTGGCGTTGATCGACATTGAAACCGGTGACACCGATGCCGCCATCGCACGACTGAAATCCATTTTGGACGACAGCGAGGTGACGCCGGACTTGCAACAACGGGCGCTACAGGTGATTGTGGCGCTGGGTGGGGAGCCCGACCTTGGTGCAAACAGCGCCAACGGCAACTAAACACACGACGAATTTGCCTCGGGACCGGAAACGACAATGAGCAGAGCCATGAAATCGAACCCAATTTTCGCGGCACGTTTGCCCCTGGCTTTGGCCCTTGGTGGCAGCCTGATCCTAAGCGCCTGCACCGAGCCCGAAGTCATTCTGGCAGGCAAACGCGAGCCCGTGCGCTCGGTTCTGCAAAACCCCGATCCCGAAGATCTGGTCGTGGCGGTCGCACCGGCAAACACCACCCGCGCGGTGTCCTTCCCTGCGGCCAAAAACAACGCGTCGTGGACCCATTCGATCGGCACACCGGCCTATCGCACGGTCAACCCGGCGCTGTCCCCCGCACCGCAGCGGGTGTGGAGCGCCAACATCGGCCAGGGCGACAGCCGCCGTCAGCGCATCACCGCCGATCCGGTGGTGGACGCGGGCCGTATCTTTACGCTGGATTCCGGTTCGACCGTGACCGCCACATCGACATCTGGCGCGACCCTGTGGCAGGCCGACGTGCGCCCCGCACGCGATGACGCGGGCAATGCCACCGGCGGTGGTCTGGCCGTCAAGGACGGCACGCTTTACGTCTCTTCCGGTTACGGCGTGCTGACCGCGCTTGACGTGACCAACGGCGGCGTGCGCTGGACACAGCAACTGGACGCCACCGGTTCGGGCGCGCCCACGGTCTATGGCGATCTGGTCTATCTGATGGCGGGCGACGACACCGGTTGGGCGGTTGAGGCCGCCACAGGCCGCATACGCTGGCAGGTGTCGGGCCCGACGTCCGTTTCCAACATTCTGGGTGCGCCTGCACCTGCCGTCACGGACGAACTGGCGATCTTTGCCTTCGGCTCGGGCGAAATGCAGGCCGTGTTCCGTCAAGGCGGGCTAAGCCGCTGGGACGCGTCGGTGCTGGGCGAACGGCAGGGCCGCGCCTTGTCCAAGGTGGACGACATCACCGGCGCGCCGGTGGTTGTGGGCAACACCGTTTATGCAGGCAACCAATCGGGCCGCATGGTGGCGGTCAATGCGACTTCGGGCCTGCGCGAGTGGACTGCGAACGATGGCGCAATCGACACCATGTACCCCATCGGCAACAGCGTTTTTGCTGTGACAGACCGCAACGAACTGGTGCGCCTTGACGCATCCGACGGCAGTCGCATCTGGGGCGTTCCCTTGCCCAATTACGTCAAGGACCGCCCCAAGAAAATCGCCGAAGTCTATGCCCACAACGGTCCTGTGGTTGCCGGTGGCCGCGTGCGCGTCGCCTCGTCTGACGGGCTGCTGCGCAGCTTTGACCCGACGAACGGCGCGCTGGTCGGCACTGCGGAAATCCCCGGCGGCGGGATCACCGCACCGGTGGTCGCGGGCGGCACGCTGTACGTTGTTAGCCGAAACGGGCAATTGCACGCTTTCCGTTGATGCAGAATTGCGCTAGGGCGTGCGCTTTGGGGCGCGCATCGGCGCGCCTGACCTGAACCGGAGACTGTCATGTCTTTCACCCTCGCCATCGTGGGGCGGCCCAATGTGGGCAAGTCCACGCTGTTCAACCGCCTTGTGGGCAAGCGTCTGGCGTTGGTCGACGACCAACCCGGCGTGACCCGCGACCTGCGCGAAGGTGCGGCCCGTCTGGCCGACCTGCGCTTTACCGTGATCGACACGGCCGGTCTGGAAGAGGCCAC
Source organism: uncultured Pseudosulfitobacter sp. (assembly GCF_963976325.1). Taxonomy (NCBI): domain Bacteria; kingdom Pseudomonadati; phylum Pseudomonadota; class Alphaproteobacteria; order Rhodobacterales; family Roseobacteraceae; genus Pseudosulfitobacter; species uncultured Pseudosulfitobacter sp. Next base: position 325,436 of record NZ_CAXBJW010000001.1, read on the forward strand.
CGACGAATCCCTGCAAGGGCGGATGCGCAAGCTGACCGAACGCGCCGTGGACATGGCCGACATCTGCCTGTTCATGATCGACGCGCGGGCAGGGGTGACACCCACGGACGAAGTGTTTGCGGAAATCCTGCGCAAACGCGCGGCCCATGTCATTCTGGCCGCCAACAAGGGCGAAGGCGCCGCTGCCGACGCCGGTGTGATCGAAGCCTATAGCCTGGGGTTGGGCGAGCCGATCCGCCTGTCTGCCGAACACGGCGAGGGTCTGAACGACCTGTACACCCACTTGATGCCGCTGGCCGACAAGTTCGCCGAACGCGCCGCCGAAGACGCGCCCGAAGTCGATGTCAGTCTGGACGAGGACGAGGACGACATGGATGTCGTGCCGGTCCCCACCAATGCCAAGCCGCTGCAAGTGGCCGTCGTGGGCCGCCCGAATGCGGGCAAGTCCACGCTGATCAACAAGATCTTGGGCGACGAGCGTCTGTTGACCGGCCCCGAAGCAGGGATCACCCGTGACGCGATCTCGCTGCGGATCGACTGGGTGGGCGACGATGGCGTGGCCGTGCCGATGCGGATTTTCGACACTGCCGGTATGCGCAAGAAGGCCAAGGTGCAGGGCAAGCTGGAAAAGCTGAGCGTCGGTGACGGCCTGCGCGCGGTCAAGTTTGCCGAAGTTGTCGTGGTGCTGCTGGATGCGGCCATTCCGTTTGAACAGCAGGATCTGCGCATTGCCGATCTGGCGGAACGCGAAGGCCGCGCGGTGATCATCGCCGTGAACAAATGGGACATCGAGGACGAAAAGCAGGACAAGCTTCGCGAGTTGAAGGAAAGCTTCGAGCGGCTGTTGCCGCAGTTGCGCGGTGCGCCGCTGATCACGGTCTCGGCGAAAACGGGCCGGGGGCTGGACCGGCTGCACGCCGCCATCATGAAGGCCTATGACGTGTGGAACCGCCGCGTGACCACCGCATCGCTGAACCGCTGGCTTAGCGGCATGGTCGAGGCGCACCCGCCCCCCGCGCCGCAGGGCAAGCGGATCAAACTGCGGTATATGACCCAGGCCAAGACGCGCCCGCCGGGGTTCGTGGTGATGTGTTCGCATCCCGACAAGGTGCCGGAAAGCTATTCGCGCTATCTGGTGAACGGGCTGCGGATTGATTTCGACATGCCGGGCACGCCGATCCGTTTGTACATGCGCGGGCAGAACGATTCGAACCCTTACAAGGGCCGCAAAAAGGCACCGCCGTCCAAGCTGCGCAAACACACCGAGGGGCGGCGCAGCTAGCGGATTTCCGGGGCGCTGCCCCGGACCCCGGGATATTTTGGGCCAAAAGAAGCGGTGGTAAGCGGCGCGCGTTACAGACGCGCGCTGCGGATCATCGGCAGGACCATCAACACAGCCCCTGCCAGCGCCAGCCATGCGACGCCAGTGGTTCCGGTGCCCCAGTTCTGCACCGCCACGGCAATCAGCGCCCAGATCACCGCCAGACCGTAGGTTGGCGCGCGGTTCAGCAGGCTTTGCACACCCAACGCCAGCACGATCGCCAGCCCGACAAAGACGTAGGCGGCTGTGCGCTGGTCCATCCAGCCATACCCTGCCGCGAGCAATCCCAGCGATACGCAGGAGGCCGCGCTGAGCCAGCCTGCGTACAGTCCCAAGGGCCACGACGCCCAAGGCGCATCGACCGCGGGCGCGCGGAACAGCGCGATCAATGCGGTGATCAGCATTGCCCAGATCAGAATGGCGGCCCAGACGGGGCTGAGCATGGCCACCGGCAACCACGTGGCCCCGATGGCCAGCGACACGGCCAGGGCGGGGTGCATTGCGGCCCACTCCACGGGGCGTTTCAGCCCGAACAGGGCACTGGCGACCAGCCACAGATAGATCAGCCCCCAGATCGAGAACGCATATCCCGCAGGTTGTACGGGCGGGCTGTCCTGCGGAATCGGGAACTGGTTGGGGTCAAATCCACCAAAGCCGGGGACCAGCAAGGGAGAAGCCGCAAAAGCAACGCTGAGGATCAAGACAAGAATGGCGAGGGGCATGATATTTACAATTCTAACGGGAACGTTGATGGTATGGTATATTCACCTAATCCGTTTCATTTGACTGCCAAGGACTATTGTCATGACCCGTATCGCAATTTTCTGCGATGGCACGTGGAATTCTCCCACCATCGAAGAACCCACCAGTGTTCACAAGCTGCACCACACGTTGATCAGCGACCCGATGCAGGGACAGGTTTCGGCCTATTTTGCAGGGATCGGTACGGACGAGCGTTTTGACGGCCCGGTAAAGCGGTTTTTCAACAAGTACGGCGGCGGCATCTTTGGCTGGGGTTTGGATGCCAAGGTCAAACAGGCCTATCAGTTCATCGCGCAGGTCTATCAGCCGGGGGACGAGATTTACCTGTTCGGATTCTCGCGCGGCGCCTTCACGGCACGGTCGGTCGGGGGGATGATCCGCAAATGCGGGATCGTTACCGACACCAGCCCCGCGGGGATCAACGCGGCGTTCAAGCTGTACCGCAAGCCGGGGGCTGCCAACCATCCTGACAAGCCGCACATCCTGCAAGAGCGGCGCAAGCTGTCGCCCAAGTTTGCCACCTCGCAAGAGGATATGGATTGGCGCGGCGATGGGTCGGAGCTGGTCAACATCGCCTATATCGGTGTCTGGGACACGGTCGGTGCGCGCGGCGTGCCGGTGGCGATCTTTGGGCCGGTCGCGTCGATGTGGAACAAGCAGTACAAGTTTCACGACATGGCGCTGTCCAGCCTTGTGCGCAGCGCCCGCCATGCGCTGGCGGTGGACGAGCGGCGGCTGTTCTACCGGCCCGCGAAATGGGACAATCTGGACGATCTGAACGACAAGCAGGGCCTGAACAAGGGCGACACCGGGCCTGCGCGCAAGTATCAACAGGTCTGGTTTGTGGGCACCCACAGCGTCGTGGGCGGCAGTGCGCATGTACAGGCGTTGTCAGCCTATCCCTTGCAGTGGATCTATGAAGGGGCCAAGGCGCTGAAACAGAAACCCGGCGTGCGCTTTCCCAATGTGGATGCAGATGCGCTGGTGGACACGGACGAGCTGACGGGCAAGACCGGATGGCTCAGCCAGAAGCTGAGCGGCTGGCGCGAGGGGCCGCAGCAAGAGTGGGAACTGCACGACAGCACTGACGCGCGGGTGCGCGGGCGCAAAGATTACCGCCCGCGCAGTCTGTACAAGATGTTTCCGGCAGGTTAGGCCAGAATGCCGTCGGCGCCCAGCGTGGTCTTGCCGCCCAGATAGGGGGCCAGAACGTCGGGCAATGTCACGGACCCGTCTGCCTGCTGGCCGTTTTCCAGCACCGCGATCAGGCAGCGCCCGACCGCAAGGCCCGAGCCGTTCAGCGTGTGCACGAACTGTGGCTTGCCACCATCGGCGGGCTTGAACCGCGCGTTCATGCGGCGCGCCTGAAAGTCACCCGTGGTCGAAACCGAGCTGATCTCGCGGTAGGCATCCTGACCGGGCAACCACGCCTCGATGTCATAGGTGCGGCGCGCGCCAAAGCCCATGTCGCCGGTGCACAGGATCACGGTGCGGTACGGAATGCCCAACCGCTCCAACAGATCCTCGGCGCAGCGCAACATGCGTTTTTGTTCGGCGTCCGACTCTTCGGGCAGGGTGACGCTGACCATCTCGACCTTTTCGAACTGGTGCTGGCGCAACATGCCGGAAGTGTCACGGCCCGCGCTGCCCGCTTCCGACCGGAAACACAGGGTGTGCGCGGTGTAGCGGCGCGGCAGATAGTCCGCGTCGATCACATGACCGGCGGCGATGTAGGTCAGCGGCACCTCGGACGTGGGCACCAGCCATTTGCCCTCGGTGGTCTGATAGCTGTCTTCGCCGAATTTCGGCAGCTTGTCGGTGCCGTACATGGCGTCGGAATTGACCAGAACCGGGGTGTTGGTTTCGGTCAGACCGTTCACATCTACGTGCGTGTCCAGCATGAACTGCGCCAATGCACGGTGGATGCGCGCCACGGCTCCCGACAGCAGCACAAAGCGGCTGCCCGAGATTTTCGCGGCGGTTTCGAAATCCATCGACGGGGCGACCGAGGGCAGGTCGTAATGTTCGCGCGGCGTGAAATCGAAACTGCGCGGCGTGCCCCAGCGGTTCACCTCGACGTTGTCAGCCTCGTCCGCGCCGTCGGGCACGTCGTCGGCGGGCAGGTTGGGGATGCGCGCCAGCCTATCGGTCAACTGCGCATCCAGCGTCTTGGCCGCTTCGTTCATTTCGGCAATTTCGGCCTTTTTGGCCGCGACCAGCGCGCGCAGGCGTTCAAATTCGGCCTCGTCACCGCGTCCTTTGGCGGCGCCGACTTCTTTGCTGGCCTTGTTCTGTTCGGCCTGCGCGGTCTCGGCGGCCAGAATTTTGCCCCGACGTGCCTCGTCCAGCGACAACAGATCCGAGGACACCGGCGCATCCCCACGGCGGGCAAGGGCCGCATCAAAAGCGGCGGGATTTTCTCGGATGGCGCGGATATCGTGCATGGTCAGTTCCTCTGAGCGATGTGTCTGCTTTGAGTCGGTGCGCGCCTTATGACCCATCGCGCAGGAGAAAGGTAGCCTTAGGATGGCACCGGACGGGGCCAGATGCCGCAGTTTAGTGGTGTATTGCACCTTGCACACATGCCAAGCCACCCATAGGTTCTGCCAAAATCGAAAGCAGGCCGCTCAAGGCCGACAAAAGGACCATCTTCATGCAACAAATCGGCCAGTTCGTTCCACTCATCCTGATCTTCGGTATCATGTATTTCCTGCTGATCCGTCCCCAGCAGAAAAAGGTCAAAGAACATCAGGCGATGGTTCAGGCGCTGCGCCGGGGCGATCAGGTCGTGACCCAGGGCGGGATCATCGGCAAAGTTGTCAAGGTCAAGGAAGAGAACGAAGTCGAGGTCGAAGTGGCCGACGGCGTGAAAATCCGCGTTGTCCAAAGCACGATCGCGCAAGTGATCTCGAAAACAGAGCCTGCCAAGTAAATGTTGCAAATCGGTTTCTGGAAACGGCTGTTTATCTGGGGCCTTGTGGCCCTGGGTCTGCTGTTGGCACTGCCAAACGCGTTCTATACGCGGGTCGAGCAGTCGAACGACGCGGTTGCCGCCATCGAGGCCGGTGCCGACACCCCTGAAAATCAGGCGCTTGCGGGCCAGTGGCCGGAATGGCTGCCATCGAGCCTTGTGAACCTTGGCCTTGATCTGCGCGGTGGTGCGCATCTGTTGGCCGAAGTGCAGGTTACGGATGTTTACGATTCCCGCCTGCAAGCAAGCTGGCCTGAAATCCGCGACGCGCTGCGCCCCGAACGGGCCACTGTTGGCACGATCCGTCTGCAAGACTCTCCTGCGGGCACCTTGCGCATTCGCATCGGCGAGGCTTCAGGCATGCCTGAAGCATTGCAAATCGTGCGCGGTTTGGCACGGCCCGTGCAAACGCTGACCGGTGCCGGATCAACGGACATCGTCGCCAGCGGACAGGGCGACATCATCACCGTCACGCTCAGCGACGCTGAAAAGCAGGCGACAGACGAGCGGACCATGCAGCAATCGCTGGAAATCGTGCGCCGCCGGATCGACGAGGTTGGCACACGCGAACCCACGATCCAGCGTCAGGGTGCCGACCGCATCCTGATCCAGGTGCCCGGTATCGGATCGGCCGCCGAGCTGAAGGCGCTGTTGGGCACCACGGCCCAATTGACGTTCAACCCCGTCGTCACCCGCACAACGGACGAAAACGCTTCGGCGGGTCCGGGCGAAAAGCTGGTGCCGTCGCTGGACGAACAGGGCGTATTCTATGTGATCGAAACGGCGGCAGTCGTGTCGGGCGAAGATCTGGTCGATGCGCAGCCTGCGTTCGACCAGAACGGCGGCCCGGCGGTCAACTTCCGGTTCGATTCCACCGGCGCACGTCGCTTTGGCGATTATACGGCAGAAAACATCGGCAGCCCCTTTGCCATCGTTCTGGACGACGAAGTTGTCAGCGCCCCCGTGATCCAAAGCCATATTCCGGGTGGTTCGGGCATTATCACGGGCCGCTTCACGGTCGAGCAAACGACCAAGCTTGCGGTTCTGCTGCGGGCAGGGGCCTTGCCTGCCAAGATGAACTTTCTTGAAGAACGCACCATCGGCCCCGAACTGGGGCAGGACAGCATCGAGGCGGGCAAGCTTGCCACCGGTGTCGCCTTTGCCGGTGTGCTGATCTTCATGATGCTCAGCTACGGGCTGTTCGGTGTGTTCGCCAACATCGCCCTGATCATCAACATCGCCATCATCTTTGGCCTGCTCAGCACCATCGGCGCCACATTGACGCTGCCGGGTATTGCAGGGATCGTTCTGACGGTGGGTATGGCGGTGGACGCAAACGTGCTGGTGTTCGAGCGTATCCGCGAAGAGCTGAAGTCGGCACGCGGGCCTGCACGGGCCATCGAGCTGGGATATGAGAAGGCGCTGAGCGCCATTCTGGATGCCAACATCACCACATTCATCACCGCCGTTATCCTGTTCGTCATGGGTTCGGGTCCGGTGCGCGGCTTTGCCATCACATTGGGTCTGGGTATCGTGACCTCTGTCTTTACCGCCGTCTACGTGACGCGGTTGATGGTGGTCATGTGGTACGACCGCCGCCGCCCCAAGCAGATCGAGGTTTGATATGCGTTTAAGACTGGTTCCTGACGAGACGCAGTTTAACTTCTTTGGCCGCTGGAAGCTGTGGTTGGGCATTTCGGCCGTGATGGTCGTGATCGGCTTTACCTCGTTTCTGGTCCAAGGGCTGAACTATGGCATCGACTTTCGGGGCGGCACCACGATCCGCACCGAAAGCGCGCAGCCGGTGGATGTGGGCGTATACCGCGACGCGGTGGCGACCCTGGGCCTGGGCGATATTTCGATCACCGAAGTGTTCGATCCCAGCTTCGGCCCCGACAAGAACGTGGCGATGATCCGCATTCAGGCGCAAGACGACGTCGAAGCGGTGACCCCCGAAACCATCGCAGCCGTCGAGGCGGCGTTGGCCGTGGTCGTGCCGGACATCAAGTTTATCTCGGTCGAATCCGTCGGACCCAAAGTGTCGGGCGAACTGATCCAGACTGCTGCACTGGCCGTGATCCTCGCGATCGGGGCGGTGCTGGTCTATATCTGGCTGCGGTTCGAATGGCAGTTTGCCCTGGGCGCTGTAATCGCGCTGGTCCATGACGTGGTGCTGACAATCGGCGTGTTTTCTGAAATCCAGATCCGGTTCGATCTGGCGATCATTGCCGCACTTCTGACCATTGTCGGCTATTCGCTGAACGATACCGTGGTCGTCTTTGACCGGGTGCGGGAAAACCTGCGCAAGTACAAGAACCGCCCGTTGAAAGAGGTCTTGAACCTGTCGATCAATGAAACCCTCAGCCGGACGCTGATGACATCGCTGACCACGCTGCTGGCGCTGATTGCGCTGTATGTACTGGGTGGCGACGTGATCCGCGGGTTTGTCTTTGCGATGATCTGGGGCGTTGTGGTCGGGACCTATTCGTCGATCTTCGTGGCCTCGACGATCCTGCTGTATCTGGGCGTGAAACGCGACTGGACCAAGAAAGACGGCAGTGCTGGCAACCAATACGCCAACATAGATGCCTGAGATTCTGTCAGAGGCCCTGGCGCTGCCGGGCCTCTGGCTTTTGATCCTTGGCGCGTTGGTCGCCGGGATCGTACGCGGCTTTTCCGGCTTTGGCACCGCGATGATCTATCTGCCGATTGCGGCGCAGGTCATGCCGCCGATTTGGGCGATCCTCTCGCTTGTGATGATGGACGTGTTCGGCCCGATGCCCATCGTGCCCCGCGCCCTGCGCACCGCACACCGCCGCGATCTGGTGTTGCTGCTGGTGGGCACCCTGTGCCTGCTGCCGGTCGGGCTGGCGCTGCTCGCGCTGATGACGGGCGAAACATACCGCTATATCGTGTGCATTCTGTCGCTGGCGCTGGTTGCCTGTCTGGCCCTTGGGGTCCGCTATCAGGGTAGGCTGACGCCACCGCTGGTCGGGGGCATCGGCGCACTTGCGGGGTTTTCGGGCGGGCTAAGCGGTGTGCCGGGACCGCCGGTGATCCTGTTCTACATGGCCAGCGCGCTGCCGGTGGCGGTGGTGCGGGCGAATGTGCTGCTGTACCTTTTTGCCTTTGATTTTCTGCTGGTTGGCGTGCTGGCCCTGCGCGGCGATCTGGTCTGGCTGCCCGTGGTGATCGGCCTTTTGCTGGCGATCCCTTCGATGATCGGAAATTTGATCGGCGCCGCCATTTTCAACCCTGACAAGGCTGGGGTATACCGTGGCGTGGCTTACGTGGTTGTGGCAAGTTCGGCCATCATGGGCCTGCCTGTCTGGGGGAATTGAGATGCGTTTGAACGAAGTGACCTATAACGACGCCAAGCCGATCGAAGGCTATGGCCCCGGCTTTTTCCGCATCGGCGGCGAGGTGTTTCACGGTGCGGTGCTGACCGGACCGGAGGGCACGCAAATCTGGGGCGGCTATGACGCACCCGACGCGCTGCTGGCATTGGCGGGGCAGATCGACGTGTTGTTTCTGGGAACAGGGGCCGAGATTGCCCATATGCCGACCGAATTGCGCGACCGGCTGGAAGAGGCAGGCGTGGGCGTCGAGGTGATGGCCTCACCCGCTGCCGCGCGCACCTATAACGTGCTGCTGAGCGAAGGCCGCCGGATTGCGCTGGCGATGCTGCCTGTTTGAATCGTAGGTCAGGGGGCCCGTCTGCCCCCTTTTGGACCTTTGGCCCATTCACCCCCGAGGATGTTTTGACCCAGAGAAGGGGGTTTCCGGTTTTGTGTGCATCGGCTAGGTCTGCGTGATGGAATTAAGCGTATCCGATCTGTCTGTGGCACGTGGTGGCGTGCCGGTGCTGGCGGGGGTCAGCCTGTCGCTGATGCCCGGTCAGGCGCTGGTGCTGCGCGGCGCCAATGGATCGGGCAAGACCACGCTGCTGCGCACCATTGCCGGATTGCAGCCGGCACTTGCGGGCACCGTGACGGGGGCCGAGGACCGGATCGCCTATGCAGGCCACGCCGACGGGCTGAAAGCGATGCTGAGTGTGGCCGAAAACCTGAGCTTTTGGGCGGCGGTCTTTGGCACGCGGGACGTCGCGCGGGCGCTGGATGCCTTTGCGCTGGAGCCGCTTGCCGACCGGCTGGCGGGCACGCTGTCGGCGGGGCAAAAGCGGCGGCTGGGGCTGGCGCGGTTGCTGGTGACGGGGCGGCCCATCTGGGTGCTGGACGAGCCGACCGTGTCGCTGGACGCAAGCGCCGTGGCGCTGTTTGCGGATGCGGTGCGCGCGCATCTGGCGCAGGGCGGCATGGCGCTGATCGCGACGCATATTGATCTGGGGCTTGAGGCCGCGGTGCTGGACGTCACACCCTTCCGTGTGACGGCGCAGGCCGTGCGACTGGGCGCCAGCGACGAGGCGTTTTTGTGAGGGCGCTGTTGATCCGCGATTTGCGACTGGCGTTGCGGGCCGGGGGCGGCTTTGGCCTGGGCCTCGCGTTTTTCCTGATCGTCGTGGTGCTGGTGCCCTTCAGCGTCGGGCCGCAGTCCGACCTGTTGGGGCGGATCGCGGCCGGGGTTTTGTGGCTGGCGGCGCTGCTGGCGTGCCTTTTGTCGCTGGACCGCATTCTGGCGCTGGATTTCGAGGATGGCACGCTGGACGTTCTGGCCACGGCCCCGTTGCCGCTTGAGGCCGCGCTGAGCGTCAAGGCGCTGGCGCATTGGCTGACCACCGGCGTGCCGCTGGTGGTGGCAGCCCCGGTGCTGGCGGTGCTGCTGAACCTGCCTGCGGCGGGGTACGGCGGGCTGGTGCTGTCGCTGTTGCTGGGCACGCCCGCACTGTCGGTGATCGGCACGTTCGGGGCGGCGCTGACCGTTGGGATCAAACGCGGCGGGCTGCTGCTGTCGTTGCTGGTGCTGCCGCTGTACGTGCCAACGCTGATTTTCGGGGCCGAGGCGGCGCGGCGCAGTGCCGACGGCATGGACGCCACCACACCCTTGCTGATGCTGGCGGGCATCAGCGCGGGTGTGCTGGCGCTGATGCCCTTTGCCAGCGCCGCCGTCTTGCGCGTCAACTTGCGGTGAGCGCATTGCCGCAGCCGCGCGTCGGGGATTGAGCCTGTGCGCGCAACACATTAGGAAAACGCCATGTCATTGTGGGAATACGCCAATCCGGTCAAGTTTCTGCGTCTCAGCGAACGGGTTCTGCCCTGGCTGTGGGCGCTTGCGGCGCTGTGTCTGATCGGTGGGCTGGCCTGGGGGTTTTTCGGCACACCGGATGACTATCGCCAGGGGTCCACGGTCAAGATCATCTATATTCACGTGCCCGCCGCGCTGATGGCGATCAACGGCTGGTTCATGATGCTGGTGGCGTCATTGATCTGGCTGATCCGCCGCCACCACGTCAGCGCCTTGGCCGCCCGCGCCGCCGCCCCCGTGGGTGTGACCATGACGCTGATCGCGCTGATCACCGGCGCGGTCTGGGGGCAGCCGATGTGGGGCACGTGGTGGGCGTGGGATCCGCGCCTGACCTCGTTCCTGATCCTGTTTCTGTTCTATCTGGGCTATATGGCCCTGTGGTCCGCCATCGAAGACCCAGACACCGCAGCCGATCTGACATCGGTGCTGTGTCTGGTCGGGTCGGTCTTTGCTGTCCTGTCACGCTATGCCGTCAACTTCTGGAATCAGGGGTTGCATCAGGGCGCGTCGCTGTCGCTGGACAAGGAAAAGAACGTGGCGGATGTGTTTTACCAACCGCTGCTGGTGTGTATCGCAGGCTTTGTCCTGCTGTTTCTGGCGCTGGTGCTGTACCGCACAGGCACCGAGATCCGCGTGCGCCGCACCCGCGCGCTGCGGGCGCGTCAGGGGGCAGGGACATGATGCCAGAGCTGGGAAAATACGCCGTTTCGGTGCTGTCGGCCTACGGCGCCACTGCGGTGTTGCTGATCGTGCTGGTCGCCGCCACCTTGCTGCGCGGACGCCGCGTGCGGGCCGAAATGCAGCGCACCGAAGCCAAGGGACATAAAGATGCCTAGACTGTCACCGATGATGATCGCGCCGCCCGTGGTCTTTGCCGCCTTTGTCGGGCTGGCGGCCTTCGGCATGTTCCGCGATGACCCCGAAGGATTGCCCTCGACGCTGGTGGGGCAACAGGTGCCTGCGGTCACCGCAGACACGCTGGCAGACTACCCCGGTGTGACGCCCGAGATGTTCCAGCAGGGCGAGGTGACGCTGGTGAACTTCTGGGCCAGCTGGTGCCCGCCGTGCCGTGCCGAACATCCGCGCCTGCTGGAAATGCAGGCGGACGGGCTGACGATCATCGGCGTGAACTACAAGGACCAGAAGGGCACCGCGACCGCCTATTTGCAGGACGACGGCAACCCCTTTGCCGCCGTCGCCTTTGACCCGGCAGGGCGCACCGGCATCGACTGGGGCGTGACCGCGCCGCCCGAGACTTTCATCGTGGATGGTGACGGCACCGTGCTGTTCCGGTTCACGGGGCCCCTGGTGGGCAGCGATTACGAACAGCGGTTTCTGCCCGCGCTGGAAGCCGCGCAGGCAGATTAAGACCGTTAGAGGAAGGTCAGTCCAAGGGCGATGATCACGCCGGTGATGACCAGATGGATCACGCAAAACCCCATGATGTCCTTGGCGCGCAGACCGGCAATGCCCAGGATCGGCAGCGCCCAGAAGGGTTGCACCATGTTGGTCCACGCATCGCCCCAGGCCACGGCCATCGACGCACGGGCAAGATCCGCCCCCAAGGCTTCGGCTGCGGGCAGGATCACAGGGGCCTGAACCGCCCATTGCCCGCCACCTGACGGTACGAAAAAGTTGACCAGACCTGCGGACAGGAACGACCAGAACGGCAACGTTGTTTCGGTCGCCAATCCCACCAATCCCTCCGAGACGGTGGCGGCCAGACCGGTCTGAACCATGATTGCCATGATGCCCGCGTAGAACGGGAACTGAATCACGATGCCTGCGCCGCCTTTGACGGCCTCGTTCAGCGCGTTCAGCAAGTGGCGCGGCGTGCCATGCAGCAGGATCGCCAGTGTCAGGAACAAAAAGTTGATGACGTTCAGCGACAGCCCGTTGCCGACGGCGAAATACTGGATCAGCCATGCTGCGCCAGCGGCACCGATCAGCATCGACAGAACCGGCGTGGTTTCCAGAAACTCGGCGGGCGTGCGGGTTTCGGGCTTGGCTGTGTCATCGGCGTCCAGCAGCGCGGGGTCGATATAGACGCTGTCAGCCTCGGAAGGCATCATCGCGCGGTTGACCAGCGGGACGACAACGAACAGCGCGGCCACGATCAGCAGGTTATAGGTGGAAAAGATCGTCTGAGATGTCGGAATAATGCCCGTCAGATCGGCAAAGGGGTGTCCTTCGGTGGCGATGGACAGCGGGATCGACCCCGCCAGACCGCCGTGCCAGACGATAAAGCCCGAATAGGCCGAGGCCACCAGTAGGCGATAGTCCACCTTGATCTGGCGGGCCAGTTCCTTGGCGAACAGGGCCCCGACCACAAGGCCAAAGCCCCAGTTGATCCAGCTTGCCGCCAGCGACACCACGCTGACCAGCAAGATTGCACTGCCCGGGCTGCTGGCCAGCCCTGCGAGTGCTTGCAGGCCCTTTTTGACCAGAGGGGTCGAGGCCATCATATAGCCCGTGACCAGCACCAGAAGCATCTGCATCGAGAAGCTGAGCAGTGACCAGAACCCGTCGCCCCAGACGCTGACCACCTCAAGCGGGCTGCTGCCTTGGATGCCCATCGCGGCAAGGCCCGCAACCAGCGTCAGCACGACGACAAAGACAAACGGGTCGGGCAGGTATCGGTCAACGATGCGGACCATCGGTCGCGAGATTGCATTAAGCATGACGGCTTTCCTTTTCATCTTTTGGTTGAAATTTTCCCTGCGAAGGTGCTGGAGATTTCAGGGAATGAAAAGGGGATAGATCAACGAAACCTTGGGTTTATCGGGTTCTCTTGCGATATGTGTGACGGACCTTACAACCGATAGCCGCCCGACACGGTGATGATCTCTCCGGTGATGAAACCGGCCGCGTCCGATGTCAGGAAACGCACCACCTTTGCGATGTCTTCGGGCACGCCTGCGCGGCCCAGGGCGGTCAGGTCGGTGAACGCTTTGACCAGCTCAGGCGGGCGCGGGGATTCGGTGCGTTCAATCGCGCCGGGGGCCACGGCGTTGACGCGAATACCGCGCGGTCCCAGCTCTTTGGCCATGGCGCGGGTCCACAGGTTCAGGGCGGCCTTGCTGGCGGAATAGGCCACGGCACCCTTGGCGGGCAGGGTGGCGTTGACGGACGAGATGTTGATGACCGTGGCCGCGGCGCCAAGGTGCGGCAATGCAGCGGTCAACAGGGCCATCGGGGCCGCAACGTTGACCGTGTGGTTCAGATGCGCCGCGCCATCGTCCATCTCAATCGCGCCTGCGTTGTTCACAATCACGTCCAGCCTGCCGAACTTGGCGATCACCGCGTCGATGATGCGGGGCGGGGTGTCGGGATCACTCAGGTCCGCCTGTATCGGGTGGATGTCGGGATGATCGGCCAGCAGCGCATCGGGCGGCGTGCTGTTGTGGGTGATTGCGACGGCATGATCTGACGCCAGATCGCTGGCAATGGCGCGGCCGATGCCGCGTGCGGCGCCCGTGACAAGAACTGTGCGCATGCTGTGCTCCTTTTGGGGGTATTCGGCCATGGATTTGTCGGGAAGGCAATCCGAAGCTTGGGGCGATGGTCGTGCCGGTTTGGTCGTCGTCACCCGTAAAAAAGCCCCCGACACTTTCGTGCGGGGGCCTTTGCGTTGTCCTGTCGCGCGAGGGTTACTCGGCAGCGATGGCGCTTTCAGCGGCAAGGTTGCGCAGCACATAGTGCAGAACGCCGCCGTGCTCGATGTATTCGATCTCGATCGCCGTATCGATGCGGCACTTGATCGTGATCTCTTTGACCGAACCGTCCGCCATGGTGATGGTGCAAGGCACCTCTTGCAGCGGCTTGATGGTGTCCAGACCGCTGATCGACACGGTTTCCTCGCCGGTCAGACCCAGCGATTTGCGGGTGTCGCCATTTGTGAACTCGAACGGAATAACGCCCATGCCCACAAGGTTCGAACGGTGGATACGTTCAAAGTTTTCAGCGATCACGGCCTTGACGCCCAGCAGCGCCGTACCCTTGGCCGCCCAGTCACGGGACGAGCCCGCGCCATACTGTTCGCCGCCAAAGATCACCAGCGGTGTGTCGGTGTCCTGATAGGCCATCGCCGCGTCAAAGATCGACGTCTGTTCGCCATCGGGGCCCTTGGTATAGCCGCCCTCGACGCCGTCCAGCATTTCGTTCTTGATGCGGATGTTGGCGAATGTGCCGCGCATCATCACCTCGTGGTTGCCGCGACGCGACCCGTACGAGTTGAATTCGCGCACCGGAACCTGACGTTCCACCAGATACTGACCGGCAGGCGTGCTTTCCTTGAACGACCCGGCAGGCGAGATGTGGTCGGTGGTGATCATGTCACCCAGAACCGCCAGCACTTTGGCGTCCTTGATGTTGCTGATCGTGCCCGGTTCCTTGCTCATGTTCTGGAAATAGGGCGGGTTCTGCACATAGGTCGATTGCGGCGGCCAGTCATAGGTCATGCTGTCCGTCACTTCGACGCCCTGCCACTTTTCGTCGCCTTTGAAGACGTCCGCATACTTCTCCTGGAAGGCGGCGCGTGTCACGGTTTTCTCGACCAGTTCCGCAACCTCTTGGGTCGAGGGCCAGATGTCTTTCAGGTAGACGTCATTGCCGTCCTTGTCCTGCCCCAGCACACCGTTGGCCAGATCGACGTTCATGTCACCGACCAGCGCATAGGCCACGACCAGGGGGGGCGATGCCAGATAGTTGGCGCGCACGTCAGGCGAAATCCGGCCTTCGAAGTTGCGGTTGCCCGACAGGATCGACGTGCCGATCAGGTCATAGTCGTTGATCGCCTTGCTGATCGGCGCCTCAAGCGGGCCCGAGTTGCCGATGCAGGTGGTGCAGCCATAGCCGACAAGGTTGAAGCCGATGGCGTCCAGATCCTCTTGCAGGCCTGCGGCCTCAAGGTAATGCGACACAACCTGGCTGCCGGGGGCCAGCGACGTCTTGACCCAAGGCTTGCGGGTCAGACCCAGCGCGCGGGCTTTGCGCGCAACAAGGCCCGCACCGATCATCACGTAGGGGTTCGACGTGTTGGTGCACGATGTGATCGACGCAATCACGATGGACCCGTCGTGCAGTTGATAGTTGCCATCTTCGGTCTGCACATAGCCACGCTTGTGGTTGCCTGTGTCGCCGGGGATATCGCGCGGCTCGGGCTGGCCGCCTTCACCTTCCCAGCGCACTTCGGACGTTTCGGTGGCATCCGTACCGCCGCGCACGCCGTTGACGTAATCGGCGAATGCGGTGTGGGCCGACGTCAGCGCGATATAGTCCTGCGGGCGTTTGGGACCGGAAATCGCGGGCACGATGGTGCCCATGTCCAGATGCAGCGTATCGGTGTAGATCGGCGCATAGTCCGCGCCGCGCCAGAAACCGTTTTCCTTGGCATAGGCTTCGACCAGCGCAATGCGGTCCTTGTCGCGGCCCGTGCTGGTCAGGTAGCGCAGGGTTTCATCGTCGATGGGGAAGAAGCCGCAGGTCGCGCCGTATTCCGGTGCCATGTTGGCAATGGTGGCACGGTCGGCCAATGGAAGATGGTCCAGACCTTCGCCGTAGAATTCGACGAACTTGCTGACCACGCCTTTTTCGCGCAGCATTTCCACGACTTTCAGAACCAGATCGGTGCCGGTGGTGCCTTCCATCATGCGGCCTGTCAGCTCAAAGCCGACAACCTCGGGGATCAGCATCGAAATCGGCTGACCCAGCATGGCGGCCTCGGCCTCGATGCCGCCCACGCCCCAGCCCAGAACAGCCGCGCCGTTGACCATGGTTGTGTGGCTGTCAGTGCCGACCAACGTGTCGGGATAGGCCACCAGTTCGCCGTTCTGATCCTTGTCGGACCAAACGGTTTGCGCCAGATACTCCAGGTTCACCTGGTGGCAGATGCCGGTGCCGGGGGGCACGACGCGGAAGTTGTTAAACGCCTTCTGGCCCCATTTCAGGAACACATAGCGCTCCATGTTCCGCTCGTATTCGCGGTCCACGTTCATCTGGAACGCGCGCGGGTTGCCGAATTCGTCGATCATCACCGAGTGGTCGATGACCAGATCGACGGGGTTCAGCGGGTTGATCTTTTCCGGGTCGCCGCCCAGTGCCTTCAAGCCATCGCGCATCGCGGCCAGATCGACCACGGCGGGAACACCGGTGAAATCCTGCATCAGCACGCGGGCGGGCCGATAGGCGATCTCGCGCGGGTTGTTGCCGCCCTTTGTTGCCCATTCGGCAAAGGCCTTGATGTCGTCGGTTGTGACGGTCTTGCCGTCTTCGAACCGCAGCATGTTTTCCAACACCACTTTCAACGCGGCGGGCAATTTCGAAAAATCACCCAGGCCGGCCTCGGTGGCGGCGGGAATCGAATAATAGGCGATGGATTGGTCGCCGACGGTCAGTGTCTTGCGGGTTTTGGACGTATCATGGCCAACTGTGATGGGCATGGGTGGCTCCTTTGGCTTAGTGTGCCCCGATTGGATGGGGCAGGTGGCAGGGGGCGGTCTTCGCGCCTGATTTGCATCTTAATCTAGTTCGGATCAACAGGATTCCACCGCTGTGCGACACTTTTGTATACCATTGTGTACCGAATTTTAAAGATCGCCCTCAGATATGGCGTTTTGGGGACATCCTGCACGGTCCTTCGCCATCTTTCAACAAAGGTTGATTGGTTATTACAGGACCATGGGGTTAGGTAGGGACCATATCAAAAGACCCGAAGGCCCCCAATTCATGAAATCAGTCCTGTCCGTTCTTGCCGCCGCGATGCTGTCTGTTGCCACGTCCGCCGCCGCTCAGTCGCCCGTGGTGGTCGAACTGTATACGTCGCAGGGATGTTCATCCTGCCCACCCGCAGACGCGATTTTTGCAGAACTGGCGCAACGCGATGACGTGATCGCCTTGGCTTTGCACGTGGATTACTGGGATTATATCGGCTGGAAAGACGAATTCGCCGTGCCCGCCTTTGCCGACCGCCAGCGCAGCTATGCCGCCGCGGCCCATCGCCGGTCGATCTATACGCCGCAGATGGTGGTGAACGGTCAGACCGACATCGTGGGCGCGCGCCCGATGGAGCTGTCCGAGGCAATCGCCAAACACGCGGCCATGCCATCGCCGGTGACGCTGGATGTGACGCGGCAGGGCGATGCGCTGAAGATTTCGGCGCAAAACACGGGTGCGGCGGGCAACATGGTGGTGCAACTGGTGCGCTACACCCCGATGAGCAACACGCGCATCACCCGTGGCGAGAACGCGGGAATGACGCTGGATTATGCCAATGTCGCAAGGGACTGGCAGGTGCTGGGCACATGGGACGGGCGCAGTGACCTGTCGCTGGACGTGCCCGTGTCAGGTGACGCACCGCTGGTCGTGCTGGTCCAGCAAGGCACCGACGGCGCGATCCTGGCGGCAGACGCCATGCGCTAGATACCCCGCGAGCGGTGAGCCCGCTTCAGACCTCGTAGGCCCGCCAGCGGCGGTGCACCCAGAACCACTGTTCGGGGTGTTCACGCACCCGCGCTTCCAGGCTGTCGTTTAACGCCTGCGTCATCGTTTCCGCATCAGAATGCGCAATCGGCGCTTCCAGCACGGTTTCAAAACTTAGCCCGTCGGGCTGGCGGATGCCGTAGAACGGGATCAGCAGCGCATCGAACCGCAGCGCCAACTCTGCCGCCGACAGCGCGGTTTTCGCAGGCTGGCCCATAAACTCCAACACCGTGCCCTCGAACACGTGCTGGTCGAACAGCAACACCAACTGCCCGCCACCGCGCAAGTGCCGTACAAAACCGGACGTACCGCGCCGCCCTTGCGGAAACACGGGGCCGCCAAAGGCCTGCATCGTCTTGACGTAATGGGCGTTGAAATAGGGGTTGGCCATGTCACGATACAGGCCCCCCACCGCAAAGCCTTGCGCGACCAGCGCCGCGCGCGTCGCCTCGTAATTGCCGAAATGGCCCGTGACCAGAATGACCGGACGGTCGGCGGCATCGGCCTCGCGCAAGGCTTCGAAACCTGCGCCGGTCACCGGCTGGTTTTCCATGCGGTGCAGGAACTCTTCCGACGAATAATTCTCGATGATGCTGCGGCCGGCATTGTTCAGACAGGCCCGCGCGATGCGCTTTCGTTCCGGGGCCGCCATCTCGGGGTAAATCAGGGCCAGATTGGCCTCGGCGCGGCGGCGGTAGCCAACCAATGGCCCCACGATCCGCTCTACGATCCCGCCCAGCAGCGCCACGCGCGTGGCATAGGGCAGGGCCAGCGCCACGCGGATCAGCGTGTAGATGATCGCATTGGACACATAGTGCCCGGCGCGTTCGCGCAGCGGCATCGTCGATGGGTCAGCTTTGGCCATTTTGCATCACACGTGAGGTAGGGCCGGCGCGCGCGCCAGACGGGTTTCGCGGTGCCAGACATACAGACCCGCCCCCACGATCACAAGCGCACCGACCAGTGTCCACAGGTCGGGGAACTCGTTAAAGAACACCACGCCCCAAAGCATCGCCAGCACCAGCCCCGTGTAGTTGAACGGGGCAAGCAGCCCCGCCTCGGCCTGCGACAGGGCGCGGATCAGCATCAACTGGCCTGCGGTGCCGAAACCGCCGATCATCACCATCAGCGTGGCGGATTTCGCAGTCAGCGGGGTCCAGTGGAAGGGCACCATGCAGGTCATCACGACCGACCCGACCAGCCCGGTGTAAAACAGCGATGTCCACACGTCCTCGTCCGACCCAAGGCGGCGGGTCAGCAACGTATAGGACGCAAAACAGACAGCCGACCCCAGCGGCAACAGGGCGGCGGGCGCGAACACGTCCGTTCCGGGGCGAATGATGATCAGCGCGCCGATCAGTGCTGCGACAATGGCAAAGATGCGGCGGGGGCCAAGCGCCTCGCCCAGAAACAGCGCGCCACCCAATGTGATCAGCACGGGGTTCAGGCTCATGACTGCGGTCGCCTCGGCCAGCCCGATCTTGCCCAGGGCGGTAAAGAAAAATGCGGTCGCGGTCATCAGCAGCAAGGACCGCGCGATTTGCAGCTTGGGGTACTGGCTGCGCGCAACGGTGCGCAGGCGCGGGGCGACCAGGATCAGAACCACCAGCATTTGACCGCCATAGCGGGCCCATAGGGCAGGCACGGTGCCTGTCAGCGGGCTGATCGCCTTGACGCTGGCATCCATCCCGCCAAAGCAGGCAATGGCAAGAACCGCCAGCAGGATGGCGCGGGCAGGGTTGGCGGCTGTATGGGGTGTTTTCATTCCCTGCGCTTACGGCGGGGGCGTGCGCCTGTCCAGTCAGGACGCTGCGGCCTATTCTTCCTCCTCCGACATCAGGATCAACTCGCCCTCGGCCTCAAGCTTGCGGATGGCCGCGACCATATTGGCCGTGGCGGCATCGTGGTCGGCGGGTTTTGGGGCCGCGCTTTCCTGCATTTCCTCGCGCAGGGAATCGGCCATGCGCCCCGACATATTCTCCAGAATGAAATCGGCCGAGGCTTTCATGCCCGCGGCCTCTGCGCCGGCCATGGCGACCAGCAGATCGGCGGGGTCCACCTCGCGCAGCACGCGGGGGATGTCGCGCGGGGCGATGCGTTGCGGGATGTTGGCAAAGGTAAAGATCGCCTTGCGCACCGCATTGGCAAAGCCCTGATCCTGTTCGTCCAACCCTTCCAGCACGTCGTCGCGCGTCACGGATGTGGACGAGTTCAGGATCGCGCCGACACGTTCCACCGGCCCGGTGTCAAAGGCGCCCATCGGCTGCGCGTTCAACTGCATGGCCAGCGACAGGCCGATGCGTTCCACAGCGTCCGGCGTGACCGATCCGGTCAGAGACACGGCATAGGTGATCTGGCGGGCGCGCGGGCCGGGCAACATGCCCAGCAGGGCGGCCGCCTTTTTCACCTCAAGCTTGGACAGCAGAACGGCGGACACCTCGATGCTTTCCTGTTGCAGGATCGGCAACAGCTTTTCCGCGCCCATCTCGCGCAAGCGCACCCAAGGGTCGCCAGCCTGCTTTACCCCGGCCTCTTTGCGCAGGCGTTCTGCGGTTTGCGGGCTGATCTTGCCCTCAAGCGCGTTCAACGCGCCCGCGATGCCACCGGGAAAGCGCAGGCCGATGCGTTCAACCTCTTCCGCGAATTCGGACACCACCGCAGACAGCGTGTCACGATCAACGGTGCGCATCTGGCCCATCGCCTTGGTCAGGTGCGATTGCAGTTCCTCGGGCAGATCCTCAAGCGGGATGTCGGCCCCTTCGTTCAGCAGCAGACGCACCACCACGGCAGCCTTGGCCCGACGGCTCAACTGGACCGGTGCGCCCCCACCGGACATGGGCAGCGAAGGCATGGGGGAGGAGAGAATCAGTTCATTCACCAGACGGCCTCAACACACAGGAACAAAGGTCCCGTGTGTTGTGGCATCTATTGGTGAACAAAGCCTGAAATCAGGCGCGCACAAAGCTTAGTAGTTGTAGGTCACGCCGGTTTCGATGGCCGTGCGCAGCGATGTGGCAGCCCAGGTGTCGGCACCGCCACGGGCATTGATTTCACGCAGTTGCGTCAGCGCGGCCACGCGGTCACCCTGCGCCACCAGCCCCTGACCCATGTAGGACCGTGCCAGCAGGTTGTCTGGGTTGGCGTCCAGTGCTTGTTGATAGAACACCATCGCCACGTCCATCTGCCCCAGCTTGCGGGCGGTAAAGCCGCGATAGGTCAGCACGCGGTCGTCCGATTGGTCGGACATGGCGTCCAGCACCCCTTGGGCGTCCTCATAACGGCCTGCATAGGCCAGCTCGCGCACAGCCTGATAAAGCTGGTCGTCGTCCAGACGCGATTCCTTGGGTTTGACACAGCGCTGTTTCTCTTCGTCCCAGACGCGGACACCTTTGCAATCCTCGCTGGTTTCCGTGGGCTTGGGGGCCGTTTCGTTGCCGCTACCCGCGGCATACACAGGTGCAGACAGAGAAAGAGGCAGGGTAAGGGCCGCAGCCAGTAGTGTGACTCGCATCAGAAAAACTCCCATTTACAATACAAGGAAATAGATAACGCATTTTCAGAAAACGCGAGCCGTTTTTGTGTTCAACAGGTTGTGAAGCGTGGTTCAGGTGCTGACAGGAACGCAAGTGCCGGTTGTGTGGTCAAAATTTGACCCTTCAGCACAGGACATTGCCTGTTGGTCCTTCATGCCACCGCAGCCTTGGGCCGCAGCGAAGACAGGGGCCAATACAAGCGCCAGCGTGGTGGCGATACGTGTGATTTTCATCTGTTCGTCTCCTTGATTGCCGAATGTATTTTGGTGGTATGGCAAACAGGATACGACAAACCGCGCGACGGACCTAATCAATAATCCGCCGCACAGTTCCAAAGGCAATCAGTCGCCGAACACGCGGGCAAAAATCGTGTCGACGTGTTTGGTGTGATAATCCATGTCGAATTTTTCGTTGATCGCGTCCGCGCCCAATGCGGCAACCACATCAGCGTCGGCCAGCAATTGTTCACGGAAATCAACACGCTCTTCCCAGACCTTCAAGGCATTGCGCTGCACCATGGCATAGGCGTCCTCGCGGCTGACGCCCGCTTGGGTCAGGGCCAGCAGCACCCGCTGGCTCATCACCAGACCGGGGAATTTGTTCATGTTGTCCAGCATGTTCTGCGGGAAAATCAGCATCTTGTCGATCACACCGGTCAACCGCGCCAACGCAAAGTCCAGCGTGATCGTGGTGTCGGGGCCAATCGCCCGCTCGACCGAGCTGTGCGAGATGTCGCGCTCGTGCCACAGGGCCACGTTTTCCATCGCAGGCACCACCGACATGCGCACCAGACGCGCCAGACCGGTCAGGTTTTCGGTCAGCACGGGGTTTTTCTTGTGCGGCATCGCGGACGATCCCTTTTGACCCATCGAGAAGAATTCCGCGCCTTCCAGCACTTCGGTCCGCTGCATGTGGCGAATCTCGATGGCGACGTTTTCGATGGACGAGGCTATGACGCCCAGCACCGCAAAGAACATCGCATGACGGTCGCGCGGGATCACTTGGGTGCTGATCGGCTCGGGCGACAGGCCCAGCTTGGCGCACACATGCGCCTCGACCGCCGGATCGACGTTGGCGAATGTGCCGACAGCGCCGGAAATCGCGCCGGTTGCAATCTCGGCGCGCGCCGCTTTCAGGCGGTCGCGGTTGCGGTCCATTTCGGCGTAGAAACGCGCGAACGTCAGACCCATCGTGGTGGGTTCCGCATGAATGCCATGGCTGCGGCCCACGCGCACGGTGTTCTTGTGTTCCAGCGCGCGCTTTTTCAGCGCGGCCAGCAGATCATCCAGATCGGCCAGCAGAATGTCTGCGGCGCGCACAAGTTGCACGTTCAGGCAGGTGTCCAGCACGTCCGAGGATGTCATCCCCTGATGCACGAAACGCGCCTCGTCGCTGCCCACATGTTCGGCCAGATGCGTCAGGAACGCGATGACGTCGTGTTTGGTGACCGCTTCGATCTCGTCAATGCGGGCGACGTCGAATTCAACGTCCTTGGCCTTCCAGACCGCATCGGCGTTTTCGCGCGGGATCACACCCAGATCGGCCATCGCATCGCAGGCATGTGCCTCGATCTCGTACCAGATCTTGAACTTGGTTGCTGGTTCCCAGATCGCAACCATATCGGGACGGGAATAACGGGGGATCATGGGCGCACCTTTTCATGACTGTTCAGCGGTTGCTGCGGCTCATAAACTGCGGCGCGACGCATCACAACCTTTGGAGTGACAATAGCTGCCATGTCCCACGCGCCCACCGCCCGTACCCTCAGCGATTTCGCAGGCCAATGGCGGCTGACGCGGCAGATCGTGCACGAAGACGGCACCACCGCGCAATTCACAGGCACCGCCACCTGGACGCCCGAAGGCGACCGGCTGCGCTGTGTCGAAGAGGGCGCGTTGCGCATCGGCGAGGGGCCCGCGATGACGGGGCAGCGGGTCTATCTGTGGGATGCCGACTTGCAGGTTTATTTTGACGACGGACGGTTTTTCCACCGCGTCCCGCCGCTGGGCGGTGACAGTGGTCACTGGTGCGATCCCGATCAATATGACGGGTCATATGATTTCAGCGAATGGCCCGCGTTCACCGTCACCTGGTCGGTGCGGGGGCCGCGCAAGGC
The DNA here is from genome assembly GCF_963976325.1 of uncultured Pseudosulfitobacter sp. NCBI lineage: Bacteria > Pseudomonadati > Pseudomonadota > Alphaproteobacteria > Rhodobacterales > Roseobacteraceae > Pseudosulfitobacter > uncultured Pseudosulfitobacter sp. The sequence goes on from NZ_CAXBJW010000001.1 coordinate 348,820, forward strand.
CTACCATATGACCAGCCGGTATGACCCAGCGTGACCCCGCGCATAAGCGGGGAATTTCGCGCTTGCAGAAACCTTGACGGCTTGGCACCATTGGCGGGACTGTTACAGATAACAAACGGAGCTGTCTGGTGGAAAAAACGATGCAAAACAGAGTGCTAAGCGATCTTCTTAACTCAGATGATAAGCTGACCTTGCGCGCACGTCAGGTGCTTATGGTGACGGTGGGCATTCTGTTGCTTGCAGTTGCAGCGAAAATCAAGGTTCCGATGTGGCCTGTGCCCATCACGATGGGCACATTTGCGGTGCTGGCCGTTGGCGCGGCTTACGGCGCGCGACTGGGTCTGGTGACGATCCTTGGCTACATGATTATCGGCGCGTTGGGCTTTGATGTGTTCGCAGGTTCGTCGGCCCAAGCATACGGCCTGACCTACATGATGGGCGGCACTGGCGGCTATCTGGTGGGCTATGTGCTGGCCACCGTGGTGCTGGGCGCGCTGGCGCAACGCGGCTGGGACCGGTCGATCGGTTGGATGGCGCTGGCGATGCTGATCGGCAACGCGGTGATCTATCTGCCGGGTCTGGCGTGGCTGGGTCAATTGTACGGCTGGGACAAACCGATCCTGCAATGGGGTCTGACACCGTTCCTGCTGGGCGATGCCATCAAACTGGCGCTGGCCGCCGTGCTGCTGCCCGCCGTCTGGAAGCTGGTCGACCGCGCACGCGGCTGATCTGACAAACAAGACATCAGAAAAGGGCGCGGACCGCAGGGTGCGCGCCTTTTTTGTATTCTGGTTCAGAAATTTAGCGCGTCTTCCACAGGGTTTCGCAGTGGCCTGACTTGCACCGGACTTCGGGCAGGGCTAGCGGTAGGCCATGACCATTCTGCACCGCACAATCCCCTATGACATCACGCCCCGCGCCTTGCCGGGCATCCAGCCCGCGACAGAGCCGTGGTTGCGGGTGGACGAAGCCTATGGCGGTCAGATGGCACGCCGCTGTGACCTGATCAAGACCAGGGCTGACGCGGTGCTATATCTTGAACCCCAAGCCCACGCAGCGGCGGTCGAGCTGTTGGAGATGGTGCTGGGGCTGCTGCCCGGTCTGGGGTTTGCCCAAGACGGCGGTGTGGTCACATGCCCTGACGGACGGCAGGTCACCATCGACCGCGCGGACCCTATGACGACGCTGGGGCGTCTTGTGCAATGCGATTTTGTGCTGCTTGACAAACGCGGCGATGAACATGTGCTGACCGGCGCGGTGTTGTGCTTTCCGGCCAGTTGGCGGCTGGACGAAAAGGCAGGGCGCCCGCTGGGGGCCATCCACACGCCCGTGGCATCCTATGACGCCAACATCGCAAAGCGTGTGCAGCGGCTGTTCGATGGTATCCAACCCGACCGCCCGCTGTGGCGGTTCAATGCGCTGTGGTATGACGACCCCGAACTGCACCAACCGCGCAGCGCCACCGAACCACGCCACCAACGGGACGGCGCGGGCTATTTCCGGTCCGAGCGGCAGACGCTGATCCGCCTGCCGCAATCGGGAACGGTGGTCTTTGCCATCCACACCTATGTGCTGCGCGCCCAAGACGTGGGCAGCTAGCCCATGTCGATGACCATCTGCGGCTGACCGTCCGAGGTTTTGCGCGGGCTGGCACCACTGGCATCCACCGTACAGTTCACCTGTTGCCGGAAGTTGCTGAAATGCGGCGAGGTCACGACATCCACCGGCCGGTCAAAGCGCAGGGTTAACTGCCAGTGCCCGTGCGCCATCATCCGCGCGGCCTTGACGCAGCCGGTAAACCGGTGACCCAGATAGCGGCCCGAAACGGCCATGCCGGGGGCGAACCCCGCAGGCGCATCATTGCCCAGCCGCGCCGACAACGTGTTCCAGTCACGCGCGCCCCATTGATGGGCCAGCGTTTCCAGCGCCTGCGCGTGGGTGATGGGCGTGCCCTGGGCCGCCAGATCGGCACGCAGGCGCTTTGCCTGTGCCTTGAGCGCATCGCGCGAGGGAAGGGAATGTTCCATGTCTTCAATCCTGTCAGGATCGCAAATCTGGGGCCGGGTGCCTGCATTGCCGGGGTCCGGTGCGATCATATGGGGATCAGACGGGACAAATCAGCCAAGGCTTCACCACATGCAGGCGGCAGGGGCCTTGGACCCTTGGCATCGCATATGGCCCAAGGGGCGGTTGAATTCAACTATCATCGGCAAAGGGCAGGCGCACGGACGCGCACCTGCGGCAGGGATGCATCAGCCGTCGATGCGCGCGCCCATCAGGGCGATGGCCTGCTGATAAACGGTGGCTGCATTCCACTGTTTGATCACGGCAAAATTCGGCTGCCCTTCCTGATAGCCCTGACCGGCTTTCCAGCCCTTGGCGCGCAGGAAATTCGCGGTCGAGGCCAGCGCGTCGGTCTGGTTGTAGAAATCAACCCGCCCGTCGCCACTGGCGTCCACACCGTATTGCAGCGCGTTGCCGGGCAGGAATTGTGTGTGCCCCAGCTCGCCGTGTTTGGCCCCTTTGGTCGCGCCGTCGATGGCGCCACGGTCCACCAGCATCAGCGCCCCGATGGCGTGCGGTTGGAAGAACGCCGAGCGGCGGCAATCATAGGTCAGCGTGGTGATGGCCGAGACAACCGAGGTGTCGCCCATGAACCCGCCAAAGGCTGTTTCCATGCCGTGAATGGCGATGATCACGCCCGCAGGCACGCCGTATTGACGTTCAAGTGCTTGATAAAACGACGGGCTTTTGGCTTTGCGCTTGCGCCCTTGGGCCACGATTGTGTCGGCCCCGCGCACCTGAAGAAACTTGGACAGGCTGTATTTGAACGACTTCTGGTTGCGGTCTGCCGATATGGTCGACGACGCATAGCTGGCCCGCGCCAGCGCATCCAGTCCGCGCTGTTTGACCCCTGCGCGTTGGGCTTCGGCGGCGAATTCTTTTTTCCACGCCTCGAACCCCGACGAGGTGTTGCCGCAACTGGCCGCGTAAGCTGCCGGTGTCAGACAAAATGCGGTGGTCAGCGACAGGGCAATCGTGTGTGCAAGGGTGCGAAATGACATAAAAAAATCTTCCCGGTATCAACAACAGACACTTCAGTATCGCCGTATTCCGGGGCTGCGTAAAGCGTTTGATCTAGGGCTGTGCGGTTCCTTGCGCGGGAAGGGTTTGCGTGGTCACCAGACTCTCGGACAGCGAGGTGTTGCTGGCGACAGACACCGTTTTGGGGGGCGTGACAAACGTGTAATACAGCACCAACAGCAAGGCAGGTAACACCACGCCACGCACCATCAGCGAAAATGCCATGCGCGACAGCAGGCTTTTGCGCGGGCGCGCTTCGGCTTCGACCTTGTCGGTGATGCTGACGGCCATCTTTGTATCGCCGCGCGCGACACCTTTAAGACGCGACAGGCGGTCCTCGAACCCTGCGGCGTCCGTCGTGGGTGCGGTGCGCGCCTGCGGCGGGGTCAAGCCGACACAGATGCGCCCCGGCCTGTCCGCCGACGCCGCGTTTTCGTGGCGGACATGCAAAACGGTGCCGTCTGTCAGCTCAAGGCTGTCCCCATGGTTCAGGTGAATGCGGCCTTCGTGATGTTCGTTCAGGATCGACACCAGTTGACGCAATCCGGTGGCCTGATCGCGCGGCATCGGGTCCAGATACAGGGTCTTGCCCAACAGATGTTCGGAACAGCCCGCAATCATGGCCAGCCGGGCGGCGCCGTCGATGTCGGGGCGCGCGGGCAGGGGCAGCGGATGCATGACCAGCGAAAACGGCAGGTCGCTGTCTTTCCACATTTCCAGTTCTGACGGGGCGCAGATCGTGTCGGATTGCACCCAATGCACCAGCGACACCGGCGCGGTGGCAATCAGTGCGTCCAATGCCGCCTTGAGCACCCGCAGACGCAACACCAGCGGCAGCTTGTCCTTGATCGTGTCGTCAGGGCCTGCGCCGTGCCCCACGTCCAGTGTGACATAGCCGGTGTGGGCGGAAAACAGACGGTCGTAATCGGGGATGCGTGCCTTGGCAAAGGGGCTGGCCAGCGCACCGGCCATGGCCTGACGCGGCATCTTGCGCCGGTGTGCGGTGACCGACAGATGCACATGCGGATGGCTGAACAGGGCCTGCCCGCCGGACAGGTCCGCGACCTGTTCCAGAACCATGCCGGTGTCCTTGATCGCGGCATTCACCCGCGCGCACAGTTCGGCACCGTCGGGGCGTAACGCGCGTGCCGCCAGGGCGTGCGCAGTTGCTGGCACATCTGTGTGCAAGGGCAGGGTGTCGGCCATGGAATCTCCGCAAGGTTTGGGCGCTTGTACGGTCAATCACATGAAGACAGGGCAACATTAGGGCAAAGACGGGCCGCTTTGCGGACAAAACGGCCCTGCTTTTAAGACGCCTTTTTAAGACGCGGCGACTGCGTTACAGCACGAAATCATCCGCACTCAGCGCACCCACATCGGTCAGCCAGATGCGCATGTCGGCGCTGCCGTTGGCGTCGGTGTCGACCTGAATGTAGGTGCGCCCGTTGCCCGCAATGTCGAAACGCACTTCGTTGGCCGTGCCGGAAAAGGCCGCCGTGCCGACAAATGTCAGCCCCGAGGCAACCCCGCTGAGGTCGATGGTGTCGATGCCCACTTCGAAATCCTGAATGACATCACTGGCACCGGTGCTGCTGTCCTGTTTGACGCCGTAGACGAACACATCGGCCCCGGCACCGCCGTTCAGCACATCATTCAGCCGTCCGCCCTTGATTTCATCGGCCCCGTCGCCGCCATAGATGGTGTCCTTGTCACGGCCGCCGTTCAACGTGTCGTCGCCCGACCCGCCGAACATCTTGTCGCTGCCGTCGTCGCCGATCAATTGGTCGTCGCCTATACCGCCGGACATGAAATCACTGCCCAAGCCCCCGCGCAGGTCATCGTCACCGCCGCGTCCGAACAGGCGGTCATTGTCGTCGCCGCCGTCCATGAAATCGGCGTTGCTGCCGCCGGTCAGGGTGTCATTGCCCAGCCCGCCGTCGATAACACCCAGCACGATGCCACCGTCAAAAGCGGTGTAAACGTCGTCGCCCGCGCCCAGCAGCACATCGCCCTGGAATACACCGGAATTGTCGACAGTGTCAGTCGCGGAATATTTCGACTGGTAGGCTGCAAACCGACCGCTGACCAAGCCTGTGTTCAGCGTATAAACCGCGCCGCTCGCTTCAACGGATATGGCGGCAGCAGTCGTCGAGTTTGAATTAAGGCTGCCATGGTTTTCAAGGTGCGCATTGACAACATCGCTTTCCAAGAGAAAGCCGCTGCTGTAAATGCCGGTGTCAGTGGCATTGATGGTGCCATAGTTGATCAACGTGCCAAACTCTGCGTCAGACAGGTCCATTCCGACAGAGCGGTGGGTGGTGATCTGTCCATAGTTGACGGCAATGCTGTCGTCTCCATGGATTATTATTCCGGTAAAGAAATAGGCCACGATGCTGCCGGTGGCCTGAACCGTCACATTGTGCTGGCCGGTGGTCCCATTCGTATTGAGGCTTACCCCGTTGCCATAAGCGTAGAGGTCGCCCGCAATGACCACATTCACACTGTCCGCAGTGCCATCTGAATAAATGGTATTGCCGTCTGAACTTGAAACGATCACGTCGTCGGCGACGATAATAAGGTCATCGGTGTTGGCGGTGATCTGCACGCCAGTGCCGATCAGGTCCGTGGTGAAAAGCCGTAGTGCCATGAGAATTCTCCTTTTGGGTATGATTGCACTGCTTTCGGCAAGCGGGGCAGGGTCTTCAATCTGTCAGACTTGATGAACTGGTCTGAATGTCTTCAATCTAATGACTGCTGTCTGGTGAAATCTTGGATCAAGGCACCGGTTCGGTAAACCATGGCGGTAGCTTTGGCGAAGCCGGCCCTGCGACCTATAGCACGAAATCATCCTCACTCAGCGCGCCCACATCCGTCAGCCAGATGCGCATGTCGGCGCTGCCGTTGGCGTCGGTGTCGACCTGGACAAAGGTCTTGCCGCTGCCGTCGATGTCATAGCGGACCTCGTTGCCGGTGCCGGAAAAAGCCGCCGTGCCGACGAATGTCAGCCCCGAGGCCACCGCGCTCAGGTCGATCACGTCGATGCCGACTTCGAAATCCTGGATGGTGTCGCTGGCCCCGGTGCTGCTGTCTTGCTTGACCGTATACAGGAACGTGTCCGCCCCCGCACCGCCACGCAGCACGTCGGCCAGACGCCCGCCGTTGATCTCGTCCTCGCCGTCGCCGCCGCGAATGGTGTCCTGATCGCGTCCGCCTTGCAGTGTATCATCACCCGCCCCGCCAAAGATCTTGTCGGCCCCGTCATCGCCCAGCACCTGGTCATCGCCGGTGCCTGCCGCCACGAAATCGGCCCCTTCGCCCGCGCGCAGGTCATCATCGCCGCCGCGCCCGTACAGCCGGTCGTTGCCGACCCCGCCGTCCAGATAATCCGCATTGTTGCCACCAGTCAGGGTGTCATTGCCCAACCCGCCCCGCACCTGTCCCGTCACCACGCCGTCACCCACTGCGGTGTAGATGTCGTCGTCGTCCCCCAGATCAACATCCCCGGCGATTGTGCCTTGGTTCAACACGGTGTCTTCCCCGGCCAATGTCAGCACGTCGCCGAAAATTTCGCCACTGTTGTTGATCAGGTCCATCCCGCCCAGCAAGGAGATGCTGCCGTTGATGGTGCCCGAGTTGGCGATGTCGAAATCTTCGTAATAGCTGCTGAAGGCATAGCTCCAGATTGCCCATGTCCCGCCGCCGTTCTCGGCCAGTCGCGCGGCACCGTTCAGGGTACCCGAATTGTTGATCTGGATCGCGGCCTGCGCAAAAGCGCTGGTGATATAGGTCTTGATCGCCGCGTCATTTGCGCCATCTCCGGTGGCCGTGATGGTGCCGGAATTGTCGATGGTGACGCCGCGCCCGTTGTACAGCATGACACCGGCGTTCCCGACAAATTCGCCAAGGTTGGTCACCTTCATATCGTCGGCACGCAAATGCACTGCCGCAAACCTCATCGAGACGATCTTGCCCGTGGCGCCATTGTAGATATTGGTGCCATCCCCGCGCATAAAGATCGTATCGGCGCTTACCGACATCAACGTGCCGTAGTTGGTGATGTAGCTGGGCGGGACATAGGCCGAGGTGAAATCGTGATCAATCACTTCGCGTGTGGCGCCGGTGCCATCGTTGATCAGCGCCACGCCTTCCAGGATAAAAATATTGTCGTTCCCCGAGGTTGGCACCACCACGTGCGAGGTGTTGAGCGTGGAACTGGTCGTGAAAATGTAGTTGGTCATTTAAATTCTCCTTGAAATAGCCATCGCGCAGGTGGTGCGGTCGGGTGGGATTGTCAAAAATGCTGTGTGTCGTCTGGCGCAGAGCGATCCGAATTGGATCGGACCAGAGATCGAAACTATTTGACGGAATTAGGCGGGCAACCTTTCCATCGGTCAATATGACTTCGTGGGGAAAAATGGGTTGTCTGTCCCCACCGCCCGACCTATTGGGGCCGGGAGGTGGGGAACGGTTTTGGGTTTACAGCACGAAATCATCCGCACTTAGCGCACCCACATCCGTCAGCCAGATGCGCATGTCGGCGCTGCCGTTGGCGTCGGTGTCGACCTGGACAAAGGTCTTGCCGCTGCCGTCGATGTCATAGCGGACCTCGTTGCCGGTGCCGGAAAAAGCCGCCGTGCCGACGAATGTCAGCCCCGAGGCCACCGCGCTCAGGTCGATCACGTCGATGCCGACTTCGAAATCCTGGATGGTGTCGCTGGCCCCGGTGCTGCTGTCTTGCTTGAAAGTATACAGGAACGTGTCGGCCCCCGCACCGCCGCGCAGCACATCGGCCAGACGCCCGCCGTTGATCTCGTCGTTGCCGTCACCGCCACGGATGGTGTCCTGATCCCGGCCACCGTTCAGCGTGTCGTCGCCCGATCCGCCAAACATCTTGTCGGCCCCGTCGTCACCGATCAGTTGGTCATCACCCGTGCCACCGGACATGAAATCGCTGCCCAGCCCGCCGCGCAGGTCGTCGTCACCGCCACGTCCGAACAGGCGGTCGTTGTCGGCGCCCCCGTCGATGAAATCGGCGTTGTCGCCCCCGGTCAACGTGTCATTGCCAGCCTCGCCGTTGATCCACCCCAGCACGACGCCCGCATTGGTCGCGGTATAGCTGTCGTCGCCGTCATTCAGGGCAACGTCGCCAATCATCGTGCCAGAGTTGTCGACCACATCCGCACTTATCGACCCCAGAAACGACCCCGCACCGCCCGAAATGGTGCCGGTGTTGACCAGAACCGCCAGATTTGAGGCGTTGAGTTCACCAAAATCGACGCCCCAGGCCTGGACCGAGTGCACGTCGCCGTGGTTAAGAACGATCGAGTTGTTCGCGGACTGCATCACCTTGATGCCTGCGCCTTCGCTCGACATGGCCGAGATCACGCCGCCTTCGTAGTTGACGATGGTGCTGTCTGACCGCAGTGCGACAACGCCGTTGTTGTGACGCGAATCCCTAAGGTCGTCGTCGTAGTTGTTGGCCTGCACGGTGCCGGAATTGTAGAACGTGTCGCCCACGCCGGCATAGCTGATAAAAACGCCACTGCTGGCTTCGATGTTACCCGTGTTGGTGATCGTCGATGTGCCACCCGAGGAAAACAGGCCAATGGCTTTTTGGGCGATGATACTGCCATGATTGGTGATGGAGGAATCCGCGCCGGTGATCTGGAACGTGGCCTGCGTCGAATCCATGTCAAAGTTAGTGACGCTGCCGGTTGCCGTGATCGTTAGATTAACACGGTCTCCACTAAAGAAGGTGTTATTCGCCTGCACAGCGTCACCGGCGAGAACGATGGAAACATCATCATAGAAGCTTCCAGAAAACATATTGGCGTTGGTGGACCCCCACAAGATTCCCTGTTGCAGATAGAAACTGTCGCCGTCAGCGGTAAAACTATGGGCGATTCCGGAAACGACGCTGGTTGAAGTGATAAATGTCGCGGTCATGGCATGCTATCCTTCGTTAAAAAACAAAAATCCGAATTCAAAAAATATTGATGCGCAGATCATGCACAAAATGCGCGTTTCCCCAAGAAAAACGACGTGGCGCGGGCAGGAAGAGGCGGATTTGAGCCGGAAACCGATAGTTCTCAGCACCGTTTCCACCTTGGCGTGTAAAACCTGTGTCCTGCTTTTGAAATGCGCCGGTCGTACCCACGAAAAAAGGCGCCCGCGAAGGGGCGCCTTTTCCGATTTCTGCGATGTGCGGGCCAAGGCCCGCAACCGGTTCAGCAGGAATAGTACATTGCGAACTCGACCGGGTGGGGCGTGTGTTCGTAACGGTGCACTTCTTCCATTTTCAGATCGACATAGCCTGCAATCTGGTCGCGGGTGAACACGTCACCGGCCAGCAGGAAGTCCATGTCTTTTTCCAGCTCTTCCAGGGCTTCGCGCAGCGAACCGCACACCGTGGGGATGCCGGCCAGCTCTTCTGCGGGCAGGTCATACAGGTTCTTGTCCATGGCTTCGCCGGGATCGATCTTGTTCTGGATACCGTCAAGGCCGGCCATCAGCAGGGCCGCAAAGCACAGGTAGGGGTTCGCCGACGGATCGGGGAAACGGGCTTCGACGCGCTTGGCTTTGGGGCTTTCTGTCCACGGAATACGCACGCAACCCGAACGGTTGCGGGCCGAATAGGCGCGCAGAACGGGGGCCTCGAAACCGGGGATCAGACGCTTGTAGCTGTTGGTGCCGGGGTTGGTGAAGGCGTTCAACGCTTTGGCGTGGGACAGGATGCCGCCGATGAAATACAGCGCTTCCTGGCTCAGGTCGGCGTATTTGTCGCCTGCGAACAGGGGCTTGCCGTCTTTCCAGATCGACATGTTCACGTGCATGCCCGTGCCGTTGTCGCCCGCGATGGGCTTCGGCATGAAGGTTGCGGATTTGCCATAGGCGTGGGCCACGTTGTGGATCACGTATTTGTATTTCTGAAGCTCGTCGGCCTGTTTGGTCAGGCTGTCAAAGATCAGGCCAAGCTCGTGCTGGCACGACGCAACCTCGTGGTGGTGCTTGTCGACCTTCATGCCCAGACGTTTCATCGTCGACAGCATTTCCGAACGCAGGTCTTGTGCCTCGTCGGTGGGGTTCACGGGGAAATAGCCGCCCTTGATGCCGGGACGGTGGCCCATGTTGCCCATTTCGTATTCGGTGTCTGTGTTCCAGGCCGCGTCGGACGCGTCCACTTGATAGGACACTTTGTTCATCGACACTTGGTAACGCACGTCGTCGAACAGGAAGAATTCAGCCTCGGGGCCCATATAGGCCACATCGCCGATGCCCGAAGATTTCAGGTAGGCTTCGGCTTTCAGCGCCGTGCCACGCGGGTCACGCTCATAGGCTTCGCCGGTGTCGGGTTCGACCACCGAGCAGTGCACGCAGATGGTTTTTTCGGCATAGAAGGGGTCAACATAGGCGCTGTCCAGATCGACCATCAGCTTCATGTCCGATGCTTCAATCGACTTCCAGCCTTCGATCGACGAGCCGTCGAACATAAAGCCTTCTTCGAGGAAATCCTCGTCAACCTGATCGGCGATCAGGGTCACGTGCTGCAATTTGCCACGCGGGTCGGTAAAACGGATGTCGACGTATTCGGCGCCTTCATCCTTGATCATGTCGAGAACTTTGTTTCCCATGTGTGTCTGTCCTTCTTGTGCAGAATTGTACGTTTAAAGCGCGTCCGAACCGGATTCACCGGTGCGAATGCGGATGGCTTGTTCGACGGAAGTGACAAAAATCTTGCCGTCGCCAATCTTTTCGGTCTTGGCCGCGTCGATGATCGCCGCGATGGCGCCGTCAACCTGATCGTCGTCCAGCACGACTTCGACTTTTACCTTCGGCAGGAAATCGACGACATATTCGGCGCCACGGTAAAGCTCCGTGTGACCCTTCTGGCGCCCGAAGCCTTTGACTTCGATCACGCTCAGGCCTTGCACGCCCACGTCCTGGAGGGCCTCTTTCACTTCATCAAGCTTGAAGGGCTTGATGATGGCTTCAATCTTCTTCATGCGGGCCTCCCTTTGCATGGTGTCGATGGGCGTCAGACCATTTTGCGCCTGATGCGTCTACGACGGGCGGGCGGATTGCAATAGGATCAGGCAGATTTGGAATTGATGAGGACGTTTTTTGTGCAGTATGATTAAAAATTGATCACTTTGCAAAAGATAGGGCTGTTTGACACGCATAAGCTCTTTTGACGGCGTGACACACCCGCCGGGGTTGCTTGCAACAGGGCAACCGTTAGGTGTTTTCTTTTGGCCTTAAATATCCCCGCCGGAGGCACCTGCCATGACACCGCAATCCATCACCCGCGAAAGCCTGCCCGCGCTTGCCAAGCAGGCAGGGCACAAGTTTGACCACGGCCATGCGCTGGTGTTGTGCGGCGGTCCCGGCCGCACGGGCGCCGCGCGCATGGTCGCGCGGGCCGCCTTGCGTGCGGGCGCGGGGTTGGTGACGCTGGGCGTGCCACCTGCGGCGCAGCTTGAGGTGGCGATCCAGGTGACTGCCGTGATGCTGCACCGTTTGAAGGACGCCGCTGACTTGACCACGTTGCTGGAAGACAGCCGCCTGAACGCGCTGTGTGCAGGACCAGCGCTGGGGCTGGACAGCCGCGCGGCGGGGTTGGTCCGCAGCGTGCTGGACAGCCGGCGGCCTTGTGTTCTGGACGCCGATGCGCTGACGCTGATGGCCCGCGATCCGCTGCTGTCGGGGCAATTGCACGACCGCTGCGTGCTGACCCCGCATGGCGGCGAATTCGCGCGGTTGTTTCCTGACCTTGCCGCGGATCTTGGCGATGATCCGCACCTTGACGACAAGGTTTCAGCAACCCGCGCAGCCGCGGCGCGTGTCGGGGCTGTGGTTCTGTTCAAGGGCGTGGACACGGTAATTGCCGATCCCGACGGGGGCTGCGCCGTGCACAGCGCGCGCGGCGATCGCGCTGCACCGTGGCTCGCCACGGCGGGGGCAGGGGATGTTCTGTCCGGAATGATCGTGGGACTGCTTGCGCGCGGCTTTGCCCCGACCAAGGCCGCAAGGGCCGCGTCCTGGCTGCACGTGTCTTGTGCGCTCAGCTTCGGCCCCGGCCTGATTGCCGAGGATTTGCCGGATCTGCTTCCGGCAGTGTTGCGTAAGCTGGCGCCTTAGGCGGCCATCTCGTGCACGGCCACCATCGCGGGCACCGACAGTTCCAGCCCGTCGGCATAGACCACGTGAGGCGCGTCAAACCCCAACTGGATCAGCGTCATGGTGCGCACGCCCAGATCGGTGATGAATTCACCGTCGATCAGGCATCCGGCGGGCAGAACGGCCTGCGATGCACCGGCCAGCGCCTTGGCCCGCCAGTCGCGCACCAACACTTGTTGCGCGGCAGGCAGGATCACGTTGGTTTCCGGCCGTTTCTGGCCCAGCGATCCGGCGGCAATGGCCACAGCGGCGGATGTGATCCGCGTGGTGCTGACAGCTTTCAGCGTCACCAGACCCGCATTGCGGCTGATAATGCGATCGCCTGCGGACAGATATTCCACAGGAATTTCGCCGTCGGATGTCAAAAGGATTGTGCCGGCAACAAGGCCGACATGAAGGATTTCTGCGCGCAGTTGCGGAACCTGTCCGCTTTCGACGCGCCCGACCGTTTTCGGTTTCATGGGCGTCTCTCTTTTTGTACAACCTGCCTCAAGGTTGACGACAATATACCCCAATAATCCGTTAATGTCGCCAGAATAATAACTGTAAAATTTTCCTGGCCTGGCTGTGGCATTTTTGGTCTCGCCTATTGCGCGATGCTTTGGTATCTGACGCGCCAGCGCTGTGTTATGAGCGCTGCAAATGTGCGGGTGTGGCGGAATTGGTAGACGCACCAGATTTAGGTTCTGGCGCCTTTGGCGTGGGGGTTCGAGTCCCTTCACCCGCACCACTTTGATTTTACTTGATAATCAGAGTGTGCATTTCCCCCCTTAAGACGTCTCTGTCAAATACGCGTACTTCGTGTGGCCATTTATTACAGCGCCAAAACGCGGCAATCTGCTTTGGTGGGGCGCATTTGCGTGCCTTAACCGCTTGTTCAGGTCTTCAATGCTAACTGGGTCCAAGATGAACAGGCAGGGTTGGCACCTCATGAGAATTCTGAGCGTTTTGATGCTTCTGGCGGGCGCGCTTGGGGGCTTCGGCTTCGCATCCGCGGTGGTGGCCCAAACGACCGCATCTGATGCGGCGCTGAATCAGCGCATTGATATTGCCGGGCGGCAGCGGATGTTGTCGCAGCGTATGGGGATGGCATCGTGTTTTGTCATGGGGGATGTCCACGCAGAACGGTTCAGCGCTGTCGCGCAGCAGGCCTATGCTGTGTTTGCACAAACACAGACTGTCCTGCGCGACGGAGGCACGAAAAAACAACTCGCGCCCGCGCGTGATCCGCAGGTTCTGGCGCTGCTGGATCAATCGGACGAGATCTTTGATACTTTCGGGCGCGCTGTGTTGCAGGTCAGCCATCAGGATTTGCAATCGGTGGTGGTGGCGCAGGTGACCGAACTGGACCTGCCGCTGCTGGAACGCCTGAATGAAACGGTCAACGCGATTGAAGCCCAAGGCGCATCTGCGACGCAGGGCGGGGCCTTGGCCAATACGGTCAACATCGCCGGACGGCAGCGGATGTTGTCGCAAAAGGTGCTCAAGGAATTTTGCTATGTCGGGCTGGGTGTTGACAGGATACGCCAGCAAAAACGGTTGGCCGCAACCCTTGAGCTGTTTGAAACCAGTCTGGCGCTGCTTGAGACGGGCAGCGCCGATCGCGGGGTTCTCGGGCCGCCCAATGCGCGCGCTGAGGGACGGCTGCGGCGCGCGCGTCTGGTTTGGGAGCAACTCTTGCCAATTCTGCGTCTCGGGATCGCGGGCGAGGAGGTGGGGCACGAAGATTTGCTGCGTGTTGCCGGTTTCAGCGAGGACTTGTTAAAGGCCTCGCAGCACGTGGTGGCCAGTTACCTGAAGTTATGAGGGACGGTCGCGCACGGCCTATTTTGCGAAGATTGCGGATTCTTCAAGTCCATTTCGCACACAGGACGTTGGGTCGCATTTGAAAAGATTGGTTGAGGGGCGGGGCTATCGCGTCCACACTCCTGCACTCATAGGCACCCTTTGCATGTCGTCGGCTTCCGGCGGCATTGCGACCGGTGCCAAAGCCATTCTTTTGGGAGGAAGACATGACCATCAAGTCAAAAGGTATGAACCGCCGCGCCATGCTGCGCGGAGCCGCCGTTGCCGCCGTCGCCACACCCGCGCTGGTGGGCAAGGCCATTGCCGCAGGCGAAGTCACATGGCGCGTACAGGCCCACTGGCCCAAGGCGTCCAGCTCGTTCACCGACAGCCTTGGCGTGCTGGCGACAGCACTGGAAGAGCGCACCGAAGGTGCGTTCAAACTGGAACTGCTGGGTGCCGGCGAGTTTGCCAAAGGCCCCGACATCTACAACATCGTGCGCAAGGGCGTGGTGCCCATGGGCTCGATCAGCCCGTCCTACATCATCGACAACGCCGAAGCCGCGTCCTTTGCCTATGGCATTCCGGGCACGCTGCGTCAGGCGTGGGAAATGGAACACGCGATCAAGAACCTCGGCATCGAGGATCTGGTAAACGAAGATCTGGCCTCGGACGGCGTCCGTCTGATGTCGGAAAAGGTTCTGCCCACCGAAATGGTCGTGTCGAAAAAGATCGAATCCGCCGCAGATTTCCAAGGCCTGAAAATCCGGTCCTCGGGCAAGATGCTGGATTATCTGGCCGCAGCCGGTGCCGCACCGCAGTTTGTGCCCGGCTCGGAACTGTATCAGGCCCTGTCGTCAGGCGTGGTCGATGGCGCGCATTGGGGTGCCGCCGTGGGCGCGCAGTCGATGTCGCTGTGGGAAGTGTGCAAATACCACTATAAACCGGTTCTGGCACAGACCACTGACGCGTTCATCATGAACGAAGACGCGTTGGCCGACCTGCCCGAGGATCTGCGCACCGCGCTGCTGGACACCGTCACAAACCGTTTCTTCCTGCGGTCGGCCGAATACCAGCACAAAGAAGCGATCGCACTGTCCGAAGGCGTGGCCAACAACAGCGTCGAAGTGGTGCAATTGCCGCAGGACGTGCTGGACATGCTGGCCGCCGCATCTGCCCAGATCCTCGAGGAAGAGGGCCAGAAGGGCGAAAAAGCCGCCAAGGCCGCCGACATCTATCGCGGCCTGATGAAAGACCTCGGTTACGCCTAAAGCACCTGACATCACCGGCCTGCAAAACGGGCCGGTGACCGGGCTTTGATGACGCCTGCGCACCCCTTCCGGGGCGGCGCGGGCGCTTTGCACTCATTCAGGAGACAGTCACATGTTTCAACTGGCCCGCGCCGTGACGCGCGTGAACAGGTTTATCGGAAAGTGGGCCTCGCTGGCCGTTCTGATAATCTTTGCCCTGCTGCTGGCCGATGTGGTCATGCGCTATCTGGTCGGAAGCCCGGCGATCTGGACGGCAGAGCTGGCTGTGCTGATCTTTGGCGTCTACGCGATCATTGGCGGTGGCTATCTGCTGACCGAACGGGGGCACGTCAACGTCGACATCATCTATGGCGCCCAAAGCCTGCGCCGCCGCGCGATGCTGGACATTCTGACATGGCCGCTGTTCGCGCTGTTTGTGGGGGTTCTGCTGTGGCAGGGCTACGACATCGCCGCCGAGGCGCTGGACGATATGGAGCGGTCACAGTCGATGTGGAAAGCGCCCCTGTGGCCGACCAAGATCATGATCCCCGTCGCCGCCGCCCTGCTGTTGTTGCAGGGGGTGATCCGCCTGTGGGCCGATGTGCGCGTCGTCATGGGCCTGCCCGTGCCGGATGACGTCTTTGGCAAACCCGGCACACCTGACACCGACAACACCCTAGAACCTTCCAAGGAGATGCAGCAATGAGCGTCGAACTTCTGACCCTGCTGTTCTTCGGCAGCTTGCTGGTCTTTCTTATGCTGGGCACCCCGCTGGCCTTTGTGCTGGGCGGTGTGTCGGTGGTTTTCCTGTACTTCGAGATGGGCGAGATCGGATTTTACCTGCTGGCCTCCAAGATGTGGGAGACGATGCAAAACCCCACGTTGATGGCGATTCCGCTGTTTGTCTTCATGGCGATCCTGCTGGAAAAATCGGGGGTTGCGAATGATCTGTACGATATGATGCACCAATGGTGGGGCGGCCTGCGCGGCGGTCTGGCCATTGGCACGGTGCTGATCTGCGTGATCTTTGCCGCCATGTCCGGCATTTCCGGTGCCGCCGTTGTGACCATGGGCACGATTGCGCTGCCCAAGATGCTGGAACGGGGCTACGACAAGAAGCTGGCGCTGGGGGCGATCAACGCGGGCGGGGGCTGGGGCATTCTGATCCCGCCGTCGATCCTGATGGTGCTCTATGCGCTGCTGACCGAAGTGTCGGTGGGCCGTCTGTTCGCCGCAGGTGTCGGCCCCGGCCTGACGCTGTTCGTGCTGGTGTCGCTGTACATCGGCGGGCGCTGCTGGTTGCAGCCGGATCTGGGCCCGGCGCTGCCCCCCGAAGAGCGCGCGGACTGGGGCCAAAAGTTCCGGTCGCTGCGCGCGGTGATCCTGCCGATCCTGATCGTGACAATCGTTCTGGGCGCGATCTTTGGCGGCTTTGCCACCGCGACCGAAGCGGCGGCCATCGGTGTGTTCGGCGCGCTGTTCGCCACCGGCGTGAACCGGCAACTGTCCTGGCCGGTGATCCACGAGGCGTCTATTGCCACGCTGAAGCTGACGGCGCTGATCATCTGGATCCTGTTTGCGGCACATGCCTTTTCCACCGCCTACACGGCATTGGGGGCACAAAGCCTGATCAGCGACCTGATGGCCTATATCCCCGGCGGTCGCTGGGGGGCGCTGGCGTTCATGCTGATGGTGCTGTTCTTTTTCGGAATGGTGCTGGACCCCGTTGGGATCATGCTGATCACGCTGCCGGTGTTCCTGCCGGTGGTGCAACAGGCGGGCTTTGACCCGATCTGGTTCGGCATCCTGTTCATCATCATGATGGAGGTGGGGTATATGACGCCGCCCTTCGGCTTTAACCTGTTCTACCTCAAGGGGGTGGCGCCGCCGGATGTGACCATGGGCGACATTTACGCGTCGGTCATTCCTTATGTGATCGTGACGCTGATCGGTGTTCTGCTGATCATCCTGTTCCCGGGCATCGCGCTGTACCTGCCGAACCTGTTCTACAACTAGACCGGACGGCACAAGCCACGCCCGACACCAGTTGAATCCGCGCAGGCCCCAAGGCTTGCGCGGATTTGCACCTTGAACCCCTTGCGCCCGGTCCATTGGGCCAATAGAACGGCGCAAATTTTGCCAAGCACTCCGCATTGGGGTGCTGTTACGCTATGGAGCACACATGCAGGTCAACGAGACGCTGAACGAAGGTTTGAAACGCGGCTACGCCATCACGATCACCGCGGCCGAAATCGAAGCCAAAGTGAACGAAAAGCTGGTCGAGGCGCAGCCCGAAGTTGAAATGAAGGGCTTTCGCAAAGGCAAGGTCCCGATGGCGCTGCTGAAAAAGCAGTTCGGCCCGCGCATCATGGGCGAAGTCATGCAAGAAAGCGTTGACGGCGCGATGTCCAAACATTTCGAAGACAGCGGCGACCGCCCCGCCATGCAGCCCGATGTCAAAATGACAAACGAGAACTGGAAAGAGGGCGACGACGTCAACGTCGAGATGTCCTATGAAAAGCTGCCCGAAATCCCCGAAGTTGACCTGAGCAAGATCAAGCTGGAAAAGCTGGTCGTGAAATCGGACGACGCTGCCGTGGAAGAAGCCCTGGGCAACCTGGCAGAAACCGCACAGGATTTCGCAGACCGCAAGAAAGGCTCCAAAGCCAAGGACGGCGACCAGATCGTGATGGATTTCGTCGGCAAGGTTGACGGCGAAGCCTTCGAAGGCGGCTCTGCCGAAGATTACCCGCTGGTTCTGGGCTCGAACAGCTTTATCCCCGGTTTCGAGGATCAACTGGTTGGCGTCAAAGAAGGCGAAGAAAAGGCCGTGACGGTGTCCTTCCCCGAGGACTATCAGGCCGAGCATCTGGCCGGCAAAGAAGCCGTGTTCGACTGCACCATCAAAGCCGTGAAAGAACCCAAAGCCGCCGAGATCAACGACGAGATGGCCAAGAAATTCGGCGCCGAAGATCTGGCCGCGCTGAAAGGTCAGATCGCCGAGCGTCTGGAAGCCGAATACGCCGGTGCCGCCCGCGCCGTGATGAAACGCGGCCTGCTGGACGCGCTGGACAAGGCCGTCAGCTTTGATCTGCCCCCGTCGCTGGTCGACGCCGAAGCAGGCCAGATCGCGCACCAGCTGTGGCACGAGGAAAACCCTGACGTCGAAGGTCACGATCACCCCGACGTGACCCCCACGGACGAGCACAAGACACTGGCCGAGCGTCGCGTGCGTCTGGGCCTGTTGCTGGCCGAACTGGGTCAGAAGGCCGAAGTCGAAGTGACCGACGCCGAAATGAGCCAGGCCGTGATGAACCAGGCGCGTCAGTACCCCGGTCAGGAACGCCAGTTCTTTGAATTCGTGCAGCAGAACCCGCAGATGCAACAGCAGCTGCGCGCGCCGTTGTTCGAGGACAAGGTTGTCGATTACGTGTTCGACCAGGCGTCCGTCACCGAGAAAGAAATCTCGAAAGACGAGCTGCAAAAAGCCGTTGAGGCGCTGGAAGACGAATAAGTCTTTCGCCCTCCTTCGGGTTCGGAATTGGAAAAGGCCGCCTTTCGGGGCGGCCTTTTGCGTTTGGGATGTATTACCGAAAATCGCCCCGATCTTGGGACGCTCTGCGCGCGTTCAGCCCTTGCGCAGGCCGGTTTCCACCAGCATCCCGCGCTTCTTGGCCTCGTAGTAATACCCGCGCGCGTACCAGTGGATCGCGGTGCTCATGTCGCCATCAGACAGCAACCACGCGCCGCGCAGGTATTTCACCCCGTATTTCAGGTTGGTTTCGGCATCCAGCAGGTCCGAAGCCGACCCTGTGTGACCCATGCTGCGGGCTGTGGCAGGCAATATCTGCAACAGGCCGTAATAGGGGCCGTTCCGCGCGGACGGATTGTGGGTGCTTTCGCGGATGGCAAGGCGGTGGATCAACGGGCGCGGGACGTCGTAGGCGTCGGCGTATTTGTTGATCAGACGACGCAATTGGGGCGTCTCGTTGGGATACAGCGGCGGTTCCATGAAACCGACGCTTTGGGGTTCGGTGGGTGCCGCGCTGCACGCAGACAGGGCAGGGGCACAGGCCAGCATCAGCAGGGCGGTGCGGCGGGTGAATGAGGGCATACGATGACCATAAGCAGTGAATATGCCGGTGATGTAGACGCGTCTGGGTGATTCCAGCCAGAGACCTTGCCTGACATGGGCGCGAACACGCCGATGTGAGCCGATGAGGCGCTGGTGCCTGAGGGCAGGTGCATGCTGCGCGTTCTTGATCCGATGCACTGCGCGTTCTGAATTCTATCAGGGCACCGTATCGTGCGGTTTTGCCCCAAGCGACGGGTGCTTTTCCGCATAACGGCCCTTGCACACAGTTCGTGGCAATGTCGGAAGAGCAGGACTTTCTGCCATTCACTAAGCCGCGCATCGTCGGGCCGAGGTTCGGCGATCCAACCGTAGTGTCGGCCACTTTATGGCGGCCAAACACATCCGAGTTATCTGTTGGACACAGCGGCAACCAAATCGCCGTGCCGTGGGGCGGCCCGGCGATGCGCGGCGGCCTGCGGCCTTGGTTCCGCGCGGGGAATGTTGAAAGGCCTCAAACCAGACCTTCGCTGCGTGACGCACAAAGGTCGGCTCTTGCACTTCGGCCCAACGGTCTGACGGAAACGCCAAAGCCATCTGGCGTTTCCCGGTTTTTGGACCTGTTACAGCTGGATGCGGAAGCGGGCGAAGCCGTCGGCACCTTCGCCTGCGGGGGCGATGTCCACGCCTTTGACGTCGTCCACGTAATCCGCAGCCTTGGGGCCGGTGTCGAACAGAACGCTGGCCCCGTCGACGGGCGCGAAGGTCCAGTTGGCATCGGCGCGGGGGCTGATGGTGCCCTGTTCGACGATATAGCGCACGATCACATCGCGGTTGGTGTCTGGCCCTTCGAACACGATGCTGTCGCCCATGGCGCCGGGGAAAGCACCGCCGCCACCGGCGCGGTAGTTGTTGGTTGCGATGATGAATTGTGCTGCGGGATCAATCGGTTTTCCGTCGTAGTTCAAGTTCACGATCCGGTTGGCATCCGGGTTGATCACCGCGCCCTTGCTGTCGAATTTGGACGGCTGCGACAGGTCGATCTGATAGGTCACACCGTCCATCACATCAAAGTTGTAGCTGGGAAAGTCGGGGTTCAGCAGCATCTGGTCGGCTTCACCAGGCGTCACCTGATTGAACATGCCCGCCGAGCGTTCCAGCCAGTCCTTGACTTGCGCCCCGGTCACCAGAACGGCGCGGGCGGTGTTGGGGTAGAGGTACAGATCCGACACGTTCTTGATCGCCACGTCGCCCTTGGGCACGTCGGTGTAATATTCCGGTCCACCACGGCCACCGGCCTTGAACGGCGCGGCGGCGGACAGGATCGGCAGGCCTTCGTATTCGGTGCCCTTCATCATCTGCGCGATGTACCACGTCTGGGCAATCGACACGATCTGCACGGACGGGTCATCCGCCACCAGCGCGAAATAGCTGTGCAGGGGGGCGTCGGTCTTGCCCACGGCGCGGCGGACATAGGCCAGCGTTGCGTCGTGTTCCGCCTGCACCGAGGCCAGAACCTCGGGATCGCTTTCCACCAGCGCGGTCACGCTGCGGTCTTCGTTGCGTTTGGAGATCGGCCGCGCTTCCGAGGCGGAGCCCGCGATGCGCCAGCCGTTGCCGTCGCGTTCCAGCATCAGGTCGATCAACCCCATGTGGCTGCCCCAGAACCCACCCATGGTGGCCGGTTTGCCGTGGATGGTGCCTGCGTCCGCGTCAACGGCGGCATAGTCGGTGTAGGTGGCCGAGGGGAACACAAGGTGGCTGTGTCCGGTCATGATCGCGTCGATGCCGTCCACGGCGGCCAGCGGGACGGATGCGTTCTCCATGCCCTCGGTGTGATCTGCCGACCCGATGCCCGAATGGGACAGGGCGATGATGATGTCGGCGCCTTGTTCCTTCATTTGTGGTACATATTCCCGCGCGGTTTGTACAATATCGCGGGTCTGAACGTTGCCTTCCAGATGGCGGCGGTCCCAGTTCATGATTTGCGGCGGCACGAAGCCGATCAGCCCGATCTTGATCGGGTGGCTGTTGCCCGCGCCGTCGGTAATCATCCGGTCGATCAGCACATAGGGTTTGATCAGCGTGGTGTCCTTTGTCGGGCTGCTGCCCATTTCCTTGACCACGTTCGATGACACCACGGGGAAATTCGCGCCGCTCAGCGATTTCATCAGGAAATCGAGGCCGTAGTTGAATTCGTGGTTGCCCAGCGTCGATCCGTCAAAGCCCAGCGTATTCATGGCCGCAATGACGGGATGCATGTCGCCGTCCTTCATGCCGCGCTCATAGGCGATGTAATCGCCCATCGGGTTGCCTTGCAGGAAATCGCCGTTGTCCAGCAGCAGCGAATTGGTCGCCTCGGCGCGGATGTCCTTGATGATCGACGCGGTGCGGGCAAGCCCCACGGTGTCGACTTCCTTGTCGGCGTAATAATCGTAGGGAAAGACGTGCACGTGCAAGTCGGTGGTTTCCATCAGCCGCAGGTGCGCCTGATTGGCGGCGGCATTCACCGAAAACGGATGCACGGCCAGCAGGCTGGCTGAACTGGCGATAAAGGCACGGCGGGACAGGGTGAAGGGCATCGTTCGATCCTTTGAGATGTTTGCTTCCGGCTATCGCTGCGGTCTGTGACAGAGGTGTGACAGAAAGGGAGCGGACCCAGGAATGATGCGCGCGGGGACAGCGGTGCGTCAATAGGGGCGGCGGGGGGCGCGCAGGGTCACCCGGAACGAAAAAGGCCGCCCCGAAGGGCGGCCTTTGAAATGTGCACTGTGCGAAAGTCGCGATCAGTTGTTCGACGTTTCTTCTTCGTCGTCCGAGGACTGTTCAGAAACCGCTTCGGCCAGATCGTCGTCGTCGGATGCCGCGGCACCGATGTCTTCGAACAGCTCGGAGATTTCGAAATCGGCTGCGGCTTCTTCTTCCGCGGCTAGTTCCTGGATCGATTTGCCCGAGGCTTGCAGTTCGGCTTCTTCCACCGAGCGTGCGACGTTCAGTTCGATTGTTACCTGAACTTCGGGGTGAAGGGTCACTTCAACTTCGTGCAGGCCAAGCTGTTTGATCGGTTGAACGATGACAACTTGTTTGCGGTCCAGCGAGAAACCTTCGGCTGTGGCAGCTTCGGCCGCGTCACGGGTGGTGACCGAACCGTACAGGTTGCCGCCGTCCGACGCCTGACGAATCACAACGAACTGTTGGCCGTTGAGTTTGTCGCCAAGTGCTTCGGCTTCTTTCTTGGTCTCAAGGTTCTGCGCTTCGAGCACGACTTTGCGCGCTTCGAAGTCTGCGATGTTCTGCTCGGAAGCCGACAGCGCCTTGCCCTGGGGCAGCAGGTAGTTGCGTGCAAAGCCGGGTTTGACGTCGACGACGTCGCCCATCTGGCCCAGTTTGGCCACGCGTTCGAGAAGGATCAGTTGCATGTACTTGGCTCCTTATTTCACTGCGTAGGGCAGCAGGGCGAGGAAGCGGGCGCGTTTGATGGCACGGGCCAGTTCGCGTTGCTTCTTGGCCGAAACGGCGGTGATGCGCGACGGCACGATTTTGCCGCGCTCGGAAATGTAGCGTTGCAGCAGGCGTGTGTCTTTGTAGTCGATCGCGGGCGCGTTCTCACCCGAGAAAGGGCACACTTTGCGACGGCGGAAAAATGGTTTTGCAGCCATGGGTTAGCTCCTTTTTTGCTCGGGGTTCAGCGGCGCTCGCGACGGGTGTCGCGTTCGTCACGTTTCTGCATCTGGACCGACGGGCCTTCCTGGTGCGCGTCGACTTTGATGGTCAGCACGCGCATGACGTCGTCATGCAAACGCATCAGGCGTTCCATCTCTTGCACGGCGGCTGCCGGTGCGTCGGTGCGCAGGAAGGCGTAGTGGCCTTTGCGGTTTTTGTTGATTTTGTACGCCATCGTCTTGACGCCCCAGTATTCGTTTTCAACCAGGGTGCCGCCGTTGTCGGCGAGGACGGTGCCAAAATGTTCGATCAGGCCTTCGGCTTGTGTGTTCGACAAGTCCTGGCGTGCGATCATAACATGCTCGTAAAGGGGCATGTGCGCTCCATTTATATCAAGGCGCATTTCATAGACGAAGCGTTCAAGTCCCTTTGCGGCTTCGGCACGAGAGTCTGCGCGGTTCAGATGAGGTGCAAAAGGAAGTGCCCATATACACGGTTTGCACGGGGGCGCAAGCGCGGTGGGCGCGCAAGGGGCGGGGGCGTGCGGGCGGCATTGTTCGCGGTGCCGCAACAATGCCCTGCAACTGACGGGGGCGTGCCCAATTCTTGCCGTCTTCGCTGGCCAGACATGCTGCAACAGACAGAGCAGCAGCGTTCGTGCGCGGGGAGACACAAGAATGACAACCACATCCGATTATATCGCAGAAGCTTCACCCATGGGCACAGCGACGCTAAGCGCCCCTGTGCGGTCGATGGATGCAGGGCGTGCGCTGGGGCGGATGGCGCAGCGGGTGACCGGGGCGGCGCTGATCCTTGCGGCGGCGGGCCTGTGGTTGGCACCCGGCAGCAGCTGGGCGGCGGAAATCCTGTTGGTTAAGCTGGTTCTGTCACTGGTGGCCGGTTTTGTCGGGCTGGCGCTGATCCAGAACTGGACCACACCGGATGCGCCCGAGGTCGAAATTGATCTGGTGCGCCGTCATGTCCGTCTGGTGCGTCGTGCGGGGGCGCAGCTTATGGTTTTGCACGAATGCAGCTTTGCCGAGCTTGGCCATGTCGAAAGGACCAAGAACACGGTGACCCTGTGGGATGCCCATGGCGACCTGCTGGCCGAGGTTGCCCCCGTTGATCGCGGCGTGTTGAAGGCGCTGGTGGCGGGGTTGCGGGACGCGGGCAAGCTGTAAGGCCCCCCCGGTTCTGTCGTGTGCACAAGGACCCAGCGGAAATGTGATGTTCAGAAAAGCGCATAGGGTGTTAATCCGTACCGACTTGTCTTGTGGGGCGCAAACCCCACATGGTCACATGAGTTTCATCAACACGGAGTATCCCAAATATGAAATCGCTTATCCTTGCCGCGGCTCTTTCCACTGCCGCCACCATGTCTTTTGCGGCCGACACATATACGCTGGACCCCAGCCACAGCCAGATCGTGTTCCATTACGAGCACCTTGGCTTTTCGACCACATACGGCATGTTCTCGGGCTTTGACGGCGAGATCAGCCTGGACCAGGAAGACCCTGCCAAGTCGACCGTGTCGGTGTCGTTTCCCGCATCGTCGCTGATCACCGGCTGGCAGCCGCGTCTGGATCATTTCATGACGGGTGATTTCTTTGGTGCCGACGAAAACGAAACGATCACCTTCAACTCGACCAGCATCGAAGTGACCGGCGACGACACCGGCATGATCACCGGCGATCTGACGATCAACGGCATCACCAAGTCGGTCGTTCTGGACGCCAAGCTGAACCAGATGGGTGATCACCCGCAGGCGGGCAAACCCTGGGCCGGTTTCAGCGCCACCACATCGGTGCTGCGGTCGGATTTCGACATGGGCATGTTCGCCCCCTACGTGGGCGACGAAGTGGACATCATGATTTCGATCGAGGCGATGAAGGCTGAGTAAGCCTGTCGTCTGAGTAAAGGAAAGGCCGCCGGAGTGTTCCGGCGGCCTTTTTTGTGTGTACTCTCTGGCGTTGCGCGGTGAGGCAAGGTGCCTCCGGCGGGGATATTTGAAGCCAAAAGAAGGCGCTGTGCCTAGTTCGCGGCCGCGGCGCGGGTGGCGGTTAGTTCGATTTGAACCTGAACGGGGAATTTCAGGCTGGATTCGTCGTTCATGTTGTCCCCGATGTTGAAGTCCTGGCGGTCCAGCGTGGTGGCGCCTTTCATCGTGGCGGTGTCGCCGTCGATGGTCAGATCGAAAGGCAGTTCCAGCGGCACCGACTGGTCCTTGATCGTCAGGGTGCCGGTGGCGGTGGTGCGGTCGGTCGTTGTGGCGATTTCGGCGGTATAGGTGGCGGTGGGGAATTCCGCGACGTTGAAAAAGTCGGGGCCCATCGCCTGATCTGTGACCGAGCCAAGTGTGAGCGAGCCGATGGCGATGGTCGCCTCGACAGCGCCGGAAATGCCGTTTTGCACCGTTTCGTCAAAGGTGATGTCGGCGGTCCAGTCGGCAAAGCTGCCGGTCACGTCCGAGCCGAACTGGTTGACCGTGATGGACAGGGTGCCGTTCTGGACCTGCCAGTCGGATTGCACCTGTTCGAGCGCTTGCGCGGGGCCGGTTTCGGAACCGCCCGACAGGCCCAGACCTGCGCCGAATGCGATGGCCACGGCCCAGATCACGGCGGCGGTGATGGCGGGGCGGCGGACGTTGTGCGTGCCGCCCGGCGTGGCGGCGGTGGTGGTGCCGAACCACATGCGGCGCAGGGTGCTGTCGCGGTCGATAAAGTGGTGTTTCAGCGCGCCGAGGATGTGCAGGGCAAGGGAGGCCTCGAGCACGTGGGTGGCAATTTCGTGCATCGCCCCGAAGGCCCGCGCGACGGCGTCCGATTTCGGCACCAGCGGCAGATCCTGACCGATGGGCCACCAGATCGGCGCAAAGCCCGAGGTGGCGGCGTGGTGAATCCATCCCGACAGCGGCACGATGACAAGGCTGGCATACAGCAGCCAGTGCACGGTTTCGGCGGCGAAGGTTTCAAGCTTGCGCTCGGGGTGCAGGTGGGCCGGTTTGGTTTGGGTCAGCGCCCAGACGATGCGGGCCAGCGCCACGGCAAAGACGGCGATGCCCAGCGTTTTGTGCAACGAGAACAGCCACGCCTTGGTCGCCAGTTGCTCGGCGGTGTCATAGGCCATGTCATTGGCGATCAGCCCAAGGGGGATCAGGGTCAGGATCAGCAGGGCGATCAGCCAGTGAAATGTTTTGGTCACAGAGCCGTAGCGGTCTTCGGCGTTGGTCAGGGGCATGTCTGTCTCCGGGTTGGAACGGATGGGGTTTGCCCTGTGGCGGGCTTGGGTCTTAATGTGACCTATTGGCTTGTCTTTGTAACTGCAAATTGTTGCACAGGTTTGGTGCGGTAGGTTTTGGGCGGCTTGTGCGCAGGGCGCAGTCTCTCTAAACCGCGCAGGACGGCAAAAGAGGGAGGGCAGCAGCCCATGAGCATAGCATTTGTATTTCCCGGGCAGGGCGCGCAGACCATCGGCATGGGCCGCGATCTGGCCGAAGCCTATCCGGCGGCGCGGGCGGTTTTTGACGAGGTTGACGATGCCTTGGGCGAAAAGCTGAGCGATCTGATCTGGGAGGGCGACATTGAAACGCTGACCCTGACGCAGAATGCGCAGCCTGCGCTGATGGCCACGTCGCTGGCGGCGATGCGCGCGCTTGAGGCCGAGGGGTACGGTATCAGCACCGCGTCCTATGTGGCGGGGCATTCGCTGGGTGAATATTCCGCATTGGCGGCGGCGGGGGCGATTTCGGTGGCCGACACGGCGCGGTTGCTGCGGATTCGCGGTGCGGCGATGCAAGAGGCGGTGCCGGTGGGCGTGGGTGCGATGGCGGCCCTTTTGGGGCTGGATTTTGCCACCGCGACCGAAGTGGCCGCCGAGGCAGCCCAAGGCGAGGTGTGCCAGGCGGCCAACGACAACGACCCCGCACAGGTGGTCGTCTCGGGCCACAAGGCAGCGGTGGAACGCGCCATCGAGATTGCCAAGGCCAAGGGCGCGAAACGCGCGCTTTTGCTGCCCGTAAGCGCACCGTTCCATTGCGCGCTGATGGAGCCGGCGGCCCGCAAGATGGCCGAGGCGCTGGATCAGGTGGACATCAACGCGCCTGCGGTGCCATTGGTCGCGAACGTTCGGGCCGAGGCGGTCGACGATGCCAAGGTGATCCGCAATCTGCTTGTCGATCAGGTAACCGGGTCGGTGCGCTGGCGCGAAAGCGTGATGTGGATGGCGTCACAGGGCGTTACCGAAATGTGGGAAATTGGCGCAGGCAAGGCGCTCAGCGGGATGATCCGGCGGATCGACCGCGAGGTTGCAACGCGCAACGTTGGTGTGGCGGCAGACATTGCTGCGCTGAAAGCGTAACTGGTTAAAAAGGAAAAGTTTCATGGATTTGACGGATAAAACGGCGCTGGTCACCGGCGCATCGGGCGGCATCGGGGCCGAGATTGCACGGGTTTTGCACGCAGCAGGGGCCACTGTGGCGCTGTCGGGCACGCGGGTCGAGCCGCTGGAGGCCTTGGCTGCCGAGCTGGGTGAACGCGCGCATGTCCTGCCGTGCAACCTGAGCGATATGGAGGCGGTTGACGCGCTGCCCAAGCAGGCCATCGAGGCGATGGGGCGTGTGGATATTCTGGTGAACAACGCGGGCATCACCCGCGACAACCTGTTCATGCGCATGTCGGACGAGGATTGGTCCAGCGTCATGGACGTGAACCTGACCGCGACAATGAAACTGTGCCGTGGCGTTCTGCGCGGCATGATGAAGGCCCGTTGGGGTCGGATCATCAACATCAGTTCGGTTGTCGGCGCCATCGGCAACCCCGGTCAGGCGAACTATGCTGCCAGCAAGGCGGGGATGATCGGCATGTCGAAAAGCCTGGCCTATGAGGTGGCCAGCCGTGGGATCACCGTGAACGCCGTGGCGCCGGGATTTATTACCACTCCAATGACCGATAAGTTGACAGATGACCAAAAATCCGGCCTTTTGTCGCAAATTCCTGCGGGTCGCATGGGCGAGCCATCGGAAATTGCTGCCGCAGTGGCCTATCTTGCCAGCCCGCAGGCGGGTTATGTCACAGGAACAACCTTGCACGTGAACGGCGGTATGGCCATGTTGTAAGGGCCGCGCCTGAAGCCTTGCCATCTTTTCGGGATATGCTATAGGCGGCGCAGATTTGAACCGGGGGCGCGCAAGACGCGCCGCTGGAATAGCCGCTCCTTGGGGGCACGACCATGTCGCACCAAGAGGGGCGGCACCACTGAAGGGCAAGAAATTTTGCCCGTTTGGAATGAGGACTTAGAAATGAGCGACATCGCAGACCGCGTTAAAAAGATCGTTGTAGAGCACCTGGGTGTTGAAGAAGACAAAGTTGTCGAGAACGCGTCGTTCATCGATGATCTGGGCGCAGACAGCCTGGACACCGTCGAGCTGGTGATGGCGTTCGAAGAAGAATTCGGCATCGAGATCCCCGACGACGCGGCGGAAACAATCCAGACTTTTGGCGATGCTGTGAAATTCATCACCGAAGCGTCCTGAGTTCCAAACGCTTCAGACCGATTAGAAACGGTGCCTTTCCTTTGCGGAAAGGTGCCGTTTTTTTTATGTCCGGTCGAAACGGGATTGCACCGGGCGGCTGTGGGCGGCACTGTTGGTTCAGAGCCTTGGACAACAAGAGGCCGCAGCAGGTTACCAATATAATGCCCCCGATTGATCCATGTCGCGTGTAATTCCGACCATCAACACCAAAGGCCTGACGCTGCGCGCGTTGCGGCCCGAAGATTTTGACCGCTATGCCGCGATCTGGGCGATGCCCGAGGTGGTGCGCCACATCGGTGGCGTGCCCTGGAGTCGCAGCCGCGCGTGGGATTCGTTTTTGCGCAACGCCGGGCATTGGCAGATGACCGGCTTTGGCCAATGGGCGATCGAAGCGCAGGGCACCAAGTCGCTGGTGGGGCAGGCCGGTTTTTTCTACGGTGTGCGCGGGCTGGGGGACGATTTTGATGTCTACCCCGAGGCGGCCTGGGTGCTGTCACCGGATTTTCAGGGGCGCGGGTTGGGTCGGCAGGCGGCGCAGGCCGCGCATGACTGGTTTGACCGCGTGGTCACCGGCCCGCTGGTGTGCCGGATTGCCTCTGAAAACGCAGTGTCGCTGCGGCTGGCCGAGGTGTTGGGGTACAAGCCGCTGCGCCAGACCGAGGAAGATGGCGTGACAGTGGAGCTGTTGTTGCGCAAGTCGCCGCCACAGGCTTAGGACGGCGAAAATCAGCCAATTTCGTCATGGAATGCTGCACTTGCAAAGGCTGCGTGATGTCGCGTTGGACTTGAACACGCGGGGCGTGACGGGCTATGAGCATCGAAACGAGACAGAGGGGCATTTTTATGCGCAGAGTTGTTGTGACGGGTTTGGGTTTGGTCACGCCATTGGCTGACGGGGTTGAGACCACGTGGAGCCGTATTCTGGACGGCCAGTCGGGCGCGGGTCCGATCACCGGATTTGACACCGAAGGGCTGGTCACGACCTATGCCTGCGAAGTGCCCTTGGGCGACGGCAGCGACGGCACGTTCAACGCTGACCATTACATGGAGCCGAAAGAACAGCGCAAGGTTGATACCTTTATCCTGTTCGGCATGGCAGCCGCCCAGCAGGCGGTGGAAGATTCCGGCTGGAAGCCGCAGACCGACGAGGATTTCGAGCGCACCGGCGTTCTGATGGGGTCGGGCATTGGCGGGTTGAACAGCATCGCCAACACCGCCGTGATGATGGAAGAAAAGGGCCCGCGCCGCGTCAGCCCGTTCTTTGTGCCCGGTGCGTTGATCAACCTGATCAGCGGGCAGGTCAGCATCCGCTATGGCTTCAAGGGTCCGAACCATTCGGTGGTGACCGCCTGTTCGACCGGCGCACATGCGATTGGCGATGCCAGCCGTCTGATCCAGCATGGTGATGCGGATGTGATGATTGCGGGCGGCGCCGAGGCGGCGATCTGCAAGATCGGGATCGCCGGTTTCAACGCGTGCAAGGCGCTGTCGACCAAATATGCGGACGACCCCAAGAAGGCGAGCCGCCCCTATGACACCGACCGCGACGGGTTTGTCATGGGCGAGGGTGCGGGCATTGTCGTGCTGGAAGAATACGAGCACGCCAAGGCGCGCGGCGCGAAGATTTACGCCGAAGTGAAGGGCTATGGCCTGTCGGGCGATGCCTATCACATCACGGCACCTTCCGAGAGTGGCGAAGGCGGCGAGCGTGCCATGCGTGCGGCGTTGCGCAATGCAGGTTTGCAGCCGTCGGATATTGATTACATCAACGCCCACGGCACCAGCACCATGGCCGATACCATCGAGTTGGGTGCGGTCGAGCGGATGTTGGGCGATCACGCCAGCAATGTGACGATGTCGTCGACCAAATCCGCCACCGGCCACCTGCTGGGCGCTGCGGGCGCGATCGAGGCGATCTTTGGCATTCTGGCGATCCGTGACCAGGTGTGCCCGCCGACGATCAACCTGGACAATCCTGCCGTTGAAACGGCTGTGGATCTGGCACCCAATGCCAAGCGCGAGCGTGCGGTGAACGTGGTGTTGTCGAATTCGTTCGGCTTTGGCGGGACCAATGCCTCGGTGATCTTTGCCAAGGTTGATGGTTGATGTGGCGTCATATCGCCTCGAACGCGCTGACGTTTTTGTTGCTGGCCATGTTCCTGCTGGGGGGTGTTATCCTGTGGGGCAAGGGGCAGTACGAGGCGGAAGGGCCGCTGTCGGATGCCATTTGCGTGGAAGTGCCGCGTGGGACCAATTTTGACCGCGTGAGCAAGTCGCTGGTCGATCAGGGCGCTGTCACCAGCGGCCCGATCCTACGGATTGGTGCGAATTATGCCGAGAAGACGGACCAGTTGAAGGCCGGCAGCTATCTGGTGGAACCGCGCGCGTCGATGGAACAGATCGTCGATGTGGTCACCCGTGGCGGGGCCAGCACCTGCGGGACCGAAGTGGTGTACCGTGTGGGTGTGAACCGTGTGTCGGTGCAGGTGCGTGAACTGGACCCGGCAACCAGCAAGTTTGTCGAGCGGGCCGAGTTCGAGCAGACCGTTGAGGATATTCCCGAGATTTACACCGAAGTGAAGGCCAAGCCGGACACGCGGTTTCGCGTGGCCGTGGCCGAGGGTGTGACCAGTTGGCAGGTGACCGAAGCCTTGCGCAGCATGGATGTGCTGGAGGGCGAGGTGGGTGATGTGCCGGCCGAGGGATCGCTGGCACCCGACAGCTACGAGGTGCGCCCGGGCGATGACCGCGCGGCCATTCTGGCGCGTATGGAGGCGGCGCAGGAAGTGTTGGTCGCCGCGGCCTGGGAAGGACGGGACGAAGATTTGCCCGTGTCCACGCCCGAGGAACTGCTGATCCTTGCGTCGATCATTGAAAAGGAAACCGGCGTGCCCGAAGAGCGTCGCCAGGTGGCCAGCGTGTTCGTGAACCGTCTGAACCGGGGGATGCGTCTGCAAACCGACCCCACGGTGATCTATGGGATCACCAAGGGCGAGGGCGTGCTGGGCCGTGGATTGCGCCAGTCGGAACTGCGCGGGGCGACGCCGTGGAACACCTATGTGATCGAAGGGTTGCCGCCGACACCCATCGCCAACCCCGGGCGGGCGAGCCTGGAAGCGGCGGCGCGGCCGGACAGCACCGATTTTGTGTTCTTTGTGGCCGATGGCAGCGGCGGACATGCCTTTGCCACCACGCTGGAAGAGCACAACCGGAACGTCGCGGAATGGCGCAAGATCGAAGCGCAACAACCGACGCAGGACAACTGAGCAGCGGCCCAATCGTTAAGTTTTCGTAATGATAACGGACGGTTGGGCGGCGCGCCTTGTGCCGACAGGCTTGACTTTGCGCGCGGTCTGATGTAGAGATTGTGACATGCTGGAAGACATGGGCAAACGGCCCCGAGGGTGACCTCGGTGGCCGTTTTTTCGTGTTTCTCTCGTGCGGGGGCACAAACCCAAGAGAGGTGAATGACCAGTCATGATCATCATTACCCCAAATGAGGACACCGGGCAGATCCAACAGGCATTGGACACGGTTTACCGTGAGCTTGGTGAACTTAGAGAGCAGCTCGCCGCTTTGAAGGAAGAGGCGCGGAACGGGGGGGATGCGGATGCAAAAGATGTTAAAGCGACGGTCGCTTCGCTGCGATCGTCGCTTGAGACCTGTATGAAACTGGAGACTCAAGTTGCAGAATGTCGACGTAAACAATCACACATCGCCCAAGGCGGTTATGCACTCGATCTTGACGCCGCACGGGCTGAGGTCGGGTGCCGACTTGCTCGCTTGCGCAACTGTGCAAGAGCAGGCCAAATTTCTTGACGATATTGGCGAGGGGGGGCTTTGTGCCCTCCCTTTTTTGTTCGAGTTCTGGGCGATGCCGCATCAGTTGCCGCCAGAGGGGGACTGGCGGGCCTGGGTGATTTTGGGCGGGCGCGGGGCGGGCAAGACCCGTGCCGGGGCCGAGTGGGTGCGCAGCAAGGTCGAGGGGGCGCGGCCTTTTGATCCCGGCGCGTGCACGCGCGTGGCGCTGGTGGGCGAGACGCAGGATCAGGTGCGCGAGGTGATGATCTTTGGCGACAGCGGGATCATGGCCTGTTCACCGCCCGACCGGCGGCCCAAGTGGGTTTCGACGCGCAAGCGGTTGGAATGGCCCAATGGCGCGGTGGCGACGGTGCATTCGGCGCATGACTATGAAGGGCTGCGCGGGCCTCAGTTTGATGCGGCATGGGTCGATGAGCTGGCCAAGTGGAAAAAGTCGGAAGAGGCATGGGACCAGTTGCAGTTCGCGTTGC
Organism: uncultured Pseudosulfitobacter sp.; assembly: GCF_963976325.1. Taxonomy (NCBI): domain Bacteria; kingdom Pseudomonadati; phylum Pseudomonadota; class Alphaproteobacteria; order Rhodobacterales; family Roseobacteraceae; genus Pseudosulfitobacter; species uncultured Pseudosulfitobacter sp. Next base: position 381,673 of record NZ_CAXBJW010000001.1, read on the forward strand.
GGTTGGGGGACCAGCCGCAGGTCTGTGTGACGACGACGCCGCGCAATGTGGGGGTGCTGAAAGCCTTGCTGGATGCGCCGTCGACGGTGACCAGCCATGCGCCGACAGAAGCGAACCGGGCCAATCTGGCGCAGAGTTTTCTGCAAGAGGTGCGGGCGCGGTACGCGGGGACGCGGTTGGGGCGGCAGGAGCTGGACGGTGTGCTGCTGGTGGATGCGGAGGGCGCGCTGTGGACCTCGGCGGGGCTGAGTGACGTGCGGGTGGCATCGGTGCCGGAACTGGACCGCGTGGTGGTGGCGCTGGACCCAGCGACGACCAGCGGCAAGGGCGCGGACGAATGCGGAATCGTGGTCGTGGGGGCGCAGACGCAAGGGCCGCCCGAGACCTGGCGGGCCTATGTTCTGGCCGACCGGACAGTGACCGGGGCCAGCCCCGCGGAATGGGCGCGGGCGGCGATTGCGGCGCGCGACGAATTTAACGCCGACCGGCTGGTGGCAGAGGTGAACCAGGGCGGGCAGATGGTGGGCGAGGTGATCCGGCAGGTGGACCCGCTGGTGCCCTACAAGGCGGTACATGCCAGCCGGGGCAAGGTGGCCCGCGCTGAGCCGGTGGCGGCGCTGTATGAGCAGGGACGGGTGCATCACACGGGGCCGCTGGATGCGCTGGAGGATCAGATGGTGAAGATGACGGCGCGCGGGTTCGAGGGAACAGGATCGCCCGACCGTGTGGACGCGCTGGTGTGGGCGCTGCACGAGCTGATGATCGTGCCTGCGGCGAACTGGCGGCGACCCGGCGTACGGTCGCTTTGATCGGTATTAACCCTTTGTTGGCATAGTGCCCTCAACGCCGACATCACCGCGATACCACGGGGATGTCGGTCACGGATTGAACAACAAGACGCGGCCTGGACGGTCGGCGGGTGACCCCGCCGGAGCGAATGGGGTGCGGGGTGGTTGGCGGTGTGACCGCCGGCCAAGGACAGGTGAGGAGCGAAGCGATGGTCTTGGATTTCTTTCGACGCGGTGGCGGGCAGGATGCCCCGCAGCAAAAGGCCAGTGCGACAGGGCCTGTGGTGGCCTATCAGACATCGGGGCGGGTGGCGTGGAGCCCGCGTGATACCGTGTCGCTGACGCGCACGGGGTTCAGCGGCAATCCGGTCGGCTTTCGCTGTGTGAAGCTGATTGCCGAAGCGGCGGCGGCGCTGCCGTTGGTGGTGCAGGATGATGCGCAACGCTACGATGTGCACCCGCTGTTGCAACTGGTGACGCGGCCCAATGCGGCGCAGGGGCGCGCCGAGATGCTGGAGGCGTTGTACGGGCAGTTGCTGTTGTCTGGCAACGGCTACGTCGAGGCGGTGTCGGATGGCACAGGCGTGCCGCAAGAGCTGCATGTGCTGCGCAGTGACCGCATGAGCGTGGTGCCGGGGGCCGATGGTTGGCCTGTGGCTTACGAATACGCGGTGGGCGGGCGCAAGCACCGGTTTGATGCCAGCGGTGTGCCTGCTTCGGTGTGTCATATCAAAAGCTTTCATCCGCAGGACGATCATTACGGGTTCAGCCCGATGCAGGCGGCGGCGATGGCGCTGGACGTGCACAACAGCGCCAGCCGCTGGTCCAAGGCGCTGCTGGACAATGCGGCGCGGTCCAGCGGGGCGATTGTGTATCGCGGGGCCGAGGGGCAGGGCAGTCTAAGCTCGGATCAATATGACCGGCTGGTGAGCGAGATGGAGAGCCATCATCAGGGTGCGCGCAATGCGGGGCGTCCGATGCTGCTGGAAGGTGGGTTGGACTGGAAGCCGATGGGGTTTTCGCCCAGCGATATGGAGTTCCAGAAGACCAAGGAAAGTGCCGCGCGCGAGATTGCGCTGGCCTTTGGCGTGCCGCCGATGCTGCTGGGGATTCAGGGGGATGCGACCTATGCCAACTATCAGGAAGCGAACCGCGCGTTTTTCCGGCTGACGGTGCTGCCGCTGGCGACGCGGGTGACGGCGACGCTGGCCGAGTGGTTGGGGCAGTTCAGTGGCGACGCGGTGGCGTTGAAGCCCGACCTTGATCAGGTGCCCGCACTGGCCGCCGAGCGTGATGCGCAATGGGCGCGGGTCGCGGGGGCCGATTTCCTGACCGATGCGGAAAAGCGCAGCCTGCTGGGGCTGCCTGCCGCGCAGGATGGCGACGATGCCTGAGGGGCCATTGCTGGAGCGGTTCGAGTGTTCGCCGGGGCTGCGGTTGCAGGCGCACGAGCGGGTGACGCAGATTCATCTGGAGAACATCGCCCGCCGACTGGACCGGCTGGACGAGACCATGGAGCGGCTGGAGCGGCGGTTGTGGCTGACGGTGTATGGGGTGGTGGCGGTGATTTTGGCGCAGGTGCTGCAATCTTTTCTGGTGGCGACACCATGAGCGGACAAACAAAGGAGTGGGCCATGAACATGGACACCGGATTGGAAACGAAATTCGCCCGTTTCGGCGAGGGTTTGCAGGTGCAGGACGGGGCGGTGATCGAAGGTTATGCCAGCCTGTTCGGGGCCTGTGATCAGGGGGGCGACGTGGTGGCCAAAGGCGCCTATGCGGCGTCGTTGAAAGCGCTGGTGGCATCGGGGCGCAAGGTCAAGATGCTGTGGCAGCATGATCCGTCCCAGCCGATCGGCGTGTGGGACGAGGTGCGCGAGGACGCCACGGGCCTGTGGGTCAAGGGCCGGTTGCTGGACAGTGTGGAAAAGGGCCGCGAGGCGGCGTCGCTGATCGCGGCGGGGGCCATTGACGGGCTGAGCATCGGCTATCGCACGGTGCGGGCGGCGAAGAATGACAAGGGCCAGCGGCTCTTGACGGAACTGGAGCTTTGGGAGGTGTCGCTGGTGACGTTCCCGATGCTGCCCAGTGCGCGTGTTGCGGGCAAGACGGACGCATTGCTGTCTGACGAGGTTGCGGCACTGCGCGGAATGGCGGCGGCCTTTGAGGGCGCGCGCACGAGGTTGATGCGCACGTAAGTCGCGTCTGAACTGCACTCAATCAAGGACATGAGGATGAGCAAGACCGAGATCAAGGCTCGGACCGGGGAAGATCTGTCTCCGGTTCAGGAAGTCACCCAGGCCATCAACGGCTTTATCAGCGACTTCAAAGGCTTTCAGGGCGAAATTGAGATGAAACTTCAACAAACAGAAGAGCGACTGATCATGCTGGACCGGAAACAAATGACATCTGCGCGCACCCCTTTGGCAGGGGCCGTGGACACGGGCGCACCGCATCAGAAGGCGTTCAACGCCTATCTGCGTTCGGGCGACGACGACGGCCTGCGCGGGCTGGAGATCGAGGTGAAATCGCTGTCGACGGCGGTGAACAGCGATGGGGGTTACCTGGTGGACCCGCAGACGGCGAACACAGTGAAATCGGTGCTGAATGCCACCGCTTCGGTGCGCTCGATTGCGTCGGTGGTGAACGTCGAGGCGACGACCTTTGACGTGCTGGTGGACCATACCGATGTGGGCGCAGGCTGGGCCACGGAAAGCGGTTCGGTTTCGGAAACGGATACGCCGCAGATCGACCGCATTACCATTCCGCTGCACGAGCTGTCGGCGCTGCCCAAGGCATCGCAGCGTTTGCTGGATGACAGCGCGTTTGACATCGAGGGCTGGCTGGCCGGACGCATCGCTGACAAGTTTTCGCGCGCTGAAGCGGCGGCGTTTGTCAATGGTGACGGCGTGGACAAGCCCAAGGGGTTCCTGGCGCATCCGACGGTTGCGAACGCAAGCTGGTCGTGGGGCAACATTGGTTATGAGGCGACGGGCATCGACGGGCTTGTCACGCCGGATGCGATCATTGGTCTGGTTTATGCGCTGGGGGCGCAATACCGCGCCGGTGCAAGCTTTGTGATGAACTCAAAGACCGCCGGCGTCGTGCGCAAGCTGAAGGACAGCGACGGGCGGTTCCATTGGTCGGACGGTCTGGGCGCGGGGCAGCCTGCGCTGTTGCTGGGCTATCCGGTGCTGGTGGCCGAGGATATGCCGGATGCGGACGTGGGCAGCTTTGCCATCGCCTTTGGCAATTTCGCCGCCGGTTACACCATTGCCGAACGTCCTGATCTGCGCGTGCTGCGTGATCCGTTCAGCGCCAAGCCGCATGTGCTGTTCTATGCGACCAAGCGCGTGGGCGGCGATGTCAGCGATTTCGCGGCAATCAAACTGCTGAAATTCGCCGTCTCTTAATCGGGGTGGTGGATGGCGCGGGGAAGCTTTGGCTTTCCCGTGTCGGTCGGGCGTATGCCCTTTGACAGGCCAGTGTTGTCTAGCTGCTCCCCTCCGTCTGAGCAACGCGGGCTGGTGTGCGTCCGGCTTTGAACCATGAGGGGCCGGAATTTTGGAGATGTTCCATGATGTTGATCGAAGAGACCACGGTGCCTGACGCGGGCCTGCCGGTGGATGAATTCAAGGCGCATTTGCGTCTGGGCACCGGATTTGGCGCGGGATCGCTGCAAGACGAGGTGTTGATAAGCTTCTTGCGGGCGGCGATGGCGGCGGTTGAGGCGCGCACGGGCAAGATCCTGTTGCAGCGTGGTTTCATCTGGTCGCTGTCGCGCTGGCGTGACCGTGATGCGGCGGCGTTTCCTGTTGCCCCCGTGGTGGCGGTGACCAGCGTCGAGGTTGTGGACCGTCTGGGGGTGCGCAGTGCTGTGCCAGCGGCGCACTACTGGCTGGAGCAGGACGGGCAGCGGCCTCAGCTGCGCCCTGTGGGGACGTTTCTGCCGGCTGTTCCGGCTGCGGGTTCGGTCGTGATCGGGTTTGACGCGGGCTATGGCGCGACATGGGCGGATGTGCCTGCGGATCTGCGCCAAGCGGTGCTTTTGCTGGCGGCGCATTACTACGAGTTCCGCAATGAAACCACGCTGAGCGAGGGCTGCATGCCGTTTGGGGTCAGCAGCCTGATTGAACGCTACCGCACGTTCCGTGTGTGGTCAGGGGGTGCGGCATGACGCTGCCGCGTCTGAGCCACCGGCTGAGCCTGGAAGCGCCTGTACGGGTGGCCGACGGGGCGGGCGGATATGCGCAAAGCTGGACGGTGCTGGGCGTGCTGTGGGCGCAGGTGTTGCCGCGCACGGGGCGCGAGGCGGCAGCCGGGCCTGCGCCGGTGTCCAAGGTGGCCTATCGCATCATTGTGAGGGGCGCGCCCGAGGGGCACCCCGAGCGGCCAGCGGCGGAACAGAGGTTCCGCGACGGCGCGCGGGTGTTTCGCATTACGGCAGTGGCCGAGCATGACCCCGAAGGCCGCTATCTGACCTGTTTTGCAGACGAGGAGGTGGCCACATGAGCTATGGCGTATCGGCAGCGCTGCAAAGCGCGATTTACGGGGCTTTGACGGGTGCCACGGCGGTCACTGATCTGGTGGGGACCGACATCTACGATGCAATGCCCACCGGCACCGTGCCGTCGCTGTATGTCAGCATCGGGGCCGAGACCGCGCGGGCGGCCAATGACAAGACCGGCACCGGCGCATTGCATGATGTGCGGATTGCGGTTGTCACGGATGTGCAGGGCTTTGCCGCGGCCAAGGCGGTGGCGACGGCGGTCAGTGACACGTTGCATGATGCCGACCTGACGCTGACGCGGGGGCGGCTGGTTTACCTGAATTTCGACCGTGCGGTGGCCGACCGCAGCGATGGCGGCGCCGGACGCACAATTACGATGCGGTTCAAGGCGCGCGTTGAAGACGATTAACCTTTTACCCTGATTGGAGAATTTCATGGCTGCTCAGAACGGAAAAGACCTGTTGGTCAAGGTGGATATGACCTCGGACGGTCAGTTCGAGACGATTGCGGGCTTGCGGGCCACGCGCGTCAGTTTCAATGCGGAAACGGTGGATGTCACCAGCCTGGAAAGTCAGGGCGGCTGGCGCGAGTTGCTGGCGGGGGCCGGGGTGCGGTCGTGCAGCATCAGCGGGTCGGGTGTGTTCAAGGACGAAGGCACGGACGAACGCGCGCGGCAGTTATTCTTTGACGGCGAGGTGCCGGATTTTCAGATTATCATTCCCGATTTCGGGGTGATCGAGGGGCCGTTTCAAGTGACGGCCATCGAATACGCGGGCAGCCACAACGGCGAGGCGACCTACGAGATGTCGCTGGCGTCGGCGGGTGCGCTGACCTTTGTGGCGCTGTGATCTGACATGGCCAATCCGTGGAGGGGAGACGTGGCGCTGACCGTCAATGGTCAGCGGTACGTGATGCGTCTGACGTTGGGCGCGCTGGCATCGCTTGAGGCGGCTTTGGAAGTCGGATCGCTGGTGGCGCTGGTCGAACGGTTCGAGAGCGGGGCGTTTTCGACGCGCGATGTTCTGGTGCTGCTTGGGGCCGGGTTGGAAGGCGGTGGCTGTGAGCTGACGCCTGCCGATCTGGCGCGGGCCGAGATTGAAGGCGGGCCGATGGCGGCGGCACGGGCGGCGGCAGAGTTGCTGGCGCGTGCCTTTGTGGTGCCGGAGGCATGAGGCAGACGATGGACTGGCAGGCGTTGATGCGGGCGGGATTGCACGGGCTGGGCTTGGCCCCCGATGTGTTCTGGAGCCTGACGCCTGCCGAGTTGCGGATGATGCTGGGGGATGCGGGCGCGGGCGCGCCGTTGTTGACGGACGGGCTGGCGGCGTTGATGGCGGCCTATCCCGACACAGCACGAGAGGGAATGAGATGAGCGAATACGAAGACAGGATCGAGGATCTGGATGCCAGTGCGGATGCGATGGCGGACAGTCTGGGGCAGGCGTCGGTCATGGTGTCGGCCTTTGACGGCGAGTTGCGCCGGATGCGCACGTCGCTGGCGGCGACAGGGCAGGATGTGAAGGTTCTGGAGCGGGGCCTGAGCCGTGGGTTGCGTCGTGCCTTTGACGGGGTGGTGTTTGACGGCATGAAGCTGTCGGATGCGTTGCAGACGGTGGCGCAGTCGATGATCAACGCCACCTACAACGCCGCCATGAAGCCGGTGACCAACCATTTCGGTGGCCTGCTGGCGCAGGGGGTGAACGGGCTGGTGCAGGGTATTCTGCCCTTTGCCGACGGGGCGTCGTTCAGTCAGGGGCGGGTGATGCCCTTTGCCAGTGGCGGGATCGTCAGCAGTGCCACGCCGTTCGGGATGCGCGGAGGGATCGGGCTGATGGGCGAGGCAGGCCCCGAGGCGATCATGCCGCTGGCGCGGGGGGCTGACGGCAAGCTGGGCGTGCGCAGTGGCGGGGCGGCAGCACCGACCATCGTGATGAACATCACCACGCCGGATGTGCAGGGGTTCCAGCGCAGCCAGAACCAGATCGCGGCCAAGATGGGCCGCGCGCTGGGCCGTGGCAACCGCAACCGCTGAGGAGGGGACGACATGGATTTTCACGAGGTACGGTTTCCCGCATCGCTGAGCTTTGGTTCAGTCGGCGGGCCGGAGCGGCGCACAGAGATTGTGACGCTGGCCAACGGGTTCGAGGAACGCAACACGCCCTGGGCCCATTCACGCCGCCGCTATGACGCGGGGCTGGGGATGCGGTCGCTGGACGACATCGAGGCGCTGATCGCGTTCTTCGAGGCGCGACGCGGGCAGATGTTCGGGTTTCGCTGGAAGGACTGGGCCGATTTCAAGACGTGCAAAGCCAGCGGGCAGGTGGCCTTTGACGATCAGGTGATTGCCGTGGGGGACGGCGAGACGCGGGATTTTGTGCTGGCCAAGACCTATCGGTCGGGTGTGCACAGCTATATCAGGCCGATTGCCAAGCCCGTGGTGGGCACGGTGCGTGTGGGCGTCGAGCAGGACGAATTGCAAGAGGGCGTCGATTACGAGGTGGACGTGACCACCGGTGTGGTTAGCTTTGCCCATCCGCCCGATCCGCAAATGCAGATCGTGGCAGGGTTCGAATTTGACGTGCCGGTGCGCTTTGCCACCGATCAGATCCAGACCAGCGTGGCCAGCTTTCAGGCGGGCCAAGTGCCCGATGTGCCGGTCGTCGAGGTGCGGGTCTGATGGGGGGGCTGAGTGCTGCGTTTCAGGCGCATGTGGCCACGGGCACGACGACGTTGTGCCGCGCGTGGGCGATCACCCGCAGCGACGGTGTCCGATATGGCTTTACCGATCATGATGTGGCGCTGGCGTTCGACGGGATGGTGTTCAAGGCCGACACTGGCCTGAGTGCGTCGGCGCTGGCGCAAAGCACGGGGCTGTCGGTGGACAACACCGAGGCGCTGGGCGCGCTGAGTGATGCCGCGGTGTCCGAGGTCGATATTGAAGCCGGGCGGTTCGACGGGGCCGAGGTGCAGGCGTGGCTGGTGAATTGGCAGGACGTGGACGTGCGGTGGTTGCAGTTTCGCGGCAGCATTGGCGAGTTGCGGCGTGGTGGTGGTGCCTTTCACGCCGAGTTGCGCGGGCTGACCGAGGCGTTGAACCGGCCGATTGGTCGGATCTATCAGAAACCGTGTACCGCGGTGCTGGGGGATGCGCAGTGCCGGTTCAACACCGCCACGCCGGGGTATTTCGCGGATGTGACGTTGGCGGCGGGCAGCGACGGGTTGGTTTTCGAATGGCCGGACACGGGCGCGTTTGAGCCGGAGTGGTTCCGGCGCGGGCGGCTGGATGTGCAAAGTGGTGCGGCGGCCGGGCTGTGGGGGGTGATCAAGGATGATGACTTGAGCGGTGGCATGCGGCGGATCGAGCTGTGGCAGAAGCTGCGGGTGCCGTTGGCAGCGGGGGATCAGGTGCGGGTGGTCGCAGGCTGTGACAAGCGCACCGAAACCTGCCGGTTGAAGTTTGACAATCTGGTGAACTTCCAAGGATTTCCCGACATTCCGGGCGAAGACTGGGTGATGGCGGTGCCACGTGCCGACGGGGCCAACACCGGCGGCAGCCTGCGATGAGCGGGGCGCGGGCGGTTGCAGCGGCGCGGGGCTGGATTGGTACGCCCTATGTGCATCAGGCGTCGTGTCGCGGGGCCGGGGCGGACTGTCTGGGGCTGGTGCGGGGCATCTGGCGCGAAGTGGTGGGGGCAGAGCCCGAGGCGCCGCCTGCCTATTCGATGGACTGGTCCGAACCGCAGCGCGACGAACGGCTGTGGGCCGCGGCCTTGCGGCATTTGCGGCCCAAGGCGCTGGAGCACGCAGAGGCGGGCGACATCCTGTTGTTCCGGATGCGCGACGGGGCGGTGGCCAAACATCTGGGGCTTGCGGCCGAGGTCGGCGCGCAGCCCAGTTTCATACATGCCTATTCCGGTCACGGAGTGGTGGAAAGCCCGCTGAGCGCGCCCTGGCGGCGGCGTCTGGTGGCGCGGTTTCAATTTCCCGAGGAGGGGTCCTGAATGGCGACGATAGTTCTTTCGGCGGCGGGTGCGGCGGTTGGCGGCTCGATTGGTGGCACTTTGGCGGGGCTGTCGTCAGTGGCCATCGGGCGCGCCGTGGGGGCGACGCTGGGCAAAGTGATTGACCAGAGGTTGATGGGCCAAGGCTCGGACGCGGTCGAGACGGGGCGGGTGGACCGTTTTCGGCTGACCAGTGCGAGCGAAGGCGACCCCGTGGCGCAGGTTTACGGGCGGATGCGTGTCGGCGGTCAGGTGATCTGGACGTCGGATTTCCGCGAGGTGGTGGCGCAGTCGGGGGGTGGCAAGGGCGCGCCTAGCCGACCTGCGACGCGCGAATACAGCTATTCGGTGTCACTGGCGATCGCTCTGTGCGCGGGAGAGATCCTGCGGGTGGGGCGCGTCTGGGCGGATGGCGAGGAACTGGCGGCGGACGAGCTGAACATGCGCGTCTATACCGGCACGCCTGACCAGTTGCCCGATCCGACGATAGAGGCGGTCGAGGGTGCGGGGTTGGTGCCTGCCTATCGCGGCACGGCTTACGTGGTGATGGACGATCTGGGCTTGCAACGCTTCGGCAACCGCGTGCCGCAGTTCTCGTTCGAGGTGATCCGCGCCGAGCAGCCGCAGGAGGATGGTTACGCTGACGAGATGGCACAGGCGGTGCAGGGTGTGGCGCTGATCCCCGGGTCGGGGGAATACGCCTTGGCCACCACGCCCGTCTATTATGCCGATGGCAAGGGAGGGCGGTGGAGCGCCAACGTGAACACGCCTGCGGGCAAGCCCGACTTTGCCCAATCGCTGGAGGTTCTGGACGGCGAATTGCAGAACTGCGGGGCGGTGTCGCTGGTGGTGTCGTGGTTTGGCGATGATCTGCGGTGTGATCACTGTACTTTGCGGCCCAAGGTAGAGCGCAAGGATGCCGAAGGGCAGAACATGCCGTGGTCGGTGTCGGGGCTGAGCCGGACCGCAGCGATGCAGATTGCCGAGGATGGTGGCCGTCCGGTCTATGGCGGCACAACGACGGATGCGGCGGTGGTCGAAGCGATCCGGGCGCTGAATGACGCGGGCAAGGCGGTGATGTTCTATCCTTTCGTGTTGATGGACCAGATGGAGGGGAACACACTGCCCGATCCCTATTCTGACGCGCTGAGCCAGCCTGCGCTGCCGTGGCGGGGGCGGATCACCACGTCGAAGGCTGCGGGGCAGGTGGGCAGCCCTGATGGCACAGTTGCGGCCGAGGCCGAGATTGCCGCCTTTGTCGGGACGGTGACGGCGGCGGATTTTACCGTGGGCGACGGTGTGGTGACCTATACCGGCCCGGACGAGTGGAGCCTGTCGCGGTTCATCCTGCATTACGCGGCGCTGTGCGCGGCGGCGGGGGGCGTGGATGCCTTTTGCGTGGGGTCCGAGCTGCGCGGGCTCAGCCGTGTGCGGGGGGCTGCGAACAGCTTTCCTTTTGTCACAGCGCTGCGCGGGCTGGCGGGCGAAGTGCGCGCGCTGGTGGGGGCCGGGACCAATATTGGCTATGCGGCGGACTGGTCCGAGTATTTCGGGTATCAGCCGGATGACGGCTCGGGGGATGTTTTTTTTCACCTTGATCCGCTGTGGGCGGATGACGAGATCGACTTTGTCGGCATCGACAATTACATGCCGCTGTCGGACTGGCGGGATGGCCATGATCATCTGGATGCCGATCAGGGAGAGATTTACAACCTCGAGTACCTGCGCGCCAATATCGAGGGCGGCGAGGGGTTCGATTGGTATTACCATTCTTCCGACGCACGCAACGCGCAGATCCGCACGCCGATCACCGACGGGGCGCATGATGAGCCGTGGGTTTACCGCTACAAAGACCTGCGCAACTGGTGGCAGAACACGCATCACGAACGGGTGGGCGGCGTGCGCAACGAGGTGCCGACGGCGTGGGAGCCGCAGTCAAAGCCGTTGTGGTTCACCGAGATGGGCTGTGCGGCGGTCGACAAGGGGACGAACCAGCCGAACAAGTTTCTGGATGCGAAATCATCGGAAAGCGATCTGCCGCATTATTCGGACGGCACCCGCGATGATCTGATCCAGAAGCGGTATTTGCGGGCGATGTATTCCTATTGGGGGGATGCGGCGCACAATCCGGTGTCGGTGGAATACGGCGCGCCGATGCTGGACCTGTCGCGCAGCTTTGTCTGGGCTTGGGACACGCGGCCCTATCCGTTCTTTCCCAACAACACGACGCAGTGGAGCGATGGCGAGAACTACACCCGCGGTCACTGGATCAACGGGCGCACCGGTGCGCGCACGCTGGCGTCGGTGGTGGGCGAGATTTGCGACAAGGCCGGATTGCAAGCCTATGATACATCGGCGCTGCATGGGCTTGTGCGTGGCTATGTGGTGGGAGAGGTCGCCGATGCGCGGGCATCCTTGCAGCCGCTGATGCTGCGCTATGGCTTTGATGCGGTGGAACGGGACGGGGTGCTGTCCTTTCGCAAGCGGGACGGGGCGGTGACCGCAGATGTGGCGCGCACCGATCTGGTGGTCAGTGACGAGATGGACGGCACGCTTGAGCGTATCCGCGAGGCGGAGGCCGAGATGGCAGGGCGCGTGCGATTGCGGTTCGTGCAGGCCGACGGCAATTTCGAGACCATCGCGGAAGAGGCGGTGCTGCCCGACGAGGCGACCCATGCGGTTGCCACATCCGAGGTGGCGTTGGCGATGACGCGCGCCGAGGGGCGGCAGGTAGCCGAACGCTGGCTGGTCGAGGCACGGGTGGCGCGCGATGCGGTGCGTCTGGCATTGCCGCCGTCGTTGATGCATGTCGGTGCGGGGGATGTGATCGGGCTGAGGGGGGCTGGCGAGGACACCGGGCGCTACCGCGTGGACCGGGTCGAACAGGGCGCGTTTCAGATGCTTGAGGCTGTGCGGATCGAGCCGGGAGTGTACCAGCCGTCGGATATGGAGGATGTGCTGGCGACGGTGCGCGACTTTGTCCCGCCGGTGCCGGTGACGCCGCTGTTTCTGGACCTGCCGCTGATGACCGGCGACGAGGTGCCCCACGCACCGCATCTGGCGATCACGGCAGACCCATGGCCGGGGACGGTGGCCGTCTACAGCGCGCCGACGGACGAAGACTACACGCTGAACAGCATTATTGCCCAAGAGGCGGTCATCGGGCTGACACAATCGCCGCTGGTGCGTCATGCGCCTGCGGTCTGGGACAATGGCGACGCGCTGGAGGTGCGGCTGTTGCATGGCACGCTGTCGGCGGCCTCCGAGGCGGCGGTGCTGAACGGGCGCAACCTGTGCGCCATTGGCGACGGCAGCAGTGACAACTGGGAACTGTTCCAGTTTCAGGAGGCCGAAATGATCGCGCCCGACACCTATTTGCTGCGCAGGCGTCTGCGCGGGCAGTTGGGCACCGATGCGCTGATGCCTGATGCATGGCCTGTGGGGTCGTGGGTGGTGCTGATGAACGGCACGCCGGCACAGATCGACATGGCCACCAGCCTGCGGCGCGTGGCGCAGCATTACCGCATCGGCCCTGCGCGGCGGGGGCTGGACGACCCGAGCTATGTCGAGACGGTACAGGCCTTTGACGGGAACGGGTTGCGCCCCTATGCGCCGGTGCATTTGCGGGCAGATGTGCAGGGGACTGGTGACGTTGCAATCGGCTGGGTTCGGCGGACGCGGATCGAGGGCGATGGTTGGGACACGCCCGAGGTGCCGCTGGGCGAGGACGTGGAAAGCTACCGTGTGCGGGTGCTGCAAGACGGTGCCGTGCTGCGCGAGGAGGTGGTTGGCGTGCCTGCCTGGACCTACGACGCCGGCGCACAGGCAACAGACGCGGCGCTGGGCGCGATCACGGTCGAGGTGGCGCAACTGTCGGCGCGTTATGGGGCGGGACTGGCGGGTCGGATCACGGTTGATCTGTGATGCGGCCCGTACTGCACACCGATCTGCGCGACGCGGCGCGGGCGCTGTTGATGCGGCCCGCGCGCCAGCGGTTTGACCTGTGCAGGCGGATGTTGAACGAGGCGGCCTGGGCTGACAGATATGCACGCCAGACGGGGCGGCCGCATCCGTTGTGGGGCAATGGCACTTTGTCGGATGCGGCGCGCAAGCGGGGGCTGGCGCGGGAGCCGACACTGGATGATACGCAATTTTGCGACTGTCTGGCCCTTGTTTTATTGGGGTTGCGGGATCGTTTGGGGCACGTCCAAGGCCGAGAATGACCCTGAAAAATTGGACCTATTTGATTTGGGAATGTGTCCCTTCACAGGTTTGCGTTTGGTCATTTTACCGCTATTGCGCTATCAAGAAGCGTGAAAGGACAGGTGTCATGGCTGAATTGCGAACAAACGTCTCTGCGATGGACCCGGTATGGGACCAGATCACCGACGAAGCCCGCGCGGCGGTAGAAGATGAACCGTTGATCGGGGGCTTTGTTCATGCGTGCATCCTGCATCACAAAACCATCGACAAGGCGCTGAGTTACCGAATTGCCGCGAAACTGGCGTCGAACGAGATGTCGATGGTCGTGGTGCGCGAGATCGTGGACGAGGCCTATGCCGCATCACCCGATCTGATCGACGCTGCGCGCGCCGATCTGGTGGCGGTGTATGAGCGTGATCCGGCCTGCCACCGGTTGGTGCAGCCGATCCTGTATTTCAAAGGCTATCAGGCGGTTCAGGCCTATCGCGTCGGGCATTTCCTGTGGGAACAGGGGCACCGTGATCTGGCCTATTTCTTCCAGATGCGGGTGAGCGAGATTTTCGGCGTCGACATCCACCCTGCCGCGAAGATCGGCAAGGGGATCATGATCGACCATGCCCATTCCATCGTGATCGGGGAAACCGCAGTGGTCGGTGACAACGTGTCGATGCTGCATTCGGTGACGTTGGGCGGGACCGGCAAGGAAGAACAGGACCGTCACCCCAAGATCGGTGATGGCGTGCTGATCGGCGCGGGGGCCAAGGTTCTGGGCAACATCCAGATCGGCCATTGCAGCCGCATCGCGGCGGGGTCTGTCGTGCTGGAAGACGTGCCGCCCTGCAAGACCGTGGCGGGCATTCCGGCGCGGATCGTGGGCGAGGCGGGATGTGACCAGCCTGCGATTTCGATGAACCATATGCTGGGCAAGAACGAAGCGTTTTAAGCTTCTTTTGAAAGCGTCAGAACGGAAAAAGCCGGGGCAAATGCCCCGGCTTTTGTTGTTTTTGTTCAGGGGCTCTGCCCCCGCCCTTGCGGGCGTCCCCGGGATTTCTTTGAACCAGAGAAGCCCGCTTGGGGTTTGGACCTTAGGCCAGCATCGACATCGGGTTTTCAAGGTTGTCCTTGATCGCGTTCAGCAACTCGGCCCCCAATGCGCCGTCGATCACGCGGTGGTCGACCGACAGGGTCACGGACATGACCGTGGCCACGGCCAGTTCGCCATCCTTGCCGACAACCGGTTTCTTGACGCCGGCACCCACCGCAAGAATCGCGCCGTGGGGCGGGTTGATGACCGCGTCGAAGTTGTCGATGCCGAACATCCCCAGGTTCGAGATCGCAAAGCTGCCGCCCTGATATTCATGGGGCGCCAGTTTGCGGTCGCGGGCGCGGGTGGCCAGATCTTTCATCTGGGCCGACAGGGCCGACAGCGATTTGTGGTGGGCGTCTTGCAGGACGGGGGTGAACAGGCCCCCTTCGATGGCGACGGCCACGGCCACGTCGGATGGCGTCAGCTTCAGGATGCGGTCACCGGCCCAGACGGCGTTGGCATCGGGCACCTGTTGCAGGGCGATGGCGCAGGCTTTGATGATGAAGTCGTTGACCGACAGTTTCACACCGCGCGCTTCAAGCTGTTTGTTCAGCGTGGCGCGGAAGGCCAGCAGGTCGTCCAGCTGGATGTCGCGGCGCAGGTAGAAATGCGGCACGGTTTGTTTGGCTTCGGTCAGGCGGGCGGCGATGGTTTTGCGCATGCCGTCCAGTTTGACCTCTGTGTACTCGCGGCCTTCGTACATCTTGGCGACGGTGCTGGCGGATGGGCCTGCGGCCATCGCGGGTTTGGGCGCGTCCGAGGATTCGGCGGGTTTGGACGCCGCTGCCTTGGGGGTGTCCGAAGCGGACAGCCCTTCGACATCTGCCTTGACGATGCGCCCGTGCGGGCCCGAGCCGGAGACGCCCGACAGGTCCACGCCCTTGTCCGCCGCGATACGACGCGCCAGTGGCGAGGCAAAGATGCGTTTGCCATCGCCGCCCTTGGGGGCGGGTGGGGCAGCGGCGGCTTCGGGTGCTTTGGCGTCCGGGGTTTCCTTGGACGTGTCAGCCTTTGGCGCGTCGTCTTTGGGTGCGTCGTCTTTCGGGGCGGCCTTGGCTGATCCGATGTCATCGGCGCTTTCGCCGTCTTCCAGCAGCACGGCGATCACGGTGTTCACCTTGACCCCTTCGCTGCCTTCTTCGACCATGATCTTGCCGATCACGCCTTCGTCCACGGCTTCGAATTCCATCGTCGCCTTGTCGGTTTCAATCTCCGCCAGCAGGTCGCCCGAGCTGACGGTGTCGCCTTCTTTCACCAGCCATTTGGCCAATGTGCCCTCTTCCATGGTGGGCGAAAGCGCGGGCATGAGAATTTCAATAGGCATATCGCGCGCTCCTTATTTGTATGTCACGGTTTTGACCGCTTCGATAACCTCGGCGGTGGTGACCAGTGCGTGTTTTTCCAGGTTCGCCGCATAAGGCATCGGCACATCCTTGCCCGTGCAGTTGATGACCGGCGCATCCAGATAATCGAACGCTTCCTGCATCAGGACCGAGCTGATGTAGCCGCCGACGGACCCTTGGGGCCAGCCTTCTTCGACGGTCACGCAGCGGTTGGTCTTCTGCACCGACTTGATGATGCTGGCCGTGTCCATCGGACGCAGTGTGCGCAGGTCGATGACTTCGGCGTCAATGCCCTCTTCGGCCAGCTTCTCGGCCGCTTCCAGCGCATAGGTCATGCCGATGCCAAAGCTGACGATGGTCACATCGCTGCCTTCCCGCCAGATGCGGGCCTTGCCGAACGGCACGGTGTAATCGTCGGTGTCCGGCACATCGAAGCTGCGGCCATAGAGGATTTCGTTTTCAAGGAAAATCACCGGGTTCGGGTCGCGGATCGCGGTTTTCATCAACCCTTTGTAATCCGAGGCCGAATAGGGCATCGCCACCTTCAGGCCGGGGATCTGCATGTACCACGCGGCATAGTCCTGCGAGTGCTGCGCACCGACGCGGGCGGCGGCACCGTTGGGGCCACGGAAGACCATCGGCGCGCCCATCTGGCCGCCGGACATATACAGCGTTTTGGCCGCCGAGTTGATGATCTGGTCGATCGCCTGCATGCCAAAGTTCCACGTCATGAATTCGACGATGGGGCGCAGGCCGCCAAAGGCCGCACCGACGCCGATACCGGCAAAGCCGTGTTCGGTGATCGGCGTGTCGATGACCCGCTTGGCGCCGAATTCATCCAGCAGCCCTTGGGAAATCTTGTAAGCGCCCTGATACTCGGCCACTTCCTCGCCCATCAGGAACACGTTTTCGTCGCGGCGCATTTCTTCGGCCATGGCGTCGCGCAATGCCTCGCGCACCGTCTGCTGTTTCAGCTTGGTGCCTTCGGGCCAGTCGGGGGTGGTGTCGGCTTCGGGCTTGGCCGGGGCAGGGTGGTCCTTGCCGCCTGCGGGGCTGTCGCCTTTGGCCTCTTCCTTGGCCGGTGCCTCTTCCGTTTCGGCAGGTTTCGCGGTTTCGACGTCGCCCACCTCTTCGCCTTCTTCGACCAGAATGGCGATGGCGGTGTTTACTTTCACGCCTTCGGTGCCTTCTTCGATCAGGATCTTGCCGATCACACCTTCGTCGACAGCTTCGAATTCCATCGTCGCCTTATCGGTTTCGATCTCGGCCATGATGTCACCGGATTTGACGGTGTCACCTTCCTTGACCAGCCACTTGGCCAGCGTGCCTTCTTCCATTGTGGGGCTCAGGGCGGGCATCAGAATTTCGGTTGCCATGGATCAAGCCTCCTGCGGAATTTCGGTTGCGTAAATGTCGGTCCACAGCTCGTCGAGCGCGGGTTCGGGGCTGTTTTTGGCGAACTCGGCGCTTTCGTTCACCACATCCTTGATCTTCTTGTCGATGGCTTTCAGGTCCTCTTCGGTGGCGTGCTCGCCTTGCAGCAGCAGCGTGCGCACGGCTTCGATGGGGTCGCGTTCGTCGCGCATTTTCTGCACTTCCTCGCGGGTCCGGTATTTGGCCGGATCGGACATCGAGTGGCCGCGATAGCGGTAGGTTTTGATTTCCAGGATATAGGGACCTTTGCCCGAACGGCAGTGGGCCACGGCGGTTTCGCCTGCGGCCTTGACCGCCAGAACATCCATGCCGTCCACCGCTTCGCCCGGAATGCCGAACGCCTTGCCGCGTTCCCAGATCTCGGCGCTGGAGGTCGAGCGCTGTTGCGAGGTGCCCATGGCGTACTGGTTGTTTTCAATCACGAAGATACAGGGCAACTGCCACAGGGCGGCCATGTTGAAGGTTTCGTAAACCTGACCCTGGTTTGCCGCGCCATCCCCGAAATAGGTAAAGGTGACGTTGTCGTTGCCCTTGTATTTGTCAGCAAATGCCAAACCGGCCCCAAGCGGCACGTTGGCGCCCACGATACCGTGGCCCCCGTAGAAACGCTTGTCCTTCGAGAACATGTGCATCGAGCCGCCCTTGCCCTTGGAATACCCGTCCTCGCGGCCTGTCAGCTCGGCCATGACGCCGTTGGGGTCCATGCCGCAGGCCAGCATATGGCCGTGATCGCGGTAGGTTGTGATGCGGCTGTCGCCGTCTTTCGCGGTGGCCTCAAGGCCCACAACAACCGCTTCCTGCCCGATATAAAGGTGACAAAAGCCACCGATCAGACCCATACCGTAAAGCTGGCCCGCTTTTTCCTCGAACCGGCGGATCAGCAGCATGTCATGGTAATAGGCCTTAAGCTCGTCTGCCGAAACATTCGGTTTCTTGGTGGTCTTTCTGGCGGCCATGCGCGACCCTCCCTGACGTTAATAGTTTAGCGTTAAACTATCTTTTATCGGATTCGGCGGAGTGATGCGAGAGGTTATATTCGCGCAAGCCAATTCGCAGCCGTACGGGGCTGGACTGCCTTGTTTTTTGGCAGGGGCTGCGCCTGACTTTCGGGATGGTCGCAAGTGGGGCGATATTTACGTGCGTGCAAACGTGCCACTGCCCCCGCGTTGGCAGGGGCAGTGTGTCACTTGCTGTGCCGCGCTGCGGCGGTGCGAACGGGATGAATTCGACCGCCACAGGTTGAGGGGTGCGGCGGTGCGGTTACAGGATAATATCCGACCCCAGCAAGGTGATTTCGCCGTCCAGGATAAGCTGGAAGTCGGCCATGCCATCGCCGTCCACGTCACCGCTGATAAAGGTGCGCCCGTCCGAGATGATCGACCGCAATTCACCGGCGGTTCCGCTAAAGTCTGCGTCGCCGACAAAGTCAAAATTCTGGTCCCCGCCCGTGGTGATGTCCGCGTCGATGCCGCGCATCCGCAGGCGGTCCTCGCCTTGGGTGAAATCGGTGATGACTTCGCGCGCGCCGCCGTTCCACAGGTCTTCGATCTCGGTGAAGATGAACAGATCGGCACCGGCACCGCCGGTCAGCGTGTCGTTGCCGTTGCCGCCATAGATCATGTCGTCGCCCGCACCGCCGTCGATGACATCGCGGCCTTTGCCACCGTCAAGGATGTCGTTGCCATCGCCGCCGTTGATCGCGTCGTTGGCGCCTTCGCCGCGCAGCAGGTCATCGCCGCTGCCGCCGGTCATGGTGTCATTGCCCTGACCTGCGACGACGATGCGGTCGTCGGACGATCCTGTGCTGTCAAAGGTGTCGTTGCCGTTGCCAAGCCGGACAAACCCGCTGAGGCTGCCGGTCGCGGTGACATTGTCATCGCCCGATCCGGTCAGCACGTTGCCATTGATGCCGGCAGTGTCGCCCACGGTCAGATTGTCGTCGCCGCCCTTCATATAGACGCGTCCGTTGACCTGTGCCTGATTGGCCAGATCCAGCGTGTTGGCCAGATTGTTGAAGGTCAGATCGGCGTTCACGGCGGTCGTTCCCGTGACATCCAGCCCGCCGCCAAAGGTCAGCGACCCTTCCAGCGAACCACCGGCCAGCGTGACATCCGAGAAAATAGTGCCCGTACCGCGCAGCACTCCGGTGCCAGAAACACTGACGTCCGATGCGGTGATGGACCCGTTCACCTCGAGCGTACCAACGCCGACAGTGGTTGCACCTGTGTGGCTGTTCGCGCCGTTCAGGATCAGCGTGCCGGTGTCGCCCAGCACGACGTCGCCTGCGGTAATGTCCTGCGCGACGGTCAAAGTGGCACCATTGGCGACCGAGACGAGTGATCCGGTTCCCAGGCGCAGATCTTCGTCCGCGTCGCCGGTGATCAGAACATTGCCACCTTCAAGGGTGATGTCTCCGGCCCGTACGCCCAAGCCACCGGTTTCGATGGTTACGGTGTAGTCATCATCGACAAAGATGATGTCGTCGCCATTGTCGAACAGGGCAGGAAGCGAAACCGTGAGCAAAGTGATCACGTCGATCACTTCGACGCTCCAGTTAAGCGTGCCGAAATTCCACGTGCCGTTGTTGTTCGGGATAGAGAGGGGATTCCATGTAAGCTCAGACATACTGTTACCTCGTTAATAAATCGTTAACTCTGCTTAAAAGTGTATGTGGAACTGTGGCATGAATTGGGCAAGTTTGTTGCTACTGGCAAATTAAATTAGGAATGCTCATGATTTATTGGCTTTTGTTGGGGTCAGCTCCCCCTGATTCAGCCCATGGTTTCAGTAATTTGCAATCTATAGGTGTGTTGTGATGTGGGCAGCGGAGTGGTTAAAAACCCCTTAAGTTGTATGGCTTAACCTTGCCTGGGTGGTCCAATTCCTGCCGGAAACCACCCATCGAACCTGTTCTGCACGGTGTGGCAAAAGCTGGCGTTGCGCAGGGACAAAAAAAATGCCGCCCCCTTTCGGTGGACGACGTCACAGGGCATGGGACCGGCGGTCGCTGCGTCTTGAAATCTGACTGGGCAAAGGGGCTCGGGCACAGGTTTGCCACAATTGATGTGCGGCGGTGCTATGCGCGATTCGAAAAAATGTGGGGGCTGCGGGTCTGTCTGGTTGCCGGTGGCAAGGTGTCAGCGGATGACGATCTCGTCGCTGCGCACCATGCCCAGAACGCGCCGCGCCTGTTCGTCCAACAGGTCAAGATCAAGATAGTCGTCGGACAAACGGTAGGTCAGGTTTTCCATGCGCGCCACGTCTGCGCGCACCTCGGCCAGTTGCACCGTCAGCACGCGGCTTTCCGCATCAATCTGGGCGCGCTGGAACAATCCGAAATCCCCCTGCACGGCGGCAAAGGTAAAATAGACGCACAAGGCAAAGGCCACGGCGAAAAAGAGAAACGTACCAAATGCGGGGCGCGCGATGCGTGTCATGACTGCTGCCTTTTACTTTCGCCTCTTGGGTGGGCGATGGTCCCGTTATGACACAGATGATTCTTCAAGGGAATCCCTCGATTCGCTATCTGCGATCACAATCGGGGCCAAGTGAATCCTTGGTGCAACACCACGCAGGCTGGTCGGGGAAAACCCCTAGGACAGCGCAGCCACGCCGGGCAGTTCCTTGCCCTCCATCCATTCCAGAAACGCGCCGCCGGCGGTCGAGATATAGGTGAAATCATCCGCCGCACCCGCCTGGTTCAGGGCTGCGACCGTGTCGCCGCCGCCTGCCACGGTCACCAGCGCGCCGTCGCGGGTCAGTTTGGCTGCGGCTTGGGCCGCAGCAACGGTTGCGGTGTCGAAGGGCGCGATTTCGAACGCCCCCAACGGGCCGTTCCAGATCAGCGTTTTCAGCGTTTCAAACGCAGTGACAATCTCGACCACGGCGGCGTCGCCTGCGTCCAGCACCATCTGGTCGGCGTCCAGCTTTGTATCACCGTTCAGCGCGATCAGGTCAAAGGCAGCACCAGCCGCAAATTCACGCGCCACGCGGCCATCGACCGGCAGGATTACGCGACAGCCGCGCGTCTTGGCCTCGTCCAGGATGGCGCGGGCCGTGTCCAGCAGGTCATCCTCGCGCAGGGACGCACCCATGTCGGCGCCCATCGCGGCCAGGAACGTGTTGGCCATGCCGCCACCGATCACCAGAATGTCCAGCTTTTGCACAAGGTTCTGCAACAGGTCGATCTTGGTCGACACCTTGGCCCCGCCGACAACAGCCCCCACGGGGCGCTCGGGCGCGCTCAGCGCGCTTTCCAGCGCTTGCAGCTCGGCCTGCATCAGACGGCCCGCACAGGCGGGCAGCAGGCGGGCCAGCGCCTCGGTGCTGGCGTGGGCGCGGTGCGCGGCGGAAAAGGCATCGTTGCAATAGACGTCGCCCAATGCCGCCAGCCGTTCGGCAAAGGCCGGGTCATTCTTTTCCTCGCCGGGGTAAAAGCGGATGTTTTCCAGCAGCAGCACATCGGCGCCTGCAATCTCGTCGGTGCCGGCCTCGGCGGCCTCCAGCGTTTCGATCAGCCGCACCTTGCGGCCCAAAGCCTCGGACAGGGCAGTGACCACCACCCGCAGGCTCAGGTCCAGCACGACCTTGCCCTTGGGGCGGCCAAAGTGGGCGATCAGGATCGGCGTGCCGCCCTGTTCCAGAATATACTGCACCGTCGGCACGATCCGCTCGATCCGGGTGGCATCGGTGACGTGGCCGTTTTCCACCGGCACGTTGATGTCCACGCGGCACAGCACGCGTTTGCCGTTCAGGTCCATGTCGTCCAGTGTCTTCCAAGCCATCGCCGTCAATCCCTTAAACCAATTGTTAAGCGGTGTTTCGCGGCATTTGTCGCTCAGGTCAATGCAGCGGCTTGGCAAAAGCAGGCCCGCGCCTTAGGTATCCTTGCAATATCAAGACAGAGGAGCCGAAAATGGCCGAGATCAAAGACCCGGAAAACACCATCCTGATGGAACTGAAGGGTGGCACCGTCACCATCCAGTTGCTGCCCGACCTTGCCCCCAAGCACGTCGAGCGGATGAAAGAGCTGGCGCGTGCCGGCGAATATGACAACGTCGCGTTCCACCGCGTCATCGAGGGCTTCATGGCCCAGACCGGCGACGTGCAGAACGGCGACATGGAAGACGGCTTTAACATCCGTGCCGCTGGCACCGGTGGCTCGGCGCTGCCCGACCTGCCTGCCGAGTTCTCAAAGGTGCCGCACGCGCGCGGCTCCATCGGTGCGGCCCGTTCGGCCAACCCCAACAGCGCCAACAGCCAGTTTTTCATCAACTTCAAGGACAATGATTTCCTGAACGGTCAGTACACCGTTTACGGTCAGGTCATTTCCGGCATGGAACATGTGGACGCGATCACCCGTGGCGAGCCGCCCGCGCAGCCCGACCGTATGATCAGCGTCAAGGTTGCCGCAGATGTTGCGTAACCTGCTGATCCCTCTTGCCTTTGTGGCCAGCCCTGCGCTGGCCACGGGTCTGGCCATTGAGGTCGAGGGCGAAACCGCCAGCGGCACGATCCAGATTGACCTGCTGGATGACGTGGCACCCCAGCATGTGGCGCGCATCACCGAACTGGCCCGCGAAGGGGCCTATGACGGCGTTGTGTTCCACCGCGTGATCGACGGCTTCATGGCGCAAACCGGTGACGTGCAGTTCGGCAAGTCCGGTGCCGATACGTCGAGTGCGGGCATGGGCGGGTCGGACAAGCCTGATCTGCCGCAGGAATTCTCGGACATCCCGTTCGAGCGTGGCATCGTCGGCATGGCGCGGTCGCAAAGCGTGGACAGCGCCAACAGCCAGTTTTTTATCATGTTCACTGAATATCCTTCGCTGAATGGCCAATACACCGTTGTGGGCCGCGTGACCGAAGGTCTGGACGTGCTGGACAGCCTGAAACTGGGCGATCCGCGTTCCGGCGCCATCGACGGTCAGCCGGACGTGATGAAATCGGTGACCGTGACCGAGTGATCGGTTTTTCAGGTTTCTTCGACAGGCCCGCGCAGTGATCTGCGCGGGCCTGTTGCGTTCCGGGCGGGGCGGTATGGCTTTACCTTGGCCGCGACCTTTGTCACTGCGTGCACATCGCGGGCGAAGGAGGATTCATGTACAGATTTGCTCAGTTTACGTACAGTTTCGCAAAGATCGTGCGGGGGCTGGGGCCTGCGATGCCCGCAGCCCATCCCGCCGAGGCCCTGCGCGCCGGTGTCGGGGCCTGCGTCGGGCTGGCGGTGGTTGGGTTGTTCATCCTGTCCCCGCTGGTCGATCTGCGGTTGGGCCTGTATCTGATCGCGCCATTCGGAGCCAGCGCCGTGCTGCTGTTTGCCGTGCCCAACGCGCCGCTTGCGCAGCCATGGTCGGCGGTGGTCGGCAACACCCTGGCCGCGCTGGTTGGTGTGGCGGTCTGCCTGACGGTGCCCGATCCCGCGCTGCGCATCGCGCTGGCAGTTGGGCTGGCGATTGCCGTGATGATCCTGTGCCGCGCGGTGCATCCGCCCGCAGGGGCCGTGGCAATGACCGCCGCCATGAGCCCCGATGCCGTGGCCGAACTGGGGTTCTGGTTTGCGCTGGCGCCTGTTGCCGTGGGCACCGTTGCAATGGTGGTGCTTGCGATGGTCTATGCGCGGCTGACCGGGCGGCGCTATCCCTTTCGGCACTTTGACGATCGCAACGCGCGCGGCACCACCGACCCGGAGCCCATGCAGCGTCTGGGGTTGAACGAGGAAGAACTGACCGACCTGCTGGACCGTTATCGCCAGTCGTTCAACATGGGGGCCGAAGACCTTGCGCGGTTGATCGGCGCGGCTGAATTGCAGGCGGCCAGTCACCGCACCGGACCCTTGACCGCCGCCGACGTGATGTCGCGCGATCTGGTGACCGTCACCGCCGAAACGCCGCTGGGTCAGGTGGCCGACCTGTTCCGGCGGCACCGCTGCACGTCACTGCCCGTGGTCGGGGCGGAAGACAGGTTTCTGGGCGTGATCTTTCAAATGCACCTGATCGACCGCGCCCGCGATGACGCGCTGCGGCTGAACCGTGGCTTTGGCGCGTCGATGGCACGGATGCTGGACCGCAGCCGCGACCGGCCCCCACGGGCGCATGAGATCATGGGCGTCGCAGGGCCACGCGCGGTGCCCGATACACCGATTGCTGCGCTGTTGCCGATGATGGCCGAAGGGACAGTCGATGCGGTGCCGGTGCTGGCGCGGGGCCGTTTGCAGGGTATCGTCACCCGCACCGACCTGATCGCGGCACTGGCCAAGGTCAGCCTGCAACAGCCTGTGGCGGGCTAGGCGGGCAGGGCGCTTAGATTGACGCGGGTGAAGGTCCGTTCTGTTGTATTGGGGGAAGCGGACCGTCGCGCAGATCGCAGCGAAGGACGGCTATGAGGCTGGAGTGACCTTGCCACAAAGGGCAGTGCCTGACCGCGTGTGGGCATCGGAAGGTCATTGGATACCACTTTATTTCTAATCTTTGGCGTGTGGGTGATGAACTGCGCCAGGGTGAGAAAGCGCCCGCCCATGGGGCGGTCGGGCGCTGCCCGGCGGTGCTAAAGCACCTTGATTCCGGGCTTTGGTGGTTGGCAACTTCGTCCCGCACACCGGACCTTGAACCACATCGCGCATAAGGTCCGCTTTGAAACGTTTCGCACGCACCAATGAAAACGGGCGTCGCGGCAATGCCGGACGCCCGTTTCCCTGATCTCTAACGCAAGCCTTTAGCTTTGCGGCTGGCCTTGCGGTTTGGGCGCAGGGGCAGGGGCCGCCTGTTTGGTGCCGCCCGGGTTCAGCGGGTCGTCCTGACGCTGCACGGACCCTTCGAAGTGCGCACCGCTTTCGATGGCGATGGTCTTGTGGATGATGTCGCCTTCGACCCGCGCGGTCGATGTCAGGCGCACTTTCAGGCCACGCACGCGGCCGACGATGCGGCCGTTGATCACCACGTCATCGGCGGTCACTTCGCCTTTGATCGTTGCGGTTTCGCCAATCGTCAGCAGGTGGGCGCGAATGTCGCCTTCCACGGTGCCCTCGACCTGGATGTCGCCGGTTGTCTTGAGGTTGCCGGTGATGTGCAGGTCGGACGACAGAACCGAGGCAGGTGGTTTTGCCTTGGGCGCGCTGGCCTTGAATTCGTTGGGCTTGGGTGCCGCCGACGCCGGCTGTGCAGGAGCAGCGGGTGCGCTGCCCTTGGCCGCGTCGTCTTTGGGTCCGGGTTCGTTGATTTTGCTCTTAGAAAACATCGTTTGCAGCCTTGATATAGATCATGGGGTTTACAGCTTTGCCGCCGACGCGGACTTCGTAGTGCAGGTGTACGCCGGTCACCCGTCCAGATGCTCCCATATCACCGACACGGTCCCCGCGCGAGACCTTTTGGCCAACTTTCACGCGAAGTTTCGACATATGGGCATAACGGGTCTCGATACCGAAGTCGTGCTGGATCTTGACCAGACGGCCGTAACCGTTGGACCAGCCCGCGTGGGTGACCACGCCGTCGGCGGTGGCATAGAGGGGGGTGCCCGTGGGGGCGGCGAAATCAACGCCCTTGTGCATCCGGCGGCCGCCCGTCTTGGGGTCGCGGCGATAGCCGAAGCTGGACGTGAAGCGGAACGAGCTTTTCACCGGCAGCGCGAAAGGCGCTTTTTGCGCGGCGATGCGGTACATGTTCAACTGGTCCATCTGGTTCAACAGACGGTTGGCGCGCAGCGCATCGGCGCTGGGTTCTTCGCCGCGTGTCGAGAACGACAGCGGTGTCAGCGGGCCACCCTGACCGGAATAGCCACGGCGCACCTGTTCGATGATCTGCTTGGTCGGCATGCCTGCGGCGCGGAACATCTTGTCCAGCGGGGCGACAGAGATGGTCATCGCATCCTCAAGCTGGCGGAAGATGGCGTCGTTCTGGTCTTTCATCGTGGCGATCTGGTCGGACAGCTCGTCCGCCGCCAGCAGCGCGTCTTCGGCGTCGCGGGCGATCTGGTCACGTTCGGCGGCGGTTTCAGCCAGTGCTGTGGCGACGAAATCCATTGGCGCACCTGCGCCGCCGTTGTCCATCGCCAGACCGGTGCCGCCATTGTCCAGACGTTCGGTCAACGACGCCACCTGTGCGCGCGCGGCCTCGCGGTCTTTCATGGTGCCGCGCAGGGTCGACTGGATCACTTCGATCCCGGTTTCCAGCTCGCGGCGGCGGGTTTCGCTTTCCAGAAGTTCCGACTGCATCACCGAAATCTGGGTGAGGGCGGCGTTAAACCGTTCTTGGGCGGCGTGTGCTTCGGCTGCGCGCGAGTCGCGCTGGCCTGCCAGATCGTTCAGCCGCGCCTGATAGGTGCGCTGATCGCGTTTGGCCTGTTCGCGGAAGTTGCCCGACCCGATGCTGTCCATCAGGATCACCGCAGTGGCGACAATGGTCCAGGCGATCAGAAGGGACGATCCGGTGAAAGCCACAAGCTGGGTGACCGGACGCAGGCGTATGAACCGCGTGTCGGTGTCGGACTTCAGGAAAACCCTGCGTTCCGGAAACCACCGCTCCATCGCGGCATCGAATTTGATTGCGAGACGTGTGCGCAAACTGCCCGTCCTTTTTCCATCCCAAAAAAGGCGAAGTGTTCCCCAACACGGCCACCTTGTCGCTGTTGCATAAACACCTCGGTTCAATCGGGCAACCGCTTTGGTCCTTGTTGGGGGTTTTCAGGTCGATTCGTGGCCAAATGGGCAGAAAACCGCTTAAATAAATCAACTTAGCAAGTGGCGCTCAGGCTCGCCCACTTCAGGTTGAAACTGCCAATGGCCAGTAAAAGTCGGGTGGTATACCGGCCTCGGCGCGCTTTTCCTCGTTGAAGGGCGGCTTGAGTGCGCCGTGAAAATACTTTTGCACCAGCGTGTGAAACACCTCTTTCGGGTCGGCATTTTCGCGCCCGCACAGGAAGTGGAACCATTTGGACCCGTATGCCACGTGGGCCACTTCCTCGGCATAGATCGTTTCCAGTGCGGCGACCGCGCTGTCGTCCTTGGCCTGTTTGAAGATGCGGATCATGTTGGGTGTCACGTCCAGCCCGCGTGCTTCCAGCACCATCGGCACGACCGCCAGCCGGCCCATCAGGTCGTCGGCGGTGTCCTCGGCGGCGCGCCACATGCCTGCGTGCGCGGGCAGGGCGCCGTAATGGCTGCCCAATTCCTCAAGACAATCGGCCATCAGGTTGAAATGTTTGGATTCTTCGTCAGCCGCTTTGACCCAGTCGTCAAAGAACCCCATGGGCATCGGCACATGGGAAAACCGCGCAATGATGTCCCAGTGCAGGTCGACCGCGTTCAGTTCGATATGGGCGACCGCGTGCAGCAGGGCAATGCGCCCCTCGGGGCTGCCGGGTTTGCGGTGCGGTACATCGCGCGGCGCCAGCAGTTCGGGGCGGGCGGGCCGTGCGGGCTGCATCGGCGGGCTGGCAGTGCCCACGTCCGGTGTTTCGCCCGCAGCACGGGCCGCCTGCCACTGGGCGGCCAGCCTGCGCGACAGGGCGGTCTTTTCGCGCCCGTCGCCACAGCGCAGCACGGCATCGGCCATCTGGGCCAGCGGCATCATCGGGGTATCGGTCACAGGGTCTTTACCGCGTCCAGAACCTCTTCGGCGTGGCCGGGGACTTTGACCCGTGGCCAGATGCGCGCGACGGTCCCGTCTGCGGCGATCAGCACGGTCGTCCGTTCAATCCCGAAATAAGTCTTGCCATACATCTGTTTTTCTTTCCACACGCCATAGTCTTCGCAGACCGTGCCGTTTTCATCCGACAACAGCGGCACTGTCAGATCGTGTTTGGCGGTAAAATTGGCGTGTTTTTTCAGGCTGTCCTTGGAAATGCCATAGACCTGCGCCCCCGCATCGGCAAAGGCTTGCATATGCTCGGAAAAGGCGATGGATTCCTTGGTGCAGCCCGGCGTATTGTCCTTGGGATAAAAGAACAGAACAACAGGGGTGCCACGCAGAGCCGACAGCGTGACCTCCGGCCCTTCGGTTTGCGGCAAGGTGAAATCGGGTGCGGTTGAAGCTACTTCTATCATGACGGTCCTTGTCATACTTGCCCATCTGGGCGTGCGCGAAACTGACTGTCATAGTAGCTTTGGAGCAGCAAGAATAAAGACATGACCGACACCAAGTCGCCAAAACACTCTGTGACCGACCTGCCAAAGGTCAAGGCCAAGGGCCGCAAGCGTCGCATTGCCAAGCATGTGGGGCTGGGCACGCTTGTTCTGATGGCGCTGCTGGGTGTGGCGGCCGTGGTGCTGATCACCGTGCTGGTGGGCAAGCCGATTGCCGCCCCCGACTGGCTGGAACAGCGGATCGAAACGCGCGTGAACAGCAACCTGCAAGGGGTGCGGCTGACCTTTGACGAGGCTGAAATCGTCGTGAACAAGGGCTGGCGTCCGCGCGCGCGCATCCGCAACGTGACTTTGCGGACAGTGGCCGGCGACGAGATCGTCAAGTTTTCCGAACTGGAAGCCAGCCTTGCGATGAAGCCGTTGCTGTCGGGCGAGGTTGTGCCGAAAAAGATCGAGCTGACGGGGGTTTTCGTGACCCTGCGGCGGGACGCCCAAGGCCAGGTGTCGTTGTCCAGCGGGCAGGGCATCGGCAATGGCGATGCGCTAACGGTGTCGTTGCCGGGGTTGATCGCTGCGGTGGATGCGGCGTTTGGCCAGCCGCAACTCAAGGCGCTGACCAACGCCGACATCTACGGTGTTACCCTGCGCTATGAAGATGCGCGCGCCGACCGCGCCTGGACCGCGGATGGTGGCCGGTTCCGGCTGACGCGCACGGGCGAGGAGCTGGCGGTTTCTGCCGATCTGGCGCTGCTGTCGGGGGGCACCGGCGTCGCCACCGTCGAGGCCAACTATTCCGGCCGCATCGGGTCAGCTGTGGCAGACTTTGGCGTGACGATGGAAGATGTCGCCGCCGCCGACATCGCGGCCCAAGGCCCGGCTTTTGCATGGCTGGACGCAGTGCGCGCGCCGATTTCGGGGGCCTTGCGCACCGGCGTTCTGGCCGACGGCAAGCTGGCCCCGATCAGCGCCACGCTGCGCATCGGCAAGGGTGTGTTGCAGCCCAACAACGAAACCCGCCCGATCCCGTTCCAGTCTGCACGCACCTATTTCAATTATGATCCCGCCGCCCGTCTGCTGCGCTTTGACGAGTTGAGCGTGGTCAGCAAATGGGTCACGGGTCGTGTCGAAGGTCAGGCGATTGTCGGCGGTGGGCCGGACGACGCCGGGCAGGTCGATACGCTGATTGGTCAGTTTTCGGCCTCGGACCTCAAGTTCAATCCGCGCGATCTTTATGTCGAGCCTGTGGTGCTGGACGGGGCCAATCTGGATTTCCGGCTGGATCTGAACCCGTTTCGCGTGACGTTGGGCCAGATGCTGGTGTCGGATCAGGGGCAATGGCTGCGGGCCAGCGGCAGTTTTGTCGCCGAGCGTGAAGGCTGGCGGTTTGCGCTGGACGCGCAGGTGGACGAGCTGGCGCCCGAGCGGCTGCTGGCGCTGTGGCCGGAAAAGCTGATCGTGAAAACCCGCGAATGGGTGGCTGACAACCTGCTGGCCGGACGGCTGCGCGAGGTCGATCTGGCCCTGCGCGGGGAGCCGAACATGCCGATGCAAAGCTATCTGAGCTTTGATTTCGCGGATGCGGACATGCGGTTCATGAAGACGATGCCGCCCATTCAACAGGCCTCGGGCCATGCCAGCCTGCTGCGCAACCGGTTTGTCGCATCGGTCGATCAGGGCTTTGTCACCGCACCGCAGGGCGGGCGCGTGGGCGTGGCGGGGTCGTCCTTCATCATTCCTGATGTCACGGTCAAGGATGGCGCACCGGCCATCGCGCGGCTGGAAACCACCAGCACCGTCACCGCAGCACTGTCGCTGCTGGATCAGGAACCGCTGTTCGTGATGGACAAGGCGGACCTGCCCGTGGGGCTGGCGGACGGGCGTGTGACATTGGATGGCACCATTGCGCTGCCCCTGAAGAAAAAGCTGGAGCCCGGCGAGGTGACCTATTCGGTGACAGGCACGCTTGCCGATGTGCGCACCGATGCGTTGGTGCCAAACGAAACCCTTGCCGCCAGCGCGCTGAAACTCAGCGCCGACAATGATGGCGTGCGGGTGTCGGGGCAGGGGCGTCTGGGAAATGTGCCTTTTGACGTGGCATGGGACCAGCCGCTGGGCGTCGAGGCCAAGGGCGGCAGCCAGGTGCGCGGCACTGTCGAGATTTCGCAGGCCACATTGGACGAATTCAACATAACCCTGCCACCGGGATCGGTGCGGGGCAAGGGCGTGGGGCAGATCGTTGTGGACCTGCCTGCGAAGGGTGGCACGCCGCGCATGGTGCTGACGTCGAACCTGCGCGGGCTTAGCCTGCGGCTGGCTCCGCTGGGCTGGTCCAAGGCCGCCGCCAGCGCGGGTTCGCTGCGTGTCGAGGCAACCTTGGGCGCGCGCCCCGAGGTCACCGCCATCAGCCTTGAGGCCGCCGGATTGCAGGCCCGTGGCACGGTGACGCTGGATGCGTCGGGTGCGCTGCAAAGGGCCAGTTTCTCGCAAGTCAAAGTGGGCAACTGGATGAATGCGCCGGTGGACATCATCGGCCGTGGCCGCAGTGCCGCACCTGAAATCCGTGTGCGTGGCGGTATGATCGACCTGCGCACCGCCAATTTTGGTTCGGACAGTGCGGGCGGCAGCGGCCAGTCGACCGGACCGCTGATCCTGTCGCTGGACCAGTTGCGGATCACCGACACGATTGCGCTGACCGGTATGCAAGGCACCTTCAGCACGGCCAAGGGATTGGATGGCAAGTTCACCGGCAAGATCAACGGCGGCGCCGCGGTGGCGGGGCGTGTGGTGCCGCAGAACGGGCGCAGCGCGGTGCGCATCACCTCGCAGGACGCAGGCGGGGTCGTGGCATCCGCCGGGATCATCCAGAATGCGCGCGGCGGCGATCTGAACCTGACATTGCTGCCCGTTGGACAGGACGGTGCATTTGACGGCGATCTGACCATACGCAACACACGGGTCAAGGACGCGCCCGCCATTGCCGACCTGCTGGCGGCGATCTCGATTGTGGGTCTGCTGGAACAGCTCAGCGGCGAAGGGATCGTCTTTTCCGAGGTGGACGGATCGTTCCGGCTGACGCCGAACAGCATGACCCTGACCAAGGCCAGCGCGACCGGTCCGTCGCTGGGGATTTCGATGGACGGTATCTATAACCTGAACACCTCGACGCTGGACATGCAGGGGGTGGTGTCGCCGGTTTACCTGCTGAACGGCATCGGTGCGATCTTTACCCGCAAGGGCGAAGGGTTGATCGGTTTCAACTATCGGCTGACCGGTCCCGCCGCCAAGCCGAAGGTCAGCGTGAATCCGCTGTCGGCGCTGACGCCGGGGCTGTTTCGCGAAATCTTCCGCCGCCCGGCGCCGCAGGTGCCTGATCTGGAGACCCCGCAAGGCCAAACTGGCGGCACTGTGCCCGAGGCGTTTGCGCCCGCTCAGCAGCAACAGATCACCCCCGCGCAAGAGCAACGGCAACGCCTTGATAGCCCCGGATATGGGCGTTAAGGGCGGGGTCATGAAACTGACCGACTTCGACTTTGACCTGCCCGACGGGCTGATCGCGACCCGCCCTGCGGTGCCGCGCACCTCGGCGCGTTTGCTGGTGGCGGATGCCGCGCAGATACACGATGCGCAGGTGTCCGATCTGCGGGAATGGCTGCGCGCGGGCGACCGGCTGGTGCTGAACGACACGCGGGTGATCCCGGCGCGGCTGTCCGGGCTGCGGGCGCGGATGTCGGCGCAGGGTGCCACCGAAGCGCGGATCGAGGTGACCCTGCTGGAACCGCGCGCCGATGGCACGTGGTCGGCTTTGGTCAAGCCGCTGAAAAAGCTGAAGGTTGGCGAGGTCGTAAGGTTTTCCGACGCGCTGTCGGCGACGCTGGAAGGCACCGAGGACGGCCAAGGCCATTTGCGGTTCAACCTGACCGGCGATGATTTCGACGCGGCGCTGGCCGAGGCCGGGGCGATGCCGCTGCCGCCTTATATTGCCGCCAAACGTCCCGCCGACGCGCAGGACAAGCACGATTACCAAACCGTCTGGGCGCGCCATTCCGGCGCGGTGGCCGCTCCCACGGCGTCGCTGCATTTCGACGACGCACTGCTGGCCGAGCTGGCGGCGATGGGCGTGAGCTTTACCCATGTGACGCTGCACGTTGGGGCGGGCACTTTTCTGCCGGTCAAGGTGGACGATGTGACCACCCACAAGATGCACGCCGAATGGGGCCACGTCAGCGCCGAAGCCGCCGCCGAGATTGCCGCGACCAAGGCGGCGGGCGGGCGTGTGATCCCTGTGGGCACCACCGCCCTGCGCCTGATCGAAAGTGCCGCCCGCGACAGCGGCGCCGTGCAGCCGTGGGAAGGCGAGACCGACATTTTCATCTATCCCGGCTTTGCCTTTCAGGTGGCCGACGGGCTGATGACCAATTTCCACCTGCCCAAATCCACGCTGATGATGCTGGTGTCGGCCCTGATCGGTCAGGACCGCATCCGCGAGATTTATGCCCACGCCATCAAGAAATCGTATAGATTCTTCAGTTACGGTGATGCGTCGCTTTTGCTTCCCCACGGGGCAGGCGACCCAAACAGACCGCAATAAGTCGTTTTCATCCCTGACCGCACCCATATGGTGTGAAACAGGGGGACGACATCCTTTCCACCGCAGCACCAGCCACACACGCGACATATATCGGAGCGCAAAATGTTATCAGTTTTATCCAGTGCCTGGGCCTTGCTGTTCGGTATGGGGCTTTTGATGGTCGGCAACGGGATGCAGGGCACGCTGCTGGGCATTCGCGGCAACATCGAAGGGTTCTCCACGCTTGAGATGTCGATTGTCATGTCGGCCTATTTCGTGGGCTTTCTGGGGGGCAGCCGGATGGCGCCCAACATGATCCGCCGCGTCGGCCACGTGCGGGTGTTCGCGGCGCTGGCCTCGCTGATTTCGGCGGTGATGATCCTGTATCCCACCTTTGCCGAGCCTTGGGCCTGGACGCTGGGGCGGGTGTTGATCGGGTTCTGTTTCTCGGCCGTTTACGTGACCGCGGAAAGCTGGCTGAACAACGCGGCCACAAACGAAAATCGCGGGCAGTCGCTGTCGCTGTACATGATCGTGCAAACGCTGGGCATCGTCGCGTCGCAAGCCTTGTTGGTGACGGCAGACCCATCCGGCTACGTATTGTTCGTGATTCCCTCGGTGCTGGTCAGCCTTGCGGTCACACCTATTTTGCTGTCGATCAGCCCGACACCGGCCTTTGACACCACCAAGCCGATGTCGCTGCGCGCGCTGGTCAATTTCTCGCCCTTGGGTTGCGTCGGCATGTTCTTGCTGGGGGGCGTGTTCTCGGCCCAGTTCGGCATGGCCTCGGTTTACGGCGCGCAGGCGGGGTTGAGCATTCCGCAAATCTCGACCTTCGTGGCGATGTTTTTTGTTGGCGCGGTGATCCTGCAATACCCCATCGGCTGGATTTCCGACCGGATGGACCGCCGCCTGTTGATCGTGGCGGTCAGCGCCATCGGTGGTGCCGGGTCGGTCCTGGGTATGCTGATGGGGCATAACTTTACCATGCTGCTGGTTTCGGCCTTTGTGGTCGGTGGCATGTCCAACCCGTTGTATTCGCTGCTGATTGCACACACCAACGACTTTCTCGAACTCGAAGATATGGCCGCCGCATCTGGTGGGATGCTGTTTCTGAACGGTCTGGGCGCGGTTGCGGGCCCGCTGATCACCGGCTGGCTGATGGACAATGTTGGACCGGGGGGCTTTTATCTGTTCACCGCCGTGCTGTTCGCAGCGCTTGTGGTCTATGCGATCTATCGGTCGACCCAGCGTGCTGCCGTTCCCGTGGATGAAACCGGATCGTTCGTGGCGATGTCGCCTGCGGGCACCACGGTTGTGGGCATGGAGATCGCGCAAGAGTGGGCGATTGAATCTGCCGAAGCCGCACAAGACGACACCGATGGATCAGAAGCGGCTTGATGCCTATGAAACCAGCGGCGCCGGATTTATGTCGCCGCTGTTGCATTTCGTGAATTGAACCATTGTTACAAAACTTTAACAGTGCAGGGGCAGAGCAGGCGCAAACGGAGTACCCCATGCCCAAGCAAACCGAAGTGACCTCGGATGACGTTCTGAAATTCTGGCTGGATGCGTGTTCGCCCGCCGACTGGTACAAGGCCGACGACGCCTTTGACAGCCAGATCCGCGACCGCTTTGAAGGTGCCTGGCAGAACCTGTGCGACGGCCACTATTCGCTTTGGCTGACCCATCCTAGCGGCGCGCTGGCCTATATCATCCTGGCCGATCAGTTTCCCCGCAACATGTTCCGCGGACAGGCCAAGGCATTTGCCAGCGACCGCATCGCGCTGGCCGCGGCCAAGTCGACGGTCGACAAGGGGTGGGACATGCGCATCGACCCGCCCGCGCGGCAGTTTTTCTATATGCCGATGATGCATTCTGAAAACCTGTGCGATCAGGAACGCTGTGTGCGCCTGATGTGCGAGCGTATGGACGACGGTGGCAACAACCTGCTGCACGCGCGCGCGCACCGCGAAGTGATCCGCAAGTTTGGCCGGTTCCCGTACCGCAACGACGCTTTGGGCCGCAGTTCGACGTCGGTGGAACAAAGCTATGTTCAGGATGGCGGTTACAGCACCACCGTCAACGCGCTGGAGCAGGTCGCAGCGGCCTGACACGGGTCTTGTGTCCTGAAACCTTGCGGTTGTGACAGGATGGGATATGGTTTAACGCTAAACTATATCCCATTTCGCAGCCAGCGAGGACACATATGGCCGAGACTTCCTTTGATCTGATCGTGATTGGCGCAGGCCCCGGCGGCTATGTTGCCGCGATCCGTGGCGCACAGTTGGGCATGAAAGTGGCCATCGTCGAGCGTGAAAACCTTGGCGGCATCTGTCTGAACTGGGGCTGTATCCCCACCAAGGCGCTGTTGCGCACGTCCGAGGTGTTCCACCTGATGCACCGGGCCAAGGAATTCGGGCTGAAGGCCGAGAATATTGATTTTGATCTGCCCGCCGTGGTCAAACGGTCGCGGCAGGTGGCGGGGCAGTTGTCGGGCGGCATTGGCCATCTGATGAAAAAGAACAAGATCACCGTGTTCATGGGGGCCGCCACGCTGCCCGCCAAGGGCAAGGTCAAGGTGAAAACCGACAAGGAAACGCTGGACCTGAGCGCCAAGAACATCGTTCTGGCCACTGGCGCGCGGGCACGCGAGTTGCCGGGGCTGGAGGCTGACGGCGATCTGGTCTGGACCTATCGCCACGCGCTGGACCCGAAACGGATGCCCAAGAAGCTGCTGGTCATCGGGTCGGGTGCCATCGGCATCGAATTTGCCAGCTTCTACAACACGCTGGGCGCCGACACGACCGTGGTCGAGGTGATGGACCGCGTGCTGCCGGTGGAAGACGAGGAAATCTCGAAATTCGCCAAGAAGCAGTTCGAGAAACAGGGCATGAAGATCATGCAAAAGGCGATGGTCAAGAAACTGGACCGCGCCAAGGGCAAGGTCACCGCGCATATCGAAGTGGGCGGCAAGGTCGAGACGCAGGAGTTCGACACCGTCATTTCCGCCGTGGGCATCGTCGGCAACGTCGAGGATCTGGGGCTGGAAGAGCTGGGCGTGAAAATCGACCGCACCCATGTGGTGACGGACGCATACTGCCGCACCGGTGTCGAGGGTCTGTATGCCATCGGCGACATCGCCGGTGCGCCCTGGTTGGCCCACAAGGCCAGCCACGAGGGCGTGATGGTGGCCGAGCTGATGGCGGGGATGCACCCGCACGCGGTCAAACCCGAAAGCATCGCGGGCTGCACCTATTGCTATCCGCAGGTTGCATCGGTCGGCTATACCGAGGCCAAGGCCAAAGAACTGGGCTATGACGTCAAAGTGGGCCGGTTCCCGTTCATCGGCAACGGCAAGGCAATCGCACTGGGCGAGGCAGAGGGCATGGTGAAAACCGTGTTCGACGCCAAAACCGGCGAGTTGCTGGGCGCGCATATGGTCGGCGCGGAAGTGACCGAGCTGATCCAAGGCTATGTGGTGGGCCGCCAGTTGGAAACCACAGAAGAAGACCTGATGAACACCGTCTTCCCGCACCCGACGCTGAGCGAGATGATGCACGAAAGCGTGCTGGATGCTTATGGTCGTGTGATCCATATGTAGGGCAGGGACTGCCCCACGAAAAACCGCCCGCAGGTGATGCCTGCGGGCGGTTTGCGTTTTGAAAGGTGTCTTGGGGGGGAATGAAGCGCCTTAGATAAAGTCCATCATGATGAAAAACTGTTCCTCGGTGGCAAACGAGCCGCCGTTGATGATCATCTCGGCTTCGCCGTTGAAATCCACGGTCCAGACGGACCCGACATTGGTGGCCGAAATACCGGCATCGCGGATCGCCTGAAACCGGTCGCCCAGATCCAGATCCATCACGCTGGCATCCAGCCCTTCGAACCCGTCCAGCAGCAGGTGGTCGCCGCCAAAGCGGGTGATGTCCACCAGCTTAGTGCCGCTGATCTTGCCGCTTTCAAACACAAATGTGTCCGCACCGTTCTGGCCGTGCAGCACGTCATTGCCGCGCCCTGCAATCAGCACATCGTCGCCCGCACCGCCATAGATGGTGTCGCGGTTCTTGCCGCCATCCAGCGTGTCGTTGAAATCACCGCCGTAAAGGATGTCGTTGCCTTTGCCACCTTTCAGGTGGTTCACGTCATCCAGCGCATCGCTGTCGCCGTTCAGGTCCGAGGCATAGAGCGTGTCGTTGCCCAACCCGCCGCGCAGCACGTCGCGCCCCGCACCGCCCACCAGCATGTCGTCGCCCGCGTCTCCGTTGATCTTGTCGCCGCCCATGCCGCCGCGCAATTCGTCGTCGCCACGGCCCCCGATCAGCAGGTCGTTGCCGTCGTCACCGTACATGGTGTCGTTGCCGTCCAGCCCGCGCAGCCGGTCGTTGCCGTCCAACCCGTGCAGCACATCGCCCAGTTCGGTGCCGCTGAAAATGTCCACGTCATCCGTGCCGGTCCAGTCCAGCGGCTCGGGCGGCAGCACGTTCACCAGATCCTCTTCGGCCCACGAGGTGACCAGCTCGCGTGGGGTGGGGCCTTCGCCGTCAAAGTCGATGTCGATCTTGAACCCGCCGCCGCGTGTGTCGATCAGCGTCAACTGGTCGATCTGGATGTCACCCGCAGCCTGAAGCCAGTTGTTCAGCGTGTTGATGTTGGACATCTCGGCCGGGCTCAGCGGCGCGGGCCAGTTGCCGGTAAAGAAGGCCGTCACCGATTGCGGCACGCCGTTCACGGTGCCCAGGTTCATGGTGATGGTAAAGATGTTCTCGGTCTGGAACGTGGTTTCGGGCGCACCGGCCAGCACCGACGACGTGGGCGGAAAGCTATAGGCCGTCTGGTTGAAAAATGTCAGGTCCACATCGTCCAGCGTAAGCTGTTGCAATGTGTTCAGATTGATCGCGGTGTAGGATACGGGCATGGTTGAATTCTACCTCTTTGGAATGTGTAAGCGTTTGGAATAAGGTGAATTAAGTCATGTTTCTGTTTTGCTTCAAGATGGATAATGCAGGGCAAAGATGACAATTGCCGTTAGGCTTGGCCAGGCTATGTCAAGTGACATAACCTTGCTGCGTGCAGGGGGCGGGAACACGATTTTCTGTGCCTGAAATCGGGGCAGGGACGGCGGAAATCGCCCCTACACGCGCAGCGATAGCCTTTACAGTGCGCCTACGGCGCGTATGCCTTGATGCGTCAGCGCATCGCTGAACATTTCGACAAAAGGACACAAGCGCCATGTCTGACAAAACCCAGGACAACAGCCCGTTCAAGAAACCCACCGTCGCCGTCACCGGTGCCAGTCGCGGGATCGGACATGCCATCGTCAAGGAATTCCACAACTCGGGCTGGGAAGTGTTCACGTTGGCCCGCACGCCATTCTCTGACGTGTGTCCCTGGGCAGAGGGGATCGTGCAGCACATCGAGATCGACCTGGCCGATCCGGTGTCGATCCGTGCCAGCATGGCCGAGTTGAAGAGACGTCTGGGCAACCGCGGCCTGAACGCGCTGGTCAACAACGCCGGTATCTCGCCCAAGGCCGAAGACGGCGGGCGGATGTCGGCGACCGGCACCTCGCTGGAGGATTTTCAGCGGGTGATGATGGTCAACCTGATGGCGCCGATGATGCTGTGCAGCGAACTGCTGGGCCCCTTGCAACAGGCCAAGGGGGCGGTGGTGAACGTGACCTCGATCGCGGGCCAGCAGATACACCCCTTTGCGGGGTCCGCCTATGCGGTGTCCAAGGCGGGCCTGTCCGCGCTGACCCGCGAGCTGGCGTTCGAGCTGGGCGACAAGGGCGTGCGCGTCAACGCCGTGTCACCGGGTGAGATTGCCACGTCGATCCTGTCGGCGGGCACCGAGGAAATGGTAGAGCAACAAGTGCCGATGAAACGTCTGGGCAGCCCTGCGGAAGTGGCCGAGGTGGTCAGCTTTCTGTGCAGCGCAAAGGCGTCTTATGTGACGGGGGCGGAGATTCCGATCAACGGCGGGCAGCACGTTTAAGCGGGCAGAATGAGCAGGGCACCCCTGTTTTGGGCCCCAGGTGATCGTGGCGTTCGATTGCAGCGGTCGCGACGCGGTTTGGTTCATAGCACAGCTTTGGTCGCGCGTTGACCTTGGTTCGCTGCTTGTGCAGTACTGGCACCCCAAGACAATCGGAGCCCCCGCAAATGATAAAGCAGATCGCCGCATCGTTATGTCTCCTCTTCGCGGCCGTTCACCCGATCAGTGCGCAGCCTGTGCACCTTGCGTCCACTGAAGACGATGTTTGGATGATTTTTGACCGCGTGGCGTCTGATGGCATGCCGCTGGTCGTTGTGGCCCGCGCGGGCACAGCGCCTGCACACATGCGGTTGTCTGCGGGACACGTAACGGTCGTGACATGCCGGGCCGATCTTGCAAACATCGGCGCGCGGGGGATGCCGCAAGGCACCGCTGGCCTTTACGCGCTTGAAGACACGCTTGCCGTGGCGCCGTCGTTTCGTGCGGCGGGCGCTGTCCAGATCGCAAGTGTAACCGGTCAGGGTCAGCGCCTGATGTATCTTGTTCATCGCGACCCGCTGGACGTGACGCCAATTCTGGACGCAACGCCAGTACAGGGCTTTAGCTGCGCGGCCGAGGAGGTGGAGGATCGCAAGGCGCTGGTGCAGTTTTTGACACCCAGCCCCGTCGACATCCGGTTGGACGGAGATCGGCGCGTTATCGCAGTGCTTCATGAGAACGGTGATGACGGGCTGATACCGCGAAAGACGGATTTCTGGTTTTACGGGCGGCGCGGATCGCTAACGGATCTTGCCGACGGCCTCGCGGCGCATGGGTTTTCAGTTGACCAGTGGCTGAGCGGACCTGTCGGCGTTGTTCTGACGCGTGACATGCCGGTCAGCTTTCCCGAATTTTACGAACTGACGCCCGTTATTCTGGATATGGCAGAGCGTGCCGGGGTCGAATACGATGGATGGCAGACAATGCTGATGTCACGGCCATAGACAAAGCCGGGTGACGACGAGACCCGCCAGACGTCGCGCAATACGGTGGTTGGTTGCAGGGCGGTCAGGGCCGTCTCAGGACGTCTTGAACGCCCGGTTCGAAATCTGGATTGCGTTTTTCGCGGGGTCTTTTGCATTGGCAAAGACATATCCGTCGGCTTGGTGGATCTTGCCGAACTCAAGGCCGTCTTTCCGCGCGGTTTCGCAAAATGCGGCGACGTCCTCGACATCGAACACCAGCTTCACCAGAACCTGACCTGCGCGCTGCCCCTTGGCGGCGGGATGCAGCAGGATGGTTATGCCCGTCGACAGCGGTCTGAGTTCGACGATGCGATCGGTGTCACTGCGCACAATTGAAAAGCCGAAGTGGTGCGCATAAAATTCGGCCATGCTGTCGATCTGACCCGTGTAAAGGATCACCCGTCCAAGTGCCGGTGCCATAAGCTGTCCCGCGGAAAATTGCGCATATGCCACGGGTATCACACCGGCGCAGTCTGCGACAACTGCGGCCGCACATTGCATGACATCTTTCCGATCCGGCGAACCTCTGTCACAACACGGGCATCCCGTCTGACTGAAAGCGCCCCATATGACCCGCACCCCCATCGCCCTTGTGTTCGCTCTTTGGGGCGCGGGGCTGGGGGCGGCGGCGCAGTACGGCAAGATCAGCGTGATCTTTGACCAGTTGCCGCAGCTTTACCCCGATGCGGGGGCTGCGATTGGCTGGGCGGTGTCGCTGGTGGGCTTGCTGGGGATCATCTTTGGCGTGGTCGCGGGGCTGCTGGTGGCGCGTATCCGCTATCGTCGGGCGCTGCTGATGTCGCTGTGGCTGGGCGCTGCGGTGTCGGCGGTGCAGGCGATGATGCCGTCGTTTCAGTGGTTTCTGGCCCTGCGCGCCATCGAAGGGCTGTCGCATCTGGGGCTGGTGGTCGCGGCACCCACGCTGATCGCGCAGATCACAGCGCCACAGGATCGCGGCTGGGCGCTGACCCTGTGGGGCACATTCTTTGGCGTGGCCTTTGCGGTGCTGACATGGGCGGGGCTGCCGCTGGTGGCTGTTCGGGGCGTGCCTGCGCTGTTCATCGCGCACAGTCTGTACATGGCGGGCTTTGCCGTAATGCTGATGGTCTGGCTGCGACGGTTGCCGGGGACGGGGCCGGACACGCCGCTGTCGCTGGGGCAGGTGCTGCGCAGTCATGTGACGATCTACAGCTCGGCGCGGATCGCGGCACCGGGGCTGGGCTGGCTGTTCTATACATTTTGTTTCGTGTCGATCCTGACGGTTCTGCCGCCCTATATCCCACAGGACGTGCGGGCGCTGGTTATGGGGGCGATGCCGCTGACATCCATTGCCGTGTCGATGACCCTTGGCGTGTGGCTGCTGGGGCGGCGCAGTGCGGTCTGGGTGGTCTGTGTCGGCTTTGGCCTCAGCGCGCTGTCGATCCTGTGGCTGTGGGTGCAGCCCGGCCTGCCGCTGGCCTGTCTGGCGCTGGCTGCCGCGATGGGGCTGATACAGGGCGCAACCTTTACCGCTGTTCCACAGTTGAACGGCACCGCGGCCACTCAGGCGCAGGCCAACGGGGCGATGGCGCAGATGGGCAATCTGGGCAACACGCTGGGCACGCCGGTGATGGCGGCAGCATTGGCCGGTCTGGGGTACACCGGGCTGCCATTGCTGGCAGGCACGGCCTTTGTCGCGGGGCTGGCGCTGCACCTGTTGCTGGCGGCACAGCGCCGCCGCGTTACGGCGTGACGGTGAACGGCTGGCGCGCCATCACGCGGTTGCCTTCGTCCATCATGTAGAACAGCTCGTAGTCGCCGGGTGTCTCGGGCAGCTTCAGCTTCGCGATCTCGCCTTTTCTGGCATAGACGTATGTTTCGTAGCTGACCGACCCCGGCGCGCCGATGCCGATATAGTCCCGCGCATAGCCCGGCCCCTCAAAGGGGATGGCAATGGTCGTGCCCGCCGCCCCGCTGGCGGGTGCGTTCAGGGTCACGGTGACATCGGTGACCGTCAGCGGTACGGTGGCGATCACCAGATTGTCCTGATCCAGCACATAGCGCAGTTCATAGTCGCCGGGCGTTGCGGGCATTTCGACCCGCGCGGGGTTGCCGTCCTTGGTGTAGACATAGTTGATATAAGGCTCGTCCGGTTTGGCCACGGCGATAAAGTCGCGCTTGTAATCCGGCCCTTCCCACCGCACGGCCACGGTCGCACCCACGGGGGCATCCTGTGGCGGCGTGATCCCGGCGGTGACGGCACCGACGGTGATCATGGCGGTGGCGATGATCTCGCGGTCCTGATCCAGCACATAGCGGATTTCATAGTCGCCCGGTTCGGTTGGCATCAGCAACTGCGCCGGTGTGCCGTTCTTGGTGTAGGCGTAGTTGACATATGGCTCGCCCGGTTTTCCAACAGCGATGAAATCGCGCGTGTAATCCGGCCCTTGCCACGGCACGGCAACCATCGCCCCCGCGACGGCCTGCGCAGGTGGCGTCACGCTGGCCTCGGCCGCCGCGATGGTGATCGTGGCGGTGGCGATGATTTCGCGGTCCTGATCCAGCACATAGCGGACCTCGTAATCACCGGGCTCAATCGGCATCAGCAACTGGGCCGGCGTCCCGTTCTTGGTGTAGACATAGTTGATATAGGGCGCGCCCGGTTTGCCGACAGCGATGAAATCGCGTGTGTAATCGGGGCCTTCCCACGGCACTGCGACGGTCGCACCGGCGGTGGCCGTGGCGGGGGGCGTCACGCTGGCGGCGACAGCGACCAGCGTGATCGGCGCGGTGGCAATCACCTCGCGGTCCTGATCCAGCACATAGCGGATTTCGTATTCACCCGGTTCGGTCGGCATCAGCAACTGCGCAGGTGTGCCGTTGCGGGTGTATTCATAGTTGATATACGCCTCGCCCGGTTTGCCGACCGAGATGAAATCGCGTTTGTAATCCGGCCCTTCCCACGGCACCGCGATGGTCGCACCAACGGTGGCCTGCGCGGGCGGGGTGACCGAGGCGGTCACATCCACCACGTCGATCACGCGGGTGGCGATCTGCGTGCGGTCCTGATCCATGAC
This sequence comes from uncultured Pseudosulfitobacter sp., assembly GCF_963976325.1. Lineage (NCBI taxonomy): Bacteria > Pseudomonadati > Pseudomonadota > Alphaproteobacteria > Rhodobacterales > Roseobacteraceae > Pseudosulfitobacter > uncultured Pseudosulfitobacter sp. The sequence continues at coordinate 424,739 of NZ_CAXBJW010000001.1, forward strand.
ATAGCGCAGCTCGTAGCGGCCGGCCTTGGTCGGCATCGTGACCGAGGCGGGGCTGCCATCCTTGGTGTAGGCATAGTTGATGTACGGCTTGCCCTGTTCCCCCACGGCGATAAAGTCGCGCTTGTAGTCCGGCCCCTGCCACGTGACGGCCAGTTCAGAACCGGCCGGCGCTGTCTCGGCCGCTTCGATCAGGGCGGTGACCGGCGTCACTGTGATCGGGCGGGTGCCGATCACGGTGCGGTCCTTCTGGTAATAGCGCAGCTCGAAATCGCCCTCGCGCGGGGGCATCGTGACGCTGACGGGGTTGCCGTCGCGCACGTAGGTATAGTTGATCACACGGCCACTGTCGTCTAGCGGGTCGACGACGGCGATATAGTCGTCCTTGCCAGCCGGTCCTTGCCACGAGACCTGCGTGTCGCTGCCCATGGGGGCGCTTTCGGCGGCCTCAAGCGTGGCTTTTACGGCGGGCTTTTCAAACACCACGGTCAGCGTGTTGTCGTTGCCCACGATGACCTGCAATTGCGCGTCCAGCGCGGTTTCGACCTGCGCGCGGTAGGCGGTGATTTCGTAGGCCCCCGGCAGCACGTCCAGTACCAGCGGGTTGGTCTGTTCGTCGGTGGTCAGCACGGTGCCGTCCGGCCCTGTCACCGTCCACATCACCGGATCGTCCAGCAGCGGTGCATTTTCGTCGCCTTCGACCGCGCGCAGGATGGCGGGGACAGGGACCGGCGCGGTTTCCGTGGCCACCGTGTTCAGCGCCGCCGTCAGCTCGTCAGCATTTGAGGCGGTCAGAAAGGTGCCGCCGGTTTCTTCGGCCAGACATTGCATCTGGGCCAGCGCCTCGGCGTCGGTCACGTCAAAGCCGATGACGTGGGCGGTGAAATCAATGCCTGCCTCTTCCAGCAGGCGCGCGGCGGCGCATGGATCGGGATTGCAGGTTTCGATCCCGTCGGACACCAAAATAACGGTGGCCTTTTCCTCGGTATAGCGCAGCGCCTGTGCGGCGGCGATCACCGCGTCGGTCATTGGCGTCTTGCCCAGCGGCTTGATCCCGCGCACCGCCTGGCCGATGGCGTCGCGGGTGTCGGGGCCGGGGGGCACGACGGTTTCGATGTCCGTACAGTCGCCACGGGTGCGGTGGCCGTAAACGGTCAGGCCCAGTTGCTGGTCGGCGGGGATTGTGGTCAGCAATTTGCCCACAACGTCCTGCGCGATGGCAATCTTGGCCACATCGTCGATCTGGCCCCACATCGAGCCTGACCCGTCCAGAACCAGAATTGTATTGGCGCGATCCTGCGCCACCACGGGTTGCGCGAGCAAACCCAGAAAACAAATGACTGCCAGCAGATACCGCATCGTGAAACCTCGTAGGATAAATGTGAACTGAATATGCAGCAATTCAGACCATGACTTTGCCAGCCAGTCCATCCCAAAGTCGCCAGCCCCGCGCAACAGGCGGTTACTGACACATTTTGTCAGCATCCTGCCGATGTTCCCTATTGGTTCCGTTTTTGCCATTGGAGAATCCGCCACGCGGGACTATGTACAAATCGTTAACCGTGGGGCGGATATGGCAGAGCAGAAAAACATCGAGGTGCGCGGCGCGCGCGAGCACAACCTGAAATCCATCGACGTGGACATTCCGCGCGACCAGCTGGTGGTGATCACCGGCCTGTCGGGGTCGGGCAAATCGTCGCTGGCGTTCGACACGATCTATGCCGAAGGGCAGCGCCGCTATGTGGAATCGCTGTCTGCCTATGCGCGCCAGTTCCTGGACATGATGCAAAAACCGGACGTGGACCACATCAGTGGCCTGTCGCCCGCGATTTCCATCGAACAAAAGACCACGTCGAAAAACCCCCGTTCGACCGTGGGCACCGTGACCGAGATTTACGACTATATGCGGCTGCTGTTCGCCCGCGTCGGCACGCCCTACAGCCCCGCGACCGGCAAGCCCATCGAGGCGCAGCAGGTGCAGGACATGGTCGACCGCGTCATGGCGATGGAGGAGGGCACGCGTGCCTATCTTCTGGCGCCGATCATCCGTGACCGCAAAGGCGAATACCGCAAGGAATTCATCGAGTTGCGCAAGCAAGGCTTTCAGCGGGTGAAGGTTGACGGGGAATTCTACGATCTGGACGAACCGCCGACGCTGGACAAGAAATTCCGCCACGACATCGACGTGGTCGTCGACCGTATCGTGGTGCGCGAAGGGCTGGAAACGCGGCTGGCCGACAGCTTGCGCACGGCCCTTGATCTGGCCGACGGTATCGCGGTTCTGGAGACCGCTCCGGCCGAGGGCGACCCGGAACGCATGACGTTTTCCGAGAAATTCGCGTGCCCCGTCAGCGGCTTTACCATCCCCGAGATCGAGCCGCGCCTGTTCTCGTTCAACGCGCCTTTCGGCGCCTGCCCGGACTGTGACGGGCTGGGGGTCGAGCTGTTCTTTGATGAACGTCTGGTGGTGCCGGATCAGAACCTGAAGGTTTACGATGGCGCGCTGGCACCCTGGCGCAAGGGCAAGTCGCCCTATTTCCTGCAAACCATCGAAGCCATTGCAAAACATTACGAATTTGACGCGCAGACCAAGTGGAAAGATCTGGACGCCCATGTGAAACAGGTGTTCCTGTTCGGTTCGGGCGACGATGAAATCCCGTTCCGTTACGACGAAGGTGGGCGGGTCTATTCGGTGACGCGCACGTTCGAGGGCGTCATTCCCAACATGGAACGCCGCTATCGCGAGACGGACAGCAACTGGGTCCGCGAAGAGTTCGAGCGCTACCAGAACAACCGCCCCTGCGGCACCTGCCACGGCTACCGCCTGCGGGCCGAGGCGCTGGCGGTGAAAATCGGCCCGTCCGACAAGCCCGACGAGCTGTTGCACGCAGGCCAAGTGGTCGAAATGTCGATCCGCGAGGCGTTCGCGTGGTGCGAAACCGTGCCCGACAACCTGACCGCCCAGAAAAACGAGATCGCGCGCGCCATCCTCAAGGAAATCCGCGAGCGGCTGGGGTTCCTCAATAACGTCGGGCTGGAATACCTGACCCTCAGCCGCAACAGCGGCACGTTGTCGGGCGGCGAAAGCCAGCGTATCCGGCTGGCCAGCCAGATTGGCAGCGGCCTGACCGGGGTGCTCTATGTGCTGGACGAGCCATCCATCGGCCTGCACCAGCGCGACAACGACCGGCTGCTGGGCACGCTGAAAAACCTGCGCGATCAGGGCAATACCGTGATCGTGGTGGAACATGACGAGGAAGCGATCCGCGAGGCGGATTATGTGTTCGACATTGGTCCGGGGGCAGGGGTGCACGGCGGGCGCGTGGTCGCCCACGGCACGCCCGACCAGATCGCCGCCAACCCCGACAGCGTCACCGGCCAGTATCTGACCGGCGCACGCGAGATTGCCGTGCCTGCGACCCGTCGCAAGGGCAAGAAGAAATCGGTCAAGGTGGTCAAGGCGTCGGGCAACAACCTGCACGACATCACTGTGGATTTCCCGCTGGGCAAATTCGTCTGCGTCACCGGCGTATCGGGCGGGGGCAAATCGACGCTGACCATCGAGACGCTGTTCAAGACCGCGTCGATGCGGCTGAACGGCGCGCGCCAGACACCGGCCCCCTGCGAAACGATCAAGGGGCTTGAGCATCTGGACAAGGTCATCGACATCGACCAACGCCCCATCGGGCGGACTCCGCGTTCAAATCCAGCGACTTACACCGGCGCCTTCACCCCGATCCGTGACTGGTTTGCCGGTCTGCCTGAGTCCAAGGCACGCGGCTATAAACCCGGCCGCTTCAGCTTTAACGTCAAGGGCGGGCGCTGCGAGGCCTGTCAGGGTGACGGCGTTATCAAGATCGAGATGCACTTTTTGCCCGATGTCTACGTCGAATGTGAAACCTGCAAGGGGAAACGCTACAACCGCGAAACGCTTGAGGTCACGTTCAAAGGCAAGTCGATTGCCGACGTGCTGGACATGACCGTGGAAGACGCGCAGACGTTTTTCCAAGCGGTGCCGTCGATCCGCGAGAAGATGGACGCGCTGATGCGGGTCGGTCTGGGGTACATCAAGGTGGGCCAGCAGGCGACGACCCTGTCCGGCGGCGAGGCGCAGCGGGTCAAACTGTCCAAGGAGCTGGCACGCCGGTCCACGGGACGCACGCTGTACATTCTGGACGAGCCGACAACCGGCCTGCATTTCGAAGACGTGCGCAAGCTGTTGGAAGTGCTGCACGAACTGGTGGATCAGGGCAATTCGGTCGTGGTGATCGAACACAATCTGGATGTCATCAAAACCGCCGACCACCTGATCGACATCGGCCCAGAGGGCGGCGACGGCGGTGGTCAGGTTGTGGCAACTGGCACGCCCGAACAGGTGGCCGAAGTCGCGGCCAGCCACACGGGCCGCTATCTGAAACCGATGTTGCAGGGTCGCAAGGTCGCCGCCGAATAGGGCGGCGACCAGCGCGGTTTACAGGATGGCGCGGGCGATGCGGATCAGTTGCAGCGTCTCGAATGCGTCATCGTCCAGCATCAGCACGTCACCGTTGACGGCCGAATAATTGTACCCCGGCTGCGGCGCGGGCAGGCGGTACATGCGCTGCATTTCGGCCTGTGTCAGCGCGGCAGTGGGCGCAATCCGCACCCCGCCCGGAAGATCAACAACACGCGCCAAGCCGTTGACTTTCAACAATGTATCGTATTCATCAACGTCCAGCAGGACCGGCATACCGTCGATCAGCGCATAGCGTTGGCCAGCCGGTGCAGGTGCCAGATCATACAGGTCGGCAATCTGGCGCGAGTTCAGCACCAGATCGTCATAGGGGCGCAGGTCGCGGTCGCGGTATGTGTCCACACGGTCGCGCAGCAGCCCGTCATAGTAACGGTCGTCATGATCGACCCACTGGTCATAGGTCACACCCTTTTTGGCCAGTCCGGGCGGCACGCAGGGGGGATCTTTCTTGGCCAGACCGGGCGGACAGTTGCGATAGCGCAGGATTTCGTCGTCGGGAATATCGGCGTAGACGCGGTCCAGCCCCAGCAGCGCCAGCGGCAGGGCGGCGATGATCCCGCGCAGGTCACGGTCCTTGGGGGCCTGAACGTTCAGAACCTCACGCGCGACGCGGTCCAGATCAGTGCGTTCGCGGGCTTTGCGGGCGTCTTTAAAGTCGGTCCCATGACCCTTTTCGGCGCGATCATCGGATTTGTGATCCTTGTCCTTGCCTTTGTGGTTCTGGTCCTTTTTCGGGCCTTTGGCGTCCTTGCCGTGGCCGCCGCCTTTGTCGTCCTTATGACCTTTGGCTTTGCCCTGGCTCTTGTCGTTGCCTTTCGCTTTGCCCTTGGCTTTGTCAGGCTTTTCCTTGTCGTTCTTCACCAGCACCACGGGGCCGTGCGCGGCGTTCAGGCTTGGGATGGACGTTGCAGCCTGGACCGGCGCGACAAACCCCGTGCTGGCCACCGCAACCGCTGAGGCCAGGGTGAGAAGATGTTTCATTCTGTTTTCGCTCCATGCTTGAGAATTTCCATATCCAGCCGCGTCTGGGCTTCGTCGTCCATATCCTGCGCGTCGCCCAGAAACCGGCCCATGTGGCGCATCGGCTCAATCTCGTCCAAGATGATCTTGGCGACGATCAACAGTGGCACCGCGACAATCATGCCGATGACCGACCAGATATAGGCAAAGAACGCGACGACCAGAAACAGCACAGGCGCGTTCAGGTGCATCCGCCGCGAGATCAGCAAAGGCGTTACAAGCTGGCCTTCGATGCTGGTGCAGCCCATGTAGACCGCGAACACCAGCAGCGGCGACCAGATAGCGCCGAACTGTGACGATGCCACCAGTGCGGCGATACAGGCCCCAGCAAGACCCCCGAAATAGGGGATAAAGTTCAACGCAAAGGCCATGACGCCGATTGCGATATACTGGTTGATGCCCATCAGGAACATCGCCGTGCCGATGGTAAGGCCAAGCCCCGCGTTGATCAGGGTGATGCCGCCCAGATAGCGGCCCAACCGGCGTTCAATCGTGGCCACGATTTCAAGCGCGCGGCTTTTGTCCTTGGTTCGGCCAATGCTTTCAACAGCCCGTTGCAGGAAAAAGTCGCCCGAACTCAGCAGAAAGAACAGCAACAGCACCGCGAACAGCAACTGGCTGACCAATTGCGGCGCAAGGGTCAGGATTTGCCGTGTCGAGGTTTCCTGGTCCACCACCGCGACTTCGACAGGCTTTTCCGTCTGGGTGTCTTTGGTTTCGATCATGTTGTCGACGGCTTCGGCCGCTTCGGCCACTGCCTTGATCGTGTCGTTCTGCGTGGCGCTGATGCGGTCCTGCAATTGCTCGATCAACTCGGGCACGTCGCGCACCATCATGCTGACGGGGGACGAAAAATAGTAAAGCGACAGGGACAATAGGGTGATGATCAGGCCGGTGAACAGCACCGCGACCGCACCGCTGGGAATGCCCAGTCGCTGCAAGCCGCGACGCGGGCGGCTGAGGACGAAATAGGCAAGAACGGCGGCGGTGACAGGGATCAGGAAGTTGGACGCAGCGACCAGCCCGTAAATCAACATGATGACGAATATACCGATAACCGGCAGCGCCGTTGCTTTTTGGCTCATGATTGCGTTGCCCCCCAGGACGCTTGGTTCGAGGGACAACGCCGTCAGCGTGTAAAGGGTTCCTTACAGGGTCAACCGCGACCCCGTTCGGCAAACCGGGGCAACATGGCGCTGAAATCGCGCCCTTTGCCGCCTTCGTCCTCGACAAAGGTTTTGTACAGTGCCAGCGCCAGCTTGCCCATCGGCGTGTCGGCATCTGCCGCTTCGGCGGCTTGCTGGCTAAGGCCCAGATCCTTTAGCATCAGCTCGGCGGCGAACCCGGGTTTATAGTCGTTGTCGGCCGGCGATTGCGGACCCACGCCGGGGGCGGGGCAATAGGCGTTCATGCTCCAGGAATAGCCCGACGAGGTGCTGACCACGTCGAACATTTTCTGCCGTTCCAGCCCCAGCTTGTCGGCCAGTGCAAAGGCCTCGCAGGTGGCGATCATCGTGGCGCCAAGGATCATGTTGTTGCAGATCTTGGCGGCCTGTCCGGCGCCTGCCTCGCCGCAATGCACGGCCTTTTGGCCCATGATGTCGAACAGCGGTTCGGCCTTGGCAAAGGCATCTGCGCTGCCGCCCGCCATAAAGGTCAGCGTGCCGCCCGCCGCACCACCGATGCCACCCGAAACGGGCGCATCCACGGCCAGAAGGCCAGCGGTTTCAGCGTCTTCGGCCACGGCGCGGGCGCTGTCGACGTCAACAGTGGAACAGTCGATGAAACACGCACCCTTGGCCATCAGCGGGATGATCTGTGCGGCGACATCGCGCAGGATCGCGCCGTTGGGCAGCATGGTGATCACCACGTCCATACCTGCCGCTGCGGCGTCGATGGTGTCTGCAACAGCGGCCCCTTCGGCGGTGGTGCCCGCGACGTCAAAACCTGTCACGTCATGGCCCGCTTTGGCCAGATTGGCCGCCATCGGTGCACCCATGTTGCCAAGGCCGATAAATCCTATCTTCATTGCTCAGTTCCTCCCAGTTTCAGTGACGCGTCGCCCAAGGGGCGCAGCATTTTGCTGACAGCACTTGGCGGCACGTCGGTGTCTGCGTATTGCCAGTTCGGGCTGCGGTCCTTGTCGATGATCGCAGCACGAATGCCTTCCAGAAAATCGCCATGTTCCATCGCGCGGGACGTGAACCGGTATTCCAGATCCAGCGCCTTTTCGATGGTCAGGGACGGGCCGCGCAGGCGGTGCAGCGCCTCGATGGTGCAGGCCATCGACAGCGGGCTGTTGCGGCCCAGTGATTTCAACGTGGCACGGGCAAAGTCGCTGTCTTCGGCGCTGAGTGACCGGAGAATATCGCCCAGGCCTTCGCCGCCGAAATGGCGGTTGATGTCGTCAAGCTGGCCTTGCAGGGGGCCGGTTTCGGGCGTTTCGGCGGCGGTCTCCAGCAGGGTGATGTCGCCCGATGACTCCAGTTGCTCGATCAGATCAGTCCACTTTAGCTGCGGCACATAACTGTCAGCAAAACCTGAGAAAATCGCATCAGATGGCCCCATGCGGGACGCCGTGGTGCCCAGGTATTCGCCCATCCGTCCCGGTGCCAGCGCCAGCATCAGCGTGCCGCCCACGTCGGGGATCAGGCCGATGCCGACCTCGGGCATGGCGATCTGGCTGCTTTCGCCCACGATCCGGTGCGATCCGTGACAGCCGATGCCCACACCGCCGCCCATCACGAACCCTTGCAGGAAGCTGACCACAGGTTTGGGATAGGTGAAAATCTTGGCGTTCAGGCGGTATTCATCGGCCCAGAACTTTTGCCCATAGGCGAAGTCACCCTTGCGCCCCGATGCATAGAGGTCGGCAATGTCGCCGCCCGAGCAGAAGGCGCGGTCGCCTTCGGCGTCGATGATCACCAGTTGCACCGCGTCGTCGTCGCGCCAGCGGTCCAGCGCGTCCTCGATGGCCAGACACATGTCATAGGTCATCGCGTTCAGCGCCTTGGGGCGGGTCAGCGTGATGCGGCCGGCGACACCAGTGATGCGGATGGAAATATCGCTCATCGGTTTTTCAGCATGTCACGCGCCACGATCACGCGCATGATCTCGTTGGTGCCTTCCAGAATCTGGTGAACCCGCAAATCGCGCACCAGCTTTTCAATGCCATAGTCGGCCAGATAGCCATAGCCGCCGTGCAGTTGCAGACATTGATCGACCACTTTTGACCCGGTTTCGGTCACGAACTTTTTCGCCATCGCGCAGAACTTGGTGGCGTCGGGCGCGCCCTGATCCAGTTTCCACGCCGCCTGCCGCAGAAAGACGCGCGCGGCTTGCAGTTCGATTTCCATATCGGCCAGACGCCATTGCAGCCCCTGAAACTGGTCGATGCTTTGGCCAAAGGCCTTGCGTTCGCCCATGTAGTTGAGCGTGGCGTTCAGCGCGGTCTGCGCGGCGCCCAGCGAACAGGCGGCAATGTTCAGACGGCCACCATCCAGCCCCATCATCGCATATTTGAATCCTTTGCCTTCTTCACCGATCAGATTGTCGGCAGAAATTTTGCAATCGTCGAACTGCACCTGTGCCGTGGGCTGCGACCGCCAGCCCATTTTGTCCTCAAGCGCGCCGAACGACAGCCCGTCGGTGCCGTCCTTGACATAAACGGTGCTGACGCCGCCGGCACCCGCATCGCCGGTGCGCACCATGCACACGTAAGCGTCCGAATAGCCGCCGCCCGAGATGAACGCCTTGGTTCCGTTCAGGGTGTAGCCTTCGTTCGTGCGATCCGCGCGGGTTTTCAGCGCCACGGCGTCCGAGCCGGAGCCGGGTTCGGTCAGGCAATAGCTGAGCACGGTGTTCATCGTCAGCACATCGGGCAGCACGCGGGCCTTGAAGTCGTCGCTGGCAAAGCTGTCGATCATGCGCGCGCACATGTTGTGGATGGACAGGAAGGCTGCAACAGACGGGCAGGCCATGCTCAGCGCCTCGAACACCAATGTGGCGTCCAGACGGCCCAGACCGGCACCGCCGGACGCTTCGGACACATACAGCCCGCCAAAGCCCAGCTCGCCCACCTGCGGCCACAGCTCTTTGGGAATGGTGCCCTTGGCCTCCCAGTCGCGGGCGTGGGGTGCGATGTTGTCCTGGCCAAAGGCATAGGCCATGTCGAAAATAGCTGATTGTTCGTCTGTCAGTGCGAAGTCCATCGCATCCTCCCTGATCGCCGAAATGAACGTTTGTTTAATAATCGGTCTCTGCGGCCACAGTTGCAAGTCTTTCGTGGGCAGGGCCAGCGGGCGGACGGGCCAGCGGCAGAAACCTGCCCCGATGCGCAGTGCACCGGGGCAGGGTATATCGCAGGGGCGTTATTCCATCACGGGGATGGAGAATTCGCCGCCTTCCTTGATGCCCGAGGGCCAGCGCGCGGTCACGGTTTTGGTGCGTGTGTAGAATTTGAACGCATCCGGGCCGTGCTGGTTCAGGTCACCGAACACCGATTTCTTCCAGCCGCCAAAGGTGTGATAGGCCAGCGGCACGGGGATCGGCACGTTGATGCCGACCATGCCGATGTTGATCCGGTTGGCAAAGTCACGGGCCGCGTCGCCGTCACGGGTAAAGATCGCGGTGCCGTTGCCGTATTCGTGGTCCATCGCCAGACCCAGCGCCTCTTCATAGTCCTGCGCGCGCACGCAGGTCAGAACCGGGCCAAAGATTTCCTGGGTGTAGATGTCCATGTCCTTGGTGGCGTGGTCAAACAGGTGCGGGCCGACGAAATAGCCGTCTTCGTAGCCTTGCAGCTTGAAGCCACGTCCATCGACAACCAGCTTCGCACCCTGGTCGATGCCGGTCTGCACCAGACGTTCGATGTTGGCCTTGGCCGCAGCGGTCATAACGGGGCCGTAATCCACGTCATTGCCTGCGGTATAGGGGCCGACCTTCAACGCTTCGACGCGCGGGATCAGCTTTTCCATCAGACGGTCGGCGGTCTCATCACCGACGGGCACGGCAACCGAGATCGCCATGCAGCGTTCGCCCGCCGCACCGTAACCGGCACCGATCAGCGCGTCGGCGGCCTGATCCATGTCGGCGTCGGGCATGATGATCATGTGGTTCTTTGCACCGCCAAAGCACTGCACGCGTTTGCCGTTGGCGCAGCCGGTGGCATAGATGTATTCGGCAATCGGGGTCGAGCCGACAAAGCCGACCGACTGGATCACGTCGTGATGCAGGATCGCGTCAACCGCTTCCTTGTCGCCGTTGACGACTTGCAGGATGCCTTTGGGCAGGCCTGCCTCTTCCAGCAGTTCGGCCAGCATCAAGGGCACGGAGGGGTCGCGCTCGGACGGTTTCAGGATAAAGGCGTTGCCGCAAGCGATGGCCGGCGCGAACATCCACATCGGGATCATGGCAGGGAAGTTGAAGGGCGTGATGCCCGCCGTCACACCCAGCGCCTGACGCATGGAATACATGTCGATGCCGGGGCCGGCGCTGTCGGTGTATTCACCTTTCAGCAGTTGCGGCGCGCCGATGCAGTATTCGACGACTTCCAGACCGCGTTGCACGTCACCGGCGGCATCGGGCAGGGTCTTGCCGTGCTCGCGGCTGAGCGCTTCGGCCAGCTTGTCCATGTCGCGGTTCAGCAGGTCGACGAATTTCATCAGCACACGGGCGCGGCGCTGCGGGTTGGTCGCGGCCCATTTCGGTTGGGCGGCGGCGGCGTATTCGACGGCCTTGTTCAGCTCTTCTCCGCTGGCCAGTGGCACGCGGCCCTGCACTTCGCCGGTCGAGGGGTTCATGACGTCGGCAAAGCGGCCCGAGGTGCCTTTGACGTGTTCGCCGTTCAGGTAATGGGTCATCTCTTGCATGGGAAATCCTTCCTGTGGTGTTCCGTTGGGCGCACTGTAGGCTTGCAAAAACACATGGAAAAGACGCATCTTTCCAAAATAGTCATGCATTTTTGCAAAATGAACGGGTTTGCAAAATGAAACGGGAAGGGCACTTACGGTATGGAAGCGCACTGGGATGATTTGCGGCTGTTTCTGGCCATCGCCCGCGAGGCCAGCCTGACCGCGGCGGGCAAGACGCTGCGGCTGGACCCCGCCACGCTGGGCCGCCGGATGGTGCGGCTTGAGGCGGCACTGGGGGCGGTGTTGTTCGTGAAATCCCCGCAAGGCTATGCGCTGACCGAGGCGGGCGTGATCCTGCTGGACAAGGCCGAGGCGGCCGAAGCGGCGATGCGCGCGGCGACCTCGACCCTGTCGGGCGGGCAATCCGACCGGCTGACAGGACAGGTGCGCATCGGGGCGCCGGACGGCTGTGCCAACTATCTGATGCCGCAGGTCTGCGCCGATCTGGCCGACCGCCATCCTGATCTGGACATTCAGGTCGTGGCCTTGCCGCGTGTCTTCAACCTGTCGCGCCGCGAGGCGGATCTGGCCATCGGCGTCAGCGCGCCCACGGCGGGCCGTCTGACGGTGCAGAAAATCACCGACTACCGTCTGCATCTGGCCGCCGACGACAGCTATCTGGCCCAGCATCCGCACATCACCACCACTGCCGATCTGCAAGGGCACCGGATCGTGGGCTATATCCCCGACATGATTTTTGACCGTGAACTGGATTACCTGGCCGACATCGGCCTGCCACGCACGGCGCTGGCGTCCAATTCCGTCTCGGTCCAGTTGAACCTGCTGCGTGCCGGCGGCGGGGTGGGGATCGTGCACGACTTTGCACTGCCCGCCGCCAGCGGATTGCGGCGTATTCTGACCGATCAGATTGGCCTGACCCGTGCCTTTTACCTGATCCGCCACGCCGACGACCGCAACAACGCGCGGCTGACGCGCTTTGCCGATGATCTGGTGGCGGGGCTTCGCGTGGAACTGGCGCGGCTTGAGGCGCACGCTTGACACAAAACGGGTTTGCGGGGACGATCAATATATCGACCGTTCAACCATCACACGAGGTTTGCCATGCTTGTCCAACATATCCTGCAATCGAAATCCAGCGACGCGGTGATTACTGTCAAACCCGGCACAAGCGTCTCGGATGCCGCGAAAATTCTGGCCAAGCACAAATTCGGCAGCGTGGTCGTGTCGCGTGACGGGACGACTGCGGACGGTATTCTGTCAGAGCGTGACATCGTGCGCGAACTGGCCACCCGTGGCGCAAGCTGTCTGGAAGAAAAGGTCGAGACCTATATGACCACCAAGCTGGTCACCTGCACCCGTCAGGACAGCGTCGAAAGCGTCCTGCAAAACATGTCCGACGGACGGTTCCGCCACATGCCCGTGGTCGAGGATGGCAAGCTGGTCGGCCTGATCACCCAAGGTGACGTGGTCAAGGCGCGCCTGTCCAAAGTGTCGATGGAAAAAGACGCCCTGCAAGGAATGATCATGGGCCACTAGCGGACCGTTGGTTATAATTTTGCGACACTGCGTCTTGGCGCTTGCATTTTTGTATCCCGAGTGGTTGCTTGCCGCGAAATAATATTACCCTGACCACGGAGCACGCCCATGCGCGTTGGCCTTTACCCCGGCACTTTCGACCCCATCACCCTGGGACATATCGACATCATCCGCCGCGCCACGTCGCTGGTGGACCGGCTGGTGATCGGCGTTGCGATCAACCGGGACAAGGGGCCGTTGTTCCGTTTGGAAGAACGTGTTGCCATGATCGAGGCGGAATGCGCCAAGCTGATGGAACAGACCCAGACCGAGATTATCGTGCATCCGTTCGAGAACCTGCTGATCGACTGTGCTGCCGATGTCGGGGCCCAGATGATCATTCGCGGCCTGCGGGCTGTGGCTGATTTCGAGTATGAATATCAAATGGTCGGCATGAACCGCCAATTGAATGACGAGATCGAGACGGTGTTCCTGATGGCCGAGGCCACGCATCAGGCCATTGCGTCGAAACTGGTCAAGGAAATCGCGCGGCTGGACGGCGATGTCAGCAAATTTGTCACGCCGCAGGTCAATGAGGCACTGATCACGAAACTTTCAGGCTGACGCGGGAACTGGCCAGCCAACGGGCACGTTGGTTGGCATGTCATACACATCGCACATCGCCCGTATCACCCTGTTGACGCTGATCGCGTCCCCCTTGGTCGCGCAGACCCCGACAACAACTCAGCTTGATCCTGCGCCTGTCGTGCCGCCCGCCACGCAACAACCCCCTGTGACGCCACAGCCTTCTGTGACGCCCCCGCCGCCTGTCAGCCAGCAGCAAACCGCACCTGCGACGGGTGATCCCATCATTCCGATGGCCGAATCCGCGCTGGATGATGTTCCGGGCGATTCCTCGGGCGATCCTTCGGGTACGCGCATTCCCAGTGTGTCAGAGCTGTCAAAGGCACTGGAAGACAAGGAAAACGCCGAAACCCAAGGGGACACTGGCCTGGGCACCAATGATGTCATTCCGGCCACGCCGGATGCAGGCGCAAACCAGACCACCGACCCGGCCAACAGCGACGCCACCGCCGCCGCACAGCCTGAGATTCCATCGCAGCCCGTCACCCCGGCGACCGTCAACGCGGCCAGCTATTCAGGCGTGGGCGGCCTGCCCGATGGGCGCAGTCCCGTCACCGTGAAGCTGCAAGTGCTGTTGGACCGCGCTGCCGTGTCGGTGTCGATCATCGACGGTGTCAAAGGTGGCATGACCGAAAGCGCGCTGAAAGCCTATGAGGCGCGCATGGGGCTGCCGGTTGACGGCCTGCTGGACGCCGAGGTTTGGGACAAGCTGGGTGGCAACGACATTGACGTCTACATGAAACAGTACACGATCACAGATGCCGATGTTTCGGGCCTGTCCGCGCCGTTGCCGCGCGACTATGGTGAGTTGGCCAAGCTGGACCGCATGGGATACACCAGCGTTCCCGAAAAGCTGGCCGAACGGTTCCACATGAGCGAGGATTTCCTGAAACTGGTGAACCCCGGTGCAGGGTTTGTCGCCGGTGAAACGATTGTCGTCGTCGAACCCGGTGAAAAGGCCGTGGGGCAGGTGACCAAGATTGTCATCGACAAATCCGACCGCCGTCTGCGCGCCTGGGATGCGGCGGGGACCGAGATTGCCAACTATCCCGTGGCCGTGGGATCGTCGGGCACGCCGTCACCTTCGGGCCACATGACGGTCGAGGCGGTCGCACTCGAGCCGACCTATCACTATAATCCCAGTGTCAATTTCAAGCAGGGTGACAACGACAAGCCGCTGACACTGCCGCCGGGACCGAATGGGCCGGTTGGTCTGGTGTGGATCGACCTGTCGAAACCCACCTACGGCATCCACGGCACGCCGGAACCCGCCAGCCTGTTCACCGCCCATTCCCACGGCTGTGTGCGCATGGCCAACTGGGATGCACAGGAACTGGCGTCGCTGGTCAGCGCAGGTGTCGTCGTTGATTTCCGCGAATGAACCGCGTGCTGGCGGTAGCGCTGCTGATGATACCATCAGTGGTCTGGGGGCAGGGCGCGCCTGACACGTCGCGTCTGCCCCCCGTCAGGCCCGAGGCCGCGGTGGAGGGCGACGGGGCAGCCAGCGCCCCGACGCAGTCCAAGCTTCCGCCTGACACGGACGCCGCGCCCCGGTCAGAAACACCGCAGGACGGCGGCACAGAGAACGGGCAAACCACTAAGGACCCTGAAACCCAGCCAGAGCCGCTTGCCCCGCCTGTGTGGCAAACCCTGCAAGAGACCGACGACGCCTTTGTTGCCTGCCTGGGGGCGCTGAATGAATTGGGTGCTGTGTACAAGGTGGCTGACCCGCAGATCGAAGACGACCGCGATTGCGGTATCGCCAACGCGGTGCGCGTGTCGCAGGCCGTGCCCGGCGTTCAGATCGACAGCCCTGCGCTGATGCGGTGCGAAACGGCCGTGGCCCTGGGCACATGGATGCGCGATTTTGTGCAGCCCGCAGCCGCCACATTGAAACGCGGGCCGGTGGTGACCTTGGCCAAGGGCAGCGGCTATCAGTGCCGTCGCCGCAACAATTTGCCCGACGGCAAACTGTCGGAACATGCCTTTGGCAATGCCATCGACATCATGGCGTTCGGGTTCAAAGACGGATCACAGATCAAGGTCGCCCCGCGCGAGCGTGAAGGATCACGCGAGGAAAGCTTTCAGGACGCGGTGCGCGCCACTGCCTGTCTGCATTTTACCACCGTTCTGGGGCCGGGGTCGGACGACGCGCACAGCAATCACCTGCACTTGGACGTGATCGCGCGCAGTGGCGGCTTTCGTCTTTGCCAGTGATCACTTGGCGTTGGCCATCGCCAGCGCCGTGTCCAGCATCCGGTTGGAAAAGCCCCATTCGTTGTCGTACCACGACAGGATGCGCACCAGCGTGCCGTTTTGCACATGGGTCTGGTCCAGCGCCACGGTCGAACTGGCGGCGGTGTGGTTGAAATCAACCGACACCAGTGGGCGGGCTTCAATCTCAAGCACACCACCCGAGGCGCGGGCGGCCTTGGACAGGGCGGCGTTGATGCCTGCGATGTCGGTTTCCTTGGCCACTTCCACCGTCAGGTCCACGCAGGACACGTTGGGCGTGGGCACCCGCAACGAGGTGCCAAAAATCAGCCCGTCCAGTTCCGGCATCACCAGCCCGATCGCCTTGGCCGCACCGGTCGAAGTGGGCACCATCGACAGCGCCGCAGCCCGGCCCCGCGCCAGATCGCTGGCGGCACGGTCATGGGTGGGCTGGCCGCCGGTATAGGCGTGGATCGTGGTCATGGTGCCGCGCAGAATGCCGAATTCCTCGTGCAGCGCCTTGCACAGCGGGGCCAGGCAGTTGGTGGTGCAGGATGCATTCGACACGATTTTATCGTCAGCGGTCAGGATGTCGTGGTTCACACCATAGACGATGGTTTTCATCTCGCCCTTGCCGGGGGCCGAGATCAGCACCTTGCCGCTGCCGTTTTTCAGGTGCGCGCCTGCGGTTTCGTCCGTCTTGAAAAAGCCGGTGCATTCCAGCGCGATGTCCACGTCACCCCAATCCAGCTTGGCCGGGTCGCGTTCGGCGCTCATGCGGATGGGGCCTGCGCCCACGTCCAGCGTGTCACCGGTCAGGGTGACGGTGCCGTTATAGCGGCCATGGACGCTGTCGAATTCAAACAGATGCGCATTGGTGGCAGGGTCGGCCAGATCGTTGATGGCAACAACTTGCAGGTCGTCGCCGCCGCGCTCCATCAGCGCGCGCAGCACGTTGCGCCCGATGCGTCCAAATCCGTTGATTGCGATTTTTGTGGTCATGGTTGGGCCCCCTGTGTTCGGTTAGCGCTAACATAGGCGGGGCAACCACATTGTCAACCGCGCGCGCAGCGCAGGCGCACCATCGCACATCACAGTCGAAAAGGGCAGGGCGTCAGCGCCAGAAGGCCATCCATTCGATCAGGTCGAACAGTTCTTTGCCCAGAAACAACAGGTTTTCGCTGTTGTTGGCATACACGTCAAAGCCGATCCAGGCGATCAGGAGGGCAGCCAGAATAAGCGACAGCGTGTTGGTCATTTGGGTAAAACTCAAACAAAAAGGGCAGGGCTGTTGTGACAGCCCCGCCCCGATCCCGCAAGTGGCGGTGCGTTTTACGACAGACGGCCCATGGCGACGGCGACGTCGGCCATACGGCACGAGAATGCCCATTCGTTGTCGTACCACGCCAGCACCCGCACCAGATTGCCGCCGGTGACCTTGGTCTGGTCGGGGGCAAAGATCGACGAATGTTCGGTGTGGTTGAAATCGACCGAGACTTTCTGTTCGTCATCATAGGCCAGAACGCGGCTCATCGGGCCATCGGCGGCGGCTTTCATGGCGGCGTTCACTTCGTCCACGGTCACGTCGCGGCCGGCGACAAAGGTCAGGTCCACGGCCGACACGTTGGGCGTGGGCACGCGCATGGCGGTGCCGTCCAGCTTGCCCGCCAGTTTCGGCAACACTTCACCCAGCGCCTTGGCGGCACCGGTCGAGGTCGGGATAATGCTCATCGCGGCGGCGCGGGCGCGGTACAGATCGCTGTGGCGCTTGTCCAACGTCGGCTGGTCGCCGGTATAGCTGTGAATGGTGGTCATCAGGCCGCTTTCGATGCCAAACGCATCATCCAGCGCCTTGGCCAGCGGGGCCAAGCAGTTGGTGGTGCACGACCCGTTGCTGACCATGCGGTCGATATTGGTCAACTCCTTGTCGTTGACGCCGTAAACCACGGTGCGGTCCACGTTCTTGCCGGGGGCCGACAACAGAACCTTGCCTGCGCCACGCTCAAGGTGGGTTTTGGCCTTCAGGCCGTCGTTGAACATGCCGGTGCATTCCAGAACGACGTCGCAGCCCTCCCAGTCCAGCGCGTCCATGTCATAGGTGGACATCACGTCGATCGGGCCACGCCCCAGATCAAGGGTATTTTCGCCCACTTCGACCATGCCGGGGAATGCGCCGTGCACCGAATCGTATTTGATCAGGTGTGCAGCGCTTTTCAGCGGGCCGGTGGCGTTCAGTTTGACGACCTGAATGTCGTTGCGTCCGCTTGCGGCGATGTGCGACAGGGTGCAGCGGCCAATGCGGCCAAACCCGTTGATGCCAACTCTGATGGTCATGGTCTGCGTCCTTATGTGGGATGTTGAGGGGTGTATAGCGACAGGCCAAATTGGGCGAAACACCTGAAAACAAGCTGTTAGCGATAAACCTGTGACCCATTTGCTGCGTTTGCACGTTTGTCTTTCGCGCGGTCAGTGTTAGCTCTGTATCCAGGCACCTCGAAAGGAACGACATGAGCGGATTACTGGCCCTATTGGATGACGTGGCAGCGATTGCCAAAGTGGCGGCGGCCTCGGTCGATGATGTGATCGGGCAGGCGGCCAAGGCCAGCGCCAAGGCGGCAGGTGCCGTGATTGACGATGCTGCCGTGACGCCGAAATACGTGACCGGTTTTGCCGCCGAACGCGAGCTGCCGATCATCTGGCGGATTGCCAAGGGGTCGCTGCGCAACAAGCTGCTGTTCTTGCTGCCTGCGGGGCTGGCGCTGAACCAGTTTGCGCCTTGGGCGATTACGCCGCTTTTGATGTTGGGTGGCTGTTACCTGTGTTTCGAAGGGGCCGAAAAGATCGCCCATGCGGTTGGTGTCGGGGGCAAGGGCCACGAAGATCATCCAAAGGCAAAGCAGGAAATCGTCGATCCCGCCCATCTGGAAGAGGAAAAAGCCAAGGGCGCGATCAAGACCGATTTCATCCTGTCCGCCGAAATCATGACCATCACGCTGGCCGCGATCCCCGAAAGCAACTTCTGGATGGAAGCGGCGACACTGGCCGGGGCTGCGATCATCATCACGCTGGTGGTCTACGGCTCGGTCGGGTTGATTGTCAAAGCGGACGATCTGGGTCTGGCGATGGCCAATCGCGGGCGTCTGGCGCTGACGCAGTCGCTGGGGCGCGGCATTGTGCACGCGATGCCATGGGTGTTGAAAATTCTGCTGGTGGTCGGCACTGCGGCGATGCTGTGGGTGGGTGGCAACATCGTCATCCACGGGCTTGAGGTGCTGGGCTATGACACGCTGGGCCACTTTACCCACGACTGGGCGGCGGCCGCGGGCCATGCGGTCAGCGAAAGCTGGCGTGGGGCGGTCGAATGGACGACCAAGGCGACGATGGACGGTGTGTTCGGTCTGGGGCTGGGTCTGGTGCTGATCCCGATTGGCGAAAAGATCATCACGCCGATCTGGCGGGCCGTGTTTCATCGCGACGCGGCGGCCTGAGGCAAAAGCCGAAGCTTGATGCAAAACGGGCCGGTGAGGAGTTCTCACCGGCCCGTGTCATTCCGTAACCCGGTATCAGATCACAGCAGCGCCTTGGCCTTGGCCACGACGTTGTCAGCGGTGATCCCGAACTTTTCGAACAACTCTTCCGCAGGGGCCGAGGCACCGAACCGGTCCATGCCGACGAAATCAGCCTTGCCCGCGCGGCCACGTTCGCCCAGCAGCCATTGGTCCCAGCCCTGGCGCACAGCCGCCTCGATGCCGATGCGCACGGCGCTGCCTGCGGGCAGAACCTTGCGGCGATAGGCTTCGTCCTGTTCGGCAAAGAGCTCCATACAGGGCATGGACACGACGCGCGTGCCGATCCCGTCGGCTTGCAGCGCCTCGCGGGCTTTCAGCGCGACCTCGACCTCGGAGCCGGTGGCGATCAGGATCACCTGACGTTTGCCCTCGGCCTCGGCCAGAACGTAAGCGCCCTGGGCGGTCAGGTTCTTGTTCTTATGCTCGGTCCGCACGGTCGGCAGGCCCTGACGGGTCAGCGACAGAACCGACGGCGTGGTTTTCGAGGTCAGCGCGATTTCCCAGGCTTCTGCCGTTTCAATCGTGTCGGCGGGGCGGAACACATAGGTGTTGGGCGTCGCGCGGCTGATCGCCAGATGCTCGACCGGCTGGTGTGTCGGTCCGTCTTCGCCCAGGCCGATGCTGTCGTGGGTCATGACATAGACCGTCGGCACCTGCATCAGCGCCGACAGGCGCATGGCAGGGCGGGCATAGTCGGTGAAACACATGAACGTGCCGCCATAGGGGCGCATACCGCCGTGCAGCACCATGCCGTTCATTGCCGACGACATGCCGTGCTCGCGGATGCCCCAATAGACATAGCGGCCCTTGCGGTTGTCCACGTCGAAGACGCCCAGATCGCCGGTCTTGGTGTTGTTGGAACCGGTCAGATCAGCCGAGCCGCCGACGGTTTCGGGCATGATCGGGTTGATGACTTCCAACACCTTTTCGCTGCTGGCGCGGGTGGCCAGTTTGGGCGCGCTTTCCGACATCTGCTTTTTGAACGCCTTGATGGTGGCGCTCAGCTTCTTGGGGGCGTCCAGCGCATAGGCGCGCTCGAACTGGGCGCGTTTGGCGTTGCTGATCGCGTCCATGCGGGCCTGCCAGTCAGCGTGTTCCGCGGCACCGCGTTTGCCGATTTCCTCCCATGCCGATTTCACATCGGCGGGGATTTCGAACGGGCCGGTGGTCCAGCCATAGGCGGCCTTGGCGTCGATCAACTGCTGCGGATCGGTCAGCGCGCCGTGCCCTTTCGAGGTGTCCTGCGCTGCGTGGCCCAAGGCGATGTGCGTCTTGCACGCGATCATCGTGGGCTTGCTGCCCTTCTTGGCCTGCGTCAGGGCGGCGTCGATTTCGTCGGGGTTGTGGCCGTCAATCTCGATCACCTGCCAGCCGGCGGATTTGAAACGCGACACCTGATCGGTGCGGTCGCTCAGCTCGACGGTGCCGTCGATGGTGATGTTGTTGTTGTCCCACAGCACGATCAGCTTGCCCAGCTTGTGACGGCCCGCAAGGGTGATCGCCTCTTGGCTGACGCCTTCCATCAGGCAGCCGTCGCCCGCGATGACATAGGTATAGTGATCGACAACCTTGCGCCCGTATTGCGCGCGCTGCATTTCTTCGGCCATGGCAAAGCCGACCGAATTGGCAATGCCCTGCCCCAGCGGGCCGGTGGTGGTTTCAATCGCATCGGCCAGGAAGTTTTCAGGGTGGCCCGCGGTGCGCGCGCCCATCTGGCGGAAGTTCTTGATTTCCTCGATGGGGAACTGCGCGTCGCCCACAAGATGCAGCAGCGAATACAGCAGCATCGAGCCGTGGCCCGCCGACAGGATGAACCGGTCGCGGTCGGGCCAGTTGGGGGCGGATGCATCAAATTTCAGGTGTTTTTCGAACAACACGGTGGCCACATCGGCCATGCCCATCGGCATGCCCGAGTGACCCGAGTTGGCAGCGGCGACCGCGTCCAGTGTCAGCGCACGGATGGCGGTGGCTTTGGACCAGTGGTCAGGGTTGGCGTTGGCAAGTGCTTTGAGATCCACGGCAGCAGTCCTTTGGCTGGAAATAGCGAGCTTGCCCTGCTCCATATCAGCCCAAGGGCAGGGGTCAAGCGCCCGAGGGCTTTCGCACCGCTGCGCACATCAACGCCCGCCCGCAAGTCGTTGATCGCAAAGAGGGCGCATTTCGCGTACCGTTTCGCTAGACTTTGCCTATTGCGGACCTTCCGAGCGATTCGCCGGTGGTCAAAGCGTGAAAAACGATACAGAAACAGTACAAGCCGAACGCAAACAGGGACGACGGATGAGCGATATAATCGAGTTGCAACGCCGGATCATGGCCGCGATGGACCGTGTGGCCAGCGGTCTGGGAGAATTGTCAGGCACCGGGGGCGGCGATGCGGCGACCCAACAGGCGCTGGAAGACGAAAAAGTCGTCAACGCCCAGTTGACCGAACGCATCCGCATGCTGAGCCAGCGCCACGAAAGCGATCTGGCCAAGCTGCGCGAGACGACCGAGGGCACGCAGGCGCAACTGGCCAGGCTGGACGCCGACCTGCAAAAGCTGCGCAAGGCGAACACCCAACTGTCGCAGTCCAATCAGGCGCTGCGCGATGCCAATGCCGCGGGCGTTGCCGAACCGCATCTGATCAACAAGGCGATGCTGGCCGAGCTTGAGGCGCTGCGCGCGGCCCGCGCGGCGGACATCTCGGAAGCGAACACGATTATCGCGGCGATGACCCCGCTGCTGGAAGAGGGCGCCTCTGACCCGTCCGCCGCAGAGCCCGAAGCCAAGCAAGGAGACGCCTGATGCCCGAAGTGATCATTTCCATCGGGGGCCGCCAGTTCGAAGTGGCCTGCCAGGAGGGCGAAGACGCCTATCTGCACTCCGCCGCCAAAATGCTGGACGACGAGGCGAAGGTTCTGTCCGACCAGGTGGGCCGCATGCCTGAGGCGCGGATGCTGTTGATGGCGGGGCTGATGCTGGCCGACAAGACCGCCAGCGTCGAGGACCGCGTGGCCGAAATTCAGGCCAAGCTGGACGAACGCGAGGCCGAACTGGAAGGGCTGCGCAATCAGGTGATCGAACCCGAACGGATCGAGATTCCGGTGGTGCCGCAATCGGTGACCGACACGCTGGCCGAACTGGCCGCACGCGCCGAGTCGCTGGCCGAAGAGGTGCAGGAGCGGCTGGACGGGACTTACGAGGGATAAATTCTCTTTTATTCAGGAGCTTGCCCGCAATACCTCATCCGTCTGACAGGGCGTGCCAAAGCCCGGAATTAAGGTGCAAAGCACCGCCGGGCAGCGCCCGACCGCCCCATGGGCGGGCGCTTCTTCACCGTATTGCGGTTCATCATCCACACGCCAAAGCGGATAGATAAAGTGGCATAGACCAAGGTATCAGCGCCCACCCGCGGTCGGGCGCTGCCCTATGTTTCAACTGTGATATGCGGCCAGCCTCATGATGTCACAGAAACCGATAGGCATAGACGTTGTTCAGATAGGCTTCACCGCCGATACGAAAATGCGTCTCCCCGACCTTCTCAAAGCCTTGGGACAGGTAAAACGCGATGGCCGGATCATTTTCGGCATTGGTCGTCAGCCAGACAGATTTGGCATTTTGCGCGCGGCAATGGTCCAGCGCTGCATTTAACAGGCGCTTGCCGATGCCTTTGCCATGATGGCGCGGTTGCACGTAGAATGTGGCGATTTCCATGTCTGAACACCCGTCTACGGGGGCCGCGCTTGATGAGGCGATACATATAAACCCATCAATCCCCTCTGCATTGTCAGAAACAAGGATGAACCGGTCAGCGTCGTCGATCAGCGCCGCGATCTTTGCGGTGGTAAACTGTTCCAGAACGTAGTCCGCAAAGAACCTGTTCACCCCGCGTTTCAGATAGGTGCCAACCCAAACCTCAATCGAGATTGCCGCGATGCTGGATGCATCTGAGATGTCGGGTGCGCGTAAAGTCATAGGCGCAGAAAGACCAAGTTTGATCGGATCTTCAAGACCGATCTGCGGCGCCCCCAGAAACGCAAAAGGGCCAGCCCAAGGCCAGCCCCTTCAACGTCGATCCAGAACCGTCTCAGCCGTTGGCTTCGCGGATTTTCTCGGCGGCATCCTTGTCATAGGTCACGCCGTTCTGTTCAAACAATGTGTCCAGTTCGCCCGACAGGGTCATTTCGGTGATGATGTCGCAGCCGCCGACGAATTCGCCTTTGACGTACAATTGCGGGATCGTGGGCCAGTCGGAATAATCCTTGATGCCCTGACGGATGCCCTCATCGGCCAGCACGTTCACATCCGTGAACTCGACGCCCATATAGTTCAGCACACCCGCCACACGGCTGGAAAAACCGCATTGCGGCATGGATTTCGTGCCCTTCATGAACAGCACAACGTCGTTGCTGGTCACGGTGTCTTTGATTTGTGTTGTTGCATCGGTCATTTGCGTTTGTTCCTTGGTACAAAGGTTTTTGCATATTCCTGCGGGTCGCGCGGCACCTTGAAGGTATAGGAATGTCCGCCGCCGGCCCCGCCGGAGTGATAGTTTGCCTCGATCTCGTGATAGCCCGTTCCGGGATCGCAGCCGCGTTCGCTGTCTTTGTGGTGCCGGATGGACTGGGCCGCCCTGAGCACCGCGAACAGCAGCACCACGCCGCCAAGTCCGATGATCAGGGCAAAGTCCATCGCGGGGCTACTCCGGCGCTTTGGTGGTCAGGGCCAGCGCGTGCAGTTCGCCCTGGCTGCCGTCCATCTTGCCCTTGAGCGCGGCATAGACGGCGCGTTGTTGCTGCACACGGTTCTGGCCTTTGAAAGACGCATCAATCACCTCGGCGGCATAGTGGTTGCCGTCCCCCGCAAGGTCGGTGATCGTGATCTTGGCGTCAGGAAAGGACGACCGGATCAGGTCTTCGATGTCCTTGGCTTGCATGGCCATATGCGGCTCTCCAGTCTGGTCTTGGTGTTCCCACTAGATTTAGGGGCCATAGGGGCACTGTGCAAGCGACTAAGCTTGCGGCGGGTGCGCGTGCTGCTTAGCTTGAGGTCAAATGGGACGTTCGGGCGGCAGATTTGCGGCAAACGTCAGGGAGACTGCACATGGATATCTTTGAAAACGCACCCGAGTTGGCGCTGGAGTGGCACCGCGCAGGGCGCGGGGCGGCGTTGGCCACAGTGGTCGAGACATGGGGCAGCGCGCCGCGGCGCACGGGGGCCATGCTGGTGGTGTCGGGTGACGGCGAGATGATGGGCTCGGTCTCGGGCGGCTGCGTCGAGGGCGCGGTGGTGATGGAGGCGCAGGACGCGCTGGCCGATGGCGCGCCGCGTCTGCTGGAATACGGGGTCAGCGACGGCGACGCCTTTGCCGTGGGGCTGGCCTGTGGTGGCACCATCCGCATTCTGGTGGAACCTGTGGGGGCCGCGCTGAACGTGGACACGTTGAAACAGATCGTGGATGCACGGGCGGCGCGCAGGCAAGTGGCCTATGTGGTCAACACCGCCGATTGGTCGCGGTCGGTGGTGGGCGAGGGGCACGAGAGCCGTTTTGCCATGGACCGCTCGGGGGTCGAGGAGGACGGCAGCACCTTTGTGCACATCCACAACCCGCCCTTGCGTCTGATTGTGGTGGGTGCGGTGCATATCGCGCAAGCCTTGCTGCCGATGGCACGGATTGCAGGATACGACCCGGTGGTGATCGACCCGCGCGGGGCGTTTGGATCGCAAGCGCGCTTTCCCGGCGAAACCATACTGGACGACTGGCCCGACGAGGCGCTGGACAATGTCGGGTTGGACGCGCGCACGGCGCTGGTCCTGCTGACCCATGACCCGAAACTGGACGATCCGGCGCTGCACCGTGCGCTGAACTCAAAGGCGTTCTATATCGGCGCACTGGGGTCGAAACGGACCCATGCGTCGCGTGTGGCCCGTTTGCAGGAGGCAGGCTTTGACGACACGGCCATCGCACGCATCCGTGGCCCTGTTGGTCTGGACATCGGTGCCGCCAGCCCGCCCGAGATTGCCGTGTCGATCCTGGCCCAGATGGTGCAGGCGCTGAGGAAAGGCGCGTGATCTTTGGCGATGTGCCGCTGGAGCAGGCGGAAGGTGCCATTCTTGCCCATTCGATGCCTGCCCTGAAAGACGGCCGGCCGCACCGCATTGCCAAGGGCACGGTGCTGACCGCCGCGCATTTGGCAGAACTGGCTGCCGCAGGCCGTGATCACGTGGTGGTGGCGCGGCTGGGCGACGACGACATCGAGGAAAACGCGGCCGCGCTGGAACTGGCGCAGGCGCTGGTGCCCGATGCCCAGACGCAGGGCCTGCGGATCTCGGGGGCCGGTGCGGGGCGTGTGAACCTTTATGCCACGACGCCCGGCGTCGCGGTGATGGATGTGGCTGCGATCAATGCGCTGAATGCCGTGCATCCGATGATCACGCTGGCCACGGTGCCACAATACCACCGCTGCGACGCGGGTGGCATGGTGGCCACGATCAAGATCATCGCTTACGGCGTGCCGCACGCGGCGCTGGCGCAGGCGGCCACGGCGGGCCGCGCCGCGCTGCACATCGCGCCGCCCCGCTATGCCACGGCCACGCTGATCGAAAGCCAGGTGGGCGGTGCCGCCCCGTCGGCCAAGGGGCGCGATGCGATGGCGGGGCGGTTGGAGCGGTTGGCCATGACCCTGACGCCCCGCGTGATCTGCGACCATACAACCGATGCGCTGGCGTATGAAATTGCACAAGCCCCGGGCGACGTGGTGCTGGTGTTGACAGCCTCGGCCACCTCGGACCCCGAGGATGTCGCCCCGCAGGCGCTGCGCGTGGCGGGCGGGCAGGTGGCAGCCTTTGGGATGCCTGTCGATCCCGGCAATCTGCTGTTTTTCGGGTCCATCAACGACAAACCCGTGATCGGCCTGCCGGGCTGCGCCCGGTCGCCTGCGTTGAACGGGGCCGATTGGGTGCTGGAACGGCTGGTGTGCGGGCTGGCGCTGGACCAGCGCGATATTTCCACCATGGGCGTGGGCGGTTTGCTGAAGGAAATTCCCACGCGCCCGCGCCCGCGCAGCGCACCAAAGTCCTGAGACCGTTCACGCTGTTTTGTCGCGACCCTTCCGAAGATAGCAGTTTTCAAACCGCAGGTTGCGTGCTTAACTTCGGACAATGGAGACGAAATCAGGGAGATCATCATGACACAGGTCAAAATGACCGTGAACGGCAAGGCGGCGTCGGGCGACGTCGAAGGCCGGACGCTGCTGGCGCAATTCCTGCGCGATGCCCAAGGGCTGACTGGCACGCACGTCGGCTGTGACACCAGCCAGTGCGGCGCTTGTGTCGTGCATGTGGATGGCAAGGCAGTGAAATCCTGCACCATGCTGGCGCTGGAAGCCGACGGCGCCGAGGTCAGCACCATTGAAGGTCAGGCCAATGCGGACGGATCGCTGAACGTGATCCAGCAGGCGTTTCAGGACCACCACGGCCTGCAATGCGGGTTCTGCACCCCCGGCATGGTGATGAGTGCGGCGGCGCTGTTGAAGGACAACCCCAAGCCCACCGAGACCGAAGTGCGCGACTATCTGGAGGGGAATATTTGCCGCTGCACGGGATACCACAACATCGTCAAAGCGATCCTTGCGGCATCCGGTCAGGACGTCAGCGCCATCGCTGCGGAATAGACTGTAGGATTATCTGAAATCAATTGGGGGCCAGCCCCCAAACCCCCGGGATACTTTAAGCCAAAAGAACAGGGGGCGCGGGAGACGGTCGCATCTAGGGAGGAATGACTATGCCAAAAGACGGAGGCATCGGCGCCAGCTCAAAACGGCGCGAGGACATCCGGTTTCTGACGGGTGAGGGAAATTATACCGACGATATCAACCTGCACGGACAGGCCCATGTGTTTTTCCTGCGCTCGGACATTGCGCACGGAACCATCAACAAGATCGACACGTCGGCGGCTGAGGGGATGCCGGGTGTTGTGAAAGTCTTTACCGCTGCCGATTTCGAAGGTGTGGGCAGCATTCCCTGCGGTTGGCAGGTCACCGACAAACACGGCGAAGTCATGCAGGAGCCGGCGCATCCGGTTCTGGCCAGCGGCAAGGTGCGTCACGTGGGCGAGCCGATGGCCGCCGTTGTGGCCGAGACGCTGGCGCAGGCCCGCGATGCCGCCGAGGCGATTGAGGTCGACATTTCGGAACTGCCCGCCGTGGTGGATATGAAAGACGCGCTGAAGGCGGATGCGCCCAAGGTGCACGACGATCTGAAAAACAACCTGTGCTATGACTGGGGCTTTGTCGAAGAGAACAAGGCGGCGGTCGAGGAAGCGTTCCAGAAGGCGGCGCATGTCACCACGCTGGAACTGCGCAACAACCGTCTGGTGGCCAACCCGATGGAGCCACGCGTGGCAGTGGGGGATTTTGCCCGTGGCACCGGCGACCATACGCTGTACACCACCAGCCAGAACCCCCATGTCATCCGTCTGTTGATGGGCGCATTCGTGCTGGGCATTCCCGAACACAAGCTGCGGGTCGTGGCCCCGGACGTGGGCGGCGGCTTTGGCACCAAGATCTTCCATTACCAGGAAGAGGCGTTTGTGACCTTTGCGGCCAAGGCGTGCAACCGTCCGGTCAAATGGACGTCCAGCCGGTCCGAGGCGTTCATGTCGGACGCCCATGGCCGCGATCACGTGACCACGATCCAGCTTGCACTGGACGCGGACAACAACTTTACCGCGCTGCGCACGGACACACACGCCAACATGGGCGCGTATCTTAGTACCTTTGCGCCGTCGGTGCCCACGTGGCTGCATGGCACGCTGATGGCGGGGAACTACAAGACGCCGCTGATCTATGTAAACGTCAAGGCGGTGTTCACCAACACCGTGCCGGTTGATGCCTATCGCGGCGCCGGACGGCCCGAGGCGACGTTCCAGCTGGAACGCGTCATCGACAAGGCGGCGATCGAACTGGGCGTGGATGCGATCGAACTGCGCCGCCAGAACTTTATCACCGAGTTCCCCTATGCCACCCCTGTGGCGGTGGAATATGACACCGGCGATTATTTTGCGACGATGGACAAGCTGACCGAGATTGCCGATCTCGCCGGTTTTGAAGCCCGCCGCAAGGAAAGCGAAGCGCGCGGCAAGCTGCGCGGCCTTGGCGTGAACTGCTATATCGAGGCCTGCGGCATCGCGCCCAGCAACCTTGTCGGGCAGTTGGGCGCACGGGCCGGTCTGTTCGAAAGTGCCACGGTGCGGGTCAATGCCACCGGCGGGCTGGTCGTGATGACCGGCAGCCACAGCCACGGGCAAGGCCACGAGACGGCGTTCCCGCAGGTGATCGCGGAAATGATCGGCATTGACGAAAGCATGATCGAGATCGTGCATGGCGACACCGCCAACACGCCGATGGGCATGGGCACCTATGGCTCGCGCTCGATCGCGGTGGGCGGGTCGGCCATGGTGCGCGCGACCGAAAAGATCATCGCCAAGGCCAAGAAGATCGCCAGCCACCTGCTGGAAGCCTCGGAAAGTGACATCGAGTTGAAGGACGGCGCGTTCAGCGTGGCGGGCACCGACAAATCGGTGGCCTGGGGCGACGTGACACTGGCCGCCTATGTGCCGCACAACTATCCGCTGGAGGACATCGAGCCGGGGCTGGAAGAGACGGCGTTTTACGATCCGTCGAACTTTACCTATCCATCCGGCGCCTATGCCTGCGAGGTCGAAGTGGACCGCGACACGGGACAGGTGACCATTGAGCGGTTCGCAGCAGCAGACGACTTTGGCAATATCATCAACCCGATGATCGTGTCGGGTCAGGTGCATGGCGGCATCGCCCAGGGGATCGGGCAGGCGCTGCTGGAAAACTGTGCCTATGACGAAAACGGCCAGTTGCTGAGCGCGTCCTATATGGATTACGCGATGCCGCGCGCCTATGACATGCCGTTCTTCTCGGTCGATCATTCGTGTCAGACGCCCTGCACGCACAACCCGTTGGGCGTGAAGGGCTGCGGCGAGGCGGGGGCCATCGGATCGCCGCCCGCCGTGGTCGGTGCCGTGGTGGATGCGCTGCGGTCGGCTGGTAAGGACGTGACACACGTTGATATGCCGCTGTCGCCCAGCCGTGTCTGGGCCGCGATGCAATAAGCGGTTGGGGCGTTCGGGGGCGCGGCCCCCGGACCCCCGGGATATTTTTGGCCAAAAGAAGCGGCAAGGCCGGTTCATTGGCCGCAGGGAAAGGATGCAAAGATGTACAACTTTGATTTTGTGAAGCCCGCGACGGTGGACGAGGCCGTCAAGGCGCTGGCCGATGACGAGGCGCAGGCGCTGGGGGGTGGTCAGACGCTGATCCCGACGCTGAAACAGCGTTTGGCCAGCCCGTCGAAGCTGGTCAGTCTGACCGGCATTGCCGACATGAAGGGTGTGTCGAAAAGCGGCGACAGTGTTGTGATCGGCGGCGGCACCACGCACCGCACGGTCGCGGAAGAGGCGGCGGGCGCTTATCCCGGGCTGGCCGATCTGGCGGGGCGCATTGGTGATCCTGCGGTGCGCAACCGTGGCACCATCGGCGGGTCGCTGGCCAACAATGACCCGTCCGCCTGCTATCCGGCGGCGGCACTTGGGTCTGGGGCGACGATTGTCACCAACAGCCGCGAGATCGCGGCGGACGACTATTTTCAGGGGATGTTCACGACCGCGCTGGACGAGGGTGAAATCATCACCCAGGTGCGCTTTCCGATCCCGCAAAAATCGGCTTATGCCAAGATCGCTCAGCCTGCGTCGCGGTTCCCGCTGGTCGCTGTGTTTGTGGCCAAATACGCCGATGGTGTGCGTGTGGCGGTGACGGGGGCGTCGAACAACGGCGTGTTCCGCTGGTCCGAGGCCGAGGCGGCGCTGGCGGACAACTTTGCCGCTGATGCGCTGGACGGTTTGTCCGTGCCCAGCGACGACATGATCGGCGACCTGCATGGCACGGCGGCCTATCGTGCCCATTTGGTGGGCGTCATGACAAAGCGCGCCGTGGCTGCGGCCAGCTAACAACCCTTGGGTGAACATAAGCGGGCCCTCGCCGATGGCGGGGGCCTTAGTTGTTTGAAAACCCCCGTTTTTTCCCTCTGATATTGAATAACAATGGCCGACGGCCCCAGCTTTGTCGGGAACGCACAACTGCGGTCCCGCGTTGGAACCGCAGAGCGTGGAATGTTCGAGCGCACAAAGAAAGGTCGAAACAATGAAATCTATTCTGAAACGTACGACAGCTATGGTGTTGTGTACTGCTTTGGTGGTGCCGGTGCCCAGCTATGCCCAGGTCGCTGGACAAGGTGACGCGACGGTCAAGCTGGATGAGAACGGCTTGGCAATTGATGCAGACGCCACGGCGGACGCGGCTGACGAGATTCAGGCCACGGATGACGCGGCGACCAAGGCCGAGAAGAAGGCCCGCAAAGCCGAGCGTAAGGCTGCCAAGGCCGCCGCCGCTGCGGAAGCCGCCACAGCCGAGTCCGAGGCCAAGTTGAAAGCCGAAGCGGATGCCGATGCGGCTGATGCAGAGGCAGCGGTCGCTGCGGCGGATGCCGACGCGAAGGCCAAGGAAGAGCGCGCCGCCCGCAAGGAACAGCAACGTGCCGAGAAGGCCGCGCAAGCCGAAGCAGACGCAAAGGCTGAGGCAGACGCAAAGGCTGAGGCAGATGCCAAGGCAGAAGCGGACGCCAAGGCCGATGCCGATGCCAGGGCTGCAATTCAGGCGCAGGCCGATGCCGACGCCAAGGCCGGAACGGACACTCAATCCGACACGCAAGCAACCCCTGAGCCGGTGATCGAAACCCAAGGCACCGCTGCCACCGATGCCGATCCTGACGAAGTGGCCAAGGCTGAGCGCGCAGCGCGCAAAGCCGAGCAACGCGCCGAGAAGAAAGCCGCAGCCGAAGCTGCTGCGGAGGCCGCGACTGCTGACACGGCAACCGACACAGACACGGCAACCGGCACAAACGCAGACGCCGATCTGGACGCCGAAGCCCTGGCCAAGGCCAAGGAAGAGCGCGCGGCCCGTAAAAAGGCCCAGCGTGAGGCCAAAGCAGCCGAAGAACAGCAGGCTGCGATGACCGAAGAAGAAAAGGCCAAGGAGGCGAGGATTGAAGAACGCCGCGCCGCCCGTCAGGAAGAGCGTCAGGCCGCCCGCAAAGAGGCCCGTGCCGCGCAGCGGGACGCAGAGGCCGAAGAGGTTGAAACCGAAACCGTGACCGAAAACAACAGCCGGTCCAGCGACGAGGATTTCGACACCAAGGCCAACGCGGAAGCCAATATCGAACAAGGTGAAAGCGGTCTGAGCAAGTTTGAAAAAGCTTTGCTGGTCGGACTTGGCGCCGTGGTTGTCGGCAAAGTGCTGAGCAACGGTGACGAGGTTGTGTCGAACTCGGGCGACCGTGTGGTCGTGCGCCGTGACGGTGACCTGCGCGTTCTGAAAAGCGACAACGAACTGCTGCGCCAGCCCGGCTCGGACGTGCGGACAGAACGCTTTAATGACGGCTCGACCCGCACCACGGTCACCCGTCAGGATGGCAGCGAAGTCGTGACGATCTCGTCCGCTGACGGTACGGTCGTCGAACGCTTCCTGCGTCGCACCGACGGGTCCGAGATCACGCTGATCGACGACACCCGCGATGTCGATCCGGTGGCCGTGTCGTTCCTGGAAACCCGCACTGACCGTACCACCAACGTGGCAGATGCCACCGACGTGGCGGCGCTGCGCTCGGCATTGTCGTCGGGGCAGGGCAACACGTCCGGTCGGACATTCTCGCTAAGCCAGGTGCGCGAAATTCGCGCCGTGCGTGAACTGGTGCCGACGATCGAGCTGAACAGTGTTACCTTTGACACCGGTTCAGCCGCCATTCGCGCCTCGCAGGCCGAACAGTTGGCCGATGTGGGTGGCGCCATCGTGGACGCCATCGAAACGGACCCAAGTGCCATTTTCCTGATCGAAGGTCACACGGATGCCGTGGGCAACGATGCCTATAACCTGGCGCTGTCGGACCGTCGTGCGGAAACCGTGGCGCTGGCGCTGACCGAGTATTTCGACGTGCCGCCGGAAAACCTGATCACCCAGGGCTATGGTGAAAGTGCGTTGAAGATCCGCACACAATCGGCCGAGCGGATCAACCGCCGCGCCGCCGTGCGCAATGTGACATCGTTGCTGCGCTAAGCGCGGTCCGATTGAAAACGAAAAAGGGCGCTGCGTAATTGCAGCGCCCTTTTGCATGGAAAGTTCGGGGGTATCAGCCTTTGGAAGCGACAGGGCCGATCAGCATGACCGCTTTATGTTGCAGAGGCTGGTTGGCCTTAGCCCTTGGAGGCAACAGGGCCAGTCAGCATGACCATCTGGCGGCCTTCTCAGAGTCCGGCGCAGCCGGGCGCGTCAGAAGGCCGCTTTATGTTGCAGAGGCTGGTTGGCCTTAGCCCTTGGAAGCGACAGGGCCAATCAGCATGACCATCTGGCGGCCTTCCATCTTCGGAAAGTTTTCGATCTTGCCCACGTCTTTGGTATCTTCGGCAACACGTTCCAGCAGCTCGCGGCCCAGGTTCTGGTGGGCCATCTCGCGGCCACGGAAGCGCAGGGTGATCTTCACCTTGTCGCCATTTTCCAGAAACTTGAACACATTGCGCATCTTGACTTCATAGTCATTGGTATCCGTGTTGGGACGGAACTTGACCTCTTTGATCTCGATGATCTTTTGTTTCTTGCGCGCTTCGCTCTCGCGTTTTTGCTGTTCGTATTTGAACTTGCCGAAATCCATGATCTTGCACACGGGCGGCACAGCATTGGGCGAAATCTCGACCAGATCCAATCCGGCCTCTTCGGCCATGGCCATCGCGCGGGCCGGTGTCACGACACCGACATTCTCGCCCTCGGCGCCGATCAGGCGGATTTCGTTAGAGCGGATTTTTTCGTTGATGCGCGGGCCGGTGTCACGTTGCGGCGGCGCGTTATGTGGTCTGCGAGCGATGATGAACGTCCTTTGATCATTGCAATGTTTTCAAGGTGTCAAACTAGACCCAGCCCTGCCTGCATTCAAGGCGCAAAACGGTCATGAGGGCGGGAAATGACCGAATTTCCCCTTGCGCGGCTGTCAAACAGTGCGCATCTGAGGGTCGAGGGAACCGTGCGGTGAAAGATCGCCGTCGGCAACACTGTTAAGGGGACTGAGTTATGAAAAATCTATTGTGGATCCTTGTGGCCGCTGCCGTGGCACTTGGCGCGTATTTGCTGTGGTCGGGCCGCAGCATTCAAGAGGTGGCAACAGAAGCCGCCGATTCCGTGAATGCACCCGCCGCGCTGGACAGCGCATCCGATGCTGCGGGCACCGCAGCCGAGGTGACCGAAGGTGCCGTTGCTGATGCCGTCGAAGCCGCAAGCGAAGCAGGCGCCGCCGCTGCCGATGCCGCCAAGGACGCGTCCGAAGCCATTGCCGACACCGCATCCGCAGCGGGCGAGGCCGTGGCAGATGCCGTTGAGACCGTATCCGAGGGTGCCAAGGCGACCGCTGACGAGGCCGCACAAGCGACAAGCGACGCCGCCGAGGCGACCGAAGACATGGCATCGGAAACCGCGACCGCAGCCGAGGAAGTTGTGACAGAAACACCTGCGGCCACCGCAGAGACGTCGACCGAAGCAACTGCTGACACCTCGACCGAGGCAGCCGCAACTGCTGACACCTCGACCGAAGCAGCCGCGACTGCTGACACCTCGACCGAGGCAGCCGCGACGGAGGAAACCTCGACCGAGGCAACTGCGGAAACCTCGACCGAAACAACTGCTGACACCTCGACCACAACCGAGGCACCTGCCGACACAACTGCAACCGATGCCAATGACACCACAGCAGCGGTTGCCGCAGGAACAGAAGGCGCGTCTGCATCGGTTGACATGAGCACCGAAGCCGAAACAACAGCCGACGTTCCCGCCGACCCCGCGTCGATGGCCGAACTGCTGACCGTCGATGGTTTCGACTATGATAAGGTCACCGCGATGGTGGAACAGTCCGACCTGGGCGCCGTGCAGAAAAAACTGCTGACCAGCGGTCTGGAAAAGGCCCGCGACAACCCCGAAGCGTTGAAGCTGATGCTGACGCAAATCCGCGAGGCGATGGGCCTGTAAGCTCTGCCTTCAACGGGTGAAACAAGAAAACCGCGCCCTGTTCGGGGCGCGGTTTTTTCATTTCCGGCAATGGGTTAGGGTGGCTTATACGCCGTCGCCCACGAACGCTTTTTCGATCACGTAGTGACCCGGTTCGCTGTTGGCGCCTTCTTTCAGGCCATAGCCTTCCATCAGCGCCTGGATGTCCTTGTTGAACGCCAGCGACCCGCAGACCATCGCGCGGTCTGTCTCGGGCGAGATTGCGGGCACGCCCAGATCGGCAAATACGGTGCGGTCTTCCAGCAGCGTGGTGATGCGGCCCATCTTGGGGCTTTGTTCACGCGTGGTGGTGGGGTAATAGCGGATCTTGGCCAGGTTCTCGGGGCCGATCAGTTCCTGCATCAGCTCATCCGCTTTCAGGTCTTCGATCAGCTTGGCACCATAGGTCAGCTCGGCCACATCACGGCAGGTGTGGGTGATGATGACCTCGTCGTAATCCTCATAGGTTTGCGGTTCGCGCAGCAGCGACGCAAAGGGCGCAAAGCCGGTGCCGGTCGAGAAGAACCACAGCCGTTTGCCGGGAAGCAGCGCGTCATGCACCAGCGTGCCGACCGGTTTGGGGCGCAGGATGATCTCGTCACCGACCTTGATGTGTTGCAGCTTGGATGTCAGCGGGCCGTCCTGCACTTTGATCGAATAAAACTCCAGCTCGTCATCCCAGGCGGGGGACGCGATGGAATAGGCGCGCAACAGCGGTTTTTGCTTGCCGGTTTCGGGGTGCGGGTCGCCCATCAGGCCGATCATCACGAATTCACCCGACCGGAACCGCAGCGACGCGGGCCGCGTCACGCGGAACGAAAACAGACGGTCGGTCCAGTGGGTCACCGATGTGACGGTCTGGGCGTCGGGCAGAGTGGGGGCCTTGACGGCGGCGGCTTGGTTCACGGGTGTTTGCTCGGTCATTTGTTCACATTCACGCACGGATACGCGCGCGCCTTCGTATAACGGGAGGGAGGATCGGGCGAAAGGCGTCAGATGGCCGCGTTGGTCTGGCCGCGCAGACGGGCCTGATAGTCGTGGGCCTGCCAGTCGGCGCGGAACTGCCATTGGTCTTCGGGTTGGCGCGCGGCCAGCGTCTGGCTGATCTCGATCTCGTCGAAACCACAGCGGCGCGCCATCGCGTATTGGTCCGCGATCACATGGCCCCGCGCCCGCAACCGGCCCGTATAGCCGCGCAGACGCAGCAGCCGCGCAATGGTGAACCCGCGCCCGTCATGCGACGACGGAAAATCGACGCGCACCATTTTCAGGCTGGATGACAGCGGGATGTCGGCGGGATTGATGTCGCTGGGCACATCCAGCGCGGTCACGTCATTGGTGGCCTCGCCAAAGGCGGTATAGCCTTGTTCCCATGTGTCGGGGCCAAAGCCTGCGTCGGTCACGATAATGCTCATTGTTGTGCTCCTGTGCGAACCATTTTGCCGTCGACAAAGTGAATGCCGCATTCGTCCTTTTGTGAATTCCGCCACCGTCCGGCGCGGGGGTCTTCGCCTTCGGCCACGGGCGATGTGCACGGCGCACAGCCAATGGACGGATAACCTTGGGCCACCAGCGGGTGACGGGGCAGGCGGTTTTCGGTCATGTATTCGCGCACGTCTTCCGGCGTCCAGCGGGCCAGCGGATTGACCTTGATGCGCGGCCCTGTCGCGGCCTCTTCGACCTCGAAGAAATCCAGTTGGGCGCGCTGGCCCGACTGATAGCGTTTGCGCCCGGTGATCCAGCCGCCGTGTCCGGCCAATGCCTTTTGCAGGGGTCGCGTTTTGCGCAGCGCACAGCAGGCGTCGGTGTCGAACTGGTGCAGGGTGCCATCGGGGTCTTCGATGTGCAGTTCGTGGTCGTCGGCGCGGATGATGCGCAGGTCTTTCAGGCGCAGCCGCTCGGCGACCTCTTGCTGGTAGACCAGCGTTTCGGTGAACAGCATTTCGGTGTCGATGAACAGCACCGGCACCGACGGGTCCACCATCGCCAGCAGGTGCAGCAGCACCACCGATTCCGCGCCAAAGGACGATACAAGGGCCAGGCCCTCGATCTCGTTCACTGCCGCGCGCAGAACATCGGTTGCGCCGTGGTGGCGCAGCCGGTCGTTCAGCTCTGCCGCCTGAAGGTGCAGGTCAGCAGAGACCGGCCCTTCGGGGAGAGTTTCCTTGGCAAGATGAAGCATGGGTTTCACTTTTGCTTACTCGGCCGCGACGGCTTTGGCTTCGGGATAGAGGGCGGCCTTGAAAGGGGCCATGCCAAGGCGGCGATAGGTTTGCAGGAAGGTCTCGGATTTCTCGGTGCGGTGTTCCAGATAGGCATCGACCAGCCGTTCGATGGCGGGCACGATGGCATCGGCAGAGAAGCCGGGGCCAGCGCGTTCGCCAATGGCGGCGGTCTGCGTGTGGTCGCCGCCCAGCGTGATCTGATAGTTTTCCACGCCCGCACGGTCCAGACCCAGAATGCCGATGTGACCGACATGGTGGTGGCCACAGGCGTTGATGCAGCCCGAGATCTTGATCTTCAGCTCGCCGATGTCGTGTTCCAGCTTGATGTCGTCAAAGCGGGTGGCGATTTCCTGTGCGATCGGGATCGAACGGGCGGTGGCCAGCGCGCAATAGTCCATGCCGGGGCAGGCGATGATGTCCGAGATCAGGTTGATGTTGGCCGTGGCCAGCCCGTGCTCTTTCAGCTTGGCGTGGATCGCAGGCAGGTCGGCGCGGTGCACATGCGGCAGGATCACGTTCTGCTCGTGGCTGATGCGCAGCTCGTCATGGCCATACTGGCGGGCCAGATCGGCCATCACGCGCATCTGCTCGGCTGTGGCGTCGCCGGGGGTCGCTCCGTGCGCTTTGAGCGAGATCGACACGATGGAATACCCTTCGGCGCGGTGCGCGGTCAGGTTGGTGTCGGCCCAGGCGCGGAACACCGGATCGTCGTTATAGGCCTGATTGAACGGACCCACGGATTTTTCCACGAAATCAGGGGCTTCGAACTGGGCCTTGATGCGGGCAAAGTGGTCCTGATCGACGCCGGTGAACAGCGGTTTGACCAGCGCGAAACGCTCTTCCACCAGACGGCGGATTTCGTCCAGGCCGACCTCGTGCACGGTGATCTTGATGCGGGCCTTGTATTTGTTGTCGCGGCGGCCGATCTGGTTCCAGACGCTGACGACGCTTTCCAGATAGGGCAGCAGGTCTTCTTCGGGCAGGAAGTCGTGGATGACCTTGCCGATCATCGGCGTGCGGCCCAGACCGCCACCGACCAGAACCTCGTAGCCGATCACACCGTCGCGTTCGACGATGCGCAGGCCGATGTCATGGGCGCGGATCACGGCGCGGTCGTTTTCGGCGCCGGTCACGGCCACCTTGAACTTGCGCGGCATCGACTGGAATTCTGGGTGATCGGTGGACCACTGGCGCACCAGTTCGGCCACGGGGCGCGGGTCGGCAACCTCGTCGGCGGCGGCACCGGCGAAATGGTCTGCGGTCACGTTGCGGATGGTGTTGCCCGAGGTCTGAATCGCGTGCATCTGCACTTCGCCCAGGGCGTCCAGCATATCCGGCACATCCCGCAGTTCGGGCCAGTTGTACTGAATATTCTGGCGTGTGGTGAAGTGGCCGTAACCCTTGTCCCATTTCTCGGCCAGATAGGCCAATTGATCCATCTGGCGGCTGGAGAGCGTGCCATAGGGGATCGCCACGCGCAGCATGTAGGCGTGCAATTGCAGGTACAGCCCGTTCATCAGGCGCAGCGGCTTGAATTCGTCCTCGGTCAGGCTGCCGTCGATACGGCGTTCAACCTGCGCGCGGAACTGGCGGTTGCGCTCGGCG
Organism: uncultured Pseudosulfitobacter sp.; assembly: GCF_963976325.1. Classification (NCBI taxonomy): domain Bacteria; kingdom Pseudomonadati; phylum Pseudomonadota; class Alphaproteobacteria; order Rhodobacterales; family Roseobacteraceae; genus Pseudosulfitobacter; species uncultured Pseudosulfitobacter sp. The sequence goes on from NZ_CAXBJW010000001.1 coordinate 463,061, forward strand.
ACGAAGGCGGCGTCGAAATCGGTATAGGTATACATCAGTTCAGCTCCGTTTGTTTGCCGTGGGCATAGTTCGAGGGGCCTTTGGCGCGGAAGGCTTCGCGGAAGTGGGCCGGTGCCGGCGCATCGCCCGAGGTGTCCACATCGGCCAGATAGGCCCCGACCACTTCGCCGGTTTGCTGCGCCGCTTCGATCAGGCGCAGGTCGGCGTGCGCCTCGTCGGTCAGCACTTCGGCGTCAACCAACTGGCGGGACCAGCCGTCACGGGTTTGGTAGATCACGTCGCCCGCCAGAAGGTGGTTGGCGGTCACGACTTTGGGGGTGTACGGTTTGGGCATCACAGGGCCTCTTGCAGAATTTGAGCAATGGGTTGGGCGGCAGCCGCGCGCGGGGCGAGGCCATAGAACATCAGGGCGGGGCCGGTCATGTCGGCATCGGTCAGGGTTTGCGGCAGATCGGCCAGCGTGGTGCCGATGATCCGCTGTTCGGGGCGCGATGCGTTTTCGATCACGGTCACGGGCGTGGCGCGGTCGGCGCCGTGCATCATCAGGCGGCCCTGAATGAAGCGCGCGGATTTCTTGCCCATATAGATCGCGGCAACCTCGCCGGGGCGCGCCAGTGCGGCCCAGTCGTGATCGGCAAAGCCTTTCATGTCGTGGCCGGTCAGGAACCGCACCGACGAATTGCGGTTGCGCTTGGTCAGGCTTTGACCGATGGCGGCCACGGCGGCAGAGGCGGATGTGATCCCCGGCACGATGTGCCAGCCGATCTGCGCCTCGGTCACCGCGTCAATCTCTTCGTCCAGACGGCCAAAGACAGTCGCGTCGCCCGATTTCAAACGCACGACCTGCGCACCGGTGCGGGCATGTTCGACGATCAGTGCGTTGATGTCCTCTTGGGTCATCGAGGGGCCAAAGCCCTCTTTGCCGGCGTCCACCATCACCGCCTCGCGGCGGGCCAGTTCCAGAATTTCGGGGCTGATCAGCCGGTCGTGAATCACCACGTCAGCCTCGTCCAGCGCGCGGCGGGCTTTCAGCGTCAGCAGTTCCGGGTCACCGGGGCCTGCGCCGACGAAAGCCACATGGCCTTCGCGGGCATTGCGGGCCAGATGGCTGTGCAGCAGATCATCCAGCGCAGGGCGCACGGCATCCTCACCCGCAGCAATCGCGCGCGGGCCGGAGGTAAAGTAATAGTCACGCCAGAAATCACGACGCGGGCGGCCAAAGGGCAGGGCGTCGGCAGCACCGCGAAACGCCTTGCCGATGCGCGCCAATGTGCCCAGCGTGGTGGGCAGGCGTTCCTCAAGATCGGCCTTGATCGCGCGGGCCAGCACGGGCGCAGCCCCTTCGGTGCCGATGGCCACGGTGACGGGATCGCGGTCGACGATTGCGGGGGTGATGAATTCGCTGTCGTGCAGGTTGTCGACGATGTTGACCAGCGCGCCGTCCGCCTTGGCGATGGCGGCGGTGCGGGCATCCTCGGCCTCGTCCTCGTCGGCTGCGTAAAACAGCGCGGCACCGGCGGTGTCACCGGCGCGCAGGGCGCGGTCGACCAATGTCAGCTTGCCTTGGGTGGCCCATGTCTTGATCTGCGCATCTGCGTCCGCCGCAAAGACAGTGATCGCAGCCTGGGATTTCATCAGCAGGCGCAGCTTGGCCAATGCGGCCTCGCCACCGCCCGAAAGGACGATGCTGCGGCCTGCGGTGGCCAGAAAGATCGGAAAATGGTTCATGGCGCTGCGATCCCGTGCTTCGTTGACTTGACCTTGTATATAGGAAATATTCCCCCTATTGCGCCATATGCCCGCGCAGATAAGGACATACGTTCTATGCCGCAGTGCAGATAGAACGCTCGTACCAAGATGAGAGGAATGCGCGAATGACTGTTCGCATCGACGACACAGACCGGAAGATTTTGGCGGAACTGCAACGCGATGCCAGCCAGTCGCTGGACGATATCGCCAAAGCGGTGGGCAGTTCCAAAACCCCTGTCTGGAACCGGATTCGCAAGCTGCGCGACGGCGGGGTGATCGGCCAGCACACGGTGTTTCTGGACGCCGACGCGCTGGGGTTCGAGGCCTGTTTCTTCGTGCTGATCCGCACGTCAGAGCATGACGCCGACTGGCAGGCCAAGTTTCTCAAGGCGCTGAAGGATCGCGCCGAGGTGCAGGAAGCGCACCGGCTGGCGGGCGACATCGACTATATCCTGAAGGTGCGGGTGAAGAACGCGCGCGCCTATGACGTCTTCTATCAGGCGCTGATTTCCGAGGTGAAGGTGCACAACGTCACCGCGCTGCTGTCGATGGAAGAGATCAAATCGACCACCATGCTGCCGCTATAGGCGCACCATCAGCCGCTCAAGCTTGTGAAAATGAAAGCTGTCGGCATAGCGCGGCGCCTGTGCCTCGTGCAGGTCGGGGCAGGCGTCGAACAGCGCGCTCAGCGCCACCTGCATTTCCAGCCGCGCCAGCGGGGCGCCCACGCAAAAATGCATCCCGCCGCCAAAGGCCAGATGCGGCGTGGTCTTGCGGTCGGGGTCGAACCGTTCGGGGGTCGCATAGACCGCCGGATCGCGTCCCGCAGCACCCAGCATCAACGCCACCTGATCGCCGGGGTACAGCGTCTGGTCGCCCACCTGCACCTGCGCGTAGGCATAGCGCGTGAACATATGCAGCGGCGGGTCATAGCGCAGGACTTCCTCGACCACTTGCGGGGTGATCGCGGGCACGGTGTTTTGCAGCAGGCAGTGCACGGCGTTGCCCAGCGAATGCACCGTCGCCTCGTGGCCCGCGTTCAGCAGCAGCACACAGGTGCCGATCAGGCTGTCGGTGCTCAGCTTCTGGCCGTCTTCCTCGGCGGCGATCAGTTGGGTGATCAGATCGTCGCGCGGATCGTTGCGGCGGGCGTCGATATAGCCGCGCAGGAAATCCGAAAATTCGCGGGCGGCGGTGTTGGCCGCATCCTCGATCGCACGGTCGCGGCCCGCCTGATACATCGCCACCATCGCACCGGACCAGCGCAGCAGGTCGGGGCCCATGTCCTCGGGGACACCCAGCAGGCGGGCGATGACGCGCACCGGCACCTCGGTGCAATAGGCGGGGATCAGGTCAAATTCGGCATCGCGGGGGAATTGGGCGATCAGGTCGGCGCAAATTTCTTCGATGTCGCCTTGCAGCCCCGCAATCCGGCGCGAGGTGAACGCGCGCAGCACCAGCCCGCGCAATTCGGTGTGGCGGGGCGGTTCGTGTTCCAGCATCGAATGCTGCTCGACCGCGTAGAAATCCGTCAGATGGTCGGGCACCGGCATCCGCAAATCGTCCGGTATCTCGCGCCCCAGCCGCTTGTCGCGCAGCAGGCTGTGCACCGTGGCATGGTCAAAGGCGGCCAGCATACCGTAGTCGGACCAGTACAGCACCGGACCCGTGGCACGGGCCGTGTCGTAAAAGCTGTAGGGGTCTTGCACAAAGGCGGGATCAAGCGGGGATTGGTCAAGTGTTATCATAGCGCCAAATGATAGCGTGGCTCTGGTCTTTGCAAGGCTGACGTTGGTAAACTTCGGCGCATGAACACTGATATCCGCAAACGCAACCTGATCGTGCTGGGGTTTGTCGCCGTGGTGGCGCTGGCCGCACTGGGGCTGTGGCGGTCTGGTTATGTGCAGGCGCTGGACCGGTTGCAGCGTCAGGGCGAATCCGATCTGGCGCTGGCGTCGGACCGGTTGACGGCGCAATTGCAGCGCTACCGCGAGCTGGCGGTGTTCATGGCCGAGCATCCTGCCACGCGTGCGGTGCTGGAAGGCGGCGGTGCCGATCCGGCGATGGCGTTGTTTCAGGACGTGGCCGACAAGACCTCGGCACTGGATGTGATGCTGGTGGATTATTCAGGCCGCGTGCGAGCGTCGGCGCACGGGGCCGAGGGGATGGACCTGGGCAACTGGCCCTATGTGCGTCGCGCGATGCAGGGGGCATTGGGCACGGGGCACGGCGTGGGCACCCCGCTTGCGGGGCGGGCCTATTACCACGCGGCGCCGATTTTTGGCAAAACCACGGGGCGGGTGATCGGGGCGGTGATCGTCGCCGCCGACGTCAACGCATTGGAAGCCGACTGGCGCGGCTCGAACCCGGCGGTGTTTCTGACGGATCCGCAGGGCGTGGTCTTTGTCTCCAACCGCTCGGAACTGCTGTTCTGGCAACACGGCGGGCAGCCGACACCGGGCGGACCTGTGTTCACGTACAAGCGCGCCGCAGGCTATGACATCTGGCGCCAGACATGGGACCCGTACTTGCCGCGCATCGGGCTGCACATCCAGCGCCCCCTGCCGGTGATCGGCTTCCAGGGCAATGCGCTGATCGACGTGGCCCCGGCGCAGCGCATCGCGGTGTTGCAGGCGGCGGCTTTTGCCGCGCTGTGTCTGGCTTTTGGTGCGCTGCTGCTGGTGGCGACGGAACGGCGACGCACGCTGTCGCAGGCCAATGCGCTGCTTGAGGCGCGGGTGGCGGAACGCACCGCGGCCCTTGTCGGCACCAACGCGCAACTGCTGCGCGAGGCCGCCGAGCGCGAAGAGGCACAGGCCGCATTGGCCCGTGCGCAGGCCGATCTGGTACAGGCGGGCAAGCTTAGCGCGCTGGGTCAGCTGAGCGCGGGCATCAGCCACGAGCTGAACCAGCCGTTGATGGCGATCGGGTCCTTTGCCGAAAACGGTCTGACCTTCATGGACAAGAATCGCCCCGACCGCGCCCGCGAAAACCTGTCGCGGATCGGTGACATGGCACAGCGCATGGCGCGGATCATCAGCAACCTGCGGGCCTTCGCGCGTCAGGAAAGCTCGCCTTCGGTGCGGGTCGATGTCTGTGCGGTGCTGCGCAGTGCGGTCGAAATCACCGGCCCGCGTCTGCGCGAGGCGAATGTGACGGTGACACTGGACGCGGCCGATACGCCTGTCTGGGTGCGCGGCGGTGACGTGCGGCTGGGCCAGGTGTTTGTAAACCTGATCACCAACGCGGTCGACGCGATGGAGGGCCGCCCCGTGCGTGCCTTGCACATCACCGTGCAGGATGGCGCGCAGCCATCGGTGACCGTGCGCGACACAGGTCCGGGCATTGACGTGCCCGATCAGGTGTTCGATCCGTTCTACACCACCAAAAGCCTGGGGCGCGCCGAGGGCATGGGGCTGGGGCTGTCGATTTCCTATGGCATCGTGCAAAGCTTTGGCGGAGAGATACGCGGCGAAAACACCGGCGAGGGCGCGGCATTCACCGTGCAACTGGTTCCCTGGGAAGAAAGCGAGGCAGCATGAGCAAACGCGTTCTGGTCGTGGATGACGACGCCGCCGTGCGCGATGCGGTGGCGCAGACGCTGGAGTTGGCGGACCTTGATCCGCTGGCCGCCAGTTCCTTTGTCGCGGCCAAGGATCACATCACCGCTGATTTCGACGGGGTGATCCTGTCGGATATGCGGATGCCGGGGCGCGACGGGTTCCATCTGTTGCATTACGCGCTGGCGCAAGATCCCGATTTGCCGGTGATCCTGCTGACCGGGCAGGGCGATATTCCCACGGCAGTAGATGCGATGGCGCAGGGCGCATTCGGTTTTCTGGAAAAACCCTGCGCCCCTGCCGATCTGCTGGCGACTGTGGAACGCGGGCTGAAAACCCGCGCACTGGTGCTGGAAAACCGTCGCCTGCGCGCGCTGGTCCACAGTGGCGATGCGGCCGAGCGGATGCTGTTCGGCCAGTCCGAACTGGCCCACACCCTGCGCGCCCGCGTGCGGCAACTGGCGGCGGTCGAAACGCAGGTGCTGGTGCAGGGCGCGCCGGGCACGGGCGTGTCAAAGGTCGCGGAAGTGGTGCATTTGTGCTCGCCCCGGTCGAAATCGCCCTTTGTGAAACGCGCCAGCGCGGGGCTTGAGCCGGACGCGCTGCGCGAGGCGCTGAACGAGGCCAAGGCCGGCAGCCTGTTCATTGACGAAATCGGCCAATTGCCCGCAGCAACCCAGATGACGCTGGCCAGCGCGCTTGAGGGCGGGCTGGCGTGCCGGTTGATCGCGGGCAGCACGCAGGATTTGCAGGCCGCGGTCGAGGGTGGACTGCTGAACGCCGACCTTTATTACGGGATTGCGATGATGCCTGTGCGCATTCCTTCGCTGTCAGAGCGGCCCGAGGATATTCCGGTGCTGTTCCGCCATTACGTCGAACAAGCCGCCGAGCAGGCGGGGCTGGGCGTGCCGGAAATCAGCTCGGATCATCTGGCGGCGCTGATGGCTCAGGACTGGCCGGGCAACGCCCGGTCGCTGATGAGTGCGGCGATGCGGTTTGTACTGGGGATGCCCGAGGATGTGGCCGAGGCCACCGAACTGGGGCTGAGCGAACAGCTTGCCAGGGTCGAGCGCGCCTTGCTGATCGCGGCACTGGGGCGGCAGAACGGCCACGCCAGCGCTGCGGCCTCGGCGCTGAAGCTGCCGCGCAAGACCTTCTACGACAAGCTGGCCCGCTACGGGATTCGGGCCGAGGATTACCGCCGCTAACTGTGTGCGGTTTTCCGCACAACACGGGTTGGCGGGTGTGCGGATTATCGCACGTCGCTTGAGGATCGGGTTAATCCAATGCTTCAATATATGACTGCAAATATCTGATATTAATAAAATTTATTTGTTCTTTTCTCCAGATCCCTGACAAAGTTGCGGCCCGTCCATCACTGCTGTTCACTCTGTCGTGACGCGCCCCTTGGGAGAGGGTCGTGCAGAAATGCAAAAGCAAACTCTGGGAGGAGTATCATGAAGTTCTTTACAGCCGCAGCCGTGGCCCTGAGCCTGTCCGTTTCCGCCGGTGCCGTACAGGCCGCCTGTGACGACGGCGAAATCGTGATCAAGTTCAGCCACGTCACAAACACCGACAAACACCCCAAAGGCATCGCCGCCTCGCTGCTGGAACAGCGCGTCAACGACGAGATGAACGGCAAGGTGTGCATGGAAGTGTTCCCGAACTCGACGCTTTACAACGACAACCAGGTGCTTGAAGCGATGCTGCAAGGCGACGTGCAGATGGCGGCCCCGTCGCTGTCGAAATTCGAGCAATTCACCAAGCAATTCCGCATCTTCGATTTGCCGTTCATGTTCACCAACATCGACGCGGTTGACCAGTTCCAGAACTCGGAAACCGGTGTGGCGATGAAAGAATCGATGACACGCCGCGGCCTGCTGGGCCTGGGTTTCTGGCACAACGGCATGAAACAGATGTCGGCCAATGTTCCGCTGATCTCGCCCGACGATGCAAACGGCCTGAAATTCCGCGTGCAGAACTCGGACGTGCTCAAGGCGCAGATGGCCGCGATGGGGGCCTCGCCCCAGCCGATGGCGTTTTCCGAAGTTTACGGCGCGCTGCAAACCGGCGTTGTGGACGGTCAGGAGAACAGCTGGTCGAACATCTACGGTCAGAAATTCTTTGAGGTGCAGGACGGTGTGACAGAAACCAACCACGGTGTTCTGGACTACATGGTCGTCACCTCGACCGACTTCTGGGACAGCCTGGACGATGACACGCGCACACAACTGGCGACCATCATCGACGAGGTCACGTCGACGCGGAACGCAGAATCCACCCGTGTGAACGCCGAAGCCAAAGAGGCGATCATCGCGGCCGGTGGCGTGGTGCGCGAACTGACACCGGAACAGCGTCAGGTCTGGGTCGACAAAATGAAACCCGTCTGGGACGAGTTCAAAGCCGACGTGGGCCAAGAGAACATCGACGCAGCGCAGGCGATCAACGCCACAATCAACTAAGCCCGCGCGGGCTTGCGCGCCCGGCCATTCACAGAAAATGGCCGGGCGCAATCTTTCACACATCAGGGGAGGGGCGGGCATGGCACAAAGCTATGAACCCAAAACCACGCTGGGCCGCATCGTCAACGAGCTCGAAGAGACCGTGATCGCGCTGCTGCTGGCGGCTATGACCATCATCACCTTCATCAACGTGGTCTTGCGCTACGGGTTTAACACCGGCCTGATCTGGGGTTTGGAGATGGTGACCTTTCTCTTTGCCTGGCTGGTCCTGTTCGGGGTCAGCTACGCGGTCAAAACCACCTCTCATCTGGGTGTGGACGCAGTGATCAACCTGTTTCCGGTGCCGGTACGGCGTATGATTGCGCTGGTGGCCGCAGCGATCTGCATCTTTTACGCGGTGCTGTTGCTGAAAGGGTCGTGGGACTACTGGGCGAACTTCGCCAACCTGCCGCAAACCACAGGCAGCGTGCTGCCCACCGGTTTCGAAGAGATGAAACGCTCGTCCTATCGCGGCTGGTACGAGGTCATCGACATCCCGTTCCCCGAATGGCTGCGCTGGATCGAGCCGATCATGAACGAGGGCGAGCATTACGAGAAAATACCGCGCTTTATCCCCTATGCGATCCTGCCCTTCGGCATGGCATTGCTGTTGTTCCGGTTCATTCAGGCAGGCGTGCGCATCTGGACCGGTGCAGCTGACAGCCTGATCGTCAGCCACGAGGCCGAAGACGATGTAGAAGCGGTCGCCCACATGAACCGCGAGGATTAAGTCATGGAAGTTGTTGTTCTTTTCGTCATGGTCATCGGCCTGATGCTGATCGGTGTGCCGATTGCCGTGTCGCTGGGCATGTCGTCGATTGTGTTCCTGCTGGTGCTGTCCGACACGTCGCTGGCATCCGTGGCCCAATCGCTGTTTCAGGCGATGGCGGGGCACTATACGTTGCTGGCGATCCCGTTCTTTATCCTGGCCTCGATCTTCATGTCGACGGGCGGCGTGGCCCAGCGGATCATCCGCTTTTCCATCGCCATCGTCGGGCATTTTCCGGGCGGTCTGGCGATTGCGGGTGTCTTTGCCTGCATGATGTTCGCGGCGCTGTCCGGGTCCAGCCCCGCGACGGTTGTGGCCATCGGGTCCATCGTGATCGCAGGGATGCGTCAGGTGGGCTATACCAAGGAATTCGCCGCCGGTGTCATCGCCAACGCGGGCACGCTGGGCATTCTGATCCCGCCCAGCATCGTGATGGTGGTTTACGCCAGCGCCACGGATGTGTCGGTGGGACGGATGTTCCTGGCCGGTGTCGTCCCGGGCCTGATGGCGGGCACCATGCTGATGATCACCATCTACGCCATGGCCGTGGTCAAGAAGCTGCCAAAGGGCGAATGGCAAGGCTGGGGCGAAGTGGTCAGCTCGGGCGTGAACGCATCGGGCGGCTTGTTCCTGATCGTCATCATTCTGGGCGGCATCTACGGCGGTATCTTCACCCCGACCGAAGCAGCGGCTGTTGCGGCGATCTATGCTTTCTTTGTCGCCAACTTCTTTTATCGGGACATGGGGCCGCTGCACACCAAGGAAGAGGGGGTGGCGAACCACAGTCTATTTGCCAAACCCTGGGCGTTGCTGACGGTCCTGTGGCACCGCGACACCCGTGATGCGTTCTTTGAGGCGGGCAAGCTGACCGTGACGCTGATGTTCATCATCGCCAACGCGCTGATCCTGAAACACGTGCTGACGGATGAGCAGATCCCGCAACAGATCGCGGGGGCAATGCTGGATGCGGGGTTCAACTGGGTGGTGTTCCTGATCATCGTCAACGTGATCCTGCTGATCGGCGGGCAGTTCATGGAGCCGTCGGGCCTGTTGGTGATCGTGGCACCGCTGGTGTTCCCGATTGCCATCGAGCTGGGCATTGATCCGATCCATCTGGGCATCATCATGGTGGTGAACATGGAAATCGGGATGATCACGCCGCCAGTGGGTCTGAACCTGTTCGTGACCTCGGGCGTGGCAGGGATGCCGATGATGGCCGTGGTGCGCGCGGCACTGCCGTTCCTGGCCGTGCTGTTCGTGTTCCTGATAATGGTGACCTATATCCCGGCGATCTCGACGTGGCTGCCCACGATGATGATGGGACCGGAGATTATCATCAAATAGGTTTGTAATGAGTGTTGGGCCACGTTGTGACCCTATGTGTAACGCCCCCGCAGGAAACTGCGGGGGTTGTTTCGTTTGACCACTGCGAACGCCAGAACGGTGGTGGAACCGAAAAAGCCACATGGCTGTGTCTATGGCGCAGCGGGCCGCGTTTGCAGATGCACGTAAGTCTCGGAAAACCGCTTTTCCAAGTGATCGCCCGCGCGGATCACTTCGCCTGACCCGATAGGGGCCACATTCGTGTCAAAGGCCGGATTGAAAAACAGCGGCACCGAAATGCGCTCGGCGTCGGTGCCCACCACGCGATGCGGCGTGGCCTGAACGCGGCCCTTGGTCCACATCTCCATCATCTCGCCAAAGTTGATGATGAACGCGCCCGGTTGCGCCTGAACCGGACTCCAGCCACCGCCGCGCTTGCGCACCTCAAGCCCGGGCGTGCCGTCCGTGGCCAGCAGGGTCAGACAGCCATAGTCGGTGTGCGTGGCAATGCCGAAATCCTGCGCCGTCGCCCATGCGGGCCGCTGCGGATAATAATTGCCGCGCAGCAGCGCCATCGGCTTGTCAAAGGCGGCGTCGAAATAGTCGCGGGGCGCGTCGATCGCCTCGGCTATTCCGCGCAGGACGGTCATGGCGACCGCACAGGCGTCGCTGTAATAGGCCGCGATCACCTGCTGGAACCGGGCAGGCTGCGCAGGCCAGCGGTTCGGCGCATAGACTGACAGCGCCGCCAGCGGATCATCGGCAGGCAGAGTAAAGCCTGCGTCAAAGAATTGTTTGTAATCGGGGTTGGCGTCGGGATCGACCTGTTCCGATCCGGCAGCCCCCCAGCCTCGGTTCGATCCGGTGCGCGCCATGTCCACGTCGCGCTTTTGCGTCTCGGGCAGGTGGAAGAACGCGCGGTAGGTTTCTATCACCTCGCGCACGCGCGGCTCTGTCAACGCGGTGTTGTGGACGGTGGCAAACCCCGTGCCCTGCGCCGCCTGCGCCAGGGCTGCGATGGTGTCTGCGTCGCGCGCCGCGATCAGTGCCGCGTCCAGTCTGGGGATCATGCCGTGGTGTCCTTGTGTTGGTTTCGGGCGCTGGGGGGCTGCCCAGCCAAAGCCTACATTGCCCGCCCTGCGCTGCAATGCTAAATCAGGGCAAAGCAATCCAAGAACAGGCGGGATGACGATGCGGCGCAAGATGGCAGCAGGCAACTGGAAGATGAACGGCAGCAGTGCGGCCCTCAGCGTGATCTCGGATCTGGCGGCGGCCCATGCCGACAACACCGACACCGACATCGTGATCTGCCCGCCGGCGCCGCTGTTGTTCCGCGCCAGCGAAATCGCGCGGGCCAGTGCGGTGACCATCGGTGCGCAGGACTGTCACAGCGAAACCGCCGGTGCATTTACCGGTGACATTGCCGCCCCGATGATCGCGGACGCGGGGGCCACCCATGTGATCGTCGGCCATTCGGAACGCCGCGACGCCTGCCACGAAACCAACAGCGACGTGCGCGCCAAGGCCAAGGCCGCATGGGACGCCGGTCTGGTCGCGATCCTGTGCATCGGAGAAAGCGCCGAAGACCGCGAGGCCGACAACACGCTGGACATCATTGCGGGGCAGTTGTCCGGCTCGGTGCCGAACGGATCGACAGGCGACAATCTGGTCGTCGCATACGAACCCGTCTGGGCCATCGGCACCGGTGCGGTCGCCACCACGGCGCAGATCGACGAAGTGCATGATTTCATCCGCGCACGTCTGGTGCAGCGGCTGGGCGATCAGGTCGGCAATGCGATCCGGCTGCTGTACGGCGGCTCGGTCAAACCGGGCAACGCGGCCGAGATTTTCCAATGCGACAACGTGGACGGTGCGCTGGTGGGCGGGGCCAGCCTGAAGGCGCAGGATTTCACGCCTATTATCAAGGCTTTGATTGCCAGCTAGGGCAGACGGGTCGCGCGGCGCAAGAGCAGCAATTACAGATGGCCAATCGCCCGCCGCGCCAGCTCCGTCGCCTCGTCGGGGTCGTCCAGCGCGCTGTCAGGCAGTTCCCAATAGGGCATCGCTGCGGGTTTCTGACCGGGGCGTTGATAGGTCCAGCGGACCATGCCCAAGGCGTCAAACTGTGCCTGCATGTCGCCCGCACCTTTCAGCATCAGGCGACCGTCTGACATCAGCAGCGCGAATATCTGACCGTCGGTGTAAAACCCCATGCCGCCGAACATGCGCCGCGTTGACACGGGGCCGACGTCGCTGAGCAGGTCCAGCGCCATTTCGACCGCTTCGTCGGAAACGGCCACGGGCGCTTAGCCTTTGACCAGATGTTCGGCCATTTCGGCGGGGTCGGCGAATTTGATCGATTCGCCACAGCCGCAGGCTTCGGTCACGTTGGGGTTGTTGAACTTGAAGCTCGATTCCAGCAACGAGGTTTCATAGTCGATCTCGGTGCCGAACAGGAACATCTGCGCCATCGGCGCGATCAGCACCCGCGCGCCGTCCTGTTCTACGGCTTCGTCGTTGGGGTCCTGTTCGTCCACATACTCCATGGTGTATTCCATGCCTGCACAGCCGCCTTTCTTGACGCCGATGCGCAGTCCCTTGTGGCCGTCCGCTGCCATAAGCTTGGCAATCTGGGCGGCGGCGCGGGGGGTGATGGTGACGGCCTGCTTGCCGGGGATGGAAAACATAAACAGAACTCCTTTGACCCCAATGTAGGGGGCGTGCGTCGCAATCTCAAGCAGTCACAGCGCTGCAATCAGGCTTTGCGCGGCAAAGCCCCACGCCAGCGCCCAGCCAAAGGAGGCCAAAGTGCCGATAATCACGTATTCGCTGGCCTTTTGATCGCGCGAGGCGGTTTCGAACCGCAGGATGGATTTGGCCGCGATCAGAAAACCGATGCCGGTGGGCTCGCCAATCATGACCATCAGGTAGATCAGCGCGCGTTCCATCAGCCCGATGATGCGGCCTGCGTTGTCCAGCCCTTCGATCTGCGCGGCGGCGCGCCACGGGGCCATCAGCAGACCCACCGCAGGGCCGCCCATCAGGGTCGCGGCAATCACACCCCCCAAAAGGATCGCAAGGGGGTGCAGTGTGGCAGCATAGGCGGCCCACAGGCCATGGGCAAAGGCGTCGGGCATCCAGACGACCACAGCCGCGATCACCACGATATGGGCGGCCTGGGTACTTAGATAGGACCACAGATGCAGCGGCACCCGCCTGGCGATCAACGCCACCGCCACATGCCCCAGCGCCGCAGCGGCGGTCACATGGGCCGCACCACCCAATGCCGCCCAGCCCAGCGCAAAGACCACGACAATGCGCACCGGCAGCGGCACACGGGGCGGCAGCAGGTGAAAGGCCAGCAACCACGCCAGCGTCAGGGCCAGTGCGGCGTCGATCATGATGTATAAAAGCAGCCGTTTATGGCTGCTATCATGAATTGCAGTCGAATATGGCTGCTTTGTGCAATATCAGCCATGTTCCAGCATCTCGCAAACCTCGATCAATGCGCGGATGCCTGCGGCCTCTTGCAGGCTGTGAACGGTCTGGCGGCTGACCTCGAACCGTTCGGCCAATGCGTCCTGTGTGGGGGCAGGCACCGCCAGCGACGCCAGCGCGATCTGCGCCTGACGCACGGTCCAGCGGCTGCTGATATGATCGGCAAGGGGCAGGGCGGCTTGCAACGCAAGCGGGGCACTGTCGGTGGCCAGCCGCGCGGTGCGCGCCATGTCGTCCAGCGCCCGCCCCGACGCGACAAAGGCCGCACCATCGGCGTCAGCCAGATCCGCGCCGGTGACCGTGCCATCGCCGGTGCCAAGGCCGATACGGGTGTCGTGTGCCTTGCCCGTCATCCGCACACCTGCGCGAAACGCCAGTGCTGCGCGAAAGGCAAAAGGTGCGGCACAAACCGCCTGCCAACTGTCACCGCGCGCACGGGTCAGACGGGGGATCACGTCCTGCCATTCCGCCAGAGCCGTCGCCGCAGCCTCAAGACCCGCAAAGATCTGCGCCAGCCCGCCCTCGGGCAAGGCGGATGATTTCACGATGTCTCCGGTCAGAACGGCCAGTTGCGGCATGGGGTGTCCTCTTTGCCCACCAGTTGTGCGGGCAAATCCGCGGCCTTGCAACTGTCGGGCGGGCGTGCGGGCGGAAAAAGGTATCTTAGGGAATAAACGGTGCCGCTGGACCAACCACACGCAGGCAGGCAGGGTCAAACACCACCACATGCGACAGGTCGGGGCGCGAGCGCGAGGAATACAGCATCGCCACAGCGCCCGTGGCCCGCGCGGCATCCGAAATGGCCCATGTCGGCGACGGCTGCCCGCCGGCATGAATGTCCTGCCAGACGACCGAGGCATCCCGGTTGCCGCGTTCATCGACCACCTGCGACGCTGTCAGCCACATCGGAACCAGCACGCGCGACACGCCGTTGTTCAGGTAACGCTGGATCGCCACCCGCGCACCTTCGGCGCTGAGCGAGGCATAGGCGGCAATCTGGCCGGAATGGTGGAACCGGCCCGCTGGGGCCCGTGCCGGTGTGTCAGGGGGCAGGTCCTTGGGCAGGATGCGCCAGACGGCAATATCAAGGGGGATCAGCTGGGACATAAGGGCGGTTATAGCGGCGAAGACAGCAGACGCCAGCCTGCCATCAAGGTGTTGCGACGCGACAGGGGCACGCGACAGAGCAAAGAAAAAGGGCCGCCCCCCGGAAGGGACGGCCCGATCACTGCGCGGGTTGGGGGTACTTAAAGACCCATGCAGTTCGCGTAATAGGTCACAGTCGCGGGCCAGTCCGAGAACACGCCTTCGACGCCGATGTCTTGCGCGATCACGTCCAGCGCCACCAGATAGTCGCTGTCGTCCTTGACCACGTCACCAACCGACTGGAAGTACCAGCCGCCACCCGAGGCCAGCGGGCCCGAGCGTTCCAGTGTCCATGCGATCAGCTTCAGACCGGCCTCTTTGGCGGCCAGCGCATAGGCCGACGCGGCAATCGCGCCGTTGTCGTTTGTCAGCAGCATGTTCAGCGAAGGTGCCAGATATTGCACGCCTTGCTCTTTCAGCGCAGCGAAATCTTCGTTCCATGTTGCTTTGTCCTGTTCGTCAAAACCATCGGACCATTCCACCAGATACACGGCCTGTTTGCCGAATTCGGGTTCGTTGTTCACCCAGTACAGAACGTCGTCCAGGTTGAACGACTGCGCCCAGACGTCGGACGCGGGAATGCCCGCGGCCTTGTATTCGTCGATCATCTTCTGCGCATAGTCTTCCTGGCTGAAACCGTCATGGGGCATCTCGACCGACGGGCTTTTCAGCTCGGGCGTGAACTTGGCGCCCATCGACTTGATCAGTTCGATCGATTCCGCGTGGGTCATAACGCTGGCCTTGTCTGTGTACAGCGTGGTGCGGAAGCCCGCGACGCCACCCTGATAGGCCTCGGCGGTGGTGGCGGTGGTGTCGGCGCTGTCCATTTTCGGCGTCAGCGTGCGGAACTGTTCCAGCGTCAGGTCCGATGTGCGGCATTCGGCGCTGGCTTTGGTGTCGCCCGATGCGGGGGTAAAGCCGGTGGTGCAGGCATCGGCCAGATCGCTGACCAGGATGTCGGTGGTGGTGTGCAGGTCGTTCTGCGCGTGGCGGCAGACCAGTTCGTGATCCTTGGTAAAGGTCACGTCGCATTCCACGATACCTGCACCCTGACGCGCACCGGCGATATAGGATTGGTCGGTATGCTCGGGGAACATCAGCGCGGCACCACGGTGACCGATGGAAAAGGCGGTCGCTTCCGGGGTCTGGGCCATGCAGCTGGCCAGTTTTTCCTTCAGCGGACCCTCGGGCAGCTTGTCGACCAGATAGGCAGGGCGCGCGCCATAGGACACGGCTGTCGACTGTGCGTGACCCTCGGCAAAGGCCACGACGGGCAGGGCGGCAAGGGTGGCCGCGATCAACGTGATACGCATGAAAAACTCCAGTTGTCAGAATGTTATCTCAGGGCCTTCTGGCGGCTCTGTGTAACAGATCTGTGATCAATTTGCGAAGGTCGCGTAAAATCAACGTTCTATCTGGGCGGGAATCTGCTGGTGCGCGGGGGCTGGGTTGGAATGCCTGTCAGTCCACGCTGGTGCGGATCACGCAGCGGGCGGAACTTTACCTCGTGCCATCCGTTTCCTTGTGACGCACCCAGACATCGGAGAAATGGCCATGGCAGATCCCAAAGACACCCCCCACACCACAACAGACGCAGGCATTCGCGTGCAAAGCGACGAACATTCGCTGACCGTTGGCCCCGATGGCCCGATTGTTCTGAACGACCACTACCTGCTTGAGCAGATGGCCAACTTTAACCGCGAGCGCATCCCCGAGCGTCAACCACACGCCAAGGGGTCGGGCGCTTTTGGCACCTTCGAGACGACGCAGGATATGTCCAAATACACCATGGCCGGTATCTTCCAGAAAGGTGCAAGCTGTGACGTGGTCATGCGCTTTTCCACCGTGGCCGGCGAACGCGGCAGCCCCGACACATGGCGCGACCCTCGTGGCTTCTCGATCAAGATGTACACCGACGCGGGCAATTTCGACATGGTGGGCAACAACACGCCCGTCTTTTTCATCCGCGACCCGCTGAAGTTCCAGCATTTCATTCGCAGCCAGAAACGCCGCGCCGACAACAACATGCGCGATCACGACATGCAGTGGGATTTCTGGACACTGTCCCCCGAAAGCGCGCATCAGGTGGCCTATCTGATGGGCGACCGCGGCATTCCGAAATCCTGGCGCGAGATGAACGGCTATTCCAGCCACACCTATTCCTTGGTCAACGCCGAGGGCGAAAAGTTCTGGGTCAAGTTTCACTATATGACCGATCAGGGCGACGGGAATGCCTATCTGTCGCAGGACGAGGCCGACAAGCTGGCGGGCACGGATGGGGATTACCACCGCCGGGACCTGTTCAACGCGATCCGCGACGGCAACCACCCAAGTTGGACGCTGAAATGGCAGATCATGCCGTTCGAGGATGCCAAGACCTATCGCATCAACCCCTTTGATCTGACCAAGGTCTGGCCACATGCCGACTATCCGCTGATCGAAGTGGGCAAGCTGACCCTGAACCGCAACCCGACCGATTTCCACACCCAGATCGAGCAGGCCGCGTTCGAGCCGAACAACATGGTGCCGGGTGTCGGCCTGTCGCCTGACAAGATGCTGCTGGCGCGCGGCTTTGCCTATGCCGACGCGCACCGCGCGCGGCTGGGCGTGAACTACAAACAGATCCCGGTGAACGGTGCCAAGTCCGAGGTGAACAGCTATTCCAAGGACGGGGCAGGGCGCACGCAGAACGTGGCCGACCCGGTCTATGCGCCGAATTCCTATGGCGGACCGTCGGCGCAGCCTGCGGCACAGGAGGCGGGGCTGTGGTACACCGACGGTGACATGGTGCGCCAGGCCTATACGCTGCGCGAGGATGACGACGACTGGAGCCAGGCGGGCGCGCTGGTGCGCGACGTGATGGATGATGCGGCGCGCGACCGGCTGGTGTCGAACGTGGCGGGCCACCTGTGCGACGGCGTCAGCGAAAAGGTTCTGGTGCGCGCGTTCGAGTATTGGCGGAACATCGACTCCGATGTGGGTGACAAAATCGAAGCGAAAGTGCGCGAGAAGCTGGGCGGAAAGTCCACGGCCCCCGGCATGGCGTCAGCGGAGAGTATCAGCGGGTAAGTAAAATAAAAAAGCGGGGCCTTTGGTCCCGCTTTTGTTCTAATTGCGCAACGCGCTTTTGGGGGATGTGCAGGGGTGCGTCACACGCCAGCCCCTACATGAACCCCAGTTCCAGCCGCGCCTCGTCGGACATCATTTCCATGCCCCAGGGCGGCTCCCACGTCAGCTCGACATCAACGGTTTTCACGCCAGGCAGCGGTTCGACCGCATCGGCGACCCAGCCGGGCATTTCACCGGCCACAGGGCAACCCGGTGCCGTCAGCGACATGATCACGCGCACCGTACCATCGTCGGCGATGTCGATGGTGTAGATCAGGCCCAGCTCATAGATATTCACAGGAATTTCAGGATCATAAACCGTACGACACGCATCGACGACCGCGTCGTACAGCGGGTGGTCGGTCGAGGACGGCGCAATCAGCGGCGTCCCCTCTAGCATTTCTTTGGACTGGTCCATGGGGCCTCACTCTGGTTCCTGACTGATTATATAGGGATAACCGGCCCAAGCGTCCAGAGGGGCAGGGTGCCACAGTCAGATGATGTCTCCGAGAATGAAATCGGCCTCGGTCAGCAGGTGGTTTTTGCGCATGTCGATCTCAAGGTCCGAAAATCCGTCACCATCCACATCGACCAGAACGTATTTGCTGACCGCAATAATCTCGCCTGCCGTGCCCGAAAAGCTGTCCGCATCGCTGAAAAAGGCGTCTTCGATGCGCGACATGTCGATCATGTCCCCCTGGGGTCTGCGGAAATCACGGATCTGGTCGCGCGCCGACGGATCGCTGTCGCCTGCGACGAACACGAACACATCCGCACCCTTGCCACCGACGATGATGTCGCGTCCTGCTCCGCCCGAGATAGTGTCGTTGCCACCGCTGCCCAAAATGGTCTCGTCGCCCGAACCGCCCAAGAACACGTCGTCGCCGTTGCCCAATGTGACCCGCACGTCCTTGGACTTGCTCAGGCTCATGTCTACGATGTCATCGCCTTTGCCGCCCGTGATGTTGCCGATATAGCTGCCGGTCAGCACCAGCGTGTCCGCACCACCGCCCAAAGCGATGTCACCGTTTACGGCACCGTTCAGCGTGACACTGTCAAAGCCGCTGCCCATGTCGATCCTGCCTGTGATTGAAAGCGTGGTGTTGTCGGTGATGGTGTTTGCGGTGTTGTCGCCCTGAACGGTCAGGGCCGTCGCATCATTGGTCGCGTTGGTGACAGTGCTGGTTCCAAAGCGGTTGACCCATGCGTCCGCGCCATTCAGCAAGATCTGTCCTTTGAGATAAAACGCACCCGTCAGCAAGCCGCCGTTCACCGTCAGCGTGTGCCCGCCAATCACCGAAGAATAGATCATATCAAGCTGTGAATATTCATCGGTCATGACGTCGGCGTAAACGGATGATGAACTGATACTGATCGAACGGTCCACGGCATCGGATTGCATAAAGCTCAGAAACAGCGGTGTTTCTTCAAGGCCGGCGAACTCATCGTTGTCAAATTCGATGGATGAGAAGCGCACCAAACCGTCAAAGTTGATCGTCCCTGTGCTGCCGAAAGCCCCGTAGCTGAAAAAGATCCGGTCGTCGTTGCCATTTCCGACCACGCCACCATCGGCGACGTGATACAGATCGCCGCGGCTGTCACCCGTGAGATACTGAGCCCCATTGCTGGTGATGTTGTTGATCACGACATTGTTGAAAACCTGATTGGCCTGAAGCGTTACGCTGGGCGGGGCGTCCAGGATGATGTCGACAGTCTGACCGACGAAATCGTCCATCGAGACCAGGGTGTCTGTTTCGTCAAACCAGGCGTCCGAAGTTTCCAGGATCGTACCCTCGAAAGAGGCGTCCAGGCGAAGGGTGGTAATGGGCATGTGCAGTCTCTTTCAATCAAAAGTAGAAAAAAGTCACATAAAATTCAATGCGATGGGCAGCACGTCAAGAAATGTGGCGATTGTGTGGCAAGGATTTTTTTCCTTGTTCCCAAATTGCGGCCGCGACCGTGCCCCTTCGACACGGCCTTTTGCCCCCGGCACACGGTTGTGTGGGGGGCAAAAGCCGGATGGTATCGCAGGGGGGGGCTTGGTCTGAACCTCAGACCATTTCAAAGCCGAAGGTCAGGATGAAATCATCCGCCGTCAGGCCAAGATCGCTGCGCATGTCGATTTCAATATCGGCCACGCGGTCGCCGTCGATGTCGACCTGAACCAACCGGCCCACCGCGATCACTTCGCCGGATGCCCCGGTAAAGCTGTTGCCGTCGTGGAAATGGTTCGCGGTAAAGGTCAGGTCGATCTTGTCACCATCGGCCTTTGAGAAATCGCGGATCATATCGCGCGCCTCGGGCGTGCTGTCGTCGGCGGCAAACACGAACACATCGGCCCCCGAGCGCCCAACCAGAATGTCACGGCCCGCGCCGCCCGAAATCGTGTCGTTGCCGCCGTCGCCGACGATCACCTCGTTGCCGGACGAGCCATAGATCAGGTCGTCGCCATTGCCGCCGTGAATGCTGATGCCGGCGTTGGTGGCGTCAAACAGGTTTATGGTATCCGCGCCCCGTCCGCCGAAAATCTTGGTGGTAACCGTGCCCGTCAGCGTCAGCGTGTCGCTGCCATTGCCCAATATGATGCGCCCGTTCACGTCGCCGGTCAGGTCGACACTGTCGCTGCCGTCGCCCATGTCGATGCGCCCGGTGACGTCAAATGCGCCCTCCAGCCGGTTTTCGGCGCGATCGCCCAGCACAACCAGCGACCCCGCGCGCCCATCGGCCGAGATCAGTTCCGAGGTAAGATAGGCGCTGAACGCGTCGGTCCCGTTCAGGCGCAGCAGCCCCGACAGCTCCGAATTGTCAAACTGACCGCCGCCGCCCACGGTAAGGGTGCCCCCGATATAGCTGTTGTCGATGTCCAGCCCGGTGAACCTGTCCGTGGTGGCGGTCCCGTCCAGATCGACATTGTGCCATGTCGCTGTGCGATGGGTCTTGTCGGACTGTTCAAAAACCACGTTCACGGCGCGGTTGATGGTTCCACCAGAACTTGAGGCGCCAAAGGCGTTCAGGTCAAAAACATAGTTGTTGAAGAAAACGTTGCGCAACGCGGTTTCGCCGTCAAAGGTCACGGTGCCGACGGTGGCAATCGTGCCGCCATCAAGGGTGAACAGATCACGATCCGCACTGCCCACCCGCGCGTCCTCGGCAAAGTTCAACTGGCTGCCGTTGGCTTGGGTCAGCGTAAAAGCGTCTTCCGATGTCATCCCCGCCAGCAACACACCGTTGAACAGATATTCGGCGTTCAGCGCGGTGTCGTAGCCCAGATAAATCTGGACGGTGCTGCGCTGAAAGTCCTGCATCGACACAAGGTTATAGCTGGTGTCGCGCCAACCGTCGGTGCTGTCGGTGTAGGTGCCTGAAATCAGGTCAAGAATAATCGTTGGCGTGGCTGGCATATTGCTGTCCCTCAAAATCCGCATCGGCTGGTTTTGAGGGACAAAAATGGTCAGTTCATGGCGCGGTCGGGGCATTGTCTGGCACCGGGGGACAATGGTCGCACGGCATGCAAATTACGGGATCAGCATGCGTGCGCGCCGTATCACCCCTTGCGCTTGCGCACCGGTTGCGGTTTCACCCGTGCCTCGATCATGTCGTAGAGCATACCCACGATGTCCTTGCCAGTGGCCTTTTCGATGCCCTCGAACCCGGGCGACGAATTGACCTCGAGCACCTTCGGCCCCGTTTCCGACCGCAACAGGTCAACGCCCGCCTTGCCCAAGCCAAAGGCCCGCGCGGCGCGCAAGGCGGTTTCGCGTTCTTCCTTGGTGATGCGCACGGTTTTGGCCGAGCCGCCCCGGTGCAGGTTCGAGCGGAAATCGCCCTCGGCCCCGGTGCGTTTC
This sequence comes from uncultured Pseudosulfitobacter sp., assembly GCF_963976325.1. Taxonomy (NCBI): domain Bacteria; kingdom Pseudomonadati; phylum Pseudomonadota; class Alphaproteobacteria; order Rhodobacterales; family Roseobacteraceae; genus Pseudosulfitobacter; species uncultured Pseudosulfitobacter sp. The sequence goes on from NZ_CAXBJW010000001.1 coordinate 484,560, forward strand.
ATGGATGCGACCACCTTGCCGTCGATCACCAGACAACGGATGTCCTCGCCTGCGGCTTCCTTGACGAACTGCTGCACCAGAAAGTTGGCGCGCAGGCCGCGAAAGGCGTCGATGACGCTTTCGGCGGCTTTCTTGGTTTCTGCCAGCACGACGCCCTTGCCTTGGGTCGATTCCAGCAGTTTCACGATCAGCGGCGCGGTGCCCACCAGACCGATCAGGTTGCCGGTGTCCTTGGGCGATGCGGCGAACGCAGTGGTCGGCATACCGATGCGCTTGCTGGCCAGCACCTGATGCGCGTGCAGCTTGTCGCGGCTGGCGGTGATGCCGGCGCTGCCGTTGACGCAATAGGTGCCGATGGTTTCGAACTGGCGGATCACGGCGGTGCCGTAGGGCGTGATCGACGCACCGATGCGCGGCACAATCGCGTCATAGCGGGGCAGGCGCTTGCCGTCGTAATGCACCTCGGGGGCCATGGTGTTGATCGCCATGTAGCAGCGCGTGGTGTCGATCACCTCGACCGTGTGGCCGCGCGCCTCGCCGACCTCGACCAGACGGCGCGTGGAATAGTTGTCCTCGCGGCTCAGCACGGCGATGCGCAGGGCGCGTTGGGGGGCGGCACGTCGCACGGCGGCGGAATGGTAGACATCATAGCTGAGGTCCGGTTGCAGCCGCTTTTCCGTGGCGGTGATCGAAATGTGGTCTTGCAACGCCTGGCGGCCCAGCAACATGCGGCTGGTCATGCCCGAGCGGTCGGTCAGGGTCACTTCGATGGGCCACGACTGACCTGCGACCTCCAGCGTGGTTTCGATCACATAGCGCAGCTCGGATTCGCCGTTGGACGATGTCACCTCGCGGCGGTCCTTGATCTCGGCCGAGCAGGTCATCTGCACCTGCGTCTGCCCCGAGACAGGGTAGACGTTGAACCGCACCTTAGGCTTGGCGGCGGGGCCGAACACTTCGATGTCGTGGGCGTGCAGCGCCGAGGTGCGCGCGCCGGTGTCGATCTTGGCTTTCAGGGCGGGCAGGCCCAGTTCGGGCAATCCGATCCATTCTTCCCAGCCAAAGTGTAGACTGTCCATTGGGTACTCCTGTCAAAGGCGGGCGGCGCCAGTGTGGCGCGGCATGTGTGTCAAAGATGTAAAGAAGGTGCCGATCAGGCCTTGGGCGCTTTCGCGGCCTCTGATGCCAGGCGGCCCGGGTCCATAAAGTGGTCGATCATCACCGGCGTCGCCAGCGCATAGGCGTCGCGCAGCGGCAGATCGCGGTGGGCTTGCAACGCCGTCTTGCCCTTGGAAATAGGGCCGGGGTTGCGGGTGGCAAGGGCGGTGGCAAAGGTTCGGGTTTCCGCCGTCAGCGTATCGCCCGGACAGATCCGGTTGAACAGCCCCGCCGCCTGCGCCCAGTCCGCCGTCATCGGCGTGCCGGTCAGCGTCAGTTCCATCAGGTGTTTCGGCCCCACGTTGCGCGACACGGCGACCGCAGGCGTGGTGCAAAAGCCGCCGTTCGTCACACCGGGCAGGCAAACCGTGGCGCGCGGGCTGGCGAATGCCAGATCACAGGACGCCACCAGTTGCAGCCCCGCCGCCATGGCGATGCCGTCCACCATGGCAAGGGTCGGCTTGGGCAATGTGGCCAGCGCGATCATCATCCCGGCGCAGGCTTCGAACAATTCGGTCAGGTAGGCGTGCCCCTGATCGTCATCCGCACGGTGACGGGCGATTTCCTTCAGGTCGTGACCCGCGCAAAAGATGTGTCCCGGGCCGGATAGCACCACGACGCGCACCGTATCATCTGCGGCCAGATCATCCAGCGTTGCGTGCAGGGTCCTGATCATGCCCAGCGAAAGCGCATGAGCCACCCCGCCGCCAAGGGCCAGCGTCGCCACGCCTTCGGTCACATCACAGGTGACAAGATCGGGGGTCTGCATCTGGTTCATCGCGGCTCCTTTGGCTCAGTATGCCATGGCGCGGCTGTGAAGCGCAACATCGTCGGGCAGGAAGGCGGGCAGACTGCGAGATAGTTTCACCGAATGGGAACTGTGTGCAGTGAATTGCGACAGCCGTTCAACAATCGGTGGTTTTCGGGAGGTAGTGAAAGTTCGCTACAAATTATACTTAAGGAGAATCGTATGTGCTGAAATCTGAACTCGATGATTGCTATAAGAGGACTTAATCATGCCGTTTTGGCCATTTCGTAGAGGGAAAAGGGCAGAGGTTCCGCGCAAGCAGGAAGCGAAAGATTCACCGTTGCCAAAGGGGCCAGAGACTTCCCCGCGCCTCCCTTTAAGAACCCAAATCTGGCTGGGGCAGTTCCAGTCAAAAACGCAGTTGTCGGATTTTGTAAGCGAAGATCCTGACTACTATAAACTGGAAGATCACGCCGATGGTGTATTATCCAAATTTGCAAAGAGCCAAGGCGAAAAATTCATTGACCACGATTTTCTGGAAGTATCCTTTGATGACCAAGATAACTTGGCAACAAAGCGTTTTAAGAACCACTCCTATGCGGACTTCTGGCGTGACCGCGTTGAAGAGGAATGTCAAAGTCGCGCTTTGGGTCCGGTCAATTCATGCATCACGCTTCAGGTTGATATTCCCTTCGCAGGCGTACCCAGGCCACAGGTTTCCGCACCGCTTGATGTAAGGGAGAGCGGCTTTTGGCTGGTCTACTTGGGTGAGTTTGAGCACGGCGATGGCACTGATTGCAGTAGCATAAATGATTTGATCAGTGCCGCCGAGAACGGCGACGCGGACGCCCAGGCAACTCTCGGTGGACTGTATATTCTGCCGCCACCCAAACTTTCCCACATGGTCAATTCAGAGAAGGCTGAATACTGGCTTTTGAAGGCCGCCGAGGCGGGAAAGCAAAAGACATATAATCGGCTGTATCACCTGTATGCGGGCCGTTACGGGCCAGCACAGCCTGATAAAGCGTTCTACTGGATTGAAAAATCTGCCCAAGGCGGCTCGGCGGCAGACCTGGTTTATCTCGCTGAAGCCTATAGGTCCGGAACGGGCACAGAAGAGGACTTCGTGCTGGCTCTTAAATATGCGTTTCTGGGATGCTGCATCTACAAAGAGAATTTGTATGACGGTTGGCTGCCAGAACTTGTCGCGCAGATGCCTAAGGAGGATGTAGATAAGGCTGAGCAGCTTGCATTGGACTGGATCGACACAACCGGTAAATCTGCGCCTCATTTCCAAGGTTTCATTCGCAACCCTATTCGTCAGGTCTTGAATGGCTGAGTGAGTTACGCGCAGGTTCCAAAAAACCAAAGCGAACGGTTGCGACCAAGCTGATGATTGTCTGTTTTATGGCCTCGTGCGCGGATCTTAAGCGACTTCGTGCCCCAAGGAAAAGCTCGCCGCGTAAGCGGCGTAGCGTCCCGGGAACAGTTCTTCATAGAGCTGGTGATGCATACCCAAGACATCAACATACAGTTCCACTTCATCGGGAAGTTCATACTCAAACAACACCACATCATAGCACTCGATTTGAACGCCTTCGACAGTCGTGACAGTCAGTCCTATCCAACGGTTCGTGCAATCATCATACTCCCCTTTTTCTCAGCCGGAACGGTGGCTCGAAAGATTTTAAATTCATCACACGGAATGAAGTTACCTTCTGCGCAGCCCATTGGGGGATCACCTTTCTCTAAGGCAGAAAAGCCAAGCAGTTTTCCGTCAAAGTAGAACTGAAACACTTCTTAATCTCCGCTTTCAGATGCGGGGGATAGACCAGTGCTTGCCAAATCTCCGAGGAACACGCCCCAGACCACCTAGCCGTCGTTGATGTCGTGCAAAACCCGCCGTGCGCCCGAGCTTTGGCGGCGGAATGCCAGCCGCAGCACGATCCACGCCAGCAGCGACAGGCCCGCAAACAGCGCCATTGCCGGGGCCACGCCAATTGTCGGGACCACAAGGCCCACGATGCCCGCCATCACCAGCGCCCCCAGGGCAAAGCCCAGAAAGATGAAACCGGGCAGCAGCACTTCGACCACGCCCAAAGCGATGGCAAAGGCCAGCCAGACCCACCAGATGCCGACCAGACCCGCCATCAACCGCGACCCTTCAGCAGTTTGAACGCATCACCAAAGGCTTCGAGGGCTGCGGCTGGCACAACGATGGTTTGCTTGCCCGTGCCGTTGCCCAACGCGTTCAGTGCCTCGACCTGTTTCAGGGCCACCTGATATTGCGCGGCCTCGATCCCGTGTTCGGCAATGGCCTTGGCCACGACCTCGGTGGCATAGGCCTCGGCGTCGGCCAGAACGCGGCGGGCCTTGGCGGATTGTTCCGATGCATAAAGCTCGGCATCGGCCCCCAGTTCGACGGCGCGTTTCTTGCCCTCGGCCTCGGTCACCTGCGCGCGGCGGGCGCGTTCGGCGTTCAGCTGCTGCATCATCGCGGCACGGGTCGCGGCGTCCAGGTTCACGTCCAGAATCTCGGCGCGGGTCACTTCGATGCCCCAGTTGTCCACCGCGTCCTCGACGTTGGCCTTGATCGTGGTGATCAGCGACGACCGGTTGGCCTGAACCTCGTCCAGGTCCATCTTGCCGATCTCGGCGCGCACGATGCCTGCCACGGTGGTCGAAATGGCCCCGTCCACGTCACGGATGCGGTACACGGTCTTTTCCGGCTCGATGATGCGGTAGAACACCGATGTGTCCACCTGCACCAGCACGTTGTCGCGGGTGATCGCGTCCTGGCTGGCGGTGGGCAACTGCCGTTCCAGAATGGAAATCCTGTGCGCCACATGGTCGATGAACGGCACGATCATGTTGATCCCCGGCCCAAGCACGGCCCGCAACCGGCCAAAGCGTTGCACCACGTGCTGTTCGGATTGCGGTACGATCTTGACCGATTTGAAAACCAGTACCACCAGCAAAACGGCGGCCAGAAGATAGACCAGATTGTTCTGCAACAGGTCCAGCAGCATTTGTTCGACATCCACGTGTGTCACCCCTCGGCCAGAACACTGTTTCTGTTCTGGCCCCTGGCAGGGGATAAAGCAAGCGTGACAGACGGGGCGTCAGGACTGTTGCGCAAAGTCCGAGGTTTCGGGGGCGGGCAGTTCGCGGGGCGCGTCACTGGGCAGCATGCGCTGGCCGGTTTCGTGCTCGATCTGCCGTGCCGCGCGGATGAGTTGTTCGCGTATCTTGCACTGCATCGCCCATGCTGTGGTGGGGTTGGGCGTGGGCAGCTCGAACCACACATGCTGACCAAAGACATTCTGATCGTTCACACGCACCGCAGCCATATCCACAGGTCCGGTGTCATCGCCGTCCTCCTGTTCAACGATGTCCAGAAACACCTTGCGCAGGCGTTCGATGTCAGCGCCATGCGCCAGCGTCAGTTCGATCACACGGGTCATCTTGGTGTCTTCGATAGACCAGTTTTCAAAGGCATCCTTCACAAAATAGCTGACCGGAACGATGTAGCGGTTTCCGGTCCAGATCAGCAATTGGACATAGGTAAAGTTGATCCGCTCGACCGTGCAATAGCGCCCCTCGAAGATCACCATGTCGCCGATCCGCGCCGACCGGTTCAGCGCGATCTGCACAGAGGCCAGAATATTGCCCAGAACCTCGCGCGCGGCAAAGCCCAGGATGATGGTCAGCGCACCGGCCGAGGCCAGAAGCGACAGGCCGATGGACTGAAACGCATTGGCCGAGGACAGCACAATGCCGGACGCCACAAGCAGCGCGATGACAATGACGCCCTTGCGCGCGGCCGAGATCATCGTGGCCATGCTGCGCATATGGGCATTGCCCGGGTCGGCAAGCTCGTCAGGAGTGTTAAAGCTGATGCGGTCGAAAATCTCGTCAATGACGAACACCACCGCCAGCGTGGCCGCCGTGACGAAGCCGATGATTGTCATCGGACTGATCAGGCTGTCCAATACGCCTGAAACCACCAGCACCCGCGTCGTCGATACACCCACGACCGTGGTTGTCACCGCAATCGTCGCAGGCCAGCGCAGCGCGCGCACGATGGCATGGCTAAGCGCGGTGTTCATCTTGCGGCCAAATAGGGTGACAGAGCGATAGGTCAGCCAGCCCAACGCGAAGGCCACCCACAGCATAAGCGGGACAAAGATGACCTCCCAGACGTACATGCCCAGGAACGCGTCGCCGCGGGCCCAGAGCGGCAATGCCTGTTCCAGCGCTGTCGGCCCGTAAATTGCATACAGATCCGGGATGCGGCTGACGCTTTCCCGCGAGATCACCCAGACCGGCGTGCCGTCCGGCGGCATAACGCGGTTCAGCCGCAGCGCCACATCGTGACGTCCCAGCTCAAGCCAGTCGATGACGATGGACCGGCGCACGCGGCCGGTGTGATCGGATTCGGTTGATCCGCTCAGCCAGCCGTCGGGGCGGTCCGAAAGCGATCGCCACGGCACCACGACCTTGCGGTCCATCAGCACGAAAAGCTGCTCTGCCAGTTCGGCGGCGCGCGCACCTTGCGCGTCGCGGGGCAGGTTGGTCAGGTCAAGCACCTGGGCGGCGTCCTTGAACTGTCCTGCTTCGGCCAATTCGAAAAAGCTGTCCATCGCGCTCATCGGGGTCGCCCGGTCCAGGCCTTCCGGGGCGGCGGGCAGACCTGGGTTCAGCGCATCGACTTCGAAAAATTCAATCTCGGCCTGTGCATGGGCGAAAGAGGCAAGGAAAACCAACGCCAGCAGGGTGCCCAGGCCTTGGCGCAGGGCAGACGCGAGCGGGTGCAGCAAACGTGTCATGCGGCGGGTTTCCTTTTTCAGGTTTTCAGTTTCATGGCGATATAGCGCAATGTCCGGTCGGGGAAACCGCGCAACATTGCGTGCGCCGCCGCAAGCGCCTATAGCGCGCACATGACACGTTTTTCATTCGATTTGGCAGCCACTGACGGGCGCGCGCGCACCGGCACCATCCACACGCCGCGTGGCGACATTCGCACGCCGGCCTTCATGCCGGTCGGCACGGCGGCCACGGTCAAGGCGATGCTGCCCGAAAGCGTGGCGGCGACGGGGGCCGACATTCTGCTGGGCAACACCTATCACCTGATGCTGCGCCCCACGGCGGAACGCATTGACCGGCTGGGTGGGCTGCACCAGTTCATGAACTGGGACAAGCCGATCCTCACGGATTCAGGCGGCTTTCAGGTGATGAGCCTTGCCGCCTTGCGCAAGCTGACCGAAAAGGGTGTGACCTTCAAAAGCCACATCGACGGATCGCGTCACGAGATCACGCCGGAACGGTCGATGGAAATTCAAAAGCTGCTGGGCTCGGACATCGTGATGTGTTTCGACGAATGCCCCGCGCTGCCCGCCGACAAGGCGCGGATTGCGGAAAGCATGCGCCTGTCGATGCGGTGGGCGCAGCGGTCGCGCGATGCGTTCGGGGACCGTCCGGGCCATGCGCTGTTTGGCATCCAGCAGGGCGGGCTGGAAGAAGACCTGCGCGCCGAAAGCGCCGAGGCGCTGACGCAGATCGGCTTTGACGGCTATGCCGTCGGCGGTCTGGCCGTGGGCGAGGGGCAGGAGGCGATGTTCGGCTGTCTGGACTTTGCGCCCGACCAGTTGCCACAGGACAAGCCGCGTTACCTGATGGGCGTGGGCAAGCCCGACGACATCGTCGGTGCCGTGGCCCGCGGCATCGACATGATGGATTGCGTGCTGCCGTCCCGGTCGGGACGCACGGGGCAGGTGTTCACCCGTCACGGTGTCTTGAACATCAAGAACGCCCGCCATCAGGACGACCCGCGCCCGATTGACGACGCCTGCACATGCCCGGCTTGCACGAACTATTCGCGCGCCTACCTGCATCATGTGTTCCGCAGTCAGGAAATGATCAGCTCGATGCTGCTGACATGGCACAACCTGCATTATTTCCAGCAGATCATGGGCGAAATGCGCGCCGCGATTGCGGCGGGCACCTTCGCCCAGTGGCAGGCGGCATTCCACGCAAACCGTGCGGACGGGGATATAGAACGGCTTTAGCTTTCAGAGGTAAACAGTGCGCCGCCCATTTTCGCATAGGTGCGGCCGCTTTCTGCCGCTGAGGGTTTTTCAGCGTCTAACGGGCGGATAATACCAGTTGTCTGCATTTGCGTGGCCCCCAAAGAGGCGCTGCACGTCACCTTGAAGGTTTGCGGCAAGCCCGGAAATACCGGCACGTTTAGATTGGCCGGCACTTGTAGATCACGCAATGTGACCACGTTCTTGCCCGAGATTGTGCAACGGGCACCGGGCAACTCTGTCCGCGCACCTTCATGAAAGTAAATAGCGCGCAGAGCAACCGGTTCGTACCGCAAGGGCTTGCCCGAGGTGGCAGCCAGCGTCTTGCCCTGCATCTCGGTCACGTCTGTCAAAGGCGTGCAGGCCGAAACCAGACCCAGAGTGAAAATGCCGGCCAGCAGTCGCCCCATCATTCTGCGGGTGCCTGTGTTTCAAAGGGCACGACCATCTTGCTGTGATAGGCATAAACGTCGTTGGCTGGATTGCGTGCGGCCTTGATGGCTGCGGTTGCGACCGCCGTAACCAGAACAGCGGCAAGTCCGCCAGTTGTGACTGTCGCCTGACGCGAGGTGGTTTCGTTGTAAGGCTCAAAGGTTTTTGTCGCGGTCTGGCCATTGGCTTTGCACGTTATGGTGACCGGATCGGTGCGCCCTTTGTAGGTAGGCAGGTTGACCTTTGCAGGAGTCGTGATCTGGGCAGTGTAACCGGTGCCTTTGATCGCGCAGGCGGCGCCTGTGATCTCGGCCCTTTTCTTGGAGCCATTGACGATCTGAATCGATTGTGTGCGCACCTCGATCGGTTTTTGCGAATATATATTACTGCGCGCGGCGTCGGTAGAAAAGGAAACCTGTTGTGGCGGCGTGTTTATAGCAACGCCTGTCGCGCAGGCTGCAAGAACAGATAGGCAAAGGGCGGCGGGGATTATTCTGTAAGTCATGCTAGTCCATAATTTTTCATATTCCCTCAAAGAGTGCATTTTTCGCTTTAGGGGCCAACCAATGAAATCAAATGTTTGTGAACTTTTCGGTAGCCTGTAACGCGGGTGACACTTGTGTTTGCGTGGGGCGGCAATGCGCGCCTGTTTTGATATTCATACCGGAGTTTCAGGCGATTCCCGTATCATTTTACCGCGACGCTCTTTGTGACGGCCAATCGTCGGCCACAATCCCAAACGCACAATCGGAAACCCACAACGAAACGTGAATCTGGAGCTGTTTTCGCGCAAAACGCATCTGTTTCCGCCGAAAAAAAACCATCACTTTGCAAGGTCCCATTGCACAGCCCCGAACACCCCGTCATTGTGAAGCCTTGAAACAGGCAGTGGTCAAACACAGTTTACTACTCTGAAACCAGGAGACGACGAAGGTTGCCGCAAACAGGGACCGGTCGTCTTGCTAGATAAGGAAAAGAGCATGCAAGAGCCCCTTAACGCTTCGTACCCGGTCCTGCCGCTGCGCGACATTGTGGTGTTTCCGCATATGATCGTGCCGCTGTTCGTCGGCCGTGACAAATCCGTACGTGCGCTCGAGGAAGTGATGGCCGACGACAAGCAGATCCTGCTGTCCAGCCAGATCGACCCCTCTGAGGACGATCCCGAAGCGACAGGCATCTACAAGGCCGGCGTGCTGGCCAATGTGCTGCAACTGCTGAAACTGCCCGACGGCACCGTCAAGGTGCTGGTCGAAGGTCAGGCGCGGGTGCGCATCACCGAATATCTTGAAAACGATAACTTTTTCGAGGCACGCGCCGAGTATCTGACCGAGATGCCGGGCGACGTCACCACCACCGAGGCGCTGCTGCGCACCGTGGCGGACGAGTTCGAGCGCTATGCCAAGGTGCGCAAGAACGTCCCCGAAGAGGCGCTGACCGCCGTCGGCGAAACGGTCGAGCCTGCGAAACTGGCGGATCTTGTGGCGGGGCATCTGGGCATTGAAGTGAACCAGAAGCAGGAACTGCTGGAAACGCTCAGCATTTCCGAGCGGCTTGAGAAGGTTTACGGCCTGATGCAGGGCGAAATGTCCGTCCTTCAGGTCGAGAAAAAGATCAAGACACGCGTGAAATCCCAGATGGAGCGGACCCAGCGCGAATATTATCTGAACGAACAGATGAAGGCGATCCAGCAAGAGCTGGGCGATGGCGAGGACGGCAAGAACGAAGTTGCCGAGCTGGAAGCCAAGATTGCCGCCACCAAGCTGAGCAAGGAAGCCCGTGAAAAGGCTGACAGCGAGATCAAAAAGCTCAAGAACATGAGCCCGATGAGCGCTGAAGCCACCGTTGTGCGCAACTATCTGGACTGGATGCTGTCGATCCCGTGGGGCGTGAAATCGCGCGTCAAAAAGGATCTGGGCCGCGCCCAGAAGGTGCTGGATGACGACCATTACGGCCTTGAGAAGGTCAAGGAACGGATCGTCGAATATCTGGCCGTGCAACAGCGCAGCAAAAAGATGAAAGGCCCGATCATGTGCCTCGTCGGCCCTCCGGGCGTCGGCAAGACATCCTTGGGCAAATCGGTTGCCAAGGCGACGGGCCGCGAATTCATCCGCATTTCGCTGGGCGGTGTGCGGGACGAATCCGAAATCCGTGGTCACCGCCGGACCTATATCGGGTCGATGCCCGGTAAGATCATCCAGGCGCTGAAAAAGGCGAAAACCACCAACCCGCTGATCCTGCTCGATGAAATCGACAAGATGGGGCAGGATTTCCGTGGCGACCCCGCGTCGGCCATGCTTGAGGTGCTGGACCCGGAACAAAACGGGACGTTCGTCGATCACTATCTCGAGGTCGAATATGACCTGTCGAACGTGATGTTCCTGACCACGTCGAACAGCTACAACATGCCCGGACCGCTTCTGGACCGGATGGAGATCATCCCGCTGGCCGGCTACACCGAGGACGAAAAGCGCGAGATCGCCAAGCATCACCTGCTGGCCAAGCAGATCAAGAACCACGGCCTGAAAAAGTCCGAGTTTGAGCTGACCGATGAAGGGCTGACCGACATCATCCGCTACTATACCCGCGAGGCGGGGGTGCGGAACCTGGAACGCGAGATCGCCAAGGTGGCGCGCAAGGCGTTGACCAAGATCGTCAAGAAAGAGGTCGAGAGCATTTCCGTGACCTCGGACAACATCGACGAATTCCTGGGCGTGCGCAAACACCGCTATGGTCTGGCCGAGCTTGAGGACCAGATCGGCGTTGTCACCGGGCTGGCCTATACCTCTGTCGGCGGCGAGCTGTTGCAGATCGAAGCGTTGCGCCTGCCGGGCAAGGGCCGGATGAAGACCACCGGCAAGCTGGGCGACGTGATGAAAGAAAGCATCGACGCAGCCTCCAGCTATGTGCGGTCGATCAGCCCGAAAATCGGGGTGAAGCCGACGCAGTTCGACAAGCTGGACATTCACGTGCACGTGCCCGACGGTGCCACGCCCAAGGACGGCCCCTCGGCCGGTCTGGCCATGGTCACGTCCATCGTGTCGGTTCTGACCCAGATCCCCGTGCGCAAGGACATTGCGATGACGGGCGAGGTCAGCCTGCGCGGCAACGCGATGCCCATCGGGGGGCTGAAGGAAAAACTGCTTGCGGCCCTGCGTGGCGGCATCAAAACGGTGCTGATCCCGCAGGAAAACGAAAAGGACATGGCCGAAATCCCTGACAACGTGAAGGAAGGGATGACCATCATTCCGGTCAGCCACGTGTCCGAGGTGCTGAAACACGCGCTGGTGCGTGAACCCGAGGCGATCGAATGGGACGAGGCCGCGGAAGAAGCCGCCGCCGCCGCCGCTGCCGCATCGAAAGCGACCGCCACAGGCGCCACCGCCCACTGATCGCAGTTTGATCCACGCAGACAGACGCCCCGCAGGATACTGCGGGGCGTTTTGCGTTTCAGGCCCGCTGATGCGGCAATGCGGCGCTGCGCCGCCGATATTCGTGGCGAAATTGGCTCAAACCCTCAGACGCGCGGGCCGGATTACACAGTTCGGTAGAAATGTGCGCAGAATATGATAAGACTTTGGTCAAACTGCACACGTGACCAAAGGCATAAGCATGGCAACGTCCAAAACCCCCCGCACCAAAAGCGCCGCAGCCACCGCTGCCGCCGCAACCAAAGCCGCAACAGCCACCACAGCGGCCCGCACGTCGAAAGCCCCGAAAGCAGCGGTCGCCGCTGGCGGAACAGGCGGCGCTGAAGAGGTCGTTTTGGGGCCGATGATGCGCAAGAAAGAACTGATCGACGCTGTGGTCGCCGCGTCCGGCGCCAAGAAGAAAGACGCCAAGCCGGTGGTCGAGGCCATGCTGAAGGTCATGGGCAACGCCCTGCGCGATGGCCGCGAGCTGAACCTGCATCCCTTTGGCAGCGTCAAGGTGCGCCGCGCCAAGGATATGGTCAAAGCCCGCGTGCTGACCACCAAGATCCGCCAGCGCAAACCCGAAGCGATCGAAGCCGCCAACGCCGCCGCCGCAGAGGCATCGGACAGCAGCACAGAATAACTTCTGCGCAAACTGTCCAGATTTTTGATGCGGCCTCTTGCAAGGGGGGCCGCATTTTTGTATCTGCCCCTGCAAGGGTGATTAGCTCAGTGGTAGAGCGCTTCGTTCACATCGAAGATGTCAGGAGTTCAAATCTCTTATCACCCACCATTTTCCTCGTATCGCGTGATCTTACCTTGCGGCCTTCTGAGGGCCTGACCGACGCGCGCCCTTCGGGCACTCTGGGTCAGGAGTTCAAATCTCTTATCACCCACCATTTTCCTCGTATCGCGTGATCTTACCTTGCGGCCTTCTGAGGGCCTGACCGACGCGCGCCCTTCGGGCACGCTGGGTCATGAGATCAAATCTCTTATCACCCACCATTTTTCCACCTATATCCGACGGCGACAAAATACGCGGGCCAATAGCCTGATCATCGCGCGCATAATGCGCGGTTGGCCTGCTCGGGCGTACGCTCCAAGGATTTGGCTTAATTCTGAAAAGGTTAGGGCAGGGCGCGCGAATGCACCCCGCCCCTGATCTCTTAGACCGGCACAACCAGCTTCTGGTCGTCTTCCGGTGCGTCCAGCAACAGGTGGTTGTCGTCCAGCACCAGGATGTTCTCGGCCCCGATCACGTCGCTCTTGGTTTTATAGCCGATCACGGCCTCGACCGGCATGTCCAGGTTCCGCGCCAGCAACATGATTTCCTCGGATGAGAAATTGGTCAGCCCGCGCGCCACTTCGACGCCGTCTTCGTTGTACATGTGCAGCACGTCGCCCTTGGTGAACTCGCCCTGAATCGAGATCACATCGCTGCGGCTGATGCCGCAATCGCCGGCCGCCACGGCGTCGGCCAGCGCGTTCGACACGACCAGCGTGCCGGACACCTGCAACCGGTTGCTCAGCCAGATTTTCAGCGGCGATGCGGTTTCGCCGGTGACCAGACAGCGGGTGTAGCGGCGTTCTTCCTCCAGCAGGGACGAGATCGGGCGTTCGATGATACCTTCGGCGATGATGGTTTCGACACCGGCGTTCTGGGCCATGTTCGCGGCCAGCATCTTGGTCAGCATACCGCCGCTGCCCAGATCGCTGATGCTGGTGGTGGATTCCAGATGTTCGGACACGTCTTCGACCTCGGAAATGAAGGTCGCCTCGGGGTCGGACGGGTCGCGGTCGTACAGGCCGTCGACGCTGGTCAGGATGATCAGCACATCGGCCTGGATCATCTGCGCCACCTTGGCCGACAGACGGTCGTTGTCGCCCACGCGCAGGTCGCGTGTGGCAACCGAGTCATTCTCGTTGATGATCGGCAGGATGTCGTTTTCGAACAACTTCATCATGGTGTTCTTGATGTTCAGAAACCGGCGGCGGTCTTCCATGTCCTCGACCGTGACCAGCATCTGCGCCACGTCCAGTTCATATTCGGACGCGACCTGACGATAGGCGTTCATCAGCAGCGGCTGGCCACAGGCGGCGGCGGCCTGCTTGTCCAGAATGCCCGCATCTTCGGGTCGTTTTCCGACCATGTTCAGCCCCAGGGCAACCGACCCCGAGGACGTCAGGATGATGTCGTGGCCGTCTTTTTGCAGCTTGGCCAGATCGCTCATCAAACCGTTCATGAAGGCATAGCGCAGGGTCAGATTGTCTTCGTTTGCCAGCAGGCTGGACCCGATTTTAACGACGATCTTTTTCTTCTTGGACATATTCTGCTCCGGTATCTTATTGGTTTCAAACGCAATTGCCAGGCCGATTTGCCAATTGTGGCGCTGACCTGTAGCACTGGGCGCTCAAATGATTCGCCGCTGTATAACACGTACCCCGTACGTGAATGCAAACGGGCCGCCTTGAAGTGCTGCATTGCAGCATCACATACTGCCCTGCGGCGACGCAAAATAAAATCCGGACGATCTGGCATATTTGCGACACAGCCCCATGTGTCCAAGAGCGGGACGTTTCGGACCAACCGGAGATGAAAATGAACATACTTTTGATCGGATGTGGCAAGATGGGCGGCGCGATGTTGCGCCAGTGGGTCAAGGATGACGGCAACAGCTTTACGGTTGCCGATCCGGTCAAACCCGATCTGCCCGCAAGCGTGCGTCATGTGTCAAAAGCGACATCTTTGACCGAAGGCGAATTTGACGTGATCCTGATCGCGATCAAACCGCAGATGATTGCCGACGTGCTGCCAGACTATAGCTTTGCGCTGAAGCCGGACGGCTGTTTCGTGTCGATTGCGGCGGGGTGCAGTGTGGACAGCATTCGCAAGATCGTCGGCGACCGCGCGATTGTGCGCGTCATGCCGAACATGGCGGCGATGGTGGGGCTGGGTGTGTCCGGCCTTTATGCCAACGACGCCTGCACCGAGCAGCAAAAGACGGATGTGGCCGCGTGGATCGACCAGACGGGCACCTGCGTGCCGGTGGACAGCGAGGACCGCATTGACCGTCTGACCGCCGTCAGCGGCAGCGGGCCGGGCTATGTGTTCGAGATGTTGCGCAGCTATGTGGCGGCGGCGATGGACCTGGGCTTTGACGAGAAAACAGCGCGGGCGCTGGTGTTCGACACCATCACCGGCACCGTCGAGACCGCGCGCCAGTCGGATGAAACGTTGGAGGATCTGCGCAAGTCGGTCACCAGCAAGAACGGCACCACGCAGGCGGGGCTAGAACAGTTGATGCGCGACGGCCAGTTGCACAGCCTGCTGCACGACACCGTGAATGCCGCGTACACGCGCGCCGTTGAATTGAAATAAAGGAGTGAGCGATATGAACACCGAGACTCTGGAGAGAACGACAGACATTAACACGCTTGTGGCCGATCTGAGCACCCGCGCCAAGACGGCGGCACAGGGGCTGGCGATGGCCTCGGGTGAACAGCGCAATCTGGCGCTGACCAAGGCCGCCGAGGCGCTGCGGCGCCATATGGCCGATCTGCTGCGCGCCAATGCGGGCGATCTGGACGCGATCAAGGACAGCGGCAAGGATGCCGCTTTCGTCGACCGTCTGACGTTAAACGCGGAACGGGTGGGTGGCATGGCCGACGCGCTGGACGCTATCGCGGCACAGGACGATCCGCTGGGGCGCACGCTGGCCACCTTTGACCGGCCCAACGGGCTGAAGATCGAGCGGGTCAGCGTGCCCATCGGCGTGATCGCCATGATCTATGAATCGCGCCCCAACGTCGGATCGGACGCCGGTGCGCTGTGCATCAAGTCGGGCAATGCGGTGATCCTGCGCGGCGGCTCGGAAAGCTTGCAGTCGTCGCGGGTGATCGTGGACTGCATGAAACAGGGGCTGCGCGCCGCCGGTCTGCCCGAGGATGTGGTGCAATTGGTCGACACCCGCGACCGCGAGGCGGTCAAGCTGCTGCTGCACAGCACCGAAACCGTCGATCTGGTGATCCCGCGCGGCGGGCGTGGTCTGGTGTCGCTTGTGCAGAAAGAGGCGCGGGTGCCGACGCTGCTGCATCTGGATGGCAACAACCACACCTATCTGCACAGCAGTGCCGACATCGAAAAGGCCATGGGCATCGTCCAGAACGCCAAGATGCGCCGCACCGGCGTTTGTGGCGCGACCGAATGCGTGGTGATCGACGCGGCGATTGCCGAAAACGCGCTGCCGTTGCTGGCCGATGCGCTGCACGATTGCGAACTGCGCGGCGATGCGGCGGCGCGCAAGTTCCTGCCCGATATGATCGCGGCCAAGGATGAAGACTGGGATACCGAATATCTCAGCAACATCATGTCGGTGCGTGTCGTGGATGGCCTGGACGACGCCATCGGCTTTGTGCAGGCGCATTCGTCGGGGCACACCGATGCGATTGTTGCCGAAGACAGGGATGCCGCCCGGCAGTTCATGAACGCGATTGATTCCGCCGTGGTCATGCACAATGCCTCGACCCAGTTTTCCGACGGGGGCGAATTTGGCATGGGCGCCGAGATCGGCATTGCCACTGGCAAGATGCATGCGCGCGGACCTGTCGGGGCCGAGCAGTTGACCAGCTTCAAGTATTTCGTGCACGGGGACGGCCAGAAGCGCCCCTGATCCCAACAGCCGGCCTGACCGATCCGTCGGGCCGGCGTCTGCACTTGCACGGGCGCGCGCCGCACCGTAGCAAAACAGTCATGAGCGATTATCCCGACATCCTGATCCTGCGCCACGGCGAAACCGAATGGAACCTGTCGGGCCGGATGCAGGGCGACCAGGACAGCCCGCTGACCGACACGGGCCGCGCACAGGCGCGCCGCCAGGGGGCTTTGCTGGCCGCAATCGGCTGTGACGGCTATCACTGGTTTTCCTCGCCACAGGGGCGGGCGTGGCAGACAGCGACGCTGGCCAATCTGCGCGGCGCGCCGATCACCCCAGACGCCCGTCTGGCCGAGATCACCACCGGCGACTGGACCGGCCTGCACTTTGACGACATCCGCGCGCAGGTGCCGCATTTGTTTGACATGGACGACAGCCTAAGCTGGTACGACCACGCGCCCGGCGGCGAAGGGCTGGCCGCGGTCGCCGCGCGCACCCGTGCGTTTCTGGACGATCTGACCGGTCCTGCCGTGATCGTGACCCACGGCATCACCAGCCGCATCCTGCGCTGTCATCTGCTGGGCCAGTCGTGGGAGGCCTTTGACACGCTGGAAGGCGGGCAGGGGGTGATTTACCGCGTCAGCAAAAGACAGCAAGAAAGACTGTCATAAGGGCTTGAACGCCCCGCGCGATTTGCGCTAGAGAGCGGAACGGCGGGTTGTTAGCTCAGTTGGTAGAGCGCTTCGTTTACACCGAAGATGTCGGCGGTTCGAGCCCGTCACGACCCACCATTTTTCCCCGTTTCATACAGTACGCAGGTTTCTCTTTACGGAGAGGCCGACCGACGCGCGGCTCTCACAGCGGTTTCGTTTGGTGTACTGGTTCCGCACGCCAGCGGTCCCGACCGCTAGCAAATGACCGAAAGTATCAGCCACCACAAAAACACGCTGATCACCAGCGACGGCAGCAACCACCAGCCACTGGTCATCCGCGGTGTTTGGTGTCCCGAGATACGACGGTTCCGCACAAACATGGATTGTCTGTGCGTGGCGTCAATTTTAGCAGAATCGTACATACACAATTACTCCCATCGGGTAGGGCATCGGATAGTGTTCGAATGCCTCTCCGGTTGGTCGGTGAATTCGTCGAGTCGCTATAATCCAATCATAGTTGCAAAGTTGTTTACAGCAACGCAAATTCGTAACTTTATTTCGCGCACTCTTTTTGGCATGGCCGTATGGCATTTCTGTGACGGGTCGTCGGATACACTTCTGCGCGAATTTGCACATTACATGAAATTTTATTCATATTGCGTGCAAAATCGCTTCGCCGCATCCTGTTCTCAACCTTCATAGGAGAGCACAGATGAGCTGGAACCCCGCACTCGATCCCGAAATTCCCATCGGCGACGCCGTGGATGCCATTGAAACCGTGATCGTGCCCCGTGCGCGCGATCTGGGCGGTTTCGAGGTGCGGCGCGCCTTGCCTGCGCCCAAGCGGCAGATGGTCGGCCCCTTTATCTTCTTCGATCAGATGGGGCCGGCCGAATTTCTGACCGGGCAGGGCATCGACGTGCGCCCGCATCCGCACATCGGGTTGGCGACAGTGACATATCTGTACAAGGGCAAGATACACCACCGCGACAGCCTGGGCACCGATCAGTGGATTGAACCCGGTGCGGTCAACTGGATGGTGGCGGGCCATGGCATCACCCATTCGGAACGCGCCGATGGTGATATGCGCAGCACACCGCACAGCCTGCTGGGGCTGCAAACTTGGGTGGCCCTGCCCGAAAAGGACGAGGACGCTGGCGCCAGCTTTGAACATGCCGCCAAAGACGCGCTGCCGCTGCTTGAGGGCGAGGGCAAACAGGTGCGGCTGATTCTGGGCGATGCCTACGGCGAGACTGCACCCGTCAAAACCTTTTCCGAAACCTTCTATGCCGATGCGCTGCTCGAGGCGGGGGCGTCGATCCCCATGCCGGACAACCACGAGGATCGGGGTCTGTATATCCTGATGGGGGATGTCACCGTGTCGGGGCAGACGTTCCAGGCGGGGCAGATGCTGGTGTTTCGCCCCGGCGACCGGATCAGCGCCCGTGCGGGCGACGCGGGCGCGCGAGTGATGTTGCTGGGCGGGGCCACCATGGACGGGCCGCGGCATATCTGGTGGAATTTTGTGGCCTCGTCCAAGGACAAGATTGATGCGGCCAAGGAAGCGTGGCGCGCAGGCGATTGGGCGCATGGCCGATTCAAGCTGCCACCAAACGACGACGGCGAGTTTATTCCCGCCCCGGCCTGAGAGGCGCGGGGGGCGACCCCCCGAAATCAGGGGAAAAACCGGGGCTTGTGACATTTTTTTAAAATAATTGCCGCAAACCGAAAAACCCCGCTTGACGCTCTGCGCTGTGGGCCATAATACCCCCATACGCAGCGGGCGGTTGTAGCTCAGTTGGTTAGAGTACCGGCCTGTCACGCCGGGGGTCGCGGGTTCGAGCCCCGTCAACCGCGCCACTGCTGCGTAAACAAAGACCCGCCAGAAATGGCGGGTCTTTTGTGTTTCAGGGGACATGATAGGGCGGCGTGTGCTGCGGCGGCGTCCATAGCACTTTCGAAAAAACCTGAATCACTTAACGCTGCCTGAAATCATAGATTTCAACGCGTTAAGTGATGATCTGTGCATCATGATTTCCGAGAAGTGCTTCAGTCGTAGGTGTAGCCCAGGGCCGCCTCTTGCGCCAAATCCAGATGCTTGCGCATGAACTTCACCCCGAAGGCGCCCATTTTCCTGGGCGTGGCAGGGCGACCTTCGACTGCTGGTTTAAATTTCGACCCCAAGCGTTTGAGAACCGGTGCAAAATCCGATTCCCGTGGAGGCAGACCCAGACCGGCGCGCAGGGCGTCCAGTGTCATTTCGGGCGCGTTTTGCGCGTCTTCCATGCGCAGCAGGATCACCGTGCAATCGCGTTGCAGATAACTTAGCAATCCGGTCAGCTTGGCGCGGCGCAGCGCGAACAGGTTGGCAAACCGCGCACCGGTCAGCGGGTCGCGGTCGTGTTGCAGCGGCTGGCCGATGGTGTCCAGCGGCGCGGTTTTCTCGAAATAGCGCGGGCGGTCCACCACGGTGTCCCATTCGGCGCGGATGAATTCGCCAAACTCCAGCGATTGCAGCTCGGGCGTGGTGTGCCACGGCTTGTTGTGCATCGACAGCGCCCAGGCGTCCGCGCGCCGCACACAGGCGATCAGCGCGAGGTCGGGGGGGATGGCGGCGGCATGGGGAAACCCGTGCTTCCACCCCAGCGCCTCGGTCGGCGTCAGTGTGGTGTTGCGCCCCAGCAGACGTTTGACAAAATTGGTGCCCGAAGACCGCTCGCCCAGCACTTGAAACCGGGTGATGGTGGTGTCGGGGGCGCGGCGCACATGCAGGCCGAATGTGGCAAAATTGGCAGGTATCAGCGGTCAGGTCCTCGATCACGGGCAAAATGCGCAATTAACGATTCTCTTGTAGCAGCCAAGCCGTTACGGTGCGAGACAAAGCACCGCCCCGGCCCAAGGGGCGGACCAAGAGCAGAATATAGAAGCAAGGTGACGTGATGCAGACAGTGGCTGTGGTGACAATGGTGCGCGACGATGCGTTTTTCCTAAAGGCGTGGCTGCGCCATTATGGCGAGATGTTCGGGCGGCAGAACTGCTATGTCATCAACCACGGTTACGGCGAAGAGGTGGCGGAACTGGCCAAGGGCTGCAACATCATCGGCATTCCGGGCGATCCGCACAAAAACTTTGACGTCAAACGCTGGAGCTTGCTGAACAACCTGTTTGGCGGGCTGCGTCGCTATTACAACCACGTCATCGTGGGCGATGTGGACGAGCTGGTGGTGGTCGATCCCGACGCCGGTGTGAACCTGCTGCAATGGCTGGAAAAGGCGGACACCGACCGCGTTTACACCCCCGTCGGGCTGGAGGTGATCCACCGCATCGACATCGAGGACCAGCCCGCCGATGATATGATTCTGGGGCCGCGCCGGCACGTGCGCATTGCGCCGCATTATTCCAAGCCGTCCATCGTCTCGACCCCTGCGAAACTGTCGCGGGGCGGGCATTTTGCGCAATACCCCAAGCTGCACACGCCGGACGAGTTGTATCTGCTGCACCTGAAGTTCTGCGATTTCGGCGCCTACACCGGGGCCATGGACCGCCGCAACGCGGTCAGCGCCGACGTGGGCGTGGGGTTCAAGCAGGCCAGCATCGGGCGGCACTGGTTCGCCGAGGCGCGGGGCGAGGACCGCGCGGTGTTCGAAGGGTTTGCCGAGCTGCCGATGCAGGACGATTTCGACATGCGCCCCGTGCGCCGCAAGATGCACCGCAGCTTCAAGGCGCGCGGCGACACGGGGTATTTTGAATTCGACCGTCCGAACTACAAAGGACAGTACCTGCTGCCCGAGCGGTTCAACGGTATTTTCTAGGCCGCGTCGGGCTGCACCGACAGTAAAAAGTCCAATATCCTGGCGGCTGTTTCCAACGGATGTTGGTCGGGAAAGAAATGCCCGCCCGGCAGCGTGTCGACCTGCATGTTCGACAGCCGGTTCACCCATGTGGCCCCCACATCGTAATGCTTGGCCATCACCCCGTCGGCTCCGCTCAGAACCAGCGCGGGGCAGGCCACGCGGCGGCCCATGTCTGCGGCGTCCAGTGCCATGTCGTGGTCAATCGCGGCGCGGTAGTCGTCGCACATGGCGCGGATGGTGTCGGGGTCGCGCCAAGCGGTGCGGTATTGCTCCAGCGCGTCGGCGTCATAGGTGTCCAGCGCGCCCTTGCCCCAGCCGGTCAGGCAGTATTCGAAATAGGCGTCCGCGTCGTGTCCGATCATGGTTTCGGGCATCGGTGCGGGCTGGGCCAGAAAGAACCAGTGGTAATAGGCGCGCGCGACCTCATGTTGCAGGTCGGTCAGCAGCAGGTAAGTGGGCACGATGTCCATCAGCGTCAGCGACCGGATGGCGTCCGGGTGATCCAGCGCCGCGCGATGCGACGTGCGCCCGCCACGGTCGTGGCCCACAAGGTGAAAGCTGTCGAACCCCAGATGCGCCATCAGCGCCACCTGATCGGCGGCCATCTCGCGGAAGCTGTAGTTTTCCGCGCCTTGCGGTTTCGAGCTGGCGCCATAGCCCCGCAAATCTGCGGCGACGGTGGTAAAGTGCTGCGCCAGCGTCGGTGCAATGCCGTGCCACATGGCGTGGGTCTGCGGAAAGCCGTGCAACAGCAGCAACGGCGGACCGCTGCCCGCCATGGTGTAGTGGATGCGCTGGCCGTTCACGTCGACGGTGGCGCTGGTAAAGCCCTTGATGGTCATCGGTTTGCCCTTCATATCTGCGGGGGCCCACCGCTTTTGTCGGTGCAGTGGGGGCCAGCCCCCACACCCCCGGAGTTTATCCGGCAAGATGAAGGGGCGGGGCGGTGTCTACTTGCTGAGCGCGTCCAGGATGCGGACCCAGCTTCGCATGCCCTTGTGAAAGCTTTCCATGTCGTATTTTTCGTTGGGCGAATGGATCTGGTCGTCGTCCTTGCCAAAGCCGATCAGCATCGGCGTGGTGTCCACCAGGTTCTGGAAATGCCCCGCAATCGGGATCGAGCCGCCGCAGCCGATATAGGCGGCGGGCACCTGCCATTCGTCGCTAAGCGCTTGCCGTGCGGCCTCGAACGCCGGGTCGTCGGTTTCGAACATCGACGCGCGGCCGTTGCTGTGGCCTTTGAACTTGACCTCGCAGTCGGCGGGCAGGGCGTCCTGCACCATCTTGCGGAAACTGTCGCGGATGGCGTCGGGGTCCTGATCGCCCACCAGACGGAACGAGATTTTGGCGTGCGCTTGCGACGGCAGAACGGTTTTGAACCCCGCGCCGGTGTAGCCGCCCCAGATGCCGTTGACCTCGCAGGTGGGGCGCGACCAGATCATCTCGATGGGGGTTCGGTCCTGTTCACCTGCGGGCACCGACAGGCCCACGTCTTCCAGAAACGCGGCATGATCGAACGACAGGCCCTGCCACTGCGCGCGCATCTCTTCAGGCAGTTCGGGCACGCCGTCGTAAAACCCGGGCAGGGTGACGCGGCCCTGATCGTCGTGCAAGCCTGCCAGGATCTTGCTGAGCACGCGGATCGGGTTGATCGACACGCCGCCATACATGCCCGAGTGCAGGTCCTTGCTGGGTCCGGTGATGGTCAGTTCGTCGCCCATCATCCCGCGCAGCATGGTGACGATGCCGGGGGTTTTGCTTTCGAAGAGGCCGGTGTCGCAGATCAGCGCAAAGTCGGCGGACAGCTCGTCGGCGTTTTCCTTCATGAAGGGCACCAGCGACGGCGATCCTGATTCTTCCTCGCCTTCGAAGAAGAATGTGATGCGGCAGGGCAGGGTGCCGTTCACGGCCTTCCACGCGCGGCATGCCTCGACGAAGGTCATAAGCTGGCCCTTGTCGTCGGCAGCACCACGGCCGCGGATCATCTTGCCCTTGGGTGTGTCTTCGACTTGCGGGTCAAAGGGATCGCGGTCCCACAGCTCAAGCGGGTCGACCGGTTGCACGTCGTAGTGGCCGTAAAACAGCAGGTGCGGCCCGTTGCCGTCTGCGTCGCCGTCCACATGGCCCACCACCATCGGGTGCCCAGGCGTCGCGCGTTTGGTGGCTTCGATACCGATGCTTTGCAGATCGGCCACAAGCCAGTCGGCGGCGGTGTCGCAGTCGCCGGCAAAGGCCGGATCGGTCGAGATCGACGGGATGCGCAGCAATTCCAGCAGACGGTCGGTGGCCTGGGACAGGTTGGTGTCGATATGGGCGAGCGTGGCGTCGAGAGACATGTCGGTTCCTTGCAAATATCAGATTTGCGGCGACCGTATCAGCCAGCGGCGCGGTGTCTAGTGCTCGGCGCAGACCAATGCGAAACCGGCCAGCACCAGCGCCGCACCGCCCAGTTGGCTGAGGCTGATGCCGCTTTGCGCCCAACTGGCATAGGCCAGCACCAGCACCGTTTCGGTCACCACGATGCCTAAGTAGACCAGCGGCAGGCTGGCATGACGCAGCAGCGTGATTTCGGCCAGCGCGGCACCCGCCAGCCCCAGCCCGATGATCGCAAAGCTGAGTGCGGGCGGGGTGTGTGCGGACAACTTCATGCCGATGGTGGCCAGGGCATAGCCGCTGGCGGTGATCGTCATCAGAAATAATGTGGGAAACAGGGCAAGGGACGTGTTCATAACAATAGCTTTCCAAAAACCTGACGGGCGGACGGTGGTCTGCAATGCTTTGGGGCGATGCGGAATATTGCATCGCTTTGCTGTTGCAGCGCGGAAATTGCGTGTGCCGGCCTATCACCCAATCTTGTTGACCGGAGTGGCAACGTCACGGTGAACCATTCGGGATTTTTCGCACAGTCAGGTAAACCCTACCTCACGAAGCGGACGGATCGTGCGGCCTTGATATAGATCAAAGCTGCGACATCGTGCGCAGGGCATATGCATTGAAACCGGCGGCGGTAACCTATAACCGTTCCAAAAACCCGACCTATGGGGTATGGTTGCCACGCGCTTCGCCACCCCAACGACCAGGAGTTTCCTTTCGTGGACCACACCAAGGACTATGGCGCGCAGCTTGATGCCGCACTGAACCGTCTGCACGAAGAAGGCCGCTATCGCACCTTCATCGACATCGAACGCCGCAATGGCCAGTTCCCCCACGCGGTGCGCACGCGCACCGACGGGTCCGAGCAGGACATTACCGTTTGGTGTGGCAACGACTATCTGGGCATGGGCCAGCACCCCGTTGTTCTGGCCGCCATGCACGAGGCGATTGACGCCACCGGCGCGGGTTCGGGCGGGACGCGCAACATTTCCGGCACCACGGTCTACCACAAGCGGCTCGAGGCCGAACTGGCCGATCTGCACGGCAAGGAACAGGCGCTGCTGTTCACATCGGCCTATATCGCCAATGACGCAACGCTCAGCACGCTGCCCAAGCTGTTCCCGGGGCTGATCATTTATTCCGACGCGCTGAACCACGCCAGCATGATCGAGGGCGTGCGCCGCAATGGCGGGGCCAAGCGTATCTTCCGGCACAACGATGTCGCCCACCTGCGCGAACTGCTGGCGGCGGACGATCCTGCTGCGCCCAAGCTGATTGCCTTTGAATCCATCTATTCGATGGACGGCGACATCGGCCCGATCAAAGAGATCTGCGATCTGGCGGATGAATTCGGCGCGCTGACCTATCTGGACGAAGTGCATGCCGTGGGCATGTACGGCCCGCGTGGTGCCGGTGTGGCCGAACGTGACGGGTTGATGGACCGCCTGGACATCATCAACGGCACATTGGCCAAGGCATTTGGCGTCATGGGCGGCTATATTGCCGCCAGCGAACGCATGTGCGACGCGATCCGGTCCTATGCGCCCGGTTTCATCTTTACCACGTCGCTGCCGCCTGCGGTCGCGGCAGGGGCGGCGGCCTCGGTCGCCTTCCTGAAAACCGCCCCCGAACTGCGCGAGGCGCACCAGTTGCAGGCACGTATCCTGAAGATGCGGCTCAAGGGGCTGGGCCTGCCGATCATCGACCACGGCACACATATCGTGCCGGTGATCGTGGGCAATCCGGTGCACACCAAGTTGCTGTCGGACCTGCTGCTGGAAGATCACGGCATCTATGTCCAGCCGATCAATTACCCCACCGTGCCCCGCGGCACCGAGCGTTTGCGGTTCACGCCATCGCCGGTTCATGGTCCGCGCGAACTGGATGCATTGGTCAAGGCAATGGACGGTCTGTGGTCACATTGTGCGCTGAATCGCGCCGAATTGTCCGCCTGACATCACAGGTAGGTGAATTCTATATTGCCATGTGTTAAGCTGTGTTTAACAACAAACCTGCGTCGAATCGGGCATGGCGCACGGGTTTCAATAAACGGTTAATACGGGGCGAGGGTATGATCGGGCGGAAAACTCCCAAGATCATTGAGCAGAACGCAGATCCGAAAGGGTTTGACGATTTCGAATTGCGCCTTGGCGATGTCATGCGCGGCGAACGTGCCACGCTTGGCAAATCGCTGCTGGACGTTCAGCGCGAACTGCGGATCAAAGCCAGCTATATCGCCGCCATCGAAAACACCGATCCCACGGCGTTCGACACCCCCGGTTTCATCGCGGGCTATGTGCGGTCCTATGCGCGCTATCTGGACATGGACCCCGACCGCGCCTTTGCCGCCTTTTGCACGGAAAGCGGCTTTTCGGTGGCGCACGGCATGTCCGCCGAAGCTTCGGTCATCAAAAAGCCCAGCCGCGAGGACCGCCTGTCGCGCGACCGTGGCAACAGTGACATTTTTTCCGCGCCCAGCACGCCCTTTGTCCCTACGGGCGAGGGGTTCTTCAGCCGGATCGAACCCGGCGCCGTCGGATCGTCGCTGGTTCTGATCGCCCTGATCAGCGCCATCGGCTTTGGCGGCTATTCGGTGCTGCAAGAAGTGCAGCGCGTGCAGGTGTCGCCGGTGGATCAGACGCCGGTGGTGCTGTCGGACCTTGACCCATTGCAAGGCGCGTCGGTGCAACAGCCCGGCCTTGACAGCGCATCCGAAAATTCGCCCTCGGCGCTGGACACACCGCGTATCGAAGCGTTGGACCGGCTGTATCGCCCGCAGGCGCTGGACGTGCCGGTTTTGGTGGCCCGCGACGCTCCCATCGCGACGATTGATCCGCGTTCGGTCGGCAACTTTGGCCAGGATCCCGCCCAAGGTTCGGATCTGGACACACCGGTTCTGGCAGGGGCCGAGCCGCTGAAACCTGAAACACCCTCTGTGCCGCAAGTGGTTGAAAACGAAGCGCCCGCGTTGCAGATGGTTGCCGTGCGCCCCTCTTGGGTGCGTGTGCGCGGGGCCGATGGCACCGTGATCTACGAAACCGTGATGCAGCCCGGCGACACATGGACCGCCCCCGCCACCGAAGAGCCGCCCGTGCTGCGGACCGGCGAAAGCGGCGCGATCTATTTCGCGATGAACGGCAAGTTCTACGGCCCCGTTGGCCCCAATGGTTCGGTCACCTCGAACCTGCCGCTGGAAATCGCTGGATTGCAGGAAGCCTATCTGCCGGTTGATATCAATACCGACCAGGGCCTTGTGCGCTATGCCGAAGCCAGCGCGACTGCGCAGACTGTTCTGCCGGACTGATCCATTCCGACAATTCATTGCCGGTCGCGGGCATTGCCTGCGGCTGACGGTTGCGCAAGGCCCGCGCAGCGCATAGGTCTGTCGTTGAACCGATAGCCGAAAGAGGCGCAAAATGTCGCTTAATCACATCCGCCCGTGGCGCAACATCTACCGCCGGGAAAGCCGTCAGATCATGGTGGGCAACGTGCCCGTGGGTGGCGGCGCACCGATCACGGTGCAGACCATGACCAACACGCTGACCACCGATGTGGCGGGGACGCTGGCGCAGATCAACGCGGCCACTGACGCAGGCGCCGACATCGTGCGCGTGTCCGTCCCCGACGAGGACAGCGCCCGCGCGATGAAAGAGATTTGCGCCAATTCACCGGTGCCGATCGTGGCCGACATCCACTTCCACTACAAACGCGGCATCGAGGCCGCCGAGGCGGGCGCCGCCTGCCTGCGCATCAACCCCGGCAACATCGGGTCCGAGGCACGGGTCAAGGAAGTGATCAGGGCCGCGCGCGACAACAACTGCTCGATCCGCATCGGCGTGAACGCGGGCAGTCTGGAAAAGCACCTGCTGGACAAATACGGCGAGCCGACCCCCGACGCGATGGTCGAATCCGGTCTGGATCACATCAAGATCCTGCAAGACAACGACTTTCACGAATTCAAGATCAGTTGCAAAGCCTCCGACGTGTTCATGGCCGCCGCCGCCTACCAAAAACTGGCCGAGGCCACCGACGCCCCCATTCACCTTGGCATCACCGAGGCGGGTGGGCTGACGTCGGGCACGATCAAATCGGCCATCGGTCTGGGCAACCTGCTGTGGATGGGCATCGGTGATACGATCCGCGTCAGCCTGTCCGCCGATCCGGTCGAAGAGATCAAGGTCGGCTATGAGATCCTGAAATCGCTGGGCCTGCGCCATCGCGGCGTCAACATCATCAGTTGTCCCAGTTGCGCGCGTCAGGGCTTTGACGTGATCAAGACCGTCGAAATCCTCGAAGACCGCCTGTCCCACATCAAGACGCCAATGAGCCTCAGCATCATCGGCTGCGTGGTCAACGGCCCCGGCGAGGCGCTGATGACCGACGTGGGCTTTACCGGCGGCGGCAACGGGGCAGGGATGGTCTATCTTGCAGGCAAGCAATCCCACAAACAGTCCAACGCCGACATGATCGAACACATCGTCGAACAGGTCGAGAAAAAAGCCGAAGAACTGGCCGCAGCCGAAGCCACCGAAGCAGCAGAATAACCGCGCTTCTTTTGGCCCAAAATATCCCGGGGGAGCGCCGCAGGCGCGGGGGCAGAGCCCCCGCTCTTTAATAGAACTTGGGCAGAGCCCCCACACCCAGACCTGAATAAAACGCTTACCCGCGCTTTTCGTCGACCATCTGCATCATCTGGTCATAAGGCAGATAGCCGCGCAGCATCTCGTCGTGCATCACGAATGTCGGCGTGCCGGTGATCTGCAACCGCTGCGCCAGCGCGCGGGTGTCCACGATGCGCTGTGTCACCTCATCCGAATCCATACCCGCGACGATCTTGTCTGCGTCAAAGCCCAGCATATTGGCCAGACGGCTCAGCACTTCGACACTCAGATCGCCGTTCATCGTCATCAGCGCATCGTTCAGCGTGTGATAGGCTTCTGGTCCTTCGGCGATCAGCGTCGATATGGCAAAACGCGAGGCCATCAGGGACTGTTCACCCAGGATCGGGAATTCCTTGACGATCAGGCGGATGTTGCCGTCGGTTTCCAGCAGCTTGGCCACTTCGCCGTGGGCGCGTTTGCAGTACCCGCATTTGTAATCCAGGAATTCCACCAGCGTGATGTCGCCATCGGGATTGCCGCCGACAAAGGAATATCCGTCGTCAAAGATCGCATCGGCGTTGTCCGACACCATGGTCAGGTCGGCCTGTTCCTGTGCCACGGCCTGCTGTTCTTCCAGCAGGTTGACCGCTTCGATGATCACTTGCGGGTTTTCCAGCAGATAGGCGCGTACCTGTTCACCGAAATCCTGACGCTCGCTGTCGGACATGGCCGAAATGTCAAAGGCCGCCGCAGGCAGGGCAAGCGTCACGGTGGCCGCAGCAGCGGCAAGAAGGCGGTTGATCGTCATGGATTATCTCCGTTTTTTGCGTTTTTCGGCGCGTTCACTGGCAATCAGCACATCCTGTGCCCGTTGCCAAGGCCCCGATCCGGTGGCCAGCAGACCGCTGGCGCGTTTGGCGTGAATTCCGGCGTCTTCCATCCGGCCCGACAGGGCATAGCGTTCGGCCGTCACCAGCGCTGCCATGCCGGTCTGGCCGGATTTTGCATAGGCCACCGACAGATCGCGCAGCATGGTGCCATCGCGGAAATCGATCACGCGGGCTTGCTCCAGCGTGGTGCGTGCAGCGGCGATGTTGCCTGTGGCCAGCAAGGCGCGGCCATAGCCGGCCAGCAGCAGCGCATCGCGCGGGGCCAGTTTGACCGCTTGCCCGTATGCAGCGACGGCGGCCTGAAACTGGCGTGCATCCATCGCGATGTCGCCCTTGGCGGCATGAAAAAACGGGTCGCCGGGCCGCGTGGCGATGGCATTGTCGATGGCGCGCAGGGCCTGTTTGGTGCGTGACTGACGCGTTTCCGCGATGGCCTCGCGCAGGAAAGCCACGTCCTTGTAGCCGCTTTCGCCGGTCCGCCGCAGCGTCCATTTCGGCGCGCGGGTGTGGGCGCTGATCTTGCCTTTGACACGTTCGAACCAATAGGCGGCGGTCGGGTTCGGCCCGACGCCGTTGCCGTATGTCACGACATAGGCTTCCATCGCCCGCAACCGGTCGCGCGACAGCGGGTGCGATCGTGCGTAAGGGTCCTGGCGTGCTTCGGCCAGCATGTCCTGTCCGCGAAACAGCTCCATCACTTCCAGGAACCCGCGCGGATCGGCACCGGCGGCGCGCATGAACCGCACGCCCGACTGGTCGGCAGACGATTCTTCGGCGCGTGTGTGTGTCAGAAACCCCCGCTGCGCCGCCGATGTTGTGCCAAGCGCCAGACCGGCCGCCGCATCGCCATTGCCCGCAGCCGCAGCAACCGCGGCCAGCGCCAGCCCCAATCCTGCCAGCGTGCGCGCGTTGCCCATGTTGGTCATCCGCCGCGTGATGTGCCCGTTGGCGATATGGGCGGCCTCGTGGGCCAGCACGGCCTGCAACATCTCGGCAGAGGTGGCACGGTTGATCAGCCCGTGGTTGACGAAAATCGCGTCATTGCTGACGACAAAGGCGTTCAGGTCGCCATCGTTCACCACCAGAATTTTGACCTGTGCCGGGCTTAGCCCCGCGGCCCGCAGGATGGGCGATGCCAGTTGCGCCAGCCCGTATTCGACATCTGCATCGCGCAGCAATTCGATGGCACGGGCCGGCTGCGCCAGCAGCATGGCCAGCGTCAGGACAATTGCCCCCATTGACGACAGGGGCAAAGCCCTATGAAAAGCACCGGAATTCCACATTCGCGCAGCATAGGAGACAAGTGATGAAAACCTCAAGACGCAGCGCCGTTGATCCCTTTATCGTGATGGACGTGATGGAGGCCGCGCGGGCTGCCGAAGATGCGGGCCGTCACATCATCCACATGGAGGTCGGCCAGCCCGGCACCGGTGCGCCGCGTGCGGCAACCGATGCGCTGGCGCGGGCCATGAATGACGGGCCTTTGGGCTATACCGTGGCCCTGGGGTTGCCAGCGCTGCGGGCGCGCATCGCGCAGATGTATGGTGACTGGTACAACGTCGATCTGGACCCGTCGCGCGTGGTGGTCACATCCGGATCGTCCGGGGGCTTTATCCTGGCGTTCACCGCGCTGTTCGACACCGGCGACCGCGTGGCGATTGGTGCGCCGGGCTATCCCAGCTACCGCCAGATCCTGCGGGCGCTGGACTTGCAGGCGGTCGATCTGCCCGCAGCGCCCGAAAACCGCTATCAGCCGGTGCCTGCGGATTTTGCCGATATGGACATCGCGGGGCTGATGGTCGCCTCGCCCGCGAACCCGACGGGGACGATGCTGGATCAAAGGGCGATGGGCGCGCTGATCGACGCCACCCACGCCAAGGGCGCGTCGTTCATCAGCGACGAGATTTATCACGGCATCGAATACGAGGCCAAGGCTGTGACGGCACTTGAGGTGACGGACGAGGCCTATGTGATCAACTCGTTCTCGAAATACTTCTCGATGACCGGCTGGCGCGTTGGCTGGATGGTGGTGCCGCCCGATCACGTGCGTGTGGTCGAACGGCTGGCGCAGAACATGTTCATCTGCGCGCCCCATGCGGCACAGGTCGCGGCGCTGGCGGCGATGGATTGCGAGGACGAGTTGCAGGCCAACATGGACGTCTACCGCGCCAACCGCGCGCTGATGCTGGACGGGCTGCCCAAGGCGGGGTTCACGAAGATCGCGCCGCCTGATGGTGCGTTTTACGTCTATGCCGATGTGTCGGATCTGACCGATGACAGCCGCGTGCTGGCGGCGGACATTCTGGAACGGGCAGGGGTCGCGGTGACGCCGGGGTTGGATTTCGATCCGCTGCGCGGGCATCAGACGCTGCGCTTTTCCTATGCCCGCAGCACGCAGGACATCGCTGAAGGACTGGCGCGGCTCAAGGCGTATATGGATGCGCGATAATCACATGCTAAACACTGGCGCCGGTGGGGTGGCTGGGTTAGTGTGCCGCCAATTAAAAACGGGGCGGGCATAATGCGGCATGTGATCCTGATGATATGTGCGCTGGCGCTGGCCAGCGTGCAACGTGCCGATGCGCAAGAGCTGACCGGGCTGGCCCGTGTCGATGCCACACGCAGCACCCTGTCCGACGGCTGGTTCGGTGGCACCAAGCTGACCATTGGCCTTAATCAGGGCGTGCCGTTCCGCGTGTTCCATCTGGACAGCCCGATGCGGCTGGTCATCGACTTCCGCGAGGCCGACTGGACAGGTGTCGACGCGGCCAAACTGCTTGCCAACAGTAAAAAGGTCACCGCCGCCCGCTTTGGCCCCTTTCGTCCGGGGTGGTCGCGGCTGGTGCTGGATCTGGCCGATCCGCTGCTGCCCTCGAACATCGCCATGCCCATCGACACCAGCACCGGTGCCGCCATCCTGACCGTCGATCTGGTCAAGGCCACGCCCGAGGCTTTTGGCGCAGGTGCCGGCGCGCCCAAGGATGTCGCCTGGGCCACGCAGGCCGCGAATGTGCCCGAAGTGGTGGCCCCCGACGACAGCTTTGTCGTGGTGATCGACCCCGGACACGGTGGCATTGATCCCGGTGCGGTCCGTGACGGGGTCGAGGAAAAGGACATGATGCTGAAGATGGCGCAGGCGCTGGCCGAGGCGTTGCGCCGCAGCGGGCAGGCCCAGGTTGTGCTGACGCGCACCAGCGACGAATTTGTCTCGTTGCCGGGACGGGTGGATATGGCCCATGCCGCAGGGGCCGATCTGTTCATCTCGTTGCACGCCGACATCCTGACCGAGGGCGGGGCCAGCGGTGCCACCATCTATACGCTGGCCGATGATGCCAGCGACGCGGCGACGGCCCAACTGGCAGCCCAGCACAACCGCGCCGACATTCTGGCGGGGGCCGATCTGAACGGGGCTGACGATCAGGTGGCCGGTGTGCTGCTGGATCTGGCGCGTCAGGAAACCGCGCCGCGTGCGGAACAGGCATCGGCGGCGCTGATCGCTGCGATGGACGCCGCCGGTGGCCCGATGAACACGCATCCGGCGCGGCAGGCGGGCTTTTCCGTGCTGACCAGCGCCGATGTGCCGTCCCTGCTGATCGAGATCGGGTTTCTCAGCTCGCCGCGCGATCTGGCCAACCTGCGCGATCCGGTCTGGCGCGCGGTCATGGCCGGCGCGATGTCCGACGGCATTCTGGCCTGGCGCGCCGCCGATCTGGCGCAACGTCCATTGGTGCGCCAATAGGGCGCAACGCCCTTTGGTGCGCCAATAGGGCGCAACGTCCATTGGTGCGCCAATAGGGCGCAACGTCCATTGGTGCGCCAATAGGCGCAGTTATCACTGGTGCGCCACTGACGCGCAACGTAAGCGTAAATATGCCAGCATGACACCCAGACGTGTTTTGACCCCCCGCTGGGCGTGCCCTATAACACCGCCCTGAGCAGATTTCATAAAGGACGCCCGCGTGTTCCGATTCATCCTGTCGTTCTTCGGCGGTATCTTTACGGCCCTGACCATGGGCCTGTTGGCCATTGCGCTGAGCATTGGCGCGATTTTCTATATCTATGGCCGCGATCTGCCCAGCCACGAAAGCCTTGCGCAGTATACACCGCCCACCATCAGCCGCATCTACAGCGGTCAGGGCCAGATCATCGACGAATTTGCCCGCGAGCGGCGGCTGTTTGCCCCTGCGGACACCATTCCCGATCTGGTGAAACAGGCGTTCATCAGCGCCGAGGATAAAAATTTCTACACCCACGACGGCTATGACCTGCGCGGGATCGCGGCGGCTGCCATCGAAGCGGTGCGCACGCGCGGACGCGACGTGCGCGGTGCGTCGACGATCACCCAACAGGTGATGAAGAACTTCCTTTTGTCCGGCGACCGCCAGCTTGAGCGCAAGATCAAGGAAATCATCCTTGCCAGCCGCATCGAGGAAACCCTGTCCAAGGAGAAAATCCTGGAACTGTACCTGAACGAGATCTTCCTCGGGCAGAACAGCTATGGCGTGGCGGCGGCCAGCCAGACCTATTTCAACAAGACATTGGGCGAACTGGCCCCGCACGAGGCGGCGTTCCTGGCGTCCTTGCCCAAGGCCCCGTCCGATTACCACCCCGTGCGCCGCAAGGACCGGCTGTTGTCACGCCGGAACTACGTGCTGAAAGAAATGCACGACAACGGTTACCTGACCACCGAAGTCTACGAATCCGAGCGCGCGCAACCGCTGCGGTCGGTGCAGAACGGAGACTTTGAAAGCTTCAAGGACGAGCTGCCGCCGCGCGATTATTTCACCGATGAAATCCGCCGCCAGTTGTCCGAGAACTTTGGCGAGGGCGAGTTTTTCAGCGGCGGTTTGACCGTGCGTGCGACGATTGATCAGGAAATGCAGCCGATTGCCGCCAACTCCCTGCGTCAGGAATTGGAAAACTACGACCGCAGCCGCAGCACATGGCGCGGCACCGGCAAAAAGATCGACCCAGAGATCGCCACCGGCGACGATTGGGAAACGGCGCTGAACGGCGTGACCGTGGCCCGCGACATCGACCTGAACGGCCAGTGGTATCCGGCCGTCGTGCGCGAGGTCGGGGACCAGCGCATTGTTCTGGGCATCGAAGGGCAGGGCATCGGCGAAGTGCCGCGCGCTGACATCAAATGGCTCAAGGGCGACTTTGCCGCCAACTTCAAGGTGGGTGACGTCGTCCACGTGCGCCAGCGCGACGGCGCATGGTCGCTGCGGCAGGTGCCCGCGGTGCAGGGCGGTTTTGTGGCGATGGACGTGAACACCGGCCGCGTGATCGCGATGCAGGGCGGGTTCAGCTACCAGAACTCGGTCTTCAACCGCGCGACACAGGCGAAACGCCAGCCGGGTTCGTCGTTCAAACCCTTCGTCTATGCGGCGGCACTGGACAGTGGCTATACGCCGGCGACCATCATCGTAGACGCTCCGATTGAAATCAACACGCCGCAGGGCATGTGGCGGCCCAAGAACGCGTCGAACCAATATTACGGCCCGACGCCCATGCGGACGGGCATCGAACGGTCACGGAACCTGATGACCATTCGTCTGGCGCAAGAAATCGGCATGGACACCGTGGCCGACTATGCCGAACGTTTTGGCGTGTACGAAAAGGGCCAGATGGGCAAGTTCCTGGCCAACTCGCTGGGGTCGCAGGAAACCACGCTGTACCAGATGGTATCGGCCTATGCGATGTTCGCCAACGGCGGCGAGCGGGTCAAACCGACCTTGGTCGACCGCGTGCAGGACCGCTATGGCAAGACGGTGTACCGTCACGACGAACGCCAGTGCGCTGACTGCCAACTGGCCAGCCTTGATCCCGGTTACGGCCCGCGCATCTCGTCCAACCGCGATCGGATCATGGACCCGATCACCGCCTATCAGCTCACCTCGATGATGCGCGGCGTGGTTGAACGCGGCACGGCGTCTCGCACGGTGAACCTGCCGGTGCCGACAGCGGGCAAGACCGGGACCACCAACGACAGCAAGGACGTGTGGTTCGTGGGCTTTACCAGCAACATCGTGGCAGGCTGCTATATCGGCTATGACACGCCCCGCAACATGGGACGCGGCGCGTCGGGCGGCGGCATGTGCGGGCCGGTGTTCCAGCGGTTCATGCTGGAGGCGACCAAGAAATACGGCGGCGGCGACTTTGCCATTCCGCCCGGTGGCCGCTTTATCAAGATCGACCGCTTTACCGGCGGACGTCTCAGCGACGACGCCACGGGCGACAACGTGGTGGCCGAATACTTCCGCGACGGTGAAGAGCCGCTGTTTGGTGTGATGTTCGATGGCGGTTTTGCCATGGGTGCCGATCTGCCGCTGGTCGAGGAAGTGGGCCGCGCCACGGGCCGTACGGTCACC
Organism: uncultured Pseudosulfitobacter sp.; assembly: GCF_963976325.1. Lineage (NCBI taxonomy): Bacteria > Pseudomonadati > Pseudomonadota > Alphaproteobacteria > Rhodobacterales > Roseobacteraceae > Pseudosulfitobacter > uncultured Pseudosulfitobacter sp. The sequence goes on from NZ_CAXBJW010000001.1 coordinate 519,791, forward strand.
ACATCGACCGGCGCCAAGGCCACCGTGGGACCAAAGGCCAACTTTGGCACGCTCAGCTCGGGCGGGCTGTATTAGGCCCATAAAACCTACATCCAAGCAGGCGCTGTCGTCACCCGACGGCTTGCCGCCTGCTTGGCGCTGGTTTACACCCGCATTTCAACACCATCCCGAAGGACACGAGCCATGCGCGCCGAGGCCCAAAACACCGTTGCCGAGATCGAAAAGTCGCTGGAGCTGCTGGGGCAGCGTCTGGGCGTGGAAACCGCGCAATACCGGCTGGAAGAATTCAACGCCCGCGTCGAGGACCCGAACCTGTGGGACGACCCCGAAGCCGCGCAAAAGCTGATGCGCGACCGCCAATCGCTGGTCGATGCCATCGACACCTATGAGGGCATCAAACAGGATCTGGCCGACAACGTCGAACTGATCGAACTGGGCGAAATGGAAGGCGACGAAGAGGTCATCAGCGACGCCGAGGCCGCCCTGAAAACGCTGGCGGTCAAATCCGCGCAAAAAGAGCTTGAGGCGCTGCTGGACGGCGAGGCGGACGGCAACGATACGTTCCTGGAAATCAACTCGGGCGCGGGCGGCACCGAAAGCTGTGACTGGGCGTCGATGCTGGCGCGGATGTATGTCCGCTGGGCCGAGAAGAAGGGTTACAAGGTCGAGCTGAACGCCGAAAGCGCCGGCGAAGAGGCGGGGATCAAATCCGCGACCTACAAGATCACCGGCCACAATGCCTATGGCTGGCTGAAATCCGAAAGCGGCGTGCACCGTTTGGTGCGCATCTCGCCCTTCGACTCGGCGGCCAAGCGGCACACGTCGTTTACATCGGTCAAAGTCTATCCGGTGGTCGACGACAACATCGAAATCGAAGTGAACCAATCCGACATCCGTATCGACACCTACCGGTCGTCCGGTGCGGGCGGACAGCACGTGAACACCACGGATTCGGCCGTGCGGATCACCCACCATCCCACCGGCATCGTCGTGACGTCGTCCGAGAAATCGCAGCACCAGAACCGTGACATCGCCATGAAGGCGCTGAAATCGCGGCTGTACCAGATGGAGCTGGACAAGCGGTCGGCACTGGTCAACGAAGTCCACGAAAGTGCGGGCGACGCGGGCTGGGGCAACCAGATCCGGTCCTATGTCCTGCAACCCTACCAGATGGTCAAAGACCTGCGCACCAACTACGAAACATCGGACACCAAGGGCGTGCTGGACGGCGATCTGGACGGTCTGATGGGGGCCACGCTGGCGCTGAACGTCAGCGGCAAAAGCCGGTCCGAGGCACAGGGCGACTGACAAACTGTGCCATTCTTATTTTCCCGCCATGGGTGAAATTTGATCCAATACCGCTGGAAAGTTCAATTTTTCCTTCCGTGAATCGGTTTTTTCCACTTCCTTGAATGCATTCCCTCCAAAGGCAATGGCCACCATGCATTCAAGGAAGTCACTATGACCGATATCGTATTCACCCGTACTCTCGACGGTTTCACCGACATCAATCAGCCGCAGGGCGGGACCATGTTCTGGTCCAACGGCATCGCACTGTCGGCGATCTTTGAGGATGGCACGGCGTCAGACAGTTTCACGGCGGACTTCACCATGACCGGGTCAAACTGGACCATCGATTCCATGTTCGTACTGTCCGCTGGCGAAAGCACCACCATACTGACGGACGGCGATTCCGGCACAGGGCGGGTGATCAACTATCTGAACGCGGGCAACAACACCCAGATCGACCTGATCAACACCGAAATCACCCATATCACCGCCTATGGCGGTGGCACCCATGACATCAACCTGGGCACGGCCTTTACCCGTTCCATCGTGATCGACGGTGCGTCCATGGACATCACAGTGAACAGCGGTGGCGTGGGCCACATGGACCTGACAGGCGGTGCGGCGAACCTGACGATCAACGGCAATGCCGACTATATCGCGACGGCTGAATTCGATGATGTGCTGGATGTCAGCGGCGAGGGTGGGTTGGTCAGCCTGGGCGACGGCAACAACACCGTGAGCGTTGACGGATTTGTCGCAACGCTGGCCACCGGCAACGGCGACGATGACGTGACTGTCAGCCAGGGTGGCCGGATCGAGCTTTGGTATTCCACCGGCGGCGACGATGTGGTGACGCTGACCGAATTTGCGCGCATCGGCGCATTGCGGGGCGGCAATGGCGGCTCGATGGACATCAACGTCGCAGACAGTGCGCGGGTGGAGTATGCGGAACTGGACGGTGTCGACGTTGACGTAACCGTGACAGATGATGCGCGCGTCGAAACGCTGCTGCTCTACCAGGGCGATGTGGTCGCCAATGTCAGCGGCAACGGGCGCATCGACCTGCTGCGCGTGGATTCCGCCGACGGTGACATCACCGTGACAGGCAATGGCCGTGTGCGCGAGATGCAACTGTGGGAGGGCACCCATACGGTCAGCACCGGCGATCGGTCGATGAACCTGATTGACCTGTACGAAAGCTCTTCGAATATCACCATCGGCACCGGCAGCGTGTCGATGATCCGCGCCTATGCGGAAACCGCACAAACCCACACGATCAACGCCACAGGCTGGATCGGCGCGATCCTGATCGGGGACAGCCAGACGGCGAATATCACGCTGGGCAGCGGCGGGGCCGGCTCGATCTCGCTTGACGATGGTGCGGACACGATCACCACCGGATCGGGCTACCTTGAATACCTGCGGTCGCGCGGTGGCGACGATACGGTGACCATCGGGGCAGGCGGCGCCGATGCGATCACCACGGGACTTGGCAATGACACTGTGACGGCCACCGGCAGCATCACGTCGCTGGACACGGGCGAGGGCGACGATGACGTGACCGTGTCGGGCTATGCGGTCAGCATCAGAACCCGCGAGGGCGCGGACAGCGTGGCAACAGGCGGGAATTTTGTCGAAAGCATCCACACAGGCGCGGACAACGACAGCGTGACCGTGGGCACCGGCGGCGTCGGTCGCGTCTATCTGGGCGATGGCAATGACACGATCACCACGGGGTCAGGCTGGGCCGAACTGATCAGCGCAGGCGCGGGCGATGATGAAATCAACATCGGCACCGGCGGCGGCGGCCTTGTGCGCGCAGGCGCAGGCAATGACCGGATCACACTGAGCGAGTCAAACCCCGACTACGGCATCGTGGTGCACGGTGGCGACGGTGTCGATACGCTGGACTTTTTCAACTATACCGCAGGCATCACCTTTTCGCTGGACGAAGACGGGCGTTGGCAGAACATCGGCGCCGCTGATCCGCTGGACGAAAACACTGCGGGCGTCTTTGGCTATGTCTCGGAATCCGGGGTCGAAAACCTGGTGGGCAGCCAGTACGACGACAAGCTGACCGGCGACAAGGGCGACAACCTGATTGAGGGCCAGAAAGGCCGCGACTTTCTGTTTGGCGGATCGGGGGCCGACACGCTGGACGGCGGCAAGGGCAAGGACCGCATCTATGGCGGCGGCGGCGACGATCTGATGTATGGCGGGCTTGGCTTTGACCTGCTGGAAGGCGGCAAGGGCGACGACACCCTGAACGGCGGCGAGGACAACGATGTGCTGCGCGGTGCCCAAGGGGCCGACGTGTTCGAATTCGGACTGAATTCCGGCGTCGACCGCATCAAGGACTTTGAAGACGGCAGCGATCTGATCCGCCTGGTGTCGACGGGCGGCTTTGCCGGGCTGTCGATCTATGATCAGGGCAGTGATCTGCGCATCGACCATGATGGCGGCAGCATCATTCTGGACGATCTGGCGGGTCTGGTGCTGACGTCGGCGGACTTTGAATTTCTCGCCTGACCCGGCGTATTCCGCTTGAACCTGCGCATGGCTGCGGCAAAGCTGCGGCCATGACAGATGACATTCTTTTCCAAGGCGCCCTGGCGCAATCGGATGCCCTGGCCAAGGGCACCCTGACCGCAACCGACCTGATGCAGGCCACGCTGGCCCGTATCGACGCTGTGAACGGGGCGGTAAACGCCATCGTGTCGCTGCGCGATGCCGACGACCTGATGGCCGAGGCGCGCGCCGCCGATGCCGCACCGCGCAGTGGCTGGCTGCATGGTATGCCCATAGCGATCAAGGATCTGGCCAATGCCGCCGGACTGCCCACGTCGATGGGCTCGCCCCTGTTCGAGGGGCAGGTGGCGGCCAGGGATGACATCATGGTCGCGCGCCTGCGCGCGGCAGGCGCGATTGTGATCGGCAAGACCAACACGCCCGAGTTTGGCCTTGGCTCGCACACGATCAACCCCGTGCACGGTCCCACGCACAACCCCTATGCGCACGGCCGTTCGGCGGGCGGCTCGTCCGGCGGTGCTGCGGCGGCGCTGGCCTGCGGGATGCTGTCGGTGGCCGATGGGTCCGATATGATGGGATCGCTGCGCAATCCGGCGGGCTGGAACAACGTCTATGGCATGCGCCCCACCTGGGGGCTGGTGCCATCGGAACCCGAGGGCGACAATTTCCTGCACCAACTGGCCACCAATGGCCCGATGGCGCGCAACCCTGCGGACCTTGCCGCACTGCTGGACACGATGGCCGGACCGGACCCGCGCCAGCCGCACGGGCTGGCCCAGGCGCCCGCGCTGCCGCAGATCGCGGGTGGCATGGACGGTGTGCGCATCGGCTGGCTGGGCAACTGGGGCGGCGCGCTGCCGATGCAGCAGGGCATCCTGGAGATTTCGCAGGCCGCGTTGCAACAGATGCAGGGCCTGGGCGCGCAGGTGACCGATCAGGCCCCGCTGTTCGACGCCGAAGCGATGTGGGACAGCTGGATCACCCTGCGGTCGTGGCAAGTGGGCGCGGGGCTGGCTGCGGTTTACGACAATCCGGCGCAGCGCGATCACCTGAAAGACACCGCCCAATGGGAGATCGGGCGCGGTATCGCATTGAGCGGGATGCAGGTCCACGCCGCCAGTGTGGTGCGCAGCAACTGGTTCAAAGCCGCCGCGAAAGCCTTTGAAACCTATGACATTTTGGCGCTGCCGTCGGCGCAGCTTTGGCCGTTTGACATTACGTGGGATTACCCGCGCGAGATCGCAGGCGTACAGATGGACACCTATCACCGCTGGATGCAGGTGGTGGTGCCTGCGTCGCTGCTGGGGCTGCCGGTGGTCAACGTGCCGGTGGGCTTTGGCGGGCCGGATGGCGCGCCTGCGGGCCTGCAACTGATCGGCAAACGCGGCGCGGACGCGGCGCTGCTGCGGGTGGCGCAGGCCTGGCATCAGGCAACTGACTGGCCGAACGCACGGCGGGTCTGATGCGCGGGCGGCGATATTACAAAGGTTCGCGGCCCTCTGCGGCCAGCCGTGCGCGCAATGCAGCACCCTGCGGCGCGTCCTGTTCCAGCGCAAAGACATAGGCCTGCGTCAGGAAGAAACAGGCAGCATCCACATCAGCCGTCCCGTCGGCGGCCTGCGCATAAAGTGCCACCAACGCCAGATGATCGCCCGCCGCATGGGCCGCCAGAAGTTGCGCGTTCAGGTCGGTCATTCCGCCGCCATCTGCCCCGCGCGGTGCGCCTGCAAACGGCCCGCGACCCACGCGTGAAACAGATGCGTCGGCCCGTCCATCGCAGGTGAAAACCGCCCTCCGTCAAAGCTTGGCGCGTGACGCCCGCGCTGCATCCCCTCGACGACAAAGATGTCTTCCTCGAACACCAGCTTCCACTGTTCGGCGTTGCGCGCGCGCAGGGCAGGGTCGGTGTCGGCGGCGGCATAGTAGATGTGCACGTTTTCCGTGGTCTTTTCCGTGCTTTCCGGCACCAGAACAATCGTAAACGTATGATCGCGGTGCACACCCAGCAGCACATTGGGATAGGCGGTGACATATTCGGCGGCGGTGTCCCACTTTGTGCCCAGCCCCGCAAAATCGGGAAACCGAACACCATCCGCGCCGGTCAACTGGCGATACACCAGCGTGCCCTGGCCGGAATACAGCTCGGGCGCTTCGATGTGGTAATGATCCTCAAGCCGCGAATAGCTGTTCAGACCGGGGTGGACCCACGGCAGGTGATAGCTTTCGCAGTAATTCTCGACCGCCAGCTTCCAGTTGCAGTTCACCGTCAGTTGAAACCTGCTGTCGGCACCGCCGTGATACAGCGGCTTGTCGAACTCGGCCCAGCGGGCCAGCAGGTCGGCGTTGTGCACCTCGAACGGGGCGGCATCGCCCGACAGGTTGATCCAGATGACATCCATCCAGACATGGCTGCGCACTTCGATCAGGCCCAGCAGGGCGCGGTCGATGCCTGCGTGGGTGTTGCGGCCCGGACCGCCCACATGCGGCGTGCTGACCAGCCGGCCATCGGTGCTGTAGCACCAACTGTGATAGGGGCAGCGAATGGCACCTTCGATCTTGCGCGGGGCGTCGACCAATATCATGCCGCGGTGGCGGCAGATGTTCTGAAACACCCGCACACGGGCGGCGCGGTCGCGCACGATCAGCAGGGGCATCCCCAGAAAGGTCAGCGGCACAGCGTCACCCACCTCGGGCACATCCGCGCCCACGGCCAGCCCGGACCACCCCGACGCCAGCACGGCGGTGCGTTCCTCGTCAAACACGGCTGCGTCGATGTAATGGGCATTGGGCAGGCCATTGGCCTGATCCAGCGGGCGGCGTACGGCGTCTAGATTGGTGTGGGTCATCGGGCAGCATCCCTTGGTGTGATGCCTCAGCCTTAGGCCAGAAAACCCGCCCCCGTCAGCGCGTCAGCGACAGGGGTTTTCTGCGGGCGACATCCCCATGGCGCCTACCGGAAGGGTTCGGCCCCATGGCGCCTACCGAAAGGGTTCGGCGGGGCGCAGCAGCCGTTTGTGATAGGGCAGCAGGTCGTCAACCTCGCAAAAACCGGCCGTGCGGGCCGCTGCCAATGCTTTGGACAGGTTGGTTCCCAGATGTTCATAAACCAGCCGTTCGACCCGGTTGTCGGTCAGGCTTTCGCGTATGGTGCGGGCCACGTAGCCGACCCAGTAATTGTTTTCGAAGGACGCTTGGCGCGCCATATAGTTGAACGAACAGGTCACCGCGCCACGCCGTGACACCATTGCGGCAATGCCATCGTCCTGTCGCACCACCAGCCCGCGAAACTCGCGTGCGCGGCTGTCATGGGGCAACCCTTGAACGGTCAGCGCCGCGCGCGGCTCGAACCCGCGCAAGAAGGTCGATTTGTTCTTGCGAAACACATAGACCACCCCGACGACACATTTGGGCTGGTCCATAAAGCTGCGGCGCGAGAACCGGTAAAAGCCCGATGGGAACAGGGTTTCCGGCACGTTGATGGCGGCATCGCTCAGGAAATCCTGCAAATAGGGATGGTTCAGGGTCTTCTCATCCGTGCCAATTTCGGCCACCGGCGACAGCAGGATGCGCGCATCGACGTGGAAAAAGTTACAAATGCGCGCCAACACATCGGGCCGGGGAAAGCTTTCGCCGGCCAGATAGCGGTTGAACTGCGTGCGGTTGACACCCAGCCGCCGGGACAGCTCGGAAATCGACGGATAGTCCTGTGCAAGTGCGCGCAAATTGGCGCCGAACATATTGCGCAGTTCAACGGGTGATTTGTCGCTATAAAGCATGTTCGGCCACTTCTGTTGCAGCGTCTAAGGATGTGGAATGCCAAAACTGAGGTTTCGGATCAGTGTATTGACGCGACTTCGCGTCACATTTGACGCGAATTTGATGCCAGACACTACGTAGGGTGTCACAAAATGCAAGGCGCGCTTCCCGCCAAGGTGGTTTTACACTCGTTATTTTTAAGGAGAGTGCATTTTTTGGGGCGGTTGGGTATGTTTGGTGTGGTTTTGTGGTGCGATTTTGCAAATCGCAAGGCTGTGATCCTGTGCGAAGATCACGTTGAACTGGCGTTTTTTCAGGCCGCGGAATCCATGCAGGACGGTGTCTTTGGTTTTGACGTAGGCGATCTGGTCAGCTTCGACCTGCGCACCGATGTATCGCCCAGGCTGGCCGAAAACGTTAAGTTGTACGTGGCCCACACCCCTTGCGCACCACAGCCCCTGTCCGTCGCACCCGCCCGCAACGACCAACGGGCCAAAACGATTGCATTTCCCCGCCACCAGCCGTGGGCAGCACCGAAACGGGCCTAGGGTCCTGACCCCATAGCAGGGCAGGGGCTGATCCGCCCCCACCCACCCGTGTTTCATCAGTCGCCGCGCGACAGGGCGGCCACGCCGGTGCGCGCCACATCGACCAGCCCCAGCGGGCGCATCAGGTCGGCAAAAGCGTCGATCTTTTCCGGCGCGCCGGTAATCTCGAACACAAAGCTGTTCAGCGTGCTGTCGACCACATTGGCGCGGAAAATATCCGCCAGCCGCAGCGCCTCGACCCGCTTGTCGCCGCTGCCGGCAACCTTGAACATCGCCAGCTCCCGTTCGACCGACGGGCCTTCGACCGTCAGGTCGTTGACCTTGTACACCGGAACGATGCGGCCCAACTGCGCCTTGATCTGCTCGATCACCTGCGGCGTGCCGGTGGTGACGATGGTGATGCGGCTCAGGTGGCCGGAATGGTCCACCTCGGCCACGGTCAGGCTGTCGATGTTATAGCCGCGCCCCGAGAACAACCCGATCACCCGCGCCAGAACCCCCGGTTCGTTTTCGACCAGAACGGCCAGCGTGTGCCGCTCTTCCACATCCGAAAAGTTGGGCCGTAGGTTGTACGCCGAATGGCTGGTCGCGCCTTTTTTGATTTTTAGAGCTGACATATCCGTATTCCTTTACACCAGCACCGAACCCTTGGCGTCGATCACGCCTTGGGTGTCGGCTTCGCCCAGAAGCATTTCGTTGTGCGCCTTGCCCGACGGGATCATCGGGAAACAGTTCTCGTGCTTTTCGACCAGACAGTCGAACAGGACCGGACCGTCGTGGTTCAGCATTTCCATGATCGCGTCGTCCAGATCCGCAGGGTCCGAACAAATGATGCCCTTGGCCCCGAACGCCTCGGCCAGTTTCACGAAATCAGGCAGGCTTTCCGACCACGAATGCGAATAGCGTTCACCGTGCAGCAGTTCCTGCCACTGGCGCACCATGCCCAGACGTTCGTTGTTCAGGATGAACTGTTTGACCGGCAGGTTGAACTGCATCGCGGTGCCCAGTTCCTGCATGTTCATCAGCCAGCTTGCCTCGCCCGCGACGTTGATCACCAGCGCCTCGGGGTGGGCCATCTGCACGCCGATGGACGCGGGAAAACCATAGCCCATGGTGCCCAGCCCGCCGGATGTCATCCAGCGGTTCGGACCCTCGAAATTCAGGTACTGCGCCGCCCACATCTGGTGCTGGCCCACTTCGGTGGTGATGTAGCGATCATGGTCCTTGGTCAGCGCCTCAAGCCGTTGCAGCGCGTACTGCGGCTTGATCACCTTGCCCTCTTGCTTAAAGCTCAGGCAGTCGACCTTTTTCCATTCGTTGATCTGTTTCCACCACTTGGCCACGCCTTCGGCATTGGTCTTGCGACCGCGCGATTTCCAGACCTTCAGGATGTCTTCCAGCACATGGGCCACGTCGCCCACGATGGGAATGTCGGCCTTGATCACCTTGTTGATCGACGACGGATCAATGTCGATGTGCGCCTTGATCGACTTGGGCGAAAACGCGTCCAGCACGCCGGTGATCCGGTCGTCGAACCGCGCGCCGATGTTGATCATCAGATCGCAGCCGTGCATCGCCATGTTGGCCTCGTACAGCCCGTGCATCCCCAGCATGCCCAGCCATTTGTCACCGGACGCCGGATAGGCACCCAGACCCATCAGGGTGCTGGTGATCGGAAAGCCCGTGGCCTCGACCAGTTCGCGCAGCAATTGCGAGGCTGCGGGCCCCGAGTTGATCACGCCGCCGCCGGTATAGAACACCGGACGCTTGGCGGTTTCCAGTGCGGCCACCAGTTCGGTGATCTCTTCCATGTCGCCCTTGAGGGTGGGCTGGTAATGCGACTGCGACGGTTTCGGGCCGGTGTAGGTGCCGGATGCAAACTGCACATCCTTGGGGATGTCCACCAGCACGGGGCCGGGGCGGCCCGAGGTCGCCACATGAAACGCCTCGTGGATGACGCCAGACAGCTTGTCGGTCTCTTTCACCAGCCAGTTGTGTTTGGTGCAGGGGCGGGTGATGCCAACCGTGTCCGCTTCTTGGAACGCGTCCGAGCCGATCATGAATGTCGGCACCTGTCCGGTCAGAACGATGATCGGGATGCTGTCCAGCAGCGCATCGGTCAAACCGGTCACCGCATTGGTGGCGCCGGGGCCGGATGTCACAAGGCACACACCCGGCTTGCCGGTCGAGCGCGCATAGCCTTCGGCGGCATGCACCGCACCCTGTTCGTGGCGCACCAGAATGTGCTTGATCGAGTTTTGCTGAAACACCTCGTCGTAAATCGGTAGGACGGCGCCGCCGGGATACCCAAATACCGTGTCCACACCCTGATCTATCAGGGCCTGAACCACCATCTTTGCTCCGCTCATTTGACGTGTCATAGCTCTACTCCGGTTACGCCATACTGTCTTTTGCACATAAAAAAACCCCCGTTCTGGCGGGGGCACATGGGTCGAATTCTGGTCTACCGTTACCGGCCCATGTGCGTTGATCCAATAATGACGACGACATCTAGCATGTCTTTGGTCCTCTCAAGTGCGTTTTGGGACATTATGAGCGGGGTCCAAGGCCGTCAACAGTCAAACGGCAAGAAAAAGTGTCGCCGGGGCGCTTTTTTGCGACATTTTATTTCGCGGGCCGCAATATTGGCGACACAAGCGCAAAATCAGCCAGAGAATCGGCGGGGCGGTCAGCGGCCCGTGCCTTGCAACACGCCATGTTCCATCGCGTAGCGGGTCAAACCGGCGGTGCTGGAAATGCCCAGCTTGCGTTTGATGTTCTTGCGGTGTGTCTCGACGGTGCGCACCGAAATATCCAGATCGCGCGCCACATCCTTGTTCGACAGCCCCTGCGCCAGTTGCAACAGGATCGTCTGTTCGCGCTCTGTCAGTTGTGACCGGATGTCGCCGGGTTTCGGCTCGATCGACCCTTGGGCGCCGGTGCACAGATAGCGTTCGCCGCGCATCACCGCGTCGATGGCGTCCTTGATCTCTTCTGTCGGCACATCCTTCAGCACATAGCCCCGCGCGCCGTGGTCCAGCGCCGAGGCGATGTATTCTGGGCCGTCGTGCATCGACAGGATCAGAACGGCAGTGTCGGGGCTGCGTTCCAGCACCAGTTCGGTGGCGGTCAGTCCGCCCATTTCTGGCATGTTAAGGTCCATCAGGATCACGTCGGGCATCAGCGCGTCCAACTGGTCGATCACATCGCGCCCGTTGCCCAGCGTGCCGACCACCAGCAGGTCATCATAGCTTTCCAGAATGGACTGAATGCCTTGGGCGACCATCGGGTGATCGTCGACCACCAGAACGCGGATGGGGTGGGGCAGTGGGCTGTGTTCGGTCATGTGTGGCTCTTTTTAGGGGGCAGGTTTGATTTTGGATGCGGCGCCGGATGTGGGGCCAGATTTAGGGTCAGTGCCGGATTTGGGGTCAGGCGGCAACAGATGCGTCAGGGGCACCGTGGCTTCGACCGTCGTGCCGGTCGTCTGTCCATCGGCCTCGTTCCGGCGCGACGATGTGATGCGCAGGGTGCCGTCCAGTTGTTCGACGCGTTCTTGCATGTTGCGCAACCCGATGCCGCGCTGGTTGCCCCGCGTCTCGCGGGATTCGCGCGGGATGCCACAGCCGTTGTCGGTGACCCGCAAGGTGGCACCCCGCCGGTGCCCGCGCAGATCGACGGTGACATGGGTTGCACCGGAATGGCGTTCGATGTTGGTCAGCGCCTCCTGGGCGATACGGTACAGCGCGATCTTCGAATCCTGATCCAGCCGGTTGCGAAACACCACGGTGTTAAAGGTCGTTTCGACCCCGGTTCGGGTCTGAAAATCATGGGTCAGCGCCTTGAGCGCGGGGCCAAGGCCCAGATCGTCCAGCACGCCGGGGCGCAAATCGCGGCTGATCCGGCGCACTTCGGAAATGGCGGTGGCCAGGTTCTCGATGCCCTGATCCAGCGATTTTTCGGCCGTATCCGAGGTGCCGGATTTCAACCGGCGCCGCGCGATGTCCAGGGCAAAGCGCACCCCGACAAGGATCTGGCTGATGCCATCGTGCAATTCCCGCGCCACGCGCCCGCGTTCCTCTTCCTGCGCGTCAAACACCCGCTGGGTCAGTCGCTTCAGCTTGGCATCGGCCAGCCTGCGTTCGCGGATGTTGATGACCATGCCTGACCCGAACACCAACAGAACGGCCAGCAGGGTGATCACTGTAATATAGACAAAAGTGCGCTGCACCCGCGCCTCGACCTCGGCGCGGGCGGCGGCGGTGGTGGCCAGCACGTCGTCGATGAACACGCCGGTGCCCACCGCCCACTGCCAGCTTGGGAACGAGGTGACATAGGAAATCATCCGCGCCTCCTGGCCCGTCGAAGGTTTCGGCCACAGATGTGTCAGATAGCCGTCGCCCTGCCGCGCGATGTTGATCAGGTCGCGCACGACAGGGGTGCCCTCGCTGTCGGTCTCGTCCATCCAGTTGTTGCCGATCCGGTCGGTCTGGCGTGGGCTGACCAGATTGTTGCCGTCATAATCATAGACAAAAAAGAACCCCTCGCGGCCATAGATCATCGCGGCCAGGATCTGCTTGACCTGCTGCTTGGCGGTTTCGTCGTCGGGGGCGGCGTTGCCATAGACAAAATAGAACCCGTTGCGCGCCTGGGTGACATAGTTGCGCAGCTCGGCCTTCTTGGCGCGGATAAGCTGGTTTTCCAGCGCCTGAATTTCCCGATCCGCCAGCGCGCGCGCCTGCACCGTCACCAGAATGGCAATGACCGACATGGCCAGAATCAACGGCAGGGCCGCGACCAGCGACAGCTTTTGCGCATAGCTAAGGGTGAAACGGGGCCAAAGACGTTGCATGGTGATTCGATAAGCGGTTTGGCCTCGAAATCATAGAGGGCAGGGCGCGCAGAGCGTCTGAACAGCTTGTGTAAGTGGAAAAAAACCGATGGTTTGTCATCTCTTTGACAGATCAAAGGGCCGCACTACGCAGTACTTGGTATTTCATTTTTTGGCGGCCTGCGTAGTGTGACCAACACTGAAACGGCCGCCTTCATTCAAAATCAGAGCGGTCGCTACATAAACTTTGGGAGGAGTTACCATGGACCGTCGTTCATTTCTGAAGACGTCTGCGTTGGGCGGCACAGCCGCCGCCGCAACCACGCTGGCCGCACCGCTTTACGCACAAGGCAAGCGCACCCTGACAATGGTTACAGCCTGGCCGCGCGGTTTTGCCGTGCTGGACGATGCGGCAACCTATTTCAACAACATGGTCGACGAAATGTCGGACGGCACACTGACCATCGAAAAGAAAGCCCCCGGCGAACTGGTCGGCGCGTTCGAAGTGTTCGACGCCGTGTCCTCGGGTCAGGCTGACATCTATCACGCGGCTGACTACTATTTCATCGGCCAGCACCCCGGTCTGGCCTATTTCACCGCCGTTCCCTTTGGCGGCACCGCCCAAGAGCTGACCAACTGGTATCTGCACGGCGGCGGTCACGAGCTGCACAACCAGATCGGTGAAATCTTCAACATGAAGATGTTCCTGGCCGGCAACTCGGGCTCGCAGTCCGGTGGCTGGTTCCGCAAGGAAATCAACTCGGCTGCCGACTTCAACGGCCTGAAATTCCGTATGCCGGGCCTGGGTGGCAAGGTGCTGGGCAAACTGGGCGCTTCGGTTCAGAACATCCCCGGCGGCGAGCTGTATCAGGCGCTGTCCTCGGGCGCGCTGGACGGTCTGGAGTGGGTTGGCCCGTTCGCGGACGAACGCGCAGGCTTCCAGGAAGTTGCGAAAATCTACTACACAGCGGGCTTCCACGAGCCGGGCTCGGGTCTGACCGCTTCCGTCAACCTGGACGTGTTCAACGAACTGACGCCGGCGCAACAGAAGATCATCGAATATTCCGCCATGGCCACCACGCACACCGGTCTGGCCGAAACGCTGGCCAACAACGGTGCCGCACTGGCGCGTCTGCAACAGCAGGGCGTGAAAACCATGCAGTTCCCCGATGACGTCTGGGACGCCTTCGGTGCCGCCTCGAAAGAGGTCATGGACGAGAACATGGACGACACCCTGTTCGCAGACATCCGTGGCAGCTTTGAAGCGTCGCTGAAATCTTCGGCTGAATGGCTGCAAAAATCCGACGCCTTCTATGTCGAACAGCGCCAGCGCGTGCTGAACCAAGGCTAATCCAGATTTGACCAGTACTTTGGGGCCGTGTCCGTGACACGGCCCCAAAGCTGCATCCGGCCTGTGGGAACAACGGGTCAAGACGGCAACTGTGCAAATCCGGCGACACGTCCGGCGCGCACACGGGGAGGGGATGAGAATGGAAAACGACGTGGCCTGCGAGGGATTTTTCCGGGCGGCAGAGGGCGCAAAGCTGAGCTGTCTCGATAAATTTCAGGACAGCGGACTGTTACAGTTCATTTTTGGCAACCTGCTGGAAGCAGTCTATAATTTTTTCGCCGCCGTGCTGAACCCCGGCATGTGGCTGAACTGGACCGACCCGCAAGCCATGATGCGCTTTATCTACTATGGCGGCTCGGTCGAGCTGTTCTTTGTGGCGCTGGTGTTCCTGATCATCATCACCGCTTTTGGCATCTGGCACCGCGGGTTCATGTGGGGCTGCGTGCGCGCGCTTGAAGGGTTCAACAACACCATCGGCCGCTTCGTCGCCTGGGCGGGCCTGTTGATGGTGCTGCAACAGATCATCATCGTGTTCATGCAGCGGATTTTCACCCGGCCCGACATTTCGTTCGGTTTCGGCATTCCGCTTCAGTTCGACATCTCGTGGTTTGGCGAAGAACTGAAGCTATACAACGCCTTGGTGGTCAGCCTTTGCGTGGCTTACACCTTTGTTCAGGGCGGGCACGTGCGGGTCGACCTGTTCTATGCAGGCGCGAAATTCCGCACCAAGAAGATCATCGACATGTTCGGCTCGGTCTTTTTCATGATGCCCTTTGCGATCATCACGTGGATGTACGGCTGGTTTTTCCTGTGGCGACACCTGGTCACCCCGAACCCGTCGGCTTCGGACAGCCTTGAATTGCTTTTGCGCAAGGCGCGCATCCTGAAATGGAACGTCGAAACCATCGGCTTTTCGCCCAACGGCTTTAACGGCTACTTCCTGTTCAAGATCCTGCTGGTCAGCTTTTGCGCCATGGTGATGTTGCAGGCGATTTCCACGTTCTACCGCAGCTGGTGCGAAATGCGCGAGGGCGAAGCGTCCGAAGGCAAATACATGGATCGCGACACACTGGGTGCAGGCGAAGAAGCCTATGAAGGCACGCACTGATGTGCGCACCGACCCCCACACACAATAATGACGGGCGCAGACCGCCTGCACGCAAAGATTAGGGACAGAATATCATGTTGTTTGGACTCGATGGCGTCGAAATTGGCCTGATCATCGTCTTTGTCTGCCTGTTTGGCGGCATCCTGTCGGGCTTTCCGGTGGCCTTTGCCATCGGCGGGGCCGGCATCATCTCGTTCGGGATCATCGCGGCGCTGGACAGTGCCGGCCTGCTGATCCACCAGGCGATTGACCAGTCCAGCGCAGTGTACCGCGACCTGGTCAACAGCGGGGTCAAGGCGGACACGATCAGCATCTTCCGCTACCCTGATTTGCCGCGTGTGGCGGAATCTGTGTTCCCGCAAGGCTGGGAAGTCGCGATGGACCGCAACGTGTCGTTCATCGTGAACCGCATGAACGAACGGGTTCTGGCGGGCCAGTCGATTGAAACGCTGCTGGCGGTGCTGATGTTCGTCCTGATGGGCATCACGCTGGAACGCTCGAAGATCGCCAACGATCTGCTGACCACGATGGCGCGTGTCTTTGGCCCGCTGCCGGGCGGTCTGGCCGTGTCGATCGTGGTGGTGGGAGCGTTCCTTGCCGCCTCGACCGGCATCGTGGGCGCGACCGTGGTCACCATGGGCCTGCTGGCGCTGCCGACCATGCTGCGCAACAACTATTCCCCCGAGATCGCCACCGGCGTGATCGCCGCCTCCGGCACGCTGGGGCAGATCATTCCGCCGTCCATCGTGATCGTTCTGCTGGGCACACTGGCGGGGGATCTGTATTCCGCCGCACAGGAACAGCGCGCGCAGCTTGCGGGCTGTACCGACGCGCTCAGCTATCTGGGCAAACCGGCGGTCCTGTCGGTAGGCACACTGTTCCAGGCGGCCCTGCTGCCCGGCATCCTGCTGGCGCTGCTCTATGCGCTTTATGCCTTTGTCTACGCGCTGCTGAACCCTGAAAAGGCACCGGCGGTGCCGATGGGGGCCAGCAATTCCGAACCGATCACCCGGCGTGAAGGGTTTACCTGGTTCCTGGGCGTTCCGATCCTGATGGTGGTGGGGACGATCCTGCTGGGCAATGTCGGCGTGGTTGGATCGCAGAACATGACCGTGTCGTCCTTCTCGGACATCGAACAGGGCGCGTCGCTGCGCACCAATGTGTCCGAAGACTGCAAGGCGTCGATGATAGAACTGCACGGCCAGTCCAAATGGGACACTGCCGTGGCCCAGCAGCAAGAGATCGACGCAGCCGGTGGCCTGAGCGCATCGGAGCGCCTGTCGCCCGAAGCCCTGCAAGAGGCCATCGACACCAAGGTCGCGAACGCAGCGCCCATCGGCACAGGCACGGCGATCCTGTTGATCCTGGCCGGTCTGATCCTGACAACAGCCCGCGGCGTCGCACCGTCGCGCGACAAACGCCCGCTGGTGATCGGTGCCATCGGGGCGGTGCTGGTGCTGCTGGTCGACGTCCTGCTGATCGGCCCGCGCACATCCTCGGGCGTCTATGTCGTGCTGACGGCGATCCCCTTCGCGGCCCTGCTCTACGGCTGCTACCACGGGGCCATCAGTTGCGCCAAGAACGAGCTGATCCGCGTGGTGTTCCCGCCACTGGTTCTGATCGTTGCCGTGCTGGGGTCGATCCTGGGCGGTATCACCAACCCGACACCGGCGGCGGCGCTGGGGGCAGGGGGGGCGATCATGCTGGCAGCCTACCGCAAGCTGACCGACACCGAGCGCAGCCCCAAGGTGATCATCTGGTCGACGCTGGCCATTCTGGTCTGCATCCTGGTCGGCGTAAACTTTGACCTGCGCATCAACACCGACGACGTGTCATTCGAAAGCTGGGTTGCGTTCTTCGTCGCCTATGCCGCGTACCTGTATGCGCTGTTCGGCCTGCTGTTCAGCTGCTGGATCCTGTTCACCTCGGGCGTGCTGACGCCCATCGTGCGCGAAACGGCCAAGGTGACGTCGATGGTGTTCACCATCCTGATCGGCAGCCAGATCCTGAACCTTGTGGTCATCAGCTTTGGTGGCGAACATTACATACAGATGTTCCTCAAGTCCTTTGACAACGAGATCACGGTGTTCCTGCTGGTGATGCTGGTGCTGTTCTTCCTGGGCTTTGTTCTGGATTTCCTCGAGATCATCTACATCGTCATTCCCATCGTGGGGCCGGTGATCTATGGCGGCACCTTTGACCCGAAATGGGTGACGATCATGATCGCGGTGAACCTGCAAACCTCGTTCCTGACGCCGCCCTTCGGCTTTGCGCTGTTCTACCTGCGCGGGGTTGCCCCCAAAGAGGTCACCACCGGCCACATCTACCGCGGCATCATCCCGTTCGTGTTGATCCAGGTGGCGGGGCTGGGGATCTTGTGGTTCTTCCCGTCGATCGTAACCATCGTGCCGGATTTGATCCCGAACTGATCCGCCGGGGATCGTGAGATGAAAAAGGGCGCGTCCGGTGGGATGCGCCCTTTTTGCATTTGTGGCGTGTGGGGACACCGCTGGAGGCTCTGCCTCCAGACCTCCGGGATATTTGGGGCCAAAAGAAGGGGTTATTGCGATTCCGCGTGCAGCAGCGCCAGCAGGTCGGCGGCGGGCATGGGGCGGTGCAGGGGGGCACCCTGTCCGGCCCATTGCGCACCAAAGCCGGTTTCGCCTGCGGCTTTGGCGGCGGCGTTCAATGCTTTGCCCGCGTCGTAGGCGATGGGATAGTCAGGCGCCTGCGCCGTGGTGTCGGCCCCCCACGCGGTAAAGCGGTTGGCCAGACCGCGCGCGGGGCGGCCCGAGATGGCGGTGGTCATGGTGGTGTGATGCGCCGCATCGCTGGACAGGGCCGCGCGATAGGCGGCATCGGCGCTGCTTTCGGGGCAGGCGACGAACGCGGTGCCAAGCTGGGCGGCGATTGCGCCAAGGTTGAGGGCCGCGCGAATGCCGGCACCGTCCATGATGCCCCCCGCTGCAATCACCGGCAGGGTCGATGTGGTGGCCAGCAGACGGGTCAGCGCGAAGGTGCCCAGCCGGTCGTCGGGCGCGGACGGATCAAACATGCCGCGATGGCCGCCGGCCTCGTACCCCTGCGCCACGACGGCGTCGCAGCCTGCATCGGCAATGGCGCACGCTTCGGTCAGATTGGTGGCAGTGGCAAGCAAGGTACAGCCCGCCGCCTTCAGTGCCTTGATCCGGTCCGCGCCCGGCAGGCCAAAGTGAAAGCTGACCACGGGCGGGGCGGTGTCCAGCAACATCTGGAACATGGCATCGTCTTCGGCAAAGCTTTGATAGATGGTGCGCAATTCCTTTGGCGGTTCAGAATTATAGGCGGCAAACAGCGGGCGCATCGTCTGAAGCCATGCCGCCTCGCGCGCGGCATCCGGTGTGGGCGTCGCGTGGACAAACAGGTTCACGTTGAACGCACGATCCGTCAGCGCGCGGGTCTCTTCGATCATCTTGCGCGCGCCCGCGGCATTCGTGGCCCCGACGCCAAGCGAGCCAAGCCCGCCCGCGTTGGACACGGCGGCCGCAAGCGCAGGGGTCGACACACCCGCCATCGGGGCCTGAACGATCGGCATGGTGATGTTCAGACGGTTTAGAAGTGTCATAGGGCAATCCCTTGCTGGCCGGTCCGACGTTGTGCTGAAACGCGACCCTCAGCGGGGCCCTCAGCGGCCTGCGCGGCTGTCGGGCAGGGCGATGTTGGCGACCTGTTCTGCAATCGGCTCGGACGACAGCGGATGGGTGTCGGGGCTGTAATCATCGGGATTGTTCAGCGTCTTCCACGTGCCGCCGGTGTAAATCTCCAGCCCCGAGAAGTTGGCCTTGTACCCCATCTTCTGGCTGCCCGGCACCCAGTAGCCCAGATAGACATAGGGCAGGCCGGCCTCGCGGGCGATGGCGATGTGATCGAGGATCAGATAGGTGCCCAGGCTGTTGCGCGGCATGTCGGGGCTGTAGAACGAATAGACCATGCTTAGCCCGTCAGCCAGCACGTCGGTCAGACAGGTGCCGATCAGCGCATTGTCGGGGGCGGTGTATTCGATGACGCGGCTGCGCACCGGCGTTTCCTCGATCATCGCGGCAAATTCGAACACGTCCATATCGGCCATGCCGCCGTCGGCGTGGCGGCTGTCCAGATAGGTGCGGAACAGATCGTATTGCGCCTCGGTCGCCCAGGGCGACGTGGCGCGGCGGCTGATGTCCGCATTGCGGCGCAGCGTGCGCTTCTGGCTTTTGCTGGGCGTGAAGGTGGCCACGTTGATGCGCGCCGACAGGCAGGACGCGCAATCGGTGCACGACGGGCGGTACAGCACATTCTGCGAACGGCGAAAGCCCTGTTGCGACAGGCTGTCGTTCAGCCGCCCTGCGTTTTCACCTTGCAGGGCGGTGAACAGCTTTCGCTCCATCCGGCCGTCCAGATAGGGGCAAGGCTGTGGGGCAGTTACATAGAACTGCGGAGCAAGAGGCAGAGAGTGACGCATGAATGATCCGTACGATTTTAGTCAATGATACCCGCACAGCACTCTCTGACAAGAGCCACTTCGATTCAAGGTTTACAAGAATTAGCGCAAGCTCCGGCGGTTCATTGCCGCCGTGCCCAATGCGATGTCGGTCAGGCTTTGACCGCGCGCTGCCGCACACATGAAGATCACCGACAAAAGTTGCAGCGGGAAAATGGCCCAGCTGACGTAATATCCCACCGTGTGGATCAGCGCCTGTCCCAGGTCCAGGGGTGTGCCGTCGTCATTGCGGATCTCGATGGCGGTCAGTCGCATCCCCAAGGTGGCGCTGCGGTTGGCCAGCGTGATCGTGCGGTAAGCAAAGTCGATGGTGGCATAGAGAATGGGAAAGAAAAACAGCGCCGTAAATGCGGTGAACGGCACGATGATCACGGCCAGCACCAGCACAAGGATGGTGTCGACAATCCACGCCATGAACCGTTTGGACGTGACATCGCGGTAAAACTTGGGGTCGTGGATCAGATCGTCGGAATAGGTCATGTCAGCCTTCTGTGGCAAGGGATGGGGCGGCCCCCGCAAAGGAGGGCCAGCCGTGGTGTCAAAGGTGCGCGTCAGGCTTGGGCGTCGTCTTTGCCCGGCTTGGCGCGTTCGTCCATGAACTGGTCGAACTCTGCCTTGTCCTTGGCGTCGCGCAGACGTTCCAGGAAGGCCTCGAAATTGGTTTGCTCTTCTTCCAGACGGCGCAGCGTGTCCGCCTTGTAGCTGTCAAAAGCCGAGTTGCCGGTGGACCGCATGGTGTTCAGCGAACGGGACATGCGACGGGACGAACAGGATTTGTTGAACATACGTTTGCTCCAGATCATGTAGAAAAGGGTGGCCAGGCCGACGGGCCAGAAAAACACAAAGCCCAGGACCATCAGGGCGATCCATGCGCCTTTGCCGCGATCATCCAGCCAACCTTCGGCGCGGGAGAACCAGCCGGGGTTCGAGGCCGAGGAGGCAGGTGCAGTAACAGTTGTCATCATGTGAACCTTTCATCATCAACGTGGAAATCCCGGTTTGATTGGGTCTTGGCCGGAATGTGAATGTCTTTCACATCAATCAATTTGGGCATTCTGCGCGATGACACAAGGGGGGTATGTGAATGTTTTTTACATTAACTTGGAAGGTTAAGTAAAATCAGAGACTTGACCGTCGCAAATTCTTGCAAGCTCGGCCGGTTCGGCCTGAAAAACATGGTGCGGGGTGCCTGCGGCGGCCCAGATCACATCGAAATCCATCAACCGGCGGTCGAAAAAACACTGGATCGGGGACAGATGGCCCACCGGCGACACGCCGCCAATGGCAAAACCCGTCTGCGCGCGGATCAACGCGGCGTCGGCCTTGCCCAGTTCCTCGCCTGCCAATGCCGTGGCCTTGGCCACGTCGACGCGGTTGCCGCCTGCGGTGACGAACAGCACGGCGCGGCCGCTGCTCTGGCCCTGAAACACGATCGACTTGCCGATCTGGTCCACCTCGCAGCCGACGGCGCTGGCGGCGTCCTCGGCGGTGCGGGCCAGGGCGGTTTCGGTGATCTGCGGGGGCAGCCCGGCGGCCTCAAGGGCGGCGCGGACACGTTTCAGGCTTTTGCTCATGGGGGCATAAGTGGCAATTGGCGGCAACGGGCGCAAGGGGCGAAATGGGCCTGCTGTTGAGGGTCAGATCGCATTGGTCTTTACGGAACAACTGACCCGACCTCGAAAACCGGATGTTCGCGCAAGATGTGGCGAGGGTCGGGGTAGAAGCCCTCTCAGACTATTCCCGCGCGGAACAAAGGCCGCAGGCCGCCGCGCATCGACGGGCCGCCCCACGGCACGGCGATTTGGTTTCTGTTGAGCGTGACAGACGGGTCGGATGTGCTTGGCTGCCATTAAGTGGCAGACATTGAAGTTGCATCGCCGCACCTCGGCCCCACGATGCACGGCTTTGCAAACTGTAACTATGTTCGCGCAACAGACGTTGGCGCAGATCGTGGTAAAGGTCCGATCCGGGTCAGCAGTCCTTGACGTTTGACCAAGACTGCCTGCGCGCGCGCCCCATTGACGCGACAGGCACAGCGGGCAAAGTGGGGCCATGACACATCCCCTGATCCCCACCCGTATCCCGCGCCCCTTTGACCCTGACCGCGGGGCCGAAGCGCGCGCGCGGGTGCGTGACGTGACCCCGGAACAGGCCGACCTGCTGGCGGGCACGGCGGCGTGCAGCCCCTATCTGGCGGGCCTGATCGAGAAAGAAGCCGATTGGATCGCACCGGCCCTGCAAGACCCCGATGGCGCGCTGGCGGACACGTTGCAGACCGTCGCCGCACTGGAACAGGCCGATCTGATGGGCGGCCTGCGTCAGGCGAAACGCCGCATAGCGCTGCTGACGGCGCTGGCCGATCTGGGCGATGTCTGGCCGCTGGAACAGGTCACCGGTGCGCTGACGGCGCTGGCCGATGCCGCCTGTGACACGGCACTGCGGGCGGGCATCGCCACGCAGATCAAACGTGGCAAGCTGCCGGGCATGGGACCGGACGACGTGGCCGACGCAGGCGGCATGGTGGTGCTGGCCATGGGCAAGATGGGCGCGGGCGAGCTGAATTACTCTTCGGACATCGACCTGATCTGCCTGTTCGACGAAAGCCGCTTTGACCCCGCCGACTACTCCGAGGCACGCGCCGCCTTTGTCCGCGCCACCCGCGCGATGAGTGCGGCGCTGAACGACATCACCGGCGAGGGCTACGTGTTCCGCACCGACCTGCGCCTGCGCCCCGACCCGGCGGTGACGCCCGTGTGCCTGTCGATGGAGGCCGCCGAGCGGTATTACGAAAGCCTGGGCCGCACATGGGAACGCGCCGCCTATATCAAGGCGCGACCGGCGGCGGGCGATCTGGCGGCAGGGGAAAAATTCCTGACCGCCTTGCGCCCTTTCGTCTGGCGCCGCCATCTGGATTTTGCCGCCATCCAGGACGCCCACGACATGCGGCTGGCGATCCGCGAACACAAGGGGCTGGGCGGGCCGATCACATTGCCCGATCACAACATGAAGCTGGGGCGCGGCGGCATCCGCGAGATTGAATTTTTCACCCAGACCCGCCAGTTGATCGCAGGCGGGCGCGACGCCGACCTGCGGGTGCGCGGCACGGTGCCGGGCTTGCAGGTGCTGTCGGAAAAGGGCTGGATTCCCACCGAGGTCGCAACCCGCCTGACCGACCACTACCGCGCCCACCGCACCGTGGAACACCGCCTGCAAATGGTGCGCGATGCGCAAACCCACCGTCTGCCCGCGACCGACAAGGGCTTTGCCCGGCTGGCGGCAATGATGGACACCGATGTGGGTAGCCTGACCGCCGACCTGCGCACCCGGCTTGAGGCGGTGCACGAAGACACCGAAGGCTTCTTTGCCCCCTCGGCCCCGTCCGAGGCGCAAAGCAAGGTGCCTGATATTGATCTGTCGATCACCAACCGCTGGCCGACATACCCCGCCTTGCGCAATGCGCGCGGTGCGGCGGTGTTTGAACGCATCCGGCCGATATTTCTGGAAAAGCTGTCACGCGCCGCCCGACCGGACGAGGCACTGCGCGCGCTTGACGGGTTTCTGGCGGGGCTGCCTGCGGGCGTGCAACTGTTTTCGCTGTTCGAGGCAAATCCGCAACTGGTCGATCTGTTGATCGACATCGTCGGCACATCGCCGGCGCTGGCAAAACACCTGAGCCAGAACGCCGGCGTTTTCGACGCGGTGATCGGCGGCGCGTTCTTTGACGCATGGCCCGAGGGCGACGTCTGGCAGGCCGATCTGCAAAGCGCGTTGCAGGACGAGGCAGACTACGAATCCAAATTGGACATCGCCCGCCGGTGGGCCAAGGAATGGCATTTCCGCATCGGCGTCCATCTGCTGCGCGGGGTCATCACCCCACAAGAGGCCGCCACCTATTATTCCGATCTGGCGCGCATCTGCGTGCGGGGCCTGTGGCCGGTGGTGGTGGACGAATTCGCCCGCCGGTTCGGCCCTCCGCCCGGACGCGGGGCGGTTGTGCTGGGCATGGGGTCGCTGGGGGCAGGGACGCTCAGTGCGACGTCGGACCTGGACATGATCGTGGTCTATGACCCGCTGGATGCCGATGCCTCGGACGGGCCAAAATCCCTGGCCACGCGTCCCTATTACGCGCGTCTGACACAGGCGCTGATCACCGCGATCACCACCAGCACGGCACAGGGCAAACTCTACGAGGTCGATATGCGCCTGCGCCCCTCGGGCAATCAGGGGCCGGTGGCGACCAGTTGGACCAGCTTTCAGGATTACCAAAGCAAAGAGGCCTGGACATGGGAGCATCTGGCGCTGACCCGTGCACAGGCAATTGCGGGGCCGGAGGATCTGATCGCGGACATCGAGACTTTCCGGCAAAGCATCGTGACCCAGCCGCGTGACCACGCCGACACCCTGCGCGATGTGGCCGAGATGCGCGCGCGCATCGCGGCGGCCAAATACCCCGCTGGACCATGGGACACCAAGCTGGGGCGCGGGCGGATGCAGGACATCGAACTGGCCGCGCAACTGGGCGGTCTGCTGTCGGGCCGGCTGGCCCGCGATGTGGCCAGCGGTGTTGCGGGGGGCGTGGACTGCGGGCTGTGGGATCAGAGCGCGGCGGATCTGTTACTGCGGGCCTACGGGCTGTGCTTTGATATGCAGACCGCGGTGCGCTTGCTGACACAGGCGCCGCTGGACACTGACGCTTTGGGGCAGGGAGGTGTCGCGTTCTTGCTGCGGATTACGAACCAGCCTGATGTAGATGCTCTGGCACGTGCGTTGGCAGATCGCACGGCTGCTGCTGCGGCGGTGATCGACGCGGCCTTGCCCGAGGGGGAAGAGACTTGATGCAAAAGGGTGACCACAACGACCCCAAGGGGCTGATCTTTGAATCGTTCCGCATTGATGGGATCACCCCGTCCGAATGCCGCACGATCTTTCTGGACTGGGCGCTCAGCCTGCCGCTGGACGCCGACACGCGCACGTCGCTACAGGCGCTGCTGGCGCAATACGGCGCAGCACCCGACCATCCGATGACCCAGGTGATGACCGAAGGGCTGGCCGCCATGGACAAACCGCGCAGGCGCGGCGGCTGGCGCAGCCGCGCGCGGGATTAGGCGGGATGTCAGTTGCCAAGCATAAAACGGCTTTTGTGTCAGGTGACTGACCTTGGGTGCGGGGGGCCAAGCGGTCATTCGTGAAAAACGCGGCGAAGGTCGGGTTTGAGGCCTTGGTGACCTTGCCACTGAGGGCAGCGCCCGACCGCGGGTGGGCATCACGACGCTCGTGACCGCCACTTTATGTCTAGTCTTTGGCGTGGGGATGCAGAATCGCAAGACGGTGAAGAAGCGCCCGCCCATGGGGCGGTCGGGCGCTGCCCGGCGGTGCTAAAGCACCTTGATTCCGGGCTTTGGTGGTTGGCAGCTTCGTCCCGCTTACCGGACGTTGACGCAGAATAGACCGAAGGTCCGGTTCGGGTCAGCTTTGCCTGGTACGCATCACCGGCATGACCTGGAATGTCAGTCGCGTTTAGGCAGATTGCATGCCGTTCGACCCAAGGTCCACCACACGCGCGTCCCCCTTTGCCCCTCCAAACGGCCCGCGTGCCCCACGGTCTGGCCTTTGAAGGCCCGCGCGCTACCTAAAGCCCAACTGTTCACCAGATACGATCGCAAAGGGAATATATGTGCCGCGTCTTCGCCTATATCGGGCCGGAAATACCGCTTGAAAGCCTGCTGATGAAGCCGGAAAACAGCCTGATCAACCAAAGCCTCGACCCGGAACTGCATCCGCACCTGCAACTGGCGGGCTGGGGCTTTGGCATCTGGAGCGAACATCTGGTGAACCCCGACGCACCGCTGCTGTATCACAGACCCAAGGCGGCGTTTTACGACGACAACGTCGAAGGCATCGTGCCAAGCCTGCAATGCAGCACCCTGCTGTCCCACGTCAGGGCCTCGGGCTACGATTCCAGCGTCGTCCAGACCGACGAGAATTGTCATCCCTTTTCCTTCGACGGCACGCCATGGATCATTGCCCAGAACGGCGCCTTGCCGAACTGGCGGATCTTGCAACGCGGGTTGCTGACGCATTGCAAGGATAAGTATCTCAAGCAGATGCGCGGCACCACCGACACCGAATTCCTGTACGTCCTGCTGTTGTCGTTGCTCGAAGGTGACAGCGACGAGGACGTGCAAAAGGGCTTTGAAAAACTGCTGGCTGTCATCGTTCAGGCCATGAAAAAACTTGATCTGCCCGCGCTGACAAAGCTCAAGATTGCCCTGGTCGCGCCGAACCGGATCATCGGCGTGAACTACGGCTGTGGACACGACGCGGAAACCGACGTTTCCGGCGACTGGAAGGCCCTGCGCCCCTCTGCACCCGGCAAGGACGATCTGTCTCTCTCCATGCTGCTGGAGCCGATGTACCTGCTGCTGGGCACCAACTTTCAGGACTATGAGGACAGCTACAAGGTCGATGCCTGCCCCGAAGGTGAAGCGACATCCGCCATTTTCGCGTCCGAACCCCTGACAGAAGACGGCGACGCATGGGTGCATATCGCATTCGGTGAAATGGTCGCACTTGAACGTAAGGGCGACAAGATTTCGAAAAAGGTGACCAAACTGAACGTGTGACCCTGCACAGGCAGGTCCGCGGCTGTGTCACTGGCATTTGACGAACAGGAAAACCCACAATGGCCGACCGCTACGATACATTCGAAGATCTTGCAGCGGACCTGCAAGAGGGCGTCGATTACCGCATCCGGTCCTCGGATCGCGGGACGTCCGTGGTGTTATTGGCGCCCCACGGCGGCACGATAGAACCGGAAACCGCCGAGATCGCCGAGGCGATTGCGGGCAGCGACCTTTCGTTCTACGCCTTCGAGGCACTCAAATCCGGCGCGCACGGCGACTTTCACATCACCTCGCACCGCTTCGATGAACCCGGTGCCGTCGGGCTGGTCGGCAAGGCTGATACAAGCGTCGCCATTCACGGGCGCAAGGACGGCGATGATGATGCCGTCTGGCTGGGCGGCCGCGCGACCGCGTTGCGCGATGCCATCGGGGCCGCATTGCGCGAGGCGGGGTTCGACGCGACGCCGAACAAAAGGTTGCCCGGCGTGCACAAGATGAACATCTGCAACCGGACCCGATCCGGCGCGGGTGTGCAGCTTGAACTTTCCCGATCACTGCGGCGCAGGCTGGCGGGCAATCCGGCGCTGCTGGATGCGTTCAGCACCGCGGTGCGCACCGCCATTCGGACGCCCCCCGGAAACTGACTGCGCAGCGGCGTTCATTGTTCACGCGACGCGAAACAATCCCTTGCGCCATCAACAATTCATCACAATTCTTCAATATTGACGTAATCACGCCCCATTTCAGGGTCAGACACATCTTCGAAGGCACACGAACCCCGAGCATAGAACCGTGCCACAGGAGACAGAGATGAAACTGATGAAACTGATCACATTGCTGGGACTGGGCGCCATGGTGTCGGCCTGTGCAAACATCGAAACCGCCACCCGCAACGCGCCTTTCGAAGCCACGCCAGCCGTGACATCGGCATCCGTGGACATGATGAGCTTTGCCGCGACCGGCCCCGCCACAGCGCCCGCCATTGACGCACCGCAGGCCGCCGCATCGGCGTTTCACATCACCCAGATCAACGTAGATGTGCCGCAGTCGCTGAAAGTGTCCGAAGCCAACCGCTATTACCCCAGCGGCGACATCGTTTGGCGCGAGGACCCGCTGGGCGACCGCCACGATCAGGTCAAGGCCATCTTTCAGACCGCCCTGCAACGCGGTGCCGACACGATGACCAGCGGCGCGCCCGTGATCCTGGACGTCAAGGTTTCGCGCTTTCACGCCCTGACCGAAAAGGCGCGCTATACCGTGGGCGGCGTGCATTCCATCGCCTTCACCATGCAACTGCGTGACGCCAACACCGGCGCGCTGATCGGCGAGCCGCATCAGGTCAAGGCCGCCCTCAAGGCCTTTGGCGGCCAGCACGCCATCGAAGCCGAAGCGCGCGGCGAGACGCAAAAGGTGCGCATCACGGCCCATTTGGCGGACGTGCTGCGTCAGGAAATGGCCTCGGTCGGTTTTCAGACCCCGAACTTGGGTGTCATGCAGGCCGCCAACCAACTCTGATCTTCCATTTCACCACAATTTCCATGTAAGAGGGCGCTATGACAGCGCCCTCATTGCATTCCGATGCCCCCGCAGGTGGTCCATCCGACCGTCCCGTGGTCCGCCTTTTGCCCAAAGCCAACGCACGTGCCATCCGGCACGGGTTCCCTTGGGTCTATGCCAACGAACTGGTGACCGACCGCCGCACGCGCGGTCTGGCCCCCGGCACCATTGCCGAACTGGTCGACGAGAACCGCACGCCCATGGGCGTGGTCACCGTCAACCCCGACAGCAAGATCATCGCACGGATGCTGGACAGCGATCCGGCCGCGCAGATCAACCGCGAATGGCTGGTCAAACATCTGGCCCGCGCCCAGATCCTGCGCGCGCAACTGTTCGACGAACCGTTTTACCGTCTGATCCACGCCGAAGCCGACGGGCTGCCCGGTGTGATCATCGACCGTTTCGGTGACACCTGCGTGATCCAACCCAACGCCGCATGGGCCGAAATGATGCTGCCCGATCTGGCCTCTGCCGTGGCCGAAGTGACGGGCTGCACCAACGTGCTGAAAAACGCCGGTGGTCGCACCCGCAGCCTTGAGGGGCTGAACGACGTCAACGAAGTGTTGATGGGCACCCAGCCCGATGGCCCCGTCGCCGTGTCGATGAACGGTGCCACCTATATGGCCGATCTGGCCACGGGTCAGAAAACCGGCCTGTTCTTCGACCAGCGCCCCAACCACGCCTTTGCCAAACGCCTGTCCAAGGGCGCGCGGGTGCTGGATGTGTTCAGCCACGTCGGCGGCTTTGGGCTGGCCGCTCTGGCGGGCGGTGCCGAACATGTGCTGGCGGTCGACGGGTCTGCCCCGGCGCTGGACCTGGCGCGCGCCGGTGCGGATGCGATGGGCGTGTCGGACAAGTTCGACACCCGTCAGGGCGACGCCTTTGAAGTGTTGGCCGATCTTGAGGGGCAGGTTGAGCCCTTTGAAGTGGTCGTCTGCGACCCGCCCGCCTTCGCCCCCTCGCGCAAGGCGCTGGAACCGGGTCTGCGCGCTTATGAGCGTGTCGCACGGCTGGCGGCACCGCTGGTGGCGGAAAACGGCATTCTGGTGCTGTGTTCCTGTTCGCACGCAGCGGACCTGACCCAGTTCCGTTCGGCCTGCGTACGCGGCATCGGGCGGGCAGGGCGGCACGCGGCGCTGATCCACACCGGTTTCGCCGGACCCGACCACCCGCTGCTGCCGGCACTGGCCGAAAGCGGCTATCTCAAAGCTTTGTTTTTCCGGCTGTAAGCGGGCCGATGAAGATTCTGATCGACGCCTGTGTGCTGTATCCCACCGTGATGCGGGAAATGGTGCTGGGCGTCGCATCGGCCGGCGTGTTCGAACCGCAATGGTCGCCGCGCCTGCTGGAAGAATGGGCGCGGGCGGCGGCGCGGCTCGGCTCCGAAGGCGAGGCGCAGGCGCGCGGCGAGATTGCGCTGTTGCAGGCCGCATGGCCCCGCGCCAGCGTCACCCCGCAGGCGGGGCTGCTGCAACGGCTGTGGCTGCCGGATGAAAACGACATTCACGTGCTGGGCGCGGCAATTGCCGGATCGTCCGACGTGATCATGACCCTGAACGCCAAGGATTTCCCCCGCAACATTCTGGCCGAAGAGGGGCTTTCCCGCATCGACCCAGATGGCTACCTGCATCAGGTCTGGCAGAACCAGCCCGAAGTTGTACAGGATGTGGGCGAATATGTACTGAAACAGGCGCGGGCGATGTCAGGCACCGATTGGACCATGCGCGCCCTGATGAAAAAGGCGCGCCTGCCACGGATCGGCAAGGCGCTGGGTTAACGCTGCTCCCATTTCGCATCCAGGCTGCGCAATGCGGCGATGCGTTCGGTGGTTTTGGGGTGGCTCATCAACCACGCAGGGGCAGCGCCGGAATTGCTTTGCGTCAACGCCTCAAGCTTTTCAAACAGGCTGATCTGCGGCGCGATGCCGATGCCCGCCTTGGTCAGCAGCGCGGCGGCATAGGCGTCTGCCTCGTATTCATCCGACCGCGACAGCCGTGCCGCCAGCAGGCTGGTCAGCCCGTTGGCGATCAGCACACCGATGCCGGGCAAAAACCGCGACAGCACCATCGCCATGGCGGTGCGCAGGGCGTTCTGCCCCGAAAAGTCGATCATCCGGCGGCGCGAATGCCCCAAGGCCACATGCCCCAGCTCGTGCGCAATGACCGAGGCCAGCTCGTCCGCCGTCACCTTGCCCTCGCGGAACGCCTTGTAGAACCCGCGCGTGATAAAAATGCGCCCGTCGGGGGCGGCCAGCCCGTTGATCGGGGCAACCTCGTAGATGTGCACACGGATGCGCGGCAGGTCCAGTGCGGCGGCCATCCGGTCGCACAGCGTGCGCAGCATCGGGTCGGCCAGCTCGGTCGATTTCTGGTCCAGCTCGCCCTTCAGCCGCCAGATGGAGAACCGGTACATCACAAGGGCGTAGACAACCGCCAGCAGGATCGGGGTGAACTTTAACATCTGTCAGATATGGGGGGTGAAGCGGGGCAGGGCAACACTCAGGTGTCCCATTTGACCGGCATTTTCACCGGCCCGCGAAAGGCCCAGCCGGTGAACGGCACATCGCCCGCCAGCCGCAGGTTCTTCAGGTGGGTGAACGCCAGCGGCAACGCCACCTCGGTGATCAGGCAGCGCGATGCGGCGGCCCCTGCGCAGAAATGCGGCCCTGCGCCAAAGCTGATGGCGGGCTGGGTGTTGCGGGTGATGTCGAAATTGTCGGGCACCGTGAAATGCGCCTCGTCGCGGTTGGCCGAGCCGTACATCAGGAACACGCGGTCCTCGGGTTCAAAGGTCACGCCCAGCACGGTGTCGGCGCGGTCCACACGGCGCGGGGACATGCCGATGGGGGAAATCCAGCGGGCATATTCGGCAAAGGCATCGGCCCATGTGGCGCGCCCGTCGTCGATCATGGCCAGTTGCGACGGATGTTTCAGAAGCGCCCAGATGGTGCCCGCAATCGCATCGCGCGGCTCGTTCTGGCCGCCCGAAATGATCAGCTTGATATTGGCGCGAATGCTGGCGTCAGGCAGGCCCGCGTCGGTCATCACTTGCAAGGCCGAGCGGTCGGGCGGATCAGGCGCCGCATCGCTGATGTGATCGTCGATGAACCGCGTGGCGCGTTTGCAGCGGCTTTCGATCCCCTTGTCGCCTGCATAGTTGGCGCAGCCGTCGATCATCGACTGGCTGACATCGTCCATTTCGGCGTTGGTCATCGCCTCAAGCCCGGTGATCGCCTTGAGCGCCATGGCCGACACCGGCATGGCGAAATCGGTCACCAGATTGCACGCCCCGCGCGGGATCAGCCGCTTGATCTGTTCGCGGGCGGCGGCGTGAAAGATCGGCTTCCAATGCTCTTGCACCGTGCGCGGGCTGAGGGCAGGGAACAGCGCGCGGCGTTCGGCCATATGCGCCTCGCCGTCCTTGCGCATCATGTTTTCACCCATCAGGCGCGTCATCAACCCGTCGGGCTGGCGTGACGAAAACACCTCGGTGCGCTTTTCCTGTGTGTGCACATCATCGCGCCGTGTGATCAGCGTGGCGCCCAGTTCGGGGACGTATGTGACAGGCGTCTTTGCACGCATTCGTGCCAGCGCCGGATAGGGGTCGGCGGCAAAGTCGGCCAGGTTGATATGGGTCACGGGTGCGTCAGACATTGCGGCACGTTACGGTGGGCCGTGACCTTCGCCAAGTGAAATTACACAGCCCCCAAAGACCTGCGGATTTCGGCGCACAGGGAACGTAACGGTGGGGCCGACGTTGAGAGACTGTACATAAAGGCGGGGGAAAGCAGATGCCATCAACGGGAACACTCTTGCAGGCGGGCGTCGAGGCGGCGGTCATGGTGGTCGTCATCCTGATCCTGACACGCATCAACGGATTGCGGTCCTTTTCCAAGATGTCGGGCCATGACTTTGTGATCACGGTGGCGATGGGGTCGGTTCTGGCCAGTGTTGTGGTGGGCACGGATACCGGGGTGGCCATCGGGATTGCCGCAATTGTCGCGCTGTTTGTGGTGCAGGCGGTGATCGGGCGTTTGCGGACCCATTTCGATGCGGTGCGCGAGGCCGTCGACAACACGCCGCTGCTGGTAATGGAAGACGGCGCGTTTCTCGATCACAACATGAAACGGGCGAAACTGACCCGCGCCGACCTGATCGGCAAGATGCGCGAGGCGAATGTCTTGCGATTGGACGAGGTGCGCGCGATCGTGTTCGAGCCGACGGGCGACATAAGCGTCCTGCACGGCGAACGCACCGTACAGGACGACCTGTTAGAGGGCGTGCGCCGCTAGCGCGTCAGCGCCTTCATCCCGCGCGACAATCCTTCCAGCGTCATCGGCACCATCGCATCCGGCCCCATGATCTCGCGGATCATCTTGATCGACTGGGTGTAGTCCCAGTATTTTTCAGGGATCGGGTTGATCCACAGCGTGCTGTTCCACTGCGCGCGCACCCGTTCCAGCCAGACCTGACCGCTTTCGGGGTTCCAGTGTTCATTGGCCCCGCCGGGGTAGGCGATCTCATAGGGCGACATCGACGCATCGCCCACAAAGATGCATTTGTAATCCGGCCCATAGGTGCGCAGCACTTCGTGCGTGGGGGTCTGCGCGTCCCAGCGGCGGCGGTTGTCGCGCCACACGCCTTCGTACAGGCAGTTGTGAAAATAGAAATGTTCCATGTGCTTGAATTCGGACTTGGCGGCCGAAAACAGCTCTTCCATGACTTTGACGTGGGGGTCCATCGACCCGCCGATGTCCAGAAACAACAGCACTTTGACGGCATTGCGCCGCTCGGGGCGGGTTTTCACGTCCAGATAGCCGTGTTCGGCGGTGGCGCGGATGGTGCCGTTCAGGTCCAGCTCTTCCTGCGCACCGTCGCGCGCCCAGCGGCGCAGGCGTTTCAAGGCCACCTTGATGTTGCGCGTGCCCAGCTCGACGCTGTCGTCCAGATTGCGAAACTCGCGTTTGTCCCAGACCTTGACCGCGCGCTGGTGGCGGGATTTGTCCTGACCGATACGCACGCCTTCGGGGTTGTAGCC
The DNA here is from genome assembly GCF_963976325.1 of uncultured Pseudosulfitobacter sp. Classification (NCBI taxonomy): domain Bacteria; kingdom Pseudomonadati; phylum Pseudomonadota; class Alphaproteobacteria; order Rhodobacterales; family Roseobacteraceae; genus Pseudosulfitobacter; species uncultured Pseudosulfitobacter sp. Next base: position 552,940 of record NZ_CAXBJW010000001.1, read on the forward strand.
ATAAGCGCCAAAGGGCGAGGTGCCCGCGGTGCCGACCCACTTCGATCCACCCTGATGGCGTTTTTTCTGTTCTTCCAGACGCTTTTTCAGCGTCTCCATCAGCTTGTCGAACCCGCCTGCGGCTTCGATCTCGGCCTTTTCTTCTGCGCTCAGGTGCTTTTCGGCCAGCTTTTCCAGCCAGTCGGCGGGGATGTCCACGGCCTCGAGCACCTGTTCGATGCTGATCTCCTCCAGCCCGTCAAAGGTGGCGGCAAAGGCGCGGTCGAATTTGTCGATGTTGCGTTCGTCTTTGACCATCGACACGCGGGCCAGGTAATAGAACGCCTCGACGTCATAGGTCGCCAGACCCGCCTTCATGCCTTCGAGAAAGGCCAGGAATTCGCGCAGCGACACCGGCACACCGGCCTTGCGCAACTGATCGAAGAACCGCAGGAACATCAGCCGGCGGCCCGGTCGATCAATACGGTCAGGACCAGCCCGACAAGGGCAAAGGCGATGCCATATCCGGCGGCATATTGTGCGATGTCCAGCCGGTTGCCCTTGCGACGGCGTGCGGTCAACCCGCCGATGATGGCCCCGATGATGGCCCCTGCGATTACGATCATATGGTCTACCCGTTTATCCGTTAAGCGGGTTCAGCGACGCAATCTCGCGTTCCTTGGCCCGCACAGCCCAGTCTGGACCAAAGCCGTATCGCGCCCACCCAAGGCTGTCCACCCTGACGGTGCGTGCTTCGGCATCCCGTCCCGTCAGTTCCAGCGCCTCGGCGCGCAACATCAGCAGGGTGGACAACAGCGCGGCATTCTCGCTTTGGGCGGCCAGATCCAGATAGGGATCGACCAGCGCCAGCGCCTGCGCGCCTTCGCCCCGGCTGATCGCAAAGGCGGCCAGTTGCGTGGCCACATAGGCGCGGTGCAGCTCTGCACCCGGCGTGGCGGCGTAATAGCGGTCGGCCAGCGCAAAATGCTGTTGCGCCGCTTGCGGGTCGCTGTTCATCAGCAACCGCCCGTTGGCGTAATGGGCAAAGGCAAGGCGGTGATCGGTCCAACCCATCTGCGCGGCAATCGCCAATGTCTGTGCGGCAGCGGCGCGCCGTTGATTGGGCGTGGAACCGGGGCCAAGGGCGGTTTGCACAGCGTCCGACCATGCGCGCGGTGTTTCGGAAACGCGGGTCGCGGGCAGGCCCCGACCTGCGGGATTGATCCGCGCGAACACCTGCGGCAGACGCGCCGCCACTTGCGCACGGGTCATGCCGTTTTGCAGCTCGGGCGCGTAATAGGCCCGCAGCATCAGCATATCAAAGCCGGTCAGAACCGTGTGCACATTGTCGTCGTTGAACACCGAATCCGGCAGCCGGTACAGATCGTTCAACGGCCCGATGGCCTGCGCCAGTTCCTCGTGCAGGCAATCGCGGGCCTCTTGCGGGCTGGCGTCATTGGGCAGGAAAATCGCCAGTTTCTCGCGTTTCTGCAAGGTGCTCCAACTGGTGCGGGACGACCAGCGCATGTGGCGGTATTCGTCCAGCGACGACACGTTCGGGACCACGAAACAGGCGGCATCGGGAATGGTGCGGCGGATGTCGTCGCGGGCGACGGCCTGAATGGTGATGTTGGCCTGCTGGCCAGAGATCCGGCTGATGTCGATGCCCGCCTCGGACCGCAGCCGCGTGATCAGCCGGTTCAGATCAGGCGACAATGATGCGGGCGGCGCGCCGGTCACCCGCACGGTGATCGGCCCGTCAAACCGGGTGAAAATCGGCAGCAACTTCCCCGATTCCAGAGCAAAGCCAAGCGCCAGGAAATCCTGCGCCAGATCGGCGTTCGATTTGACCGTGCGCACCGGATGCGGGGTCGAGAACACCTTCATCGCGGGCAGGGCGGCCTGCGAGGCGATGGCGCGCGTGGGGATGTCGCTGTACGACACCGGCATACAGGCGTTCAACGCCAGCAGCGCAGGAAACACGAACTTGCGCATCAGCCTCTCGTGTATTTGATGAACGGGGACTTGGTGCCGATCCGGTCATAAAGCTTGCGGGCGGTGTGGTTGAAATCCTGCGTCAGCCAATAGACCGACGGCGCACCGGCGGCGTCTGCTGCGGCATAGACCGCCTCGATCAGCGCGCGGCCGATACCCAGGCCACGCACATCCGGGTCGGCATAGAGGTCCTGCAAATAGCAGGTGTCTTCGACCTTCCAGCCGTGGCGGTGAAACAGGTAGTGGGTCAGCCCCACCAGCTTGCCGTCCACTTCGGCCACCAGACAGGAATAGTCGCGCGGATCATCGCCCAGCAAGCGGTCGAAATAGACGTCGTAAATCTCGGGGGGCAGGGTGGTTTCGTAGTAGTCCAGATAGCCGGTCCACAGCTCATTCCAGCGGCTGCGATCTGCGGCCTGCAAGGGGCGCACGTGCACCGGGGTCTTGTCTGTCATCGGATCGCCCGCCTTTTATTCTGTCTGTTCAGGGTCTTTTTGCCCACATTCCCGACCTTGGTAGGGAGCAATTGGGGCAAGTTCATGACACTTTTGACAGATTGCACAACGATCACGCAAGTCCCTGTGGTTGAGCAAGGACGCGGGCAACAATCGCAGGCGGTCAGACGACAAAACCGCGCCGCAGCGCGACGCGGTTTGCCATATTTTTCATCACTTCGGGCGGTGTGGTCTTAACGTTGCTGACCGCGTGCCATGAAGGCCAGACGTTCAAACAAATGCACGTCCTGTTCGTTTTTCAGCAGCGCACCGTGCAGTTTGGGCAGGGCAGATTTGCCGTCTGATTTCAGGTCCTCGGCGCTCATATCCTCGGCCAGAAGCAGTTTCAGCCAGTCCAGAACCTCCGACGTCGACGGCTTTTTCTTCAGCCCGGCCTGTTCGCGGATCTCGAAAAACTGGGTCAGCGCCGTGGTCAGAAGCTGTTCCTTGATGCCCGGATGGTGCACTTCGACGATGGTGCGCAGGGTGTCCATGTCGGGGAACTGGATGTAGTGAAAGAAACACCGGCGCAGGAACGCATCGGGCAATTCCTTTTCGTTGTTCGAGGTGATGATGACGATGGGCCGGTTTTCGGCACGGATTGTTTCGCCGGTCTCGTAGACGAAAAACTCCATCTTATCAATCTCTTGCAGTAGATCGTTCGGGAATTCGATGTCGGCCTTGTCGATCTCGTCGATCAGCAGCACGACTTTTTCGTTGGCCTCGAACGCCTCCCACAGCTTGCCCTTGCGGATATAGTTGGACACATCGTGCACTTTTTCCTCGCCCAACTGGCTGTCGCGCAACCGGCTGACCGCGTCGTATTCGTACAAACCCTGTTGCGCGCGGGTGGTTGATTTGATGTTCCATTCGATCAGACGCAGACCCAGCGAATTGGCCACTTGTTTGGCCAGTTCCGTCTTGCCGGTGCCCGGCTCGCCCTTGACCAGCAGGGGGCGCTCCAACGTGACGGCGGCGTTGACTGCAATCGTCAGATCGTCGGTTGCCACATAGCTTTCTGTGCCGGTGAATTTCATCTGGAATACCCTCATTTCGAAACGCTGTTTCGCTGCAATTTGCCCCAGCCATGCCGCATTGTGTAGTGACATTCAACCGCGCCTGTATTAGACGCTGCGGCAGGGGGCCAATGCTTCGCGTAGAATGGTAGAATTTCACATGAACAGTGTCGGCCAAGTTGAGGGGAAATCTATGAAACAGGAAATGTTTCTGCCAAAGGACTACAGTCCGGCAGAGGACGAGCCGTTCATGAATGATCGGCAGGTTGAATACTTCCGGCGCAAGCTGCTGACCTGGAAAACCGAACTTCAAGCAGGCAGCCGCGACACCATCGAAGGCCTGCAAGACGGCACGCGCAACATCCCCGATGTGGCCGATCGCGCGTCCGAGGAAACCGACCGCGCGCTGGAACTGCGCACCCGGGATCGTCAGCGCAAACTGGTCAGCAAGATCGACGCCGCCCTGCGCCGCATCGACGAGGGCGAATATGGCTATTGCTCGGTCACAGGCGAGCCGATTTCGCTGAAACGTCTGGACGCACGCCCCATCGCCACCATGAGCCTTGAGGCGCAAGAACGCCACGAGCGCCGCGAGAAAGTGCACCGCGACGACTGATGTCACATCTTGAAAACGCATCCGTCGCCATCATCGGCGGCGGCATCGGAGGGCTGGCGGCTGCGCTGGCCTTTTCGCATTTTGGCGCTGTGGTTACGGTCTATGAACAGGCGGATGCGCTGACCGAAGCGGGTGCCGGCATCCAGATCACCCCCAACGGCGGCCGCGTTCTGGCCGCATTGGGGCTGTCTGGCCAACTTGACGCGTTCAGCCTGCGCGCGCAGGCGGTGCAGCCACGTGACGGGCTGACGGGGCGTGTGATCGCCCGCTTTGACCTTGGCGCGCAGATGCCGCCTTATCGCTTCTTTCATCGCGCAGCTCTGATCGACATGCTGGCCGACGGGTGCCGACAGGCGGGCGTGACCGTGCATCTTGGCGCGCGCGTGGCGCAGGTCACACGCGACGGTGCCGTCGTGACGCAAAACGGGTCGGAACGCCATGATCTGGTGGTCGGGGCAGACGGTTTGCATTCTGTCGCGCGCGGGGTGTTGAACCCGCAGGGTGCGCCGTTTTTCACCGGTCAGGTGGCATGGCGCGGCACGATCAACGCCCCTGACATGCCGCCCGAGGCCAACATCTGGATGGCCCCCGGCAAGCATGTGGTGACCTATCCGCTGAAAGACGGCCTGCTGAATGTCGTCGCGGTGCAGGAACGCACCGACTGGGCCGCCGAAGGCTGGCACCACGCCGACACCCCCGACAACCTGCAAGCCGCCTTTGCCGACACCTGCGCCGATCTGCAAAAGCTGATCGCACAGGTGCAGTCCCCCAAGCTGTGGGGGCTGTTCCGCCACCCGGTCGCAGACTGTTGGCATCGCGACCGCCTGACCATCCTTGGCGATGCGGCCCACCCGACGCTGCCGTTTCTGGCGCAAGGCGCCAATCTGGCGCTGGAAGACGCATGGACCCTTGCCGCCGCCTGCGCCGATGCACCGCTGACGCAGGCCTTGCCAATCTACCAATCCAAACGTGCCCCGCGTGTCACCCGCGCGATCAATACCGCCAACGCCAATGCGAAAAACTACCACCTGGACGGCCTGCCACGCCGCATCGCCCATGCAGGCCTGCGCACATTGGGCACACTCGCCCCCGACGCTTTCCTCAAGCGCCTAAGCTGGCTCTACGATCACGACGTAACTGCCTCGTAACCGCTTCTTTTGGCTAAAAATATCCCGGGGGGACAGGGGGCAGAGCCCCCAAATCCTACGCCGCCAGTTCCACCCAGACCGGCACGTGGTCCGACGGCTTTTCCCGCCCGCGCACATCGCGGTCGATGCCCGCATCGGTCAGCATATCCGCCACCGCAGGCGACATCAGAAAATGGTCAATCCGGATGCCGTCATTCCGGTTCCACGCACCCGCCTGATAATCCCAGAACGAATATTGACCGGGGCGCGGATCGCGGGTGCGGAAGGCTTCGGTTAACCCAAGGTTGAGGATACGCCGATACGCCTCGCGCGATTCCAGACGGAACAGCGCGTCCTCGCGCCATGCGTCGGGGCGGGCTGCGTCTTCGGCCTGGGGGATGATGTTGTAATCGCCCGCCATCAGGAACGGCATTTCCTCGGCCAGCAGCGCCTCGGCGCGGGACTGCATGCGGGCCATCCACGCCAGCTTGTAGTCATACTTTGGCCCCGGCACCGGATTGCCGTTGGGCAGGTACAGACCGCACAGCCGCACGGCCTCGTGCTCACCCACAACGGTGGCCTCGATCCAGCGGGCCTGTTCGTCTTCGTCGTCGCCGGGTAATCCACGGGTTACCTCTTCAAGCGGCAGTTTCGACAGGATGCCGACGCCGTTGAACGACTTTTGTCCGTGCACCTCGACGTTATAGCCGCGTTCCTCGAACAGCTCGCGGGGGAACCCTTCGTCGACGGATTTGATCTCTTGCAGCAGCACCACGTCGGGCTGGAAGTCGTCCAGCCAGTCGGGCAGGGCCTGTGCCCGCGCCTTGATGCCGTTGATGTTGAATGTCGCGATTTTCATCTGCTGGCCCTCTGCGCTGCTGGTGTCTCAGCTATCGCCGATCAGGGCGCGGGGGGCAAGCGGATGGATCACATCGAGAACGAGGTGCCGCAGCCGCAGGCGCTGGTGGCGTTGGGGTTGTCGATGACAAAGCGCGCGCCGATCAGTTCCTCGGAAAAGTCGATGATGGCATTGGCCAGAAACGGCAGCGATACGGAATCGACCACGACCTTTTCGCCGGACCCTTCCAGCACCAGATCGTCGTCTTTGGGGGCATCCAGCGCGATGTCGTACTGGAATCCCGAGCATCCGCCGCCCTCGACCGCGACGCGCAGCGCCTGTCCTTGGCCGGCCGCACCGATCTCGGCAAGGCGGGCAAAGGCGCGTGGGGTGACTTTTGGTGGCAAATTCATAGGATTATCCTGTGTTTCACAAGGTTTCCCGCTGTTGCAGGGGTGTCATGTTTGCGTGGAACCAATATAGATACCCAAAGGACAGGCCACAAGGACCAGCCACATGCGCGCACCCTTTGCCTCGGACCCAGCCCGCGCCCGGGGACGGCGCGTGTCGGAAGAGGAAAGCACATTCCGCTCCTGCTTTCAGCGGGACCGCGACCGGATCATTCACGCCAGCGCCTTTCGGCGGCTGAAGCACAAGACGCAGGTGTTCATCGAACACGAGGGCGATTATTATCGCACCCGTCTGACCCATTCGATTGAGGTGGCTCAGGTCGCGCGGACCATATCGGGCGCGCTGGGGCTGAACGCAGAGCTGACCGAGGCGGTGGCGCTGGCGCATGATCTGGGCCACACCCCGTTCGGCCACACCGGCGAGGATGCGCTGGGGGCGCTGATGGCGCCCTATGGCGGGTTTGACCACAACGCACAGGCCATTCGCATCGTCACCCATCTGGAACGGCATTATGCCGATTTCGACGGTCTGAACCTGACGTGGGAAACGCTGGAAGGCATTGCCAAGCACAACGGCCCCGTCACCGGCGACATCCCCTGGGCGCTGGCGGCGTACAACCGTCATCACGATCTGGAACTGTACACCTATGCCAGCGCCGAAGCACAGGTGGCGGCGATTGCGGACGACGTGGCCTATAACCACCACGACCTGCACGACGGGCTGCGCGCCGAGCTGTTTTCGACCGACGAACTGGCCGAACTGCCGATCCTGCGCGACAACTTTGCCGCCGTCGATGCGCTGTACCCCGACCTGAACTATTACCGCCGCCGCCACGAGGCGCTGCGCCGGTTCTTTGGTGTGCTGGTCGAGGATGTGATTAACTTTGCCCGCACCCGTCTGGCCGAGATCGACCCGCAGTCGGTGACGGATGTGCGCATGGCGGGGCAGACGGTGATCCGCTTTTCGGACCCGGTGTTTCAGGACCTGAAAGTGATCCGCGCGTTCCTGTTTGATCGCATGTACCGCGCCCCGTCGGTGGTGAAGATGCGCGCCGAGGTCACGCAGGTGGTGGAAGAGCTGTTTCCCTACTTCATGGCCCACACCGACCATTTGCCCAAGCAATGGCGCAAGGATGTGGAAGAGGTGGACAGCGAAACCGCACTGGCGCGGATCGTCAGCGACTACATCGCGGGCATGACCGACCGCTTTGCCTTGCAAGAGCACGCGCGCCTGATCGGGCGTTGATGCGAGAGGCGACCGGGCTTTTGGGGGCGCTGCCCCCTGGCCCCCCGGGATATTTGTGGCCAAAAGAAGCGGGCAACGGCCTTGCGTGCGCACAGAGATTGACCACATGCGCAAAGGTGCTAAACCCGCGCAAACCTAAGACATGGACCTGACCGATGAACCTTTTTGCTGAAATCCGCGCGCTTGTGATCGAAAACCTGAACGCCATGCAATCCGAGGGCAGCCTGCCCGAGGGTCTGGACATGGGGAACGTCACGGTCGAGCCGCCGCGCGATGCGGCACATGGGGACATGGCGACCAATGCCGCGATGGTGCTGGCGAAACCTGCGGGGTTGAAACCGCGTGACATTGCCGACGCTCTGGCAGCCAAGCTGGTGGCGGACGACCGCGTGGTCAGCGCCGATGTGGCGGGGCCGGGGTTCTTGAACCTGCGGTTGGCACCTGTGGTCTGGCAAGGCGTCGTCGGGGCGGTTCTGGCGCAGGGCACGGACTTTGGCCGGTCGGACATGGGGCAGGGGCGCAAGGTGAACGTGGAATATGTCAGCGCCAACCCCACGGGGCCGCTGCATGTGGGGCACACGCGGGGTGCTGTCTTTGGTGATGCGCTGGCGTCGCTGCTGGATTTTGCAGGCCACGAGGTCACGCGGGAATATTACATCAACGACGGCGGCGCGCAGGTCGATGTTCTGGCGCGGTCTGTCTACCTGCGCTATCTGGAAGCGCACGGGCAAGAGGTGGCCTTTCCCGATGGGACATACCCCGGGGACTACCTGATCGAGGTGGGGCAGACGCTGAAGGACAAGGTGGGTGACGCCTATGTCGGGCAGGATGAAAGCGTCTGGCTGGAAGAGATCCGCAACTTTTCGACTGATGCGATGATGGACCTGATCCGTGCCGATCTGAAATCGTTGGGTGTCGAGATGGACGTGTTTTACAGCGAAAAGTCGCTGTATGGCACGGGCCGGATCGAAGCCGCGATCGAGGATCTGAAGAACAAGGGTCTGATCTACGAGGGTGTGCTTGAGCCGCCCAAAGGCAAGAAGCCAGAAGATTGGGAGCCGCGCGAGCAGACGTTGTTCCGGTCGACCGAACACGGCGACGATGTGGACCGTCCGGTGATGAAATCGGATGGTGCCTGGACCTATTTCGCGCCTGATATTGCCTATCATTACGACAAGGTGCAGCGCGGGTTTGACGCGTTGATCGACGTGTTCGGGGCCGATCACGGCGGCTATGTCAAACGGATGAAAGCGGCGGTGTCGGCGCTGTCGGGCGGCACGGTGCCGCTGGACATCAAGCTGTGCCAGTTGGTCAAGCTGTACAAGAACGGCGAGCCGTTCAAGATGTCGAAACGGGCCGGGACATTCGTGACCCTGCGCGATGTGGTCGATCAGGTTGGCCCCGATGTGACCCGTTTCGTGATGCTGACGCGCAAGAACGACGCCTCGCTGGATTTCGATTTCGACAAGGCGGTCGAGCAAAGCCGCGAGAACCCGGTGTTCTACGTGCAATACGCCCATGCGCGGGTAAACTCGGTGCTGCGCAAGGCGGCCGAGGCGGGGATCGACACCGGTGCCACGCCCGATCTGGCGTTGCTGGACCATCCCGCCGAGCTGGCGTTGGCCGGCAAGCTGGCGGAATGGCCGCGTCTGGTCGAGACTGCGGCGCGCACCAACGAGCCGCATCGGGTGGCGTTTTACCTGTACGAACTGGCGGGCGATTTCCACGGTCTGTGGAACAAGGGCAACGACGAAACCACCTTGCGTTTCATTCAGGACGACAACCACGCGGCCAGTGTTGCAAAAATCGCGCTGGCGCGTGCCGTGGCGATTGTAATTGCCGCCGGTCTTGGTATTCTTGGCGTTACACCGGCTGACGAAATGCGCTGATCCAACAGCGCCGCAGCCCGAAGCAGGCAAATATCACAGTAGACCAGCGCGGCGACGTATCGTGCGGGCAGCGAGGCAGAAATGGCAGACGTTTACGACACCCATGGCTTGGGCGAAGACAGCTATGTCGCGCAATATGGCGCGGCAGGGAATGCGACGGCCAAGTCTTTGACCAACATGACAAATATCGCCGGGGCAGTGGTGTCTTTGGCGTTGATCACCGGCGTTGGCGTCTGGGGTTACAAGCTGATGGTGCGCGATGTGACCGGCATTCCGGTGGTGCGCGCCATCCAGGGCGACATGCGCGTGCGCCCCGAGGAACCGGGCGGCCAACTGGCGATGAACCAGGGGCTGGCGGTGAATTCGGTGGCCGCCGACAGCGGCGCGCAGGCCCCTGCCGATCGCTTTGTGCTGGCACCGCGTCCGATCAAGCTGACGGATGAAGATACGCCCATTCTGGCGTCGATGCAGGTGCCGCAAGTGGCATCTGCGCCACAGTCTGGCGGGGCGGAAACACGCGGCACGCCGGATGTGGCGGCGGCGTTGCAGTCGGGATCGGTTGACGATCTGGTCAGCCAGCTGACCGACGGTGTCGAGCCCATCGACGAGGATGGCGAGGCCGACCGTATCGACGGCACCGCAGACCTTGGCGCCGACGAAATCACCCAACCCGCGCCGGTTCAGGCCGTGTTCAACGGCCCCGGTCCACAGTTTTCCCTGCGCCCCAAGGTACGCCCCGCCGATGCACCGGCCACGGTGATCCCTGCGCGTGCTGTTGTGGTCGAAAAGACCCCTACCGCCGAGATCGACGCGGCAAGTCTGGCGACCGGCACCCGTCTGGTGCAACTGGGTGCCTTTGACAGCGAAGCGGTGGCCCGCGAACAGTGGACCCGTATCGAAGGCCGCTTTGGCGACTATTTGAACGGCAAGTCGCGTATTATCCAAAAGGCGCAAAGCGGCGGGCGCACGTTCTACCGCTTGCGCGCGCATGGCTTTGCCGATCTGTCCGACGCGCGCCGCTTCTGCTCGGCTCTTGTGGCAGAGGGGGCTGACTGCATTCCGGTCGTCACACGATGAACTTTGGCGCGACCATCCTGGACGCGGACGGGCTGCGGCTGAGCTCGGACGAGATCGCGTTTTTCCGCGATGTGCTGCCGTTCGGGTTTATCCTGTTTGCGCGCAACATCGACACTCCCGATCAGGTGCGCGCCCTGTGCGCCGACATGCGCAATGCGGTGGGGTTTGAATGCCCGATCACCATCGACCAAGAGGGCGGGCGCGTACAGCGTTTGCGTGCGCCGCAGTGGCGTGAATGGTTGCCGCCGCTGGATTTTGTCACCGCTGCCGGGGCGCAGGCCGAGCGGGCGATGTACCTGCGTGGCCGTGTGATTGCGCACGAGCTGCGCGCCATCGGCGTCGACAGCAACTGTGCACCGATGGTCGACGTGGCCTGTGACGACAGCCACCCGTTCCTGCGCAACCGTTGCTATGGCACGGACGCGGGCACGGTGGCCACGCTGGGCCGCGCCCATGCGCAGGGGATGTTGGATGGCGGCGTGCTGCCGGTGGTCAAACACATTCCGGGACATGGTCGCGCCACACAGGACAGCCATTTCGACCTGCCGACGGTTGCCGCCCCGCGGGCCGCTCTGGATGCGCAGGATTTTGCGCCCTTCAAGGCGTTGAACGACCTGCCGATGGGGATGACCGCGCATCTGGTCTATGACGCCATCGACACCGCCCCCGCGACCCTGTCGCGCACTGTGATGGATGTGATCCGCAGCGACATCGGCTTTGACGGGCTGATCATGACCGACGACATTTCGATGAAGGCGCTCAGCGGATCACTGACCGATCTCACGCGTGGTGCGCTGGACGCGGGCTGTGATGTGATCCTGCATTGCAACGGCACATTGGCCGAGCGCATGGAGGTTGCCGCCGCCGCGGGCGAGATGGGGGCGGGTGCGCAACGCCGTGCCGAGGCAGCATTGGCCGCACGCCACACGCCCGACGACATTGACATTTCCGCCGCTGACGCCGAACTTGAGAGCCTGTTAAAATAGGGCGCTGACGGGCGCGATTGCGCATGGCTGAAAATCTGTTCGAAGAAGACAAGGTCAGCGTCAGTGAACGGCTGGCTGCCGAGGCGTTGATCGTCGATGTCGACGGCTTTGAGGGGCCGCTGGACCTGTTGCTGACCCTCAGCCGCACGCAAAAGGTTGATTTGCGCAAGATCAGCGTGCTGCAACTGGCGCATCAGTATCTGGCGTTCGTGGAAAAGGCCAAGGCGCTGCGGCTTGAGCTGGCGGCGGATTATCTGGTGATGGCGGCCTGGCTCGCGTTTCTGAAATCGCGGTTGCTGTTGCCGCCCGACCCGTCGGAAGAGGGGCCATCGGGCGAGGAACTGGCCGCGCATCTGGCGTTTCAGCTGGAGCGGTTGCAGGCCATGCGTGACGCCGCCGCGCGGCTGATGGCGCGCGACCAGTTGGGGCGCGATTTCTTTGCGCGCGGTCAATCCGAGATGGTCACGCGGGTGCGCAAGGTGACCTATTCCGCGACGCTGCTGGACCTGATGCAGGGCTATGCCCGGATCCGCACCCGCGACGATTTCCGCCCCTTCGTGATGGACCGCGACTCGGTCTTTACGATGGAGCAGGCGCTGGACCGGATGCGCGGGTTGATCGGATATGCGGGCGACTGGACCGAAATTTCGACCTATCTGCCCGAGGGCTGGGACGGCGATCCGGTGCGGCGGCGGTCGGCCACGGCGGCGACCTTTGCCGCCTCGCTTGAGCTGGTCAAAGAGGGGCATCTGGAGATCCGGCAGTCGGAAATGTTCGCGCCGATCCAGTTGCGGAAACGAGATTAAGAATATGTCGGAAGATATTGACCAAAAAGAAGAAAGCCTGTTCGAGGCGCCGCCGATGGGCGAACAGGAGCGCATGGTTGAAGCCATATTGTTCGCCACCGCCGAGCCGATCACCGTGCGCGAGCTTGAGGCGCGGCTGCCCCATGGCTGCGACCCTGCCGAGGCGCTGGTGTACCTGCGCAAACGCTACGAGGGGCGCGGCGTTGCCGTGACGCGCGTGGGCGACGCCTGGGCCATTCGCACCGCGCCGGATCTGGGGTTTCTGATGCAGAAGGAAACCGTCGAGACCCGCAAGCTAAGCCGTGCGGCCATCGAAACCCTTGCGATCATCGCCTATCACCAGCCCGTCACCCGCGCCGAGATCGAGGAAATTCGCGGCGTCAGTGTCAGCCGGGGCACGGTGGATCAATTGCTGGAACTGGAATGGATCCGCTTTGGCCGTCGCAAGATGACACCGGGGCGGCCGGTGACATTTGTGGTCACGCAGGATTTTCTGGATCATTTCGGGTTGGAAAGCGCGCGCGACCTGCCGGGGTTGAAGGAACTGCGGGCTGCGGGCCTGTTGGAAAACCGTCCGCCGCCCGGTGGCGATGTGCCGCGCGACGAGGACGAGGATGAAAGCGCCGAGGGTCAAAGCGAACTTTTCGAAGACTAAGGCGATACAGACCTGAAATCTGCCGCAATCCTTGCTATATAGTAAGGAAATCAGCAGGAGAGACGGCAATGAACGTCAATCAGATTATCAACATGATCATCAAACTGGTCATGCGCAAAGCCATCAACAAGGGCATTGATGCGGGCATCAAGGGGGCCAGCAACATGGGCGGCCGCCGCAAACAGGGTGACGCCGAAGTGGATGAATATGGCCAGCCTACGGGACAGGACGGACGCCCCCGGCAGGGTGGTAACGGCCAAGGGAACGGCCAAGGCAACGGCATGACCAAACAGCAGGTGCGTCAGGCGCGGCAGGCGGCCCGTGTGGCAAAACGCATCGGCAAGATGTAAGGCTTTTAAGCACTTCTCGGAAAACATGATACACAGTCTATCGCTTAACGCGTTGAAATCTATGATTTCAGGCAGCGTTGAGTGATTCAGTTTTTTTCGAAAGTGCTATCGGATCAGGCCGTTTTGAAGTGCTTTGACAGCTTCAGACCCTGACCCTGATAGTTCGACGCAATGCCCGCACCATATAGCTGTGTGGGCACTTGCGACATTTTCTCATAGACCAGACGGCCCACGATCTGCGCGTGCTCCAGCACGAAGGGCGCCTCGTGACAGCGCACTTCGAGCACGCCGCGCGATCCGGCACCGCCTGCGGCGTCGTGGCCGAAACCGGGGTCGAAGAACCCCGCATAATGCACGCGGAATTCACCGACCATCGCCAGATAGGGCGCCATTTCGGCGGCACAATCGGGTGGGATGTGCACCGCCTCGCGGCTGACCAGAATGTAGAACGCGCCGGGGTCCAGAATGATCTGGCCGGTGGCGCTGTGCACCTGTTCCCAATATTCGGCGGGGTCGTAGTGGCCGATCTTGTCCAGATCAATCACTCCGGTGTGCGGCTTGGCACGGTAACCGACCAGCGTGCCGTCAGCAGGGCGCAGATCGACGGAAAAGCCCAGGCCGTCGTCGATCACCGCATCCCCATCCACCAGCACCTGTTCGGCGTGCAGGGCGCGCAGAGCGTTGTCGTCCAGCACCGCCTGACCGTCGCGGAAGCGGATCTGGTTCAGGCGCATACCGGGGCGGACAAGGACGGAAAACGAACGCGGGCAAATCTCGGCGTACAGCGGGCCGGTGTAGCCCGGTGCGATGCGGTCGAATTCGGTGCCGCCGTCGGTGATCAGACGGGTCAGCAGGTCCAGACGGCCCGTGGAAGATTTGGCGTTGGCCACGGCTTGGATGCCGTCGGGCAGGGCCAGTGATTCCATCAGGGGCACCACGTACACCGCGCCTTTTTCCAGCACCGCGCCCTCGGACAGGTCGATGCGGTGCATTTCAAACTCGGCCAGCCGGTCGGTGACGCGCGCGCCGTGCCCGGCCAGAAACGAGGCCCGCACGCGGTAGGCGACGGTGCCTAGGCGCAGATCAAGGCTGGCGGGCTGTATCTGGGCGGGGATGATCGCGGGATCGCCGGACAGGGCACCCTGCGCAATCATCTGTTCAATCTGCTGGTTGGGAATCACGCCGGTCATAATATTCGCCCTTCAGATGCACAAACCGCCCGAACCCCATGCAGGGCCGGGCGGTGTGTTGTTGGTCGGGCTAGCAGGACTCGAACCTGCGACCTTCCGTCCCCCAGACGGACGCGCTACCAGGCTGCGCCATAGCCCGACTTGATGGGGTTCATACCCGATTTGACGGGTGCTGCAAGGGTAAATTGGCAAAGAGTCAGTCTTTACTGTGCGGTTTCCGTCCCGCGGCCATCCGGTCGCGCAAAGCGGTCAGTTGCGCCAGCAGCGGACGCAGTGTTTTTTGCTGATCCGGCGCGATCTGCGTGACACGGGCAAGGGCCGCCAGCGTGGCGGGTGTGGTTGCGATCTGGTCCAGTGGGGGCGGATCTGGCGCATCGACGACACGCGGTTTGGGCGTGGGGGCAGGGGCCGGTTCAGCCGGTTCGGCATCCGGGTCCGGGGCCATGTTCGATGTGCTGAGAAAGGCGGGGACCGCGTTTTCGGCAGGGGGTTCGGGTTTTGGTTCGGGGGGTGACGCTGGTTTGTCGCCGGTCTCTGCCGGCGCGGGTGCGTCGTCGGGCTCTGCGGATGCGGCGGGGGCGTCAGTGTCCACCGACGCTGCGCCTTCGTCTTGTGCGGTTTCAGAGGGGGTGTCTTGGGGATCGAGGGCAATGCCCTTGTCTGTGTCAGTCGGCGCGAAAGATACCGCAGTTGCGTCAGGTTCGGGCGCATTCACGTCGACAGGCTCCGGCGCAGCTGTCGCTTCGGGCGACGGGGATTGGGCGGCTTCGGGCTCATCTGGATGCGAAACGTCCGCCGGCCCCTCATCCGAATCGATTTCCGCCACCGAATCAAAGCTTTGACCGGGTTCGATTGGCTTAAATGTTTCGGGCGATTCTTCGACCGGTTCCGGCGGCTGTGGCGCTGCGGGCGCTGTCTGTTGCGTTTCCACCTCGTCCGGCGTCACAGGCGGTGGTGCCGCTGTCAGCCCTTCGGGTGCGGTGTCGGGTTCCGGGAGCGTTGGCAGGTCTTCTGGTTCTGCATCAGCCGCTTCCGGCGCGGACACCGGATCGTTCGGTTCTTGCTGTGCTGCGACCTCGTCCGGTGTCACAGGCGGCGGTGCGGCGGCGGGTGGCTCGGGCTGGACAACAGGCGTTTCCGCCACGGGGGCAGCGGCAGGAAATTCGACCACTTCGCCGATCATCGGTTCCGGTTCGGGCGGGGGTGGATCGTAAAACGCAGGGGCGGGTTGTTGCGAGGTGACCGCCTCGATCGCCTCCATCGTGTCGTCGTCCAGCGGCAGCGACAGGTCGGACACATAGGCCATGCCCTGTTCGCGCAAGATCTTCTGGACGCCTTTGATCGTCAGCCCGTCGTCGTGCAGCAATTTGCGGATGCCGCCCAGCAGCAGCATGTCGGCAGGGCGGTAATAGCGCCGCCCGCCTGCGCGTTTGACCGGTTTGACCTGCGAAAACTTGCTTTCCCAGAACCGCAACACGTGCGCCTGTACGCCCAGCCAGTCGGCCACTTCCGAGATGGTGCGGAACGCATCAGGCGACTTGGACATGAATTCAGGACTTGTTGCCAGAGGCGACGCGGTCTTTCATCAGATGCGACGGACGGAACGTCAGCACACGGCGCGGGTTGATCGGAACCTCTTCGCCGGTCTTGGGGTTGCGGCCCACGCGCGCGGATTTGCTGCGCACGGAAAAGGTGCCGAAGGACGAGATTTTGACCTGTTCGCCGTCCACCAGCGCGTCGGACATATGTTCCAGAACGCTTTCCACCAGCTGTGCGCTTTCGTTCCGAGAAAGGCCCACTTCGCGGAAAACGGCCTCGCTCAGGTCCATCCGCGTCAATGTCTTGTCAGCCATGTCGTCCCCCTTGTTTTGACCAACAATAGGGGGCTTGGAATTTACGAGTCAATATCAATGACTTGATCCGGGGTCGCCTCAGGCGGAGAATCGCAAGGATTCGAGGTATTTACCAGCGCAGAACCACCGCACCCCATGCCAGCCCGCCGCCAATCGCCTCGGTGACGACAAGGTCACCCTGCTTGATCTGGCCGCGTTGCTTGCCCACGGACAGGGCCAGCGGGATCGACGCGGCCGAGGTGTTGCCGTGATCCTGAACGGTGACGACCACGCGGTCCATCGAGATGTTCATCTTTTTGGCAGTGCCCTGGATGATGCGGATGTTGGCCTGATGCGGCACAACCCAGTCGACATCTTCCGCCGTTACACCGGCGCGGTCCATCGCGGTTTGCGCGGTGGCGGCCAGTTTCTCGACCGCATGGCGAAACACCTGATTGCCCTGCATCCGCAGATAGCCGGTGGTGCCGGTGCTGGAGCCGCCATCGACATAAAGCAGATCCTTGTGGCGCCCGTCCGAGTTCAGGTCGGTCGCCAGAATGCCACGGTCGGCGGGGGTGCCTGCACCCTCTTGCCCTTCCAGCAGCAGCGCGCCTGCGCCGTCACCGAACAGCACACAGGTGCCCCGGTCGGTCCAGTCCATGATGCGGCTGAAGGTTTCCGAGCCGATGACCAGCACACGCTTGGCCTGACCGGACGCGATCAGGGCGTTGGCATTGGCCAGCGCATAGACGAAACCGGCGCAGACCGCCTGTACGTCAAAGGCAAAGCCCGAGGTCATGCCCAAACCGGCCTGCACCATGGTGGCGGTCGACGGAAAGGTCAGATCGGCGGTCGAAGTGGCGACGATGATCGCATCCACGTCATCCGCCGTGCAACCGGCATCGGCCAAAGCCGCCGTTGCTGCGGCCACGGCCATCGACGACGTGCTGTCGTCGTCGCCCGCGAAATGGCGGTTCTCGATGCCCGAGCGCGCGCGAATCCACTCGTCAGAGGTATCCAGCGTCTTTTCAAACTCGGCGTTTGGCACAATCCGTTCGGGCAAATAGTGGCCGACACCTGTGACCACGGCTCTGAGGGTCATGCGCTGTTTCCTTCTGTATTCTCGTCTTCTTGCGGCAGAACCGCAGCCACGCGCGCGGCCAGCTTGCTGTTGAAGCCCGACTGCGACAGTTGCGCCGCCAGCGTGATCGCGGCGGCCACGCCCAAAGCATCGGCGGAGCCGTGGGATTTTACAACCGTGCCGTTCAAACCCAGAAAAACACCGCCGTTTTTGCCACGCGGGTCGATCCGTTTTTGCAAGCGGCGCAGCGATGTCAGCGCCAAAAGCGAAGCGATGCGCGACAGGATGGTGTATTTGAACGCTTCTTTCAGCAGATCGCCGATCAGCTTGGCGGTGCCTTCGCCGGTCTTGATTGCGACGTTGCCGGTAAAGCCGTCAGTCACGATCACATCGGCGATGTCGCCCTGAATGTCGCCGCCTTCGACGAATCCCACGTAATCAAAGTCGGCGTTGCCCTGATAGTCGCGGATCAGCTCGTTGGCGTCTTTCAGTTCCTGACGGCCCTTGTGATCCTCGGTGCCGACATTCAGCAGGCCGACGCGGGGGCGGGGCAGGTTCATGCCGTTGCGGGCATAGGACGCGCCCATCAGCGCGTAACGCAACAGGTCATCGGCGTCGGCGCGAATGTCCGCGCCCACGTCCAGCATCACGTTGAACCCCTGCGGGTTGCGCGAGGGCCACAGCACCGCAATCGCGGGCCGGTTCACGCCGGGCAGCTTGCGCAGCCGGATCATCGACAGCGCCATCAGCGCGCCGGTGTTGCCACAGCTTACCGCCACATCCGCCTTGCCGTCGCGCACCGATTCGATGGTCGACCACATCGACGTGTCCTTGCCGTGACGCACGACCTGGCTGGGCTTGTCGTCCATTGTCACAACACCGGTGGCGTCGACAATGGTGCAGCGGCCTTGAAGATTGCGGCGTTTGGCGACCAGTTCGGTCAGCGTCTCGACAGGGCCGTGCAGGATGAACTGAGTGTTGCGATCCTTCTTGGCGAACAGACTAAGCCCGGCAACAACGGCTGCCGGGCCCTGATCGCCACCCATGGCGTCAACAGACAGAATGGTGGATTTGGCCGCAAAGCTTTTCTGGTCTTTGGAGACCGTCATAATGCGTGCCTGTCCTGTATTTCTGACTTAAGCTGCGTCTTCGTCCAGATCGATGTCGTCGGTCAGGGCGACGATTTCCTGATCGTCATAGTGACCGCAGGACGCGCAAATGTGGTGCGGGCGTTTCAGCTCGCCACAGTTGGGGCATTCGTTGGGGTTCGCTGCCGTCAGCGAATCGTGGGCGCGGCGGTTGTTGCGACGCGATTTCGATACTTTGTTCTGTTGAACAGCCATGTGCTCGGCCTTTTTGTCTGTGCGGCCCTGCGCAGTGCAGGGGGTGTCGGTTACGTTGTTACATGCAGCGTTTGGCAGCGTTTAGAATGCGGCGCTTCCCATGTCCAACCCTAAATTCCAAGAGGGCGGCAAAATACTGCGAATTGACCTGTGCGCAAGCCGATTCTTTACCGGTATTATTGCACAGTCGTGAAGTGGCCTTAATCGGTGTCGTCGTCAAGCTGACTGCGCAGTGCAGCCAGCCCTGCAAAGGGGCGCGCGTCTTCGTCGGTCATCGGTTTTACGCCGTCTTTGCTGAAAACGGTCTGTTCCAGTTCGGCATCGGGCGCACGCGGGTACAGCGGCAGGTTCAGGCTGAGCGCTTCGACCATGACCATAGCGGGGTCGATCCACGCGCCCAGCGGTTCGGTGCGGTCGTCTTCATCCATTTCAACCTCGACCTCGCCATCGGGCGTGGTGAAGCTTTTCAGGAAAATGCGTTCAACCGGGGCGTCGATGCGTGTGGTGACAGGCTGCAAGGTGACCACGCAGGGCTGCACGACGGTGGCGCCGATCTTGCCGGTCAGCTTCCAGTCGGCGCGGTCCATCGCCTCGATCTGGCCTTCGAACCGCAGCTTGCGTAGGCCAGACAGGCCCAGTTCGGCGGCAATCTGTTGCATTTCGGCGGGCGTCGGCAACAGTGCAAACAGCTTGGGTGCGTTTTGCGGCAGGCTGGACACGCGCAAAGCGGTGGGGGATGGTGGTGTCGCGGACATACGATGAAGTCGCTTTCGTTTCTTGAACCGGTGGCATTCATTTAGTAAGCCTGACGCATAGCCGCAACCGCAAGGCCACAGAAGGGCAGACAATGGGAATACGTTCCACCATTCGGATCACAGGCATTGGCCTGTTGTGCCTGACCTTGGGCGCTTGCACGCCAAGCTATCGCAATCATGGATACATGCCGCCAGAGGATGTGCTGGACCAGATCGTTGTCGGCGTGGACACCCGTGCCAGCGTCGAGGAAACAGCAGGCCCTCCGGGTGCCAGCGGCGTGGTGAACGGTGGCGGATATTATTACGTACGCAGCCGCACGCGCACTTTGGGCTTCCTTGCCCCCGACGAGATTGACCGTCAGGTGCTGGCCATCAGCTTTGACCCCTCTGGCGTGGTCAGCAACATCGAAACCTTTGGCCTTGAAAAAGGACAGGTGGTTCCGTTGACCCGCCGTGTCAGCGACAGCGCCGTGACCGACAAGTCGTTCTTGCGGCAACTGCTGGGCAACATCGGGCGCATTGGCCCATCCGGACTGGGCGGCTAACCATGGCAAGCCGCCACGATATGTGGAGGCTTGCATGATTTCATTGCACCGTGGCCGTTATGCCGCCAGCGCCGCAACCGGACCCGAGCCGGTTGCGCAGGCCCAGGCCCTGCGGGCGCTGTGTTTTGGCAAGGACTCGGATGTCGATGACTTTGACGCGCTGTGCACCCATATCCTGATCCATGCGGTCGACACCGGCCAGTTGGTGGCCTGTTTCCGCATGTTGCCGCTGACCGGCCCCGAGATTTCGCGCAGCTATTCGGCGCAGTATTACGAGCTGAGCGGGCTTGCATCCTTCGAGGGCAAGATGGTCGAAATGGGCCGCTTTTGCGTGCATCCCGATTGCCACGACCCCGATGTGTTGCGCGTGGCCTGGGGCGCGATGACGGCCTATGTGGACCGCGAAGAAGTCGAGATGCTGTTTGGCTGTTCGTCTTTTGCGGGGACCGAAACGGCCGATTATCTGGACGCCTTTGCCGTGCTCAAGGCGCGCCATCTGGCGCCGAAACGCTGGCTGCCACAGATCAAGGCCCCGGATGTCTTCCGCTTTGCCGCCAAGCTGCGGCGCAAGCCGGACCTGAAAAAGGCGATGCTGCGGATGCCGCCCTTGCTCAAGACCTATCTGCTGATGGGCGGTTGGGTCAGCGATCATGCGGTGGTCGACCGGCAGATGAACACGCTGCATGTGTTCACCGGCGTTGAGATCGGGGCGATTCCCCCCGCGCGCAAGAAACTGTTGCGGGCGGTGGCGGGATAAGGTGACGCCCCGAGATTATAGGTCCGAGGGGCCAGCCCTTCGGGCTCCCCGGAGTTTGTCTGGCAAGATGAAGACCGGGTGCAGGACCGCAGTTATTTTCTGCGCCATGCGCGCTGCCCGTTGACCGCGACACGGGCTGCACATAGATGGCTGCCATGGCACGTATACCCCTTTTGCAATTGAACGAAATTTCTCTGACCTTCGGAGGCGATCCGGTGTTCGAGAACCTGTCGATGATCGTCCAGCCGGGCGACCGCCTGGCGCTGGTCGGGCGCAACGGCTCGGGCAAGTCGACCTTGATGAAGGTTGCCGGCGGTCTGGTCGAACCTGACAAGGGCGAGGTCATCGCAGGCCCCGGCGTGACGGTTGGCTATATGGAGCAGGACCCGGACCTGTCGGGCTATGCCACATTGGGCGATTTCGCATCTGCCACGCTGCACGAGGGCGAGTTGTACAAGGTGGAACGCGCAGGCGAGGGGTTGAAGTTTGACCCAGCACGCGCGGTCGAAACCGCATCGGGCGGGGAACGGCGGCGTGCGGCGCTGGCACGGCTGATGGCGGAAGAGCCGGAGCTGATGCTGCTGGACGAGCCGACCAACCACCTGGACATCGAGGCCATCGGCTGGCTGGAAAACGAGCTGAAGCAGACCCGTGCCGGGTTCATGATCATCAGCCACGACCGTGCGTTCCTGCGTGCGTTGACGCGGGCGACGATGTGGATCGACCGCGGCGTTGTGCGCCGGCAGGAAAAGGGGTTCGAGCACTTCGAGGAATGGCGCGACAAGGTCTGGGAAGACGAGGACATGCAGCGCCACAAGCTGAACCGCAAGATCAAGGCCGAGGCCCGTTGGGCGGTCGAAGGCATCAGTGCGCGGCGCAAGCGCAACCAGGGCCGCGTGCGTGCCTTGGGCGAATTGCGCGCCGAGCGGGCGTCGCAGATCAACCGGCAGGGTGCGGCAGCGATGGCGTTGGATGCGGGCACCAAATCGGGCCGCAAGGTGATCGAAGCGGAAGGGATTACAAAGGTTTACGGGGACAAGGTGATCTTGAACCCCTTTGACATCACCGTCATGCGTGGCGACCGGATTGCGCTGGTCGGCCCCAACGGCGTGGGGAAAACCACGCTGTTGAACATGATGATCGGCAAGGAAACACCGGACAGCGGCACGATCAAGCTGGGCACCAACCTGGACATCGCCCTGTTCGATCAGGCCCGCGCGCAGTTGGACCCGGACATGAGCCTGTGGGATTCGCTGACCGGCGACCCCGACATGCGCGTCAGCGGCAAGGCGGATCAGGTCATGGTACGTGGCACGCCGAAGCACGTGATCGGCTATCTCAAGGAATTCCTGTTCGACGAAGCACAGGCGCGCGCGCCGGTGCGGTCGCTGTCGGGCGGGGAAAAGGCGCGGCTGCTGCTGGCCAAGATCATGGCCAAGCCCAGCAACATGCTGGTGCTGGACGAACCGACCAACGATCTGGACGTGGAAACGCTGGACCTGTTGCAGGACTTGTTGGGCCAATACGACGGCACCGTTCTGCTGGTCAGCCACGACCGCGACTTTCTGGACCGCGTGGCGGTGACCACCATCGCGCTGGAAGGCAAGGGCAAGGCAACCGTCTATGCGGGCGGTTGGTCGGATTACATGGCGCAGCGCGATCAGGATGATTTCGCAGGCAGCGTGGTCAAATCCAAGCAAACGGTCGCACGCGAGGCCACTGCGGCTGCACCCGCCAAGGCGTCGGGTCTGAGTTTCACCGAAAAACACCGGCTTGAGGCGCTGCCCAAGGAAATCGCGCGGCTTGAGGCCGAGATTGCCAAGCTGGAAGAGCTGATGAGCGACCCCGAGCTGTTCACCCGCGAGCCGGTCAAGTTCCAGAAGGCGACCGACGCGCTGGTTGCACGGCACGAAAAGCTGCAAGAAGCCGAAGAAGAGTGGCTGTTGCTGGAAGAAAAAGCCGACGCTTAACGGGATCTTGCGGGGTTTCCGGTCACGATGGCACCCGGTGCCACGTCGCGGGTGACCACGCTGCCCGCGCCGACGATGGCGCCGTTACCGATGGTGACACCGGGCAGGATCAGCGCCGCCGCCCCAATCCAGACATCCGCGCCGATGGTGACGGGCAGGGCGCGCTCCAGCCCCTGACGGCGTTTGGCCGCGTCGCGGTGGTGGTCGGCGCACAGGATCTGGGTTTTGGGGCCGATCAACGTGTGATCGCCGATCGTGACCTGCCCGCTGTCCAGAATCACGCAGCCTGCATTCAGATAGACATAGTCCCCCAGCGTGGTGTTGCATCCGTAGGCACAGTGAAACTGCCCTTCGATCATGCAGTCCTGCCCGTGCGCCGCAAACAGGCTGCGCAGCGCAGGGCTAAGCCCGCGGCGGTCGGGCGCAGGCAGGGCATTGTGGGCGTCACAGGCCAGCGCGGCTGCGGTGCGCTGGGATTCCAGTTCGGTATCAAGGCAACTGTACCAGTCACCGGCGGCCATTTTTTCGCGTTCCGTAAGCATCGGCGCATTTGAACGGTGCGCCTTGTCGCGTCAAGGGGTCATCATCCGGCGGTCCAGCCACGTCAGCCTGCGCAACGGCTGCAAGGGGGGCCAGTGCAGCCATGTGCCGCCCAATGGCATCACCTGCGCGCCGGTGCCCAATTTGAAACGCGCCAGACCGGCGGTGTGTCGGGTGTCGACCAGTCCCAGGTCCAGCCAGTGGTGCCCGTGACGCGCGCACCAGCACATGGCGGTCCACATCAGCAGCGTGTGCGCCGAGGCGGCGCGGCCTGCGGCGGTGGTGTGGCCGATGTGATAGGTGGCCGTGTCGCCGTGCCGCAAGATCAGCAGGGCGGCCACGGGGTCGGCCCCCTGAAACGCCTCGAACAGGATCGCGGCGCGGGGTGTGGTGGCGGCAAAGCCCAGCGTCAGCGGCACCGGCCAGTTGCGATAGCGCCGCGTGCGCTGCTGGGCGACGTCGGCCTGCAACAGCCAGTGGTCCGTGCGGCGTGGCATCGGGTGGTGCTGTACCCGCAGGCCCGCTTTTTCGGCATGTTTCAGACGGTTGCGCCATTTGCCATGCAGATGTCCGCGCATCACATCCGGGTCGGCGTTCAACGAAATGACAGCCTGTTGCGCCGGGCTGATCAGCGGCAGCGCGCCATACAGCGACAGGTCCGCAGGCCGCGCGGGCGATATGAGAAGCGGCGCACGGGTGACCTTGCGGGCCAGTGAAAGCGTGCGGGCCGGATCGGACAACACGGCCCGTGGCAGCATCGCGACAGGCAGGCCCGCAACCTTGCGGCGCAACATCAAAGTGCCACAGGACAGGCGCACGGGACGTTGCCCGCAGGCGCGCAAGGCCGCCTCGAACGCGGCGGATTGCATCAGGGGGGTGGGGCACAGGGGCGGAGCACAATCAAACATGCCGCCATTAACCGGATGGAAACTTAACGCGTGATTAATGGGGTCATGAAAAAATCAGTCTACGGCATCACCGCCACTGCCCCGCGCATCACAAAAACCGCCGCCATTCTACTGGCGACGGCTTTGTCGGTTCCTGCGTTCGCGATTCTCAGCCTGATCGAGGTGCTTATGTTCTAGCCCAGTTGCACCAGCGCATGACGCTTTTTGCCCGCGCTCAGCTTGATCGGTGAAGCCAGTGCGCCGGCATCAATCATCAGGCCCGCGTCGGTCAGCGGCGCGTCGTCCAGACGGGCGCCGTTTTCGGCAATCAGGCGCTTGGCCTCTTTGCCCGAACCGGCCAGCCCCGATTTGACGATCAGTTGCACGATGGACATGCCATCGCCCAGCTCGTCGGGCGTCAGGGTCAGGGTGGGCAGGTCATCGCCCACGCCGCCCTTTTCGAACACTTCGCGGGCGGTGTCTGCGGCGGCCTTGGCGGCCTCGGCCCCGTGCAGCAGGGTGGTGACCTCGTTGGCCAGCAACGCTTTGGCGGCGTTGATCTCGGCCCCTTGCAGGGCACCCAGACGGTCGCATTCGTCCACCGGAAGCTCTGTGTACAGCTTCAGGAAACGGCCCACGTCTGCGTCGGTGGTGTTGCGCCAGAACTGCCAGAATTCATAGGGCGACAACATATCGCCGTTCAGCCAGACGGCACCGCCTGCGGTCTTGCCCATCTTCTTGCCGTCGCTGGTGGTCAGCAGCGGCGAGGTCAGGCCGTAAACTTCGCCGTCGATCACGCGACGGGTCAGGTCGATACCGTTGACGATATTGCCCCACTGGTCGCTGCCGCCCATTTGCAGAACACAGCCGTAACGGCGGTGAAGCTCCATGAAATCATAGGCTTGCAGGATCATGTAGTTGAATTCAAGGAACGACAGGGATTGCTCGCGGTCCAGCCGCGATTTGACGCTTTCGAACGCCAGCATCCGGTTGATCGAAAAATGCCGCCCGATGTCGCGCAGGAATTCAAGATAGTTCAACCCGTCCAGCCATTCGGCATTGTTCAGCATCTTCGCCGCATTCTGCGCGCCGCTGTCATAGTCGATGTAGGCCGCAAACACCCTGCGGATGCCTGCGATATTCTCGTCGATCTGCTCTGGCCCCAGCAGCGGGCGTTCATCGGCGCGGAACGACGGGTCGCCCACCTTGGTGGTGCCGCCGCCCATCAGGGTGATCGGCTGGTGACCGGTTTTCTGGAACCAGCGCAGCATCATGATCTGGATCAGCGACCCCACATGCAACGACTTGGCCGTCGCATCAAACCCGATATAAGCGGCGCGTGTTCCGCTCATCAGAGCGTCATCCAGCCCTTGATAGTCGGTGCAATCGGCGACGAAGCCGCGCTGTTGCATGACATTGAGAAATTCGGAACGGGGTTTGTACGACATGTGACTTGTCCTATGACATCTGTGCGGGGCACTCTATAGGGGCCTAAAGGGCAAAGGAAAAGACCGATGAACAAGGTCAGGCAAGCAGGCGTGCCAATCAGGGCACTGGGCGCGATGAGCGGGACGTCACTGGACGGGGTGGATGCGGCGGTGATCACGACCGATGGCGTCACCATCACGGGGTTCGGCGAAAGTGGCTACCGGCCCTATACGGATGCCGAACAGCGGGTGATCGCCGCCGCTTTGGGGCGCTGGGAGGGGGCCGAGGTTGAGGCCGCGACGCAGGTGATTCAGGACGCCCATGCTGAAGCGCTGGCGGGGTACCAAGACGTTGATCTGGTCGGTTTTCACGGCCAGACGCTGGCCCACGCGCCGCGCATGCGCGGTACATTGCAGGTGGGCGACGGCGCGGCACTGGCGGCCAGTCTGGGCGTGCCGGTGGTCTGGGATTTCCGCAGCGCCGACGTGGAAATGGGCGGCGAGGGGGCACCGCTGGCGCCGTTCTTCCACTTTGCCTGCGCCAAGTACCTGAACCGCGATGCGCCCGTGGCGTTCCTGAACTTGGGCGGCGTGGGCAACATCAGCTTTGTCGATCCCCGCTTTGACGCGCCAGACGTGCCGGGGGCTTTGCTGGCCTTTGACACGGGGCCTGCGAATGCGCCGCTGAACGATCTGATGATGGCGCGGCTGGGCAAACCCTTTGACGAGGGGGGCAAAGTGGCGCGCCGCGGCGATGTGGTCAGCGGTGCGCTCGAATTGTTTCTGGCCGAGCCGTATTTTTCCCGTATCCCGCCCAAATCACTGGACCGGAACGATTTTTCCGAAATGATAGCACTGGTCGGCGAGTTGTCTGATGCCGATGCGGCGGCGACGCTGACCGCCATGGCCGCCGCTGGCGTGGCCGAGGCGATGCAGCATTGCCCGCAACCCCCGACCGAGGTTCTGGTGACCGGTGGCGGGCGCAAGAACCCGGTGCTGATGCAAATGCTGGCGGTCTCGTTGGACTGTCCGGTGCGCCCTGTCGAGGATGTCGGGCTGGACGGTGACATGCTGGAAGCGCAGGCCTTTGCCTATCTGGCGGTGCGCGTTGCGCGGCGGTTGCCGACGTCGTGCCCCAGCACCACAGGCGTGCGGGCGTCGGTGGCGGGCGGCACGCTTAGCTTTCCTGCCTAGTCGGCGTCCGCAATGTCGAAATCCGGCGGGGCCAGTGTAAACCCCTCGAACCGGAATCCCGGCGAGACGGTGCACGACACCAGCGTGTGACCGCCGATGCTGCGCGCCGATTGCCAGTGATCTTGTGGCACGATGATCTGCGGCGCGCCTGCGGTCAGGTCTGGCGTCAGCAGATGGGTCACGGCAGGGCCTGTGTCGGTGGCCGACAGGCGCAATTCCAGCGGCGCGCCTGCGTGATACAGCCAGATTTCGGTGGCATCCACACGGTGCCAGTGGCTGCGCTCGTCGGCTTGCAGCAGGAAATAGATGCAGGTGCCGCTGGGGCGCCCAATGCCGTCGCCCACCCACGTCTGGCGGTAATGGCCGCCTTCGGGGTGGGGCGACAGGTTCAGGCGGGCGATGATCTCTTGCGGTGACATGGCAAGAGTTTAGGTTGCGACGCGAACAGGTCCAAGGGGTTTGCCATGAAAGTTGTCGTCGTCGGAGCAGGGGTGATCGGTGCCTCGGTCGCCTATCATCTGGCCAAGGCCGGAGCGCAGGTGACCGTTGTCGATGGTGCTGGCGTGGCAGCGGGGGCGACGGGGCGGTCCTTTGGCTGGATCAATGCCAGTTTTCATGCCGATGAGGCGCACTTTCGGCTGCGCCACGAAAGCATCGTGGCCTATCACCGGATTGCGCAGCAGATGGATCTGGAGGCGGTGCGCTGGACGGGCTGTTTGTGCTGGGAAGAAAAGGGCGGCGCGCTGGAGGCGCAGGCGGCAACGCTTGCGGCTTTGGGATATGGCGTCGATATTATCGACCGCGCCGAGTTTGCGCGGCGAGAGCCGCATCTGGCCAACCCGCCTGCGCAGGCCTTGGCCTTTGACGCCGAAGGGGTGGCCGAAACCGCGACACTGGCGCAGGCGCTGATCGACGCGGCCACCGGTTTGGGCGCGCAGCTGCTGTTGGGCGTCACAGCGCTGGCCGTTGAAACCGCGGGTGATACCGTGACCGGTCTTCGCATTGAACAGGGGGTCATCCCGGCCGACCGCGTGGTGGTCTGTACCGGCACCGGCAGCCCGGGCCTGCTGGCCAGCGTAGGCGTGGCCCTGCCGATGCTGTCGCGCCCCGGTCTGCTGTTGCGCAGCGCGCCGGTGGCGCCCGTGCTGTCGCATGTGATGGCGGCCCCGGGGCAAGAGTTTCGTCAGGACGCATCGGGGCGCATCATCGCGCCGACCTCGGCCAACCATCAGGCAGACGACGCCGACCGCGTCACCCAGCGCCCCGACGTGCTGGCCGATGCCGCGATGGCGCGCCTTCAGGCGATGCTGCCCGAGGTTGCCCTGCGGTGGGAGCAGGTGACACAAGCCATGCGGCCCGTCCCGCTAGACGGTCTGCCCGTCATGGGCCACTGCGGGCCCGAGGGGCTGCATATGGCGGTGATGCATTCGGGGATCACGCTGGCACCGCTGGCTGGTGAGCTGGTCGCCACAGCCGTGCTGGACCAGCCGTTAAGCAACCACCAAAGCGATCTGATCGCGCCCTACACCCCGCAGCGGTTTCAAGAACAGCCTTAGCCACATTTTTGTCCAAAAGCTGTGGCAAACCGCGACCATTCTTTGATCTAATGGATGCTGGGCGGTGACATTATCACGATGCTCAGTGCAACGTAACGCTCTCTTTATGCGGTGATTTTACTGATGAAACCCAGTTAAAGGTTGTGGTGTCCACACCAGAATATTATCCATCGAAACAGCAGAACCTGCGGACGTGATGACGTTGTTTCGGAACGTATGACGTGAATTTCGGCTTAGGAATGCGGTATTTTTAGCAACGCCTTTCAATGTATCAGCATCGACGCAAGCTTGCCTGCTGTTCAACTGGTGGCTGCGACCTGTGGTGTCGTTTGCCTGGTCATCCTGTGGGCAGGCAGGCACAAGGGTTTGCCGGGACACCGCTGGTTTATCCTGACCAATTTCGGAATGCTGGGATGGCTGGCTGCCATCGCGATGGAGCTGTCCGTTCCCACCCAGGCCTGCAAAGTGATCTGGGCCGAACTGGCGTGGCCCTTCATCATTCTGATGCCGACGGCGTGGTCGTTCTTTTTGTACGAATACGCGCTGATCCGTAACGTCGGGCGCGC
Source organism: uncultured Pseudosulfitobacter sp. (assembly GCF_963976325.1). Lineage (NCBI taxonomy): Bacteria > Pseudomonadati > Pseudomonadota > Alphaproteobacteria > Rhodobacterales > Roseobacteraceae > Pseudosulfitobacter > uncultured Pseudosulfitobacter sp. Next base: position 582,067 of record NZ_CAXBJW010000001.1, read on the forward strand.
GGTTGCAGTTGTGGGTGTTGTCTTTCATCCGCTGTTCATTCTGGTGGCGTCTTCGACCAACGACTTTCACGGTCTGTTGTACGGACCGGACACACGGCTGGTGGTTCAGAACGATATTTCCTTTGTCATCTATGACCACGGGCCGCTGTATTTTCTGGCGATCACCTTTCTGTATACGATCATCGCCATAAGCTGTGCGATTGCCTGGCGCGCTGCGCGTCAGGCCAATCCGGCGGTCAAAGGGTTCTTCAAAAAGCTGTTTCTGGTCACTGCGATCCCCGTGGCGTTCAGCATGTCTTATGACTTTTTCGGCTTCATGATTTTCGGGATGGACCCCACGCCGCTGTCGTTTGCCTTTTCGATCTGCATGGTCGGCTGGATGATCATCGACAACCGCTGGGTGGACGTAAACGCGATTGCACGCGACCTGCTGTATTACAATTCACGCGAGTTGATTTTTGTATTGGATGTGAATGGCGCGCTGATCGAGACGAACCATTCGGCAAAACAACTGATGCAGGATCAGGGGATCACCCACGATTGCGTGTTCGCGGTTGAAGGAATGGGCCGCGCGTTGCGGATGCTGGCCGATCAGCAGGAATTGCCCGACACGCTCGAGGTGGAAAACGGCGGGCGCTATTTCGTGCCGCGTGTCTATCGGATGTCATTGGGGCAGGGGCAGCGGCTGTTGGGATGGGCGGTGTCATTCGTGGACATCACAAGCCAGAAAGCCGCCGCCGAACGCGCGATTGCGTCAGAGCGGTTGCAAAGCCAGTTCCTGTCCACTGTCAGTCACGAACTGCGCACGCCGCTGACGGTGATCAACGGATCGCTACAGATGCTGACCCACAACCGCGCAAACACATCGCCCGAACAGGCCGACAGGCTGATCGAGCTTGCCACCAAGAATGCCGCGACGCTGGCCAAGCTGGTCAACGACCTGTTGGAAACGCAACGGCTGGAAAACTCTGATTTGCAGTTGAAACTGGACAAGTGTGATCTGGACGAAATTATCCTGGACGCCGTTGACGGCATGGAAACATTCCTGCCCGAAAAGCACATCAAGATCCTGTATAAGAGAGAGTTAAGGAATGTCGAAATCCTGGCGGATTGCGACCGACTGCGACAGGTCATCGTGAACGTATTGTCGAATGCGATGAAATTCTCGAAGCCGCGCAGTTTTGTCGAGGTGCATCTGTCTGTCGAGGCAGGCCTGGCGCTTGTCGACGTCAGGGATTTCGGTTTGGGCATTCCGCCGGGTGCGGAGGATACCGTGTTCGGCCGCTTTACCCAAGTGGACGCCACGGACACGAAAGCGGTCTATGGCAGTGGTTTGGGAATGCACATCTCGAAGCAGTTGATGGTGCGACACGGCGGCAATATCCACTATGTCAGCGAATTGGGTGTCGGCACGACATTCACGATCACAATTCCGGTGACCCCCGAAACACTAACCTAGCCGGCTTGCCTGCCTAAAGCGCGTGATCGAAAAACCGCAGGATCGGGACAAATTCGGGGTCTGGGTCGTAGAACGGCGGGCAGGGGGCAAAGCCCAGCACCTCGTACAGCGCAATCGCTTCGGTCAGCAAATACATCGTGTCCAGCACCATGCGGTCGTAACCGTCCGCGCGGGCGCGCGTCATCGCGGCGCGCATCAGCGCCTTGCCCGCACCGTGGCCACGGGCGCGGTCTTCGACAAAGACACGCTTGATCTCGCAGGTGGCGGGCAGGGACAGCGGGTAATACATGGCACAGCCCACCGGCATGCCGTCCAGATCGGCCAGCAGGATGTCACCGGCGGGTCTGGCGTGAATGCGCGGCAGATCGTCGATCAGCGCGCTATAGCTGTCAGTGGCGTAATAGGTGTCCACAATCGCCGGCGTCGCGGCACAGCGCGCCGCCAGCAGATCGCGGTAGCCCCAGCACAGGCGCGCCAGCGCCTGTGCGTCCTCCGGAAACCGGGCGGGGCGGATGGTCAGGGTCATCAGCGCAGGATGCTGCGGCCCGCGTATTCGGCGGTTTCGCCCAATGCTTCTTCGATGCGGATAAGCTGGTTGTATTTGGCCAGCCGGTCCGAACGCGCCAGCGACCCGGTCTTGATCTGACCGCAGTTGGTGGCGACCGCCAGATCGGCAATGGTCGCATCCTCGGTCTCGCCCGAACGGTGGGACATCACGTTGGTGTAGCCCGCGCGGTGGGCCATATCGACGGCCTTCAGCGTTTCGGTCAGGGTGCCGATCTGGTTGACCTTGACCAGCATCGAATTGGCGCAGCCGCGCGCGATGCCATCGGCCAGACGCACAGGGTTGGTCACGAACAGATCGTCACCGACCAGCTGCACCTTGTCGCCCAGTGCCTCGGTCAGGGCCTTCCAGCCGTCCCAGTCATCTTCGGACATGCCGTCCTCGATCGAGATGATCGGATAGTCGTTCACCAGCGCCGACAGATAGGCCACGTTTTCGTCCGAGGTCAGCGATTTGCCCTCGCCGGACAGTTCATATTTGCCATCGCGGTAATATTCGGTCGCCGCACAGTCCAGCGCCAGATAGATGTCCTCGCCCGGTTTGTAGCCTGCTTTCTCGATGGACTTCAGGATGAAGTCCAACGCGTCGCGCGACGAGCTGATGTTGGGGGCAAAGCCGCCTTCGTCGCCGATGCCGGTGGACAGGCCCTTGGCCGACAGTTCTTTTTTCAGGGTGTGGAACACTTCGGCGCCCATGCGGACCGCGTCGCGGATGCTGGTGGCGGACACCGGCATGATCATGAATTCCTGAATGTCGATGGGGTTGTCGGCATGTTCGCCGCCGTTGATGATGTTCATCATCGGAACCGGCAGGATGCGCGCCGAGGTGCCGCCGACATAGCGGTACAGCGGTTGCGAGCAGTAATCGGCCGCAGCTTTGGCCGCAGCCAGCGACACGCCCAGAATGGCATTTGCGCCCAGACGGCTTTTGTTGTCGGTGCCATCCAGTTCGATCATGATCTCGTCGATCTCGACCTGTTCGGTGGCGTCGATGCCCACAAGCGCCTCGGCGATCTCGCCGTTGACGGCAGCGCAGGCTTCCAGCACGCCCTTGCCCATGTAACGCGCCTTGTCGCCGTCACGCTTTTCGACCGCCTCATAGGCGCCCGTGGATGCGCCCGATGGCACGGCGGCGCGGCCCATTGTGCCGTCTTCCAGGATCACGTCGACTTCGACGGTGGGGTTGCCACGGCTGTCGAGGATCTCGCGGGCGTGAATGTCTATGATGGTGCTCATTGGGAAATGTCCTTTGTGCTGGGCTCGGCTGCCTCATAACTTGGGTCGATCCGCAGGGGAAGGGGTGTGATAGGGCCGGAGGTGGATTTGCGGCCTGTCCGGCGTTCGCGCCAGACGGTGTATATGCCCGATGCGACGATGATCGTGGCCCCGACGTAGGTCAGAAAGTCGACGCTTTCCGAGAAGGCAAGGATGCTGATGAACAGCGCAAACACCAGCCGCGAATAGCGGAAGGGGGTGACAAAGCTGATCTCGCCCACGCGCATGGCCGCGACGATGCCATAGTAGGACACAACGCCAAAAGCGACCGCACCGGCCATCAGCAACCAATGCATCGGCTCGGGGCGGATCAGGGGCGTGCCGCTGACCACCAACAGGATGGCGCCCGTGGGGATCAGGGTCAGAAAAGCCAGAAAACTCAGTTGCATGGAGGACGTTGTCGCAGGCACACGGCGCGTTGCCAGATCGCGGATCGCCAACCCGATCACCCCTTGCAAGGCAAACAACGACAGGATGTCAAAGCCGTCCAGACCGGGGCGGATCACCAGCATCACGCCGGCAAAGCCCACAAGGATCGCGGTCCAGCGCCGCCAGCCCACGGGATCGCCCAGAAACAGCGCGGCCCCCAGCGTGACCACAAGCGGTGTCGCTTGCAGGATCGCCGAAGCGGTCGACAGCGGGATCAGTGCGATGGCCGTGATGAACCCCAGCGTGCCGAACAATTCACCGGCGTTGCGCAGCAGCACCGGTCCGGACAGGGCAGCCCGTGGAAACAACGCCTGATCCTGGGCGCGCACCAGCACGGCAAAGATTGCCGCTGCCCCGATTCCCAGCAGGCCCATGATCTGTCCGACCGGCATGTCCTCGGCCAACAGCTTGATAAAACTGTCTTCGATGGCAAAGCCCAGCATCGCCAGAACCATGATCAATGCGCCACGTAAATTGTCCATGCCCGTCCTCATTCTTGTGTTGTGGTGGGGATGGGGATAATCGGGCGCAGTTGCAAGGCGCAAAAACAGCGGTTTTCGGTGAACCTTTTGCCGCGTTGCAGCGTTAGGCTGGAAACCGCACAAAGGCATCTGTGGTGGGTATCAAACGACACGTTCGCAAGGTCGCCTTGGGCGCCCGTATCGGGGTGATGCAAGCGGCACCGGCACGGCTTTTGCTGTTTGGCTATGTTTCTTACATGCTGGTGGGCTGGGCGCTGCTGGCGCTGCCGGTGTCGCAAATCCAGCCGGTGGCGGCGATCGACACGCTGTTCACCGCCGTGTCTGCCGTGTCCACGACGGGGCTGGCCACTGTGTCGGTGGGCGGCAGTTTCAGCCCCTTTGGCGAAGTGGTGATGCTGGCGCTGATCCAGGCGGGCGGCTTGGGGTATATGACCATCGGGTCGTTTGCGGTGCTGTCGGTTTATCACCGCCTTGGACGGATGCGCACGCACACGGTCCGTCAGGCGTTCAACCTGCCCGAAGGTATCTCTCCGGTGATGTTCCTGCGGTCGGTCGTGTGGTTCACGCTGATCTGCGAAGGCATCGGCGCGCTGGCGCTGTTCTTGATGTTCCACCACGCGGGCGTGCCCGATGCGCTATGGATGGCTATTTTTCACAGCATATCAGCGTTTTGCACGGCAGGGTTCAGCCTGTTCGACAACTCGCTTGAGATGTTTCACGACCATGTGGGGATCAATCTGGCGATTTCGATCCTGAGCCTGCTGGGCGCCATGGGGTTCCTGATTATCGTCGACGGCTGGCGCGCGCTGATGGGGCGCGAACGGGCGTTAGGGTTCACGTCCAAGGTGATCGTGCGCATGACCATGGTGTTTCTGGGGCTGGGCACGCTGATTCTGTTCGTGACCGAACCCGAACTGGCCCCGCTGCCCCCGGACGAGCGGTTGATGGCGGCGTTTTTCCAGACCATGTCGGCCAGCACCACGGTGGGCTTTAACACGGTGTCGATCACCGGCATGTCGCAAGCGGTGCTGATGGTGCTGATGGCGCTGATGGTGGTCGGCGCGTCGCCGGCGGGCACCGGGGGCGGGCTGAAAACCACGTCTTTTGCGGCGCTGCTGGGGCTGGTGCGCTCGACCCTGAAAAACCGCGAGGCGGTGCGGTTCTTCAAGCGGCGCGTGTCGGATGAAAAGCTGAACATGGCCACCGCGTCGCTGGCCTATTACGCGGGGCTGTGCGGGCTGGCGATGTTCCTGCTGTTGCTGACGGATTCGGGGCAAAAATTCGAAGCCCTGCTGTTCGAGGCGACCTCGGCCATGGGCACCGTGGGGCTAAGCACGGGCATCACCGCCGATCTGTCCGATCTGGGCAAACTGATCGTGATCGTGCTGATGACGGCGGGGCGCGTTGGCATCCTGACATTCGGCATTGCACTGGCCGCCCACGACGAAAGCCGCGCGGAAGAACAGGACGACAATCTGGTTCTGTAAGCCTTAGGGCCCTGACCCTAGGCTTGCAGGCGGATCATCAACTGGTTGCCGTCCTTGCGCGTCTCGATCTCGGTGATCTCGCGCACCAGCGCGCTTAGCTTGGAATGGCCATAGCTGCGGGTGTCGAAATCCGGGTGCGACGACTGGATCGTCTGGCCGATCTGACCCAGCGAATACCATTCATCCTCGCGCTCGATCTTTTCCATCGCCGCCTCGATCAGGGGCAGGGCATCACGGGATTTTTCACGCATGGCGGGGGCAGGGCCATCTGCCGTGGGGCTGAGGTTTTCGATAAAGATGAACCGGTTGCACACATTGCGCAGCGCCTCGGGTGTCTTTTTCTCGCCGATGCCGATCACGGTCAGACCGTCCTCGCGCAGGCGGTTGGCCAGCGATGTGAAATCGCTGTCGGACGACACCAGCACAAAGCCGTCAAAGCGGCGGGTGTGCAGGATGTCCATCGCATCAATCACCAGACCGATGTCGCTGGCGTTCTTGCCGGATGTGTTCGCGGTTTCCTGATGTGCCACCAGCCCCAGCGACAGCACATGTTCCGACCAGTTGCGCAGCCGGCCCGACGACCAGTCGCCATAGACACGGCGCAGGGCCGGTTCGCCAATGCTGGTCACTTCGCGCAGGATGGCGGCGGCGTGTTTGGCCGGCACGTTGTCGGCGTCAATCAACACGGCAAGAAGCGGGCGGTCGCGGTCAACGGGCATATGGGGTCCAATTTCTGTGGTGGCTGTTACGCATGTAACAGTCTGTGGGTTAACGGCACATCACCTGTGCCGGTTCCGGCTACTTCTTCAGCGGCACGCCGTAAAGCTCAAGCCGGTGGCCGCGCAATTCGAACCCCAGCTTGGCGGCGATCCGCTCTTGCAGCGCTTCGATCTCTTCGTCGACAAATTCGATCACCTCGCCCGAGTGCATGTCGATCAGATGGTCGTGGTGGTCGCGTTCCGCATCTTCATAGCGCGCGCGGCCGTCGCCGAATTCCAGCTTGTCCAGTATGCCGGCCTCTTCGAACAGTTTGACGGTGCGATAGACGGTGGCAATCGAAATGCCCGCATCAATGGCCGAGGCGCGCGCATATAGCTGTTCGACATCCGGGTGGTCATCGCTGTCTTGCAACACTTGTGCGATCACGCGGCGCTGGCCGGTGACACGCAGGCCTTTGGTTTCACAGCGGGCGATGATCGGCAGGCTCATGGGGGTGTCCCTTGTCGAGTTGAGCTTTGGCGGCCTTCAGGCGCGCAATTCGGACCTTTGTGTAACTTTGTTTGACCACAGGGACCAGAGGCAAGGTTGACTTATCCCCCGCAAACCGCCATGTGCCCCTCAGGCGTTACCGTCTGCCGCGTGAGCAGAGACAGGAAAGAGCGGGATCACACCCGCCGACCGCACCCTTGGGATAAGGGGAGGTCAGGACCAGCGGACGCCCATCTGTTCCCGATATCACGCATGGGGCAACGCGACCGGACGGGGCGTTGGCATGTGGCCTGCGCTTGCGGATTTTCCGGCCGCCCACCTCAATGTGATGCCGTGCGCGTTTGCGTGCGGCCAAGGATATGACATGAGCGATTTCGATATGATGGACCTGCCTTCCGAGCTGGTCAAAAAGCTGGCGGACATGGGTCTGAAAGACCCGACGCCGATCCAACGACAAGCCATCCCGCACGCCCTGAACGGGCGCGACGTGATGGGGCTGGCACAGACCGGCACCGGCAAGACGGCGGCCTTTGGCGTGCCGCTGGTGGCGCAGATGCTGCAAATGACAGGCCGCCCGAACCCGCGCACCGTGCGCGGTCTGGTGCTGGCACCGACGCGCGAGCTGGCCAACCAGATCATGGAAAACCTCAAAGGGTTCTGCGCAGGCACACCGCTGAAGGCGCAGATGGTGGTTGGCGGCATGTCGATCAACCCGCAGATCAAGCGGCTGGAACGCGGTGTCGACCTGCTGGTCGCCACGCCGGGCCGTCTGCTGGACCTGATGGACCGCCGCGCGGTGGACCTGCGCGAAACCACGTTTTTGGTGCTGGACGAAGCCGACCAGATGCTGGACATGGGCTTTATCCACGACCTGCGCAAAATTGCGGCTGTGCTGCCCAAGGAACGCCAGACGATGCTGTTCTCGGCCACCATGCCGAAGCTGATGAACGAGATCGCCAACAGCTATCTCAACAGCCCGATCCGCATCGAAGTGAACCCTCCGGGCAAGGCCGCCGACAAGGTGACCCAAGAGGTGCACTTTATCGCCAAGGCCGAGAAATCCAAATTCCTGATGGAGCTGCTGGACAAGCACCGCGACGAACGCGCGCTGGTCTTTGGCCGCACCAAACACGGGATGGAAAAACTCAGCCGGATGCTGGACAAGGCAGGCTTTGCCGCCGGTGCGATCCACGGCAACAAAAGCCAGGGCCAGCGCGACCGTGCCATCGCCGCGTTCAAGTCGGGCGAGATCAAGGTTCTGGTGGCCACCGATGTGGCGGCGCGGGGTTTGGACATTCCGGATGTGAAACACGTCTATAACTACGAATTGCCCAACGTGCCCGACAGCTATGTGCACCGCATTGGCCGGACCGCGCGCGCGGGCAAGGATGGCGCAGCCGTGGCCTTCTGCGCACCGGACGAGATTGATCAGCTGCGCGACATCCAGAAAACCATGGGCGTGAAGATCCCGATCGCAACGGGCCGTGCGTGGGAATCTGTCGACCTGCCCGCCAAGGGCGGCAAGCCGGGCGGCAAACCCGGTGGCGGTCGTCGTCGCGGTGGCGGCGGTGGACGTCCCGGTGGCGGTGCCCCCGGTGGCGGCGCGCCTGCGGGCGGTGGCCCACGTCGCCGGCGTCGCGGTGGCGGCGGTGGCAAACCGGGCGGCAGCGCAGAGGCCTGATCCCTGCGGATGATGGAATGAGATTGGCCCGGACCTTTTGGTCCGGGCCTTTTTTGTGGGTGAGTTACCCCGGCGCAGAAGCACAGCAAGGCCCAACAAGGCCCATGTGACCCCTCACAGACCAACAAATCGTTGACGCTGTGCCACGATCCCGCAAGACTGATGCCAAAGGGAGCTGCCATATGTCACTGGAATTTCTTCTCACCTCGCTCGTGGTGGTCCTGCTGCCTGGAACCGGCGTCATCTACACGCTGGCCATCGGCCTGGGGCGTGGGTTTCGGGCCAGTGTCGCGGCGGCAGTGGGGTGTACGGTCGGCATCGTGCCCGCAGCCGTGGCCAGCATCATCGGGCTGGCGGCACTGTTGCACACCAGCGCGCTGGCCTTTCAGGTGATCAAATATCTGGGCGTGGCTTACCTGTTCTACATGGCGTGGAAGCTGTTGCGGGATAAGTCCGTCATGGATGTCTCTGAGAACGCGGCACCCGCCAGCTATGCGCGCATTGCGACCTCGGGTGTGCTTCTGAACATCCTGAACCCCAAGCTGTCGCTGTTCTTTCTGGCCTTCCTGCCGCAGTTCATCGCCCATGACGCCCCCAATGCCACCGCCGCACTTGTGGGGCTGGCGGGTGTGTTCATGGCGATGACCTTCGTGGTGTTCGTGGGCTACGGGGCTTTTGCATCCTTTGCGCGCGACTATGTGATCCGCAGGCCATCGGTGATGACGTGGATCAAGCGCAGCTTTGCCGGCACCTTCGGGCTGCTGGGGGCAAAGCTGGCGATTTCGAACTAAGGGTCGGCGTTCAAAGCAATTTGCGCAAATTCCCGACATGCCGCGCGATGGCCTGCGCGGGCAGCGGTCCGCCGTGCCCCAGATAGAACTGCGTGCAGCCTTGGGCCAGCAGATGCTCAAGTGACGCGATGACGCCTGCGATGTCTTCCTCGAAGGGGGGCGATTTCGGCCTGCCGCGCAGGGCGAGGCCCCCCAGCAAAATGCCCGAGGCCGCCAGATCACCGGCAATCACCCGCCCGTCGTCCAACAGAACCGAAACCGATCCCGCCGTGTGTCCGGGCGTGTGCACCAGCCGCGCCGCAAACCCATAGTCGTTCAGGTCCAGCATCTGGCCCTGCAGGGTCCGGTCGGGGCTGAAATAGTCAAACCTCTGCTGGATCGCACCCGTCTTTTGAAACAGGCGCCCGAACGGCCCGCTGGGCTTCAGCACCGGCGGCTGTCCCTGACAAAGCGCAACCTCGTCCGCATGTGCCAGCACGGGCGCCTGCGACAACTCTCGCACCGCCACAGCCGACCCTGCGTGGTCGATGTGGGCGTGGGTCAGCACGGTCAACGCCAGATCGGACCAGCCTAACCCCCGAGCCCTGAGTGCTTGGGCAACCTTTGGCGCCGCGTTCGGCAGGCCGGTGTCGACCAGCATGGCGCGGCCATCCTGGACCACCAGAAAAGCGTTCAACATGCCAAAGGGCAGCATCGGGATCGTGTCGACAAAACTCTGTGTCATCGTGGCATTCCTTGCTATTATCGCGCATTGGAACGCTGATGCCATTGCGCTGGCCGGTGCCGCAATTGGGCACCTTTTGGTAACCGGAGGGGCCATGAAGGACACCACACAGGACCGCAAACCGTGGCTGGACCCCGTCACCGGCACCTGTCCGGTGGGCGAAACGCTGCGGCTGCTGGGCGGCAAACACGGCCCCAGTGTGCTGCACTGCCTGATGGCGGGCGAAATGCATTTTCTGGAACTGACACGCGCGCTGGACGGGATCAGCCGCAAGGTGCTGACTGCGCAGTTGCAAGAGTTCGAGCGCAGCGGGCTGGTCGCACGCATCGAAAAGCACGACGCGCGGCGGCGGGTGGGATATTCGTTGACCGGCAAAGGGGCCGATCTGGGCGCAATCCTGTCGCAGCTTTATGACTGGAGCCAGGACCATCTGGCCGGGATCACCCAAACCAAAACCTGACGCGCGCGCCGCAGCGGCACAATTGACTTTAGGGCAGCCGCACCGCTTGGTGGCGGCATGGAACGCAAAACATATATCGACACATTCGGCGCGGTGGCGCTGGTGCTGTTCGCGCTTAATCTGGCGTTTAACCAGGTGGTGGTCAAAGTGACCAACGGCGGCTTTGGTCCGGTGTTTCTGGCGGGATTGCGGTCGGTTGGCGGGGCGGTGGTGCTGGTGCTGTGGATGAAGGCGCGCGGCGTGTCGTTCAGCTTGCCGCGCAGCAGTGTGATGGCCGGCGTGATTTCGGGCGCGTTGTTTGCCATTGAATTCATGTGCCTTTTTACGGCGCTTGACCTGACCACGGTGGGCCGCGTGTCGATCATTTTCTATTCGATGCCGGTCTGGCTGGCGCTGTCGGCCCATGTGCTGCTGCCGACCGAGCGGCTGAACAGCCTGCGCGCGATCGGGCTGGTGCTGGCGATGGCCGGTGTGGCGCTGGCGCTGCTGGACCGCAGCAACGGGCAGGCGTCGCTGCTGGGCGATCTGCTGGCGCTGTGTGCGGCGCTGTGCTGGGCCGCGATTGCGATGTTGGTGCGTGTGACGCCGCTGTCCCGTGTGCCGCCCGAGCAGCAATTGCTGTGGCAATTGATCATCTCGGCACCGATTCTGGTGCTGGCGGCGCCGTTTTTTGGCGACCTGTTGCGCGATGTGCAGCCCATCCACCTGTGGGGGCTGGCGTTCCAGATTGTCGCCGTGGCTAGCTTTGGCTTTCTGGCGTGGTTCTGGCTGATGTCGATCTATCCGGCATCCTCTGTGGCGTCGTTCAGCTTTCTGTCACCGGTGTTTTCGGTGATCCTGGGCTGGATGCTGCTGGGCGAGCATGTGGGCTGGACGATCTGGGCTGCGCTGGTGCTGGTGGCGGCGGGGATTTTCCTGATCAACCGGAAGTAAGGGGGAGACCGGGCTTTGGGGGCGCTGCCCCCCGGCCTGTGGCCGTCCCCCGGGATATTTGGGGCCAAAAGAAGGGGTTACGTGCCGCAGAAGGTTGCGGGGACGATTTCTTGTGATGTGGGCGCGCGCATCAATTCGGGGTCGCAGGCAGGGTCAAAGGGTGTGGCCAGTGCGGTGATTTCGCGCTGGAACGGGGCCATGTCGCCCGCGACGGCGGCTTCGATCATCTGCTCCATCCGGTGGTTGCGCGGGATGATGCGGGGGTTGGCGCGGCCCATGCGCGGTTCGGCGTCGGTTTCCGAGGCGACGCGGGCCTGCCAGCGGGTGTTCCACGCATCAAAGGCGTCGCGGTCGGTGAACTGGTCCTGTGCCGTATCGGTGCCAAGGGCGGCGAACGTGTTGGTGAAATCCGCGCCGTTTGATTGCATCAGGGCCAGCAGATCCTCGATCAGCGGCTGGTCTTCGGGGGTGGTGTTGGACAGGCCCAGCTTTGCGCCAAAGCGGTTCAGCCACGCGGTTTGCAACTGTCCGGGCATGGCGTGCACGATGGCGGTGGCCTGATCCACGGCGGCGTCCATATCGTCCATTTGCCGGATCAGGGCGGTCGCCAATTGCGCACAGTTCCACACCGCGATGCGCGGCTGGTTGCCAAAGGCATAGCGGCCCTGTTGGTCGATGGAGGAGAACACCCGCGCCTCGTCATAGGCGTCCATGAACGCGCAAGGCCCGTAGTCGATGGTTTCGCCGGATATGGCACAGTTGTCGGTGTTCATCACCCCGTGGATAAAGCCCACCGACATCCATGCCGCGATCAGTTCGGCCTGTGCTGCACAAACGGCGGCCAGCAAGCCCATGGGGCCGTCGGCCTGCGGGTAGTGCCGCGCGATGGCATAGTTGGTGAGGGTTTTCAGTTCCTCCACCTGACCGCGATGGGCAAAGACCTGAAAGGTGCCGACGCGCAGGTGGCTGGCGGCCACGCGGGTCAGCACGGCGCCGGGCAACGCGCCCTGTTCGCGCCAGATCGGCTCGCCCGTGGCGACAGCGGCCAGCGCGCGGGTGGTGGGGATGCCAAGGGCATGCATCGCCTCGGACACCACATATTCCCGCAGCACGGGGCCCAGCCACGCGCGCCCGTCGCCCATGCGGGAATAGGGCGTGGGGCCTGCGCCCTTGAGCTGGATGTCGCGGCGCGTGCCGCCTTGGTCGATGACCTCGCCCAGCAGCAGCGCGCGCCCGTCGCCAAGCTGCGGGTTGAAATGGCCAAACTGGTGGCCTGCATAAAGCTGCGCCAGCGGCGCGGCACCGTGAGGCACGGTGTTGCCGGCAAAGACAGTGGCAATTTCGCCCGCATCAGGCGCGTCAATGCCCAGCTCTGCCGCAAGCGCGGCGTTATAGGCCAGCAATTCCGGTGATTTGACCGCCACAGGCGATTGTGCGGTGAAAAAGCCCGATGGCAGGGCGGCATAGGTGTTGTCGAAGGGGATGTGCATGGTCATTGGTGTAACATAAGCCGTCTTGGTCAGGATGCCAGAGGCCAGCGCCTAAAGCATCCGTGTCATCAGGTGATAGCCGTCGCGCATCTGAAAACCTGCGCGTTTGTACAGGCGCTGCGCGGTGTCGTTGTCGGTGGACACTTCCAGATGCAGCGCCTTGAGGCCCGCAGCCCCCAGCGCGCGGGGCAGGGCCATCAGAACCTCGGTCGCCACGCCGCGTCCGCGCACGCCCGGGCGGATATACAGCTCGTCGACAAAGCCTTCCATACCGCCGAATTCGACCGACCAGCCAAAGCAGACGATGATATAGCCGATAGGCGCGCGTGGCGGCCCGATCAGATAGGCCGCACCATGCGGGATGCCGTCCAGCAGCGGGGCGACGCCCGCGCGGCGGGTCTCGGGGGTGCTGGCGATGCCGTCCTCGCCGTGGAACCGCTCGACCAGCGCCAGCAGCGCGTCCAGGTGGTCTGGGGTGGCAAGGGTCAGGGCCGCGCTCATAGCCGCGCGATCCGCTCGGTCAGCAGGGCAAAGAAGCCGTCGGCGTCCAGATCGCCGATAAACGTGGCATTGGGCGCACGGTCTGTCACGTGCCACCAGTCTGCGACGGTCATGCCCAGCGTCAGCTCGGAGGTGGTTTCGATCTGCACGTTGACGTGGCGGCCTGTGAACAGGTCGGGACGGATCAGATAGGCGGTCACACACGGATCGTGCAGCGGCGCACCGGCGCTGCCGTATTTCTCCTTGTCGAAGCGTTCAAAGAATTCGGTCATTTGCGCCACGGCAATGCCCACCGGCGTGCCGATGTTGCGGAACGCGTCGTTGCGCGCGGCGGTGACCAGCGCCTTGTGCGTGACATCCAGCGGCATGACCACGATGTCGATGCCGGATTGAAACACGATATCAGCGGCTTGCGGATCGACGTAAATGTTGAATTCGGCTGCGGGGGTGATGTTGCCCACCTCGAAATATGCGCCGCCCATCAGCACGATCTGCTGGACTTTCTCGGCGATGTCGGGCGCACGTTGCAAGGCCGTGGCGATGTTGGTCAGCGGCCCCAGCGGGCACAGGGTGACGGTGCCCGCGTCATGGGCGCGGAGGGTGTCGATGATGTAATCCACCGCGTGCTGCGCTTGCAATGGCATGGTCGGATCGGGCAGCGACGGACCATCTAGGCCGGTCTGACCGTGCACATGTTCCGCCGTCACCAGCGGACGGCCCAGCGGGCGGTCGCAACCGGCATAGACGGGAATGTCGGGCCGTCCGGCCAGCTCGCACACGATCCGCGTGTTCTTTTCGGTCAGGGCCAGCGGCACGTTGCCGGCCACGGCGGTGATGCCCAGAACCTCGATCTCGTCGGGGCTGCCCAGGGCCAGCAGGATAGCGACGGCGTCGTCCTGTCCGGGGTCGGTGTCGATAATGATTTTGCGGGGCGTCATGGCGGGGTCCTTGGTCTTGAAATTATCCGCCCTGTGGCGTTGCGCGACAGTCGCAATTGGGGCGCGCGATGTCCAGTGGCGGCGGCGGAGCCTTGCGCAAGACCGCCTGCGCCGCTTATCGCTGTAACATGGCTGATCAGAAACCCTTTTTCCTGCACGCAGGTGCACATCGGACCGGCACATCGTCGTTCCAGATGTGCCTGCATGACAACCGCGATGTCTTGGCAGATGCGGGTTATGATCTGGCCTATCCGGGGCGCGACGGCATTCCCACCGGAACCCTGGGGCTGCGGCTGCCCGGACCACGGCATGGGACCGACCAGACCGAGCGGTTCGCGGCGCGGGTTGCGGACGCCGTGGCAGCGCACAGCCCTGATGACAACCGTCCGCTGATCCTGTCGGAAGAGAATATTCCGGGGCGGATGATGCATTTTACCCAAGGGCGTTTTTATCCCGCTTGCGAGGCGCGGTTGATGGCGCTGAAGGCGGGGTTGCAGGGCCGGGTGGCGCGGGTCCTGTTCGTGCTGCGGCCCTACGACCAGTTGTTTGTCTCGGGCTATCGCAAGCGGGCCGAGGACAACAAGGTCGAGGATTTCAACACGTTGCGGCCCAAATACATGGCGATGGATCGCGGCTGGCCTGAAATCGTGGCGGCCTTGCGCGACATCTTGCAGCCCGAACGTTTGCTGGTCGTGCCCTATACGCGGCGCGGCAGCAGCGTCGAGGCGTTGCAGATGCTGGTGCCCGCGCTGGCGGACCGTCCATTGATCGAACCGCAGCAGGTTGTGAACCTCAGCGCCACCGACGCGGGCCTGATGGCCTTGCAGGCGCGGTATCATGCGGGCGAGGCGTTGGAGCGCGCGCAGTGGAAAGCGGTGATTGCCGATCACGCCGACGACCGGACGGATCACGGCTTTGCCGCGTTTTCGGATGCCGAGGTGGCGGTGCTGATGCAACGCTATGCCGACGATCTGGCGCGGATTGAGGCGATGGACGGGGTGACGCTGGCGTAGAGAAGCAGGGTTACTGTGCCTTCAACGCCTTTTCCGCCGCCTTTTCCGCATCCCACAACGCGTCCATTTCGGCCAGATCGCTTTGATCGGGTGTCTTGCCCATATCCTTCAGCCGCCGCTCGACCCCTTCGAACCGGCGGGTGAATTTGGCATTTGCGGCGCGAAGGGCCTCTTCGGGGTCGACACCCAGATGCCGGCCCAGGTTGGCCATGACGAACAGCATATCGCCGTATTCTTCCGTTACCTCGTCGTGGCTTAACGTATCGCGCGCTTCGACCAGCTCGGCGGCCTCTTCGGTGATCTTGTCGATCACCTGATCCGTGTCCGGCCAGTCGAACCCCACACGCGCCGCCCGTTTTTGCAGCTTGACCGCGCGCATCAGGGCCGGCAGGCCAATGGCCACCCCGTCCAGCGTGCCGCGCTGCGCCTTGCCTGCGCGCTCGGTGGCCTTGATCGCCTCCCAATCCGCCGTCTGCTGTTCGGCGGATTTGTCGCGGCTTTCATCACCGAACACATGCGGATGGCGCGCGACCATCTTGTTGCTGATGTTGCGCACCACCGATTGAAAGGTGAAATGCCCATCTTCTTCGCCCATGGCGGTGTGATAGACCGATTGCAGCAGCAAATCGCCCAATTCGCCCTCAAGTTCCGGCCAGTCGCGGCGCTCGATCGCGTCGGCGACCTCGTATGCCTCCTCGATGGTATAGGGGGCGATGGTGTCAAAGGTCTGTTCGATGTCCCATGGACAGCCGGTTTCGGGATCGCGCAGGCGGCGCATGATCTCTAGCAAACGCTCGATCCCCGCAGTTTGGTCGTGGATCAGGTCGTTCGTCATTTCAGCCCCCATTGCAGCCCGCAGCACTTCGGTGTCAGATGCACCAAGCCGCAAATTGCCCAAGGAGTCCACCCAATGGCCGTCGTCAACCGTATCGCAGATTTCGCACCGCAAATGGCCGAGTGGAGACAGCACCTGCACACCATTCCCGAATTGGGCCGCGCCTGTCACAAAACGGCGGCCTTTGTCGCGGAACGCCTGCGCGAGTTTGGCGTGGACGAGATCCACGAAGGCATTGCCGAAACCGGCATCGTGGCGATCATCAACGGGCAGGGCGCGGGACCGACCATTGGCCTGCGTGCCGATATGGACGGGCTGCCGATCATCGAGGCGACGGGACTGCCCTATGCCAGCACCCACGCGGGCCGGATGCACGCCTGTGGTCACGACGGGCACACCACCATGCTGCTGGGGGCTGCGAAATACCTGTGCGAGACGCGCAATTTCGCGGGACGCGTGGCGCTGATTTTCCAGCCCGACGAAGAAGCGACCGGCGGCGCCGAGGCGATGGTGCAAGAGGGGATCATGGACACCTTTGACATCGGCGAGGTTTATGGCATCCACAACGTCCCGGGCTTTGACGAAGGCACGTTTCACGCGCGTTCTGGCCCGTTGCTGGCGGCGGCGGATACGTTTCACATCCACCTGACCGGGCGCGGTGGCCACGGGGCACAGCCGCAGGACACGGTTGATCCGGTGGTCTGTGCCGCGTCGATCACGCAGGCGCTGCAAACCATCGTCAGCCGCAATATCGAGGCCGGGCAACAGCTTGTGATCTCGGTCACGCAGATTCACACCGGCACGATCGACAACGTGATCCCCGAAACCGCCTATCTGAACGGCACCGTGCGTACCTTTACCCCCGAAATCCGCGATCTGGCAGAGCGGCGGATGTCCGAGATTGTCGCAGGACAAGCGGCCAGCTTTGGCCTGAACGCGACGGTGGATTATGTGCGCGGCTATCCCCCCACTGTGAACCACGCACGCGGTGTCGAAAGGGCGGCGCGTGCCGCGCGCGATGTGTCGGGCGACGCGGCGGTGGATGTGGACAGCCCCGCCAACATGGGCGCCGAGGATTTCGCCTATATGCTCGAGGCACGCCCCGGCGCTTACTTCTTCATGGGCATCGGCGAGGGCGCGGGGCTGCACCATCCTGAATACAATTTCAACGACGCCGCGGCGCCAGTGGGCGCCTCGTTCTTTGCCCGTCTGGTGGAAACCGCACAGCCGGTGAAAGGGGCCTGATTGATGACGACAGCCAAGAACCAACCGATCAGCGGCAACGATCTGGCCCGTTTTTCCGGCCCCAACACGTTCATGCGGCTGCCTTCGGTCAATGACCTCAAGGGGCTGGACGTTTGCGTGCTGGGCGTGCCCATGGACATCGGCACCTCGTGGCGGTCGGGCACACGGTTCGGGCCGAAACAGGTGCGCGCCGAAAGCGCGATGATCCGGCCCTATAACGTGCAAACGGGGGCTGCGCCCTTTGACAGTCTGCAAGTGGCGGATATCGGCGATCTGGCGATCAACACGTTTTCGCTTTCGGACAGTTTGCGTATTATTGCAGAGAGTTACGATGCGATCCTCAAGTATGACGTGATTCCCATGGCCATCGGTGGCGATCATTCGATCACCCTGCCGATCCTGCGCGCCATCGCCAAACGGCACGGCCCCGTGGCGCTGGTGCATGTGGATGCCCATGCCGATGTGAACGATGAAATGTTCGGCATGCGCGAAACCCACGGCACCGTGTTCCGCCGCGCCTACGAGGAAGGGCTGATCATTCCGCAAAAGGTCTATCAGGTCGGCCTGCGCGGCACCGGCTATGCCGCCACCGACTTTACCGAGGCGCAAGGCTGGGGTTTTCAGCAATGGCAGGCGTCGGAACTGTGGCACCGCCCGCTGGACACGCTGGGCGCGGAAATCCGGCGCGACATCGGCGATGCGCCGGTCTATGTAACCTATGACATCGACAGCCTGGACCCGGCTTATGCCCCCGGCACCGGCACGCCCGAGATTGGCGGGCTGACCACGCCGCAGGCGCTGCAACTGATCCGTGCGCTGAAGGGTTTGAACATCGTGGGCTGTGATCTGGTCGAGGTCAGCCCGCCCTATGACACATCCGGCAACACGGCGCTGACGGGGGCGAATATCCTGTTTGAACTGTTGTGCGTCCTGCCGGGCGTTGCCTATCGTTGACGGGGCAGGACGCTCCGCGGGGGATTTTATGAACCAGAGAAAAGGATGGATGCGCGTGATTTATTGGATTTTGGCCCTTTTGGTGGTCCTGGGGGTGGCGGCGGTGGCCTATGTGCGGCTGGCGCCATCTGATCCGGCACGATGGAATCAACCCGTCGCGGCGACCGAGGACAAGGATTTCGGCAACGGCGCTGTGCGGGTACTGCCTGCCACCGACGGGCTGCTGGCGCGGCTGGATGCGGCGATGCAGGCACTGCCGCGCACGCAGGTGTTGGCGGGGTCGGTCGCGGATGGGCGCATCACTTACGTCACGCGCACGCCCACCATCGGCTTTCCCGATTACACCACGATCGAACAGACCGACGGTCAAGTGCGCCTGTTGGCGCGGTCGCGGTTTGGATCGTCAGATATGGGGGTAAATGCCAAAAGATTGAAGGGGTTGCTGGCCACTGTTCAAGGATGAGCTGAGGCAGCCCCGCTGCACCTCGCGCCACATCGGCACGTTCAGCGACATCTGGCATTGCGCCATGAACATGCGCCCGTCGACTTGCAGGCAGATGATGTCGCCCAGTTCGACCCGTGATCCGCTTTTGTCGGTGCAAAAACAGTCAATCGTCTTGCCCCCCGGTGTTTTCACATCGCCGAGGGCCGGAGTGGCCAGCGCCAGAACAAGAACGGCTGCGCGTATCATGCCACCACTATACCACTTCCCTTGGTCTTGACCAAAGCCTTTCAATATCAGATGGAACGCCCATGATCCCGTCAGAACGCCTTCAGCAAATCACCGAGAGGTTCGAATACCTCGAAGCCGCGATGTCCGCGGGCGGTGGCGATATTGCGGCGCTGGCCAAGGAATATTCCGATCTGCGCCCCGTGGTCGAACAGATCGCCCTGTATCGCCAGTTGCAAAGCGACATGGCCGACGCGCGCGAAATGCTGGACGATCCCGAGATGGCCGACCTGGCCCGCGAGGAACTGCCGCGCCTGAAGGCGGCGCTGCCCGATGCCGAAGCCGCCTTGCAACTGGCCCTGTTGCCGCGCGATGCAGCAGATGCCAAGCCCGCGATGCTGGAAATCCGCCCCGGAACGGGGGGCGACGAGGCGGCGTTGTTCGCGGGTGATCTGCTGCGCATGTACATGCGTTACGCCGAGGCGCGGGGCTGGGGGTTCGAGATTATCGAGGAACAGGCGACCGAACTGGGCGGGATCAAAGAGGTCGTGGCCCACATCAAGGGCGACAATGTCTTTGCCCGGATGAAATACGAAAGCGGCGTGCACCGCGTGCAACGGGTGCCGACCACCGAAAGCGGCGGACGCATCCACACCTCGGCGGCGACGGTTGCCGTGCTGCCCGAGGCCGAGGAGGTCGACATTCACATCGACGCCAACGACATTCGCATCGACACCATGCGGTCGTCGGGCGCGGGCGGGCAGCACGTGAACACCACCGATTCCGCCGTGCGCATCACCCACATCCCCACGGGGATCGTCGTGACCAGTTCGGAAAAATCCCAGCACCGCAACCGCGACAAGGCGATGCAGGTGCTGCGCGCGCGCCTGTACGACATGGAACGCAACCGCATCGACAGCGCCCGCAGCGCCGACCGTGCAGCACAGGTAGGCGGCGGCGACCGGTCGGAACGCATCCGCACCTATAACTTCCCGCAGGGGCGCATGACCGACCACCGGATCAACCTCACGCTCTATAAGCTGGACGCGGTGATGCAGGGCGATCTGGACGAGGTGATCGACGCGCTGCGGGCCGACGCTCAGGCGCGTCTGCTGGCCGAGATGGGGCAATGACCGCGGCACAAGCCATGGCAGCCGCCACCGCTCGGCTGCGCGCGGCAGGCGTGCCGGACCCTGCGCGCGATGCGCGTCTGTTGCTGGCCCACGCCGCACAGGTGGACGCCACCCGCGTCACCCTGATCGCCCCCGAGGACATCGCCCCCGAGATCGCCGAACGCTATGACGCGCTGATCAGCCTGCGCGCGGTGCGGGTGCCGGTCAGCCATCTGATCGGGGAACGGGCGTTCTATGGCCGCCGGTTCAAAGTCAGCAGCGACGTGTTGGACCCGCGCCCCGAAACCGAAACCCTGATCGAGGCGGCGCTGGCTGAACCCTTTGCCAGCGTGCTGGACATCGGCACCGGATCGGGCTGCATTCTGGTGACCCTGCTGGCCGAACGCACCATGGCCGTGGGCACCGGCACCGACCTGAGCGAAGCGGCCTGTTTGCAGGCCAGCGCCAATGCGGTGATGCACGACGTGGACCCACGCGCCGAGGTGATTCAATCGGATTGGTTCGGATCGGTGCGCGGGCGCTATGACCTGATCGTGTCGAACCCGCCCTATCTGGCCGCCGACGAAATGGACGACGTCGCCCCCGAGCTGCGCGATCACGAACCGCGCATGGCCCTGACCGACGAGGCCGACGGGCTGACCGCCTACCGCGTGCTGGCGGCAATGGGGCCGGCGCATCTGGAAAAGGGCGGGCGGCTGATCTGCGAAATCGGCTGGACCCAGGCGGCGGACGTGGTCGAGATCTTTTATGCAGCGGGCTGGCAGGACGTGGTTTGCCTGCCGGATATGGATGGCCGCGACCGCGTGATCTGTGCCAGAACCCCGCCCGGAACGGCATAAACCCGCACAATGCGTGGAAAAGTGACGCAGTCCGGCAATTAATGCTTGTCCCACGCCCCCACGCATGTTTATTCAAAGGTGTTGCAGCGGTGGATACCTTTTGGTGGTCCCGCTCGGCGTCAAGCCCAACACATCGCATTCTTCGGACCATGATGGCGCATGTCGCGCAATCCGATCAACGCAGCGATAGGCACAATAAGGCTAAGCTATTTCATGAAATCTTCGAGATCCCGGTCCCGGTCAAAGAACACGCGCAACCGCAGCACGAACAATGGCGGGGGTGGTGGCAACGTCGTCAACCGCGTGTTCGACAGCTCTGGCCCCGAGGGCAAAGTGCGCGGCACACCGCAACAGATCATCGACAAATACAACCAGCTTGCGCGCGACGCGCAACTGTCCGGTGACCGCGTGGCCACAGAGAATTTTCAACAGCACGCGGAACACTACCTGCGCCTGCTGAGCGAAGCGCAGCGCGAGATCGACGCCAAGCGCGAAGAGCAAGAGCGTCAGAACCGTGACCGCCAGGCCGAACGCGACCGTCAGGCCGAGCGTGACCGCGAGCGCAACGAGCGTCAGGAACGCGAATCGAACGGCGGCCAGAACAACAACAGCAACAACGGGTCAGGCGACGCGGGCGGGCAAGAGCAGCCTCAGGCGCGCAGCCAGCCTCAGCCCGATGTGATCGACACCGAATCCGACAGCGGTCTGGTGGACACACCCGAAAGCGCGCCCAAGCCCAAAGCGACCCGGTCGCGTCGCAAGCCAAAGCCGCCCGTGGAAGCCCCGAAAGAGGCCGGCGCCTCTGCATCAGACAATGGTCAGAACGAGGGTGGCAGCACACCGGAAGCTGCCGAATAAGGTCTGTCTGACGGGTTGAATTGAAAAAGGCCCTGCATCGCCGCGGGGCCTTTTGTTTTGATCACGGCTATTTTCGCGCATCAAGGGGCTGCAACAGCCCGTGCCAGCGCACAGAACCCTTCCAAAGACACCTGTTCGGCCCGTTCGGTGGGCTGAATGCCCGCCGCCAACAGTCGGTCCTCGATGTCGGGTGCCACACCTTTCAGCGCCGCCCGCAGCATCTTGCGGCGCTGGTTGAAGGCGGCGGCGACCACGCGGTTCAGCACGGCGGCATCGGCTGGAAAACGGGGTTGGGGCAGGGCGGTCAGGTGGACCACGGCCGACGAAACCTTGGGCGGCGGTGTGAACGCCTCGGGCGGCAGGTTCAGCACGATCTGCGCGTCGGCCCGCCACTGCGCCAGAAGCGCCAGACGCCCATAAGCCTTGGACCCCGGTTCGGCCACGATCCGGTGTGCGACCTCGCGCTGGAACATCAGCGTCAGCGACTGCCAGTAGGGTGGCCAGTCCTTGGGCGTCAGCCAGCGCACCAGCAGTTCGGTGCCGACGTTATAGGGCAGGTTGGCGGCCACACGGATCGGCGGCGTCAGGAATTGCAGCGGGTCGATCTCCAGCGCGTCGCCTTCGATCACCTGCAACCGGTCGGGATAGGCGTCGGAAATCTCGGCCAGTGCGGGCAGGCAACGCGGGTCTTTTTCGATGGCCAGCACACGGCGCGCGCCCTCGGACAGCAGGCCGCGCGTCAGACCGCCGGGGCCGGGGCCGATTTCCAGCACGTCGCAGCCCGTAAGGTCCCCCGCCTGACGCGCGATTTTGGCCGTCAGGTTCAGGTCCAGTAAAAAGTTCTGGCCCAGCGATTTGCGCGCACGCAGCTCGTGGGTTTCGATCACGTCGCGCAGGGGCGGCAGGTTGTCGATGGTGCTCATGCGGGGGCCCTGGGGGTAAAAGATTTTATGCCTCCGGCGGGGATATTTATGGCCAAAAGAATGCTCATGGGTTGGCCATCCGGTGCGCCATGCGCAAGGCTTCGATCATCGAGGAGGGATTGGCCACGCCGGTGCCTGCGATGTCAAAGGCGGTGCCATGGTCGGGCGAGGTGCGGATGAAGGGCAGGCCCAGCGTCACATTTACGCCGCGGTCGAAATCCAGTGTCTTGATCGGGATCAGCGCCTGGTCGTGGTACATGCACACGGCCGCGTCATAGCTGGCGCGGGCGGTGGCGTGGAACATGGTGTCGGCGGGCAGCGGGCCGCGCAGGTCATAGCCTTCGGCGGTCATGTCGCTGACCAGCCCGGCGATCCAGTCGGCCTCTTCACGGCCCATGGCACCGCCTTCGCCCGCGTGGGGGTTCAGCCCGGCGACGGCAATGCGCGGCTGTGCGATGCCGAATTGCTGACGCAAGCCCTCGGCAGTGATGCGGATGGTGTCGCGCAACAGCGCCGGCGTCAGCATTTTGGGCACGTCGCGCAGGGCGATGTGGATGGTGGTGGGCACCACCCGCAACTGTTCCGACGCCAGCATCATCACGGCGCGGTCGGCCCCCGCCAAGGCTTGCAGGTATTCGGTGTGACCGGGATAGGCAAAGCCCGCGCCGTCTTGCAGTGCCTTCTTGTGGATGGGGGCCGTGCACAAGGCGGCGGCCTGACCCGATTGCACCAGATCGACACCGCGCGCGATCACGTCGATCACCCCTTGCGCGTTGGCAGGCGTGGCAATGCCCGGCGTGCTGGGGGCGGCAAAGATATGTTGCAGCACCGGCAGGCCCTGCGCCATGGCGGCGGCGGCCTGTGTCGGTGTGTCGATCAGGACCACCGGCACGTCGGCAGGCAGATGCGCGGGATCACCGATCCAGAACAGCGGCACGTCACCGCGCAGGGCGGCCCATGCCTTGGCCGCGATCTCGGGCCCGATGCCCGCAGGCTCGCCACAACTGATCGCAACCGGCAGCGCGGTTGCGGGTGTCATTCGCGCGAAATGCGGGCGTCGGCGCGCAGCTCTTCCAGCAGGCTGTCCGAATAGCCCGACAGACGTTGCTGGCGCAATTGCAATGCAACCTCTTCACGGCTCGCAGTCTCGTTCAGGGCGGCGGTGCGGCCACACAGCATCAGGAACACCAGCGTGTTGCCGTCCGAACGGGTCAAAGCTGTCGACACCTCGCCCGGGTCCAGCTTGGCCAGCTCATAGGCGATGTCCTGCGGAATCTCGCCGGGGGCCTTGCTGCCACGGTCAAGGGCCGCTTCGGGCTGGCCTTTGGCAATGCCATAAAGGTCGTCACAGACATCGACCTGCGACGCCAGTTTTGCGGCACGTGCCAGTGTTTCGGGGCTGCGTCCGCCGGCCATGTAATAGGCGGCATATTCGATGGCGGCATATTCGGGGCTGGGGGCGCTGGTTTCCTCAATGTCGCGCAACTGGAACAGTGCCAGCGCGTTCGGGATCGGCAGCGGATCGGTCACTTCGCCCGGTGTCAGGCCCAACAACACGCCGCGCAGGCTGGGCGGCAATGTGTTCAGATCGACCCAGTTCAGCCGTCCGCCGTTGTTGCGCGACGGCGTGGCAGAATAGCGGCTGGCGTAGCTGGAGAATTCGGCCTCGGATGTGCTGGACGCGGCCTGTTCGGCGCGCGCCATCGCACCGGCCTGATCGTTGGGCGGCGCGGGGATGATGATTTCCGAGATCAGCACGCGGATACCGCTGGCGCCGCTGGTTGCGGACAGGGCGCGGTCAATCTCGGCCTCGGAGATTTGCACGCGGCTGCCATAGCGGGCGCGGATCAGTTCGCGCCACGACAGGTTCACGCGCACAAAGTCGCGGAAGGTCTCGCCTGCGACGCCGGCGCTTTCCAGCGCCTTGACGAATTCGTCGGTGCTCAGGTTCGCGCGGCCTGCGAATTCGGCCAGCCCTTCGGCCAGCCCTTCGGGTGTCAGTTCAAGCCCGACAGCCTGCGTTGCGTTCAGCCGCAGCCGGTCGTCGATCAGCGCATCAATGGCGCTTTTGCGGGTCGCCCCCGCGGCGTTCAGCACTTGCAGGAACCGCACGCGCTGTTGCACTTCGAATTCGGTGATCACGCTGTCGTCAACCTTGGCCACAGGCGCAAAGAGGTTCTGCGCCGCCACGGGCAGGGCCGTCGTGATGGCCACGGCCACGGCCAGTCCAAATTGTTTCATCGTTTTCCCGCTCATTTCGCCTGCTTCCCGCATGATCTAACGTATTTTTCCGTCCCTTGCGAGACCGAGAAGCCCCGCAATGTCACTGTAAAGCCCAGATTGGTCGAGGGCTCAACACTTGTCGACGAACTGTACCGACGGCTTACCGAGAATCTGGCCGACACACATTCGTTGTTATAGGTCAGGCCCGCCCCCGCATAGGCTGCCCGGTCATCCACCAGATCGTAACGCCAGTTGGCGCTGGCGGTCCAGCTTTGGTTCAGGTCGTAGCTGCTGGCCAGTGTCAGCTCGGACACCGCCAGTGCGCGATCCTCGGCGGCATCTTCGCCCAGCCAGACATAGCTGCCGCCCACTGTCAGACGCTTGCCAATCCAGTCGCCGCGCAATTCGGCCTTGGCCACGTCGAACTTCTCGTTGAACACGGTGCGCCCGGTCAGCGCCAGCCCGTTGCGGGTTTTCCATTGGGCCGCCAGCAGGAAATCGGACGTGGTGCCGGACAGGCCCGAGGTTTCGGAATAGTCCGGTTCGCCATCGCGGCGCACCACCTGGCCGAAAGTCAGGCGGGTTTCCCATCCGGCAGGGTCAAAGCGTGACCAGTTCACGCCATAGGCCGCCGCCAGTCCGCGCTCGCGCCGGTCGGGGCGCGGAAAGCGCGACAGCGACAACAGATTGCCCTCGTCGAATTCGACACGGGTGCTTTCGTCATTGGGCACGTTCAGGTCATGGCCGCCGACATAGCCCAACTGAAAGATCGGTTCGAGCAGTTGCGCCGACCCGTCGCCGCCATGGCGCACCAGCGGATAGCGCAGGGTCAGTTGCCCCTGTGGCGTCAGCCCCGCGTCACTGCCGGTAAAGACATTGTCCTGGCTGACGTTGATCGCATCTGCCGCGACGCCCAGGGACGCCTCGGCGCGCACGCCGCCTGTCAGGGTCCAACTGCGCAGCCATTCGGCCTGAAGGTTGATGCGTTGAATGTCGCGCCCGTCGGCAATGCCGTCCAGGTTCACATCATTTGCGTCGTCCGAGCTGCGATAATGCGCGTGGGCATTGCCGCTGAACCGCAATTCGCCGCCGAAGGCACGCGGAAACATGCGTTTTTCAAAGGTTGCGTCCAACACGTTGGTCGGGATCGTGTCGTTGTCTTCGCTGTCGCGCAGGCTGCGAAAGTTGGTGTAGCGGAAGCTGAGGTATTCATCCCGCTTGACCCGCGCCAGTTCAACATTGCTGGTCAGACGGTCCTTGTCGGAATAATCGTAGTCGGTCAGATAGGCGGTGTCGGTCGTCGTCTCGATGTTGAACGTCAGCACAAAGTCGCGCGCCATGTCGAACCGGCCGGTGCCGAACAGATAGCCGCGCGTGTCACCCGGTTGCAGATCGTCGTCGGACACCGCCCCGTTGAATTCGATCCGCCCGTTGCGGAATGCCTGACGATAGCGGAATTCCAGCGTTTTGGTGTGGCTGGTCAGATAGGGGGCCAGCGTCAGATCGCGGTGATCGCCGATCTTGATGAAATAGGGCAGCTTGATGCCTGTGCCCAGTTGCGAGTCGCTGTTCAGCGACGGGATCAAAAAGCCCGAGGCACGCTTCAATGTCGGATCGGGCAGGCGCAGGCGGGGCAGGTAGAACACCGGCACGTTGCCAATGCGGAACTGTGCGTTGTCGAAATAAAGCTGCCGTTCCTGCTTGTCGTGCACCACGCGGCGGGCGCGGATCTGCCACAGCGGCGGGCGGCCATCGTCGCAGACGTGGCACGAGGTGACGGCGGTTTTGTAAAGCTGTGTGTAGCGTCCCCCGACGTGGTTCATTTCCACCGATGCCAGTTGCAGTTGCTGGTTCAGCACCATGCGCGCGCCGGTCAGCAGCCCGTTTTGCAGATCGCGGCTTAGCTCGGCCTGATCCGCGACAATGACCACATCTGCGCCGTCCTCGATGGTGATCGGGCCGGTGATGACCAACGCGCCGGTCTTTTCGTCATAGCTGATCGCGGATGCCCGCAGGCGGGTGGTGCCCTGGTACGCCTCGACGTTGCCGCGCGCGGTCAACACGCGGTCGCGGGTGACAGTCACATCGTCGGCCACAAGCATCGCAGGCGCGGCCGTCTGCTGCGCGCTGACGGTTTGCGCCACAACCGGTGCATCCATCAGCGGCGTTGCCAGCAAAGTCGCAGAAAACAGGATATGTCTGAAACAGCGCGCCATCCTAGCCGTCCTCGGCATGAAGCAGCAGCCCAAGGGCCAGGAAAATCGCGGCGGCGGGCGGCGCCCAGGCGGCAAAGGCCACCGGGATTTGCCCGTTCTCACCAAGAATCTGTGCAAAACTGCGGATGAAATACAAACCGAACCCCAAAAGCACTGCTGCCAGCACCGCCGTTCCGGTGCCCCCAAAACGGGTATGCCGCATGGTGAAGGCAGCGGCAACAAGAACCATCGCCATCAGGAACAAGGGACGCGCCAGTTCGGACTGAAACCACACGATCTGATGGCGCGCGGAAAAGCCTGCCTGCTCAAGCTGGCGGATATAGGTGGGCATGTTCCAGATCGACACACCGCCCAACGTGCCAAGGGTTTCGCGGATACGCTCAAGCGTCAGGGTGGACGGCACTTGCAGAACGGCATGGGTTTCCGAGCTGGCCTCGGGATTGACGTCGCCGCTCAGCGGCCAGACCTTGGCATCGCGCAGCGCCCACGCGCCGTTGCCCAATGCAGCGCTTGCCGCTTCGATCCGGCGCTGTGGGCCACCCTGGGGGGCATATTCCAGAAAGGTCACGTCATACAGAACCGACGCGTCGGAATTCGACCGCGCCGCACGGATCACCGTTTGCCCGTCCACGCCGCCCTGACGCAGCCAGACGCCGTCGCCCGACACCAGCACCGCCGACCGCCCGCCGGTGCGATAGTTTTCGGACAGCAAAGCATAGCGTTTGCTTGTTGCCGCCACGATCGGCCCCAGCATGGTCACCGCCAGCCCGCCGATCACCAGCGCCACCACAACAGGCGCCACCAGCGATCCGAACGCCGACCGTCCCGCCGCGCGGGTCACCACCAGTTCGGAACTGCGGGCCAGTCCGATGAACAGCACCACGGTGGTCAGGATCATGATCAACGGCAGGATCTGGTTGATCGTCTCGGGGGCGTGCAGCAGCGTCAGCCCGATCCGGTCTGTCAGACTGACATCATAGTCGGCAAAGCGGCGGGTCTGCTCGATCAGGTCGACCAGCGCCACCAGTGCAAAGAACACCGCCGTCAGCATGGCGAAAGCATAGGCAAAGCGGCGGGCGAAATAGAAATGCAGGATCATGTCGCGTCCACCGTCTGTCGTCTGCGCCGGCGCAAAAGGGCCGGGTGCGCGGCCCATGTCAGCATTCCGGCCACCAAAATGGCCCCCAACAAGGACGGCACATACATCGTGGGCCACAGGCTGGCGTCTGCAAGAACCATCTGCGCAAAGGTGCTGCGCAGCCCGTCAATGCCGATCAGCAGGCCAAAGGCGATCACCGCCTCGCGCCAGACACCAAAGCGGGAATAGCCGCCGATCATCAACGTGGCAAAGCCGATCAGCGCGGCGACAATGCAAAACAGCGGCTGGGCAAAGCGGCTGTGGACCTCTTCGGCGATGTCGCCATTGCGCGCGCCGGTCTCGTCGGCGATGCGGTCCCAATCGGTCAGCAGGGCCAGCGTGCTCATGTTGCGGATCGAACCGGTGACTTCGCTGTCCGAACTGACCAAAGTTGTAATATCAAACGAGAAATCCTGAAACTTGGCTGTCGACAGACGGTTGTCCTTGGTGTTCAGCCGCTGCGCCAAACCGTCCACCATGATCAGCGTGGTGCCCGCGTCGTTGCGCACCAGATAGGCCTCGGCGGCGGTGTAGATCACCCGTTGATCCATATTGCGGCGGTCCGACAGGAACACATCGCGCAAAACGCCGTCCTCGCCGATGGCGCGGGTGTAGAACGTGACCTTGTCAGCAGGCGACAGGAACGTCCCCTCGGTCAGCAGCCGCGAGGTGACGTTGCGCGAAATCTCGGCCTCGCGGATGCTCAGCTGCCCTTGGGCTGCGGGCACCAGCACATGCGCCAGCAAGGTCATCATCGTGGCCACGATCAGACCGTAAACCACCACAGGCCGCGCCAGCCGCCATGGACCCGACCCGGTGGCCTGCATCACCACCAGCTCGGATTCACCCGACAGGCGGTTGGTGACATAGACCGACGCGGCAAAGGTTGCGATTGGCAGCACCATGACGATCAGCTTGGGCAGGCTGAGCGAGGTGAATTCAAGAAAAACCAATGCCGTCTGTCCGTCACCGATCAAACGGTCGAACAGAACCACCGCGCGGTTGATCCAGAACACAGCCACCAGCACCAGCGCGAAAAAGCCGAACAACAGCAGAAACTGCGACAGCATGTACCTGTCGAATCTGGCCACATAACCCCCCGGATGCACATGGTTTGGCAAATTTGACGGCAACTTACCCCAAGGTGTCGCGGTGGGGAACCTGTAATTCCACCATATTTGCGGTGTCGGCGGGTTGGTGTACGTCACGCATCTGCTGCTCTGGCCATGTCCGCACACCCGCGCTAACAGTTGTGCAACCCAATACTCCCGCGAAAGGATGCGCCATGACAGCCCAACCCACTCCCATGACCCCAGTCAGCTTCGAGGCGCTGGACATCGACGCGCTGGCCACCGCCACGGGCCGCGTCGCCGTGGTGCTGGAGGCCGATGGCAAGATGGACGCCGCAGGCCGGCGCATCAACAAGCTGACCCGCGGCGCGCTGGCGCGGCTGGCGGCGGGCAAGGCCTTTGGCGATCTGAAAGAGGGCGGTCTGACCACGCTGGCGATGCCGGCCGGAATGGCTGCCGATGCGGTGGATGTGCTGTGCCTGTCGCGCCGCCCGACGGTGCAGGACGCCCGCAAGGCCGGCGCCGCGCTGGCCAAGGTGCGCGGCACGGCTGACCTGCTGGTGGCTGCGGGCAGCACGCGCCATGCCGCTGATCTGGGCTTTGGCCTTGCGATGCGCGACTATGGTTTCAACGCCCACAAATCCGACGCCAAGCCCGCCGAGGGGGCCGTGCGCATCATGTGTGCCAAACCGGACGAGGTGCAGGCCGAGGCGTTGCCTCTGATGGCGGTGGCCGAAGGCGCGTTCTTTACCCGTGATCTGGTGAACGAGCCTGCCAACGTGCTGACCACCACCGAATTCGCCAACCGGCTTGAGGCGATGACGGATCTGGGTCTGACGGTTGAGGTTCTGGATGAAGATCAGCTTGCAAGCCTTGGAATGGGTTCGCTTTTGTGCGTGGGGCAGGGATCTGATAGCCCGTCCAAAGTGGTGGTGATGCAATGGAACGGCGGCACCAAGGGCGACGCGCCGCTGGCGTTGATCGGCAAGGGTGTGGTGTTCGACACCGGCGGCATCAGCCTGAAACCCGCCGCCGGCATGGAAGACATGACCATGGACATGGGCGGCGCGGGCGTCGTGGCGGGCGTGATGCGCACGCTGGCGCGGCGCAAGGCCAAGGCGAACGTCGTCGGGCTGGTTGGATTGGTCGAAAACATGCCCTCGGGCAATGCCGTGCGCCCCGGCGATGTCGTCAAATCCATGAAGGGCGACACCATCGAGGTCATCAACACCGACGCCGAGGGCCGTCTCGTGCTGTGCGACGTGATGTGGTACGCGCAAGAGCGGTTCAAACCGGCCGGCATGATTGATCTGGCGACGCTGACGGGGGCGATCATCATCGGGCTTGGCCATGAAAACGCCGGTGTGTTTTCCAACGACGATACGCTATGCAACGCCTTCCTGAAATCCGCCGCCGCCGAGAACGAAGGCGCATGGCGGATGCCATTGGGGCAGGCTTACGACGACCAGTTGAAAAGCCGGATCGCGGATATGAAAAACGTGGGCGGACGTCCTGCGGGTTCGATCACGGCAGCGCAGTTCCTCAAACGGTTCGTCAAGGACGAGACCCCGTGGATTCACCTCGACATCGCCGGCGTGGCCTCGGTCACCGCGGAAACGGCGCTGGCCCCCAAGGGCGCGACGGGCTGGGGTGTGGCGGCCCTGAACCGGTTGGTCGCGGACAAGTTCGAAAGCGAATAAACCATGGGCGCCGCCTATTTCTACCACCTGACCCAGCGCTCGATGGAGGACACTTTGTCGATGCTGCTGGGCAAGGCGCGCGGCGCGGGCTGGCGCGTGGCCGTGCGCGGCTGTGACATGGCCCGCATGGCGCATCTGGACAACCGGCTGTGGCAGGGCGACGGCTTTGTCCCGCACGGGGTCGCGGGCGGTGACCACGACGCGGCGCAGCCGATCCTGCTGACCACGCAGCCCGATTGCCCCAACGGCGCCACCTGCATCATGTCCGTCGACGGGGCCGAGGTGACCGCCGACGAGGTGGCACAGATGGAGCGCGTCTGCGTGCTGTTCGAGGATTACGACGAAGCACTCAGCACCGCGCGCAGGCAGTGGAAGGCGTTGAAAGACGCAGGCGCATCGGCGCAATACTGGTCGGACGAGTCCGGCGGATGGGAGAAAAAAGCCGAAACCTGAACCGGTTACGGGCCGTAGTTCATCTGGTCAGTGTCAGCGTATCCCGGGCAATCGAAATGCTGCCCCAGTGCTGCAAATACCCCATACCCAGAAGCGATCCGAACATCTCGCCGTCCGTCACCACGGCGTGCACATTGCGGTCCTCGACCGGACCCAGCGCAATGCGGTCCAGCCGCACCGATGCGGTCGCCACCTCGCCATTGGCGGTGCTGGCACGGCCCAGAAAATCCAGCGCATCCACATCAACACCCGCGCGCACCGCGTCATCACGGGTCAGCACGATGTCGGTGGCCCCGGTGTCCACGACAAAACGCACGTCGGCGTCGTTCACCTTCAAGGTCAGGTAATAATGCCCGTCACGGCTGCGCGGAACGGAAATGGTGTTTTCGCCCACAACACTGGCCTGATAGGGCATGGACGCGCGTGAAATGTCATCCCACAGGCCCACGGCGGCCACCGCGCCCAGAATGATCAGCCCCCAGACGGCGGCGTATTGCAGCGTCTTGTTCCACGACGTGCGCCGCGATGCGACGGCCCAGCCGACAACCATCAGCAAAAGCAGAACAAGATAGATCAGTTGGCCGGTGTCAAAAGTGTCCATGGATCAAATATAGGCAGGCGCGGGGCCTAGCCAAGGCCTTCGTAGAAACTGAAGGCGCGCAAGCCGTCCAGAACGAACTGAACCGAAAGCGCCGCCAGCAACATGCCCAGCAAACGGGTGACCACGTTAATGCCTGTCTTGCCCAATGCGCGCTCCAGCAGGCCCGAGGCCAGAAACAGCACGAAGACCACCAACAAAACCGCCAGCGTGATGCCCGCGACAATGCCCAGACCGGCAAGGCCGGGTTTCTGGCCGGTCAGCAGGATCACCGACGCAATCGCTCCGGGGCCCGCAATCAGCGGGATCGCCAGCGGAAAAATCGACGGATCGTCGCCATGCTCCTCGGACGTATCCTCGCGCCGTTTGGTGCGGCGCTCAAACAGCATGTCCAGCGCGGTGATGAACAACAGGATACCGCCCGCAACGCGAAAGGCGGGCATGGAAATGCCGACAAAACCCAGCAGTTTTTCACCAAAGGCGGCAAAGGCCAGCAGCAGGATAAAGCCGGTCACGCAGGAGCGCACGGCAATGGCGCGTCGGCGCTGCCGCGACATGCCTTGGGTCAGCGCCACGAACAGCGGGGCCATGCCCATCGGGTCGATCACCACGAACATGGTGACAAAGGCGGTGATCAGAAAGGCGGTGTCGATCATCATCGGTCTTCCTCGCGGTGGGGCGGGATGGGGGCGCTGCCCCCAACGCTGGCGCGTCTCCCCCGGGATTTATTGAACCAGAGACCTATCAGACCGCGTCGGCGCTTTCCAGTTTTTCAAGGGCCGCCATCCACATGGCTTCGGCGCGGTCCAATGCGTTCATCACTTCGGCGTATTTCTTCTGCCAGACTTCGGCCTCGCCCTTTTTGCTGTCGTCATAGAGCGCAGGGTCGGCCAGTTTCTTGGCCAGCTTGTCGCGCATCTCGTTCAGCTTGTCGACGCGGGCTTCGGATTTGCGGGCCTCGGCGCGCAGTTCCAACACCTTTTCACGGCTGGGGCGTTTGGCCTTGGGGGCCTCGACCTTGGCCGGTTTGGCAGGCTTGTCTGCTGAAAGCAGCATCTTGCGATAGGCTTCCAGGTCTTCGTCATAGGGTTTCACGGTGCCATTCGACACCAGCCACAGACGATCCGCGACCAGACCCAGCAGGTGCATGTCGTGGCTGACCAGGATCACCGCACCGGTATAGGCGGTCAGCGCCTCGACCAGGGCTTCGCGGGATTCGATGTCCAGGTGGTTGGTTGGTTCGTCCAAAATCAGCAGGTGCGGCGCGTCGATGGTGGCCAGCAGCAGCGACAGACGTGCCTTTTGCCCGCCCGACAGACGGCCCACGGCGGTGTCGGCCTGATCGGGGCCCAGGCCAAAGCCCGCAAGTGTCGCGCGCAGTTTTGACTGCATCACACCGGGACGCAGCGATTGAATGTGCTGCAACGGCGTTTCGTCAATGTGCAGCTCGTCCACCTGATGCTGCGCGAAATAGCCGATGCGCAGCTTGGTTGACCGCGTCGCCTTGCCCGACATCAGGGGCAGGCGGTCGGACAGCAGTTTCGACAGGGTCGATTTGCCCTGACCGTTCTTGCCCAGCAGGGCGATGCGGTCGTCCTGATCAATGCGCAGGTTCAGCTTGGACAGGATCACCGTGTCGCCATAGCCCGTTGTGCCGCCTTCGATGTTGATGATCGGCGGCGACAGCTCTTCAGGCTCGGGGAAGGTGAACACGCGTTTGGCCGCCTCTTCGGGGGCTGCGATCATGTCCATTTTCTCGATCATCTTCAGACGCGACTGCGCCTGCTTGGCCTTGGATGCCTTGGCCTTGAACCGGTCGACAAAGCTTTGCATGTGCTCGCGGCGGGCCTGTTGCTTCTTGGCCATCGCGGCCTGCACGGCGCGGCGTTCGGCGCGCTGGCGGGCGAACTGGTCATAAGGGCCGGAATAATAGGTCAGCTGGCGTTCTTCCAGATGCAGGATCGCGCCGACGGCCCGGTTCAGCAAACCACGGTCGTGGCTGATGATGATGACCGTGTGGGGATATTTCGCCAGATAGGCCTCAAGCCACAGCGCGCCCTCAAGGTCGAGATAGTTGGTCGGCTCGTCCAGCAGCAGCAGGTCGGGCTGCGAAAACAGCACCGCCGCCAGCGCCACGCGCATCCGCCAGCCGCCCGAGAAATCGGAACAGGGTTTCAACTGTTCCGCATCGTCAAATCCCAGACCTTTCAGGATCGTCGCCGCGCGCGCCTCGGCGGACCAGGCGTCGATGTCGGCCAGTCGGGTCTGGATCTCGGCGATGCGCGACGGGTCGGTGCTGTCGTCGGCCATCAGCTCGGCACGTTCGGTGTCGGCGGCCAGAACCGTGTCCAGCAGCGATGTGGACGAGGCGGGCACTTCCTGGGCCACACCGCCGATGCGTGCCTTGGTCGGCAACGAAATGCTGCCGCCCTCCAGCACCAGCTCGCGGCGGATCAGCTTGAACAGCGTGGTTTTGCCCGTGCCATTGGCGCCGATCAGGCCCACCTTGTGGCCTTCGGGAATGACAGCAGAGGCGCCTTCGAACAAGGGACGGCCCGCGATGGAATAGGATATATCTGATATGCGCAACATGGACGCGGTGTGCCGCAACGCAGCGGCGGCGTCAATCGCCGCTTTTCAAGCGTGAAACCCCATGCTATCGGAGCCGCGATTTCAATTCACGGGGGCCGCAGGTGTGGTGCCCGACAAACCGGAGCATCATCATGGCCCTTGAGCGCACATTCTCGATCATCAAACCCGACGCAACACGCCGCAACCTGACAGGCGCGATCAACGCCAAGTTCGAAGAAGCGGGCCTGCGCATCGTCGCACAGAAACGCATCCACCTGACCAAGGCGCAGGCGGGCGAGTTCTATGCCGTGCACGCCGAGCGTCCGTTCTATGACGAGCTGTGCGAATTCATGGCGTCCGCGCCCATCGTCGCACAGGTTCTGGAAGGCGAAGGCGCCATCGCGAAAAACCGCGAAGTCATGGGCGCCACCAACCCCGCAGACGCAGCCGCCGGCACCATCCGCGCCGAATTCGCCGAAAGCGTTGGCGAAAACTCGGTTCACGGGTCGGACGCACCGGAAACAGCCGCAGTGGAAATCGCGTATTTCTTCTCGGGTCTGGAACTGGTGGGCTAAGCCAACTGTTCGGGGCTTCGGCCTTGAAAGACTTGTGAGACTGGAACGGGCTGGCGCGGGATGCGCTGGCCCGTTTTTGTTTTGGGGGGATCAGCCGCGCGGTTTGATGAAGCTGTCGAACAGGGCCGGGATTTCGATCTGGAGCTCTTCCAACATCCCCTCGGTCGAGTGGCCGTGAGGATAGTCTATCACGTACCACGCGCCGTCCTTGTAAAACCTGCAAGTGCCCATGATGCACTCGGCCGCATACGGATCGGCTTCCGCCTGCGGAAAGTTGTAAGGGGCTAAAACCTTGGCTGAGGTTGCTTTTTCCACGAACACCGACGCATCGCCTTCCCGCCGCTCGGAGTAAATGGGTCGATACCCCGGCATTTTCAGTCTGATGTGCAACGCTTGATGACCCTTCCGGTCGTCGTAGACGTGCGGATTGTAAGACCAATCCACGATATGACGTTCACCTGTGATCGTGAACCGTTCGAGAAAGCCGATCGCCGTTTCCATCGTGGCAAAGTGGAGGCCGATGGATGCAAACAAAGCCAGCAACCCGATCTTTGGCCATGGCCACATTTTACCTCGGTCGCGCGCATAAGCTGCGGCGCCCAGACAAAGGAGGAGGAAAAGTTCAACAAGAATGTACCCGAGGAAAAACTTTGTGCCCCAGTAATAATTGGTCGCGAGACCAACGTGTTGAAACGTCCTGATGGCAACAATCGCCCGCGCTATGACAGACAGAACCCACAGTAGTACAAGAAGCCAGAATGACATGCGCATCGGCAGTTTTGTCCACGATTCGACCGACTTTACAAGTCTGGAAAACCTGACCCGTACAGAGAGCGACCGAAATTTTCATGGTGTCTTGGCCATAATGCTAAGCATATAGCGCAATTTCAATGCGCTAGGCGTGTATCGTTTTCATTTCCGCCCCGAAATGCTCCCGCAGCAGCTTCACGTTGCGCGAATTCGCTTTCCAGCCGACGTCGAACAAATCACCGACCAGCGGGATCGACCCGATCAGCGCGTCGATGCCGATGTTCACGCCCATCCGTGCCACCAGCCCGCGCGGCGCGCCCATGCGGTGGGCTTGCAGCACGATATACCCCGCAGGTCCCAGCGCCAGCAGATCGCCCACGCCGGGCACCAGCCCCATGATGCTGTCCAGCCCAATGCGCACCCCGATCAACGGGATGCGCAGGGCGCGGTCCATGGTGTGGGCCACGCGGTCCAGATGATCCAGCCGCGCGGCGTGGTTGTCATGCATGTTCGGGGGTGCGGGCGATGATGTAGACTGCGTGCACGATGCCGGGGAGATAGCCCAGGATGGTCAGCAGGATATTCAGCCAGAAATGTTTGCCAAAGCCTTCTTGCAGGAAGACGCCCAAGGGCGGCAATAGGATAGCGATCAGAATGCGCAGCAGGTCCATGTCGGTTCCTCCGGTTTTGGTAAGCGTTATTGAAACAACGCCGTCCAGACAGAACCGGTTCCCCGCGGGTGACCTAAGCTGTGGTTTTACAGGCTGGCGTAGTCGGTGATATCCGGGCGCGGCTTGGGCGCGGGAGATTGCGGGGCTTGGGCGGTTACCGGTGGTTTTGGCTGGCTTTGTGCGTGCTGAAACATGGTCTTACCTTTTAGCTGTGTTCCGGCCTGACAGGGTGTGTCGGGCAATGGGGCCGATGCGGACCAATATGCACGTCCGCTGGAGAAATCCAGAGGCCTAATTGTGGCGAAATCATGGAAATCACGGTTAATTGAGCGTATATATCGTGGTCTGGCGGTAATTGTTTCCAGACAGCAACGTAATCGCGGGAAAGCTGTCGTTGTGCGGTGCGTTCGGCCAACCCTGCGGTTCCAGGGCGATTCCCGCGTACGGGCCGATTTTAGCGCCAAGCATCGCGGCATCCGGCTGATCCGGCAGGCCCGCGCCGTCATAGACCTGCAAGCCCGGCTCAGTGGTCGATATGGTCAGGTGCAGCCCGTTCGGGCCGGTCAGACAAGCGGCAGGGTGCGGTGTATCGCGTTTGCGGCCAAGGCAAATGTTGTGATCCATCGGTGCCGCGTGGTGCAGCGGCGTGTCGCGGTCGGGCATCAGGCCCAATGCGCTGATT
The DNA here is from genome assembly GCF_963976325.1 of uncultured Pseudosulfitobacter sp. Classification (NCBI taxonomy): domain Bacteria; kingdom Pseudomonadati; phylum Pseudomonadota; class Alphaproteobacteria; order Rhodobacterales; family Roseobacteraceae; genus Pseudosulfitobacter; species uncultured Pseudosulfitobacter sp. Next base: position 619,607 of record NZ_CAXBJW010000001.1, read on the forward strand.
GAGGTCTGCGCGCCGGTTGGCAGCTTATCGGCATCCACGGGCAGGTAACTGTCGCCAAACACCCTTAGGCTGTGATCCTGGACCGTGCCGCTGCCTGCAAGGTTCCAATAGGGGTGATGGGCGATGTTCATCACTGTGGTCCGATCGGTGATGGCGCAGATGTCCAAGCGCAACGCCGATCCTTCCAGCGTATAACGTGCGTTCATCCGACGTATGCCGGGCAGGCCGCATTCGCCATGGTCCAGAGCCAGCGAAAACGTGACCTCAGTGGCGCTGTGATCGCTGACCGTCCAGACGCGGCTGTGTACACCGTCATCGCCGCTGTGCAGACAGGTGGTGCCCTCGTTCGCCTGCATCTGCCAGCGGGTGCCGTCAATCGTCACTGCCGCCCCGCCGATCCGGTTCGCGACCGGCCCCACCAGCGCCCCCATATAGCCCGCAGGGGTTCCGTCGGCATAGCCCAGCACCAGACTGCGCGTCACCGCGCCATGCCACAGCCCGACCAGCCCCGCGCCCCGCGGCGACAGCCGCGCGCGCAGGTGATCGTTGGAAATCTCGATATGATCTGCGTTCATCGCCTGTCCCCTTGTTCAGATCACCGCTTGACCCTGACCGTGGGCGTGGGTTTTGTCTGTCTCGACCCAACAAGGAAGCCTGCGATGACCGACACCGATCACGTTTCAACCCATGATGCCGCTGCCGACGCACGAAATGACGATATCAAGATCTACGTCGACGGCAACATTGTCCACCGCGACGATGCCAAGGTTTCGGTCTATGACAGCGGGTTCATGCTGGGCGATGGCATCTGGGAAGGGCTGCGCCTGTACGACGGGGTTCTAAGCTTTCTTGACGCGCATCTGGACCGGCTGTTCGAGGCGGCGCTGTATCTGGATCTGGACATCGGCATGGACCGCGCCCAACTGACGGCGGCGATCCATGACACCTTGCGCGCCAACGACATGCACACCGACGTGCACCTGCGGGTGATGGTGACACGCGGGCGCAAGCGCAAACCGTTCCAGCATCCGCATCTCAGCATGTGGGGCAGCACGATTGTTATCATCGCAGAGCATTCCAAACCGGACGAAACCATGGTGCAGCGCGGCATCCGCCTGCACACGGTGCCGCATCATCGCGGGCTGCCGCTGACGCAGGACGCCAAGCTGAACTCGCATTCCAAGCTGAATTGCATCATCGCGCTGAACCACGCGATCCGTGCAGGCGCGGACGAGGCGTTGATGCTGGACCCGTTCGGTTTTGTGAACACCACCAACGCCTGCAACTTTTTCATCGTGCGCAAGGGGGCGGTTTGGACCTCGACGGGCGATTACTGCATGAACGGGATCACCCGACAAAAGGTGATCGACCTGTGCCGCGAGAATGCGATTCCGGTGTTCGAGCGGAATTTCTCGCTGGTGGACACCTATGGCGCGGACGAGGCGTTTTTGACGGGGACGTTCGGGGCACAGACCCCGGTGTTCGAGATCGACGGGCGGGTGATTGGTGGCGGCAAGGCGGGGCCGGTGTTTCATCGCATCCGCGCGCTGTACAAGGATCTGATCAAGGAACAGGTGGCGCTGGCGAAGGGGTGAGTTTTTGGTGGATACAAATCCGCTTCCGTCTATTGGTTGGCTTGCGTTTGACTTCTGCGCGGGACAAGGCCGCAGGCCGCCGCGCATCATGCCTAAGGCATGTCTTCGACATGACGGGCCGCCCCACGGCACGGCGATTTGGTTTCTGTTGAGCGTGACAGACGGGTCGGATGTGCTTGGCTGCCATTAAGTGGCAGGCACGAAGGTCGCATCGCCGCACCTCGGCCCGACCATGCGCGGCTTCGTGTTTCAATGTGAAGGGTGGCAAACTGCAACCAGCCTATATCAAAGCGCTAATCCCCATCCGGCCCTTCATCATCCAGCAAGATCCGCGCCGATGTGCCCGCCGCATCGTCATATTGCCCGCTGCGCACCGTCCACAGGAACGCGCACAGGCCCAGACCGCCCAGCACGATCGACACCGGGATCAGCACCAAAAGAACGTTCATCGCACCCTCCGTATCCGCATCGCATTGGCCAACACCGTCAGCGATGACACCGACATGGCAATCGCCGCCAGCAGAGGCGTGGCGAACCCCGCCAGCGCCACCGGCACCGCGATGCAATTGTACAGCGCCGCGATGGCAAAATTCTGTTTCGACAGACGGCTCGCGGCCCGCGCCACCTTGATCAGCAAGGGCAGGTCCGCAAGGCTGTCGTTCAAAATCACGATATCCGCCGCATTGCGCGCAGCATCCAGCGCCGATGACGGGGCCACCGACGCATGCGCCGCGGCCAGTGCGGCGGCATCGTTCAGCCCGTCGCCCACCATCATCACACGGTGGCCGCCCTTTGCCAGCGCCTGCAACTGGTCGTGCTTGGCGGTTGCCGTGATCCCTGCCTGCCGGTCGGTGACCCCCAGACTGTCGGCCAGCGGGGTCACAGCCGACACACGGTCACCGCTGATGATACCCGGCCGCAAACCCAAGGCCCGCAGCCCGTCAACCGCTGCTTGTGCGCCGCTGCGCAGTCCCTCGCTGAGGGGCAAGGCGATGGCCGGCGCGCTGCCGATCCGCAGGCCCAGTCCGCCAAAATCCGCGCCCAGCCAGTCGCCGCTGCCCAGTTGCACCAACCCGTCAGCGCCCAGCCCCTGAACACCGCGCCCGGGCACTTCGACCACACCGCTCAGCACCGCAGGCTCGCCCGCAGGCAGGGCCGCCAGAACCGCGCGCGACACCGGATGGGTCGAGCTTTGGGCCAGCGCCCGCGCCACGGCCTGTTGCGCAGGCGTCAGCAGGTCGCGCACCGCTTTCGTTGCAGGGACAGTCAGGGTGCCGGTCTTGTCGAACATCACCACGTCGGTTTCGGCCAGCCGTTCCAGCGCGGTGCCGGATTTCACCAAGAACCCCTTGGCATACAGCCGCGCGATGGCGGCGGTCGACACGGCAGGCACCGCCAGCCCCAGTGCGCAGGGGCAGGTGATGATCAGCACCGCCACCGCCACGTTCAGCGCCTGCCGCAGATCGCCCCCGATGACAGCCCAGCCGACAAAGGCCAGCAACGCCAGCAAATGCACCGCAGGCGCATAGATCGCCGCCGCGCGGTCGGCCAGCGCGGTATAGCTGTTGCGGCTGTTCTCGGCCATCTCGACCATCGCAGCGACGCGGCGCAGGGTGGTATCGGCCCCCACCGCCGTCGCCTGCACCTTGAACGGCGCGCCCAGGTTGATCTCGCCCGCCTGCACCGCGGTGCCCATCAGGGACCGCACCGCCGCACTTTCACCGGTCAGAAAGGCGCGGTCGGTCGTGGCCTCTAGGCTGATCAGCGTGCCATCCACCGGCACCCGCACGCCGGTGGGGATCAACACGGTATCGCCAACGGCCAGCGCGCTGACGGGCACGGATTGTGCGTTGCCACGCACCAGCTTCAGGGCACTGTGCACCTCAAGTGCCGCGAGATCGCGGGCGGCGGAACGGGCGGTGCGGCGGCTGCGGTGGTCCAGATAGCGCCCGACCAACAAAAAGAACGTCAGCGACAGCGCCGCATCGAAATAGCTGTGCAAACCGCCGTTCAGCACCTCGTAGAACGACATCCCCGCCGCCAGCAGGATCGCCAGCGAAATCGGCACGTCCATGTTCAGCCGCCGCACCCGCAATGCGCTCCAGGCGCTGACAAAGAACGGCTGACCACAGAACAACACCGCCGGCAGCGAGATCGCCGCCGAAATCATGTGAAACAGATCGCGGGTGCTGTCGGCGGCCCCCGACCAGATGGCAACCGAGAACAGCATGACGTTCATCATCGCAAAACCGGCCACCGCCAGCTTGACCAGAAGCCGCTGGCCCTCGGGGTCATTGCCATTGTCCAGAACGGCGCTGTCCATCGGATGCGCCTCGTACCCCGCATCGCGCAGGCGGGCGACCAGGGCAGCATCGGTCAGCGTCTGGGTCTGCACGCTGACCCGTTTCAGCGACAGGTTCACCCGGGCGTCGTCCACGCCGGCCAGGCTGCGTAGGCTGCGTTCCACCGCGCCGATGCAGGCGGCGCAATGGATCGTGGGCAGTGACAGGATGATGTCAGGGGCCGCAATGTCGCGCTGAACAATGTCTTCGGCCAAGGGGGCCGCAGCGCAGGCGGGGCAGGCGGACAGGGCGGTCATGACGCCACATGCGCAACGATCACGCGTTGCTGGAACAGGGTGCCATCGGGCGCGCGCAGCTTGATCCGAAGGTTCCAGTTGCCCGGTCCCGCCACCACCGGCGCCACATAGGCGGTGCCGTCAAAGACAAAGGCGGGCCGCTGGTCGGCGGCCACATTGGTGGCGCGGCCAAATGTGGCCTCTTCGACGTGCGGCGCAATCGGTTGCCCTGCGTGGCGGATGAACAGACGCAGCGTGTCATGGGTGACCTCGGCGCTGACATCCCATGCCAGCGCCTCTTGGGCGGCGCGGTCCACGTCAAAGGACTGCGAGGCGACGTAAGAGTTCTTCACCTCAAGCCCCGGAAAGGTCGCCACCGCCTGATAGGCCAGCGTCAGGTTGACCGCGATGATGACACCGAATGCGACACCAAAGCCTGTCAGCACATGCCATCCTTTGATTTGCCGTGTCATTGAGCACCTCTTCCGTTGAATGTGGTCGTCTTCGAGGCCCGGATCTGTGCGGTCACGTCCTCGACCCATAGCCGCAAGGGCGTGGTGTTTGCCTGTGCCGCCGGATCATCAGGGCGTGCGGTGACATAGACCCGTTGCAACACGGTGGTGTCTGCGGGCACTGTCACGGTCAGGCTGTCGCTGCCCTCAAGCCCGATTTGCAGGATGTCGTCGCTGGTCAGGCTCAACCGGAACGCGCGGGCCTCGCCGGCCTTGTTGCGCAGGCGCACGTCATAGATGTTGCGCACGGTGCCGTCGGACAGCACGACAAAGGTCGGGTTGCGCACCGGGCTGACGGTCAGTTCGATGTCGGACCGGATGAACAGCGCGTACAACAGCGCCACCCCCACCAGCAGCCACAGCGCGGTGTACAGAATGGTGCGCGGGCGCAGCACGTGTTTCCACAGCGGTTTGGGCGCGGCGCCGGCACGCTCTGCCGGTTCGTCCGACAGCGCCAGATAGTCGATCAGCCCGCGTGGTTTGCCGATGCGGTCCATCACGTCGTCGCAGGCGTCGATGCACAGCGCACAGGTGATGCATTCCATCTGCTGGCCGTTGCGGATGTCGATGCCCATGGGGCAGACGTTGACGCAGGCCATGCAGTCGATGCAATCGCCCTGGGCGTTCTCGGCCACCGGCTTTGCCGGCGTTGCGGGCAGGTTGGGATAGGGCGTACCGGCATAGCGCGCCACACCGGCCCCTGCGGCCTGGGCCTCGGCCACGGCCTTTTGCGCGTCAGCGGCGCGGCGGTTCTTGACGTTATGCTTGCCGCGCGGCTCGCCGCGCCAGTCGCGATAGGCGACGGTGATCGTGTCAGGGTCCATCATCGCGGCCTGAATGCGCGGCCACGGGCACATGTAGATGCACACCTGTTCGCGCAGGAAGCCGCCAAAGATAAAGGTCGTCGCGGTCAGGATCGCGATGGTGATATAGGCCGCCGGATGCGCGTCAAAGCCCAGCAGATCGCGCAGCAATGTGGGCGCGTCGGTGAAATAGAACACCCAAGCGCCGCCCGTGGCGACCGAGATCATCAGCCACACCGCCCATTTGCTCAGCCGCAGCCGCCATTTGTGCAGGCTCCAATTGGCCTTGTGCAGGCGCAGGCGGGCGTTGCGGTCGCCTTCGATCCAGCGTTCGACCAGCAGGAACAGATCGGTCCACACAGTCTGCGGGCAGGTGTAGCCGCACCAGACACGGCCCAGCGCCGAGGTGAACAGGAACAGGCCCAGGCCTGCCATGATCAGCAATCCGGCGACGAAATAAAATTCGTGCGGCCAGATCTCAATCCACAGAAAGTAGAAGCGGCGGTTGGCCAGATCTATCAGCACCGCCTGATCGGGCAGGCTGGCGCCACGGTCCCAGCGCAGCCAGGGTGTCAGGTAATAGATGCCAAGGGTGACGGCCATGATCCACCATTTGAAGCGGCGGAAAAAGCCATTGACCCGACGCGGAAAAATCGGCGTTCGGGCGGCGTAAAGCGGTTGGTCGGGTTGGGATGTCATGTCATTTGTTCCTGTTCGCAACGCCTGTTTAGGGCAGGGCGCGTGCCCGTTCCTTGATCTGCATCAAGAGCTGCCCCGAAGCGGCACGAGTGCGAACAGGTCCGCTTCGGGGGCGACCACCCCGGGGGGTGATCAGTTCCGCCTTATTCGCCTCCTCCAAGACTATGAACATAGGCGGAAACGGCGCGGATATCGGCCTCTTTCAGGCGCGGACCCCAGGGGGGCATGACGCCAAAGCGAGCCTTTTCGACGGTGGTGTGCAAGGTGGCGCGGTCGCCGCCATAGAGCCAGATTGCATCCGCCAGGTTGGGCGCGCCCATCTCGCGGCTGCCCAGACCTGCGTCACCGTGACACGAGGCACAGTTGTCGGCAAAGACCACCGCGCCCTGTTCGGCCAGAGCCGCGTCAAACTCAGAGCTGGACAGCGACACCACATGTTCGACCACGGCGTCGATGTCGGCAGGTTCCAGCATGTCCTCAAAGGCGGGCATGGCGGAATAGCGTGCGTCGTCGTCCAGGGTGTTGCGGATGCCGTGGCGCACGGTGAACGTGATTGCGTCGATGTCACCGCCCCACAGCCAGTCGTCGTCCAGCAGGTTGGGATAGCCCTTGGCCCCGGCCGCCCCTGATCCGTGACATTGCGAACAGTTGGCACCGAACACCGCCTTGCCGCGCGCAATGGCATAGCGGTTCAGGTCGGGGTTCTGTGGCAAGGCCGGCATATCGGCGGCGACAAGCTGTTCCACCAGAGCTGCGTTGGCGGCTTCATGCTCGGTGATCTCAGCCGCCACATTGGCGCGGGTCGACCAGCCCATGACACCCTGCGTTGCCCCCGAAATCATCGGCCATGCGGGATAGGCAATTGTGTACCCAATCGCCCAGATTATGCACAGATAAAGTGTCCACAGCCACCAGCGTGGCAGCGGGTTGTTCAGCTCTTCGATGCCATCCCAGCTATGGCCGGTGGTTTCGACGCCGGTGACCTCGTCGGTCTTGCGCTTAGACATCGGACGCTCCTTTCTTGGTGGTGTCTGCTGCGCCCAATGGGGCGTCGTCGCGCAGCGGGATATGAGCGATGGCGTCGTAGGTTTTGGAGGAACCGGGGCGGAAGGCCCACAGGATCACCGAGACGAAAAATCCGAACATCGCCAAAAGCACCCAGCTATCGGCAAGTTCACGCATGAAGGAATAGGTATCCATCAAAGCCTCCTATCGGCTGTCGGCTGGGGTGAAGGTCGAGAAGTCGACCATTGTGCCAAGCACCTGCAAATAAGCGATCAGGGCGTCCATTTCGGTCAGCGCGGGCTGGCCGTCAAAGTTGGACACCGCCGCACCGGGATAGCGTTCCAGCAGCCCGTCATAGTCCGAGTCCGGGTCAGCCTGAGCACGGAAATCCGCAGCCGCAGTGGCGATCATGTCGTCGTCATAGGGCACGCCCACGAAACGGTGCGTTTTCAGCAAGGCCTCGATGTGCAGCGGTTCGATCCGGGTGTCGGACAGGAACGCATAGGACGGCATGATCGATTCCGGCACGACCGACTGCGGATCGGTCAGGTGGTCGACGTGCCATGCGTCGGAATACCGACCGCCCACACGCGCCACGTCGGGACCGGTGCGTTTCGATCCCCACTGGAACGGGTGGTCGTACATCGATTCCGCCGCCAGCGAATAGTGGCCATAGCGTTCGACCTCGTCGCGCATCGGGCGGATCATCTGGCTGTGGCACAAATAGCAGCCTTCGCGCACATAGATGTCGCGGCCCGTCAGCTCCAGCGGCGAATAGGGGCGCACGCCTTCGACCTCTTCGATGGTGTTTTCCAGCCAGAACAGCGGTGCGATTTCCACGATCCCGCCGATGCTGACGACCAGCAATGAGAACACCAGCAACAGTGTCGGGCTTTTCTCAAGGATGGCGTGCCGGTTCAGCAACGCGGTCTGGTGCGGCAGTTCGTTGGGGATCTCGTCCGGCAGGTCCGACAGGGTCGAAACCTTGGGGTCCTTGTCCGAGTCCATTATCTTTTCATTATCAGCCATTTGCCTGTCTCTCTTATTCTGCCGGGACGCCGACCGGTGCGGTGCGCTTGGCGCCGCCCCGGATGGTCATCCACATGTTCCAGCACATCAGGATGCCGCCCGAGAGGTACAGAACCCCGCCCAGTCCGCGCACCACGTACATCGGGAATTTCGCAGCCACGGTGTCGGCGAAGGTGTTGACGAGGAAGCCCTGGTCATCGACTTCGCGCCACATCAGGCCTTCCATGATGCCGGTCACCCACATCGACGAGGCGTAGAGAACGATGCCGATCGTGGCCAACCAGAAGTGCCAGTTGATCGCGGACATCGAATACATCTTCTCGCGGCCCCACAGGCGTGGTGTCAGGAAGTACAGCGCGCCAAAGGTGATCATGCCGTTCCAGCCAAGCGCGCCGGAATGCACGTGTCCGATGGTCCAGTCAGTGTAGTGCGACAGCGAGTTGACCGCGCGGATCGACATCATCGGACCCTCGAAGGTGGACATGCCGTAGAAGGCCAGCGAGATCACGAACATCCGCATGATCGGATCGGTCCGCAGCTTGTCCCATGCGCCTTGCAGCGTCATCAGGCCGTTAATCATGCCGCCCCAGCTTGGCATCCACAGCACGATCGAGAACACCATGCCCAGGGTCGAGGCCCAGTCGGGCAGGGCGGTGTAATGCAGGTGGTGCGGACCGGCCCAGATATACAGGAAAATCAGCGCCCAGAAGTGGATGATCGACAGTTTATAGCTGTAGATCGGGCGTTCGGCCTGTTTCGGCACGAAATAGTACATCATGCCAAGGAAACCCGCGGTCAGGAAAAAGCCCACGGCGTTGTGGCCGTACCACCACTGGGTCATCGCATCTTGCACGCCCGAGAAAACCTGAACTGATTTGCTGCCCCAGAAGCTGACAGGGATCGACAAGTTGTTGACCACATGCAGCATCGCCACGGTGATGATGAAGCTGAGAAAAAACCAGTTGGCCACGTAGATGTGTTTCTCGCGGCGTTTGAAGATGGTGCCAAGGAAAACCGCCAGATAGGCCAGCCAGACGATGGTCAGCCAGATGTCTGTGTACCATTCCGGTTCGGCGTATTCCTTGGACTGGGTTGACCCCAGCAGATAGCCGGTGGCCGCCAGAACGATGAACAACTGGTAACCCCAGAACACGAACCACGCCAGATTGCCGCCCCAAAGCCGTGCGGCGCTGGTGCGTTGCACCACATAGAACGACGTGCAGATCAGCGCGTTGCCCCCGAACGCAAAAATCACCGCCGAGGTGTGCAGCGGGCGCAGGCGGCCAAAGTTGGCAAAGGGTTGCGCCCAGTCAAAGTTGAGCACCGGAAAGGCCAGTTGGAAGGCGATGAACGTGCCCACCAAAAATCCGGCCAGCCCCCAGAACGCCGTGGCAATCACGCCGGCGCGAATGACGCCGTCCTGGTATCCGCTGGTGTCTTGCACCACCTCCGGCTCGTCGATGCCACGCAGCACCCAGACAAACATTGCAGCCGCGATCACCATGATCAGGACGGCGTGCACCTGATAAGCTATGTCATGGGCGAAGTTCGCCCCCATCGCGGCGATCAGGGTTATCAGCCCCAGCGCGATCAATTTAATATATTCCATGTGGCACCTTATTGTACGCAGCGGCCCGTTTGGGCGGGTCTGCGGTTCTGTTCGCAGTGTCTCAGTAGACGGGGCCGCGCATACGCTCTTTGATCTAAGTCAATTTTTAGTGAACAAATGCGCGACTATCTTACGACGTGCACAGCGCAGCCTGCATGCCCGACGACATGATGCGCCACCGAACCGAGGAAAAAGTCGCTCATGACCGGTTTGTGCGAGGCGATGACGATGCAATCGCAGCCGTTTTCTTCGGCCCAGCGGCATATGCGCGGACCGGCCTTGCCTTCGCAGATGGCGGCACGGCTGCCGGGCAGGGTGGCGACCATGGCGTCCAGTGCGGTTTGCACGGTGTCACGGGCGGTGGTGATGAAATCGGGGGGGAAGTATTCCGACACATAGACCGGCACGGTTTCGATCACGTGCAGCAGGGTGATCTGTGCACCGGTTTCGGCCAGCGCCTGGGCGGCTTTGAAAGCGGACTGCGTGTCGCGGCTGTCGCCCAGCATGACGGGGATCAGGATATTGTTGTACATGGTGTTGCACTCCTTGGGTTTCCCAAGCAGTGAACGACGCCGGCGCGCACCGCGCCTTGATCCAGATCAGGTTTTAGAAAAGAACGCCGCCGTCGGAATCGTCGCCTGACGCGGCGTGCAGGGCGGCCATGTCGACCACCTCGAACCGCCGACGGTCGACGAATTGCAACACGCCCTCTTTCTTCAGGGCGTTCAACTGGCGGCTGACGGTTTCCAGTGTCAGCCCCAGATAGTTCGAAATCTCGTCACGGGTCAGCGGCAGCACCAGCGGTTCGTGATCCAGCCCCAGCCCGTCAACATGCTGCCGGCGCACCATCATCTCGACAAAGGTCGCGATCTTTTCGCGGGCGGTCTTGCGGCCCAAAAGCAGCATCCAGTCGCGCGCGGCGTCCAGTTCGTCCAGCGCAATCTCCAGCAGGCGCTGCGACACATGGGGCACCTTGGCCAGCATTTTTTCGAACGGCACCCGCTGGAAACAGCACAATGTCAGCTCGGTCGCGGCCACCACGTCGAATTCAATGGTCTTGCGGTCGGGGCGGCCGATGAAATCGGACGGCATCAGCAGGCCCACCATCTGGATGCGCCCGTCTTCCATGGTTTTGCTCAGCGTCGCCACGCCTTTGACCACCGACGCCACATAGGTCAGGTCGTCGCCACGCCACAGAATCGGATCACCCGCCGCAAAGGTCTTGTAGGACTTGATCTGCTCCAGTTGCTCGATCTCGTCCGCGTCACAACGCGAACAGACAGCGCGGTGCCGGATCGGGCATTCGCTGCATTTCGGACGGGTGAGGAGGTCAACAGTCATATTTTTCGGCTTTTGATCTGTGTCAAAGTCATCGAGGAGGGCGCACGTTTAAGTAGCGGAATGACACAGATTGATCAACTCCGCCGCTACGGACTTTTTGACGCAAAGGTCCCGCGTTACACCAGTTACCCGCCTGCGAACCATTTTGCCGCAGATGCCGGCACCCTGCACCAGCGCGACTGGTTGCAGGCCGTGCCGCAGGGGTCCGAGGTATCGCTGTACATCCACATTCCGTTTTGCAAACGGCTGTGCTGGTTCTGCGCCTGTCGCACCCAAGGCACCAAGACGCTGCGCCCTGTGGACGTCTATGTGAATGTGCTGCTGCAAGAGATGGTTCAGGTTGCGCGATTGTTGCCGTCGGATGTGCGGATCGGACGTCTGCATCTGGGCGGCGGGACGCCCACGATTCTAAGCCCGAAGACGATGACACGGCTGCTGAAGGGCGTTTTTGACAGTTTCCAGCGCGCGGAGGGGTTCGAGTTTTCGGTCGAGATCGACCCGACCGAAGCAGCGCCCGATCTGCTGCAAACACTGGCCGACCATGGCATGAACCGCGCCAGCATCGGGGTGCAGGACTTTGACCCCAAGGTGCAGGATGCCATCGGGCGGGCGCAAAGCTTTGCCCAGACCTTTGACTGCATCCAGATCCTGCGTGATGCCAAAGTGCACAGTCTGAACATGGATCTGCTGTACGGGCTGCCGCACCAGACCCGCGCCAGCCTGGTCGACACGCTGGAACAGGTGTTGGCGCTGCAACCGGACCGGCTGGCGCTCTATGGCTATGCCCACGTGCCATGGATGTCGAAACGGCAGGTGATGATCGACGGCACGGCGCTGCCCTCGGCCGAGGCGCGATTCGAACTGACGGACATGGCGCAACGTATGCTGCGTCTGGACGGGTTCCTGCCCATCGGCATCGACCATTTCGCCCGCCCCGGCGACAGTCTGGCCGTGGCCGCCCACAGCGGCGGGCTGCGCCGCAACTTTCAGGGCTATACCGACGATCAGGCCAAGGTGCTGATCGGGCTGGGCGCATCGGCCATTTCGCAATTCCCCCAAGGTTATGTGCAGAATCACGCAGCCACGGCGGCGTATACCTCGGCCATCGGCCAAGGGCGTCTGGCGGGCGCGCGCGGCCATGTCCTCAGCGACGCGGACCGGCTTACCGCGCGGATGATCGAACAGTTGATGTGCAGCTTTGCCATCGAAGCGCAGGCTTTGGCGGTCGAATTCCCCGATCAGGGCGCGACCGTGGCCGGCGCAGTGGCGGCCTTGGTCGCGGCCTATCCCGACGCGTGCCGCAGCGACGGCACCGGATTGCAGATCGTTGACGGCTTTGCCCCGCTGGTGCGGGTCATGGCCGGTCACCTGGACCACTACCGCGCGGGGCAGATGGCGCACAGTTCCGCGATTTAAGGGGGTTTTGCCCGCCCGCATCACCGAGGCAATTTGTCAGCCAAGCCAATCGGAAACCGTTTGCGCAGGCCCAGCACTGAAAGTTGGTGCGGGCCGGTGCAACGGGGCGCGAACGAAGTCGGCCTGAAAATAAAAAAGCCCTCTAAGGTGTTGACCTTAAAGGGCTTATTATGGCTCCGACGGTAGGGATCGAACCTACGACCAATTGATTAACAGTCAACTGCTCTACCGCTGAGCTACGTCGGAACGGTTCGCGCCGTATAGCAACAGTGATTTCAGCCGTCCAGAGGGTTTTGCCGAAAAAATCAACTTTTTCAACGGGGCGGATCAAAGTGCCTTGAACGTGGTGCCGGCGGTCAGTTTGCCATCGGGGGCGGCGCGGTCTTTTCCGGTCAGATCGACCAGATGGGCCAGCACGTTGCGCGTGGCCGCGCCTTGCAGGGCGGGCGGGGTTTCGGTGTAGATCGCGGCGGCAAGCTGTGCGGCGGTGGCGGGGCCTTGGGACAGGTGGTGCAGAATCGACGCTTCGCGGCCCAGGCGGTGGCTGACCAGCCAGTCCAGCCGCGCAGCAGGCTCGGTCACAGGCGCGCCGTGGCCGGGGTAGAACACCCGCCAGTCGCGCGCTTGCAGCCGCGCGCAGGAGGCCATGAAGTCGGTCAGATCACCGTCGGGGGGCGACACAAGCGACGTGGCCCAGCCCATGACATGATCGGCAGTCAGGCACGCGTCGCCCCATGCCAGACACAGGTGATTGCCGATGTGGCCGGGGGTGTGGATCGCCTCGAGCGTCCAGCCGTCGCCGTCGATGACCGTTCCATCCGGCACCTCGATGTCCGGGGTGAACGCCGTGTCGATGCCTTCGCCGCCGCCCACAGTGTCGCCCTTGGCCAGTTCGGCCATCACGGCGCTGCGCCCCGCGTGCGGCCCGCCAAAGGCCAGAACCGGCGCGCCGGTGCGCTGCGCCAGCGGACGGGCCAGCGGCGAGTGGTCCAGATGCGTGTGGGTGACGATGATGTGGGTGATCTGCTGATCCGGCCCCACGCTGGCCAGAATCGCCTCAAGGTGCGCGTCATCCTCGGGGCCGGGGTCGATCACGGCCAGACCGCGGGTGCCCAATAGATAGGTGTTGGTGCCGCGATAGGTCATCGGTGACGGGTTCGGCGCCACGATCCGGCGCAGCCCGGGTTCCAGCGTGTCGGCCACGCCAATGGCGGGATCAAAATCATCGGGTGGCATCATGGCTGGGGCCTTCTCTCTGCTGGTATTCACCGCTAGGGTTTAGCCATGTCCTTCGAGTGGCTCAAACACTATATGCCCCGCAGCCTGTATGGCCGTGCCGCATTGATCCTGCTGTTGCCGGTGGTCTTTGTGCAGGTCGTGGTGTCGGTTCTGTTCACCCAGCGCCATTTCGAAGGGGTCACCGCGCAGATGACAACAGCCGCAGGGCGCGAGATTGCGCTGGTGCTGGACGCTGTGGATGCGGCACCAGGGCGCGCGTTGATCGGGGCGACGGTGCAGGACATTGCGCCACAGCTCGAGATTTACGTAACACCGGTTGATGCTGTGCCTGATCACGACAGTTGGGACTGGCTGGACCTGTCGGGTGGATTCGTCGTGGCGCAACTGCGCAAGAATGTACCGTCCGCGCAGGCAATTGACCTGACCCAAGGCAAACGTGCGCAGGTCTACGTCGACACCCGCATGGGTCCGGTGCGGGTGGATCTGGACCGGCGCAGGCTGTCGGCGGCCAATCCGCACCAGTTGTTCGTGAACATGATCTTTTTCAGCGTGCTGATCAGCATCATCGCGCTGATCTACCTGCGCAACCAGTTGCGACCGATCAAACGTCTGGCCCGCGCGTCCGAAGCCTTTGGCCGGGGGCGGCATGTGCCCTATACGCCGGGCGGTGCCACCGAAGTGCGCGCCGCCGGTGCGGCCTTTGTTGACATGCGCAACCGGATCGAACGCCAGATCGAGACGCGCACGCTGATGCTGTCGGGGGTCAGCCACGATCTGCGCACGCCGCTGACGCGGATGCGCCTGTCGCTGTCAATGCTTGAGGACGACGACCGCGAGGCGCTGGAACAGGACGTGGACCAGATGCAAAGCATGATCGACGAGTTCCTGAATTTTGCCAAGGGCGCGCAAGAGGGCGAACCCGAAGAGATCGACCCGCTGGCGCTGATCCGTGACATTGTCGGCGACCAGCAGCGCGCAGGGCGGCCCGTCACACTGATCGCGGCCACGGGCGAGGGCACCATCAACCTGCGCCCCGTCGCCATGCGCCGCGCCATCGAAAACCTAATCAACAACGCCGTGCGCTACGGGGCCAAGGCGGATGTCAGCGTTGCCCTGACCGAAAAATCCCTGCGCTTTCGGGTCGAGGATGACGGCCCCGGCATCCCCGAAGACCGCCGCGCCGATGCGCAGAAACCCTTTACGCGGCTGGACCCGTCGCGCAATCAGGACAAGGGCGGCGGCGTGGGGTTGGGCCTGGCCATCGCCACGGACATCGCGCGCGCCCATGGCGGCGTGTTGCGGTTGGGGCACAGCGACCGGCTGGGCGGGTTGCAAGCGGATATTGTCATCGCGCGGTAACCATAGGGGAAACCATAACCGTCAAACGCATCGTTACAAACATCGCCACACCGTCGGTGGACGTCGTGCGCGATTTCTATGCCGACCTGTTCGATCTGTCGGTGGTGATGGATCACGGCTGGATCGTCACGCTGGCGTCAGGAGAGACTGCGCAGACCCAGATCAGCATCGCGTCCGAGGGCGGTTCGGGCACACCCGTGCCCGATCTGTCGATCGAGGTGGACGATGTTGATTCTGTCTATGCGCGGGCCAAACAGCTTGGCCACACTATCGTCTATGACCTGACGGACGAGCCATGGGGCGTGCGCCGGTTTTACCTGCGCGATCCGGCGGGCAAGCTGATCAACGTGTTGGCGCATCCTGACTGAAATGCCCCAGGCAGGCTGGACGAGTCGCCTGTGCTTGCGACTTGCAACAGGCCGAACACAGCCGATACCACGTAAAACATGCCTCACAACGCGCTGAAATATATGGATTTTGGTAGGCCCGGCAGGACTTGAACCCGCAACCAAAGCGTTATGAGCGCTCTGCTCTAACCAATTGAGCTACAGGCCCGCCTGGGCGTTTGGGTATGTCGCCGCGCGCCCTTCGTCAAGAGAGAGCGTTGCACGCACGCGCGGGATGTTCTAACCCCACGTCCAAAGCGACGCATTTGCCAAGGACCACAGCCATGACCGAGCCGAAGAACGGGATCACCTATGCCGAAGCCGGCGTGGACATCGACGCAGGCAACGCGCTTGTCGAGCGGATCAAACCCGCCGCCAAAAGCACGCAGCGCAGCGGCGTGATGTCGGGCTTGGGTGGTTTTGGCGGTTTGTTCGACCTCAAGGCCGCAGGGTTTAGCGATCCGGTTCTGGTCGCCGCCACCGACGGCGTGGGCACCAAGCTGCGCATCGCCATCGACACCGGCAACGTCGACGGTGTGGGCATCGACCTGGTCGCCATGTGCGTTAACGATCTGGTCTGTCAGGGCGCCGAGCCGCTGTTTTTCCTGGACTATTTCGCCACCGGCAAGCTGGAACTGGATCAGGCCGCACGCATCATCGAAGGCATCGCCAAGGGCTGCAAAGCCTCGGGCTGTGCGCTGATCGGTGGCGAGACGGCGGAAATGCCGGGCATGTATCCGGCGGGTGATTTCGATCTGGCCGGTTTTTCGGTGGGTGCGATGGAACGCGGCACCGAGCTGCCCGCAGGCATCGCCGAAGGTCAGGTGTTGCTGGGGCTGGCGTCGGACGGGGTGCACTCCAACGGCTTTTCGCTGGTGCGCAAGATTGTCGAGCTGTCCGGCCTTGGCTGGGATGATGCGTGCCCGTGGGACGCGGAAACCACGCTGGGTGCGGCCCTGCTGACGCCGACGCGGCTGTATGTGACCTCTGTTCTCGAAGCGATCCGCAAGGGCGGCGTGCGCGGTCTGGCGCATATCACTGGCGGCGGCCTGACCGAGAACCTGCCGCGCGTGCTGCCCGACGGTCTGGGCTGTGCCGTCAATCTGGACGCATGGACGCTGCCGCCCGTGTTCCGCTGGTTGGTGGACAACGGTGGTATGGATCAGGCCGAGCTGCTGAAAACATTTAACGCCGGGATCGGCATGGTTGTCGTCGTTGACGCCGACGCCGTGGACACGCTGGTGCCGCTGCTGCAAGCCGCCGGCGAAACCGTTTGCACGCTGGGCCAAGTGGTCGCGGGCGCGGGCGAGGTCACCTACAGCGGAACGCTGGTGTGACGCAGCGCGTCGCGATTTTTGTCTCGGGCGGCGGGTCGAACATGCGGGCGCTGGTCGAGGATATGACCGGTGACCATGCGGCGCGGCCCGTGGTCATCGTGTCCAACAATGAAAACTCCGGCGGCATCGCATGGGCCAAGGAGCAGGGCATCGCGACCGAGGTTGTCGATCACCGCCCCTACGGCGAGGATCGGGCCAGCTTTGAACAGGCCCTTGATGCAGCTTTGGCCAAACACGCGCCCGACATCATCTGTCTGGCCGGTTTCATGCGGGTGCTGACGGCGGGATTCGTCAGCCCCTGGCAGGGCAAGATGCTGAACATCCACCCGTCGCTGTTGCCGAAATACCGTGGCCTGCACACCCACCGCCGCGCCATCGAGGCGGGCGACACCAGCCACGGTTGCACCGTGCATCTGGTCACGCCGGAACTGGACGATGGCCCCGTTCTGGGGCAGGCCACCGTGCCGATCCTGCCCGAAGACACCGCCGACGCGCTGGCCGCGCGGGTGCTGGAACAGGAACACCGCCTGTACCCCGCCGTATTGCGCCGCTTTGCTTCGGGCAACACTGCGCGGCTGGATTTGTGACCTCTCTGGTCTTGCCCTGACCTTTGGTGTAGTCAGATCGGACCCGCGCAGCCCGGACATAAGGTTAAGACCCCACGATGAGAACACTGACGACGACCGAAGAGCTTGCAGCCTACTGTGAAGAGGCCGCAAAACACCCTTATGTAACCGTCGATACAGAGTTCCTGCGCGAACGTACCTACTATTCAAAGCTGTGCCTTGTGCAGTTGGCCATGCCCGGAACCGACGACAGCGGCGCCGTGCTGCTGGACCCGCTGGCCGAGGGCCTGTCGCTGGAGCCGCTGTACGATCTGTTCCGCGACACCTCTGTGGTCAAGGTGTTCCACGCCGCGCGTCAGGATCTGGAGATCTTCTTTGTCGATGCGGGCGTCTTTCCGATTCCGCTGTTCGACACGCAAGTCGCGGCGATGGTCTGCGGGTTTGGCGAACAGGTCGGCTATGAAACCCTTGTGCGAAAGATCGCCAAGGCACCGCTGGACAAGACCTCGCGGTTTACCGACTGGTCGCGCCGCCCGCTGACCGATGCGCAGAAAACCTATGCGCTGGCCGATGTGACCCACCTGCGCCAGATTTACGAATTTCTCGCCGCACGGCTTGAGGAAACAGGGCGCAGTGCCTGGGTCGAGGAAGAGCTGAAAATCCTGCTGTCGCCCGACACCTATACCGTGGCCCCCGATCAGGCATGGAAACGGGTCAAGACCCGCACCAACAGCGCCCGTTTTCTGGGCATCGTGCGCGAGCTGGCCGCCTTCCGCGAGACCTATGCGCAGGAACGCAACATCCCGCGCAACCGCGTCTACAAGGACGATGCGTTGGTCGAACTGGCCAGCAACAAGCCGCAAAACCTGGAAGAGCTGAACCGCGCGCGCCTGCTGCTGCGCGAAGCGCGCCGTGGCGACATTGCCGATGGCATTCTCGAGGCCGTCCAACGCGGCGTGAACACGCCCGCCGACCGCCTGCCAAAGCCGGACACCAGCCGCGAAAAGCTGCAAGTGAACCCCGCGCTGGCTGACCTGTTGCGCGTGCTGCTCAAGGCCAAGACAGAAAGCGCCGGCGTCGCTGCAAAGCTGATCGCACCCGCCGCCGATCTGGACGCGATCGCCGCAGGCCTGCGCGATGTGGATGCGCTGACCGGTTGGCGTCGGGAAGTTTTTGGCAATGACGCGCTGCGCCTGTGCGACGGCAAGATCGCGCTTGCGGCCAAGGGTCAGACCGTCCGCGTCGTCGAACTGGACTGATCCCGCGCGATTTCGCGCAGGCTGGTCCTGTTTCTCTGGTTTAAAAAATCCCGGGGGCGCCCGCAGGGCGGGGGCAGCGCCCCCTAATGCCGTCTGCCGTTACCGGCGCGACGTACGCGCGTTGCGCGCACCAACCACGCGGATGGTGCTGACGCCACGCAACTGCTGTTCGGTCACCGCATGGGCTGCTGTCACGGTCCGCGTGGCCTGTGACCCGCCGGGACGGGCGTTTTCGGGCAGGCGGCCTTCCAGACGATAGCTCAGCACGCCGTCGACCGCTTCGTCATCCTCGTTCTCCGGGGTCAGACGCACCTCGTACAGACCTTGGGCTTGCGACACGCCCGATGCGCGAATGATTGCACCGCCCGGAACCCGTTCGATGACCAGGTCCGACACGGTGTCGATCGGCGTGCCCAGATAAATGTCACGCTCGGCCCGTTTGCGCGCAAAAAGCCCGGCCCGTTGGCTTGGGATCAACGGATTCGTGCTGGCCGCCGTCGGCGCGGTTGCAACCGGTTCAGAGCGCGAGCCGACAAACCAGTTGAACGGATTGACGCGGCTGTCACGCACAGTGGCGCATCCGCCAAGGGTCATGGACGAGATCAGAAGGGCACTAAGTGTAAGACGCATATCGGATTGCCTGTTGTTTGGCTTGTGTTAGCCCATCGGGCCCGTATTGAAAAGCGTATTGAAAAGCATCATGCGCGGGGGGTGGACCTTTGGCCAGAGGCGTCTTACCTCGTGTGGGCAATCAGAGAGGTGTTTTTCATGGCTCAGGCCGCGTTTGAAGAGATCGTGGAAGATTTCGAATTTCTGGAAGATTGGGAAGATCGCTATCGCTATGTCATCGAACAGGGCAAGGCGATGGACCCGCTGGAGGACGCGCTGAAGGTGCCCGCGACCAAGGTGGACGGCTGCGCCAGCCAGGTCTGGCTGCATCCGCAGATCGACGGCGGGGTGTTTCACTTTGACGGGGAAAGCGACGCGATGATCGTGAACGGTCTGATCGCTGTGCTGCGCAAGCTGTACAACGGTGTGCCTGTGGCCGAAGTTCTGGGCGTGGATGCGCGGGCCGAACTGGAACGGCTGGGGCTGAACGACCATCTGTCGGCGCAGCGGTCCAACGGGTTGCGCGCGATGATCGAGCGGGTGCGCGCCGTGGCTGCTGCGGCTTAATCGGGGGCCAGCCCCCGAGACCCCCGGGATATTTGGGGCCAAAAGAAGGTTCAGAGGTCTTTGAGGTGGGTGGCAAGATCACCGTAGCCGGTAAAGCGACGCTCGAATTTCAAGCCCAGCCGGTCCGCCGCGGCGCGGGCTTTTTCCGTTAGGGCGGGGTCGTCGGTTTGCGCCTGATAGACCAGTTTTTCGTAGTTGGCGAAATACATGTCGCGCAGTTGCGGGTGGCGGTCCAGGCCCATCGGCTTGATGATGAACGCCTCGAACTGGCGGACCAGGAAGTCGGTCAGATAGAAGGTCGTGATCTCGCTTTCGCTGTGGTGCGCAAAGCGGTCGTTGCCTTCGAAAAAGCTGTAACAGTGGGGACCGGCCACCATTTCAACGCCCATTTCGGCGCAGGCGGCTTGCAAAAGACCACCGGTGCCGCAATCCGCATAAACCACAAAGATATTGTCGTAGCGGTCGCGGTGTTTGGCGACGCTGTCGCGCACGGCTGCGGTGATTTTGTCTGGGTACAGGTGGTATTTGGCGGGCAGGCAGGTCAGGTCCATGTGAGTCCAGCCGTTGGCCTGCTTTAGGTCCAGAATTTCGCGCGCCAGCGCCCCACAGGCGATCAGCAGGATCGAGTCTGTGCCCTTGGCCCGCAGGCCGCTTTCGGTCAGCTGGTCAAGGTCGGGCAGGGGGGCGGTGTGATCTGTCACAATTCTAACCAATGCGTGTGGGGTATCTGTGCATCGTTGCACGGTGCCACGGAAGCTGCGTAGCTGGATGTGTCAGATACGACATTTCAGACAGGGATGGAACACAATGACGATTTATACCAACAAAGCGGGCGTGAACACGGCCACGCTGGGGCTGATGTTTATATCGGGCTGCTTTGCGACGATGGCATTTGATCTGTGGGGGCAGGTGATCAGCCCTGCCTTGGGTTTTGCCAATCTGTCGCCGCACGGGCTGGCCAAAAGCCTGTTTGGCGCGCTGGGGCTGCCGAACGGGGATTTTGCAGGGTATTTCATGCATTTCTATCTGGTGGGGCTGATCGGCTATCCGGTGGGTTGGCTGTTCATTTTCAAGCCTGTGTGGGATCGGGTGATCGGCGGTGGCTTGCCGTGGATCGTGCCCGCAGCAGTTTACGGCTTTGGCCTGTGGGTCTTTGCCATCGGCGGGATCACCGCCATTGCGGGGTTGCCGTTTTTCCTGAACTTCACCGGTATCACCTGGGTCGCACTGGTGGGCCATGTGCTGTACGGGATCGTCATGGTGGCGGTGATGGTCTGGCTGACACGGTCCAGAGTTTGATCTAAGGGTCTTTGGTCCGGTCGCGCAGCAGCCGGACCAGAACAAAGGCCAACAAGGCAAGCGGCACCAAGGCTGTTGCCGCCTGTGGCAGGCTGAAGGCCGCGGCGGCCAGCATGGCCAGCCACACGGTGACGGCGGCGGCTGCGATCACGACGACAAGGATCAGGGCAAGGCGGTTAAATGGCATGGGCACTCCTTTGACCTTTATCTGGGGATGCGCGCGCCAAAAGAAAAGCCCCGCCGGCAAGGGCGGGGCTGGTTCATTCAAAAAGGCAGGTTTCAGGCGTTGGCGCGGTTGTGCTTGCGGCCCATGAAATCCTTGGCCGTTTCCACGGCCACGGCTGCGTCACGGCAGTATGCGTCGGCACCGATGGCTTTGCCGAACTCTTCGTTCAGCGGCGCGCCGCCCACCAGCACGATGTAATCGTCGCGCTTGCCCTGTTCGACCAGCGTGTCGATCACGACCTTCATGTAAGGCATCGTGGTGGTCAGCAGGGCCGACATGCCCAGGATATCCGGACCTTCGGTTTCCAGCGCGGTCATATAGGATTCGACCGCGTTGTTGATCCCCAGATCGACCACTTCGAAACCCGCGCCTTCCATCATCATGCCGACAAGGTTCTTGCCGATGTCGTGGATGTCGCCCTTGACCGTGCCGATCACCATCTTGCCGACGCGCGGTGCGCCGGTTTCGGCCAGCAGCGGCTTGAGGATGAACATGCCGCCCTTCATCGCGTTGGCGGCCAGCAGCACCTCGGGTACGAACAGGATGCCATCGCGGAAGTCGGCACCGACGATGGTCATGCCGCCCACAAGTGCCTTGGTCAGGATGTCGTAGGGTTCCCAATTGCGTTCCAGCAGAATGTTCACGGCCTCTTCGATCTCTTCTTTCAGACCGTCATAAAGGTCGTCGAACATCTGTTGGACCAGTTCCTCGTCGTCCAGTTCCGACAGGATGATTTCGTCTTCGTCTGACATGGCAGATCCCTTTATTTTAGCCCACGGCCCACCGCAGTTTGACCTCTTTTGACACAAAGCCCAAGGGTGACTGTCAAAATTACGACACACGCCGCGCGATGTGCGACCTGAGCGTTACGAAAGCGGATTAATGGCCCAAGGTGACAGGGTAAAGCGGGTTTTGCACTGGCGGGATGTTCCCTCAATGTTCTATAGTGGGGATATGACACGCCAGACCTATGCCATGCGCGCGCTTGGGCGGGGGGCCGCCAGCAACGCGGTCAGCCGCTTTGACCGCCTCAGCCGGACCGAGGAAGACGACGGTTGGGACGCGGGCGAGCCGTTGCCGCCGCTGCGCACCGAAGTCAGTGTCGAGGTGCCGCGCAGCATCATCACCTATAACAAGTCGCCCGATCTGCCGTTTGACCGGTCGATCAACGTCTATCGCGGCTGTGAACACGGCTGTGTCTATTGTTTTGCACGGCCCAGCCACGCCTATCTGGGGCTGTCGCCGGGGCTGGATTTCGAAACCCGGTTGATCGCGCGGCCCGATGCGCCGCAAGTGTTGCAACGCGAACTGGCGGCGAAGCGTTACAAGGTGGCCCCGATTGCGATGGGGACCAATACCGACCCCTATCAGCCGATCGAGCGGGAACATGGCATTACGCGCGCCTGTTTACAGGTCCTGTCGGATGCGGATCATCCGGTGGCCATCGTGACCAAGGGCACGCTGATCGAACGCGACATCGACATTCTGTCGGACATGGCGCGGCGCGGGCTGGTGCGGGTGGGCATTTCGGTGACCACGCTGGACGCAGCCCTGTCACGGTTGATGGAGCCGCGTGTGCCGGGACCGAAACGGCGGATCGAGATCATCCGGCGGCTGGCGCAGGCGGGGATACCGGTGCGGGTCATGGCATCGCCCATGATCCCGGCGCTGACCGATCCAGAGCTTGAGAGCATTCTGGCCGCGGGCAAGGACGCGGGCGCGCGGTCGGCAAGCTGGATCATGCTGCGGCTGCCGCGCGAGGTGTCGCCGCTGGTGCAGGAGTGGCTGGCGCAGCATTACCCCGACCGGGCGGGGCGGATCATGGCGCGCTTGCGTGAAATGCACGGGGGTGCGGACTACGACGCGGCCTGGGGGCGGCGGATGCGTGGCACTGGGCCTTATGCCGAGATGGTGGCGCAGCGGTTCAACGTCGCGGTGAAGCGGCTGGGGTTGAAGACCGCCGGCACGCCGATGCGCTGCGATCTGTTCCGGCCCCCGGTGTTGCCGGGGGCGCAGATGTCATTGTTCTGATTTCGGGTCTGATTACGTGCGGCTGCGGCGGTTGCGGCTGCGGCGTTGGGGGGCGTCGGATTGGTCACCGGTGCCGTCGTTTTCCGAGGAAAACGCGCCCAGCTTGGCGACGATTTCTTCCAGCAGCGGGGCGTCGCCCTTGGGCCGCGTGTCCAGCGCCTCGCGCATGGCGCGCAGGTGGTCGGGCATGGTGCCGCAGCAGCCGCCAATGATCCGCGCGCCGCAGTTGCGCGCCATCACGGCATAGTCGGCCATCAGTTCGGGCGTGCCATCATAGTGGATGTGCCCGTCGTGGTATTTCGGAATGCCCGCGTTGCCCTTGGCGATGATCGGGCGGGTGGGGTTTGCCGCGACAAAGCCCAGCACGGTGCGCAGCAGGTCGGACGATCCGGTGCCGCAGTTGGCGCCGAATGCCATCGGGGCGTTTTCCAGTTCCTGCACCAGCTCGACCAGGCCGGAACTTGTCAGGCCCATCATGGTGCGCCCGGCGGTGTCAAAGCTCATGGTGCCGCACCAGTCCAGTCCGGCCAGCGCGAAGCCTTCGGCGGCGGCGCGGTATTCTTCGGGGGCGGAAATGGTCTCAAGCCAACCCACGTCGGCGCCGCCCGCTTTCAGCCCGTCGGCGGTTTCGTGGAACATCTCGACCGCGACGGCGTGGCTGAGTGTGCCCACGGGTTCCATGATTTCTCCGGTGGGGCCGACCGAGCCTGCCACCACGATGGGGCGGCCTGCGGTATCGGCCACTTCGCGGGCAATCTCGGCCGAGATGCGCGACAGGGCGTGGGCGCGTTTGGCGGCACCGTGCAGTTTCAGCCGCGAGGCGTTGGCCCCGAACGAGTTGGTCAGGAAGATGTCCGACCCGGCATCGACCGCGCCGCGATACAGCGTGGTGATGCGGTCGGGGTGTTCCTCGTTCCACATCTCGGGCGCGTCACCCGACATCAGCCCCATATTGAACAGGTTGGTGCCCGTGGCGCCATCTGCCAGCAGGGTGTCGTGGGTTTCAAGCATCTTGCTTAGCAAATTCGTCATCTCAGGGCCTTTCTCGCGCGCGCGTGATTGTTCCATTTGTCACGAAGCGCGGCGGCTGGCCACCTCATAATTCTCAACACCATCATGAGCCGCCGCATTCAAGGGCGGGTCGGGGCGGTGCACGGCGCGGGTGATGTCGGCCAATGCCAGCGTCAGGGCGGCCCAGTTCGGGGCGGCGGCATAACGGGGGTGCCATGCTGGCGCAAAGGCGGATTTGAACTGGCGCAGGCCCGATCCGCCGCTCCGCAGGACCATCTGAACGCCAAACCAGCGCCAAAAGCCGCTTGCCGGGTTCGGGCAGGCGGGGATCGCGGCCAGGTTGACCTGTGCAATGCCCGCCAAACGCGCCTGGCAGATCGCGGCGTCGACCAGCGCGAACATGGTGCCATCGGGCAGGGCATCCACATGGCGCACCAGATCAAGGCACCAGTCGTGCGGCCCCATGTGAAAGGTCACGAAGCCGACAAGCTGGCCCTGAACATAGGCCAGAACGCAATGTTGCGCGCGGACATAGCCGCCTTCGAACTGCCCCATGGTGCCGCCGCGCGCGCGGCCGTGGCTGGCCTGCCACGCGGCATCAATGCGTGCCATTTCGGCCAGCGGCAGATGTGAGGGGTGGCAGACCGCGACGCCCGCTTTCTGCGCACTGCGCAGCTTGCGCCGCAGACGGCGATAGGCGGGGCGGTTGGTGTCATAATGTGCCGTGTCAATCACCGCCTCGTCCGCGATGTGCAGCACGGCCCAACCGGCCTTGCGCACCACCGCCGCAGTGCGGGCGCTGCATTTGTAAATGGAGGGCACGCGACTGTGCTGGCGCGCAAGGTGCTTCAGGACGGGCAGGGCGGCCTGCGGACTGCCCACTGTCGGATCGCCAAGGCAGGTCAATGTCTGGCCGGTGGTCCAGGCCACGGCGCTGGTGCCTTGGTACGCAATTGCCCGCGCCGCGGTCTGGCGTATTATGCCCAGTTCGGCACGCTGTGCAGATTGCGCGCAGTTCGGCACCGTCAAGCGCCGGTTGGTCCGCGCGTCCTGCATGGGGCGCAACAGCGCTGCCGCGGCCAACAGGGCAGGCAGCGCATAATAAACGATGCGAAATGCAACGATACTGCCAAGAACATCCGCCGCAGGCACATGCGGCAGCAGTCCCAGCATCATCAGCTCGAACGGGCCGACGCCGCCCGGAGTGTTCGAGATCAGGGCCGTGCCAAGCGCCATCAGGAACAGCGGCAGGAACTGCGCGGGGCTGACTGCTGCATCGGCGGGCAGCAAGACATATAGCGCACCTGCCGCGCACAGCGTATCGACTGCGGTCCACAGCAAAATGGCCATCGACGCGGGCAGGGTGGGCAATTGCACCGACCTGCCGCGCCATCGCACCACGGGGCACAGGAATTGCACCGCCAGCACCGCATTGGCCAACATCAAGACCATCAGCGCGGGGACCACTGTCCAATCGGGCGACGGCAGCAACAGGCAGGCCAGCGCGGTGACCAGCGCCCAGCCCGCCAGAAACGACAGCGAGACAAAGGCGCTCAGGCGCAACGCTTCGGCCAGCGTCAGATCGGGCAGCAGCCGCCAACGCGCCAACGCACCGGTAAAGATGCCAAAGCCCAGGGACTGTGCCAGCGCGATCGACACCGTGCCGGCCAGCCGTGCGGGCCGGTCGCGCAATCCGGTGCCCAGGTGCCTGTGTGCCACGCTGTCATAGCGGCCCACCGCCCACAAGCTGGCCACGCTCAGCCCCAGCGCCTGCACCCAAATCCAGACAGGCACCTGCGCCACATGCGCCCAGATCGCACCGGACATATCGGGTTCGAGCCGCTGCGCCAGGGCTGACAGACACAGGCACAACACCACCGCAGGCACCAGTACCCGCAGAAACAATTGCCCCACCGCATTTGAATTCAGAAATTGCAGCATCTTGCACGGCCCCCCGTTTGCACCCCGTATTCAGGGCTATGCGACGGGGCTGAGCATGACGTTAACGGCAGATACGAAAACGGCGCGCAGCGGGGGCTGCACGCCGGATAAATCGCGCGGGTTTGATTAAACCCGTGGTCTAATGTCGGCTTAGGACTTCACTTCGGTCATGATCTGGGCCTTGGCTTCGGCCATAAGCTGAACCATCTTGGTGCGCACTGTGACCTCGTCGGCCTTGTCGCCCAGATCGCCCGACACCTTGCGGTAGACGTCTTCGTCGCCGGCCTCTTCAAAGTCGGATTTGACCACCTCGACGGCATAGGCGTTGGCCGCATCGCCGGTCTTGCCCAGCAGTTCGGCGGCCCACAGGCCCAGCAGCTTGTTGCGGCGGGCTTCGGCCTTGAACTGCATTTCCGCATCATGGGCGTATTTCGATTCAAAAGCGTTTTCGCGGTCGTCAAAAGTGCTCATGGGCCTGTCCTTTGGAAGTGAATGGCGTGTTTTTAGCATATTGGGTGCCTTTGGGGACCATACAAGTGCCGTCAGGGCAGCGGATTGGTGTGTGTTCCTTGCGGCAGTGCGCCCCTTGCACTAAGAGGACGCTAACGTGACAGGGACTCGGCCCCGTCAACACCAAGGGGAACGTCAATGGCGCGGCGCAAAAAGATTTACGAAGGCAAAGCCAAAATTCTGTATGAAGGCCCCGAGCCGGGCACGATCGTGCAGTATTTCAAGGATGACGCCACCGCGTTCAACGCGCAGAAAAAGGACGTGATCGAAGGCAAAGGCGTGTTGAACAACCGTCTGAGCGAATATTTCATGACCGGTCTGGCGCAAATCGGCGTGCCGACGCATTTCATCAAGCGCATCAACATGCGCGAACAACTGGTCCGCTCGTGCGAGATTATTCCGCTGGAAGTGATCGTGCGCAACTATGCCGCAGGGTCGATGAGCACCCGTCTGGGCATCGAAGAGGGCACGCAACTGCCGCGTCCCATCGTCGAATATTGCTATAAAGACGACGCGCTGGGTGATCCGCTGGTGACCGAAGAACATATCGCTGCCTTTGGCTGGGCCAGCCAGCAGGACATGGATGACATCCTGAGCCTTGCACTGCGGGTCAACGATTTCATGTCCGGCGTCATGCTGGCCGTGGGCATCAAGCTGGTCGATTTCAAAATCGAGATCGGCCGCGTTTACGACGGTGATTTCCAGCGTCTGATCGTCGCGGATGAAATCAGCCCGGATTCGTGCCGGCTGTGGGATATGGAAACCGGTCAGAAGCTGGACAAGGACGTGTTCCGCCGCGATCTGGGCAACCTGACCGACGCTTATACCGAAGTGGCGCGGCGTCTGGGTGTTCTGCCCAAGAACGCATCGCCCATCACCAAACCGACGCTGATCAACTAAGATCGGCGGCGGCCCGCACCATACGAACGACACGATAGCGAAAAGGACCACGGCGCGATGAAAGCTCGGGTACATGTGATGTTGAAAAACGGGGTTCTGGACCCGCAGGGCGAGGCCGTGCGCCACGCGTTGGGCGCGCTTGGCTTTGACGGCGTGAACGGCGTGCGCCAGGGCAAGGTGATCGAACTGGATCTGGCCGAGGGCGCGACCGAGGCTGACGTGACCGCCATGTGCGAAAAGCTGCTGGCCAACACCGTGATCGAATCCTATTCGGTCGAGATCGGCTAAGGCGCATCCGCGCTGCGACAAGGAATGTTTCCATGAAAGCTGCTGTCATCGTTTTCCCCGGTTCGAACTGCGACCGCGATCTGGCTGTCGCCTTTGAGGCTGCGGGCGCAGATGTGCAAATGGTCTGGCACAAGGACACCGAACTGCCCCGCGATGTGGACATCGTTGGCGTGCCGGGCGGGTTTTCCTTTGGCGACTACCTGCGCTGCGGCGCGATTGCCGCCAATTCGCCGATCTGCAATTCGCTCAAGGCGCACACGGATCGTGGCGGTTATGCCATCGGCATCTGCAACGGGTTTCAGGTTCTGGCCGAAACCGGCATCCTGCCCGGTGCCTTGCTGCGCAATGCAGGGCTGAAATACATCTGCAAGACCGTGGGTCTGAAGGTGGCAACCAGCGACAGTGCCTTTACTCAAGGGTACAATGCCGGCGACGTGATCGACATCCCGATCGCGCACCACGACGGCAACTATTACGCCGACGATGCCACCATTGCGACGCTGCAAGATCACGACCGCATCGCGTTCACCTATACCGACAACCCCAACGGCGCGCGCGCTGACATTGCGGGCATCCTGTCGGAAAACCGCCGTGTGCTGGGCATGATGCCCCACCCAGAGCGGGCGGCGGATGCAGGTCACGGCGGCACCGACGGTACGGCGCTTTTCCGCGCGTTGATGGGTGCCCTGAGACCGGCATGACTTGAGCGCGGCGCGCGGATACGATTAAGGTATCCGTCATGCAGGCTCAGGGCGTTTTCAGCAACAACAAGGCTATTGGCTGGCGCGTCCGCGTGGCCTTGGGGCTGTTGTTCGTGTTGGCGCTGTTCACGGTGTGGTTCACCAACAGCCTGCTGACCGATCGTTTCACCCAGACCACGCGCAACCGGGCCGAGCTGCGGCTGGCGCTGTATTCGGGCAACCTGTTGTCGGAACTGCGCCAGAACGCCATCGTGCCGCAATTGCTGGCGCGCGACCCGACGTTGATCGGGGCGCTGAATTCAGCGGATTATTCGCAATCGACGCAGCGGCTGATTTCCTTTGTCGAGGAAATCGGGGCCGCATCGCTGATGTTGCTGGACAAGGACGGGCGCACGGTGGCCGCCACCGACCGCAACCGGCTGGGGTCGTCACACAGCAATGCGTTGTATTTTGTCGATGCGATGCGCGCGGCGGGGACGATCTTTGCCGTGATCCCGCGTGAATCCGGCGGCTATACCTTTACCTATTCGCGGCGGGTGCAATCGGGCGGCGATGTGCTGGGTGTCATCACTGTCGAGGTGGACCTGCAAAAGTTTGAACGCGCCTGGGCGGGGATTTCAGACGCCGTGCTGGTGACCGACAGCACAGGGGCGATCATTCTGGCGACCGAACCGCGCTGGCGGGGCCGGACCGAAGCCGAAGCACTTGCCCGCCAGACCCCGCAAAGCGCCATCGAGCGCGCCATTCAGGCCACCGCCGACTGGACCGCGCTGCCCCCCGATGCCTATATTCAGGGCGAGGGCGTAATGCGGCTGGAAACGCGCATTCCGTTCCGTGGCTGGCGCATGGCGTCCTTCACCACCTACACCTCGGTGCGTGAGCGTGTGAACGGGGTTCTGGCGCTGGAAATCATGGGATTTGCGATTCTTCTGGCGCTGACTTTCTATTTTCTGTCGCGGCGCACCGCGTTTCGGATGGCGCTGTTCCAGCGCGAGTCGGCAGAGCTTCGCGCACTGAATGCCCGTTTGCAGCGGGAAATCGCCGAACGCGAGCGTGTGCAGGAAACCCTTGCCGTGGCCGAACAGACGTTGGAACAATCCAGCAAACTGGCCGCCCTGGGCGAGATGTCGGCCGCCGTCAGTCACGAGCTGAACCAGCCGCTGGCCGCGATGAAAACCTATCTGGCGGGGGCGCGTTTGCTGCTGACCCGCAACCGCAAGGACGAGGCGCTGTCGTCGTTCGGGCGCATCGACGATCTGATCGAACGCATGGGTGCCATCACGCGGCAACTGAAATCCTATGCCCGCAAGGGCGCGGACGCACTTTCGCCTGTGGATATGGGCAATGCGCTGGCGTCCAGCCTGTCGATGATGGAGCCACAACTGCGTCAGCGTCAGGTTCAGATCACCCGCATCCTGCCGGACGAACCTGTGCGCGTCATGGGCGACCGGATGCGGATTGAACAAGTTATGGTCAACCTCTTGCGCAATGCCATCGACGCCACCAGATCAGAACGGAACCCGCAGGTGGATATTATCCTGTCAGCGGGTCAGACAGCGACTTTGACGGTGCGCGACAACGGTCCCGGGATCGAGGATCTGGACGCGTTGTTTGAACCGTTTTACACCACCAAACAGCCCGGCGACGGGGTGGGGCTGGGCCTTGCCATTTCGTCCGGGATTGTAAACGACCTTGGTGGTAGACTAACGGCACGCAACGGCCAAGGGGGCGGTGCTGTATTTGAAATGCAACTTCCGATCCTCTCGCGCGTTGAGGGCGAAAGCAACAACAGCCAAGCGGCGGAGTAGAGAATGACCCAAGCCATGAAGATCGCGATTGTCGATGACGAACAAGATATGCGGCAGTCCATCAGCCAGTGGCTGGCGCTGTCAGGATATGACACCGAAACCTTCGCCTGCGCCGAAGACGCGTTGAAGGTGCTGGGGCCGGATTATCCCGGCATCGTGATTTCGGACATCAAGATGCCCGGCATGGACGGAATGCAGTTTTTGAAGAAACTGATGGGCAACGACAGCGCGCTGCCTGTGATCATGATCACCGGCCACGGCGATGTGCCGATGGCGGTTGAGGCAATGCGCGTCGGTGCGTTCGATTTTCTTGAAAAGCCGTTCAACCCCGACCGCATGAGCGAGCTGGCCAAGAAGGCCACAGGCGCGCGCCGTCTGGTGATGGACAACCGCGCCCTGCGTCGTGAGCTGTCGGATGGCAGCCAGTTGATGAAAAAGCTGATCGGTCAAAGCCCGGTGATGGACCGGCTGCGCGAAGACATCCTTGATCTGGGGCAGGCCGACGGCCACGTCCTGATCGACGGCGAAACCGGCACCGGCAAGACGCTGGTGGCCCACGCGCTTCATGCCGTTGGCAGCCGCGCGGGCAAGAAATTCGTGCTGGTCAGCTGCTCCGCACTGGAAGAGGATGCGCTGACCAAACGCCTGTTTGGCCCGATGCAGCCCGAAGACGCGCAACTGCCCGCCATCGAAGAGGCCCGCGGCGGCACGCTGGTGCTGGAAGACATTGAGGCGCTGAGCGAACCGCTGCAAGCGCGTCTGCTGAGTGCGATCAACGATCAGGGCACGCCGGCCGAAACCCGCATTGTCGGCATCTGCAACATGCAGGAAGCGGGCCGCACCTGCGAGGACGCGCTGCGCCCTGACCTGTTCTACCGCCTGGCCGCCCTGCGCATCACTGTGCCACCGCTGCGCCAGCGCGGCGAGGACATCCTGACGCTGTTCACCCGCCTGAGCGAACAGTTCGCCGATGAATACGGCTGCGAAGCCCCGAACGTCAGCGCCCAAGAGGCCGCGCAGCTTTTGCAGGCCCCTTGGCCGGGCAACGTGCGCCAGTTGATCAACATCGCTGAACGCGCGGTGCTGCAATCGCGGCGCGGAACCGGCACCATCGCGTCGCTGCTGATGTCCGATCACGAGGAAATGCAACCGGTGATGACCACCGAGGGCAAGCCGCTGAAAGAATACGTCGAGGCGTTTGAACGGATGCTGATCGACAACACCATGCGCCGACACAAGGGCTCGATTGCCAGCGTGATGGACGAGCTGTGCCTGCCACGCCGGACGCTGAACGAGAAAATGGCCAAATACGGCCTGCAACGGTCCGACTATCTTCAGAATTGATCTGCGCTGCTGCAATTTCGCGCAGAACGGTTTCAACCATATGGTGCAGTGGCCCCGCAGGCCGCTGCACCGTTGCGTTTGGCCCCTTGAAACGACGATTGCAGCGCGCCTGCCGCAGTTAGCGATTGTAATACTGATGTGAAACGCATTATCTAAAGGGTAGGACTTTGACGTTATCCACACGTCGGACCTGATGAGAGTTTCGCTGTGACAGCGTTTGGTGGCCAAAACGCCCCGACCTGAAACAGACCGATTGGGCCGGAAACGGCCGTGAGATGCCGGCGGTATGGTCAACATATGCGCAGCTTTTGAATGGATGCGCAGGACCAAACGTCACTGCGTGTCGGAGAAGAAACGCGATGACACGCGCACATGCCATGAGCAGGACAGCAGCAGGCCCCAGAGGCCGGTGCTGCCGCGCGTCGCTATTCGCCTTAAATAGACACGTCTCCAGAACCGCCGCACCCCCGGGTGATGTGGCGCTGCGCACGTGCAAACGGACAATATGCCAAAGAAAATGCTTATCGATGCCACCCACGCCGAGGAAACGCGCGTTGTTGTGGTCGACGGAAACAAAGTTGAGGAATTCGATTTTGAATCTGAAAACAAACGCCAGCTTGCTGGCAACATCTATCTCGCCAAGGTAACGCGGGTTGAACCGTCGCTTCAGGCGGCGTTCGTAGATTACGGCGGCAACCGCCACGGCTTCCTTGCGTTCTCGGAAATCCATCCCGATTACTACCAGATCCCCGTCGCCGACCGCGAGGCGCTGATGGAGGAAGAACGCGCGCTGGCCGAAGCGCAGCGCGCCAAGGATGAAGACGACGACAAGCCCAAGCGCTCGTCGTCGCGGTCGCGTTCGCGCAGCCGGTCCTCGACCAAGGCGGAAGAGACATCCAGCGATGACGCCGTGACATCTTCGGATGAAGTGGGCGGCATGGAAACCATCGACCTGTCAGAGGGCGATGATGGCGTGGACGAAGGGTCTTCGCCCATGGAAACCGTGCGCGAAACGCCGGTGGAAACGCCTGCGGCGGACGATGATCACGATCACGACGACGAAGACGTGGCCGCCGACGCCGCCGACAAGGATGACAGCATCGAATCCGTCGCCGACGAGGACGACAGCGACGACATTCGCCCGGTCCGCAAACCGCGCGCCAAACGTTACAAGATTCAGGAAGTGATCAAGGTCCGTCAGATCCTGCTGGTTCAGGTCGTCAAGGAAGAGCGCGGCAACAAGGGTGCGGCGCTGACCACATATCTGTCGCTGGCCGGTCGCTATTGCGTCCTGATGCCCAACACGGCCCGAGGGGGCGGCATCAGCCGCAAGATCACCAATGCCGTGGACCGCAAGAAGCTGAAAGAGATCGCCAACGAAATCGAAGTGCCCCGTGGCGCCGGCCTGATCGTGCGCACCGCCGGTGCCAAACGCACCAAGGCCGAGATCAAGCGCGATTACGAATACCTGCAACGGATGTGGGAACAGATCCGCGAGCTGACGCTGAAATCCATTGCGCCCGCGAAGATCTACGAAGAGGGCGACCTGATCAAACGGTCGATCCGCGATCTGTACAACCGTGACATCGACGAGGTGTTTGTCGAGGGCGAGCGTGGCTACCGCATCGCCAAGGACTTCATGAAGATGATCATGCCGTCCCACGCCAAGAACGTGAAACGCTACGAAGACAGCCTGCCGCTGTTTGCCCGCTATCAGGTCGAAAGCTATCTGGCCGGCATGTTCAACCCCACGGTGCAACTGCCGTCGGGTGGTTATATCGTGATCGGTGTGACCGAAGCGCTGGTGGCCATCGACGTCAACTCTGGCCGTGCGACCAAGGAAGGCTCGATCGAGCAGACCGCGACCAAGACCAACCTTGAGGCCGCCGCCGAAGTGGCGCGCCAGTTGCGTCTGCGCGACCTTGCGGGCCTGATCGTCATCGACTTTATCGACATGGACGAGCGCAAGAACAACGCCGCCGTCGAAAAGATGATGAAGGACAAGCTGAAAACCGACCGCGCGCGCATTCAGGTGGGCCGCATCTCGGGCTTTGGCCTGATGGAAATGTCGCGTCAGCGTCTGCGCCCCGGCATGATCGAGGCGACAACGCAGCCGTGTCAGGCGTGCCACGGCACCGGTCTGATCCGGTCGGACGACAACCTTGCGCTGTCGATCCTGCGTCAGATCGAGGAAGAGGGCACCCGCCGCCGGTCGCGCGAAGTGCTGGTGAAATGCCCGGTTGGCATCTCGAACTTCCTGATGAACCAGAAACGCGAACATATCGCGCAGATCGAAGTGCGCTATGGTCTGTCGGTGCGCATCGAGGGTGATCCCACGTTGATCAGCCCCGATTTCAACATCGAAAAGTTCAAGACCGCCACGCGCGTCGTGACGGCGGCCACCCATGTGGTGTCTGTCGATACATCCATCATGGACCAGATCGACGAAGCAGACGCCCGCGCCGCCGAGGCGGCCGAAGCGGCGGACATCGCAGCCGAAGCCGCGCAAGAGGCCAAGGCAGCTGAGCCTGCACCCCAGTCGCATCCTGCGGCGGAAGTCGGCGAAGACGGTGAACCCAAACCCAAACGGCGTCGTCGGCGTCGTCGGCGGCGGA
The DNA here is from genome assembly GCF_963976325.1 of uncultured Pseudosulfitobacter sp. Lineage (NCBI taxonomy): Bacteria > Pseudomonadati > Pseudomonadota > Alphaproteobacteria > Rhodobacterales > Roseobacteraceae > Pseudosulfitobacter > uncultured Pseudosulfitobacter sp. The sequence goes on from NZ_CAXBJW010000001.1 coordinate 654,190, forward strand.
GCAAGTCGTCCACCGGCGAGGATCAGAACGGCGAGAACGGTCGTGATGATGACGATCAGGACGACGGCAATACCGATGCGTCTGCGGATACATCGCAGCCCGAGGCCACAACCGATGCCGCGCCCGCCGAGGACAAGCCGAAGCCAAGCCGCAGCCGGTCGCGTTCTTCGACCAAGAAGACCGAAACCACTGGTGATGATGCCGAGGCCACAGATGCGGACGCAGATGCAGCGGCCAAGCCCAAGGTGACGCGCACCCGGTCGACACGCACGGCGTCGACCACGGCCAAGACGACAACCGCCAAGGCTTCTACGGCAAAAACAACCAAGGCCAAGGCCGCGGACGTTGCCGAAGAGGGCACCGCCGAGGCCGCGACGCCCAAGCCCAAGCGCACGCGCGTTTCGGCCAAGGCAAAGGCAGAAGCCGCGGCCAAAGCCGAAGCCGAAGCCGCTGCACAGGCACCGGTTGAAGCTGACGCACCTGCTCAGGCACCTGTCGAGGCCGACGCACCCGTCGAAGCGAAAGCGGATGTTGCTGCTGTGGCAGAGACGCCGGCGCCTCAAGAGGAGGCACCCGCAGCAAAGGTTGAGACGCCCGAGCCAGTGGCCGCCGAACCCGCACCCGAGCCGAAGGCAGAAGAGCCCAAGCCCGAGCCCGCGCCGGTGGAACCGAAAACCGAACCTGCGGCTGAGGCACCTGCAAACGAAGACGCCCCCGCCAAGCCAAAGCGCAAAGGCTGGTGGTCCCTGGGCGGCTAAGTCTGGTTTCATGATCTGATAAAGGGGCGTGGCCATCCGGCTGCGCCCCTTTATCGTCGCTGACAGACAGCGCAGGGCATGGCGGCCCCCAAAGCAACCTGCCCGATCTTGTGCGCATCAGCCAAAGCATCATTTCCATGCGTAGGACGCGGAAAATGTGCAGCGGTTTGAAAGGATCTATTCGGCTTTGTCGGTATTGCCATGAAACAGCGCGCGTCATTGCCGCAGCGAGATAGCGACATGGCATCTTGTAACTCTGGTTTCGCAGGCGTTAGCTGACGCCATGAAACCCAAAATTCTGACGACTCTGGCCACCTATGACCGCCAACAGTTCACCGCTGATCTGATCGCGGGGATCACGGTGGCGATGATCGCGCTTCCGCTCAGTCTGGCCATTGCCATCGCTTCGGGCGCGGGGCCGGAAAAGGGGCTGATCACGGCCATTGTCGCGGGCTTTTTGATTTCGGCACTGGGCGGCAGTCGCGTGCAGATCGGCGGGCCGACGGGGGCGTTTATCGTCGTGGTCTTTGGGATCATCGCCGAACACGGCTATGACGGGCTGGTTCTGGCGACCTTTATGGCCGGGATCATCATGTTGATCGCCGGTTACCTCAAGGCCGGCAATCTGGTCGCCTATGTGCCCGAGCCTGTGATCAACGGGTTTACCATCGGCATCGGGATCATCATCGCCACCAGCCAGTTGAAGGACCTGTTCGGGCTGAACACGGCGCAGGTGCCGGCCGAGTTTGTCGCCAAGCTGGAAACCCTTTGGGCTGCACGAGACACCACCAGCGTGGTAGCCTTGGGGATCGGACTGGCGACGATGGTTCTGATCGTGGTGCTGCGCCGAATGGCACCGCGCTTTCCGGGGTTAATCGTGGCCGTCGGGATAACGTCGGTGCTGGTGGCGATGGCCGCCTTGCCGGTCGATACGATCTTTTCACGCTTTGGCGCGTTGCCCAGCACCTTGCCCATGCCTGCGCTGCCCGAGATCAGCATGGCGCGTGTGGTCGAGCTGTTGCCTTCTGCCTTTGTCATTGCCTTTCTTGCGGGGATTGAATCGCTGCTGTCGGCCATGGTTGCCGACCGGATGATTGACGGACACCACCGCCCCAACGCGGAAATTCTGGCACAGGGCTTTGCCAATATCGGCTCCTCGCTGTTTGGCGGCCTGCCTGCCACGGGGGCCATCGCGCGCACCGCAACAAACGTGCGGGCCGGAGGCCGGACGCCGGTGGCAGGGATCGTGCACGCGCTGACGATCCTGCTGGTGATGCTGCTTCTTGCCCCGCTGGCGGGGTATCTGGCCATGCCGGCACTTGCGGGCCTGCTGATCCTGACCGCGTGGAACATGACCGAGCCGCACCGCTGGCGTGGCTATATGCAGGCGCAGGTCTCTGATCGGGTTCTGCTGCTGCTGACACTGGTGCTGACGGTCTTTGCCGATCTGACGATTGCCATCGGGGTGGGGGTCACGGTGGGCCTTGCCCTGCGATTGCGCAGTCAGGGGCGGCGGGACAATTGGACGCCACGTGACAGATAGGTGCACCGGTCGTGATGTGTTAGGCAGCGCACGAAACATCCCATTCAAGGCAGTCCACCGATGACATCACCCGTTCCGCAACCGCAATACCGTTGGGTGATCGTCACAGCCTCGGCCCTGATCCTGGCCATCTCGATGGGGGCAATCGTCAACGGCATGTCGGCATTCATCGTGCCCATGCAGGACCAGTTCGGATGGGCGCGCGGCCAGATCGCGCTGATCAACTTTGCGGGCATCATGGGACTGGCCTTTGGCGGATTGTTCATGGGCCCGTTGTCTGACCGCAAAGGCACGCGGCCCGTGGTGATCTTTGGCGTGACGGTGCTGGGGCTGTGCTATCTGGCGGCGTCGTTGATGTCGGCACTGTGGCAGTTCTATCTGCTGTTCTTTGTTGCCGGCTTTTTCGGCGCTGCCGCGATTTTTCCGCCTGTGATGGCCGCTGTCGGCAACTGGTTTTTCGTGGGCGCCGGGATGGCCATCGGGATCGCGTCGGCGGGACAGGCCCTGGGGCAGGGCGGGGTGCCGTTTGTGTCGTCCTTTCTGATCAAATCTTTTGGCATCAGCGGGGCGTTTGGCGTCACGGGTGTGTTCATGCTGGCGACGATGCTGCCCCTGAGCCTGTTGCTGCGCCAGCCACCTGCCGCAAACGACGCACAGCGCATGGCAAGTGCTGCCGAGGAAAACACCCTTGTGCCCACCAACACCGTGATCGTGACCATGAGTGCCGCGATCATCCTGTGCTGCACCTGCATGTCGACACCGCTGATGCATCTGGTGCCGCTGATTCAGGACCGTGGATTTGCCGCATCGGAAGCCGGCAGCGTGATTTTTGTGATGCTCCTGGTTGCCATCGTGGGGCGTCTTGCGTTTGGAAAACTGGCGGATGTGATCGGCGCTCTGCCCGCCTATATGACTGCGACCGCGTGGATGACGGCGATGGTGTTCGGGTTCATCTATATCGACACCCTTGCCACGTTTTACGTCTACGCGATCATCTACGGATTTGGCTATGCGGGCGTCATGACCGGCGTTCTGGTGTCGTTGCGCATGCTGACACCGCCATCGCGGCGCGCGTCGGCCTTGGGGATCGTCACGATGTTCGGCTGGTTCGGCCACGCCATTGGCGGCTATCAGGGCGGGGCGCTGTATGATCTGACGGGCAATTACACGGCGGCCTATGCCGTGGCGGCGGTGGCCGGTGTGCTGAACCTGATCATCGTCAGCACATTGTTGCGCAAGACACGTCGTGCGCAGGTGGTGGCGGCCTAGCGTCCCTTGCGGATGACATAGACCTGAACGGCGCTGTCCACATCCGATGATACCAGTTCATGCCCCGCCTCGGCGCAGAAATGCGGCATGTCGATCACGGCGGCCGGATCATCCGCCTGTACGGTCAGCGTGTCGCCCACGGCCAGCGGTTGCAGGCGTTTGCGCGCCTTCAGGACGGGCAGCGGGCACAGCAGCCCGGTGGCGTCCAGCGTATAAGGATCATCAGTCATACCCTTGATTTAGGCGGGTTGTTTCAACCTGTCCACAAGGTTGTGACCAAAGGCCGCGTGACGGCGCGGCGGCAATGGCCTATGTCCAAAATCATGTATGGAATAGAGATCATCGACGCAGCCTTGCTGCCCGCACTGCTGGTTGCCTTTGTCGCTGGCGGCATGAGCTTTCTCAGCCCCTGTGTGCTGCCGATCGTGCCACCCTATCTGGCTTATATGAGCGGCGTGACCCTGAACGAGATGGACAGCGATGCAACGGGGCGCAGGCGGGCCGTGGTGGCGGCGCTGTTCTTTGTGATGGGGCTGAGCACGGTGTTCTTGCTGCTGGGCTTTACCGCGTCGGCCTTTGGCGCGTTTTTCCTGCAAAACCAGGCGCTGTTTTCCAAGATTTCCGGCGTTGTCGTCATCATCTTTGGCCTGCATTTCCTGAACGTCTTCCGCATTCCGTTTCTGGACCAAGAGGCGCGGCTGGATGTGGGCGACCGTGGCGGATCGTCCTTTGGCGCCTATGTGCTGGGGTTGGCCTTTGCCTTTGGCTGGACGCCCTGCATCGGTCCGCAGCTGGGCGCGATCCTGTCGCTGGCGGCGTCCGAGGCTTCGGTGGCGCGGGGCACGGTGTTGCTGGGTGTATACGCGGCAGGCCTGGGTATACCGTTCCTGCTGGCCGCGATGTTCATCACCCGCGCCATGGGCCTGATGAACCGGATCAAACGTCACATGGCGCTGATCGAACGGATCATGGGCGTGCTGCTGGTCGTCGTCGGGCTGGCGCTGGTCACCGGCGCGTTCACTTGGTTCAGCTTCTGGCTGTTGGAAACCTTTCCGGTTCTCAGCACTTTAGGCTGACGCCTGCGCAAAACCTGTCTAGACTGCGGCTCAAAGCAGGACGCAGGCCCGATGCAGGAACAGCAAGACACAGTGACCAGACGCCGGGTGTTCTACATTCCGGGCTACGACCCCATTCACCCGCGCCGCTACCGCGAGCTGTACCGCAAGGAAGGCAGCGCACAGGCGGCGATCAGCGGCTATGAGATCGGACTGAAACCGCGCAAGTTCAACGGCAACTATGGCTGGCATGTGGATGCGGTGATTGACGGGGTGGATGTGGATGCCGATGTTGAAGTGCTGGTCTGGTCCGACATCGTGCGCGACAGCATGGCGACGTCGATCCCCGCGACCTATCTGCAACTGATCCGCACCGCGTGGGTCTATATCGCCACCGGCGCGCTGGGGCGGCTGATGCGGCTGCGCAAGGGGCCGATCATTGCGGCATTGTATCCGGTGGGCATGTTGCTGGTGCAATTGCTGCTGGCGATTCTGCTGGCATGGGCCGTGTTCACATGGGGCTTTCGCGCGATGGACTGGGCGATGCAGGCGGCCATGGGGCCGCATATGCTGGGGCCGCTGTTCGGGCTGCGGCTGATCCTGTGGGGGGCGCTGGCCCTTGGGGCGGCGGTCTGGTTGATGCGCTGGTTCAAGAAACAGGATGGCAAGTTTTTCGCCTATTACCTGATGCACGACTATGCGTTTTCCGCCGCCTCGCGCGGGGCGAACCCGCTGGCACTTGAGACGCGTATGGCCACCTTTGCCGACAGCATCGCAACCGCCCTGCAATCGGACGTGGACGAGGTGTTGGTCGTTGGCCATTCCTCGGGTGCGCATCTGGCGGTGTCGATCCTGTCGGACCTGATCCGCGCGGGCAGGGTGCCCGCAACCGGCCCCGCGTTGGCGTTTCTGTCGCTGGGGCAGGTGGTGCCGATGGTGTCGTTCCTGCCCGATGCGCACCGGCTGCGTGGCGATCTGCGGTTTCTCAGCATGTCGGACGCGCTGACATGGGTCGACGTGACCGCCCCGGGCGACGGCTGCGCCTTTGCCCTGTGCGATCCGGTGGCTGTGTCGGGCGTGGCGCCCGAAGGGCAACGCTGGCCACTGGTGCTGTCAGCGGCCTTTACCCAGACGCTGAGCGCCGCGCGCTGGAAGGAGCTGCGCTGGCGGTTCTTCCGGCTGCATTTCCAGTATCTGTGTGCCTTTGACCGACCCGGCGACTATGATTATTTCCAGATCACCGCAGGCCCGCAGTTGCTGTCCGACCGATATGCAGGCCGCGCCCCGTCGAAATCACGCATCGTGGCGGCGGTGTCGAAATACACCACTGTGGCCGCATGACCCAACCGCCCAAGCCCCCAAGCCGTCCCGACAAAGTGTCGCTGTGGCGCTATGTGCGCCTGTTCCGGCGTGACCTGCTGTCGGCGCAGCCCGCGCGCCTGTACCGCGCATGGATGGCTGAATTTCGCACGCCGTTTTTCCGGTCGTATCTGCTGAACCAACCCGATCTGGTCGATCTGGTGCTGAAGGAACGCCCCGACGATTTCCCCAAATCCGACCGCATCAGCGAAGGGCTGCGCCCGCTGCTGGGCAATTCTGTGTTTTTGACCAATGGCGAGACTTGGAAACGCCAGCGCCGCATCATCGACCCCGCGTTTGAGGGCGGCCGCCTGCGTGACACCTTTGCCGCCATGTGGGACGCCGCCGAGGCTGCGGCCACGCGTTTGGATACGCGCGCAGGCCAAGTGGTCGAGATCGAGGCCGAGACCAGCCACGCCGCTGCCGACGTGATCTTTCGCACGCTGTTTTCGATTCCCATCGAACACGAGGTCGCCACAGAGGTCTTTGACGAATTCCGCCGCTACCAGCGTGGCCAGCCAATCCTGAACCTGGCCGCCTTTATCCCGTTGCCGCGCTGGATGCCGCGTCTGCACCGCAAATCCACCCGCGCCAGTGCTGCGCGCATCCGTGATCTGATCACACGGCTGACCCGCGACCGGATGGATGCGATTGCCGCGGGCACGGCCCCGGATGATCTGGCGACCAAGATCATGACCACCGCCGATCCGCACACGGGCCAGACGTTCGACACCGAAGAGATGGTGGATCAGGTGGCAATCTTCTTTCTTGCAGGTCACGAAACCAGTGCCTCGGCGCTGGCGTGGGCGCTGTATCTGATGGCGCTGTATCCGGACTGCCAGGACAGGCTGGCCGCCGAGGCGCAGGTGCTGGACGGCCCTGATTTCGCGGTCATGTCCAAACTGCGCCTGTCGCGCGACGTGTTCCGCGAAACGTTGCGCCTGTATCCGCCCGTGCCGATGATGGTGCGCGAGGCGGCGTGCCCCGAACACTTCCGCGACCGTGATGTGCCCAAGGGCAGCCAGTTGGTCCTGAGCCCGTGGCACCTGCACCGGCACGAACGGCTGTGGGACCGCCCCGATGATTTCGATCCAGACCGCTGGCACACCGAGAATGGCAAGGCCTGCGCGCGCAGCGCTTACATGCCGTTTTCCGCAGGCGCGCGGGTGTGCACCGGTGCAGGCTTTGCCATGGTCGAGGGGCCGCTGATCCTGTCGCGCATCCTGCGCGATTTCCGCGTGACCCTGACCGATGCACCGCCGCCTGTGCCGGTTGCCCACCTGACCGTGCGCTCGGATCGGGGCATTCCGCTGATGCTGACCCGCCGCTGACCGCTTGTTTGCGCTATCACATTCTAAGCCGCGTCCAGATGCGGTAACACGTCCCAAAGAATCAAATGAATTCGGAGTTTCCCATGACCAAGACCTCAGACCAACACGCACAAATGCACACAGGCGCGGGCTTTATCGCCGCGCTGGACCAATCGGGCGGCTCGACGCCAAAGGCGCTGGGGCTGTATGGCGTGGATGCCAATGACTATGACGGCGAAGAGGCGATGTTCGCCGAAGTGCAGAAAATGCGCGAACGGATCATTCTGGCCGACGACTTCAGCGGCAAAAAGGTGATCGGCGCGATCCTGTTTGAACGCACCATGACGGAAAGCATCAACGGCAAGAAGGTCCCTGATTATCTGTGGGAGAATTGTAACGTGGTGCCCTTTCTGAAGATCGACAAAGGGCTGGAAGAAGAAAACGATGGCGTCCAGTTGATGAAGCCGATGCCGGATCTGGACGCCACGCTGCAAGCGGCTGCCAAAGCCGGTATTTTCGGGACCAAGGAACGTTCGGTCATCCACATCGCTTATGCCGACGGGATCGAACAGGTCGTGGCACAGCAATTTGAGGTGGCCCGTCAGGTCATCGCCGCCGGTCTGGTGCCGATCATTGAGCCCGAGGTGAACATTCATTCCGAGACCAAGGCTGCCGCCGAGGACATCTTGAAAGAGGTGATCTTGAAGCATCTGGACACGCTGGCCGATGATCAAAACGTGATGCTGAAGCTGACCATCCCGGATGCTGCGGGTCTGTACGACGACCTGGCGGATCACGCGCGTGTTGTGCGGGTTGTGGCCTTGTCAGGCGGGTACAGCACCGATGTGGCATGCGAAAAGCTGAGCCAGAACACCAAGATGATCGCCAGCTTCAGCCGTGCACTGACCGAAGGGTTGCAGCGGTCGATGTCTGATGCCGAATTCAACAAGGCCTTGGGCACCAACATCGACAAGATTTACCACGCGTCGATCTGAAACGGAAAATGCCGCGGCATTTTCCATTAGGTTTTTCAGTCTGAAAAACCTTTAAAACAGGACGCGGATCGGTTCATTGTTGCAAAAAACGATGAATTGACCCGCGTTTTCGATGGCATGATAGCCGCGACGCTCCACTTCCCGCAAAAAGGCATCGCGGCCCACGTAACGCTCGATGTCACGGATCTTGCGACGGATGACCGCGCCCCGGCGGGCCGCCTGTGTGCTGAAAATTTCCAGCACATACCGGTCGGGACTAAAGGGACCGTGGGGGTGAAACTCTGACATGCCGTCAGATCAGCAGACTGTGGTTAACGCCCGGTTAATTCGTGGAACACAAACAGCCGGATCGACGAGGCCAGCCCCACATCCGGGTCGCGCGCATCGTCAATCTCTGCCGCCAGTGCATTGATCGGCTGGCCCCGATCTGCGGCAATATCACGAAACGCCCGCCAAAACGCATCTTCCAGTGACACAGATGTGCGGTGCCCGTGCAAGGTCAGCGACCGTTTGACAGGCCGCCCGCTCATGGGGTGCGTTTGTGGTTGTCCAGCGCGCGCGCGGCCCTGTCGGCCTGTTTGCGCGCGCTGTCTTTTTGCGCCTTGGTGCGCCCGAACTTTACCGCATTTTCATCGGCCCGCGCGGATTTCTCGGCGCGGGCTTTGGCCTTGCGGGCCTTGTTCAGGTTCACCGGCGTGACCATAGGCTTACTTCGGCCCGATCATGTTTTCAGGGCGCACCACGCGGTCGAATTCTTCCGCATCGACAAAGCCCAGCGCAATCGCTTCTTCTTTCAGCGTCGTGCCGTTCTTGTGCGCGGTCTTGGCGACCTTGGTGGCGTTGTCATAGCCGATTGTGGGGGCCAATGCCGTGACCAGCATCAGCGATTCCTTCATCAGCTTGTCGATCCGCGCGGTGTTTGCCTGCGTGCCGACCACCATGTTGTCGGTAAAGCTGCCGGCCGCGTCGCCCAGCAATTGCATCGACTGAATCACGTTGTAGCTCATCATCGGGTTATAGACGTTCAGCTCGAAATGGCCTTGGCTGCCGGCAAAGCCCACGGCGGCGTCATTGCCCATCACATGCGCGCAGACCATCGTCAGCGCTTCGGCCTGTGTCGGATTCACCTTGCCTGGCATGATCGAAGATCCCGGCTCGTTCTCCGGCAGGATCAGCTCGCCCAGACCCGAGCGCGGGCCCGAACCCAGCAAGCGCATGTCGTTGGCGATCTTGAACAGCGATGCCGCTACGGTTTTCAGCGCGCCCGAGAACATGACCATCGCGTCATGGGCGGCCAGTGCCTCGAACTTGTTGGGGGCTGTGACAAAGGGCAGGTCGGTGATTGCGGCAATCTCGGATGCAACCTTCTCGGCAAAGCCCTTGCGGGTGTTCAGACCGGTGCCCACAGCGGTGCCGCCCTGCGCCAGCTCGTAGATGTCGGGCAGACAGGCCTCGACCCGGGCAATGCCCTTGGCGACCTGATGGGCGTAGCCGCCGAATTCCTGACCCAGTGTCAGTGGCGTGGCATCCTGCGTGTGGGTGCGGCCGATCTTGATGATGTCCTTGAACTCATCCGATTTAGCCGCCAGTGCGGCGTGCAGCTTGCGCAGGCCCGGCAACAGCGTGTCGCGCGCCACCATGCCGATGGCCACATGCATCGCGGTCGGGAACGTATCGTTCGACGACTGGCCCATGTTGCAGTGATCGTTGGGGTGCACGGGTGTCTTCGACCCCATCTCGCCGCCCATGATCTCGATCGCGCGGTTCGAGATGACCTCGTTTGCGTTCATGTTCGACTGGGTGCCTGATCCGGTCTGCCAGACGACCAGCGGAAAGTTGTCATCGAACTTGCCGTCAATCACCTCTTGCGCCGCCTGGTCGATGGCGGGGGCCAGACCCGCGTCCAGATCACCGAATTCCAGGTTCACCGCCGCACAGGCCTTTTTGATCACGCCCAGCGCGCGCACGATGGCGACGGGCTGTTTTTCCCAACCGATGGGAAAGTTCATGATCGAGCGTTGCGTCTGCGCGCCCCAATATTTGTCCGAAGGGACCTCAAGAGGGCCGAAGCTGTCGGTTTCGGTGCGGGTTTGGGACATGAATAGGCTCCGGGCTTGTGAAATGTCACGCAGGGTGTACCGCCATGGCCGCGCTGGTGCAATTGGGCAATGGACCTGTTAGCGGCTGACTTGCACGGCATTGTGTGCATCGCGCCTTGCGAAGCTGACGGAATAGGGGCGAATAGGGCGCATCACCTGTGGCAGCCTGCCCGCAGGTGACTATATATGAGCCAGGGGCACGTGAAATGGCGCGCCCCGCCTGAAAGGACAGACCATGACGCGCAGCGCCACTTTTCATTCCTTCACCATCGCGCGCCTGCACATGCTGGCGGCCCTGACGGTTCTGGCGCTGCTGTCGCTTGGCCAACCTGCACAGGCGGACATCAGCCGCTTTGTCGGGTCCTACAAAGGGTCCGCCGATGTGCTGTCTGCGGATGGCACGGTGCAACCGCGCGACATGAGCATGGAAATCGGCGCAACGGACAAAGGGTTTACCGTGCGCTGGACGTCGACCCGCACGCGCGAAAACGGCACGGAAAATTCAAAATCCTATTCAATCCGGTTTGTCCCCAGCGAACGCAAGGGCATCTATGCCGCTGCCATGGGCCGCAACGTGTTTGGCCATGATGTGCAATTGGACCCGATGCAGGGCGAACCTTACGTCTGGGCGCGGCTGAGCGGTGACACGCTGTCGGTCTATTCGCTTTATGTCACGGACGAGGGCGGCTACGAGATCCAGCAATATGACCGCACGTTGGTGGCCGAAGGGCTGCGGCTTAAATTCCAACGGCTGCGCAATGGCACGCCGCTGCGGTCGGTCACCACGGTGTTAAAGCGGCAATAATGTTTACGTAAAACCACCCATGGCCTTGCGCACAACATCGTCGACATGCTGGCTGGTGGCAAGCTGGCGGTTCAGAACGTCGTCCACAGGCACCCATTGTGCATCGCTGACATCGTCGTTGGCCACGGGGTCGCCGCCGACATAGGTGCACAGCACGGCGGCCAGAAGAAAATGAAACTGCACGTGGCCGTCAGTATCTTTGACGATCACGTCGATGTTGGTCAGATATCCTGTCGCGCGCCCGGTCACGCCGGTTTCTTCGCTCAATTCACGCACCGCCGCATCCAGTGCGGTTTCGCCCAGATCGACATGCCCGCCGGGAAAGCCCCACAGCCCTGCATCGGGTTCGTTCCGGCGCCGGACCAGCAACACGTGATCGCCGCGGATCACCACGGCCAGAGCGGCCAGCTTGGGGGCAGTCAGCATGGCATCACCCATTCCAGCGCCTAGTGCTTGCGGAAACTGTCCAGCGACACCACGTCGGCGTCTTTCTTGCCGGGTGTCTTCTTGGCGTCGGTGTGATCGGTATGCGCGACAGGCGCAGGCACGACCTCGTGCTTGTCCTGTTCGGGGGTCTTCACCACCAGATCGTCACTGTCGGTTGTATCCTGGCTTTCAAAGCGCAGGCCGAATTCGACCGATGGGTCCACAAAGGTCTTGATCGCGTCATAGGGGATATACAGCGGCTCTGGCGCGTCGCCAAAGTTCAGGGTGATCGAAAACCCGTCATCGGTCACTTCCAGCTTGTCGTACCAGTGCTGCATCACGACGGTCATTTCGCCGGGATAGCGGTCGGACAGCCAGTCGGCCAGCTCGGCGTCGGGGTGGCTGGTGTCGAAGGTGATAAAGAAATGATGCGCTCCGGGCAGACCGTTGTCTGCCACGTCCTGCAAGACCTTGCGGATCAAACCCCGCATCGCGTCATGCATCAGATTGCCATAGTCAATGTTTCGGCCCATGCGCGTGTCTTATCTTCCCTGTCGTTCGTTGAGGGTAATCATATAAGTTTTGCGACCAAGCGAAAGGGGTGTCCAGTATTATCCGCCGATCACGCCCACAAGCAGACCGGCGGTCGCGGTGATCGCCAGCGTTGCGGGCAGGCTGCTGCGCCGCCACAACAGCAAAGCGGCGGCCAAAGCGGTCAGCGCCAGCGCCGTCAGATCCAGGCTGGACAGGTCGGGCAGGGGCATCGCGCCCATAGTGTGCACGGTTTCGAACAGAACATGCAGGGCGAACCAGACCGACAGGTTCAGGATCACACCGACCACGGCCGCGGTGATCGCCCGAAGGGCGGCGGCCAGACGCGGACGGGCCGACAGGGTGTCAAGGTAAGGGCCTGCAAGGAAAATCCACAGGAAGCAGGGGGTGAAGGTCACCCACAGCGCCAATAGCCCTGCCAGAATCGCCATGCCGACACCGCCTTGGGCAAAGCCGGCCAGAAGCGCCACGAATTCAGTTACCAGAATCAGCGGCCCCGGCGTGGTTTCAGCCAACCCCAGCGCGTCGATCATCTGGCCTGTGTCGATCCAGCCGAACTCCTGCACCACGGTTTGCGTCATATAGGCCAGCACGGCATATGCGCCGCCAAAGGTGACAACGGCCAGTTTGGAAAAGAACAGGCCCAGATGCAGCAGGAAATCCTGATCCAGCGCCCAGACCAGAGCCAGTGGTGCAGCCCACAGCAAGCCCCAGATCAATAAAGTTCTTAAGGGCTTGCTGTTGGCGTGCGGCACCGCAGGTGTGGCGACTGCATCGGCCCGCCACGCCCCGAACAGCCCCGCGCCAAGGATCAACAGCGGGTAAGGCACGCCAAAGGCAAACAGACCCACGAACGCCAGCCCCGCCATAATCCAGGCCGCAGGACCAATTAACGCTTTGCGACTGACCCGCAGCAGCGCCTGAACCACCACCACGATCACGGCGGCCTTGATGCCCAGAAACGCGGCCTGCACCAGCGGCAGCGCGCCAAACTGCAAATACCCCAGGGCCAGCGCCAGGATCACCACGGCGCCCGGCACCACGAACAGCAATCCGCCCAGCAGACCGCCCGCAACCCCGCGCAGACGCCAGCCTGCGTAGGTGGCCAGTTGCATCGCCTCGGGTCCGGGCAGCAACATGCACAGCGACAGCGCGCGCAGGTAATCCTGTTCGCTCAGCCATTTGTGGCGTTCGACCAGTTCGGAATGCATCAGGGCGATCTGTGCCGCAGGGCCGCCGAAACTCAGCAGACCGATGCGTCCGAACACGCGGGTCATTTCCGACCAGGAGGGCGTGCTCATGTGCTGCGTCCAACTGGCCAGTCATGGCCTTCGTCGGCACCGTCGCGCGCCCAGCGGTATAGCGCATCGTACAGAACCATGCCGGCCTCAAGCTGGGCCAGATCATCGCGGTATTGTCGTGACAAGCCGACGGAAATCGCCAGCAAACCGGCCGCCTGGGGGCTGTTCGCACGGGTGTTGGTGTCGGCCGCGCGTATCACGGTCGACAACTGGTCAAGCGCAGGTGTGCGCAACCGGAATTCGTCCAGCATCGTGTCAAAGGTGCATTTTTCGCCGCGGTGCGACCAGAATATGTCCTCCACATCAAAAGGCGTCGCGCCAAAGCGCTCGGCCACTCCGGCAACCTCTGACGGCGACACAAACAGGAAACGTGCGTGCGGATCGACAAAACGGCGGATCAGCCAGGGGCAGGCGATCCGGTCGATCTTGGGGCGGTGGCGTGTCACCCAAAGGGTTGCACCGTCAATCAGTGGCGGCAGGGCAGCGGCGGGAATGCGCGGCGCGTCGGCTAGGGCGCGCCAGCCATACATGCCGCCTGCCAGATATTCGGCCTGAATGCCGTCCGCGCGCAACCAAGCGGCCAGACCCTGGCTGAGCTTGATACCCTTTTGGCAGACAAGCACGCAGGCGCGCCCCGCCACACACGCTTTCAGCCCTTGCGGATCGGTGTGGGGATGACGAAACGATCCGGGCACCAAGAACGGATCGTCGGCAAAGTCGGGATCAATGGAAATATCAACGATAACAGGCGCATCTGGTGTTCCGATCAGGCGCAACAGTTGTGGAACGGTGATTTCGTTAGGGGCAGCCATGATGTGCATCCTTTGATAAAAAACAGGATGCGATACTTGGGCCATAGCCTCACGGGGCAATCGCAAACCCCATGGGCAATTGTTCACGGAATTGACCGCGCAAGTCAAGCACGTGAAGCGCGTTGCAGATATATAGGGGGAGGTAAGTGCAGGCTTCTGTTGCCAGGTGCCTGCGAACCCCGCCTTACACTGCTAGGCGCAAGGACTTAAGTTTCGATGTTGGTTACAGCTTACGCTGCAACTGCCATCGGAGCACGATTGTCATTTGCAATTGTACAGTTTTCGCCGATAACGGTGGCAGACAGCCGAGACAAAGCATAACCCCTTTAGACGTTCGTCGATCCTATTTCGTCCCCATGATCCCCAAATGAAGGATGTTTGGTGGAGACGCCGGGTACCGCCCCCGGGTCCGATCCGCTTATTACGAGCGCGTTTATGTCCATAGTCCCGAAGGACACCTTGAATATAGGACGACAGGTTGTGTCTTGCAAGGGGGATGGCAGGAAATCAGCGGGTGATGTGACGCATTAGAATGGCGCCTCAGAGTTTTGTTTTCACACGTAAATAGCAAGATCAACCAAGGTTGGCAGCAATCAGCCACAGCGCCAGCGCTGCTTCGATCCCGCCAAAGACCAGCAGTTTCTTCATGGGTGGTTTGTCCAGAAACAACGACACAACCCGACCCGCAGCAGCCCCCGCATAGGCAAAGCCGACCATCGCATAGGCCAGCGGCGCACCAAGCCAGATCGCGGCCAACCCCAACACGACGAACAACCCACCGACCGAGGCGCGCATCTCGCTCAGGCCCATGGTGCTGCTGGTGGGGGCCAGATCCAGCGTGTCTGCGGTATAGCGTGGAGCGATAAACCCGAACAGGCCAAAGGCCACTGTGGCCAATGCTGCAATCACGTTGAGAATGTCGATCATAAAGAAGCCCCGTTTCGCTTACACCTTACGGTCATCGGCATAGAGGTGCAGGTCCAGATCCAGACCGAACCGCTGGAACACGCCAATGATCGCTCCGTAACAAATTAGTCCGCCACCGAGCAATTCCAGCCCCTCCTGAACAATTGATTTGATACGGGGGTCGTAGGCCGCTCCCATAACCGGCTCCCACAGCGCGCTGGTGCCGAACAGACGGCTGAACACCACCAGCAGCAAAAAGCCGCAATACATAAAGGTGCCGGACCGAGTCTGGAAGTGCTGCAAGAAAGGCACGGCAAGTGTGCCCCTGAACCGTAGGATCAAAGACAGACCGGTCAGACCCAGCGCAAGCGCGGGCCATTTCCAAAAGCCGTGCCAAATCTGGTCGAGGAAGTGGTCATTCTCGCGGATCACGATCAGCCCGCACATCGTGGCGACACAGATCAGATAAGCGCGCGCCTGCGGGTTGCGGATGGCCCCCAGGACAAAGATCAGCCCAGTGCACAGGGTCAGGATCACGTGCAGGGTTTCGGTCAAGGAGTCCTCAGAGATCGTGTCGCTGAGCACCAGAACGTCCAGGCGAACAACCACCACCACAAGCACGAGCAGCGCCATCAGGCCGAAAAACTCGATCGCCGCCGCGAAAAGCTGCGTGCCGATGCGCGATGTGACAATTGCATCGGCGTCGTGAAGGGCGAAGGGGGCGGTCTTTTGCATGTGTGGCGTCCGCAGAACAAAAAGTTATGTAACAGTTTCGTAACGCGCGCCCGTCGTAATGGTTTCAAGTCATTGTGAAAAAGGGCGGCACGGCAGCCTATGCGTTGTTTTGGGACGAGGATGGGACGTGGGGTCACATACCGCGGTTTCAGTCGTAGCGGCCAATTCCCTTTGTCACGCACTGGTATGTCTGGCAGTTTCACGTCAGTCTGATTCAGGGTGGCCGGCTGATCCGCCGTCCGAACAAGGGGCAGGGCACGTGATCGACAAAAACTATGTGACGATGATGGCGCGATATAATGCGTGGCAGAACACCCAGCTAACCGGAATCGTGACCAAAATGGACCGCGACGCGCTTGAGCTGGATCGCGGTGCGTTCTTTGGCTCGATCCTGGGCACGTTGAACCATCTGCTGTGGGGCGACCGGATGTGGTTGAGCCGCTTTGGCGCCAATGTCGATGCGCCGGCACGCGGCGACACCACCAAACACACACCGACCATCGCCGCGTGGAGCGCCGAGCGGTTCCAGGTGGATGGCCGCATGAAGATCTGGGCCGCAGGCCTGCGCAATCTTGATCTGGCCGGTGAGCTGTCGTGGTATTCGGGCGGTCACGACGCGATGTTGACGCGGCCCTTGGGCTTGTGCGTCGCACATTTCTTCAACCACCAGACCCACCATCGCGGGCAGGTGCACGCCATGCTGACCGCTGCGGGGCAGGCGGCCCCGGTCAGTGATCTGGTGTTCATGGACGACGATGGGATGTGACCAACGGAAAGCGGAACGCAGGACCATAAGCCTGCGTTTGCGCTGAGAGTGCGGGACCGAGGGGCCAGCCCCTCGTGCTCCCCGGGATATTTTTGAACCAGAGAAGGCAAAGGGCCTTCGGGAAGGACAGAGCGGTATGTTTGACGCATTGGTTGTGAACAAGGACGAGGATGGCAAGACATCGGCTGCGGTAACGCAGTTGGGTCTGGATGATCTGCCTACAGGCGACGTGGTCGTTGCGGTCGAATATTCGACAGTGAACTACAAGGACGGGCTGTGCATCGGGCCGGGCGGCGGTCTGGTGCGGAATTATCCGCATGTGCCGGGCATCGACTTTGCCGGGACTGTCGAAAGCTCGGACGACGTCCGTTACAAACCTGGCGACAAGGTCGTGCTGACCGGTTGGCGCGTGGGCGAGGCGCATTGGGGCGGCTACGCACAAAAGGCACGGGTTCGGGCCGATTGGCTGGTGCCGCTGCCCGAAGGGCTGGACACCCGTCAGGCCATGGCCGTGGGCACCGCAGGGTTTACCGCGATGCTGGCGGTGATGGCGCTGGAAGACCACGGCATCAAGAAAGGGCCGGTTCTGGTCACCGGTGCGGCCGGCGGCGTGGGGTCGGTCGCGACGGCCATTCTGGCCAACCTTGGCCATCAGGTCGCCGGTGTCACGGGGCGTCCCGAAACAGCCGATTACCTGACATCGCTGGGCGCCACGCAGATCGTGGCACGCGAAGAGATCAACGAAACCGTCAAACGCCCGCTGGAAGGCGAGACATGGGGCGGGTGCGTCGATGCCGTGGGCGGCGCGATGTTGGCGCGTGTGCTGGGCCAGATGGAATACGGGGCCAGCGTGGCTGCGGTTGGCCTGGCCGGTGGCGCGGGGTTGCCCGCGACGGTCATCCCGTTCCTGCTGCGCGGCGTGAACCTGTTGGGGATTGATTCCGTGATGCAGCCCTATGACAACCGCGTGCGGGCCTGGAAACGCATTGCATCGGACCTGCCGATGGACAAGCTGGAGGCGATGGTTCAGCCCGCGACCCTGTCGGACCTGCCCAAGCTGGGGGCCGATATTCTGAACGGTCAGGTCAAGGGCCGCGTCGTGGTGGATGTGAACGCATGAGCTACGACGATCAGAACATCTTTGCCAAGATCCTGCGCGGCGAGATTCCGAATGTGACGGTTTACGAGGATGACGAAACCTTGTGCTTCATGGACATCATGCCGCGTGCCGACGGCCACTGTCTGGTGATTCCCAAGACACCCTGCCGCAACATGCTGGACGCCAGCCCTGCGCAACTGGCGGCTTGCATGAACACGGTGAACAAGGTGGCGAACGCGGCGATGACCGCGTTCGATGCCGACGGCATCACCTTGCAGCAGTTCAACGAGGCGGCGGGCGGGCAAGAGGTGTTTCACCTGCATTTCCACATCCTGCCACGGCACGAGGGTGTGGCCACGCGTCCACCGGGGAACATGGGGGATATGGATGCGATCAAATCCCATGCCGAGGCGATAAAAGCGGCCTTGTGAATCACCTCTGACCCGTCAACCCATCCCCGCAAGTCTTGTGTCAACCGCCACTTTTTTAGGCGAATGGTTGCCACTTTGGGGATGGGGCCTATGCTTGTGACTGCGACCTTAACGCAGAAACGGGCGCTGTACGGCTTTGACCTGCGCGACCCGTCACACTTGAAAGGGACAGTTCATGTCAGATACCGATACCCACGGTATACCCTCACCGGATGGTACGGCCGATCTCATCGAGACCGATTACGAGATCGGCCAGGACAATATCGAAACCAATATCGGACCATTCGGTCTGGATATTCACAATCCCGTTTTCGTGATCTCCGGGGCAGCGATTGTGGTGTTCGTGCTATATACGCTGCTGTTGCCGGAACAGGCGGCATCGCTCTTTCAGGGGATGTTTGATTTCACCACCACCAACTTTGACTGGTTCCTGATCGGCGCGGCCGACATCGTGGTGATCTTTGCGCTGCTTCTGATCGTCACCCCCTTCGGTTCGGTCCGGCTGGGTGGGGACGAGGCGACGCCGGATTACACCTATACCGGCTGGTTCGCGATGCTGTTCGCCGCCGGCATGGGCATCGGGTTGATGTTCTACGGCGTGTCCGAACCGCTGACCCACTTTTCAACCGCCTTTGGTGGCACAGCGATGGAAGAAGGCCTGCGCACCGACTGGGCGCCGCTGGGTGCCGCCACGGGTGACGAGCCGGGTTCGGTCCGGCTGGGCATGGCCGCCACGATCTATCACTGGGCACTGCACCCTTGGGCGATCTACGCTACGGTGGCGCTGGCGCTGGCCTTGTTCACTTATAACAAGGGTCTGCCGCTGACGATCCGGTCGGCATTCTATCCGATCCTGGGCGATCGTGTCTGGGGCTGGCCGGGCCACGTGATCGACATCATCGCGGTGTTTGCGACACTGTTCGGTCTGGCCACATCGCTGGGCTTTGGCGCGACACAAGCCAACGCAGGTTTGAACGAGCTGTTTGGCGTGCCGATCGGCGACACCACCGAAGTCATCCTGATCTCGCTGATCACAGCCGTGGCGCTGGTGTCGGTCTTGCGCGGCCTTGATGGCGGCGTAAAGATCCTGAGCGAGGTCAACATGGGGCTGGCCGGTTTGCTGGCGCTGTTCACGTTGATCATCGGGCCGACCACGTTCCTGATCACCTTCTTCTGGGACAGCCTGAAGGCCTATGTCGAATATCTGCCCGCGCTTTCGAACCCCTTTGGCCGTGAAGACGTGAACTATTCCCAAGGCTGGACAGCCTTCTACTGGGCGTGGTGGATCAGCTGGTCACCCTTCGTCGGCATGTTCATTGCCCGCGTCAGCCGCGGCCGTACGGTGCGCGAATTCATCGTTTGCGTGCTGCTGATCCCGTCGATGGTCTGCGTGCTGTGGATGTCGATTTTCGGCGGTACCGCGATTCATCAGGTGCTGACCGATGGCTATACCGGTGCGCAGGATGCCGATCTGCCGTTGCAGTTGTTCAAGATGCTTGACCAGTTGCCGCTGGCCTCGATCACATCGTTCATCGGTATCGTGCTGGTCGTGGTGTTTTTTGTCACCTCGTCTGACTCGGGCAGTCTGGTGATCGACACGATCACCGCAGGCGGCAAGGTTGACGCGCCGGTGCCACAGCGGGTGTTCTGGTGCATCTTCGAGGGTGCCGTGGCGATTGCGTTGTTGCTGGGCGGTGGCCTGGCGGCGTTACAATCCATGGTGATCTCGACAGGGTTGCTGTTTACCGTGGTGCTGCTGGTGATGTGCTGGTGCATCTTCCGCGGCTTGCAAAGTGAACGCGCAAACATGCGCTGAAACCGTAAATTAACGGACACATCAAAACGGCAGGCCCAGCGCCTGCCGTTTTTCGTTTTGCGGGCGTCGGTATTGACCCCTTGATTTGTCAGTGCGCCTCGTAGCGTTTCCGAATTCAAAAAACAAACAACAACAGGGACAGATACAATGGCACTTAAACCACCTCTTATGAAGCTGCCGATCAAGACGGCCGCCAGCGGGTTCTACCGCGGGTTCAGTATGGACGTGACCATCACCGCCAAGATCATCATCGGTTTGCTGGTGATCTGGGCCGTGGCATTCCCCGATCAGGCCGGCGCCGTGCTGGCGGGGCTGAACGGGTTCATTCTGACCAACTTTGCCACGTGGTACGTGGCGGTGATGGCCGCCTTTGTGCTGGTCTGTATCCTGCTGGCAGTCTGGCCGACAGCCGGGAGACTGAAGATGGGCTTGCCGGGCGACGTGCCCGAGTTTGATAACTTTTCGTGGTTCTCGATGATGTTCGGGGCCGGCATCGGGGTTGGTATGCTGACCTGGGCCGTGGCCGAACCGATTTATCACTTTGGCAACAACCCCGATGTCATTCAGGGCTTTGCCAGTGCAAAAGGCGAGGACAACATCCTGAACGCCTACAAATGGTCATATCTGCACTGGGGGTTCACCGCTTGGTCGTCCTATGCGATCTGTGGGTTGTCGCTGGGCTATTTCGCCTATCGTCGGGGCCTGCCGCTGACCATTCGTTCGGCGCTGGCGCCGTTGTTTGGCAAATCGCTTTCGGGGCCATTGGGCCATATGATCGACATCGTGGCGGTTGTGGCCACCATTCTGGGTGTGGCGCAAACGCTGGGCTTTGGTGTGAACCAGTTTGTCGACGGCATGAGCCGCATCGGCGTGGGCGCATGGCTGACCAATGCCGAAGGCGCGCCCAGCTCTTTGGGCATTATCTTTGCCATCACCATCATCATGGGCGCATCCACACTGTCGGCGCTTTCGGGTGTGGGCAAGGGGATCAAATGGCTGTCCAATCTGAACATGGGTCTGTCGATTTTCCTGCTGGCGTTCTTCCTGATCTTCGGCTCGACATGGTTTGGCCTGTGGGCGCTGTTTGTCGGCATGTGGGACTATGTCATCGCGCTGCCAAGCATGATGTTCACCGTCTATGGTGGCGAAAATCCGGTCGATCGGGATCTGGCCGGCTGGCAAGGGTCGTGGACCGTGTTCTACTGGGCATGGTGGGTGGCTTTTGCGCCCTTCGTGGGCCTGTTTCTGGCGCGCATCAGCCGCGGCCGCACCATCCGTGAATTCGTGTTGGGTGCAGTGATCGTGCCCGCGATCATGTGTTTCGTCTGGTTCGCATGGGCCGGCGGCACAGCCATCGACCTGGAACTGACAGGCGCGGCCGGCGGCAAGATCTTTGAAGCCACAGACGGTGGCAAGATCTTTGCCATGACCGACATCCTGCTGGGGTCCGGCGTGGTGGGTTGGCTGATGGCGGTGATCATCGTGGTTCTGCTGATGACCTATCTTGTGACATCCGCCGACTCGGCTGTGCTGATCGTGAACACGATCAACGCGGCAGGAGACGAGGGGCCCAAAGCGCGGCCACATATCATCTTCTGGGGCTTCGCATTGGGGGCTGTGGTGGCGGCCTTGCTGCTGATCGGTGGCATCGGAGCGATTCAGACCGCAATGGTGATCGGCGCGCTGCCGTTCAGTGTGGTGATGGTGTTGATGGCGGTGGCGCTGATCAAGGCGATCTACCTGGACGGCAAACGCGAGGCGGCGGGCATATCCACAACCGCCCCGTCCGAACCTGATCCGACCGTGACGCCGGCCGAATGATCGCACCAAAATAACAACAATCAGGGGCCGTTCCGACAGGGGCGGCCCTTTTGGCATATTGACCTTTTGCCTTCGCAAAACCACCCTGTGCGGATGAACATTGATACCGACTGGGTCCGCGCCCAATTCCCCGCTTTCTCGCAGCCGTCCCTTCAGGGGCAGGCCTTTTTTGAAAACGCCGGCGGCAGCTATACCTGCCAGCCCGTGATCGACCGGCTGACGCGCTTTTACACCGAACGCAAGATGCAGCCCTATGGCACATCTCAGGCCAGTCGGTTGGGTGGCGAAGAGATGGACGAGGCACGCAGCCGCATGGCCGCCATCCTTGGCGTGGACACCGACGAGCTGAGCTTTGGGCCGTCAACCACGCAGAACACCTATGTTCTGGCACAGGCCTTTGGTCAGATGCTGAAACCGGGCGAGGCGATTGTCGTGACCAATCAGGACCACGAGGCCAACAGCGGCCCGTGGCGTCGTCTGGCCGAGCGTGGCATCGAGGTGCGTGAATGGCAGATCAACCCGGACACCGGCAAGCTTGAGATCGAAAAGCTTGAGGCATTGCTGGACGAAAGTGTCCGGCTGGTGTGTTTTCCGCACTGTTCCAACGTGGTGGGCGAGATCAATCCCGTGGTGGAAATCACCGCCGTGGCCCATGCTGCCGGCGCATTTGTTTGCGTCGATGGCGTGTCCTATGCGCCGCACGGCTTTGCCGACGTGGGCCATATGGGGCCGGATATTTACCTGTTCTCGGCCTATAAAACCTATGGCCCGCATCAGGGGCTGATGGTGATCCGCCGTGCCTTGGGCGAACTGCTGCCCAATCAGGGGCATTATTTCAACGGCGACACGCTGTACAAACGGTTTACCCCCGCAGGGCCGGATCACGCCCAGGTCGCCGCCTGTGCGGGCATGGCCGACTATGTCGACGCCTTTGCGGCGCATCACAACACCGACGCGCGCGGCGTGCATGACGTGATGCGCGAACAGGAGACACACCTGCTGCAACACATGCTGGACGCCCTGCGCGGGCGCAACGACCTGCGCATTCTGGGGCCGACAGAGGCCGCCAATCGCGCCCCCACCGTGGCACTGGACCTGGGGCGGGCGGCGAAACCCGTGGCACAGGCGCTGGCAGACCACGGCATCATGACCGCAGGCGACGATTTCTATGCGGTGCGCGCGCTGGAAGCGATGGGGATTGATCCCGCCCAAGGTGTGCTGCGGCTGTCGTTCACCCACTACACCACGCGCGCCGAAATAGATCAGGCGCTGACCGCGCTGGATGCGGTGTTGTAAACGCTTGACCCCGACCGGAACGGGCTAGTTTGCGCTAGAACTGCGAACGGGGGACATCTGCACGTGACCGACACCAAGCCCACAATTCTATGGTATCGCCGCGACCTGCGGCTGAGCGATCATGCCGCCCTGACAGCGGCCTGCGCACGCGGCGGGCCGGTGATTGCGGTGTTCATCCACGATGACCTGAGCGAAAGCTTGGGGGCCGCGCCGAAGTGGCGGCTGGGGCTGGGTGTGGGCGAACTGGCCAAGACGCTGGCCGACAAAGGCAGCCGCCTGATCTTGCGACGCGGCAAGGCGTTGACAGTCCTGCGCGATCTGGTGGCCGAAACCGGGGCGGGGGCGGTTTACTGGTCGCGGCTGTACGATCCCGACAGCATCGCCCGCGACACAGCCGTGAAAGAGGCGCTGAAGGCGGACGGGATTGAGGCAAAGTCCTTCGGCGGGCACCTGATGTTCGAGCCGTGGACCGTCGAGACCGGCACCGGCGCCTTCTACAAGGTCTACACACCGTTCTGGAACAACGTAAAATCCCGCGATGTCGAGGCACCGCTGCCGACGCCGTCCAGTATCCCCGCGCCGGACACATGGCCCCGTAGCGACGACCTGAACGACTGGCAGATGGGGGCGGCGATGAACCGTGGGGCCGACGTGGTGCGCCCGTTCGTACGGCTGGGCGAGGCGGCCGCACAAGCCCGTCTGGGGCATTTCATGGCGCATATCGTGCAGGATTACAAAGCGTCGCGCGATATTCCGGGGGCCGACGGCACCTCGAACCTCAGCGAGAATCTGTCGCTGGGCGAGATCACCCCGCACCAATGCTGGCACGCAGGCCAGCGCGCGCGGCACGAGGGCAAGCAGGGCGCCGAGACGTTCCTGAAAGAGGTGGTCTGGCGCGAGTTTGCCTATCACCTGATGCACCACACGCCGCGCATCCTGACCGACAACTGGCGCGAGGACTGGGACGCGTTCCCGTGGCAGGACGACGCCCGCGCGTCCGAAGTCTGGGCCTGGAAGAAGGGGCGCACCGGCATTCCCTTTGTCGATGCGGCCATGCGCGAGCTTTATGTCACGGGGCGGATGCACAACCGGGGCCGGATGATCGTGGCCAGCTACCTGACCAAACACCTGATGACCCACTGGCGCATCGGGCTGGATTGGTTCAACGACTGCCTGATCGACTGGGATCCGGCCAGCAACGCGATGGGTTGGCAGTGGTCCGCAGGGTCGGGGCCGGACGCCACGCCGTATTTCCGCGTGTTCAATCCGGTCACACAATTGGACAAATTCGACAAAAACCGCGAATATGCCAGTCGCTGGATCGCCGAAGGCCGCGCCAACCCGCATTCCGATGCGCTGGCTTTCTTCGACGCACAGCCCCGTCACTGGGGGCTGTCGCCCGATGATGCCTATCCCGATCCGGTGGTGCCGGTCGATCAGGGCCGCCACCGCGCATTGGAAGCCTATGAAAATCGGGACTTTTGAAACTAAAACGCTAATCTTAACGTATAATGAACAACGCGCCAAAAAGGCGCGGTAAGAACACCAGCTTGGACACGCATATGATCCTGACCACAACCGACGGCCAAACCGATCTTCCCCGTTATTTCGCGCGCGTTTTCGCCATGACCAAAGGCATGAACAACGGTCGCGTCGATTTTGTCCTGCCCGACGGGCGGACCTTTCGGGCCGAAGGGGCAAACCCCGGACCCGTGGCAGAACTGCGCATTCACAACAACGACCTGTTCGCCCGCCTGATCCGCGAGGGCGATCTGGGCTTTTGCGATGCCTATCTGGACGAATGGTGGTCAACGCCCGATTTGCAGGCGTTCATGGATCTGGTGCACGCCGACAATGACAGCATCTATGACGGCTTTCCGGGCATGGGACTGGTGCGCATGGCGGAACAGTTCCGGTTCTGGCTGCAACGCAACAACAAGAAACAGGCACGCAAAAACATCAGCTATCACTATGATCTTGGCAACGAATTCTACGGTCTGTGGCTGGATGACACGATGACCTATTCCTCGGCCCTGTTCGAGACAGGACAGGAAAGCCACGAGGCCGCGCAAATCGCCAAATACGCCAGCATGATCGACCAGATGGGGGCCCAAGCAGGCGATCACATCCTGGAAATCGGCTGTGGCTGGGGCGGCTTTGCCGAATACGCGGCCAAAGAACGCGGCATTCGGGTCACAGGCCTGACCATCAGCGAAGAACAGATCAAGTATGCCCGGGAGCGCATTGAAAAGGCTGGGCTTTCCGATATGGTTGACTTTAAGCTGCAAGACTACCGTGACGAAAAAGGCACCTATGACGGCATCGCCAGCATCGAGATGTTCGAGGCCGTGGGTGAACAATACTGGCCTGCCTATTTCAACACCGTGCGCGACCGGCTGAAACCGGGCAAGAACGCCACCTTGCAGATCATCACCGTGCAGGACCGCCGTTGGGAGGTTTACAAGCGCGGGGTGGATTTCATTCAGAAATACATCTTTCCGGGCGGCATGCTGCCCAGCCCCAAGGCGCTGCGTGCACAGGTGGTCAAGGCGGGGCTCAGCATCGAGCGGTCGATCGAATTTGGCCCCAGCTATTCCATCAGCCTGCGCCGCTGGCACGACACGTTCAACGAACGCTGGGACCAGATCGCCGCCATGGGCTTTGACGACCGGTTCCGGCGGATGTGGAATTTTTACCTGACCTCTTGTGCTGCCACCTTTGAAAGTGCCAACTGCGACGTGACACAGATCACGATCAAACGGCCCGTCTGAACGCGGGCCGGCAGTTTATCCGCTCAACTGCGGACCAAATCGGGGGACATTCATGCCCGACGCAGCACGGCTGGTTGCAGCCATATGTCTGGCCATCCTGGCCTTTATCGTTTCCGGGCAGATTGTGCCCCTGATGCCGGAAAGCACGGATTTTGGCTATTTCCTGTACGTGAACATCGTCCTTGGCGCGCTGGTTGGCTGGGTCGTGATGGGGTCACGCGCGGGGCGTGGTGTTACCTCGGCGATCAACAACGGGCTGACCGGCGTGATGGTGTTCGTGCTGTGGGGGCTGCTTATCCAGGCCACCAACGAAATGGTCCGCCTGGCGATGCGCAACCGCTATGATGGCCCGCTCGAGGCGGTGGTGGACGTGTTCAAGATCGGTGCTGAATACGGGTTGATCCTGTTGGTGCCGGTGGTGATCGGCACGCTGATTGTGGGTGCGGTCCTGTCGGGTCTGGCGACCGAAGTTGCATGGCGTAAGTGGCGTTGATTACATGACAAATCTGTTTTTCTACGGCACATTGCGGCACATGCCGCTGCTTGAGGTTGTTCTGGGCACGCCAGCGTCAGATCTGGACTTTGCCGACGCCATCTTGCCCGATCACGCGATCATCGGGGCCGAAGGTGGGCTTTATCCGGTGATACTGCCCCAAGGCGGAGGTCAGGCAAACGGCGTGCTGGTGCGCGGGCTGACCGATGCACAGATCGACCGGTTGACGTTTTACGAAGGCGGCTTTGACTTTGATCTGCGGCCCATGGTTCTGGCAGACGGGCAGGGCGCGCTGGTCTATTTTGCCGATCCGGCACTGGCCACCGACGGGCCGTGGTCGCTGGCCGATTGGCAGGCCGCCTGGGGCGCGCTGTCGGTGACGGCTGCGCGCGAGGTGATGGGATATTACGGCAAGCGCGACGCGACTGAGGTTGCGCGTATGTTCCCGATGATCCGCGCACGGGCCACGGCCCAGATTAACGCGGCGCAGTCGAAACACGGGGCGATGACCACCCACGGCACCGTCGATATTCAAAGCCGCGACCGCGTCTATGCCAAGTTCTTTGCACTGGACGAGATCGTCTTGCGCCACGAACGGTTCTCGGGTGGCATGTCCGACCCGTTGTTGCGCGCTGTGTTTATCGCCACCGATGCGGCCATTGTGCTGCCCTATGATCCCGTGCGCGACCGCGTGATGCTGGTGGAACAGATCCGCATGGGGCCGCTGGCGCGTGGCGACCGCAGTGTCTGGCAACTGGAACCTATCGCCGGGCGCATCGACGCAGGCGAAACGGCAGAGCAGGCCGCATACCGCGAAGCCCGCGAAGAGGCCGACCTTACCCTGACCGAACTTCTGCCGGTGGCCGAGGCCTATGCCTCGCCCGGCAATGCAACCGAGTTTCACTATATCTACGTGGGCCTTGCCGATCTGCCCGACAGCGCCACAGGCGTGTCCGGCAAAGAGGATGAAAACGAGGATATCCGCAGCCACATGCTGTCGTTCGATGCGCTGATGCAGATGGTCGACGATATGCAGGCCGCCAATACCCCGCTGCTGGTGGCCGCCCTGTGGCTTGCACGCCATCGTGACCGTCTGCGCAAGTCCGCTTGAGGTCGCAGCCCCGTGGGGTTACATCAAATGAAAGACACCGCACGAGGAACGCCGCCATGCGCATTGCAAACGATCTGGCCGAGGCCATTGGGAACACACCGCTGATCAAGCTGCGGCAGGCCAGTGAGGAAACCGGCTGCACCATTCTGGGCAAGGCCGAGTTCATGAACCCCGGTCAATCGGTCAAGGACCGCGCGGCGCTGTTCATCATCCGCGACGCCATCGCGCGCGGCGCGTTGCGCCCGGGTGGCACCATTGTCGAAGGCACCGCGGGCAACACCGGCATCGGGCTGGCGCTTGTGGGCGCGTCGATGGGCTTTCGCACCGTCATCGTGATCCCCGAAACGCAGAGTCAGGAGAAAAAGGACATGCTGCGTCTGGCGGGGGCGGAGCTGATCCAGGTGCCGGCCGCACCCTATCGCAATCCGAACAATTTTGTGCGCTATTCGGGCCGTTTGGCCGAAGAACTTGCCAAAACCGAACCGAATGGTGTGATCTGGGCCAACCAGTTCGACAACACCGCCAACCGTCAGGCGCACGTGGAAACCACCGGTCCCGAGATCTGGGAACAGACCGGCGGCAAGGTCGACGGCTTTGTTGCCGCTGTCGGTTCGGGCGGCACGCTGGCGGGCGTTGCGGAATATCTTCAGCCCAAGGGCGTCAAGATCGGTCTGGCCGATCCCGATGGTGCTGCGCTGTTCAATTTCTACGATCATGGCGATCTGAGCGTGACCGACGGCTCGTCGATCAACGAAGGTATCGGGCAGGTGCGCATCACCAAGAACCTTGAAGGGTTCACACCCGATTTTGCATGGAACATCCACGACGACGAGGCGCTGCCGGTTGTCTTTGACCTGCTCGAACACGAGGGGCTGTGCCTGGGCGGCTCGTCCGGTATCAACGTCGCAGGCGCAATCCGGTTGGCGCGCGAGATGGGGCCGGGACACACCATTGTGACGATCCTGTGCGACTACGGCACACGTTATCAATCGAAACTGTTCAACCCAGACTTCCTGCGTGAAAAAGGGCTGCCGGTGGCCGACTGGATGACAGAAGCGCCATCCAGCATCCCCGGCGTGTTCGAGGACTGAGCGTGCGCTGGCTTTCCGGTCTTCTGACAGCGCTGTTTCTGGCGCTGGCCACTGTGACATTGGTCGCCACGCCCGTTTGGGCGCAGCAAACCGCCGCAAATGCACCGGATTATTCGCAATGGGAAGTCATTGCCTCGCGCGCTGAAAAGGCTGTGGATGCGGCCAAGGCGTCGGATTCTGCGCTGACCGCCCTGCGCACCCAGATCGCTGACTGGCGCAGCCAGTTTCAGGACCAGCTTTCGGGCAACGACAGCCGCATCGCCACGCTGCGGGATCAGTTGACTGCCTTGGGCGACCCGCCGGCCGAAGACCAACCTGCCGAGGCCCCCGAGATCGCTCAGCGGCGCGCAGAGTTGAACGAACAACTGACCCGTTTGACCACGCCACGACGTTCGGCAGAAGAGGCCCTGAGTCGTGCCAACGGCATCATTTCGCAAATTGACGCGATTTTGCGCACCCGCCAGGCGGACAAGCTGCTGAACCGTGGCCCCGCACCGGTAAATCCGGCGCTGTGGGGCGGTGCGCTGTCCGATCTGGGGCAATCCCTGCGCGCGGTCTGGAGCGGAACCTATCAAGCCTGGGCAACCCCCACACGCCGCGACGAGGCGAAGGACAACCTGCCGCTGGTCCTGGTGCTGGTGGCGCTGTCGGCCGTTCTGCTGGCCAGGTCCCGAACCTGGAGCGAACAACTGGCGGTGTACCTTGTGCGCCGCAACACCAAAACACGCAGCGATTTTGCCGGTTTTGTGGTGTCGCTGGGGCAGATCATCTTTCCGCTGCTTGGCGTCTATGCACTGATCCGTGCGCTGGGGGCGACACAGCTTTACGGTCCACGTGGCGAGTTGATCCTGAACGTGCTGCCCGCGATGGGCATTTGCTTTTTCGTGTCGCGCTGGATCGGCAGCCGGATGTTCCCCGCCGCCGAAGCGGTAAACAGCCCGCTGGGCCTGAGCGAAGCGCGCCGCACCGAAGGGCGCTATTATTCGATGCTGCTGGGGCTGGCGTTGGCCGCGAACCTGCTGGTCATGAACCTGTCAAGCTTCGACCGCTTTTCAGCCGCGACCAACAACGTCCTGTCCTTTCCGGTCATTGTTTTCGCCAGTCTGCTGGTCTTTCGCATGGGGCAATTGCTGCGGCGTCATGATGCGACGCAGGATGACAGTTCGCTGACCGAGGAAAATGCCTATCGCAACCGTCTGGTTTCGCTGCTGGGGCAGGTGGCCAAGCTGGTCGCCATGGCGGCACCGGTTCTGGGCGCTATGGGCTATATCACCGCATCAGAAAGCCTGTTGTTCCCCGCGATCCTGTCCTTGGCCCTGTTTGCCACCATCGCATTGCTGCAAGATGCGGTGAACGACGGCTATGTGTTCTTTTCAAAGTCACCGCCCGGCACTGTCGGATTGATGCCCACGCTTATCGGATTTTTGCTGCTGATCGCCTCGGCGCCGCTGTTTGCGCTGATCTGGGGCGCGCGGGTGACCGATCTGACCGAGCTGTGGGCGCGCGCGCGGGCCGGTATTTCCATCGGCGACACCACACTGTCGCCCGGATCGTTCGTCACGCTGGTCGTGGTGTTTTCGATCGGATTGTTCCTGACGCGTGCCTTGCAGGGGACACTGAAAACATCGTTGCTGCCGAAGACACAGATTGACCCCGGCGGGCAGGTGGCGATGGTTTCGGGTGTTGGCTATATCGGCATCTTTCTGGCCGCATTGGTCGCCATCACATCGGCAGGCATCGACCTGTCGTCGCTGGCGATTGTCGCCGGTGCGCTGTCTGTGGGGATTGGTTTCGGCCTGCAAACCATCGTCAGCAACTTTGTCTCGGGGATTATCCTGCTGATCGAACGGCCGATTTCCGAAGGCGACTGGATCGAGGTCGGTGGCCAGCACGGCTATGTCCGCGACATTTCGGTGCGCTCGACGCGGATCGAAACCTTTGACCGTACCGATGTGATCGTGCCCAACGCCGATCTGATCAGCGGTACAGTGACAAACTATACCCGTGGCAACACGGTGGGGCGGCTTATCCTGAAGGTCGGCGTGGCCTATGGCACCGACACGATGCGCATCGACGGCATCCTGCGCGAGATTGCCAGTGCGCATCCGATGGTGCTGGCCAACCCTGCGCCAAACGTCATCTTCATGGGCTTTGGTGCGGATTCACTGGATTTTGAAATTCGCGCCATCTTGCGTGATGTGAACTGGGTGTTGTCAGTGCGCAACGATATGAACCACCAGATTGCCGCGCGCTTTCAGGAAGAGGGTATCGAGATACCCTTTGCACAGCGCGACATCTGGCTGCGCAATCCCGAAGTGCTGCACGGCGCGCCGCCCGAGCCGAAACCGGTCAAGGTGGCCACTGCCAAGACGTCTGCCCCCAAAGGTCAGCCCGACGATCCCGTCGCCGAGGTGGACATAGACCCGGAAACGGGCACCCCAGAGACGGGCACCCCTGACACACCGGACCGCGCCTGATGACCCATATGCTGTTTCGTGACGACGCCTATCTGCGGGACGCAGGGGCACGTGTGATCGCCCACACCCCCGAGGGCGGCGTGGTGCTGGATGCGACCGTGTTCTACCCCACAGGGGGCGGCCAACCCGGTGACAGCGGGGTGCTGGAGTGGGACGGCATCCGAATGCCCATCGCCACCACGCTGAAGGCCCAGGGCGACCAGATCGCCCTTGTCCCGTCCGAGCCGCAGAGGCTGCCCGACATCGGCACCTATGTCACGCAATCCTTGGACTGGGACCGCAGGCACCGACACATGCGCGTGCACACGGCGCTGCATCTGTTGTCCGTGGTCGTACCCTTTGGCGTGACCGGCGGCGCGATCAGCGCCAACCACGGACGGCTGGATTTCAACATGCCCGAAGCCCCCGAAGACCGCGATGCCATCGAGACCACGCTGAACGCCTATGTTATGGAAGACGCGCAAATATCCGAAAGCTGGATGACCGCCGCCGAGCTGGACGAAAACCCCGGATTGGTCAAAACCATGGCCGTCAAACCGCCGCGCGGGGCAGGGCAGGTGCGTTTGGTACGTATTGGCGACGCAGATGCCCCCATCGACCTGCAACCTTGCGGCGGCACCCATGTGGCACGCACCGGCGAAATCGGCCAGTTGCGTCTGGGAAAGATCGAGAAAAAGGGCCGCATGAACCGCCGCGTCTACATTCACCTCGACAACTGACAAACAGTCCCGATTGCCTCTTGCAATGGCAGTCCGTCCCACGCTATGTCGCCCGAACGGAGCGGTGGCCGAGTGGTCGAAGGCGCACGCCTGGAAAGTGTGTAGGCGGGAGACCGTCTCCAGGGTTCGAATCCCTGTCGCTCCGCCAGACCACGATTTGTGGATCAAAAATACGAATTGAAAACGCGAAGATAGATTCTGGTTTTCAGCGGCTTCAGACCTGATCCCTTGTGCCGTCACAGATGATGTTGCTTTCATTCTGACTTTGCTGATTACCTTTGCGGTGAAAACGCTCAGACGACGAATCGCAACCTGGCTTTGTTCGGCTTCGGCCAGAGACGTCGATAGCGGCGCATTCCGTATTGCTTGACCGACACCAGCACCAAAGGAGTCCGCTTCATGACCCGCTCAATGTCCCGCACCTTACGTGCCGAAGGGGCTGCGATCTTTCTTGTGGCGCTCTGGGCGTACCATCTGACCGGCGCATCCTGGGCGCTGTTCGCCGCGCTGATCCTTGCCCCGGACCTGTTCATGCTGGGATACCTCGCAGGCCCGCGTATCGGCGCGATCTGCTACAATCTGATCCACAGCTACACACCGGTTCTGGCCCTTGGCGCGATCCTTTACGCGATGGACGTCCCGCTGGCACTGCCGCTGACCGCCATCCTGGTCGCCCACATCGGCATCGACCGTGCCCTGGGTTACGGGTTGAAACGCACCAGCGGCTTTAAGGACACCCACCTGAGCGTGTTTTCATAACGCCTCTTTTAAAGGCAGCGATCCGCGGCTAAGGGGATGCGTATGACTGCCATGACCCAACCCCAAATGCCGCGGATGACCTATCCCGGCCACGTCCGCGCCATGCTGGTGCTGGGCCTGCCGCTGATCGGCGGGCACATCGGCCAGATGGCCATCGGCGTGACCGACACCGTGATGCTGGGCTGGTACGGGGTCGAGGCGCTGGCCGCCGTGACGCTGGCATCGACGTATTTCTTTGTGCTGTTCCTGCTGGGCAGCGGCTTTGCCTGGGGCGTGATGCCCATGGTCGCCTCGTACGATGCCGAGGGCGACGAGGTATCGCTGCGCCGCGCCACCCGCATGGGCCTGTGGCTGTCGGTGGGCTTTGGCGCTGTGGTCGCACCCATGTTCATCTGGGCCGAGCCGGTGCTGCTGATGCTGGGCCAGACCGAACAGGTGGCCCGCGACGGCGCGCTGTACCTTGGTATCGCGGGCTGGGGCATGGTGCCCGCGCTGCTGGTCATGGTGATGAAATCCTATCTGGCGGCACTGGGCCGCGCGCAGATCGTGCTGTGGATCACCATCGCGGCGGCGGTGGTCAACGGGTTGGCCAACTATGCGCTGATCTTCGGCAACTGGGGCGCGCCCGAACTGGGCGTGCGCGGTGCGGCGATCGCGTCGATCGCGACACAGACCGTCAGCCTTGTAGGCGTGGTGATCTATGCCTTGCGGGTGCTGCCGCAACACCAGATTTTCGTGCGCCTGTGGCGGCCCGACTGGCAGATGATGGCGCGTGTGTTCCGGCTGGGCCTGCCCATCGGCGTCACCAGCCTGTCCGAGGCGGGTTTGTTCGCTGCATCCGCCGTGATGATGGGCTGGCTGGGCACCGTGCCGCTGGCCGCCCACGGCATTGCGGTGCAGATGGCGGGGCTGACGTTCATGGTGCACCTTGGCCTGTCCAACGTCGCCACCATACGCGCCGGCAACGCACTGGGCCGCCGCGATGCGCCGCATATGGCACGCGGCGCGCGCACCGCATTCGTTTTGTCGCTGTGCATGGCGCTGCTGACCACGGCGGTGTTCCTGCTGTGGCCCGAGGCGCTGATCTCGGTGTTCATCCAGCGCGACGAGCCTGCACGCGACCAGATCATGATGATCGGCGTCGGCCTGCTGGCGGTCGCCGCGCTGTTCCAGCTTGTCGACGGGGTGCAGGTGATCGCACTTGGCCTGCTGCGCGGGCTGCAAGACACGTCGATGCCGATGGTGCTGGCCGGGATCAGCTATTGGCTGGTGGGCTTGCCCACGGCCTATCTGTTCGGTTTTGTGCTGGACATGGGCGGGGTGGGCGTTTGGTTCGGCCTTGTGGTGGGCCTTGGCACTGCGGCGGTCACACTGGCCTGGCGGTTCTGGCGTGTGAGCTTTCCCAAGGTGG
This sequence comes from uncultured Pseudosulfitobacter sp., assembly GCF_963976325.1. Taxonomy (NCBI): domain Bacteria; kingdom Pseudomonadati; phylum Pseudomonadota; class Alphaproteobacteria; order Rhodobacterales; family Roseobacteraceae; genus Pseudosulfitobacter; species uncultured Pseudosulfitobacter sp. Next base: position 688,176 of record NZ_CAXBJW010000001.1, read on the forward strand.
GGCGCGTCTGAACGTCAGATGCCGGGCAGAGCCGACATTTACCCAAAGCGCGACGCCACGCCCGAACGACAGGGTAGGTCTTGAGCGGTCATTCGTGAAAAATGCAGCGAGGGGCCGGAACGAGCCCTTTCCGCATGTACCCGCGCGGAACAAGGCCGCAGGCCGCCGCGCATCGACGGGCCGCCCGCCGGCACGGCGATTTGGCTGCTGTTGTGCAAGAACGATAGATAGGATGTGCTTGGCAACCATAAACTGCCAGTCACGCAGGTCGGATCGCCGCGCCACGGCCCGACGATGCGCGGCTTTGCACTCCATTTCAAAAGCCCGCTTCGTCCCGCTCACCGGACCTTGATCCATACCACGTCCAAGGTCCAGTTTGGGTCGGAAGAGCTTGGCATGGCACCCTAACGCCAACCAGAAAATTCGACGCTAACCCTGCATCAGCCGGTCGGCCTTCTTGCGCACCAGCACGCTGCGCAGGTCATGCATCGCCAGCAACAGCGCATCGGTGACATCATCCAGCTGTTCGTCGCTGGCCTTGGATTGCACCCACTGTGTCGTCAGGTTCAGATAGTCGACCGCACGGTGAATGTCGTCGATGTCGCGTGCCGCCAACAGCGCCTGCCGCGATGCCATCCACGATTTGATCTCGGCCATATCTTCGGGGCTCAGATCGCGGTCGCCGTGCGGCTTTACCTCGCCGTTGCGGATGTTGATGACCGCAATCTGGTCCATCTCGATCCGCCGCTGCCGGTTTTCGGTATCGATGCGAAACACCGCCGCCCCGTTTTCGCGTACCCTGAAATAATAGTCGGGCAACTCGCCTGCCATGCCGCGATCCTTGATGGTTCAATTGTTTTCCGTAGCCTGCCCATATCAGCACCGGCTTGATTGGCAAAGATGTTTCCCTGAATTGCAGGGCTTGGCAAGGGGGGCGTTGGAAAACCCTGCTAGCGCGGGGCTGGCTCAGTCCAGAACGATAATGCCGGTCTGTTTGGACTTGTGTTCGGGTTCGACGTGGATGGTGATATGCGTCACCTCCAGCTTTTCCTTCAGCGCGTTCTCGATCCGGTCGCAGATTTCATGCGCCTCGAACACCGTGGTGTCGCCGGGGACAACCAGATGAAAGTCGATGAAAATCGCAGCCCCCGCATGGCGCGTGCGCAGATCATGCGCTTCGGTCGCGCCGTCGGCCTGCGTTGCAATGATCTCGCGGATACTCGCAAGCGTGGCATCGGACACGGCCTCATCCATCAGCCCGCTAAGCGAATCCCGCACGATCTTCCAGCCCGACCACAGGATATTGACCGCGACCAGTGCCGCCAGCAGCGGATCAAGGATCCACCAGCCGGTGCCCACAGCCAGCAACACACCCGCCGCCACACCGACCGATGTCAGCACATCCGTCACCAGATGCTTGCCATCCGCGACCAGCGCCGGCGATTTTTGCGCACGCCCCCGTGAAATCAGCACCCATGCCCAGACCCCGTTGATCACGGTGGCCCCCATGTTGATCAGCAACCCTTCCAGCGGTGCATCCAGCGGGGCAGGGGCCATGAACCCGGCATAGGCCTCGTGCAGGATCAACAGGGCCGCGACAATGATCATCACCCCTTCCAGCACGGCGCTGAAGAATTCGGCCTTGTGATGCCCCCAGGGGTGATCCGCATCCGCCGGTTTCGCCGCCACGCGAATGGCAATCAGCGCGGCAAAGGCCGTGGCCACATTGACCGTGCTTTCCAGCGCATCTGACAGCAGGGCCACGGACCCCGTCAGCCAATAGGCCAGCGATTTCAGCGCCAGCACGGCGAATCCCACGAAGATACTGCCAATCGCAAGCTTGATCGTGGTCATGATGGCTGTCCCGTGCAGTGAGCCCCGTCAGATAGAGAGGTGGGCGCGAAATCGCAAGCATTTGCTTTTGCGAATGAAAATCATGTTCATTCGCAAAAATTCATTGTCCTACGCGATCTCTTTCGCGCACGCCGGCACCGCGCTTTGTGGGATTTGGCGGCTGCTTCGGATCAGGAATGCAGACCGCGCAAAATCACCCATTCAGCGCCGCGTTCAGGTTCTCGTCGACTTTCTCCAGGAACCCCATCGTCGTCAGCCATCCCTGATCCGGGCCGACCAGCAGCGCCAGATCCTTGGTCATGAAGCCGCTTTCGACCGTATCCACCACGACCTTTTCCAGCGTATTGGCAAACTCGGTCAGCGCCGCGTTGTCGTCCAGTTTGCCGCGATGTTTCAGCCCGCCCGTCCACGCATAGATCGACGCGATCGAGTTGGTCGAGGTCTGTTCGCCCTTCTGATGCTGGCGATAGTGGCGGGTGACAGTGCCGTGGGCCGCTTCCGCCTCGACGATCTTGCCGTCGGGGGTCATCAGCAGCGATGTCATCAACCCCAGCGAGCCAAAGCCCTGTGCCACGGTGTCGGACTGCACGTCGCCGTCATAGTTCTTGCAGGCCCAGACATAGCCGCCTGACCATTTCATCGCGGACGCCACCATATCGTCGATCAGACGGTGTTCGTACCAGATGTCGGCAGCTTTGAACTTGTCCGCGAATTCCGCGTCATAGACCTCTTGAAAGATGTCCTTGAAGCGCCCGTCATAGGCCTTGAGGATGGTGTTCTTGGTCGACAGGTACACCGGAAAGCTGCGTTGCAGACCATAGTTCAGCGACGCGCGGGCAAAGTCGTAGATTGATGCATCCAGGTTATACATGCCCATCGCCACACCGGCCGAGGGCGCATCGAACACTTCGCGTTCGATGGTTTCGCCGTCTTCGCCCACGAAGGTCATGGTCAGCTTGCCCGGCCCGGGAAAACGGAAGTCCGTGGCGCGGTACTGGTCACCATAGGCATGGCGGCCCACCACGATGGGCTGGGTCCAGCCCGGCACCAGACGCGGCACGTTCTTGCAGATGATCGGCTCGCGGAAGATCACACCGCCCAGAATGTTGCGGATGGTGCCGTTCGGCGAGCGGTACATGCGTTTTAGACCAAATTCCTCGACCCGCGCCTCGTCGGGCGTGATCGTGGCGCATTTGACGGCAACACCGACCTCTTTGGTCTTTTCGGCGGCGTCCACGGTGATCTGGTCGTCGGTCGCATCGCGGCTTTCGATGCCCAGATCGTAATACAGCAGATCAATGTCCAGATAGGGCAGGATCAGTTTCTGCTTGATAAAGTCCCAGATGATACGGGTCATTTCATCACCGTCCATCTCGACGATGGGGTTCTCAACCTTGATCTTGCTCATGCGCGTCACCTTTTCAAAGGACGTTTGGGGTTGGCATTGGTCTAGCGCACAAGCAGGCGTTCGGAAAGAGTGTATACAAAGGTATACCGTTTTGTCGCATCTGTTTTGATGGGCGTTCGGCGGATGCCCGCGCGCAATGCAACTATGCTGCCTGAGCAGGCACTTTACCCGCCCAAGAACAGAAAAACGCCGCCGTCATGGGGGTGACAGCGGCGTTCAACCTGCCTTACCGACGCGTGTGTGACGCGCAGTGAGGATAGCAAAGGGCTTACTTGGCCGTGATGACCTGCATCACCAGCTTGTCGTCAACCTTGATGGGGCCGTCTTCCTTGGCACCCAGCGTGTATTCGAACGCGCCGGTTTTCATGCCGCCGGTTTCGCCGTGAACCATCAGCATCAGCATGTCGCCGGGCTTGACCTCTTCGGTCAGGATCGCGGCAACGTCCATGTTGTCACCCTTGCGCAGCGGTGCATAGCCGACGACGGGGCCGGGTTTCATGTCGGCATCGGTGCGGTGCACCACCATCCAGCCGTTTTCGCCGGCGACGATTTTGTCAGCTGCGACAACGCCATTTTCAACGGATTGGTCGGATGCTTCGACAGAGGGAGCCATCGCGTGTGCAGCGGCAAAGACACCGGTGGCAGAGACGGAAAGGGCAAGTGCAATAAGTGCGGTTTTCATCTTCATAGTCCTCTTGTTGTGTGCTTCTGCGGCCGGATGATTTCCGAACCACTTGCAAACAATCACGTGCGAGGATGCCGAGAGTTTCAGTTGCTGTAAAAAAAATTAGCGTTTTGCGAAAAAACCGGCCAGCAGCGGGCGCAGCCATGCCCACAGAACCGGTGCGCCACGGTTGATGGGGGTGCCGACGCGGGTGTCGAGCTGGTCCATCGTCACGTTGTATTCGATCCACGAGCCGCCACCACTGTGCAGGTTGCCCACGGGCGTCTGGGTGCGGTCGATGGCCTTGGCGAATTGGGCGTCTGGCGTCTCTGCGGCTTCGAACTCGTCCCACAGCGCGCGGAAATCGCGGGCCTGGTCGGCGGGCAGCAAGTTGAACAGGCGGTCGGCGGCGGCGGCTTCTTTCAGCGCCATCGCTTCATGATCGACATGGCCATGGATCGGCGCGTCACCTGCGTCTATCTCGACAATGTCGTGGATCAACAGCATCCGTAGCACGCGAGATACGTCTACATCCGGCCCGGCATGTTCCCCCAGAACGGCGGCATAAAGCATGATATGCCACGAGTGTTCCGCCGAGTTTTCGCGCCGCGAGTTGTCAAGCAACTTGGATGCACGCAGCACGCCCTTGAGCTTGTCCGCCTCGCGCAGGAATGTCATCTGCTGGTCCAGACGGTCGCGTTGATCGGTGGTCAGCTCCATCAGGGGCGCAGGTGCAGTCATCGGTCGGGCCTATACGTCGGTTTGGGTTTGGAACTCTTTCAGCTTCTTGACCAGAAACGCGCGGCCTTGTTGTTCCGCCAGCCGCGTGCGCACCGCCGTCAGAAACGCCTCTTCCAGCGTTTGCGACGATGCGCCCAGAACTTCACCCAGTTTCATGAACAATCTGTCATCGCCGATCTTGCGTTGAACGGCGATGCATTCTTCGGCCAGCTTGTTGGCCATGTCCTGAACGGATGGATCGGTCATCAGCGGCTGTTTTCGGTCAGACGGCGTTTCACATAGTCGGTGGTGGTGCCGATCAACGTGTCCAGGTGCGGCTCTTCAAAGAAGTGACCGGCGCCTTCGACTTCGGTGTGGGTGATCGTGATGCCCTTTTGCTCGTGCAGCTTGCTTACCAGCGCCGTGGTGTCGGCGGGCGGGGCCACGCGGTCGGCCGTGCCGTTGATCACCAGACCCGATGCGGGGCAGGGTGCCAGGAACGAAAAGTCGTACATATTCGCAGGTGGCGACACCGAAATAAAGCCGGTGATTTCGGGGCGGCGCATCAGCAACTGCATCCCGATCCACGCGCCGAACGAAAAGCCCGCGACCCAGCAATGTTTCGAGTTGTTGTTCATCGACTGCAAATAATCCAGCGCCGAGGCGGCGTCGGACAGCTCGCCAATGCCCTGATCGTATTCGCCCTGACTGCGGCCCACACCACGGAAGTTGAACCGCAGAACGGTGAAACCCATGTTGTAGAAAGCATAGTGCATCCGGTGAACCACCTTGTGATTCATCGTACCGCCAAACTGGGGGTGGGGATGCAGAATGATCGCAATCGGTGCGTCACGTTCTTTTTGCGGGTGATAGCGGCCTTCGAGGCGGCCTTCGGGTCCGGGAAAAATGACCTCGGGCATGGGCATCCTGTGATTTGGCGTTTCAAGGGCCGGATTTCTTGACGAAATCGCTCAGCTACCTTAGAACGGTTCTAAATGAAGCAACGGACAGCTCTGTCCCTTGCGGTTCGAATTGATGTAGGCCCTTGGCGCGCAGAGGTCAATCTGTCACTGCGTGCAGCGGACTTTGGAGGACGCAATACATGAAGCTGTCGACAAAAGGACGCTATGCGATGGTGGCGCTGTCCGACATCGCGTTGCAGCCCGAGGGGACTTTGGTCAGCCTGGGGGATATTGCGACCCGTCAGTCGGTGTCGTTGCCCTATCTGGAACAGTTGTTCGTCAAGCTGCGCCGCGCCAATCTGGTGGCATCGGTGCGCGGTCCGGGCGGCGGTTACCGGCTGGCACGGCCCGCTTCCGAGATCCGGGTGGTCGATGTTCTGGAAGCCGTCGATGAAAAGGTCGACGCCATGCACAAAGGGGCAGGGGCATCGGGCGGCACGTCGGGCAGCCGCGCGCAGTCGCTGAACAACCGCCTGTGGGAGGGGTTGAGCGCGCATGTCTACGTGTTCCTGCACCAGACGCGCCTGTCGGATGTGATCGACAACGAACTGGCCCCCTGTCCGGCGGTGCCGAACCTGTTTGCGCTGATCGACGAATAAAACGCGTTTGGGGGCGCTGCCCCCGTCCCTGCGGGACTCCCCCGGGATTTTTTGAACCAGAGAAGTGACAATGCGGATCTATCTTGATCACAATGCAACCAGCCCTTTGCGGGCCGAGGCGCGCGCGGCGATGATCGCGGCGATGGATGTTGTGGGCAATCCGTCCAGCGTCCATGCCGAAGGCCGCGCGGCCAAGTCGCTGATGGAGCGGGCGCGGGCGGATGTGGCCGAGGCCATGGGCGCGGTCGAGGCGGATATCGTGTTCACCTCGGGCGCGACCGAGGCGGCGGGGCTGGCCTGTGCGGGGCGTGATCTGGCGGGTGCAGCGGTGGAACATGACGCGGTGGGCGCTTGGGTGCGCGATGCGCTGGCCGTGGACGCGCAGGGGCGTGTGACGGTGGATGATGCGGGCACCTCTGTGTTGCAACTGGCAAACTCGGAAACGGGCGTTTTGCAGCAGGTGCCTGCGGGGATCGCCGTGTGCGACATGACGCAGGTCTTTGGCAAGCTGCCGCTGGATTTCACGGGGTCCGGTGCCCGCATGGCGCTGGTGTCGGCGCACAAGCTGGGCGGCCCCAAGGGCATTGGCGCGCTGGTGCTGCGGCGGGGGCAAGAGGTGCCCGCGCAGATCAAGGGCGGCGGGCAGGAAATGGGCCGACGCTCGGGCACGGAAAACATCATTGGAATGGTGGGTTTTGCCGCTGCGGCCAAGGCGGCTGTGCGCGATGTGGCGGCAGGCCGCTGGGACCGGGTTGCAGAACTTAGAAATATTCTAGAAAACGGGCTTGAGGCTGCGTCAAAGAAGACTATTTTTGTCGGGAAAGATGCGGGCAAAACAGAATCGCTGTCTGCGCCCGGTCGGCTGCCCAACACCAGCTGCTTCGTCACCCCCGGATGGAAGGGCGAAACGCAAGTGATGCAGATGGATCTTGCAGGGTTTGCCGTTTCGGCAGGGTCGGCCTGTTCCAGCGGCAAGGTGCGCGCCAGCCGCGTGCTGACCGCGATGGGCTATGCGCCCGCCGATGCTGCCAGTGCCGTGCGCGTGTCGCTGGGGCTGGAGACGACAGAAGATGATGTGCTGCGGTTCATAGAAGCATGGACCGGCAAGCTGAGAAAACACGAAGCGCGCGCTGCCTGAAGCGTGGCGCTTTAATAGAAGGAAGTCTGGTTTGGACAAAGTATTGGAAAATGACGGCGTTAAAGAGGGTGTCGACCAGGAAACGGTAGATGCAGTCCGCGAAGTGGGCGGTGCCTACAAGCATGGCTGGAACACCGACATCGAAATGGAATATGCCCCCAAGGGGCTGACCGAGGACATCGTAAAGCTGATTTCCGAGAAGAACGAAGAGCCGGCCTGGATGCTTGAATGGCGGCTGGAGGCATATGCGCGCTGGCTGACCAAGGAAGAACCCGATTGGGCGATGGTGGATTACCCTGAAATCGACTTTCAGGACCAGTACTACTATGCCCGCCCCAAAAGCATGGAGGTCAAGCCCAAGTCGCTGGACGAGGTCGACCCCAAGCTGCTGGAAACCTATGCCAAGCTGGGCATCCCGTTGAAAGAACAGATGATTCTGGCCGGTGTCGAAGGCGCGGAAAACGCCCCCGCCGAAGGTCGCAAGGTGGCTGTGGATGCGGTGTTCGATTCCGTGTCCGTCGGCACGACCTTTCAGGCCGAACTGAAAAAAGCCGGCGTGATCTTTTGCTCGATCTCGGAAGCGATCCGCGAATATCCGGATCTGGTGAAGAAATACCTTGGTTCGGTCGTGCCGGTCAGCGACAACTTTTATGCCACGCTGAATTCGGCCGTGTTCTCGGACGGATCGTTCGTCTACGTACCGCCGGGCGTGCGCTGCCCGATGGAGCTGTCGACCTATTTCCGCATCAATGCGGAAAACACCGGCCAGTTTGAACGCACGTTGATCATCGCGGACAAGGGCAGCTATGTGTCCTATCTGGAAGGGTGTACCGCACCCGCACGCGACATCGCGCAACTGCACGCCGCCGTGGTCGAGATCATCATCGAAGAAGACGCCGAAGTGAAATATTCGACTGTTCAGAACTGGTATCCCGGTGACGAGAACGGCAAGGGCGGCATCTATAACTTTGTCACCAAACGCGCCGATTGCCGGGGCGACCGGGCCAAGGTGATGTGGACGCAGGTTGAAACCGGCTCGGCTGTGACGTGGAAATACCCGTCGTGCATCCTGCGCGGGGATGATTCACAGGGCGAGTTCTATTCCATCGCCATCGCCAACAACATGCAGCAGGCCGACACCGGAACGAAAATGGTGCATCTGGGCAAACGCACCAAGTCGCGGATCGTGTCCAAGGGGATCAGCGCGGGCCGCGCGCAGAACACCTATCGCGGATTAGTGTCGATGCACCCCAAGGCCAAGGAATCGCGCAACTATACCCAGTGTGACAGCCTGTTGATCGGTGACAAATGCGGGGCCCACACGGTGCCCTACATCGAGGTCAAGAACAACTCGAGCCGCGTCGAGCACGAGGCGACCACGTCCAAGGTGGACGACGACCAGTTGTTCTATTGTCGGTCACGCGGCATGGACGAGGAAGAGGCCGTGGCGCTGGTTGTCAACGGGTTCTGCAAGGACGTGTTGCAGGCGCTGCCGATGGAATTTGCGATGGAAGCCCAGGCGCTTGTCGCGATTTCGCTGGAAGGGTCGGTGGGCTGATCCATGACGGCGGGTGATCCCATAGCCTTGCATTGGTGGAAGGCGGTGCCGAACTTCGGTGACGCGATCTCTGCCATGGTGGTGGCCCATGTATCGGGCCGCCCCGTGACCCATGCGGGTGCGGGCAAGGCAGATCTGTTCGCCATCGGGTCGATCATTCAGGTGGCGCGGCGTGCCCATCAAGAGCCGCGCGCCGATGGTGTGAAACCGTGGATATGGGGCAGCGGTATGCTGGCGCCGGTAAACCGCGATTTCCTGCCGCATGTGCAGATTGCGGCAGTGCGCGGGCCGGTGTCTGCGGCGCTGTTGCAGATCGAAATCGACAGCTTTGGCGACCCCGGTCTGCTGATCTCCGAAGTTGTCACAGATGTGCCCGAACGCACCGACCGCATCGGTATCGTGCCGCATCATACGTTGGTGGATGAGGCTGCCACACTGGCCGCCGATCTGGGCTATCTGCTGATCGACCCGCGTGGCGACGCCGCCGAGGTCTGCCGCCAGATTGCATCCTGTGCGCATGTGTTCGCGTCGTCCTTGCACGGGCTGATCGTGGCGGATGCGTATGGTGTGCCGAACACATGGGTCGCGCCCACAGGGCAGGGCCATCTGAAATACCACGACTATGCCGCCGGCGTGGGCCGCAGCCTGATTGCGCCCGTCGCCATGGGTGATATTGCAGGCTTCGACCGCGCCTCTGCCCAGCCACCGCAGGCCTATGCGCAGGGCATCGCCCGCGCCTGCGCCGTGTTGAAAACGAAATTCCCGGCACCTTTGCGTGCCGCTCCGCATATGGCGTCAGCTTGACGCCCCGAGATGAAGAAAGAGACTGATATGTTGAAAATCAATAACTTGCACGTGCAACTTGAAGAAGAAGACAAACAGATCCTGAAGGGTGTGAACCTTGAGGTCGAGCCGGGCAAAGTGCACGCGATCATGGGCCCCAACGGGTCGGGCAAATCGACGCTGTCCTATGTTCTGGCGGGCCGTCCCGGATACGAAGTGACCGAAGGCACCGCGCATCTGGGCGACGTTGACCTGCTGGACATCGAACCCGAAGAACGCGCCGCCGCCGGTCTGTTTCTGGCGTTCCAATACCCGGTCGAAATCCCCGGTGTGGGCAACATGACCTTCCTGCGCACCGCTGTGAACGCACAGCGCAAGGCACGCGGCGAAGAGGAAATGAGCGCCGCCGAATTCCTGAAAGTGATCCGCGCCAAGGCGAAGACGCTGAAGATCGACGCCGACATGCTGAAACGCCCCGTCAACGTCGGCTTCTCGGGCGGCGAGAAAAAGCGCAACGAAATCCTGCAAATGGCGATGCTTGAGCCCAAGATGTGCATCCTGGACGAAACGGATTCGGGTCTGGACGTCGATGCGATGAAGCTGGTCTCCGAAGGCGTGAACGCCTTGCGTGACGAAGGACGCGGGTTCCTCGTGATCACCCACTACCAGCGTCTGCTGGACCACATCAAACCCGACGTTGTGCACATCATGGCCGACGGTCGGATCATCAAAACAGGCGGCCCCGAGCTGGCGCTGGAAGTCGAAAACAACGGCTACACAGACATCCTGTCCGAGGTGGTGTAATGGCGGTCAAGAAACAGATCAACACAGCCGAGACCGAGGCGCGGATCGACACGCTGACCCTGCCGCAAGACGGCTGGTCGGCAGCGTCGCGCGCCGATGCACTGGCGCGTTTGCGCGCGATGGGCCTGCCGGGCCGTCGGGACGAATACTGGAAATTCACCCGCCCCGATGCGCTGGTTCAGGCGACAGCCGCCACAGCCGAGGTCGTGAACAACGACGAAACGCCGTTGATGGACGGCGAACCGTGTCTGCGTGCAGTGTTCGTGGATGGCGTGTTTGACGCCGATGCCTCGGACGATCTGGCGCTTGAGGGGATCGAGATCAGCCGTCTGGCCGACACCACGGCCGACATCCATTGGGCGCAATCGCTGCATGGGACGTTGGAAACCGCAGGGCAAACGCCCGTAGCGCGGCCCATTGCTGCGCTGGTCACGGCCTTTGCCACCGACGGTTTGCTGATCCGCGTGACGGGCAATCCGTCCAAGCCGGTGAACGTGATCTACAACCGCACAAGCGACAGCGCCGATGTGATGCTGCACCACGTGGTCAAGCTTGAGCAGGGCGCATCGCTGACCTTGCTGGAAAGCGGTCCAGCGGCGGCGCGCCTGAACACGGTGATGGAAGTGGACGTGGCCGATACGGCGGCCTTCCACCACGTCCGCACCCAAGGGCGCGATCACCAGCGTGTGGCCGCAACCCACGTGTTTGCGCGACTGGGCACCGAAAGCACGTTCAAATCCTTCACCCTGACCGCCAACGGCAAGCTGACGCGCAACGACTGCGTGCTTGAGCTGACCGGCGACGATGCGGTGGCCCATGTGGCCGGTGCCTGTGTGGGGGACGGTGATTTTCACCACGATGACACCGTGTTTATCACCCATGACGCGGTGAACTGCCAAAGCCGTCAGGTGTTCAAAAAGGTGCTGCGCAATGGCGCCACCGGCGTGTTCCAGGGCAAGATCTTGGTCAAGGCCGGCGCCCAGAAAACAGACGGCTACCAGATCAGCCAGTCGCTGTTGCTGGACGGCGACAGCCAGTTTCTGGCCAAGCCCGAGCTTGAGATTTACGCCGACGATGTGGCCTGTTCGCACGGCTCGACCTCGGGTGCGATCGACGAAGAGGCGTTGTTCTACCTGCGCTCGCGCGGTGTGCCCGAAGAGGCGGCAACGAACCTGCTGACACTAGCGTTCCTGGCCGAAGCGGTTCAGGAAATCGAAAACGAAGACCTGCGTGCCGACATCGAAACCCGCATGGCGGGCTGGCTCGAGCGTCACCGAAGCTGATGGCGGTCACAACCGACATCGTGGCCACCTATCGGGGGCCGGCTGCGGTGATCCGCAAATTGCTGGCGCAGGGTCCGCGAGAGGACCGTGCGCTGGTCTACGTGATGGCGGGCTGTCTGATCGTCTTTGTCGCGCAACTGCCGCGTCTGTCGCGCGAGGCGCATTTGACGGGGCAGGATTTCCAGATGCTGATGGGCGGCACGCTGCTGGCGTGGATCTTTATCATGCCGCTGGTGCTCTATGTGCTGGCCTTTGTCGCGCGGCTGTTGGGCCGCGTGCTGGGCGGTCACGGCACCGGATATGGCGCACGGCTGGCGCTGTTCTGGGCGGTTCTGGCCTCTAGCCCGCTGATATTGCTGCATGGTCTGGTTGCCGGCTTTATCGGCGTTGGTCCTGCGTTGACCTCGGTCGGTGTGGTCTGGCTGTCGGTCTTTGGCTGGTTCTGGATCAGCGGCTCGCTTGCTCAGGAAAGGGCGCATACATGACCTTGGGCGATATGAACTGGGGCGGGCTGGTGGCACTGACCCTGCGCAACCCGCGGGCTGCGGCGGCGCAACTGATCAACTGGCAATTGCCGCGCGGTGTCATCTGGATGGCACTGGTTCTGGTCAGTTGCATGAACGCGATCCTTGCGGGGCTGTCCGAGCTTTTGTTTCCCTCACCGGTGCCACTGCCGTCGATCCTGATGAACCCGCTGATGCTGTTCGCCTTGCTGGCGGGCGGGCTGTTGGTGACGGTTCATGTGCTGCACTGGGCCGGTCGTGTCGTGGGCGGGCAGGGTGCGCTGGAAGACATCGCAATCGTGCTGACGTGGCTGCAAGCCTTGCGTGCGGTGGGCCAGGCGGCCGTGGTGGTGCTGGCGCTTGTTTCGCCTGCATTGGCGGGCATGTTCGCCATGGCGGTGATGTTTGTGGGTCTGTGGATCATGGCCAATTTCATCGCACAGGCGCTGTCCTTTGCCTCCGCATGGAAGGCCTTTGGGCTGATGGTCGTCCTGATGATCGGCTTTATCTTCGGAATAATGATTTTGCTGGCCGTGACAGGGCTGGGAGTTTGGGGGCTGGATGCCAATGTATGATGTCGCAAAAATACGCGCCGATTTTCCGATCCTGTCGCGCGAGGTGAACGGCAAGCCGCTGGTGTACCTGGACAATGGCGCATCGGCGCAAAAGCCGCAGGTGGTGATCGACGCGATCACACAGGCCTATGCCCATGAATACGCCAATGTGCACCGTGGCCTGCATTACCTGTCGAACCTTGCGACCGACAAATACGAGGCCGTGCGCGGCACCATCGCGCGGTTCCTCAATGCAGGCTCCGAGGATGACATCATCTTCAACTCGGGCACCACCGAGGGGATCAACATGGTCGCCTATGGCTGGGCTATGCCGCGCCTTCAGCCCGGGGACGAAATCGTGCTGAGCGTGATGGAGCACCACGCGAACATCGTGCCCTGGCATTTCCTGCGCGAGCGGCAGGGCGTGGTGATCAAATGGGTCGACGTGGACAGCACCGGCGCGCTGGACCCGCAGGCCGTCATTGACGCCATCGGCCCCAAGACGAAACTGGTCGCCGTCACCCATATGTCCAATGTTCTGGGCACCCACGTCGATGTCAAAGCGATCTGCGCAGGCGCCCACGCCAAGGGCGTGCCCGTGCTGGTCGATGGCAGCCAGGCGGCCGTGCACATGCCCGTAGACGTGCAGGATCTTGGTGTCGATTTCTACGCCATCACAGGCCACAAGCTTTACGGCCCCTCCAGTTCCGGCGCGATCTACGTCCATCCCGACCGCATGGCCGAAATGCAGCCCTTCATGGGTGGCGGCGACATGATCCGCGAAGTCACCAAAGAAGCAGTCACCTACAACGACCCCCCCATGAAGTTCGAGGCCGGCACGCCCGGCATCGTCCAGATGATCGGCATGGGCGTCGCGCTGGACTATATGATGGGCCACGGGATGCAGGCGATTGCCGACCACGAGGCAACCTTGCGCGACTACGCCGTGCAGCGCCTTGGCGGTCTGAACTGGCTGCAAGTGCAGGGCACCACGCCGGACAAGGGGGCGATCTTCAGCTTTACCCTTGATGGGGCGGCCCACGCCCATGACGTGTCGACCATCTTGGACAAAAAGGGCGTCGCCGTGCGTGCAGGTCACCATTGCGCGGGCCCGCTGATGGAACACCTTGGCCAGACCGCCACCTGCCGCGCGTCCTTTGGCATGTACAACACCACCCAAGAGGTCGACGCGCTGGTCGATGCGCTGGAGTTGGCTCACGACCTCTTTGCCTGACCGCAAACTTCTTTTGGCGACAAATATCCCGGGGGACGCCCGCAGGGCGGGGGGCTGGCCCCCTTGGGCGTCCCCGGCAAACAACTGCACCATCGGGGTGATTTAACAATTGCAGCCCCGCACCCTCAAAGCTATACCGCCCCCTAGTGGACCATTAGCTCAGCTGGATAGAGCGCTGCCCTCCGAAGGCAGAGGCCAGAGGTTCGAATCCTCTATGGTCCGCCACTTCCCATCCCGAAAATCCGCTTAAGCTACAGCGCAAAGTCGCAGGCGTGGCTTGGCGAAGAACGCCTGCGGCGTTATCACAGGCGTCCGACTTTCAAAGGAATCTCCGCCATGACCGCCGTTGCAGATCGCATTGCCCGTACCATCGCCACCGACATCGACGCGCGGCCCGAACAGGTGACGGCGACCGTTGCCTTGCTGGATGGCGGCGACACGGTGCCCTTTGTCGCGCGTTACCGCAAAGAGGTGACAGGCGGGCTGGACGACACGCAGCTGCGCAAGCTGGCCGAACGTCTGGACTACCTGCGCGATCTCGAAAAGCGCCGCGCCAGCATCCTGTCCGAAATCACAAGCCAGGGCAAACTGACCGACGCGCTGGCCCGCGACATTGCCAGGGCGGACACCAAAGCGGTGCTTGAGGATCTGTACCTGCCGTTCAAACCCAAACGGCGCACCAAGGCGATGATCGCGCGTGAAAACGGGCTGGAGCCGCTGCTGCGTGCGATTCTGGCGGATCGTGCGGCAGAGCCCGTGGCGCTGGCCAAAGGGTATCTGTCCGAAACCGTCGAGACCGAAAAGGATGCGCTGACCGGCGCGCGCGATATTCTGGCCGAGGAGCTGGGCGAAAACGCCGCTTTGCTGGGCCGCCTGCGCCAGCTTATGCAGGCCGAGGCGCTGATCACCGCCAAGGTGAACAAGGGCAAGGAAGAGGTGGGTGCGAAATTTTCGGACTACTTCGACCATTCGGAAAAATGGGCCGCAATCCCGTCGCACCGGGCGCTGGCCATTCTGCGCGCCGCGAAAGAGGACATCGTGACCGTCGACATCGCCCCTGATCCCGACACCGGTCTGCCGCGTGTCATCGGGATCATCGCGTCGGAAATCGGCATTCCGGGCGACGGGCCCGGCGATATGTGGCTGCGCGAGGCGGCGGCGTGGACATGGCGGATCAAGCTGAGCGGGACCATGTTCATGGACCTTCTGACCGACCTGCGCCGCCGTGCCCATGCCACCGCAATCGAGGTCTTTGCCCGCAACCTGAAGGACTTGTTGCTGGCCGCCCCTGCGGGTGCACGCGCCACGCTGGGGCTGGACCCCGGCATTCGCACCGGCTGCAAGATCGCCGTGGTGGACCAGACCGGCAAGCTGATCGACACGGCAACGATCTATCCGTTCCAGCCCAAGAACGACCTGCGCGGGGCCGAAGAAACCCTGCTGCACCTGATCCGCAAACATGGCGTCGCCCTGATCGCCATCGGCAACGGCACCGCCAGCCGCGAATCGGAAAAGCTGGTGGGGGACGTTTTGAAACGTCTGCCCGCGGGCACCGCGCGCCCCACGCCGGTGATCGTGTCCGAAGCGGGGGCGTCGGTCTATTCGGCGTCGGAACTGGCGGCGCTGGAATTCCCCGATGTGGATGTGTCCATTCGCGGCGCCGTGTCGATTGCACGACGGTTGCAGGACCCTCTGGCCGAACTGGTCAAGATCGAACCGCAGGCGATTGGCGTCGGCCAGTATCAGCACGACGTCGATCAGCGGCAACTGGCGCAATCGCTGGCGGCGGTGGTCGAGGATGCGGTGAACGCAGTTGGGGTCGATCTGAACATGGCCTCGGCCCCCTTGCTGTCGCATATCGCGGGGCTGGGCCCGTCGCTGGCGCAAAACATTGTCACGCACCGCGATGCCAACGGCGCCTTTGCCACACGCAAGGCGTTGTTGAAGGTCGCAGGTCTTGGCCCAAAAGCGTTCCAGCAATGCGCCGGTTTCCTGCGCATTCCGCAGGGCGACGAGCCGCTGGATGCCTCGTCCGTCCACCCCGAAGCTTACGGCGTGGCGCGCAAGATCGTGCAGGCCTGCGGGCGTGACGTGCGGTCGATCATGGGGGACAGCGGCGCGCTGTCGGGCCTGCGGGCCGAACAGTTTGTCGACGACAGCTTTGGCCTGCCCACTGTGCGCGATATTCTGGCCGAACTGGAAAAGCCGGGCCGCGACCCGCGCCCTGCGTTCAAGACGGCCACCTTTGCCGAAGGTATCGACAGCATCACCGACCTGAAACCGGGCATGTCGCTTGAGGGCACGGTGACCAACGTCGCGGCCTTTGGCGCATTCGTGGACATCGGGGTGCATCAGGATGGGTTGGTGCATGTCAGCCAGTTGGCCGACCGTTTCGTCAAGGACCCGCACGAGGTGGTCAAGGCAGGCGACGTGGTGCGCGTGCGCGTGACCGAGGTCGACGTGCCCCGCAAACGGATCGGCCTGACGATGCGCAAAGACGGGGGCGACAAATCCGCCCCTCGTGCAGCCCCCGCCGACAGGCCGAAACCGCGCGGCAAAGCCCCCATGTCATCCGCCCCCAAGGCGGAGTCGCAAGGCGCATTCGGCTCGGCGCTGGCCGATGCGTTCAAGCGGCAGGGACCGAAATAACCCACCTAGCCGCCGCGCGTTGCGACCTCGTGCGCTTTGGCGATGCCGTAAAAGGCGTCGACGATCTGGTTCCGGGTTTCTTTCAGGCTGAACACCGTCTCGTGGGTGGCAAGGCCGCGCATCTCGACGATCGGCAACCGCGCCACACCGTCGGTGCGGCCGGTGCTGGCACGCCACATGAACCCCACGCCCAGCCCGTTTACGACCGCTTCGTACAACCCGTCGCGGGCGTCCAACGTCAGGAAGGGCTGCGGGGTCAGGTTGGCACGGGCAAACATCCGCTCCACCGCCCGCTGCGTGGACGATCCGCTGGCGCGAAAGATCAGCGGCTCGCGTGACAGCTGTGCGGCGGTGATCTCGGCGGCCTTGGCCAGCGGATGACCGGCGGGGGCAATGGCGATCACCTCGGACCTGGCCAGATGTTCGCGGCGAAAGCGCGGATCGGCGGGCACATCCGGCAGCACCCCGATGTCGCATTCGTGGTTCAGGACAGCGCGCGCGATTTTCTGGTGCGAGCCGGTTTCCACATCCAGCGTCACCCCCGGAAAGGCGCGGTGAAAGGCGGCAATCACCGCCATGCCCGGCATCGCGTTGCCCAACCCGATGGCAATGCGCCCTGCGCGCAAAGAAGACCGGCTGCGCAGCAAACGCTCTGCCTCGTCCTGCGCTTCGGCGGCGCGTTCGGCCAGATCGCACAGTTTCAGACACAGCGTCGTCGGGCGCAGTTGCCCTGATTCCCGCAAGAACAGGCGCAGGCCGAATTCTGCTTCCAATGCACGGACCTGGGCAGAGATATTGGGCTGCGTCACGCACAAAAGTCGGGCAGCGGCTGCGTAAGATCCGCCTTCGGCCACGGCGCGGATGGCGTTCAGACGGGCGGTGCTGAGGCTCATTTTTTCACGATTCCATACTGCGGGTTTGCTTAAACCTTAGCCTAGGTTTGCTTTGTTACAGGAACATCACACAACCCCGTCAAAGGTCGCCGCAGATGCGCGGCAGGTGCCCCGCACAAGACGGGAGACAGCCCCTTGGACGTTGCGACGACACTTTATCCGGTGGCCCATCGGTACACACGACTGGACGCGCGCGCCGTTGCAGATGCGCGCCTGGTGCTGTGCGATCTGGACGGTTGCCTGATTGCCCAGGGACGCCCTTTTGCCGAAACGGCGGATTTTGTGGCGGCCTGCGGTGACCGTCTGTGGATTGTGTCGAACGCCTCGGACAGCACCGCGCGCGCGATGTCGCGGCAACTGGCGGGTTTGGGGCTTGCGGTTCCGGCAGCGCGTATCTTGCTGGCGGGCGAGACGATGCTGGAACATCTGGCCCATGTGGAAAACATCCGCCGCGCCCGTGTGTTTGCCAGCGCCGCGTTGATCGCCCGCGCGGTTGAACTGGGCATCGACCCCACGGCCGACGTGCCGCAAGCGGTGCTCCTGTGCCGCGACGCCAGTGTGACGGTGGACACCATGGGGCCGATCCTGACGCAGGTCGGGCAGGGCGCACCGCTGTGGGTGTCCAACGAAGACCTGTCGCACCCCGGACATGACACCCGGCCCGTCGCGGAAACCGGCGCATTGCTGGCGGCATTGCGGGCGATCCAACCGGAACTGGAATGGCGCAGTCTGGGCAAACCCGACCCGATGATGCTGACCATGGCGCTGACGCGCAGCGGTGTGTCCGCGCAGGACGCTGTCTTTGTCGGGGACAATGTCCTGACCGACGGGGCCGCCGCCGCAGCCCTGAACATGCCCTTCGTCCATATTCAAAGGAGCATCATCCAATGATCCCTTATCTGATCCGTGTCGCGATAAAATCGGTGGTGACGTTGTTCGCCATCGCCACGATCACCTTTATCGCCACCCGCCTGTCCGGCAACCCGATCGACACCTTTCTGGGCGACGGGCTGACCGAAGAGGGCCGTGCCGAACTGATCCGGTATTTCCAACTGGATGGCTCGTTGTGGCAGCAATACCTGGCGTTCTTGCGCGGTGCCGTGTCAGGCGAGTTCGGGCTAAGTTTTGTCGACCGGCGCCCCGTGACCGAAGTGGTCAGCGACCGGCTGTGGGCCTCGGGGCAGTTGTTGCTGGCCTCGGTCGGGTTCACCTTGCTGGTGGCGATCCCGCTGGGGATACTGGGCGCGATCTATCGCAAAAGCTGGATCGGCTCAGCGGTGATGATGGTGGCCTTTGCGGGATATGCGGTGCCGTCGTTCATTCTGGCCATCGTGATGGTGCTGGTCTTTTCCTACTGGCTCAACTGGCTGCCGGTGGTGGGCAACGGCAGCTTTGCCCATTTCATCATGCCGACCATCGCCATGTCGGGTGTGCTGATCGCGGCGCTGACGCGGTTTACCCGCAATGCCATGCTGGACGTGCTGGGGCAGGATTTCATCCGCACCGCACAGGCCAAGGGGCTGGGCGAGGCACGCGTGGTGCTGCGCCACGGGCTGGGCAACGCCGGTGTCACCGTCATTTCGGTGATCGGCTTGCAGGTTGCGGGGCTGGCCGCTGCGGGCAGTGTCGTGGTCGAAAGCATCTTTTCCTGGCCGGGCATTGGGCAGCTTTTGGTGAATGCCGCATTGGTGCGGGATTACCCCGTCTTGCAGTTCGGCGTGATCACCGTGGCCGTGGCTGTCGTCGCCATCAACGCCATCACGGACGTGTCCTATGCGCTGGCCGACCCGCGCATCCGGCTGGCCCGCAGTTAAGGAGCCCGTATCATGACAACGCTTGCAGATCCCGCCATCGCCCCGCGCCGCAAAGGCAGCACCGATTTCATCCAGAAAATTGCCATCGGGATTGCCATCCTGCTGTTCGCGCTGGCGGTGTCTGCGCCGTGGATCGTGCCCTTTGGCCCGCTGGATCAAAGCCTGCTGAGCCGTCTGCGCCCGCCGCTTGGATTTGAACGTTTCGCCACAGGTCATGTCGCGGGCACCGACGAGCTGGGCCGCGATGTGCTGTCGCGCAGTTTGTACGGGATGCGCCTGACGCTGACGCTGGCCTTTGCCGGTGCGCTGATCGGGCTGGTGATCGGCGGCACGCTGGGGCTGGTGGCCGGACTGCGCCGCGGCTGGGTCGAGGATGGGATTATGGCGCTGGTCGACATGCAGATCGCCATTCCCTTTACGCTGGTGGCGCTGCTGATCCTGTCGTTGCTGGGGTCGAACCTGACCGTGCTGGTGCTGGTTCTGGGCATCGCCGGATGGGAACAATACGCCCGCATCGTGCGCGCCGAGGTGCGCCGCCTGTCGGCACTGCCGTTCATCGAGGCGGCGTGGACCGCCGGGGCAGGGCCGGTCTACATCGCTTGCCGCCATGTGCTGCCCAACCTCGTGTCGCCCCTTGTGGTGCAGTTCACGCTGGCGCTGTCCAACATCGTGATCCTGGAAAGCACGCTTAGTTTTCTGGGCCTTGGCGTGCAGCCGCCACAGCCATCGCTTGGGTCGATGGTGGGGCTGGGCCGCGACTATATGCCGACCGCGCCGTGGATCGTGCTGGTGCCTGCCGCGCTGATCGTGGCGCTGACCTTTTCCGTGCAGATCATGGGCGACTGGCTGCGCGACCGCGCCGATGTCCGTCTGCGCGACCGATAACAACCCCAAAGAGCCGCGCACCAAGCGGCCGAACACACACATTGCAACCGAACCCTGGAGAACATGATGTTCCGACTGATGCTGACCACCGCCCTTGCCGTGCTGCCGCTGGCTGCCACCGCACAGGAAATCACCGTGGGTGCCGCCAACATGGCCCCGTACCTTGACCCCGGCCGCGACCATTCGAACGTGGGATCGCAGTTCTATTACAACAGCTTTGACACGCTGATCGACCGCGACCACACCAAGCTTGAGCCCGAATGGGTGCCTGCGCTGGCCACATCCTGGGAGCTGATCAGTCCTACTGTGATGGAACTGAAACTGCGCGATGGTGTCAAATTTCACAACGGCGACCCGATGACCGCCGACGACGTGATCTTTTCGCTGAACCGGATGATGCAGGCCACGTTCCCGCCCTATGTGGTGCGCGCCAAGGACCGTCTGGCCAACTTTCCCGAAGCCGAGAAGGTTGACGAGAGCACCATCCGCATCCACGCCAACCGCGAGGAACCGCTGTGGGAAACGCTGATCTCGCTGCAACAGGTCATGATCATTCCCGAAGCCTACACCAAGGCGCTGACCGGTGACCCAGACGTGGCCGAAGACAGCGATTTCGAGGCCTTTGCCCTCGCGCCCGTCGGCACCGGTCCTTACAAGATCGAAAGCTTTCAGCCGGGGGAAAAACTGGTCTGGACCCGTTTCGACGATTTCTGGGGTGAAAAGGCACCGCTGGAACGTGTGAACGTCGTGCAGATCGCAGAAACCGCCAGCCGCGTCACCGCGCTGAAAACCGGCGAGGCTGATATTGTCACCAACATCGCCCCCGACCAGCTGTCGCTGATCGACAATGATCCGGCGCTGAAAACCGCAGGGTCGGCCACGGCGCTGTTTCATGTGATGATCATGAACCAGAACCACCCCAAGCTGGAAGACCCGCGCATCCGTCAGGCGATGAGCCTGGCCATCGACCGCGACGCGCTGAACGAGGCATTGTGGCTGGGCAAGGCGATTGTGCCGTCGACCCATACGATGGCCGAAATGGGCGAACTGCACCAACCCGATCTGGTGACCTTCGAATATGACCCCGAGCGTGCCAAGGCGCTGTTGGCAGAAGCGGGCTATGACGGGTTCGAGATCACCTATGACACCGCACCCAGCTATTACACCAACGGCGTTCTGGCCGCGCAGGCGATCATGGAGATGTGGGCCGCTGTCGGCATCAACGGCAAGATCGTGGTCGGCGACAAATGGACCGGCAATTCGCCCGACCTGATGGCGCGCAACTGGTCGAACCCGATGTATTTCGCCGATCCCTTTGGCTCGTTCGGCGTGATGTGGGCGCCCGATGGCCCGTCGCAAAGCGAGGGGCGTTTCAACACCGACGAAGCCTATGCCAAGACATGGGACCGGTTCCGCTATTCCACCGATGTCGCCGTGCGCAAGGCGGCCTATGCCGAGCTGATGGAACGGGTGAAAGCTGACCCCGCCGTTCTGCCGCTGTACCGTCCCTTTGAAAGCTGGGGCATGAAAACCGCGATCAACTGGGCGCCGATGCCCGGCCATATCCCCTATGTTCTGGATTTCCGCGCAGGCAGCATTTCGCTGGCCGGAAGCTGACACCAGCAGGGCCGGGCGCGTGTTGCGCCCGGCCCGCCACCCTGATCCGCCATCCTTACAGGAGTGCTTTGCATGACCCGCATTGCCATCGTCACCGACATTCACCACGGCGCGCCGTCGCACACCAAACGGGGCGACACCGCGCTGGACCTGCTGGGCCAGTTTGCCGACTGGGCCAACGCGCAAAAGCCCGATCTGGTTCTGGATCTGGGCGACCGGATTTCCGACATCGACACCCAGACCGACCTGCGTCTGGAAGGCGAAGTGGCCGATGTGTTCGCCCGTTTGAACGCACCGGTTTACCACATCTGTGGCAACCATGACCGCGACCACCTGACCGTGGCCGAAAACGAAGAGATCCTTGGCGTCGATCTGCACAACCAGGTGATCGACCTGGGCGACTGGCAATTGGTCCTATGGCGGGCCGATGCCAAAATTCACCGCACCGCGCCGGACATCGGCTTTGACCTGCCGGAATCCGATCTTCTGTGGCTGTCCCACACGCTGCAACACGCCACCAAGCCGACGCTGATCGCCAGCCACGTGCCCTGTTCGGGTCACAGCCAGATCGGCAACTACTACTTCCAACGCAACGAAAGCCTGTCCACATACCCGCAAGCCGACCGCGTGCGCGAGGTGCTGGCACAGGCGCGTGTGCCGCTGGTCTGCATCGCGGGGCATGTGCACTGGAACACCGTCACCACCGTGGATGGCACGCCGCACATCACCCAGCAAAGCCTGACCGAAAGCTTTACCACCGCCGGCGAACCCGCGCGTGCGTGGGGGATGCTGGAACTGGGCGAAACGGTGCATTGGCAGGTCTTCGGCGATGACCCATTCGAGGCGCGCCTGACCCCGTCCAACCAACGCTGGACCGCCCCCCTGCAACCTTTCTTGTCCAAGCTGGCGGCGGAATGACCGTGATGCCCCCCAATCCACCCGTCCTTTCGGTGCGCGATCTGCGCGTGGCTTTTGGCACCACGCAGGCCGTGCACGGGCTGTCCTTTGACATCCACCGTGGCGAGACGCTGGCGCTGGTCGGTGAAAGCGGCTCTGGCAAAAGTGCCACGGCACTGTCGATCCTGCGTCTGATCGAACGCGAGGGCGGACGGATCGCGGGGGGCAGCATCCGCCTTGGCGGGGATCATCCCGCCGATATCACCACACTGCCCGCCGCCGCCCTGCGCCGGTTGCGCGGCGACCGTGTGGCGATGGTGTTTCAGGAACCGATGACATCGCTTAATCCGGTGATGACCATCGGTGCGCAAATCTGCGAAACGCTGACACTGCACCGTGGCCTGCGCGGAACGGCTGCGCGCGCGGCGGCACTGGCGGCACTGGAACGGGTCAAAGTGCCCGACCCGGCACAGCGTCTGGACCAATACCCGCACGAGCTGTCGGGTGGTCTGCGGCAGCGTGTGATGATCGCCATGGCGCTGACCTGCGACCCCGAAGTGCTGATCGCGGACGAACCGACAACGGCGCTGGACGTGACCACACAGGCCGAGATCCTCAAGCTGCTCGCGTCGCTGCAACGCGAAATGGGCATGGCGGTGCTGTTCATCACCCACGACCTTGGCGTGGTGTCCCAAATTGCCGACCGCGTCGTGGTGCTGAAAGATGGGGTGAAGGTCGAGGAAGGCTTTACCGCAGATCTGTTCGCCGCCCCCCGCGCGGATTACACCAAGGAACTGATGGCCGCCACGCCCCGTCTGGGCGCGGGCGCACCGGCGCCGCTGACTGACCCCGAACCGGTATTGCAGGTGCGTGGTCTGACCACCACCTATGGCGGCGGGTTGTTTTCAGGTGGCAGCGTCAAGGTGGCGGTACGCGATGTGTCGATCACGCTGGGACGCGGCGAAACGCTGGGGCTGGTGGGCGAATCCGGGTGCGGGAAATCCACGCTGGCGCGGTCGATCATGCGTCTGGTCGAGCCGTCAGCCGGCGCGATCACCCTGAGGGGCGCGCGCATCGACGGGCTGTCACGCGCGGCGTTGAAGTCGCACCGCGCCGGTATCCAGATGGTGTTTCAAGACCCCTATGCATCGCTGAACCCGCGCATGTCGATCCGCGACGTGGTGACCGAACCTGCCTTTCTGCACGGGATGGTGTCTGCAAAACAGCGCAGGGCGATGGCGTTAGAGCTGTTGGCGCGTGTCGGCCTGCCGGCCGATGCGGTGGACCGCTATCCGCACCAGTTCTCTGGCGGTCAGCGTCAGCGCATCTGCATCGCGCGCGCCCTGTCGGTGCGCCCGCAGATCATCGTCGCAGACGAGGCCGTGTCGGCGCTGGACGTGTCGAACGCGCGGCGGATCACCGACCTGATGGCCGACATCCAGCAGCGCGACGGCGTGTCGATGCTGTTTATCAGCCATGACATTGCCGTGGTCGAACGGGTCAGCCACCGCATCGCGGTCATGCTGAACGGCAGGATCGTGGAAACCGGCCCGACCAACCGCGTGCTGAACGATCCGCAGCATCCCTATACCAAGTTGCTGTTGTCCGCAGTGCCGCGCATGGACCGCGCCCGATTTGGCAAAGACCAAGCACGGACCTTGGCATCTGTGTGACTGTCGCGGGGCAGGGGCAGCCCCAACCTGACGCCTTGCAGAGAAACCTGGGCAAAAAATCATGGCAAGGGCGGAACCTTTGCCTGCGTGCCACGTTACATATTCAACTGCGCGACACTGCTTCTCTCATCCCCCGAGTTTCAAGCAGTCCCGCACCCGCGCAGCAAAAAGGGCGCCGACCCGGCGCCCTTTTTCGCAAATCTGCATGCAGGTGGCTGTTCAGCCGCCCCAGCTACGCACTGCGCCGCAATCCATGTGAACAAAGTTCGAGCCCGAGTACCGTCCGACGCCACCACCGTGGCAGGCCGACGCTGCCTTGGCCATCTGGTTGACCGACCGCGATGCCAGCCGAAGGTCAGCGGCCTGTCCACGCATGTGCAGCGAATTCTTAGCCACACCGCCGCTGCGCGACCGCAGCATGGCGTTGGTCTTGGGCGAACGGTAGCCCGACAACAACATGTAGGGTTCGTTCACGTCCATCAGGTTGTGGGCTGCGGCCATGATGTCCACGGTTCGCAGGTCCATCTTGACCACGTCGTCAGTGCGCCAGTCGCGCATGAAGTGGTTGATTTCCTTGAAGGCGTCGCTGATGTAGTCGCCTTCGATCCAATAGATCATATCAAGCCGCTCACCGGTGCGGCCCGAATACATTTTGATACGTCGGATGTCGCCCGCGCCGCGCAAAAAGCCGGCTGCGTTGGCGAAAGTGGGTGCTGCAACAACTGTGGTTGCCGCGAATGCGCCCAAAAGAGCGCGGCGGGTCATACCCGTAGAGCGATTGTCATTCATGATTCTGCGCGTCCCGTAGTTCTGCCTGACCGTGATGTTACACCGCCAATTTCATCTCATCCCCAGATGTGAGACCTGTATTACATAGCGAGAATCGTTAACCAAGTGCTGAATCCCGCCGGTTCCATCTATCAAGAGTTTTAGGCGAATTTTTGCGCATATTCGGGCATATGTGCTTTTTCGGCCCATGACCGATGCAAGCCAGCCGCAGGGGAGAAACTTATCCATTTTCCCGCGTAAAAGTGAGTGGACACCCCTATTGTAGACGTAGGAAAAACGTCATCAACAGTCTGCGACCATTCCAATTGGGGGAAATATGACGCTTACAGGCAACAGAATTTGGGCGGTCTTCGCTGCGCTGGCCACCATACTTACACTGTGGAGCGCACCGACGCCCGCAACCGCGCAGGTCACTGCGTTTAAACAGGCGGTGGCCGAAGGGGCTGCACGCGACAAGGACATCGCGGCCTTTTATCAGGCAAACGGCTACAAAAGCATCTGGACGGGCAACACGGGCCGCGAACGCAAACGCCGGGCCGAGCTGATCAAAGCGCTGAGCAACGCAGGCGACCACGGTCTGCCGGTGTCGCGCTATGACCCCCAAAGCCTGATGGCCAAGATGAAGGCGGCCAGATCACCCCGCGATCTGGGTCTGGTCGAGGTCGAGCTGAGCCGCGTGTTCCTGCAATATTCCCGCGACGTGCAAACCGGCGTTCTGGTGCCGTCGCGCATCGACAGCCGCATCGTGCGTCAGGTGCCTTACCGTGACCGCACGTCCTATCTGGTGAACTTCGTCAAATCCTCGCCTTCGGGTTTCCTCAAGGCGCTGCCGCCGAAAACCCAAGAATACACCGCGTTGATGAAAGAAAAGCTGCGGATGGAACGTTTGCTGGCCAAAGGCGGCTGGGGTCAGAAAGTGCCCGCGGCGTCGCTGAAACCCGGCCAGTCGGGCAATGCTGTCGTGATCATGCGCAACCGTCTTATGGCGATGGGTTTTCTGGACCGCACCGCATCACAGTCCTATGACGCAAAAATGACCGCAGCGGTGCAGCAGTTCCAACTGGCGCACGGGCTGGCCGCCGACGGTGTGGCCGGACAGACCACCATCGTTGAAATGAACCGCTCGGTGCAGGAACGTCTGCAATCCATCATCGTGGCGATGGAGCGTGAACGCTGGGTGAACCAGGAACGCGGCCGCCGTCATATTCTGGTGAACATCCCCGATTTCACCGCCAAGGTTGTCGACAACGGCAAGGTCACCTTTGAAACCCGTTCGGTTGTGGGGGCCACCAACTCCGACCGTCCGACGCCCGAGTTTTCGGATGTCATGGAATTCATGGTCATCAATCCCAGCTGGTATGTCCCGCGCTCGATCGTGACCAAGGAATACCTGCCCGCACTGCAACGCAATCCCAATGCGGTCAGCCACATCGAGATCACCGACAGCAAAGGCCGCAAGGTCAACCGTGGCGCGGTGAACTTCAGCCAGTACACGGCGCGCACCTTTCCGTTTGCAATGCGTCAGCCGCCCAGCAAGGGCAACGCGCTGGGTCTGGTGAAATTCATGTTCCCGAACCAGTACAACATCTACCTGCACGACACGCCGTCCAAGAACCTGTTTGCCCGCGAATCCCGTGCATTCAGCCATGGGTGTGTGCGGCTGGCCGATCCGTTCGACTTTGCCTATACGCTGCTGGCCAAACAGACGAGCGACCCCAAGGGGTTGTTCCAGTCGAAACTGGCCACAGGCCGCGAGCAGACGGTGACGCTGGACCAGCCGGTGCCGGTGCACCTGATCTATCGCACAGCCTTCACCACGCCCAAGGGCCACACCCAGTACCGCCGCGATGTCTATGGTCGCGACGCCAAGATCTGGAACGCCCTGTCACAGGCAGGGGTGGCCTTGCGCGCGGTTCAAGGGTAATTCGGACCCCAACTGGGGACAGTGTTCCCCGCAAAGGGGTACGCATATGTCTTATACGGTGAAAGAGATTGCAGCGGCGCTGGGGGCGGAGGCCTTTGGCGCCGTTGACCTTTTGATCGCGGGCGTGAACGAACCTGCACTGGCCACCGCCGATCAACTGGCGATGGCGACCTCGGCCAAATATGCCGAAAGCCTGTCGCAGGGCGCTGCGCGTGCCGCCGTGCTGTGGCAGGGGGCCGACTGGCAGGCGCTGGGGCTTGAGGCGGCGATCGTGCCTGCGCGGCCCCGCTTCGCCATGTCGGGGCTGACGCGGATGATGGACCGCGGGCAGGGGTTCGGCACCGGCATCCACCCCACGGCCGTGATTGATCCCACCGCCGAGATTGGCAACGACGTCAGCATCGGCCCACTGTCTGTGGTGATGGCAGGCGCGCGCATCGGCGCGGGCTCGGTCATTGGGCCGCAGTGTTTCATCGGCACACAGGCCGTGCTGGGGGCAGAGGCTTACTTGCGCGAACAGGTCAGCATCGGCGCCTATTGCCAGATCGGTGACCGCTTTATCGCGCAGCCGGGCGGGCGTGTTGGCCCTGACGGGTTTTCCTTTGTCACGCCCGAGGTGTCTGCCGCCGAACAGGCCCGCGCCACGCTGGGCGCAGACAACGACGCCAAGCCGCAGGCCTATGCACGCATCCATTCGCTGGGGGCTGTGATCATCGGGGATGACGTGGAACTGGGCGCGAATTCGACCATCGACAACGGCACCATCCGCGCCACCCGCATCGGCAACGGCACCAAGATCGACAACCAGGTACAGGTCGGCCACAACTGTGTCATCGGCAACGACACGCTGCTGTGCGCAGGTGTCGGCGTGGCCGGATCGACGGTGGTGGGCAACAACGTCGTCCTTGGCGGGATGACCGGCGTGGGCGACAATCTGACCATCGGCGACCGCGTGATTTGCGGCGGCGGCACCAAGGTTCTGTCCTCGGTTCCGGCGGGCCGCGTCATGCTGGGCTATCCCGCGACCAAGATGGAAACCCAACTGGAAACCTACAAGGCATTGCGCCGCCTGCCACGCCTGTTCCGCGATGTCGCGGCTTTGCAGAAAACAGTTTTAAAGTCGGACAACAGTGACTAAGTCTTTGCGCGAACCGTGGACCAAGTGGGGGACGACCATATGAGCGTCAAGGACAAGGTTATCGCAATTATCGCTGAACAGGCTGTGCTGGAGCCGTCCGATGTGACGATGGACAGCACGCTGGAAAGCCTTGGCATCGACAGCCTGGGGCTGGTCGAAAGCATCTTTGCCATCGAGGAAGAATTCGACATTTCCGTACCCTTCAACGCCAACGATCCCAGCGAAAGCGATTTCGACATTTCGACCGTCGCGTCGATTGTCGCAGGCATAGAAAAGCTGATGGCGGAGCAAAAGGACACCGTATGAAACGGGTTGTCATCACGGGCGCAGGCACCGTGAACGCGCTGGGGCACAACGTGGCCGACACGCTTGCGGCCATGCGCGAAGGGCGCTGTGGCATTGGCGAGCTTGAATTTCAGGACGTGGACCGGCTGGCCATCCGCATCGGCGGGCAAGTCCGCGGGTTCGAGGCCGAGGGGCTGTACAACCGCCAACAGATGAGCCTGTATGACCGGTTCACGCAGTTTACGCTGGCCGCCGCGAACGAGGCGATCACCCAGTCCGGTCTGACCTTCAGCGGCGAACTGTCGGCAAAATCCGGCGTGGTGCTGGGCACGGCGGGTGGCGGCGTCAGCACCTGGGATGCGAATTATCGCAGCGTCTACGAAGAGGGCAAGAACCGCGTGCACCCCTTTGTGGTGCCCAAGCTGATGAACAACGCCGCCGCCAGCCACGTCAGCATTGAATATAATCTCAAGGGGCCGTCGTTCACCGTGTCGACGGCCTGTGCGTCGTCCAATCACGCGATGGCGCAGGCGTTCCAGATGGTGCGCACCGGTATGGCGCCTGCGATGGTCACGGGCGGATCAGAATCCATGCTGTGCTTTGGCGGGGTAAAGGCGTGGGAAGGATTGCGGGTGATGTCACGCGATGCGTGCCGCCCGTTTTCGGCCAACCGCAACGGCATGGTGCAGGGCGAGGGCGCAGGGGTGTTCGTGTTCGAAGAACTGGAACACGCGCGCAAACGCGGCGCCGACATCCTGTGCGAGGTGGCAGGCTTTGCCATGTCCTCGGACGCCAGCGACATCGTCATGCCATCCAAGAACGGGGCGGCGCGGGCCATGGCGGGTGCGCTGGCCGATGCCAGGCTGAACGCAAGCGAAGTGGGCTACATCAACGCCCACGGCACCGGAACAGCGGCCAACGACAAGACCGAATGCGCCGCCGTGGCGGATGTGTTCGGTCAACACGCCGACAAGCTGATGATTTCCTCGACCAAATCGATGCACGGCCACCTGATCGGCGGCACAGGTGCGGTCGAGCTGTTGGCCTGCATCATGGCGCTGCGCGACGGGGTCATTGCGCCCACCATCGGCTATGAAGAACCCGATCCCGAATGTGCGCTGGACGTGGTCCCGAACGAGGCCCGCGATGCATCTGTTGATGTGGTGTTGTCCAACGCCTTTGCCTTTGGTGGCATGAATGCTGTGCTGGCCATGCGCAAATTCGCGTAGCCTTCACCGATGCCCAAAGCAAAAGGCCGCGCCCCATCGGGAACGCGGCCTTTTTCATACCACTGCGGTTTGGATTATTGTTCAATCACCGACGATTTGTCGAAGCTTGCAGTAAACCCGTCCAGCGACATCGACAGTTCAACCTTTTGATCAGGTGCAAGGGCAGGGACGATTGTGATCGTAGCCTTGGCACCGCGCTTGAACGCGGCGACATCCTCGGCCACCAGACCGATGCGGGCATAGCAGCCAACGGGGTTGCAGAACGCGTAAGGATAGGCGCGGGCCTTGCCGCCATCGACCGCCAGCCTGATCTGTGCGGGCAACGAGGTTTCCAGCGGCACGACGATTGTTGCACCGGCGACAGCCTTGCCACCCTCTGGCAGACGGAACAGCGAGAATTCGGCAACCGGCGCGCCCTGACCGTCATCCAGAAGCTGATACATCTGGCAGGGGTCATTTTCTTCTTCGGTCTTGATGCAGCGCATTTCAAACGCACCCACGGTTTCGGCAGTATAAGGTTTGCCCAGTTCGGGGTCGGCGTCGGCATCAGCGCCCAAGCTCAGTTGCGATTCAATCTCGGACGCGGTGCCGGATTGTGTTTCGACCTTGGGCGTGCCTGTCGCGTCGCCATCGGTTGCTGTTGTCTCGGGCGTTGTTGACGTGTCTTGGGCCAGAACAGCCACCGGCGCGGTCATTGCCAGCGCGGCTGTCAGCATCAGTGTTTTGATCGAATATGACATCTTAACTTCCAGACTTGATTGCGTTGCGATTCACGTAGCACGCACATGCAGCCCTGTCAGGGGCCAGCGCATTGAAATGTGGTGGTTTCAGGCAAATTCCCGCCGTTTTTCACAGCCTGCCCGCACAAATAGAAAAGAGGACCCGCAAGGACCCTCTTTTCAAATGATGTCTCCCCGTCGGACTGGCCGACTTATTTTGATCGGAGACTAGGCAATGATACCGAAGCGGTCAACCGAAAATCCGATTGCGACCGCAATATCCGAAAAGCACAAGGAAATTTTCCGTGCTGGGCCAAAAACCGCCCTGTATTTCAGCAAAAAAGGCCGCACCCGAGGGCGCGGCCAGTCTGACAGGGAGGAAGTATTCCACACCAGAAGGACAAGTCGGTGCGGAATGAAAATGACTATGGCCCTAAAAGGTTAAGTTTGTATGGTCGGCACAACAGGTTTTGCCCGACGCAAGACCGCATCGGAACAGGACGGACAGATGGAAGACGCAGTATTTGTAGGGGGTGGCGGGCCAGAGTATGGCGTTCAGCAGGGGCTGAGCCTGAAATATGCCAACCGGCACGGGTTGATTGCGGGGGCCACCGGCACCGGCAAGACGGTGACACTGCAAATTCTGGCCGAAGGGTTCTCTGCCGCTGGTGTTCCGGTGTTCATGGCCGACGTCAAAGGGGATTTGTCCGGTCTGGCCAAGGCGGGCAGCACAACGGCGAAGCTGCACGTGCCCTTTACCGAACGCGCAGCCAAGATCGGCTTTACCGATTATTCCTATACGGCGTTTCCGGTCACGTTCTGGGATATGTTCGGCCAACAGGGCCATCCCGTACGCACCACAGTGTCTGAAATGGGACCGCTGCTGTTGACGCAGCTTCTGGAGCTCAGCGAGGCGCAAGAGGGGATTTTGAACATCGCCTTCCGTCTGGCCGACGAAGAAGGGCTGCCGCTGCTGGATCTGAAGGATTTGCAGGCACTGCTGGTCTGGATCGGCGAGAACGCCAAGGATCTGTCGCTGCGCTATGGCAACGTGTCAACCGCGTCAGTGGGCGCAATCCAGCGCCGGTTGCTGGTGTTGGAAAACCAGGGCGGCGCCAAGCTGTTTGGCGAACCGGCCCTGGCGCTGTCCGATCTGATGCGCTGTGATGCGGACGGGCGGGGCATGGTCAACATACTGGCGGCGGATCAACTGATGGCCTCGCCCAAGCTTTATGCGACGTTCCTGCTGTGGCTGCTGAGCGAGCTGTTCGAGGA
Organism: uncultured Pseudosulfitobacter sp.; assembly: GCF_963976325.1. NCBI lineage: Bacteria > Pseudomonadati > Pseudomonadota > Alphaproteobacteria > Rhodobacterales > Roseobacteraceae > Pseudosulfitobacter > uncultured Pseudosulfitobacter sp. The sequence continues at coordinate 720,027 of NZ_CAXBJW010000001.1, forward strand.
ACTGCCCGAAGTCGGCGACCCCGACAAACCCAAGCTGGTGTTCTTCTTTGACGAGGCGCACCTGTTGTTCGATGACGCCCCCAAGGCACTGATCAACAAGGTTGAACAGGTCGCGCGGCTGATCCGGTCCAAGGGCGTGGGGGTCTATTTTATCACCCAGAACCCGGCGGATGTGCCCGAAGACATCCTTGGCCAGCTTGGCAACCGGGTTCAGCACGCCCTGCGCGCCTTTACCGCCAAGGACCGCAAGGAACTGCGCATGGCGGCGGAAACCTACCGCGAAAACCCCGCCTTTGACACCGAAACGGCGATCCGCGAGGTCGGCGTGGGCGAAGCCGTAACCTCGATGTTGCAGAAAAAGGGCGTGCCGGGGATTGTCGAACGCACCCTGATCCGTCCGCCGTCGTCACAACTGGGGCCGATCACGCCGGACGAACGGGCAGGGGTCATGGCCGCATCGCCCATGGCGGGGAAATATGACACGCTGCTGGACCGCACATCGGCTTTTGAAATTCTCAGGGACCGTGCGGCCAAGGCAGCCGCCGAAGCGGCCAAGGCGGAAGAACAAGCCGAAGCCGCAGAAGAACCCGCCGCGCGCGATTTCAACGCAGGGCGCCGCTATTCCGGCACGCGGGTGACCCGGTCCACCTCGCGCGCGACGCGCAGCAGCACCAGCTTTGGCGATCAGATGACCAAGATGGTGGTGAAGGAACTGACCGGCACCACAGGCCGCCGCATCGTGCGCGGCATCCTGGGCGGGTTGTTCAAGGGACGTTGACAGCCTTGCCAGCTATGATGTGGCCCTTGCGTTCCGTTTGAAACCAAAAAGGCCCGCGCGGGATGCACGGGCCTTTTTTCATTTCAATGGATGCGCAGTCTCACCGCTCGGGGATCAACCCGCGCGGGCTGAACCGCAGCACCAGCAACAGCACCAGCCCCATCGTCAGCAACCGCATATGCGCGGCACTTTCGATCAGGTGCACCTTCAGCGGCGATCCCTCCGCCATCCCTGATGTGATCAGTTGCATCAGCAACAGCCCCATCGGTTCAACCTGAACCCACAGGAACCAGATCAGAAAGCCCCCCAGCACAGCGCCCAGATTGTTGCCTGACCCGCCGACAATCACCATCACCCAGATCAGAAAGGTAAAGCGCAGCGGCTGGTAGGTGCCCGGTGTCAACTGCCCGTCCAGCGTTGTCATCATCGCACCGGCAATCCCGCAGATCGCACTGCCCAGTATGAACACCTGCAAATGCCGCGCGGTCACGTCCTTGCCCATGGCTTCGGAGGCGTTTTCGTTGTCGCGGATGGCGCGCATCATACGGCCCCACGGGCTGTGCAGCGCGCGCTGTGCCAGCACGAACAGGATCACCAGAACCACTGCGAACAGACCCGCATAGACCAGCTTGACCCAGATCGTGGAAGCGGTGACGGGGTCCATCCCCAGACTTGCAGCCCGTTCCAGAAACGCCGGATCGCTTTGCAGCTCGATCTCGTAGGGGGCAGGCCGGGGCAGGCCGATCACGTTCTTCACGCCACGGCTCAGCCAGTCCTCGTTTTTCATCACGGCAATGATGATCTCGGCGATGCCCAGCGTGGCGATGGCCAGATAGTCGCTGCGCAGTCCAAGGGCGGTCTTGCCGATGACCCAGGCGACACCAGCCGCCAGCAAACCGCCAACAGGCCACGCCACCAAGGTCATCCAGCCCCAAGCCGCGCCGCCGGGGTTCAGGCCGCCCAGATAGCCGGTCGATGCAGGATCAATCGCTTCGATCCGTGCGACCGACGGGTCAAACAGCGCGCGGTACACAAAGAACCCGCCAATCAGCAGGGCCAGAACCACAACCGTGCGCAGCCAGCCTGCGGGCATCCGTTTGATCACCAATGCGGTCACCACAATCGTCGCGGCCCCCATCAGCAGCGCCACGATCACACCGCCACCGCCTGCGGCCCAGGCCTCGGGGGTGGGGGGCATGGACACCAGAACCGTGGCCAGACCGCCCAAGGCGACAAAGCCCATGATGCCCACGTTAAACAGCCCCGCGAACCCCCATTGCAGGTTGACGCCCAAAGCCATGATCGCGCTGATCAGACCAAAGTTCAGGATAAACAACGCCGAGTTCCAGCTTTGCAGAAATCCCGTGCCGATAATCAACACGGCAACCAGCGCGAACAGCGCGGTGTTTTTAACTGTCTCGTTCATACCGATTTCCCCGCGAACAGTCCGGTGGGCCGGAACAACAACACGATCAGCAAGATCACAAAGCTGACGGCGAATTTATAGTCGGTGCTCAGAAGCTGGGCCAACCCGTCGGGGGCCAGGCTTTCGGGCAGGGCATAGCCTGCCACCTTTTTCCACGCATAGGTCACCATGACCTCGGAAAAGGCGATGGTGAACCCGCCGGCGATGGCCCCAACCGGACTGCCCAGACCGCCAACGATGGCGCTGGCAAAGATCGGCAGCAGCAGTTGGAAATAGGTGAAGGGTTTGAACGACTTGTCCAGCCCATACAGAACACCCGCCACCGTGGCCAATGCGGCCACGATCAGCCATGTGATCATCACCACACGTTCGGGGTTGATCCCCGACAGCAGCGCCAGATCCTCGTTGTCGGAATAGGCGCGCATGGATTTGCCGGTGCGGGTGCGGTTCAGGAACCAGAACAGGGCAATCACCACGATCACGGCCGTGATCACCGTGATCCCTTGGGTGGTCTTGATCGCCAACCCTTCCTCAAGCCCGGTCATCTCCTTGAACGTGCGCACGGACACGATGAACCGTTCGCCATCGGCAAAGCGTTGGTCGTCGGGGCCAATGATAAAGCGCACCAGACCGTTCATGATGAACATCACGCCCAGCGACACGATCACAAGGATCACCGGCTTGGCCTTTTGTTCGCGGTAGAATTTATACACCACGCGGTCGGTGAACAGCAGCAGCGCCATACAGCCCAGAATGCCAAAAGGCAGGGCCAGCAGCGCCGTGGGCACAGGCCCCAGCGAAATGCCCCAGCTTTGGAACAGCCACGTGAACAGGATGGTCACCATGGTGCCGAAGGCCATCGTATCGCCGTGGGCAAAGTTGGAAAACCGCAGAATGCCGTAGATCAGCGTGACCCCCAGCGCCCCCAGCGCAAGCTGGCTGCCATAGGCAATCGCAGGGATCAGGACAAAGTTGGAAAGCGCCACAAAGGCGTTGAGAAGATCCATTATGCACAGCCTCCGGTCGGGTTGGTGCCCAGCGGGCTGTGGATGCGGGGTGTTGAAGCGTGATACATATCCTCAGCCCCCCAAGAACGATTTGCGGACTTCGGGATCGGCCAACAATTCCTTGCCGGTGCCGGTGAACGCATTGCCGCCCTGCACCAGAACATAGCCCTTGTCGGCAATCTCCAGCGCCTGACGCGCGTTCTGTTCGACCATCAGGATCGGAATGCCCGTGCGGGCGACCTCGATGATGCGGTCGAACAGTTCGTCCATGACGATGGGGCTGACGCCCGCCGTGGGTTCGTCCAGCATCAGCACCTTGGGGCGCGTCATCAGCGCGCGGCCCACGGCGACCTGTTGGCGTTGACCGCCCGACAGTTCGCCCGCCGCCTGACGGCGCTTTTCCTTGAGGATCGGGAACAGGTCATAAACCTGCGCCATCGTATCGCGGAAATCGTCGCGGCGGATGAATGCGCCCATTTCCAGGTTTTCCTCGACAGTCATCGAGGTGAAGATGTTCGAGGTTTGCGGCACGAAACCCATGCCCTTGGCCACGCGGTCCTGCGGGCTGAGGTCGGTAATATCCTCGCCGTCCAGCCGGACCGAGCCTTGGCGCACGTCCAGCATCCCGAACACCGCCTTCATCGCGGTGGATTTGCCGGCACCATTGGGGCCGACGATCACGGCAATCTCGCCTGCGTCCACGGCCACGGTGCAGTCGTGCAGAATGTCAGGGCCGTTGCCATAGCCGCCCGTCATGCTGTCACCGATCAGGAACGCATTGCGCGTGTTCATCGCCGCACCGGTGCCGGGGTGGGCCGACAGGGTGCCGGTGCCCTTGGGGTTGGCAATCGACGCGTCCTTGTTGCCGCGCCCGTCCGTATAGGGATTGCTGCTCATGCGCCCACCTGCTCTTTGTTTTTCAGGCCGGTGCCCAGATAGGCCTCGATCACATGCTCGTTGGCCTTGATCTCGTCCAACGTGCCCTCGGCCAGAACCTTGCCCTCGGCCATGCAGATCACGGGGTCGCAGATCTTGCCGATGAAATCCATGTCGTGTTCGATCACGACGAATGTGTAATTGCGTTCCTGGTTCAGGCGCAGGATCGCGTCACCGATGGTGTTCAGCAGCGTGCGGTTCACGCCGGCACCAACCTCGTCCAGAAACACGATCTTGGCGTCCACCATCATGGTGCGCCCCAGCTCCAACAGCTTTTTCTGACCGCCCGAGATCTGGCCTGCCTTGTGATCGGCCAGATGTTCCACCGTCAGAAACTCCAGAACCTCGTCCGCCTTGGCGCGCAGGGCGCGTTCCTCGTCGGCGATGCGTTTGCGGCCGAACCACGTGTTCCACAGGGTTTCGCCCGACTGGTTGCCCGGCACCATCATCAGGTTCTCGCGGCAGGTCATCGACGAAAATTCATGGGCGATCTGGAACGTGCGCAGCAGCCCCTTGTGGAACAGCGTGTGCGGCGGCAGGCCGGTGATGTCCTCTCCATTCATCGTGACACGGCCAGAGGTTGGCTTAAGAACCCCCGCGATCACATTGAAAAGAGTGGTTTTTCCGGCGCCATTCGGGCCAATCAGCCCGGTGATTGATCCCGGCTGGATCGACAGGCTGGCCCCGTCTACGGCGTGAAATCCGCCGAAATGTTTGTGAATGTCGTCGACGACGATCATTGGCGTTCCATCCCCTGTGAGTATGCGGCCCTCGTTAAGCGGGGCCTGCTTCATACTTGAAACGGCCCGAAGATACCTTCGGGCCGTTCCGTGCATTCAAAAGCGGTTTAGCGGTATTTGATGGTCGAATACTTGCCGTCAGAGAATTCGATTTCCTGATAGTTGCCAGCCGATTCACCGGGGCCGATCAGTTCAACAGCGGACGCGCCTTCATAGTCGACATCCTGACCGTTCTTGATCAGTTCCAACGCCTTGGCCAGCTCACCGGGATAGATTTTCTCGCCCGGTGCGTTGGCGACGTCCATCACCTTGTCCTTGTAATCAGCCGAGTCCATCGAGTCGGCCGCTTGCATCGCCAGCATGATCAGCGCCGCTGCGTCATAGCTTTCGGGTGCAAATGCGCCGGTGCCGTCAAATCCGGCCGCTTTGGCCAGTTCCACGAACTTGGCAGCGCCTTCGCTGTCGGTGCCGGGGTATGCGCCATACGAGCCGTTCAGTTCAGCGCCGAAGTTTTCGTTCAGCTTTTCACCAACCATGCCGTCCGGGAAATAGAAGGTGTCGAACGCACCGGTGTCGATGGACGAACGGACAATGCCCGAACCGCCTTGGTCAACATAGCCCGCAACAACCAGAGTTTCACCGCCAGCGGATGCCAGCGCGCCAACTTCAGCCGAATAGTCGGCCTTGCCGTCTTCGTGCGATGTAGAGATGGTGACCGTGCCGCCAGCCTCTTCAAAGGCTGCCTGGAACGCATCCGCCAGACCCTTGCCATAGTCGTTGTTGGTATAGGTCACCGCGACCTCTTTGACGCCGCGATCTTGCAGGATCTCGGTCATGATCACGCCTTGGCGCGCATCCGACGGGGCCGTGCGGAAGAACAGGCCGTCATCTTCCGCGGTGGACAGGCCGGGCGACGTGGCCGACGGCGAAATCATCACGATGCCGTTGGGACGCGCTGCGTTTTGCAGGATCGCACCGGTCACACCCGAACAGTCGGCGCCCATGATGGCCGACACCTTGTCCGATGTGATCAGACGCTCGGCCGCCGATGTGGCGGCACCGGCGTCGATGCACGTGCTGTCGCCGCGGATCGAGGTAACCTTGGCACCGTCCAGCAGCGCGCCGCTGTCGGACACTTCGGCCATTGCCAGTTCGGCACCGGCACCCATCGCGGGGGTGATCGATTCCAGCGGGCCGGTAAAGCCGAGGATGACGCCGATCTTAACCTCTTTCGCGTGCCCCGCGGCAAAGGCCGTGCCGGTCATCAATGCGGTGGCCGCTGTGGCCATCAAAAACTTTTTCATGTTGTAACTCCCTTATTGGAACTTTGCGTTCTGGAGCGGAGCCTAAGCACGTCGATCTCAAAAGAAAAGATGTTTCAGGTGGGATTGTTCTTGGTCAACACCTTTGGAAAACCAGGATTTTCGACCTATCTGTATTTTCGGGAAACTTATTCTGTCTGGTGAAAGGTGCGGTAATGCGACATCTCGTGATTCTAAGTGCGATCTTGATTTTTGGTGTCTTTGTTGCGTTGCCGCAAGGTCATGCACAACAGACGTCCGCAGGGAACATCACCTTCTCGGCGCAGGTGTCTGACCTGGACACGCCTTGGGCTTTTGCGTTCCTGCCGGATGGCGCGATCCTGATCACCGAACGGCAAGGCACGCTCTTGCACATCGGTCCCGACGGCACCCGCAGCACAGTGTCGGGCGTGCCGGATGTCGCCGCAAGCGGGCAGGGCGGGTTGCTGGACATCACCTTGCCCCGCGATTTTTCCGACAGCCGCACGGTCTGGCTGACCTATGCCAGGCCACAAGACAACGGTGCAGGCACCGCGCTGGCCTCGGGCACTTTGTCTGCGGATGGTTTGACGCTGAGCGATGTGAAAACCCTGTTCGAGATGAAGCCCGGAAACCGCGGCGGCGTGCATTTTGGCAGCCGTGTAGTCGAAGCGGCAGATGGCACGCTGTTCGTCACAATGGGCGAGCGGGGTCAGGGGGCGTTGTCCCAGGATCTGAACCAGCACAACGGCAAGGTCGTGCGGGTGATGCGGGACGGGTCTGTGCCAGCGGACAATCCCTTTGTGGGGCAGGCGGATGCGCTGCCTGAAATCTGGTCCTACGGCCACCGCAACCCGCAAGGAGCAGCACTGGATGCCGATGGCCGCCTGTGGGTCAGCGAACACGGGGCCAAGGGCGGGGACGAGGTGAACCTGATCGCCAAGGGGGCCAACTATGGCTGGCCTGTCATCAGCTATGGCCGGAACTACAACGGGTCCAGAATTGGTCAGGGCACTGAAAAGGACGGTATGCAGCAACCCGCGCACTATTGGGACCCGTCCATCGCCCCCTCGGGGGCAATGTTCTATGACGGCGCGATGTTCCCAGACTGGCAGGGCAATCTGTTCGTGGGTGCGCTGAAATTCAACTATATCAGCCGCTTGCAGATCGACGGCGACACGGCGCGAGAGGTCGAGCAGATCAAAGCCCCCGAGACAGCCCGCGTCCGCGACATCCAGACGGCCCCGGACGGCAGCATCTGGTTTCTGGCGGTCGCCGACGGCACGCTGTACCGGATGGCGCGTTGATCTAGGGGCAGCCCCTTAAAGCCCCGCCCGTGCCGCGTGCGACCCCCGCTCGCGGTAGGGCGTCGTGTCGTAATGCGCGCGGTAGCATTTCGAGAAATGCGAGGGCGAGGCAAAGCCGCAGGCCAGCGCCACGTTGATCACGCTCATGTCCGTCTGCATCAGCAGGTTGCGCGCCTTTTGCAGGCGCAGCTCCATATAATACCGCTTGGGCGAGCGGCTGAGATAGCGCCGGAACAGCCGTTCCAACTGACGCGTGGACATGCCCACATCCTTGGCCAGCACCGACGGGCTGATCGGCTCTTCGACGTTGGTTTCCATGATCTGGATGACCTGGCTCAGCTTCGGATGCCGCACGCCGATGCGGGTGGGCACGGACAACCGCTGGGTGTCCTGATCGGTGCGGATCGACGAATAGATCAACTGATCGGCCACCGCATTGGCCATATCCTCGCCGTGGTCATCGGCAATCAGCTTCAGCATCAGGTCGATCGACGACGTACCGCCCGCCGTCGTAATCCGTTGACCATCCACGACAAAAACCGATTTTGTCAGGTTCACCTCTTCGAATTCCTCGGCAAAGCTGTCCTGATTTTCCCAGTGAATCGTCGCTTTTTTGCCATCCAGCAGACCGGCGCGGGCCAGCGAATAGGCGGCGGTGCACAGCCCCCCCATTTGCAGCCCCTTGCGCGCCTCACGACGCAGCCAGCCCAACAAGCGCTTGCTGGTGGCGTCCTGCACGTCGATGCCGCCACAGACCATGACCGTGTCATCGCGAGTCAGCTCTTCCAGATCGCCGTCCAGCTTGAACGCAGTTCCCGCCGAACAGACCGCCGTGTCGCCGCCTTCACCGATAATGCGCCATTCGTACAGATCGCGGCCCGCCATCCGGTTGGCAATACGCAGGCTTTCCACCGCAGCCGAAAAACACAGCAGCGTAAAATTGTTCAACAAAACAAAAACGTAACGTTGGGGCTTGCCCGACTGATCGGGCCGTGTTGCGGCAGTGCGCGTCTGGGACATGGTTGCGTCCTTCTCATTCAGTTTCGACAAAGACCCGACCCCTGCGAACAGACATCTTATTCATCGGGCCTTTGCAGGCCATGGCGGAAACTCTGCCCACGCATGGACTGCGACGTCAAGAGGTCGCATTTGACGTATGGCCAGTCATAGCACGCTTTTGTATAAGCCCCTGCACAGGGTGGCTGTACCACAGCCCGAACACGGAGAGACATTATGAGCGAATGGTCGAAATCGGATTGGCGCAACAAGCCCCGGATCCAGATGCCTGACTATACAGACACAGCTGCACTCGAGGCGGTTACCGCCCAGTTGTCGAAGTATCCGCCGCTTGTCTTTGCGGGCGAGGCGCGCAGGCTCAAGGCGCATCTTGGGGCCGCCAGCCGGGGCGAGGCGTTTCTGTTGCAGGGCGGCGATTGCGCCGAAGCCTTTGAGCAGTTCAGCGCCGACGGGATTCGCGACACCTTCAAGGTGATGCTGCAAATGGCAATGGTGCTGACCTTTGGCGCCAAGGTGCCGGTGATCAAGGTCGGCCGTATGGCAGGCCAGTTCGCCAAGCCGCGCAGTGCCCCCACCGAGGTGATCGACGGCGTCGAGTTGCCCAGCTATCGCGGCGACATCATCAACGGGCTGGACTTCACGCCCGAGGCGCGCATTCCCGATCCGGCGAAAATGCTGCAAGCCTACACACAGGCCGCAGGCACGCTGAACCTGTTGCGGGCTTTTTCGACCGGTGGTTTTGCCGACATGAACCGGGTTCATTCGTGGACGCTGGGCTTTACCGACAGCGAAGACGCCGCCAAATACGCCGAGATTGCCAACCGCATTCAGGACACCATTGATTTCATGGGGGCCGCTGGCATCAACTCGAAAACCACGCATGAATTTTCGACGGTTGAGTTCTACACCAGCCACGAAAGCCTGTTGCTGGAGTATGAAGAGGCGCTGACGCGGATTGATACGACTTCGGGCAAATGGCTGGCAGGATCGGGGCACATGATCTGGATCGGTGACCGCACCCGTCAGCCGGACGGCGCGCATGTGGAATACGCACGTGGCGTGCAAAACCCGATTGGTCTGAAATGCGGCCCGACGACCTCCGCCGACGACCTGAAGGTGCTGATGGCCAAACTGAACCCCGAAAACGAAGCGGGCCGCCTGACACTGATCGCGCGCTTTGGCGCGGGCAGCGTGGGCGACCACCTGCCGCGTCTGATCAAGGCGGTGCAGGAAGAGGGCGCGAACGTGCTGTGGACCTGTGACGCGATGCACGGCAACACCATCAAGTCGTCGTCGGGCTACAAAACCCGTCCGTTTGAAAGCGTTCTGCGCGAGGTGCGCGAATTCTTTGGCGTGCATCAGGCCGAGGGCACCATCCCCGGCGGCGTGCATTTCGAGATGACCGGGCAGGACGTGACCGAATGCACCGGTGGTGTACGGGCCGTCAGCGACGAAGACCTGTCAGATCGCTACCACACCGCTTGCGACCCGCGCCTGAACGCCAGCCAGTCGCTGGAACTGGCGTTCCTTGTGGCCGAAGAACTGACCGCACGGCGCAATACGCAAACCAGCCAGCAACACGTCGGCTGACCTTTTGCCGCAAGGGTTCCCTGCGGGGAATCCTTGCGGTTTTCCAATCTGGAAATCCGCGTTCCGTCAGTCGGTTTTCGTGTCGGTCTTGATCAATCGCAGATAGGGCACATCGCCCGACCGCCGCCCTTTGACAAACGGCTTTGCATCCTCTGCCATACCGCTTTCGCGTTTCGGCGTCTGCTTTGGCGCGGTATCATCAGACCGCAGCGACGTGGTCGCGGGGGCTTTGATCGGGCGGGTGGTGACCGACGTGATGTCGAACCGCCGCGGTTTGCGCCCGATTGTGCCGCGCGCGACGAAACAGCCCAAGGCACGGCTGACATCGCCCAGGTCACTTTTCAACGGCAGCAGAATCATGCGCGCATCCAGCGCAGGCTTGTCAAATCCCGCGGGCGCGTTCAGATGAAATTCGCACACAGCCGGGCGTTGGAACACCTCTTCCAGCGCGTCGCCAACCTGCCGCCGGCCATCCGGTGAAATCAGCGCTGTCAGCGGCATCCCCCGCACTTCCATGCCCATCAGGTCGCCCAGATGGCTGCCTGCAATGCGCAGGCGCGCCATGCCGGGGGCGATACGTTCCAGAATGAAAGTATATTCCAGCGCGGTTTCGATTCCGCGCGGGTCGATCTCGGACCGCTTCGGCATCAACCGGGTGCGGCGCAACGCCTCCCAATAGCCCTCGACCTGCGCCAGGGCGGAAAAGCCGGAATCTGACTGAAAGTCTGTCATAGCCACCACATTCTGCGGGTTCCGGTCGAAGAAATCCATTACGTGCCCACCTAAGCCTATGTGCGCAGACAGGTCTGCCGCATCGTTACCAAACCATTAATAACCGAACCCTTCGTTCATCGGGCGAAAATCTTAAGAGTTGGTTAACGACCCACCGCCCGAGTTCACTTTTCGCGGCGTTCCGCCGGTGCAGTGACGCGCGGGTTTGGGTTGCCCACCGCACCCCATTGGCCGTATTGCAGTCGCATGAGCAAAACAGCCCCAAACCCCGCCCTTCACTCCATGACCGCCTTTGCCACCTCGGCGGGCGAAAGCGGGGCGTACCGCTGGAACTGCGAGCTGCGCAGCGTCAACGGCAAGGGGTTGGACATCCGCGTGCGTGCGCCCGACTGGGTCGACGGGCTGGAAGTTGCGTTGCGCGGGCAGGTGGCGGCGCATGTGGCGCGGGGCAATGTCACGCTGAACGTGCGCGTCACCCGCGAAGATGCGGCGGTGACCGTACAGGTCAACGATGCGCAACTGTCCGCCATGCTGGCCGCCCTGACCGAGATCGAGGCGCAGGCGATGGACCTTGGCCTGTCGCTGGCCCCGTCCAAGGCCACTGATATTGCCGTCATGCGCGGTGTGCTGGAACAATCCAGCGCCGATCAGGACACCGGCCCGCTGAAAGCGGCGCTTGTGGCCGACGTGACCGCGTTGGTGCAGGATTTCGTGCAGATGCGCGCAGGCGAAGGCGCAGCACTGGCCAAGGTGCTGCACGCCCAACTGGACGCGGTCGCAGACCTGACCACCCAAGCCGCCGGAATCGCCGAAGCCCGACAGGACGAGGTCGCACAAAACCTGCGCCGCGCACTGGCCCGCATCCTGGACAACGCCGACGGACTGGACGAGGCCCGCATCGCGCAAGAACTGGCGCTGCTGGCGGTCAAGGCGGACATCACCGAGGAAATCGACCGTCTGCGCGCCCATGTTGCCGCCGCCCGCGATCTGATCACCGCCGCAGGCCCGGTGGGGCGCAAGCTGGATTTCCTGATGCAAGAGTTCAACCGCGAGGCCAACACCCTGTGCTCGAAAGCACAAAATACCGATCTGACACGGGTGGGTCTGGCGCTGAAGGCGCTGATCGACCAGATGCGTGAACAAGTGCAGAATGTGGAGTAACCGCCAATGACAACCGACCGCCGCAAGAACGACCGCCGGGGCCTGCTGATGATTCTGTCTTCGCCTTCGGGTGCCGGCAAAAGCACGCTGGCCAAACGGTTGCGCGCCTGGGACACCTCGATCAGCTTTTCCGTCTCGGCCACCACACGTCCGCCGCGCGTGGGCGAAGTGGACAAGTTCGATTATCACTTCGTGTCTGAAAACGAATTCAAGACCATGGTGAACAACGACGAGATGCTGGAACATGCCCACGTTTTCGGCAATTTCTACGGCTCGCCCACCGCACCTGTGCGCGCCGCCATCGAACAGGGCAACGATGTGCTGTTTGACATCGACTGGCAGGGCGCGCAGCAAATTCGCAACTCGTCGCTGGGGATGCACACCCTGTCGGTGTTCCTGCTGCCCCCCAGCATCACCGAATTGCGCCGCCGGCTTGAGGCACGCGGACAGGACAGCAAAGAGGTCATCGACCAGCGCATGAAAAAGTGCTGGGATGAAATCAGCCATTGGGACGGCTATGATTACGTTCTGGTCAATGATGATCTGGACGAAACCGAAAACAGCCTTAAAAAGATCATCGACGTCGCACGGATGCGGCGCAGTCAGCAACCGAACCTGACCGAGCATGTGCGCAAACTTCAATCCGAGTTTCAGGAGCAACTATGACCATTTTCGCCTTGGGCGCGGATCGCCCCGATATTCATCCCGACACATGGGTTGCCCATGATGCCAACCTGATCGGCAAGGTCGTGATGGAAGAGGGCAGCAGCGTCTGGTTCGGGGTCACCATCCGCGCCGACCACGAGGAAATCCGCATCGGTCGCGGCAGCAACGTGCAGGAAAACTGTGTGATGCACATCGACCGCGGCTATCCGCTGACCATCGGCGAAAACTGCACCATCGGTCACAAGGTCATGCTGCATGGCTGCACCATCGGCAACAACAGCCTGATCGGCATGGGGGCCACCATCCTGAACGGTGCCAAGATCGGCAACAACTGCCTGATCGGGGCAGGCGCGCTGATCACCGAAGGCAAGGTGATCCCCGACGGGTCACTGGTGATGGGCGCACCCGGCAAAGTGGTGCGCGAACTGGACGCCGCAGCGATCAAGGGGCTTGAGGCCAGCGCGCTGCATTATCAAGACAACATGCGCCGTTTCCGTGACGGCATGACCAAGGTCGGCTAAAATGCGCAACGAAAAAGGATCGCTGATCCGTCCCGTCCCATTGCCCGGCAGCGCATCGCGCCCGGTTGTCACGCCTTTGTCGCCCTCGGTGGTCTATGCCAGCGACACCCCCGACATGCTGGACAGCCAGTACGAGGGCAAACTGCACGGCTATACCTACAGCCGCGAAGGGCACCCCAACGCCGATGTGGTCGCGGGCCTGCTGGACCGTATGGAGAACGCGCCGAACCCCGGTGTCGTGACCTCAAGCGGGATGGCGGCGGTGTCGGCGGTGTTGCTGGGTCTGCTCAAATCCGGCGATCACGTGATCGGTGGCAACCAGCTTTATGGCCGGTCTTTGCGGATGATGGCCGAAGACCTGCCGCGTCTGGGCATTGAAACCACATTGGCCGATCCCGGTGACGTCGACGCCGTGCGCGCCGCCCTGCGCCCCGAAACCCGGATGATCCTGGTCGAGGTGGTGTCGAACCCGACGCTACGCGTGGCCGATATGGTGGGGCTGGCCCAGTTGGCCAAGGACGCGGGCGTGCTGCTGGTGGTCGACAACACGTTCACCACGCCGCGCGCCTATCAGCCGTTTGAACATGGCGCCGACATCGTGATCCATTCGGTGACCAAGCTGCTGGCGGGCCATTCCGACGTGATGCTGGGCTATGTCGCGGCGCGCGATGCGGCGATCAACACGCGGCTGCGGGTGTTCACCGTGACCGCGGGCATGACACCCAGCCCGTTTGACTGCTGGCTGGCGGAACGCGGTATGCTCAGTTTCGAGCTGCGGTTTGAACGCTGCCAGTCTACGGCGATGAAACTGGCCGACGCTTTGGCGGGCTTTGGCGGGGTCAAGCGTGTGATCTACCCTGCGCGCACCGACCACCCCGACCACGCCCGCGCCGCCGACCTGCTGCAAGGGCGCTGGTGCAATATGGTCAGCTTCGAGCTGGACGGCGGCCGCGACGCCGCCAATGCGTTCACCACCGCCGCCGAAGGTCTGAGCTTTGCGCCGACCCTGGGCGACGTGGGCACCACGCTGTCGCATCCTGCCTCGTCCTCGCACCGTGCGCTGACGGCAGAGCGGCGCGAGGCCCTTGGCATGTCCGAGGGGTTCTTTCGCGTGTCCGTGGGTCTGGAAGACCCCGATGCGCTGGTCGCCGTCTTTGAACGCGCTGTCGCCGCCGCCGTGCGGGCCTAGGGCAAATGCCCCAGGACCACGCGATCCGCGCCATGCTCGAGGCGCTGCCGATGCCGGGGCTGGTGGTGAACCAGTCAGAGGTCATCGTCGGCGCAAACGCCGCCGCGCGCAATCTGATTGGTCAGCGGATCGAGGGGCGCCCCTATGTCACCATGCTGCGCCAGCCTGCCTTGCTGGACGCGGTCGAGGCGTGCCTGCGCCAGGGCAAGCCCCGCACCGCGCCCTATCTGACCAACGACGGATCGCAGCACAGCACGTTTTCGGTGCACGTGGCACAGGTGGTGGTCGATGACGACGCGCCGATGGTTCTGCTGACCTTCGAGGATGTCACACAGCTTCAGGCGGCAGGCCAGATGCGTCGCGATTTCGTGGCCAACGTCAGCCACGAATTGCGCACACCGCTGACCGCGCTGATGGGGTTTATCGAAACGCTTCGTGGTCCTGCGCGCAACGATCCGGCCGCACAGGCGCGGTTCCTGGGGATCATGCAGGACCAGGCCGAGCGGATGAACCGGCTGGTGGGCGACCTGCTGTCGCTCAGCCGCGTCGAAGGCGACGAACGCGTGCGGCCCACGGCACAGGTGAACCTGCGCGAATGTCTGTCGTCGGTGATGCCGCTGATGGCACCGCTGGCCGGAGAATCAGGCGTGACGCTGACGGCAGAACTGGGCGACGATGCGGTGATGGTTGCTGCCGACCGCGACCAATTGGTGCAGGTGGTCAGCAACCTGATCGAGAACGCGATCAAATATGGTGGCAAGGACGGCAAGGTCACGCTGCGGCTGGTCGTGCACGACTATCTGCGCCCCTTGCGCGGCCCCGGTGCGA
The DNA here is from genome assembly GCF_963976325.1 of uncultured Pseudosulfitobacter sp. Taxonomy (NCBI): domain Bacteria; kingdom Pseudomonadati; phylum Pseudomonadota; class Alphaproteobacteria; order Rhodobacterales; family Roseobacteraceae; genus Pseudosulfitobacter; species uncultured Pseudosulfitobacter sp. The sequence goes on from NZ_CAXBJW010000001.1 coordinate 735,205, forward strand.
CGATCGAAGTTGTGGACGATGGGCCCGGCATCGACCCCATTCACCTGCCGCGCCTGACCGAACGGTTCTACCGTGCGGACAATCACCGCAGCCGCGAATTGGGCGGCACCGGCCTGGGGCTGGCCATCGTCAAGCACATCGTCAGCCGCCACAGGGGCCGGTTGCGGATCGACAGCGTGCTGGGGCAGGGGACAACGGTGCAGGTTGCACTGCCATTGCTGTCACCAGAAGACAACGCTGCAAAAGACACCAGCGTCTGACGGCAATCCACGTCTTGCCGCCCGTCATCGCCGCCAAGTGACGCGGTTCGAGGACGGATCGGGGCGTGGCCCTGCAATGTTCCAAACCAAACTCCGTTTCGTTACAAAAAACGCCCCGATTTCCCCCATTCCCGCCGGTTGTCATAAAACTGTTACGCAACTGTCACAAAAGCATAGCGTCCGGGGCTTAGGTCGGCGGCAAGGACGCCAATGGGGGTGCTCCATGACTAAAACTTACGCAAACAGGAGACTGTAATGTCCTTTGTAAAACTCGCAACATCCACTTTCGCCATCGCGGCTGTCGCTGCCGGCGCCGCTGCTGCCCGTGACCAGGTTCAAGTGGCCGGCTCGTCGACCGTTCTGCCCTATGCCTCGATCGTGGCCGAAGCGTTTGGCGAAAACTTTGATTTCCCGACACCCGTTGTTGAATCCGGCGGCTCGTCGGCTGGCCTGAAACGCTTCTGCGAAGGCGTTGGCGAAAACACGATCGACGTTGCAAACGCATCGCGCAAAATCAAGGACAGCGAAGTCGAAGCCTGTGCCGCCAACGGCGTGACCGACATCATCGAAGTTCAAATCGGCTATGATGGCATCGTGTTCGCAAGCGACATCAACGGCAACACATTCGAATTCACACCCACTGACTGGTACAAAGCCCTGTCCGACAAGGTTGTCGTCGACGGTGAAGTTGTCGCCAACCCCTACACCACATGGGACCAGGTGAACCCCGCGTTCCCCGCCCAGCCGATCCAGGCGTTTGTGCCCGGCACCAAGCACGGCACACGTGAAGTGTTCGAAGAAAAAGTGATCCTCGCAGGTTGCGAAGAAACCGGTGACTTCGAAGCGTTCAAAGCGGCCAACGGCGACGACAAGAAAGCGGCTGAAAAAGCCTGTATCGCTCTGCGCACAGACGGCAAGTCGGTCGACATCGACGGCGACTATACCGAAACTCTGGCCCGCATCGAAAGCAACGCGGACGGCATTGGCGTGTTCGGTCTGGCCTTCTACGAAAACAACACCGACAAGCTGCAAGTGGCCACCATGTCGGGTGTGACACCTTCGACCGAAAGCATCTCGACCGGCGAATACCCCGTGTCGCGTCCGCTGTTCTTCTACGTCAAGAAAGCGCACATCGGCGTGATCCCCGGCCTGAAGGAATACGCCGAGTTCTTCGTCGCTGACGAGATCGCAGGCCCCGACGGCCCGCTGGCCGACTACGGTCTGGTGGCTGACCCTGAGCTGGCGAAAACCCAAGCTGTTGTCGCGGACGAAGTCGTCATGGGCGGCGCGTCCTAAGCCACGGGCTGATCGACCCGAAAGGCGGCGCGCGGTTTCAGCGCCGCCTTTCATCACTTCCGTCTTGAGACCCATCAAGGCAAATGACGACTTGGGTGCGCGCAAGCCACCCGCCGGGGGATAAAGAATGTCCGATCTAATCAATGGTCTTTTGGGTGGCAACGCTGCGTTCCTGATGGTCATCGTGGTGCTGGGTCTGGCGGCCCTGGGCTTTTACATGGCCCGCAGCCGCGCGATGGCATCCGGGGGCGGCGACCGCCGCAACCTTCATTCATTGCCAAACTATTACGGCTGGAACGCCGCGATGATGACCGCAGTGCCCGCCCTGGGCGTGCTGGTCATCTGGCTTTTGGCGCAACCGATGATGATCGAAAGCGCCGTCTTCAAAACAATCCCCGAAAGCGCGATCCCCGAAGGATCGTCGCGCGGGCTGGTGATGAGCGATGTGCGCCGTCTGGCCGATGGCCTGGACGTGATCGTGCAACGCGGCGTCATGGACGCCGAGCAAGTCACCACGCTGGACGCTGGAGCCACAGACCTGCGGGCCACTTTGGCCGCCGAAGGTGTGGCGCTGGGATCGGCTGTAGAACAGCCGGTTCTGGACGCCGCCCAGATGTACCGCGCACAGTCGTCCACGGGCCGCTTCTGGATGGTCGCATTGGTGACCGTGATCGCGCTGGCGGGATTTGTGTTTTCGCTGCGGGTGACCAATGCCGATTTCCGCGCCCGCAACGTGGTGGAAAAGGGCATTCTGGCGCTGCTGATCCTGTCGGCCAGCCTGGCGATCCTGACCACCGTCGGCATCGTGTTGTCGATGCTGTTTGAATCGATCAACTTCTTTCGCCTGCATTCCTGGACCGACTTTTTCTTCGGCAGCACCTGGGCCCCGAACTTTCGCGGCGACAGCGACCTGTCGATCCTGCCGCTGCTGTGGGGCACGCTGTATATCTCGATCATCGCCCTTTTGGTGGCGGTGCCCATCGGGTTGTTCTCGGCCATCTACCTTAGCGAATACGCAGGCCCCAAGGTGCGCAGCGCGGCCAAGCCGTTGCTGGAAATCCTCGCCGGCATCCCGACAATCGTCTATGGTCTGTTTGCCCTGCTGACGGTCGGCCCGGCGCTGGTCAACATCTTTGGCCGCGGTGAAGACGGCCTGTTGGGTGTCGAATGGATGAGCGGCGCGACATCCGTGCTGACCGCCGGTCTGGTGATGGGCATCATGCTGATCCCCTTTGTCAGCTCGCTGTCCGACGACATCATCAACGCGGTGCCCCAGTCCATGCGCGACGGCTCGCTGGGCTTGGGGGCCACCCATTCCGAAACCATCCGTCAGGTGGTGATCCCCGCCGCCTTGCCGGGCATCATGGGGGCCATCCTGCTGGCCGCAAGCCGCGCCATTGGCGAGACCATGATCGTGGTGCTGGGGGCAGGGGCCATTGCCAAGATTTCGGGCAACCCGCTTGAGGCGATGACAACCATCACCACCCGTATCGTCAGCCAGTTGACGGGTGACACCAACTTTGCCAGCCCCGAGACGCTGGTGGCCTTTGCCCTGGGTCTGACGCTGTTTGTCCTGACCTTGGGCCTTAATGTGATCGCACTTTATATCGTGCGCAAATACCGCGAGCAGTATGACTGATGACTGACATGACATCCGACACCCCGCACGTTCCAAGCACGCTGTTGCAGCCCGACGCACGCACCCGCAAACGCAACGCCGCCGAGGCCCGGTTCAAGATCTACGGCATCGCGGCGATTGCCGTGGGCCTGCTGATGCTGGCGATCTTGCTGGTCAATATCATCAGTCGCGGCACCGGCGCGTTCACCCAGACCTTTGTCACGCTGGACGTGGCGCTGATCGAGGAAAAGCTGGACAAGAACGGCAACCGCGACATCGAAGAGATGAAAAAGGTTTCGACCTTCGGGTATGCGCCGCTGCTGAAATCGGCGATGGCCGACATGGTCGAAAAGACCGGCATGAACGGGCAAATCTCGGCCGGTGACATGGCCGACATCCTGTCCAAAGGCGCGCCTGCGCAACTGCGCGATTATGTGCTGGCGAACCCCGACAAGGTTGGCCAACAGGTGACGTTCAGCTTCCTCGCCTCGAGCCGTGTTGACGGTTACATGAAGGGGCGTGTCACCCGTGACAGCATCGCCAACGACAAAAGCATCAGCGCCGAACAGCTTGATTTCGTGGACAAACTGATTGCCCAGGGCACGCTGAAGAAAAAGTTCAACCTGTCCTTTATCACCGGTGCCGACGCATCCGACGCACGGCCCGAGGCCGCGGGCATGGGTGTGGCGATGCTGGGGTCGTTTTTCATGATGCTGGTGGTGCTGGCGCTGGCGCTGCCCATCGGGGTCGCGGCCAGTATCTATCTGGAAGAATTCGCGCCCAAGAACTGGATCACCGACATTATCGAGGTCAACATCTCGAACCTGGCCGCGGTGCCGTCGATCGTGTTCGGTATTCTGGGTTTGGCCGTGTTCATCAACTACATGCACCTGCCCACATCGGCCCCGCTGGTCGGTGGTCTGGTGCTGACGCTGATGACGCTGCCCACGATCATCATCTCGACCCGTGCCTCGCTCAAGGCGGTGCCGCCGTCGATCCGTGATGCGGCTTTGGGGGTCGGGGCGTCGAAAATGCAATCGGTGTTCCACCACGTGCTGCCCCTGGCTGCACCCGGTATCCTGACCGGCACGATCATCGGTCTGGCACAGGCGCTGGGGGAAACCGCGCCGCTGCTGCTGATCGGTATGGTGGGCTTTATCGCGTCGAACGCACCGGACGGGATTGCCAGCGGGCTGCTGTCGCCGAACTCGGCCATGCCGGCGCAAATCTATGAATGGGCCAAACGGGCGGACCCGGCGTTTTACGAACGCGCGTGGGGTGGTATCATCATCCTGCTGGTCTTCCTTCTGGCCATGAACACAATCGCGGTCATCCTGCGGCGACGCTTTGAGCGGCGTTGGTAAGAAAGGAAAGTTGGACCAATGAAAGACCTAATGGCGGAGAGAACCGTGGATACCCAGAAACTGAAAATCAGTGCGCGCAACGTGCAGGTCTATTATGGCGACACCCATGCCATCAAGGACGTGAACGTCGACATTGAAGACAAAACCGTCACGGCATTTATCGGGCCATCGGGCTGCGGAAAGTCGACTTTCTTGCGTTGTATCAACCGGATGAACGACACAATTGATGTATGCCGCGTGCAGGGCGACATCATGATCGACGGCGAAGACATCTATGACAGCCGCGTCGATCCGGTGCAGTTGCGCGCCAAGGTGGGCATGGTGTTCCAAAAACCAAACCCGTTCCCCAAGTCGATCTATGACAACGTGGCTTACGGCCCGCGCATTCACGGTCTGGCCAAGAACAAGGCCGATCTGGACGACATCGTCGAACGTGCGCTGCGCCGTGGCGCCATCTGGAACGAGGTCAAGGACCGGCTGGATTCCCCCGGCACCGGCCTGTCGGGCGGCCAGCAACAGCGTCTGTGCATCGCACGCGCCGTGGCGACTGAACCCGAAGTGCTGCTGATGGACGAACCCTGTTCGGCGCTGGACCCGATTGCCACCGCGCAAGTCGAGGAATTGATTGATGAATTGCGCCAGAACTATTCGGTCGTGATCGTCACCCACTCGATGCAGCAGGCCGCGCGCGTCAGCCAGAAAACCGCGTTCTTTCACCTTGGGAACCTTGTCGAATACGGCGAGACGGGCACAATCTTTACCAACCCGACCGACCCGCGCACCGAAAGCTATATCACTGGCCGGATCGGCTAAGGAGCAATAATAATGTCGTCAGATCAACACATTGCATCCGTCTTTGACCGCGACCTGGAAACCATTCAGGCGCAGATCATGAAAATGGGCGGACTGGTAGAAGAAGCAATCCTCGAGGCTGCGATCAGCCTTGAGACCCGCGACGAAGAACGCGCCGAGGCGGTCCGCAAGGCCGACAAGAAAATCGACGCGCTCGAGGAAACCATCAACGAAGAGGCCGCCCGTGTCATCGCATTGCGCGCGCCGATTGCGGTGGACCTGCGTCTGATCCTGAGCGTGATCAAGATCAGCGCCAACCTGGAACGTATTGGCGACTATGCGAAAAACATGGCCAAGCGCACCGGCGTTCTGGCCCAGTTGTCGCCCGTCAGCGACAGCGCCGGTGCGCTGCGCCGCATGGCCCGCGAGGTCGAGCGGATGCTGAAAGACGCGCTGGACGCCTACGTAAACCGCGACGCCGAACTGGCGCAGGACGTGATCGACCGCGATATGGAAGTCGACCAGATGTACAACGCGCTGTTCCGCGAATTCCTGACCTTCATGATGGAAGACCCGCGCAACATCACCGCCTGTATGCACCTGCATTTCATCGCCAAGAACGTCGAACGCATGGGCGATCATGTGACGTCGATTGCCGAACAGACCGTGTATCTGGTCAGCGGCGTACACGCTGATGAAAACCGATCCAAAGCCGACACCACGTCGGTTCAACCGCTGTAAAGGGGCCGGACCATGTCAGCAGATCAACCACGTGTGCTTGTGGTCGAGGACGAACCCGCACAGCGCGAGGTTCTGGTGTACAACCTGTCTGCCGAAGGTTTCGATGTGGTATCGGCGGGCAACGGCGAAGACGCAATGATGATGATCGACGAGGCATCGCCGGACATCATCGTGCTGGACTGGATGATGCCGCACCTCAGCGGGATCGAGGTGTGCCGTCGCTTGAAGATCAAGCCGGAAACCCGTGATATTCCAGTGATAATGCTGTCTGCCCGTTCAGAAGAGGTGGACAAGGTGCGCGGGTTGGAGACGGGGGCCGACGACTATGTGGTCAAACCCTATTCGATGATCGAACTGATGGCCCGCGTCCGCAGCCAGTTGCGCCGGGTGCGCCCTGCAACCGTGGGCGTGCAATTGCATTACGAAGACATCATCCTGGACGCAGAACGCCACCGCGTCACCCGTGGCACATCCGAGGTCAAGCTGGGCCCGACCGAGTTTCGCCTGCTCAGCACCTTCATGGAAAAACCCGGCCGTGTCTGGAGCCGTGAAAGCCTGCTGGACCGGGTCTGGGGGCGCGACATCTATGTCGACACCCGCACCGTTGACGTGCACATCGGGCGTCTGCGCAAGGCGTTGACGCTGACCGGCGGAACCGATCCGGTGCGCACCGTGCGCGGTGCCGGCTATGCGTTGGGCTGAAGCACTTTTTTAAGGAAATCCGCGATCAGGGTCTGAACCGGCGGGGCGTGCATGTCAGGTGTGGCATGTCCGCCGCCGGGGATCACCTTAAGCTGGCTTTCGGTGCCATTGGCGGTCAGTTGCGCGTGCAGCACCAGGCTGTGCGACAGCGGCACAACCGCGTCCTCGTCTCCGTGCACAAACAGGAACGGCATCACCGGCCTGTCGGTCACATGGGCCACGGGGCTGGCCCGATAGGCGTGGTGCGGATCAGCCGTGACCGACGCGCCCAGCAGCTTGGTCACAGCCGACGGCGGTCGTGTCGGGTCGCGTTGCCATTGCCAGTCCAGCGAAATCAGGTCGGACGGGCCATAGATATCGATCACGCCCTTGATGTCGATCCCATGCGACGGCCCGAACCCCGGCTGGTCCCGTGCCAGCCCGGCCAGCGCCGCCAGATGCCCGCCTGCGGACAACCCCATGATGGCCACGCGGTCCATCGGCAGCCCATAGTCCGGTGCGATCTGGGCCAGTTTCGCCAACCCCGCATTGATGTCGCAAATCTGCGCCGGAAAGGGCGCGTGGTCTGACATGCGGTAGCCCATGCCAACCACCGCCCAACCGTGGTCCAGCACATTCCAGAACGCCATCACCTTGCGATCCAGCCACTGCCAGCTTCCGCCGTGAATGTTGGCCACCACGCCCTTGATCTCGCCCGAGGCGGGCAGATGCAGGTCGATGGCCTGCCGCGCGTGCGGGCCAAAGGCGATGTCCTCAACCGACCGGGTTCCGGGCGGGGGCGGCAGGGTTCTGCGTTCGGGTGGCAAGGGTCAGCTCCCCGAACGCTGGACAAAGAAGGTCAATCCCGCAACCCGCTCCAGCAGCAGAATGGCAAGGAAGGTGATGATCACCGATATGGTCGAGATCGCGGCCAGCACCGGCGATGCGTCGTCCTGGATAAAGGTAAAGATCTGCACCGGCAGCGTCGTGATCTGTGGTCCGATCAGGAACATGGTCACCGTCACCTCGTCGAAAGAGATAATGCCGGTGAACAGCAACGACGTCAGGATGCCCGACCGGCAAATCGGCAGGATAATGTCCTTGAGCGCGCGCAGCTCGGATGCGCCCATGACTTCGGCGGCGCGGATCAGGTCGGGGTCCACAGACCGCAATGCCACATGCACAGGCCGATAGGAAAACGGCACCGTGACGATCACGTGCGCCAGGATGATCGCACCGGGCGTGCCGACGATCCCCAGCTTGGCCATCAGCGCCACCGCCGCCACGCCCATACAGGCGTGCGGGAAAAACAGCGGCGAGAAAATCGCCAGTTCCAGCATCGTGTTGATCCTGGGCGCATAGCGCAGGGTGAAATAGGCGGCCAGAAAGCTGATGGTTGTCACCACCACCGATGTCACGGCCGCGATCCACAGCGATGTGCCCACCGCCCGCGCCCAGCGTGGATCGGTGAACGCTTCGATGTACCAGCGGAACGAATAGGTTTCCGGCGGAAACTGGATATAGGCCGTTCCGTTGAACGAAGCGCCAAAGACGATAAAGATCGGCGCGGGCAGGGCCAGCAGGAACAAAATGCCAAGTGTGCGGCTTAGGGGGCTCATGTTTCGCATCGGGTTACTCCTGTCCGCGCAGGGCGCGGCGTTCGATCATCTTGATGATGACAAGGGACACAAAAGACAGCGACAACAGGCAGATCGACCAGGCGGCGGCCTTGCTCATGTTATAGGTCGCCATGACCTCTTGATAAATCTGCGTGCCTACGAATTTCTCGGTGATCCCGCCCAGAAGCAGCGGCGTCACGATGGCACCGACCGACGCCAGATACAAAACCATCAACGCTGTAAACACGCCCGGCAGCGACAGCGGCAAGACGATGTTGCGAAAGGTCTGAAACCCTGACGCACCCAGCACGCGCGAGGCTTCTTCCAGGTTTTCCTCGATCGACAGCAGCGACGACAGGATCGAAATCACCGCAAAGGGCACCAGAACATGGGTCAGCCCGATGATGATACCGGTATCGTTGAACATCAGCTTGACCGGCTCGTCGACGACGCCCAGCCAGCCCAGAAAGGCGTTGATGAACCCCTTTGGTCCCAGCAGGATAATCCAGCCATAGGTGCGCACCACAAGGCTGACCAGCCACGGCACCAGCACCACGATCAGCAAAAGGTTGCGCCATTTGTTCGCCCGCCACAGCAGCAGGGCAATGGGATAGGAAAACAGCACCGCCAGGATGGCCACGGTGATCGACGACAGCACCGTGCGGTAGAACACCACGTGATAATCGGGCCGGTCGATGATTTGTTGGAAATACTTCAGCGAAAACCCGCCCCGGTCGACAAAGGCGCTGCTGAACAGGGTAAAGACCGAGATAAAGAACATCGCCAGGATGATCAGCATCGGCAACAGCATCAGGGATTTGGTGAAAGTCAGGCGCTCTCCGCTGTTCATGCGTGTTCTCCAAAGGCCGAGGCCAGATCATCGGACAGCGGCGCAAAGACCCGCGCGTGATCGGGGTTGAAGGTCACGGCGCAGGCGCTGCCGGTTGTCAGTTTCGACGCGTCCCCGTCGGTCATTGCGACGGCCACCAGGTCGGCATCCCCAACACGCAGGCTGATGCGCGTCAGCGGGCCGATGACCAGACGGTCGGTCACGGTGGCGTCCAACGCGGTCTGACCTGCACCGGTGGCACTGGCGGGCAGCACCTTGATCTGTTCGGGACGCAGGCAAATAACGGCGGCGTCGCCGTCCTTGGGGGCAAATCCGCGTGCGGCGCTGGCGGGCAGGGTGAACTGCCCTGCGGCGGTCTGAACCGTCATCTGCGCACCGGATTTGGTCACACGGGCAGGGATCTCGTTCAACTCGCCGATGAATTTCGACACGAACAGGGTTTCGGGGCTGGCGTAAATGTCCTGAGGCGCGCCGACCTGCTGGACGTGGCCGTTGCTCATCACCACCACGGTGTCCGAGATCATCGTCGCCTCTTCCTGGTCGTGGGTCACAAAAACAAATGTGGTTTGCAGCTTGCGCTGGATTTCCTTCAACGCGATCTGAAGCTGTTTGCGCAACTGCATGTCCAGCGCCGATAGCGGTTCGTCCAGCAACAGGATCGACGGTTCCAACACCAACGACCGGGCCAGCGCCACACGCTGTTTCTGACCGCCCGACAGTTGCGCGATGCGCCGATCACCCATGCCGTTCAGGCCCACCAGATCAATAAAGCGGTCGACGCGCTTCTGCATCTCTGCCGCCGGCGTCTTGCGCAGCTTCAGCCCGTAGGCCACGTTTTCCGCCACGCTAAAGTGGGGGAACAGTGCAAGGTTCTGAAACACCATACCGATGGGGCGCTTTTGCGTGGGCACGCCGTTCATGTCGCGCCCGTCGATGGCGATCTTGCCCTTGGACGGCTCGATAAAACCGGCGATCAACCGCAAAAGCGTGGTCTTGCCGCATCCCGATGGCCCCAGCAGCGTCAGGAAATTGCCCGCAGGAATGCTCAGGTTCACATTCGACAGCACTTCGGTATCGCCGTAAGATTTCGAGACGGATGCAATGTCGATGCTGCCAGTGACATTTTGAACGTCGCGAACAGACTGTTTAAGTGTCGTCGTCATGGAATACTCCGAAAAAAGGGGCACCCGACCCAAGAGGGGTCAAGGCCGGGTGCAGGGAGACGCTTGAAGGGCCGCTTAGTTGCCTGAGTTGGCCATGATCTGTTCGACCATGTTCACACGCTCTTCGTGGTCCTGAACGATGATCTTCCAGTCGGGTTTGTACATTTTCGAAAGCAGCTCGTCGAAGGGCAGGCCAAGCGATTCAATGTAATCTGCGGGCAGCTCTGCCTTGGTGTTGGTGGGGATCGACCCGGTGGCGGTGGCCGAGCGCACCTGGGTTTCAGGCTTGATCATATATTGCAGGTATTTCAACACTTCTTCGCGGTTGTCCGACCCTTTGGGCACGACCGAAGCATAGGCCAGCATCAGCCCGCCTTCTTTCGGGATCGTGATGTTCAGATTGGTCTGACCCTGTTTGCGCAACTGCCAGATGCGTGTGGAATACATCGGCACAGCGACAACTTCGCCGGTGCCCATCAGCGTGTTGATATGGGCCAGCGACGTGTAGGTCGTCAGCGCGTTTTTCACCAGACCGGACAGGATTTCGACACCCGGTTCGATGTTTTCTGCGTCACCGCCGTTGGCGTGGGCGAACATGGTCAGGTCATAGGACGCCGCATAGGTGGGGCGTGTGACGGACAGCTTGCCCTTCCATTTCGGGTCGGTCAGATCCTTCCAGGACGAAAAGTCCTCGGCGCTGGCCAGATCCGAATTGTAGCCGATGCCATAGTAGCTGAACGACGACGGGATGCCGACAATCAGGCCCTCTTCGTTGCGAATGATGATTTCGGGCGGCAGGTCTTCGATGCCGGGCAGTTCCTCGTCCTTGAACCCTTCCAGCAGGTCCAGATCGGCCATGGCCACGCCTTCGAAGAAGGTGACGGTCACCACATTGTACTGCGAGGCCGTGGGCGAACGCACAGCGCCGGCTGTGTTGGGCACTTCGGCGACGGTGGCGACGATACCGGATTCTTCGGTGAATGGGGTTTGTACGTTGTCCTTCAGCGCGATGGCCCCGCCGCCGCCCCAAGTGGCATGGACAACGTCGGCTGTGGCTGTGCTGGCCATGGCGGCGCAGACACTGGTTGCGACAATACTTAGAAAGGTCTTCATCTGGTGATCTCCCTGGGTTTAGCAGCGGCAATAGCGGCGCTGTCTTTTGTCCCTCTACTGTCGGAGCAGTCGGGGTGATCTGTAAAATTCAAACCGGCTCTCTAAACATAACCAATATTTATATTCTTTTGAGCGGCGGCGGGCTGAGCGCCTCTTACAGGTGTGCTGACAGTCATAAGTTAAGAGAATGTTAACAGAGCGAGATACTATTTTCCGTGCGCCCGTCGCTGACCTATCGTCAGCCGAACGCAGAGGAGAACAGGTATGAACGGCGCAGAAGTAACAGTCAGAACCTTGCAGGATCAGGGGATTGATCTGTGTCTGGCCAACCCCGGCACGTCCGAGATGCATTTTCTGGGCGCGCTGGACGCGCATCCCGGTCTGCGCCCTGTTCTGGTGCTGCAAGAAAACGTGGCGACCGGTGCCGCAGACGGATTTGCGCGGATTGCGGGGCGTCCTGCGGCGACGCTGCTGCATCTGGGGCCGGGGCTGGCCAACGGTCTGTCGAACCTGCACAACGCCGCGCGCGCGCTTAGCCCGATTGTGAACATCGTGGGCGATCACGCCACCGCGCACCGGCGTCTGGACGCGCCGCTGACCTCGGACATCGAAGCGCTGTCTCGCACGGTCAGCGTGTCGACCCGCACCATTCTGCCCGGACGCGGGGCGGCGGCCGAAACCGCCGCGGCTGTGGCCGACAGCATCGGTGCGAAACCCGGGATTGCCACGGTGTTGCTGCCTGCTGATGCCGCCTGGTCGGATGCGGACCTGCCGGACACCCCGCTGCCCCTGGCCGAACGCCCCAAGGTCCAGATCGACACCAGCGTAATCAGTGCCGCGCTGACCGCACTGAAAACCCCCGGTGCCATTCTGTTTCTGGGCCACCGCGGACTGCGCGGCACAGCCTTACAGGATGCCGCACGGATCGCGGCGCAGACCGGGGCCGCGTTGATGGCGCAAACCGCCAACCCCGTGACCGACCGCGGGGCAGGGCGCACGCCCGTCGAACGGCTGCCCTTTGCCCGTCTGGTCGCCCGGGAACGGCTGAAGGACGTGCCGGTTCTGGTGCTGGCCGGTGCCGCGGCCCCCGTGGCATTCTTTGGCTACCCCGAAGAGCGTGGCCAGATCTATGCGCCCCATACCCACATTGTCGAACTGTCCCGCCCCGAGGATGACACGGGCGCGTGGCTGGCGGCGCTGGCCAAAGCCTGCGACGCCCCGGCCTATGTCGCACCGGATGCGCCTGCCTGTCCCGATATTCCCGAGGGTCCGCTGGATGCGGCCGCCATCGGTGCCGTGCTGGCGCATGACATGCCCGAGGGGACGATTCTGGTCGATGAATGCGTGACCAATGGCGTGCCGATCTTCAACGCAACAGCCTCGGCGGCACCGCACCAATGGTTGCAGAACATGGGCGGCTCCATCGGTTACGGCGCGCCCGTTTCGGTGGGCGCTGCGCTGGCGGCCCCTGATGCACCGGTGCTGGCGATCATCGGCGACGGCTCGGCGATGTATTCGCTGCAAGCCTTGTGGACGCAGGCGCGTGAAAACCTGAACGTGACGACGCTGATCCTGGCCAACCGGTCCTACCGCATCCTGCAAGGCGAGGTCGGCAACCTGACCCCGCGCAATCGCGGTGCGACCATGCAGGATATGCTGGAAATCGACCGACCCACGCTGGACTTCGTCAAGATGGCCGAAGGCATGGGCGTGCCGGGCCGCCGTGTGGCCGACACCGCATCCCTGCGCGCGGCACTGTCCGAGGCGTTCGGCACCCCCGGCCCGATGCTGATCGAGCTGACGTTGTGAGCCATCCCGACGTTATCATCATCGGCGCAGGCATCGCCGGTGCGTCGCTGGCGTGGCAACTTGCCGGGTCGTGCAATGTGCTGATGCTGGAGCAAGAGGACAGCCCTTCGCGTCACAGCACCGGACGGTCTGCGGCCATCATGACGCCCTATGCCGGTGCGGATCTGATACAGGCGGCCAGTCTGGCCAGCCGTGCGTTTCTGGCGGCACCCCCCGATGGGTTCAGCGATGCACCGTTGCTGTCCAAACGCGGTGTCTTGCGGCTGACCGATGACGCAGGCGCCGGTGCCTTGGCACGCACGCATCGCACCGGGCTGGGACAAAAGCGCCCTTTGCGCCTGCTGGACCGCGGGCAGTTGATCGCACAGGACGTGCCCCTGACATCCAAGGCGGTGATGGGCCTGTGGGATGACGAACCCTGCGACATAGACGTGGACGCCCTGCATCAGGGGTTTCTGCGGGGCGCAGGGCGGCAGGGTGCGCGGTTGCTGACCAAACATCCCGTCACCGCAATGACCCGCCGCAGCGGGGTCTGGCATGTTGAAACACCTGCGGGCACGTTCCAGGCACCCATCGTGGTCAACGCCGCCGGCGCCTTTGCCAGCCAAATTGCGGCACTTGCAGGTGCGGTGCCGCTGACCATCCACCCCAAACGCCGCACCATCGCGGTGGTGCCGGTGCCTGCGGGCCGTGACATGGCGCATTGGCCCCTGATCACGGATGCGGACGCAAGCTTTTACATCAAGCCCGAAGGCAAGACGCTGATGGTGTGCCCCTCGGACGAGACACCCGCCGAAGCGGGCGAGGTTTTTCCCGAGGAACTGGACATCGCCATCGCCATCGACCGAATGCAGCAATGGCTGGATATTCCTGTGCAGCGGGTCCAACACAGTTGGGCCGGTTTGCGCAGTTTCTTTGACGACAAGGACCCCGTGGCCGGTTTCGATCCGCAGGCCGAGGGATTGTTTTGGTATGCGGGACAGGGGGGCTTTGGTGTGCAATCGTCTCCGGCCTTGTCACGTGCCGCTGCCGCCATCCTGCTGGGACATACCGTCCCGCAGACACTTGGGGACGCGGGCCTGACCAAGGCGCGCCTGTCACCGCAAAGACTGGAGCCTTTATTCGTATGACCCGCGTTTTCATCGGTGGCATCGCCACAGAAAGCAACACATTCGCCACCGTTCCCACCACGATGGCGGATTATGAATCCCTTGGCCTGTTTCACGGCGACGCCACGGCCCGTAATCCTGAACATTTCACGGCACCCTTGCACGTCTGGCGCAAGAACGCCGAAGCCGCAGGGTTCGAGGTGGTCGAGGGGCTGATGGCCGCGGCGCAACCGGGCGGCGTAACCTTGGCCAAGGTCTGGAAGGCGCTGCGCGACGAACTGCTTGTCGATGTGGCCAAGGCCGGACCGATCGACATTGTCGCGCTGAACCTGCACGGCGCGATGATCGCCGACGGCGAGGACGATTGCGAAGGGGTGATCCTGGAAGAGATCCGCAAGCTGCTGCCCGATGCCATCATCGGCTGCGAGTTGGACCTGCACTGCCATCTGACCGACAGGATGATTGACGCGGCAGATGTGATCGTAAGCTACAAGGAATACCCGCACACCGACACGTCGGAGCGCGCCGAAGACCTGTGGGACTTGCTGGTGCGCACCCATCGCGGCGAGATCAAGCCCGTCGCCGCCCGCGCCGAGATGCGGATGTTGTCGGTCTGGCACACCACGACCCCGCCGATGACGGATTTCGTTCAATCTATGTTCGACGCCGAGGGACACGACGGCATCCTGTCGATCAGCTTCTGCCACGGCTTTGCTTACGGCGACATTCCGGCGATGGGATCGAACATGCTGGTCTATGCCGATGACAATGCCGACAAGGCCAAGCAGACGGCGCAAGAGTTCAAAAAACGCGTCTGGGACCTGCGCCACCAGACACGGCCCGCCGCCCTGACACCGGACGAAGGCATTGCCAAGGCATTGGCCACGGGCAAACCTTGCGTGGTTCTGGCCGACACTGCAGACAACGCGGGTGTGGGGGCCGGCACCGACAGCACCTATATGGTCACGGCCCTGCAAAAGGCAGGGGTGAAGGGCGCCATTGTCGGCATGATGTTCGATCCTGTCGTGGTCGGCATTGTGCGCGGCGCGGGCGTGGGGGCGACACTCACCCTGCGCATTGGTGGCAAATTCTCGCCCCGCTCGGGTCCGCCTTTGGACCTTGAGGTGCGGGTACATGCCATTCAGGACGACCACCGGCAAACCACGGTGGCAGGACAGCGGATGCGCTGCGGCAACTGCGTGGTTCTGGAAACCCAAGAAGGCGTATTTCTGGTGCTGAACGACGTGCGCACGCAGACATTCAATCCTGACGCTTTTACCGGTCTGGGGCTGGACCCGGCGCAAGCCCCTATCGTCGTCGTCAAATCGACGCAGCATTTCTATGCAGGCTTCGCCCCCATCGCAAGCGCGACGTTCTACGTCAAAACCGACGCTGCAATCCGTTTCGAAGGGCCGGTATCGCCCTACAAGCGCCGCAACAGCAATTACTGGCCCATGGTCGACGATCCTTTCGCCGTGGCATAATGGCCTCTCTCTCGCCCGGCACTGGCCCCTGGGGCTATTGCCGGGCGACCTCATTCCTCTGGCGCATGTTTTTCTGCGGCAAGACACGTGCCGCTGCCCGATGCGCCGACTTGCCAACCTGCGTGCCGTTTTCAGAACATGCAGTTTCGTTATGAATTTGCGAATATTCGCTATTTGCGGGATGCATCTGCCGGTCGGTAAACAGAAACAAAGACCTTAACCGGTCTGACTTCTGCACAAGGATCACCCCGCCATGCCGACGCCGGTTCCGCTGACCCTGCCCAGCCAGACGCCAATGGAACGCCGCCAGGTGATCGAAGCCGCCGCAATGCCCGCATCCATTGGTGATCTTCTGGATCAGGCCACGGCAGACAGCGCTGGGCAAACCTTGTGGCACTTTTTTGACGAAGGCACGTCGCTGACCTATGCGCAGGTCCGCACCCAGTCGTTACAGGTGGGTGCTGCGCTGGCCAAGTGGGGCGTGGGGCAGGGCGATCTGGTGGCGGTGATGCTGCCCAACGTGCCGCAGATGCCACTGGCGTGGCTGGGGCTGGCGCGGATCGGTGCGGTCATGGTGCCGGTAAACACCCGTTACAGCCCGCGCGAGCTGCGCTATGCGATCGAAAACGCGGGCGCCACTCGTTTGATCATCCACACAGATCTGACCGATGCGCTGATGGGCGAGATGTCGGGCGTGCTGCCCGATGACGCCATCGCCCTCGTCGGGTCCAAGGCGGCCAACAGTTGGGACGCAAAGGTTACCGCGGCTGACCCGGAGAATTGCCCCCGTCCGCACATCGACCGTGATGATTTGATGAACATCCAGTACACTTCGGGCACCACGGGGCTGCCCAAGGGCTGTATGCTGTCGCACCGCTATTGGCTGACGACGGGCATGAACAACGCATGGCGCGACGGTCAACGGTTCGGGCGCATCCTGGCGGTGACCCCGTTCAGCTACATGGACCCTCAGTGGCTGCTTTTGATGACGCTGTACCAGCGCGGCACGCTGATGGTGGGCCGCAAACAAAGCGCCAGCCGCTTTTCGGGCTGGCTGGCACAGCATCAGATCAACTTTTGCCTCTTTCCCGAAGCCGCGACCAAACAGCCACCCGCCGCGCATGATGCCGACAATCCAATCGTGCGCGCCAATATCTACGGCGTGCGCGCATCGGCGCATGCCGCACTTGAGCAACGCTATGGGCTGGTCGCCCGCGAGGCCTTTGGCATGACCGAGATCGGGTCTGGTCTGTATATGCCGATGGAGGCCACAGATATGGTCGGTTCGGGCAGTTGCGGCATCGCCACGCCGTTTCGCACCACCAGGATCGTCGATGACCAGGGCAATACCGTCGCAACAGGCGAGATCGGCGAGCTGCTGATCAAAGGTCCGGGCATGTTCCAGGGCTATCTGGGCCGCCCCGAAGCCACAGCCGAAGCTTTGCAAGACGGCTGGTTTCACACCGGCGACCTGTTCCGCGTCGATGCGCGGGGCTATCACTACATCGTGGGCCGCAAAAAGGATATGATCCGCCGCTCGGGCGAAAACATCGCCTGCCGCGAGGTCGAAGGCGTGTTGCGCGATTTTGACGGCATCGAGGAAGTGGCCCTGATCGCGGTGCCGGACGACCTGCGTGGCGAAGAGGTAAAGGCCTATGTCATGCTGCAAGACGCGCAAAACCCTGACGCCGACCTGGTGGCGCGGATCATTGCATATGCATCTCAAAGGTTGGCGTCGTTCAAGCTGCCCCGCTACTTTGAATTCATCGCCGACATGCCGCGCACCACGTCCTTCAAAGTCGCAAAAAGCGATCTGCAAAAGGCGCGCACAGATCACCGCATGGGATCGTTCGACCGCGTCGATCAGATCTGGCGTTAAGCCGGTGCATCAATTTCTACCGTTCACATGAACATGCCGCCCGACAGGGGCGGCATGTCGTGGTTGTCTACAGAGACGGCTAATCGGGCTGCTGCGGTTTCAGCTGATCTTCGACCAATGCCGCGAAATAGGATGCACCGGTGGGCAGGATCGCGTCGTTAAAGTCGTATTCGGGATGGTGCAGCAGCGGATCGTTGTCGGTCTTGCCGCCGCCGATAAAGATATAGCAGCCCGGCCGCGCTTCCAGCATTCCGGCGAAATCCTCTCCGCCCATGGTCGGGGGGAATTCGGTGATGACATTCTCGTCGCCCAGAACCTGCCCGATCACCCGCTGAGCCGACAGGGATTCGTCGACGCTGTTGATCGTGGGCGAACAGCCCCAGCGATAGTTCAGGTCAATCTGGACGTTATAGACCGCTTCCATGCCTTTGCAGATCTCGGCGACGCGGCGTTTGATCGTCTCGCGGGCCTCCATGTCAAAGGTGCGGATGGTGGCGTGCAATTCGGCCTGTGCAGGCACCACGTTGGTCGCTGTGCCAGAGTTGAAGCGGGTGACGTTGACCACATTCGGCATGATCGGGTTGATGTTTTTCGTCGACAGATGTTGCAGCGCAGTGTGCAGCATCACGCCCACGGAAATCGGATCATTGCCGTTGTGCGGCTGCGCGCCGTGGCTGCCCTTGCCCTTGATGGTGATCGACATGCCGTCAACGGCGGCCATGACCGCACCGGAGCGGGCAATGGCCGTACCTGTGGGCAATTGCGGCACATTGTGCAGCGCCCAGACCGTGTCGCAGGGGAATTTGTCGAACAACCCTTCGGCGACCATGCGTTTGGCGCCGGCACCGGCCTCTTCTGCGGGCTGGAAGATAAAGTTCACGGTGCCCGAAAAATTGCGTGTCTCGGCCAGATATTTGGCGGCCCCCAGCAGAATCGTGGTGTGACCGTCGTGACCGCAGGCGTGCATCTTGCCCGGCGTGGTCGACGCATGTTCAAAGCTGTTTTGCTCTTGCATCGGCAGCGCGTCCATCTCGGCCCGCAATCCGATACAGCGCGGATCGTTGCCCTGCCGCAGCACGCCGATCACGCCCGTGCCCGCCATGCCGCGATGCACCTCGATGCCCCAGCTTTCCAGCCGTTCCGCCACGATGTCCGACGTGCGCTGTTCTTCATACCCAAGCTCTGGGTGCGCGTGAAAATCACGCCGCCATGCGGTCATCTCGTCGTGGAATTTCGAAATATCTGGATTGATGGTCATGTAAGGAACTCCCTGAGTTTATGACGCACAGTCTAGCGGTGCCGTCGGCGCACATGGAAATTGCCTATTGGCCTAAGATGATAACGCCAGGGCATGGTCCGGCCAGAACGCTCAGTCTTTCTTGCGCGGCAGCCGGACATTCAGCGTGCCGGACTCGGCCTGCGACCCTTCGGCCATATCGCGGATGCGCGCCTTGAGGATGTCCAGAAAGCGGTTGGCCAGCGCCACGTCGCCGCGATCCTGCGGGCGCAGCAGCGAAAAGGTAAACTCAAGCTGCGGCTCGAAGGGGCGGATTTCCAGACCCGACCAGATGCCGCGGCTGACCCCCAAAGGTTCGACAATCGCCACACCCAAGCCCCGGCTGACCAGCGCGTTGGCCTCGGCCGAGGTGAACACCTCAAGCCGCATCTTGCGCGCCACGCGACGCTGTTCGAACACCGCATCGGTGATGTGGCGCATCCGGCTGTCGCGGGTAAACGATACGAATTCCTCGCCCTCAAGATCGCGCGGCGTGATCTTGTCCAGCGCGCACAAACGGTGTCCCTTGGGCAGCACACAGACGGCGCTGGCGTGAAACAGCGCCTCGGTGCGCAGGGCAGGGTGGTGAAACTGCGTGACGGAGAAGCCAAGATCGACGTTCTGGCGCAGCACGTCCGGGCCTACGTTGCTGGATGTGTCGATCTTGATGTGCACGTCCTGAAATTCGGTGGCGAATTCGGTGGTCGCTTCTGAAATCAGCGTGTGCCCGATAGAGGTCGCGGTGATAATCCGCAGCTCGCCCATGCGGAATTCGCGCAGATCCTGCGCAAAGCGTTCCACATCTGCCAGCGACCCGAACAGGCGGCGCACTTCCTTGTACAGCAGTTGCGCCTCGTCCGTGGGAACCAGACGCTTTTTCTCGCGCAGGAACAGGGTCAGCGCCAGATCAATCTCAAGCCCCGCCAGCATCTTGCTCATCGCGGGTTGCGACACGAACAGCCGGTCAGCGGCGGCGGTGACGGTGCCGGTTTCCATGAACTGAACAAAAGCTTCGAGCTGCCGGTGGGTGATACGCATGATGCGGGGCGTCCGATCTGTGGGTCAGGTGTTGCTTTGCGCGGTCTTGTCTGCGGGGTCGGGGTCCTTGCCGTACAGACACCGATACCACAAAGTTGTCAGCACTTCGGCAAGATCCTCGTGCGACGTGATCACCTGTGACAGATAGGGCGGCGGGTCGATAAAGGCGTTGCGCAACGCCTCGTCGGCCATGATGATCACCAGCCGCAACGACAGCATCCGGCGCTTTTCCTCTTCGGGGGTCAGCCGGTTCAATCCCTCGCGGCGCACCATGTCGCGCAGCAGAATGCCCGCCCAGCGGTGGTTGACCTGATCGCGGTTTTTCAACAGATCGGGGCGTTCGTGAAACAGCGCACCATTGCCCGCCAGCAGCCGCGCGTTGCGGGCGTAAAAGCTGACATAGAACTGGTTCATCCGGTGGATCGCCTGCCAGGCATTCAACTTGGCGCCGCCGCGCGGGCGCGATTTGCGCAGGATCGCCATGAAACTGCGGCGCACGGCAATCGCCGCCTCGGCCCGGTTGGGGAAATACAGATAAAAGGTGCCCCGCGCCAGACCGGCGCGCGCAACGATGTTGTTGATCGTCAACGCCTCGTAACCCGATTGCTCAAGCTCGGCAGCAGTTGCGGCCAGCAACATCAAACGGGTGCGGGTCCGCTTGGGCTTGTTTTGGGCAAGCCTTACGCGTTCTTCCAACAGCCCCGGTACATAGACGACATTTTCCATCGCATTGTTATCCGGCAAGGGCGGGTTGACTGCAAGAGAGTGCGGATTGGTGATTGACAAGTTCATAATTGACATTAACGTCATAAATGACAGTGATGTCAATTTTAAAAGGACGCGCAATGGCCGTAGCTGGGATCACCTTCGAAAATGTCACAAAACGGTATGGTGCCGTCGTGGCATTGGATCAGTTCAACCTGACAGTCGCGCCGGGCGAGTTCATGACGTTTCTGGGCCCGTCAGGGTCGGGCAAGACCACGGCGCTGAACATCCTTGCAGGCTTTGCCGGGATCACCGAAGGCGACGTCCGCATCGGAGAGCAGTCAGTCGTGAAACTGCCACCCGAACAGCGCAACGTCGGCATGGTGTTTCAAAGCTATTCGCTGTTTCCGCACCTGACCGTTTTCGAAAACGTGGCCTTTCCGCTGCGCCTGCGGGGCGAGCGGGGCGCGTCGCTTGAGACCAAGGTGCGCGGTGCGCTGGCCATGGTGCATCTGGAAGACTTCGGCAAGCGCATGCCCAACGAGCTGTCGGGCGGTCAGCGCCAGCGCGTCGCCTTTGCCCGCGCCGTGGTGTTCGAACCGCCGGTGCTGCTGATGGACGAACCCTTGGGCGCGCTGGATCTGAAGCTGCGCGAACAAATGCAGCTTGAGATCAAGCGGTATCACCAGCAACTGGGCTGCACGATCATATTCGTGACCCACGACCAGGGCGAGGCACTGACCCTGTCCGACCGCGTCGCTGTCATGCGTGATGGCAAGATCGCCCAAGTGGATACGGCGAAGGATATTTATGACCGTCCGTCAACGCGTTACGTGGCCGAGTTCATCGGGCGCACGAACCTGTTCGAGATTGACCAAGGGCAGGGTGCCAGTTGGTCGATTGCGGCTCTTGGCACGCAGATGGCGCCTCTGGACGGCCACGGCGCCGCCGGGCGCACGCTGTCGGTGCGACCCGAGAAAATCCGCCAGATCGGGCAGGGCGACGCTGATACGACCATCAGCTTTGATGCCCGTGTGACCGACGTCGTATTTCAGGGCGACCATGTCCAATACCAGGCCGTCACCAGCGGTGGCGCGCCACTGACCTTTCAGGAACACCGCGGCCACGGCGCACGGCTGCAACAGGCAGGCGATGCGCTGCGCCTGGGCTTTGACGTGGCCGACGCGGTGCCTGTGCAAAACGAATAACAACAAAAACAAGAAACGAAATCAACATAAACCGGAGGATAAACAATGACCTACAAGCTAAAGCTTATGCCCGCCGCG
Source organism: uncultured Pseudosulfitobacter sp. (assembly GCF_963976325.1). NCBI lineage: Bacteria > Pseudomonadati > Pseudomonadota > Alphaproteobacteria > Rhodobacterales > Roseobacteraceae > Pseudosulfitobacter > uncultured Pseudosulfitobacter sp. Next base: position 757,288 of record NZ_CAXBJW010000001.1, read on the forward strand.
GCGGTCGCACTGGGACTGCTGACAGGACCTGCGCTGGCGCAGGACAACGTGCTGACCATCGCCGGATCGGGCGGCGCCGTCAAAGACGCCACCGAACAGATCTTTTTGCCGGCCTTCACCGAAGCGACCGGCTGGAGCACCAAGTTCGTCGCGGCCGAAAGCAACATCATGCTGGAAGTCGAGACAATGCTGAAGGCAGGCAACATGCTGTATGATGCCATGGAAGTATCCGCCAGCGCCTATCCCACCGGCGTGCAGAACGGGTTCCTTGCCCCGATCGACTATGCGCTGTTGGACCCCGAGGGCACCCTGCCGGACGCCGCGAAAAAGGAATTCGGCGTCGTGGCCGCGGCCTATTCCACCGTTCTGGTGCAGCGTCTGGACAAGACCCCCGAGGGGCGCAAAATGGAAAGCTGGGCCGATTTCTGGGACACTGAAACCTTCCCCGGCCCACGGTCCCTGAAACGTCAGCCACAATACACGCTGGAATTTGCCCTGCTGGCCGACGGCGTGGCCAAGGACGAACTCTATGACGTTCTGGGCACCGACGAAGGGCTGGACCGTGCCTTTGCCAAACTGGACGAGATCAAGGACGCGATCCCCGTCTGGTGGACCTCGGGCGCGCAATCCGTGCAACTGCTGTCAGACGGCGAAGTGTTCTATTCGACCACCTACAACGGTCGCGTGAACAAGCTGCAAGAAAGCGGGATTCCGGCGGAAATCATGTGGAACGGCGGTGCATTGCACACCAGCTATGTGGGCATCCCCAAGAATGCGCCCAACTACGAAATGGCGCATGAATGGATCCGCGTGCGCACCATGCGCCCCGATCTTGAAGCGGAATATGTGAAATTCCTGCCGTATCCCAACTTTGCCCCCGGTCTGTTCGACACGATGACCGAAGAGCAAGCGGCGCAAATGCCAACGTTCAAAGCCAACGCAGACGCGCAGTTCGTGGCCGATGAAGAATTCTGGGCCGCCAACATCGACCGTATCCAAGAACGCTTTGACGAATGGCTGCTGTTCTGACCAGCGCCTTGCCGGCGCGCCCCTTGATGTGGCGCGTCGGACCCCGATCCTTTTCCTTTACAAGCGTGGGCCACATCGCATGAAGCGTCTTTCCCTGATCTGGTTGTTACTGCCTGCCATTGCGCTGCTGGCCGCGTTTATCGTGATGCCCACGTTCGATTTGATCCGTGCCAGCATCTTCGACCCCGAGTTTACCCTGGAACACTTTCAGCGGCTGGTCGAACGGGGCGTCTATGTGGACGTGATGTGGCGCACGGTGCGGGTGTCCCTGATCGTCGCGGTGATCTGCACAATCGTCGGCTATCCCGTTGCGATGTTTATCAATTTGCAGCCCAAAAAGCGTCAGGTTGCGCTGCTGTTCCTGATCCTGATCCCGATGTGGATGTCGGTTTTGATCCGCACATTCGCCTGGATCGTGGTGCTGGGCCGCGAGGGGCTGATCAACGATCTGATGATCGGGCTGGGCCTGACAGGGGCGCCTGTGCAAATGCTCTATACCTCGGGCACGGTGATCACCGCGATGGTGCAGATCATGCTGCCGATCCAGATCATCACCTGTTACTCCGCCATGACCGAAATTGACCTGGACCTGATGCGCGCCGCACGGGTGCTGGGCGCACGCCGCTGGCAGGCGCTGACGCGGGTGTACCTGCCGCTTAGCTATGACGGCACGCTGACCGGTCTGGTGATCGTGTTCATGATGTCGATGGGGTTCTTTATCACGCCGGCACTGCTGGGCGGACGTCAGGACATGATGATCGCCAACCTGATCGAATTCCAGGTTCAACACCTGAACTGGAGCTTTGCCGCCGCCATCGGGATTGTCCTGCTGGTGCTGACCGTGGCGATGATTTTGCTGTTGCGCTGGACCGGACGGTTCGCGTTCCGGCGTCTGCTGAACGTGGGGAGATAAGCCGATGCGTGTGATGCAAACCTCGCGGCTGCTGGCCGTCTATTTCTGGGCCATGGTCGTTTACCTGATCTTTCCGATCCTCATCGTCCTGCCGGTGTCCTTTTCAGACTCGGAATTGCTGCGTTTCCCGCCAACCGCGTTTTCGATGCGCTGGTATCAGTCCTATTTCACCGATCCGGTCTGGGTCGATGCCACGCTGATTTCGTTCCGGGTCGCCGTGCTGTCGATGGTGATTTCGACCACAGCAGGCACGCTGGCGGCGCTGGCGATCAACGCGGTTCCCAAACATCTGGCCGGGCCGCTGACCTATGGCGCGACCTTGCCGATTGTCATTCCGCATATCTTTATCGCTTTGGGCGTGTTCATCCTGGCGATCCGTACCGGGTTGACCGACAACGAATTGATGCTGGCGCTGGCCCATGCGGCTGTGGCGATGCCCTTTGTGGTGCTGATCACCAGTGCCGCCATCCGCCAGATTGATCCGACCATTGCCCGTGCCGCCCGTGTGCTGGGCGCCGGACCGCTGCGCGCCTTTCGCGTGGCCACCTTGCCGCCGCTGATCCCGGCCATTGCGGCGGCTGCGATCTTTGCGTTTTTCGTCAGCTTCGACGAGCTGATCATCGCCCAGTTCCTGATGAAGGGCTCGGAAACGCTGCCCATGCGCATCTGGGCCGATCTGCGGCTGGACTTCAACCCGACCGTGGCCGCCGTGTCGACCCTGTTGATCGTGGTGACCACGCTGGCGATGGGCGTGGCCGAAACCCTGCGGCGGCGCGCGGCGCGCACGCTGGCCCCTTAATCCTGAAATTCCAAACTCCCGAGGACCCCAATGACCATCAGATATGAAAAAGACGGCCACGTCGCGACCATCACCATCGACAACGGCAAGGTGAACGCCTTTACCCCCGAAATGCACAAGCAACTGCATGACATCATGCAAGAGTTCATGGCAGACCGTTCGGTGCACGTGGGCATCCTGACCGGTGCAGGCACCAAGGCGTTCTGCGCAGGTGACGACATCAAGACCCCCAATGGCGTGCAGCCGCCGCAGGACGCGCTGGCGGCACATTTCTTTCCCTCGACTGACGAAGATACAAACTTGCGCCCCGGCTGGGAGCGGGAACTGCGCAAGATGGAACGCTACAAGCCGATCGTCGGTGCGATCAACGGACCTGCGTTGGGCATGGGCGCGATCTACATGCTGAACCTGACCGACATTCGCGTCGCTGCCCCCCATGCATTCATCGGACTGCCCGAGATTGCCTATGGCATGGCAGGGGCAGGGGGCTCGACCCAACTGGCCAAACACGTCCCGCCCGCCGTGGCGCATTGGATGGTGCTGCTGGGCGAACGGATGCCCGCCGAGGATTGCCTGAAATACGCATTGTATAACGAAGTGAAACCGGCCGAGGACGTGCTGCCGCGTGCCCGCGAACTGGCCGAAAAGATTGCAGCGCTGCCGCCGATTTCGGTGCGCGTCGAGATGGAAGTGACGAAAAAAGCGATGGACTTGCCAAAGGCGGATGCGCTTAGCCTGTCTGCGCATCTGTACCGCCTGCAACGCGCGGCGTTCTGGGCCAGTGGTGAATACGGCGGCACGCCGCTGGGCGAGGAATAACACCGATGGACAGCAATCTGGATTACGGCGTGGCCGACATGCAAGCCCTGCGCGTTCAGGCCGAGGCTGCAGCCTATCCCGAAACACTTGGCGCGCTGATCGACGACGCGGCGGCGCGCAACGGCGATCAACTGCTGGCCAAGTGGATCGCGGACGGCCAGACCATGACCTATGACGAATACGCCCGACTGACCCGCAAACTGGCGTCGTCGTTCGAGGCACAGGGCATTCGCAAAGGCACCCATGTGGGCGTGATGCTGCCCAATGTTCCGGCCTTTGTGGTGACATGGGGGGCGCTGGCGCGGATCGGGGCGGTGATGATCCCGGTGAATATTTCGTACACAGAAACCGAACTTATGTACGTATTAACCGATGCGGATGCGCAGTTTCTGGTCATGGACCAATCGGCGGTGCCGGTCTGGGATGCCATGACAGAGCACCCCGCGCTGGTCAGCGACGCGCGGGTGATCGTCCACGGCACACCGCGCGACGGATCGCAAAGCTGGCAGGCGCTTCTGGATGCGGGTGACGAAAATTATGTTGCAACTTCAACGCTTTCCCGGACGGACTTGTTGAATTTGCAGTATACATCGGGCACCACGGGCTTTCCCAAGGGCTGTATGCTCAGCCACGAATACTGGATCTTGCTGGGCTCGCTTGCCGCCAAGTTCCGCGGGCGCGGCGGCGACGTGAAAAACGTCCTGATCAACGCGCCGTTTTTCTACATGGACCCGATGTGGCAGTTCATTATGACGATGGTGCTGGACGGCACCGCCAAGATCGCGCCGCGGATCAGTTTAAGCAATCTTTACAACTGGTTGGTGGACGAAGATATCCATTATTGCATTTTCCCGCAGCCCGGCTTGAAAGCCTGGCCAGAAGGACCTGAAGATCGCAAGATAAACCTCAGATATGTCTCGATTTTTGGCTGGACCTCAGAGGCGCGTCAAGAGGTCGAACGCCGCTTTGGTTGCGTGGCGCGCGAAAGCTTTGGCATGACCGAAATCGGTGGCGGTCTGATGGTGCCGCCCGAGGCTGGCGCAAAAGCCTATGAACGCACATGCGGCATACCAGCCGCGTTCCGCGAGGCACGGATCGTGGACGACACCGGCAAGGACGTGACACAAGGCGAGATTGGCGAACTTTGGATTGCGGGCCGTGGGTTGCTGTGGGGCTACTACAAACGCCCGGATGCCAACGCGACAGGATTTTCCGGCCGCTGGTTCCGCACCGGTGATCTGTTCCGGCAGGACGCTGACGGGTTCTATTACATCGTGGGCCGTATCAAGGACATGATCCGCCGCGCTGGCGAAAACGTGGCAGCCCAAGAGGTTGAGGCCGCTGTGGTGTCGATGGACGGCGTCTGGGAAGTCGCAGCCGTCGGCGTGCCGGACAAGATGCGCGGACAAGAGGTGATGGTGGTGATCCGACCGCGCGAGGGCGTGACACCGGACCAGATTGATCCCGAAGCCGTCATCGCGCATTGCGCGTCACGTCTGGCCAAGTTCAAGACGCCGAGGTTCATCAAATACATCGACGAGTACGAACGCACGGTGTCCGGCAAGATCGTCAAGCGGGCGTTGGTAGACGACAAGACCAATCCACGTGTCGGTGCCTGGGATCGCACAGTCGGTAAGGTTCTGGATCAGGCCGAAGCAGACGCGCAGATCGCGTGATTGACGTGAGCATTATCGGGCAAGAGACTGATAATGCTCACTCTATAAATTACATAATATGGATTATGCGTATCATTGAAGCTACTTTGACAAGCCCCCGCTGATCCGTAAACCGCCCCCTTACGTGGCCAGCAGATAGACGCTGGACGCGATGATCCACAGCGACGCAAGCGTCTTGAGCCACAGCGATCCCAGCACCTGCGCGATCTGTTTGGCCAGGAAACCGCCGATGATCGCCCCCGGTATCGCGATCAGAGCAATCTCGATCCGCACCTGGCCGGAAAGCAGGTTGTTCCAGACACCGCAGATCACACAGACCACCGATACCCAGACCGCGACCGCGATGGCGACCTTGGTCGGGAATTTCTTCAGGATCAGGAAGATCGCCAGAAACTCGCCGATGCCCACCGAAAACAGCGCTGTGACCGCACCACCGATCAGGCCCAGCCCCAGCAGCACCCACAACTCGCCCGGTGTAACGTGCAGCTTGCGCTGTGATGCCGGTTGCCTGCGCTGCGCCCATGTGAACAACAACAACGTGACGCCCAGCAACAGCGAGAAAATCTTGAAGTAGAAGATCAGGCTTTTGCCATCGACGCTGACAAAATTCTGCGTCAGCAGCAGCGCCGGAATGCCGGTGGCCAGCGGTGCCGCCGTCAGCGCCAGCAACGTGTGCGGGGCGATCTTTTCGTCCCAGGACAGCGCATCTTTGACAAAGATCGCCCTGCCCCAGACCAGCGCGCCGATGGACATGCCAAAGCACTGGATCATGAACGACACGCCGACGGATTCCTGTGGGCTAAGGGATGCCAGCGATTGCAGTTCAGGCGGCACCATGATGCCGCCTTTTTCCAGTGCGGTGAACACCGGCACGAACACCACGCCGCCACCGGTGCCCGTGGCGTTGGCGATGATTGCGCCCATGATGCCCACGGGGAAAAAGAACCACAGGCCGCTGATGACCTCGGTCGTCAGGTTCGACACCTGCACCAGCCAGACATAGGCAATCGCCAGCGCGGCCAGATGCAAGGGCGTCCAGAGGCGCATAAAGGCTGCCATATCAAAGCTTGCCCAACTGGCCCGCCTTGAACCGCCAGCGGATGAAAAACACCGAAATCGGTCCCAGCAGCGCAAGGAAGGACGGGATGAACACCGTGGCGAAATGCGACGATGCCATGATCAACCCGTCGGTGCCTGCCAGCGCCTCGGCGGGCAGCCACGGGATCAGACCGGCGCGCGCGGCCCACAGGACGATGGCGAATTCGACGATGGAAAAGAAGAACTGATAGGCAAAGGGCCAGTCGCGGTCCCAACGCAGTTTTTGCAGGCCGATATAGACCACATCCATCAGCAGGCCAAAGCCGGTGACCGTGGCCAGCACCGTCAGCAGGAACGAAAAAATCAAGTCCCAGTAAAGCGGCAGCCACAGCCACGAAAACAGCGCTGTCAGCGGAATGCCCAGCAGCACGAACAGCAACAGACGCGTCTGAATGCGCCCCGCAAGCGTCGGGATCATGGTTTCGCCCCCCTGCACCATTTCAACCATTGTCCGGCAGACCGCAGCGGCCCCAGATTTTTCACCCCATGCGCGCCTTCGGTCACCAGATGGTCGGTGCTGCGCAACGCCGAATATTGCAGGCCCAGAAAGCTGTCGACCGCAAGATATGGCCCGCCCGAGGTCACAGTCCCCGAGGCATAGACGCGGCCGCGCTGGTTGCGCAGGCCCTCGATTTCGAAATCCGGTGTCACGTCCAGCCCGGTGGGCCCGCGTTTTTCAAATCCGTCCCCTTTGCGCGCATAGGCGTGGTTGCGTTTCAGCGCGTAGGTTTCGATCAGGTCGTTCATCAGACTGGACCGCGTGATGTCGCTGATCAGACCGGTGCAATCCACCAGATAGTCGGCGATCAGCTCGGCGCGGTGGCCGCCCTCGCCCTCGACGCGGATCATGACTTTGTCGGGGCTGTCGTCATGCGGCAGGATCTCGCGGATCGAGCCGTAGACAGGTTTGTACCACCCCTCTTCCGTGCCACGTTCGATGATGCCGATCCAGTCGCTGCGCTCGGCCGTGGTGGTGCCGCCCAGCGTGGTCAGCATGGCACCGCGTTTGGCAGCATCGGCGCGTTCGTATTCGAACCGCAAATCGCCGCCCCAGCAGGATTTCGGCCAGTTGAACGGCTGAATCTCGATGTTGGTGCGCACCTGTCTGCGCGCGCGGCCAAAGCGTGCGCCGCTGGTCGGGTCCAGTTTCGAGCGCATCGAATGCAGGATGGTGATCTGCGGGTTGCGTTTGCGCGCCTCGTGCAGGCGCTGGATGATGCGGCTGGCGACAATGCCGCGTCCGCGCACGACGACATAGACCGGGCCATTTGCGGCCTCGGCGGCGTCATAGATCTGGTCGTGCGGTGCATAGGCGTTGTGGACCATGTGGCGGTGATCGGGATGTTCCACGATGAACTTCTGGAAATCATCGACAAATCGCGTGGCGGGATAGCCCGTGGCCAGATGCAGCACGTCGGCGATGATGATGCGGCGGCGGTCGGCCTCGGCCACAGCCGGGTCGCGCATAGTATAGGCGACGGCATAGCGCCCGTCGGTCAGCTTGCGGATACAGCGTGCCTGTCCCTGGCGGTGCATCGCGGGCCAGTCGATGCGCCGTTCCTCGCGGTCCAGGCTGTCGAACACATCGCCCGCGCGCGGCGTATAGCTTTCGGCCAGTGTCGGTTCGCCAAAGACCTGGAACACCCGTTTGAACCCGCCCAGACGGCCCCGCAACAACCCGCCAAAGGCCTCGCGGCTGGCGTATCCGGGAAAGCCCCAGATGTTGTCTGGCGTAGACAGGGAATTGGACCGCAGCCGCTCGTGATCGGGGATCTGGCTGTCGCGGCAATAGCGTTTATAGGTGGCGTAGCTGACCTTTTCGGTGCCGATCACCGCAATGTCCGATGCCGACACACCGTAGCACCGCAGATGGTCGACAAAGGTAAACGACCCCAGCCCGCCACCGACAGCGCAGAACTTGCGTTCCTCGACCGGATAGCCATGACCGTACAGGCCCGCCGGATCGACCGTCGTGTCGTCGCCAAAGACATCATGCGGGAACCCTTGGGCCGGTGCAGGCGTGTCGTCGGCCTGTGCCGTCGCAAAGTCCAGCGACGTGACCACCAGCCGCCAGCCAGGAATGTCGATCACATCGCCCTGCCCCAGTTCGGCCAGCCCCACGCGCATGGTGTTGACCTGTGTGCCGTTGGTGCTGTTCTGGTCGGTCAGCATCACGCGGCTGTCCGAGACATCCAGATCGAAATGGTGCCGCGAGATCAGGTCGCCCTCAAGCACGATGTCACGGTCGGGGGATGATCCGAAGGAAATCGTGCCGGTCTCGTCAATCTCCAGCGGTGCGCCCGGCCCTCTGGGCTGGCCTGCGGTGTCCAGCTCGATCACGTCGAATGTCAGCAAAAGGGGCATGGGCGTCTCTGTTCCTATCCGATGAACCGCGTGTGCGCGTCGCCCAGACGGGTGCCGCAATACACGCAGTTCTGTCCGGGCTTGTATTCGTTCAGCATCAGGCAGGCGTCGTTGACGCAGGCCAGTTGCCGGTCGGCCCCTGCCTTCATCAGGTGCAGGTGACCGCCCTGAAAGGTCAGCAAGGTGCCATGCGCCACCGGCTCGGGCTGGCTCTGGCCGATCTGGCGACGGTTCAGGCGCACGCCAAGGTCCGCCGTGGCGAAGACGTGCATTTGGCCCGCCCCGTCCGGCGCGATCACCAGCGCACTGCGGTTGCCAAGGGCCGCGATGATGCCCTGTAGATCGCCGTGACGGTCATAGCCAAAGCCGTTCGAAAGCGCGCCATGCGCCACCACCAACGGTGCGCGGTCCAGCGCCACGCGGTGCAGTTTGCCGCCAAGGCGGACTTCGGCGTGCAGGTTGCTGTCGGCACGCGGCGCGCGCGGTGGCACGCTTTGCACGCGGATATCAAACCCCACCGTGTCCAGCGCAACCTGCAACTGCGCCGGTATCGCCATCGTGTTCCCCTTGCCGATCAGCCGCGCGCTGTTCTGTTGGGACACGAAAACGCCGTTGGTGGATTGGTCTGCGATCAACAGGGTGCCGTCGGCTTCGGTGCTTAGGGTCATGTGCTGGCGTGACACGTCGAAACGGCTTTGGGCCAGCGGATGCGCGGTCCCTGCCCCGTCGATCAGCGCCACGGCACCGCTGTCACCGTCGCGGATCAGGCGCGCGGGCAAGGTCAGCGCCGTTTCGGACAGCACGGTCCGCCCGGCCTCTTGGATAGTGATGGAGACGGTCCAGCCGCGCATCTGTCGCTCCTCAGTCGTTGGGGTAGCCAAGGGTCAGCTTGACCGCGCCCAGTTGCAATATGTCGCCCGGCTTGATCTCTGCCGAGGTGACTTGCGTTCCGTTGACCTTCACGCCGTTCAGCGAATTCAGATCGACAATCTGCAAGGCCCCGGTGCGCGAGACCGAAATCGTCGCATGTGGGCGTGACACAGATGGATCATCAAGCACGATGTCGGCATCCGATGACCGGCCCAGCGTCGAGATGGACGAGGTCAGGTACAGCACCTCACCGCTTTCGGTGGTCAGCGCGCCGAAGACTTTGATCGGCTCGGCCTCGGGCTCCGGCATAGGGGTCGGCTCTGGCGTGGGCGCTGGCTCTGGCATCGCGGGCTGTGGCGGCTTGCGACGGCCCCGCAGGCCAAGCAGCAGGACCAGCAGCAACACCAGGCTGCCCACGATCCAGCCCACCACAGGGATGCGGTCCACCAGCGACACCGCCGGTTCTGGCTGTGGTGTTTCGGCGGCCTCTTGCGTGGCCGCGTCCGGTCCGACCGGTGCAATCTGATAGCGCAGGGTGCGCCCCGTTGCAGTGGTCAGCAACAGCGTGCCCTCGCGGACAAAGCCGGCGTCAAAGCTCACCACCCCCACGCCCTCGCCCAGTTGGGCGATGCGGCTTAGGTTTTCAGTGTCGAAATTGGCGTTGCCGGGTGCGGTGCCGAAATACAGCCCGCCGGTTTCCTCGGCCATCCGTTCCAGCGTCTGGGTGTATTTGGTTTCACTGGCCCGCAGTACAGCGCCCAGCCCATTGACCCGCACGCCGGATTTGCGCGCCCGCTCGGACACGTCCCGCAGGGTAAAGGCGGTGTCCTCGGCGTTGCCATCCGAAAACAGCACGATGTCACGCCGCCCGTCGGGTGCGGCGGGAAGTGCGTTGAGAATGTCCAGCGTCGCCTCGAACAGGTTGGTGGTTTGCCCGTTGGCCTGAATGCCCGCGATGGCCTGTTGCAGCACGTCGCGGTCGGTTGTGGGTTCCTGCACTTCGGCAAAGTTCTCGTCGAAGGTGCCCAGACCGATAAGTGTGCCCGCGGGCACCTGTTCGACCAGCGCCCACGCACTGTCCAGCGACTGGCGCAGGATCGCGGCGCGCGCCGGGTTCGACGTGTCAAAGGCCAGATAAAGCACGCGCGGCGTGTCGGCGTCGGGCGCTTGCAGCTCGGTCGGCTCGGCGGTGAAGCTGTGGTCGACCTGCGTGCCGTCAGACAGGGTCAGCGTGGTGTCGGTGATGTCGGTGCCGCCCGGAAAATACAGGGTGCAATCGTGGACCCCGTCCTCGGTCGCGCGACAGTCCAGCGGGGCGGTTTGCGCACCGGCGCCCGCAGGCAGGCACAGGGCAAGGCCAGCGACCAGCGCCGCCGCCAGAGGTGCGCGGGAAAAGATGTTATCTGCCACTGATAAAGCTCCGGTTCTGGTCATAGCCAAGGTGTTTGTCCGGCGTGCGCGCGGCACTTGCGGTGCCCCGTTCGGACATCGCGGGATATTCGGACATTTGCATCGACATCGGGGCGGCGCGGCCAAAAATATAGATGTATGCCAACACCAGCACCACCAGCAGCGCGACAACAAGGCTGGCGATCAGTGCCAGCGGCAGCTTGGACTGGGTGGCCTGCCCCGCAGGCGCTGCGGTCTGCGGGGCGGCTTGTTTGATCTGTTCCGGGTCGGGTTCGGGCATGAACGTCTCGACGCTGCGCACGGCGGCAGCGGCGGCCTTGGGCCGTTCGCGGGTGATCTGCTGGGGGCGTCCGCGCGGCGGCGGCGGCGGTGCGCCGTCCTGGCGGGCCAGTTGCAGCACCAGAATGGCGATGTTGTCCTGATCGGGGTCTTCCAGCGCCTCAAGCGTTTGCAGCAGCCCGCTGCAAATGTCTTGGGACGAGGCACCCGCCTGCCCTGCCAGCACCTCGGCGATCATCGCGTCGGACAGGAATTGCAGCCCGTCGCTGGCCGCGATCACCACGTCGCCCGGGTGCAGTTCGGTGGCCGCCTCGGGCGCGTTCTTCAGCTTGACCTTGCCGCCCATCAGCACCGAAGTCAGCGCATTGCGGTTGGGATGGTTCAGCGCCGCCTGCGGATCAAGCTCGCCGTCCTCGACCATCTTGGCGATGATCGGGGCCATGGAGTGATCTTCGTTGATCTGGCGCAGCGCGCCGTCCCGGTAGAGGTACAGCGGGCTGTCCCCCACAGATACCCAATACAGCCGGTTCTGGAACAAGACGGTGGCCAGCAATGTGGCCCCCATGCCCTCGCGATCGGGGTAGTGTTCGACGTTGTCGGCGATGGTGTCATTGGCACGGTCCGCCATGTCACGCAGGCTGGCTGGCAGGCCGTTCTCGGCCCCCGGCCCGTCACGCAGACGGTTTTGCAGATCGAACGCGACCTCGTAGGCCACCAGTTGCGACGCCACCTCCCCCGCCGCCTGCCCGCCCATGCCATCGGCCAGAACGGCAAAGCCCTGTGCCGCACCGCCGCCAAAGGCGGACAGCAGGCAGTCTTCCTGATAATCCCGCCCGCCCAGTGACAGCGCAAAGGCCGTGTCGTAATGAAACCGCGCCTTGCTCATGCGTCGGACCAGTCGAAATCCGGTCCGCACAGCGCGCAGAACCGCATGGTCGTGGCCCCCAGACGGATGTTGTCACCATTGGCCAGCGGCTCCGAATTCAGCACCGGTTTGCCGTTCAGGCGCACAAGGTTCTGTTTGCCGCCGTGGCTGACGTGGAAATTGCGCTCTTCATCGTCGTAGATCACAAAGGCATGGGTGCCGCGCGAAATGCTTTCGTCGCCAAAATCCACCTGCACCGCCTGATCTTCACCGCGCCCGATGGAATTCATGCCGTTGACCAGTTGCACCGCCTTGCCGCGACCGGGGCCCTTGTAGACCACCAGCCATCCGACCACCGGCAGGCTGTCGTCGTCGGCGTCCATTGTAGGGGCGGCTTCGGCGCGGCTGCCACCATGACCCAGGGGGCGCGTTTTGGGCGGGCTTTTGCGCGCGGGCGCGTCCGGTTCGGGCGTCATACGCGCCTCGGCGGCGGGGGTGGTCGCGGCACCGCGCCCGGCGTTGTCGCCCAAGGGTCGTGTTTTCTTGGACGCGCTGCCTTCGGCATCAGGCAGGTCCGACGAGCGGTAAAACTGTTTTTTTTCCATCTGTCTGTCCTTTTGAATTGGGTTCTAAGGGAATTGGCAAGCGGCCCCTGTCAGGTCGCGGGTTTCGGGCGAAAGAGAAAGAAAGCGACACAGGCAAAAGCGACGCCAATCCCGACACTTAGCAAAAGCTCGTGGTTTGACGGGGCTTCGGTATAGACCTGTTCTGCCAGCAGTAAGGGCAGGATCTGGAACCCCACGAGAAAGGCCGAGGCGACAGGCAGCCAGCGCCGTTCGGGCACCGGCCTTACCTTGCGGGCCTGACGGACGATCAGGGCAAAGACCACACCGCACAGCGCCAGCAAGGCCAGCGCATACCACGGCACATCGCGGTCTACGTCCAGCTTGTCGCCCAGAAAAAACCGCAAGGTTTCAAAGGAATACAGAGGATCGCCAAAGGTGAATACATTGGACACAGACGCCGCCGCCAGCGGGATCAGCGCCCCTGTCATCACCAGCGTGATCCACGACAAGGCGCCGCTGGGATGCGCGGCCTCGGCGGGGCGTTTGGCGTCGTCTTTCGGTGCAGCCTTGGGCGTATCGGGGCGGGGTTTTGGCGCGGCTTTTGGGGCCGGATCGGCCTTGGCCTGTTCCGCGCGCGGCTGTTCGCGTGACCGCAGGTTGGTGGCCCGGCGCGCAAACTCATCCAGGGCCGGACGCTGCGCGGGACGCTGGCTTAGCGCCGCTTCGATGGCGTCAAAGACCGGTTTGGGGCCGAACATTGCCGCCGGTATCTTGCGCTGTGCCAAGGGATCGGGCGCGCGGCCTGTAAGGCAGGCAAACAGGATCGCGGCAATGGTATAGACATCGGATGATGCCGACAGCGGCACGTCGGCGGCAAGCAATTCCGGTGCGATGTAATGTTTGTGCTGCGCGGGCACCTGTGCGCCGTCGACCTTGGCTGACAGATCTGCGGGTTTGAAATCCAGCCGCAATTCCAGCCGTTTGCCATCGACGACCGTGAAATCATCGGGCGTCAGAACGCCAAAGACCTTTTTCTTGCTTTGGAAAAGCTGCGCCTTTTCACACAGGTCCATCGCCCAGTCGCGCAACAGTTCGGGGGCGACCAGTGGCGTTTTGTTCACCGCACCCGAATTCTGGCGCGACAATGCTGTTGCCAGATAGGCCGTCAGCGACGGCGCCTTGGCCGGGGCGGCTTTTTCGGCGGCCGGCTTGGCGGGCTTTTCGGTGGCAGGTTTTGCCCTGCTTTGCTGCGGTGCCTTGGCGTCCATCATCGCCAGCCATTCGGCGGCAGACTGGCAGCGGTCGGCCATACGCAGCGCCATGGATTTGTCGATCGCAGCCAGCAGCGCCTGATCGTGATCCGGATATTGCCCCGTCAGGGGCGTGTATGGGTCGGATTCACCGTTCGACATCATGTGCTGGCGCATGTCGGCGGCGGGTGGCACGTCACCAGTGATGACGTGATACAACGTGCCCGCCAGCGCATAGAGGTCCGTGGCAGGTGTCTGCAACGCGCCGGAGATATACAGCTCGTTCGGGGAATAGCCGTCCTTGACCACCGGATGGGTGGACACCGCGCGGCTGGCCTTGGTCACCTCGGCGCGCGCGGCGCCAAAGTCGATCAGCATCGGCTGGCTGTCCATGTTGATCATGATGTTGCCGGGCGACACGTCGCGGTGCAACATGCCGGCGGCGTGCACGGCTGACAACGTGTCCAGCATGGTGCGCGCCAGAAAGTTGACAAAATCCGGCGTCAGCGCCTCGCGGTTGTGGTCCAGGTTCCAGTCGATGTCGTGGCCATGAACCCGTTCCAGCACCATGTAGGCGGTGCCGTTTTCCTCGAAGCACCCTTTGACACCCACGATGTTGGGGTGGTGCAACTGCGCCAGCACCCGCGCCTCTTTCACGAACAGGCGGATGCATTTCTTCAGTGTCGGCTGTTGGTCTCGGGTGGCTGCGCTGACCCGGCTGTCGCGACGCCGCGAGATCGAGGCGGGAAAGCATTCCTTGATGACCACGGACCGGCCCAGGTTATCTTCGGCGAAATAGGTGATGCCGAAACCGCCCGCCGCAATGTAGCGTTTGATGGTATATTGCCCGTTGGCCAGCGTGGTGCCGTTGGGCAGTTCCTCGCCCAGTTCTTCATCTTCCCACTGGTCGTCTTCGGCTATGTCCGCGCCACCCGAGGGCGCATAGTCGGCGTTGGACGCATGATGCACGCGCCCTTCACTGTCCAGTTCGGCCCCTTCTTCGGCCTGCACCACGTAAAAGGCGACTGCGGGGCTGTCGATGGTCTGACCCACGGCCAGAAACGGATGCACAAACCCGTCATAGGGTGCTTTCAGACCGATGCGCCGGCCATTGGCGTCGCGCAATTCATAGGCAATGGACCCTTTGGGCACCCACATCTGTTCGGAAATCCGGCATTGCGAAATCTCGACCGGATAGATAACCGATTGGGCACGCGGGGTAGAGACCTTTCGCCAGTTTTCAAACACGTCAATCGCCTATTGGTTTTTTGCGGTCTTTGGGCAAAGACCTGCCAGAATACCGGTAGGTTAAAAGACGTAGTCGCGCGATGTAAAGTCTTAATCCCGATGCAAAGAGCCTGATTTCATAAGTAAATTGGCACCTTTAAGTTGAAGCTCAGGTCTTTACATCAGGCGCTGTTCGCCCTGTCAAAGCAGGCAGATCGCTGATTTCAAGGGCCGCCTGCCGCACCTGTTCCAGCACTTGATCGACGGGGGCCGCGTGATCGCCGTCGATCACGAACTGTTCAAGATACAGCCGGATCGTCGCGCCTTCGGTGCCGGTGCCGGACAGGCGGAACACCGCGCGCGCGCCGCCGTCAAAGAACAGGCGGATGCCCTGGGCGGCACTTGTCGATCCGTCCACCGGATCGGTATAGGCGAAATCGTCGGCGCCGGTGACGGTCAGGCCCGCGTGACTTTGCCCCGGCAGGTCGTCCAGTTGCGCGCGCAGATGTGCCATCATCTTGTCCGCGCGGGCGCTTTCGACCGCTTCGTAATCGTGGCGTGCATAATAATTGCGCCCGAACCGTTGCCAGTGGTCGGCCTGGACCTGCGCCACGGTCATGTCGCGCGCGGCCAGAATGTTCAGCCACAGCAGCACCGCCCACAGCCCGTCTTTCTCGCGGACGTGATGCGATCCGGTGCCGGCGCTTTCCTCGCCACAGATGGTGACGCGGCCCGCGTCCAGCAGCGTGCCGAAGAATTTCCAGCCCGTCGGTGTCTCAAAGCACGGCACCCCCAGCGCTTCGGCCACGCGGTCGGCGGCGGCGCTGGTGGGCATGGAACGCGCGATGCCCGCAATGCCATCCTTGTAGGCCGGTGCCAGATGCGCATTGGCTGCCAGCATCGCCAGACTGTCCGAGGGGGTAATATAGGTGCCCTTGCCCACGATCATGTTGCGGTCGCCGTCGCCATCCGATGCGGCACCCATGTCGGGCGATGCATCCGACAGCATCAGGTCCATCAGCTCCTTGGCCCAGATCGGGTTGGGATCGGGGTGACCCTTGCCGAAATCTTCCGACGGGGTGCCGTTGACGACGGTGCCCTTGGGCGCGCCCAGCGTGCCCTCGAGGATCGCGTGGGCGTATGGCCCCGTGATCGCGTGCATGGCGTCGAAGCGCATGGTGAACCCGCCCGCGAACAGCGCGCGGATCGCGTCGAAATCGAACAGGCTGGCCATCAGGTCGCTGTAGTCGGCCACCGGGTCCACCACGTCGATCAGCATGTCGCCGATCCGCGTCTGGCCCACAGAGTCCAGATTGATGTCATCCACATCGGCGATGTCATAGCTTTCAATCCCCAGCGATGCCGCGTGCATCCTGGCGGTCAGCGCCTCGGAGGCGGGACCGCCGTTGGCCGCGTTGAATTTCAGCCCGAAATCCGCGTCGATGCCGCCGGGGTTATGGCTGGCCGACAGGATAAATCCGCCATCGGCCTTGTTCAGCCGGATCAGATGCGACGCGGCAGGCGTGGACAACAGTCCGCCCTGCCCCACGATCATCCGCGCGGCCCCCTGGGCTGCGGCCATTTTCAGGATGGTCTGGATGGCATCACGGTTGAAGAATCGACCGTCACCGCCCAGCACAAAGCATTTGCCCGCACCGCCGCCAATCGCGGCAAATGTCGCCGCGACGTAATTTTCCAGATAATGCGGCACCATGAAGCTGCGCGTCTTCTTGCGCAGGCCCGAAGTGCCCGGTTTTTGGTCATTGAAAGCGGTGGTTGAAATCGTCTTAACTGTCATAACAGGCGGCCTTTTGCGGCGTCAGTGAATGGGTCAACTTGTTTCCTGCGCGGACCCCGTTGTCAACGCAACGCAGACGCGAATTTTTCCCCATCGGCGGTTTTTCTGACCTTACGTCGCAGCGAAACGCAATTCCATTCTGCGGTATTGGCAGTGCGTTCTTTTGGGCCTAGGGTTGCCCTTAAGGAACCGGGAAGGAGGACGTCCCGGTCCGTAAAATGGGAGGATTCACATGGCTGTTTCCATGTACGCAAGCCGCACGGCGGGCCTGCGATGACTGCTATGAGCTATGAACAGGCGGCGGACCATGTGACCGCGACCAATCCGACGTTCGAGTTGTCCACCGCCAACATTCGCGGTGTTGATTATACCGTATACAAGAACATTCCCGGTGACGTTGCCGCCATGATGCGGGCCAGCCGCGAAGCCATGGACAACGGGGCCGCCGAATATCTTGTCTTTGAAGGCGAACGCTGGACCTATGACGGCTTTATCGGCGATGTGAACCGGCTGGCCCATGTGCTGTCCACGCAATTCGGTGTGACCCGTGGCACACGGGTGGCCCTTGCCATGCGCAACTGCCCCGAGCTGTTGCTGGGCATGATGGCCATCGCGTCGCTGGGCGGCGTTGTCGTGTTTCTGAACGGCTGGTGGACCACCGAAGAGCTGGACTATGCCCTGCAAGACAGCGCGGCCAAGCTGGTTCTGGCCGATGGCGACCGCGCCGCGCGGCTTGCGCCGATCCAGCAATCGCTGGGGCTGACGATCATCGGCACGCGCGATGCGCAAACGCCGCAGCACTACGGCGATCTGATGAAAGATGTGGGCGACGTCGCGCCCCCCGATGTCACCATCGACACCGACGATGATTTTGCGATCATGTATTCCTCGGGGACCACCGGCAAACCCAAGGGCGTGGTGCAAACCCACCGTGGCGTTGTGAATGCGGTGTTTTCGTGGCTGCTGACCTTTGTGATGGGTCCGCTGATCGACCCGCCGGAAGATCCCGATGCCGTGGCCCCGCGCCCTGCCGTGCTGATCGTCACGCCGCTGTTTCACGTCACCGCCACCCACCCCAGTTTCATGCTGAGCATGCCTGCCGGTGCCAAGGTTGTGGTGATGCCGAAATGGGACGCACGTAAGGCGGTCGAACTGATCCGCGACGAAAAGATCACGCGGTTTCTGGGCGTGCCGACGCAATCGGCGGATCTGGTCGTTGCGGCCCGCGAAATGGGCGAGGAACTGCCCTTGCTGACGTATGTGGGCAGCGGTGGGGCCAAACGGCCGGCCGCGCAGGTGGCCGAGATTGCACAAACCTTCAAGAATGCTGCCGTCGCCACCGGTTGGGGCATGACCGAAACCAATGCCATCGGCATCGGCATGTTGGGGGACGAATACCTTGAGCGGCCCGGCGCGGTTGGCCGGTTGTACCCCGCGGTTCAGGAGCTTCGGTTCCTGGATGATGCGGGCCAACCCGTGGGCGTGGGCGAAGTGGGCGAGATCACCGTCAAAAGCCCCTGCAACATGCGCGAATACCTGAACAAACCGCAGGCCACCGCCGAAGTGCTGCAAGACGGTTGGCTGCGGTCCGGCGATCTGGGTTACATCGACGCCGACGGCATTGTCACCATCGTGGACCGCAAGAAAAACATCATCATCCGCGGCGGCGAGAACATCGCCTGTCTGGACGTCGAGGGCGCGTTGCACCGTCATCCCGCCGTGGCCGAGGCCTGTGTGTTCAGTGTCCCGCACGACCGTCTGGGCGAGGTTGTGGGCGCAAGCGTGCAGCTGAGGCCGGGACAATCGGTGGACGAGGAAGACCTGAAAGCGTTCCTGCGCGATCACATCGCCAAGTTCAAAGTGCCCGAACATTTCTGGTTCCAACGCGATCCCCTGCCCCGTGGCACCACCGACAAGATCGACCGCCGCGCGCTGCAAGCGGCCTGCCTTGGAAAGGACAAAGCCAATGCCTGAATTCGTCACCACCGAGGTCCGTGGTCCGATCCTGATCGTGACCATGAACCGCCCCGAGGTTTACAACGCCGTGCATCCGCCGATGCATATGGAAATGGACGCGATCTGGAACGATTTCCGCGACAACAACGACCTGTGGGTCGCCGTGCTGACCGGCGCGGGCGACAAGGCATTCTCGGCAGGCAATGACCTGAAATACAGCGCCTCCGGCAAGGGCGGCAAAATCCCCGACAGCGGCTTTGCCGGTCTTAGCAAGCGTTTCGATCTGGACAAGCCGGTGATTGCCGCCGTGAACGGATTTGCCATGGGCGGCGGCTTTGAAACCGCGCTGGCCTGCGACATCATCATCGGGGCGGACAATTCCACCTATGCCCTGCCCGAGGTCAAGGTCGGCTTTTTCGCGGCCACGGGGGGCGTGCAGCGCCTGTCGCGGTTCATGTCACGCACCAAGGCGAATGAGCTGCTGTTCACCGGTCGCCACATGGACGCAACCGAGGCGCTGGGCCACGGCATCCTGAACGCCGTGGTGCCCCAGGCCGAGCTGATGGACGCCGCCATGAAGATGGCCGAGGACATCGCGGCACAATCACCCTCATCCGTGCGCGCCACCAAACGTGTGCTGAACGAAATGGCCCGCGCCGAGGGGTTGGATGACAGTCTGGCCTATAGCTACGAGGTGCTGGGCGGGTTGATGAAAACCGAAGATCACCGCGAGGGCGTCACCGCCTTTGTCGAGAAACGCAAACCCAAATGGGTCAACAGATAGAAATCGAAAGAGAGGGCCGAACATGGCAAAATCAACGCCGGAAATGAACAACCTTGAAATGTCCGAGGGCAACAAACCGTTGCTGAACGCGGTCATCCGTCACATCCGTGACAACGTCGATCCGATCACCGAAGAATATTTCCGTCTGGGCGAAGGCCGCGCCGACCGTTGGTCCCATGCCCCCGGTCAGCTTGAGCTGCTGGAAGGTGCCAAGCAAAAGGCGCGCGATGCGGGTCTGTGGAACTTTTTCCTGCCCAACGCCGAAACCGGCGAGGGTCTGTCGAACCTGGATTACGCCTATATTGCCGCTGAACTGGGCAAAAGCCCGCTTGCCCCTGAAACGCTGAACTGCTCGGCGCCCGACACCGGCAACATGGAAGTGCTGGAACGCGTCGGTACGCAAGAGCAGAAGGACAAATGGCTGAAGCCGCTGCTGGCCGGTGAAATCCGCTCGGCCTTTGCGATGACCGAACCCGATGTCGCGTCTTCGGATGCCAAGAACATCTCGACCTCGGCGGTGCTGGAAAACGGCGAATGGGTCATCAACGGCGAGAAATATTATATCTCGGGTGCGGGCGATCCGCGCTGCAAGATCATGATCGTCATGGTCAAAACCTCGCCCGATGCGGAAACCTTCCGCCAGCAAAGCCAGATCCTGGTGCCCGTCGACACCCCCGGCGTTGAAATCCTGGGGCCGATGCATGTCTTTGGCCACGACGACGCGCCGCACGGTCACATGCACATCAAGTTCACCAACGTCCGCGTGCCCGAGGAAAACATCCTGTGGGGCGAAGGCAAAGGGTTTGAAATCAGCCAGGTCCGCTTGGGGCCAGGCCGCATTCACCACTGCATGCGGTCGATCGGTCAGGCCGAAAAGGCGCTGGACCTGCTGATGGACCGCGCGATCAACCGCAAGGCGTTCGGCAAGCGGATCGTGGATCTTGGCAAGAACATGGAAACCATCAGCCGCGCGCGGATCGAGATTGAAGCGATGCGCCTGATGGTTCTGAAAGCGGCTAAGGCGATGGACGTTCTGGGCAACAAAGAGGCCCGCATCTGGGTCAGCATGATCAAGGCGATGGTGCCGGAAAAGGTCTGTCAGATCATCGACCAGTCGATGCAGGTGCACGGTGCCACCGGCATTTCGCAGTGGTCGCCGCTGTCGGCCATGTACACCGGCCAACGCACGCTGCGCTTTGCGGACGGCCCCGACGAGGTGCACCACCACGTTGTCGCCCGCGCCGAAGTGTCCGAATTCCAGGAAAGCAACGAACGTCAGCTTGCCGCGCACGGCAAGACCCAGGGCAAGGTGTTTTCGGGACCATGAGCAAGATGTTTGACCTGACCGGAAAAGTGGCCCTGCTGACGGGCGCGTCCAAGGGCATGGGGCTGGCGATGGCCACCGCATTGGCCGAACATGGCGCGACCGTGGTGATCTCTGCGCGCAAGCAGGATCAACTGGACGAAGCAGCCGCTGACATCAACACGGCTGTGGGCGCAACGCGCGCCCACGGTGTCGCCTGCAACGTGGGCTACAAGGACCAGCTTCAGGCGTTGGTGGACCAGACCCGCAAGATCGCGGGCCCGATCGACATCGTTGTCGGCAATGCGGGCGTGAACCCCTACTATGGGAAAACGTCGGAAATTCCCGATGACGCCTATCAAAAGACGATGAACGCCAACGTGTTGTCGAACCAGTGGCTGGCCACGATGGTCGCCGCCGACATGATCGAAAAGGGCGCGGGGTCAATGATGTTCACGTCATCCATCGGCGCATTCAAACCGTCGGAAATGCTGGGCACCTACGGCATGTCGAAACTGGCGCTGATCGGTCTGGTGCGCAATCTGGCGCAGGAATTCGGGCCGCAAGGCATCCGGTTCAATGCCATCTGCCCCGGTCTGGTCAAAACCGACTTTGCCCGCGAACTGTGGGACAATCCCGAGGTTGAAAAACGCATTCAGGGCGAGATTCCCCTGCGCCGCCTGGGCGAGCCGGACGATTTCGGTGGCCTGGCTGTCTACCTTGCATCGGATGCCAGCAAATACATGACCGGACAGGCGCTGACCGTCTGTGGCGGGTCGAATATGTGGACATAAGCCAATGGAATTGAAAGATAAAATTGTCGTCGTCACCGGTGCCGCCAGCGGCATCGGGCGCGCCATGTGCGAAGGCTATAGCGCCGAGGGTGCCATTGTCATCTGCGTTGACCGCGATTTCAAAGGCGCCAACGAGACCGCCAACAGCATCGACGGTCTGGCCATCGAGGTGGACGTGTCCAGCGAAAAACAGATCGTCGCGATGATCGACCGTGTCGAGGACGAAGTCGGCCCGATTGACCTGTTCTGTTCGAACGCGGGCATCTCGATCCCCGGCGGTGTCGAGGTGGACAACGACGGCTGGCAACGCATCTGGGAGATCAACGTGATGTCCCATGTCTGGGCCGCGCGCAAGCTGGTGCCGCTGATGACGGAACGCGGTGGTGGCTATCTGCTGAACACCTCGTCGGCGGCGGGTTTGCTCAATCAGGTGGGCAGCGCGCCATATGGTGTGACCAAACACGCCGCTGTCGGTCTGGCGGAATGGCTGGCGATGACTTACGGCGATCAGGGCATCAAGGTCTCGGTCCTGTGCCCCCAAGCGGTGCGCACCGAAATGACCCGGGGCCACGAAGATCACGTTGCATCCATCGACGGCATGATGGAACCCAACGTGGTGGCCCAGGCCTGCATCGAAACCATCCGCAACGAGACGTTTCTGGTTCTGCCGCACCCCGAAGTCATGGGATACATGCGCAACAAGACCGAAAACTATGACCGTTGGATCGGGGGCATGCGCAAGCTGAACCGCAGGTTCGGTCAGTTCGACGACGCCTGAACGCACACCCTTCCGCGGACGGTGCCACAATCGTCCGCGTTTTTCATTCAAGGACAGCAATATGATCGGTTACACCACGCTGGGCGTGTCTGATATGGACGCCGCCAAGACATTCTACGCAGAGCTTTTTGCGTCCAAGGGCGCGAAAATCGTCACCGATATGGGCCGCATTGCCTTTATCAGCACCGGACGCGGCCAGCCGATGCTGGCGGTCTGCGAACCCTATGACAAACAGCCTGCCACCTCGGGCAACGGCACGATGGTGGCCTTTGTGGCCGACAGCAAGGAAGAGGTCGACGCGATCTATGCCCGCGCGATCGAACTGGGCGCCTCAGATGACGGCGCACCCGGTCAACGTATCCCGGACCGCTTTTACGGCGCTTACGTGCGGGATGCCGACAACAACAAGCTGTGCTTTTTCGTTTTCGGCTGACCGGTCAACGGGTCGCGGCGCAACGGTACGCGGCCCGTTTCAAGCTTAGCGTGGCGTGATCTCGCGGATCAGCCCCTCTTGTGCGGTCGAGGCCACAAGAACGCCACTCTGGTCATAAATACTGCCACGGTTAAAGCCGCGCGCACCGCCGGTCCACGGGCTGTCCATCGTATACAAATGCCAGTTTTCAAACTGCACCGGCGCATGGAACCACATGGCGTGATCCAGGCTGGCGGTCATCACCTTGCCATTCATCCACGTCAGCCCGTGCGGGCGCAGCGACGATCCCAACAGGTTCATGTCCGAGGCATAGGCCAACATGCAATGCTGCATCTGCGGGCTTGATCCTTTGGCGGCGGCCATGCGGAACCACGAATGGTTCTCGTCCGACACGATTTCCGGCTCGAACATATCGCGCGGCTCGACATCATGCAGCTCGATCGGGCGCGGCCGCATGAAATCGGCGCGGCGGTGTTCGGGGACGCGGTCCAGCTCGTCGGCGCGCAGTTTGTTGCGGTCGGGCCAGTTTTCGGGGCCCGACACCTGCGGCATCGGATGCTGGTGATGGCGGCCCGGTTCTTCCACGTGAAAGCTGGCCGACATGTTCAGGATCTGCTTGCCATGCTGGATCGCCACCACGCGACGGGTGGTAAAGCTGCCACCGTCGCGGGCGCGGTCCACCTGATAGATCACCGGAATTTCGGGGTCACCGGGACGGATGAAATAGGCGTGCAGCGAATGGCACAGCCGGTCGGGCACCGTGCCATAGGCCGCCGCCAGCGCCTGTGCCACCACTTGCCCCCCGAAAATCCGCGTCGAGGTTTCGCCACCCTGCCCTGTGCCACGGAACAGATCGACCTCAAGCTGTTCGATTTCCAGCAGGTTCAACAGGGTTTTCTGGGCGTCTGTCATGTGGCGCGGGCCTTTGCGTAGTCGATGAAAAAGTCGAAGCTGGCGGGATTGGCCATGGAGTCGCGGTTGACGACACGGGCCGGATCACCGCCCAAAAGCAGCTTTTTCACCGGAACTTCAAGCTTTTTACCCGACAGCGTGCGCGGAATGTCGGCCACTTCGACAATCTCATTGGGCACGAACCGCGCTGATACGCCTGTGCGGATGGCGTTGTTGATCTTGTCCTTCAACGCATCATCCAGCACCTGCCCCTTGGCGGGCACCACGAACAGCGGCATGAAACTTTCGCGGCCCAGAAATTCCAGATCAACCACAAGACTGTCCATGACCTGGGGCAGCCCTTCAACCGCCTGATAAATCTCGGCCGACCCCATGCGCAGCCCCTTGCGGTTGATCGTGGCATCGGAGCGGCCAAAAATCACCGAACCGCCGCGCGCGTTGATTTCGATCCAGTCACCGTGCCGCCAGATACCGGGATAGGTGTCGAAATAGGCATCATGCAAACGGCTGCCATCGTCGTCACCCCAGAAATACAAGGGCATAGACGGCAGCGGTTGGGTGCAGACCAGTTCGCCCACGGCACTGATCAGCTCGTTGCCGTCTTCGTCATAGGCCCGCGCCGCATTGCCAAGCGCGCGGCACTGCATCTCGCCTGCGCGCACCGGCATCCCGGGATGGCCCAGCACAAAGGCCCCCGCCAGATCGGTGCCGCCCGAAATCGGGGCCAGCCAGAGGTCTTCTTTTACTTCGGAATAGATCCAGTTGTAGGCATCCTCGGACAGTGGCGATCCGGTGGACCCCAGCGCGCGCAATGCCGACAGGTCCACATCGGTGCGCGGCGTGATCCCGGCCTTCAGGCAGCCTGCGTAAAACGCGGCCCCCGCGCCGAAATACGTCAACCCTTCGTCCGCGACGAACCGCCAGATCACGCCCATATCCGGGTAATGCGGCGCGCCGTCATACATAGCCAGCATCGCCCCCTGACCCAGCGCCGAGAACTGCGAATTCCACATGATCCAACCGGACGAGGTCAACCAGGCGTAACGCGACTGCGGCCCCAGATCCTGATGCAGCGACTGTTTTGCCGATTCCAGCACGATCCCGCCATGCCCGTGCACGATGGGCTTGGGGTTGCCGGTGGTGCCCGACGAGTAGACGATCCACAGCGGATGTTCGAACGGCACCTGACGGCTGTCCAGCGTCGCCGCGCGGTCGGTCAGCGTGGCGAAATCGACCCATCCATCAGGCAGCGCATGGGCCACCGGCACCATGATGCGCCCTGTGACCGATGGCAGCCCCTCGCTGATCTGCTGGATCACAGCGCTGCGGTCCACAGGCTTGCCGGCGTGGGTATAGCCGTCCTGCGCGATCAACACCTTGGGTTCGATCTGGGTAAACCGGTCCAGAATAGCCACATGGCCCATATCGGGCGCACATAGCGACCAGACGGCCCCCAGCGAGGCTGTCGCCAGAAAGGCAATCACAGCCGTCTGCGTATTGGGCAGGATCGCGACCACGCGGTCCCCCTGTCCCACGCCCATATCCGCCAGATGGGAGGCCACCGACGCCACCTGTGCGCGCAGCTCGGCCCATGTCAGGCTGACCCGCTCAAAGGTTTCCGATTGCACGACCACGGCCACATCATCAGGGCGGTCATCCGCATGGCGCAACAGATGATCGACATAGTTCAGCATCGCCCCCGGACCCCATTCGGCACCAGGCATCTGGTTCCTGGCCAGAAATGTGGTGGGTGGCACCGATGCGGGCAGGTCGAAAAACTGCCAGATCGCCGACCAGAACCCTTCCAGATCGGTCACGGACCAATCCCACATCTCACCATAATCGGCAAAGCTTAGGCCGCGTTCGGTCTGCAACCAGCGTTCAAACCGCGCCATCGACGTGTCGGCGATGCGGTCGGGCGTGGGTGTCCACAGAATACGGCGATCGGTCATGACAACGCCCCGTGAACCAGCGCCTTGAGGGCGGCGCGGGCGGGGTAGCTGCTGGACGGGCTAAGCTGGGTGAAGAACACCACCGACAGATCATGCACCGGATCAACCCAGAAAAACGTCGACGCCATGCCACCCCAGCTAAAGTCGCCCACCGAAGACGGCGTGCGGGTGCGGGCGGGGTTCAACACGGTCGCCCCGCCAATGCCAAACCCCATGCCGGTCATCGGCTGTTCGGCAAAGCTGGACGGGCCCATGCTGGCAATATCGCCGGGCAGATGGTTGGCCGTCATGAACCGCAACGTCGATGGCGACACCAGCCCCTGCCCGCCGGTGCGCAGCGCCTCGCAAAACAGCATATAGTCGTCGATGGCCCCAACAAGACCGCCGCCCCCCGACAGTGTTTTGGGCGCGCGGAAGGGTGATTTTTGCGCCACATCCACACAGCGCAGGGTGTCGGCGCTTTTGCTGTCGGCGTTGTTCAGCGCCATCGCGCCCGCGGCCAGCGGCGTATAGAGCGATGCAAAACGGTCCAGCGCGTTATCGGGCACGGCAAAGCCTGTTTCGGTCATGCCCAGCGGGTCAAAAATACGGGTCTGGAAAAACGCATCCAGCGATTGCCCCGACACCGCTTCGACCACGCGGCCGATCACGTCGATGCCCACGGAATACTCCCACCGCGTGCCGGGTTGAAATGCCAAGGGCAGCTTTGCCAGGTTCCGCGTGACCTCGGCCAGACCGGCCTCGGATGCGGCGAACATCAGCTTGGCCTCTTCCATCGCCTTGGGCAGCACGCCGGGGTTGAACGGATAGCTGAAACCGCCGGTGTGGGTCACGGTCTGGTGCAGCGTTGGCACGGCACAGCGTTCGACCTGATCAATCGACGTGGCCCCGTCCACCAGCGCGTACATCTCGGCAAATTCCGGCAGCACCGCAGACAGCGGCGCATCCAGATGGATCAACCCCTCTTCCACCAGCATCATCAGCGCCAGCGAGGTGACAGGCTTGGTCATCGAATAGATCCGCGCCACCGTGTCGCGGGCAAACGGCGCGCCGCTGGCCACATCGCGCAGACCGGTTTCGTGATAGAACACCTCTTGGCCGGCCTGTTTGATCAGAACCGTGCACCCTGGATATTTCTTTTCATCTACATAGGCTTGCATCCAGGGTTTGATGCGGTTCAATCGGGTTTGGTCCAGTGTCGACATGTCGTTTATCCTATCATCCGCGCCATCGCGGCTGCGGTTTCATCTGTGTACCACGGCAGGTCTGCCGCGGTTTCGGCGGCCACAGCCGCCGTGATCTGGGCGATGGTGTCCGCCCGAAGTTGCGATTTGACGGCCGCGTAGGCCGCAGGTGGGATCTGTGCAAATTCGCGCGCCGCATCCAGAGCCGCCTGTGCCAACGCGTCGGGTTCGACGATGTCGTCGACCAGTCCGGCCGCCAAAGCAGCTTGAACATCAATGGGTTGCCCGCGCATCATCAGGCGACGCGTCATGTTGGCATCCAGCATCGCGCGGGCGATGCCCAAGGGGCCTGCCGGAAATCCGACACCCACCCGCACCTCGGCCAGACCAAACTGTGCGTGCGGCACCGCGATGCGGTGGTCGGACGCCAGAACAAAAAACAAACCGCCCGCAATCGCAGGCCCGTTGATGGCGCAGATGACAGGTTTGGGGCTGGTGAACAGCGCCATGAACCCCTGGTTTAACCCGTCCACGATTGCACGCTGATCGTTCAGGTCAAAGTGCTGCGCCTGCTTCAGGTTCAGCCCGGCCGAGAACACCTTGCACGCCGATGACAGGACAATGGCGCGCACATCAGCATCGCCCGATACATCGTTCATAACGTTGCGAAACCCCATCAGGGTTTCGGGCTCCAGCGCATTCACCGGCGGGCGGTTCAGCACCAGTTCAACAATGCCGTCACCGTGGTCGTTTCGTGTGAGCCATGTCTGATCCGCCATCGATTTCCCCCTCGGATTTGATGCCAATGTGACGACAAATACGACGCTGTCAAAGTCCAAAAACAAGGAATGACGTTGCGTTGAGGAATGTATGCAGACCTTCATCTTGCCGGATAAACTCCGGGGGGCGGCGCGTCAGCGTCGGGGGGGCTGGCCCCCCGACACCGCTGCTGGCTCAGACCTCCAGCCACTCCTTGCGCACGTCTTCACGCGATTTCAGTTCCAGCGGCGTGCCTTCGAACACAACCTGACCGTGGCCCATCACGTAAACGCGGTCCGCAATGTCCAGCGCAATGGACAGCTTTTGTTCCACCAGCAACGTGGACACGCCCCGCTTGGCGATCTCTTGCAGAACTGTGGCGACCTTTTGAACCATCTGCGGGCTCAGGCCCTCGGTCGGCTCGTCAATCATCACCAGATCGGGGTCCCCCATCAGCGTGCGGCACATGGTCAGCATCTGCTGCTCGCCGCCCGACATCACCGACGCCTCGACATCCGCGCGTTCGCTGAGGTTCGAGAACATATCGAACATGTCCTGCATCGCCCAGCGGCCTGCGCCATCCTTCTGGCCGGGTTTCAGCCCAAGGATAAGGTTCTGCCGCGTGGTCAGCCCCGGAAAGATATCGCGGTTTTCGGGCACATAGCCGATGCCCAGGTTGGCCACTTCAAACGCCTTTTTACCGGCGATTTCCTGACCGCGGAACTTGACGGAGCCATGCGGGACAACTTCGCCCATGATCGCCTTGCAGGTGGTCGATCGCCCCACCCCGTTGCGGCCCAGAAGGGCGACGATCTCGCCCTCTTGAATGTTCAGGTTCACCCCTTGCAGGATGTGCGATTTGCCATAATAGGCGTGCAGATCGTTGACTTCGAGCATCAGTGTTCTGCCTCCAGTGCAGCGCCTAGATAGGCTTCTTGAACCTTGGGATCGCCGCGCACATCTTCGGGACGACCAGTGGCGATCAGCTCGCCATAGACCAGCACCGAAATGCGGTCGGCCAGACCAAAGACCACGCCCATGTCATGTTCGACCATGATCAGGGTTTTGCCCTCGGTCACGGTGCGGATCAGTTCGACGATATAGTCGGTTTCCGAATGGCTCATGCCGGCGGTGGGTTCGTCCAGCATGATCACGTCGGCCCCGCCTGCGATGGTGATGCCGATCTCCAGCGCGCGCTGTTCCGCATAGGACAGCGTGCCCGCAGGCAGATCGCGCCGGTTGGTCAGGTTGATCTGTTCCAGGATCTGCTCGGCCCCTTCGGTCAACGCGCGGCTGCGCCCGACCATGGACCAGAAGTTGTACTTGTAGCCCATCGACCACAGCAGCGAACAGCGGACGTTTTCGAACACGGTCATCTTGGGAAAGATGTTGGTGATCTGGAAACTGCGGCTTAGCCCCATGCGGTTGATCTCGAAAGGCGCCTTGCCAGCCAGGTTTTGCCCGTGCAACAGCACCTGGCCCGCAGTCTGCGGAAACCGTCCGGTGATCAGGTTGAACAGGGTGGATTTACCGGCCCCGTTCGGGCCGATAATTGCGTGGCGTTCGCTTTTGCCGACGGCCAGATTGACGCCGCGGATGATCTCGGTCTTGCCGAAACTCTTTTGCAGGTCTTTCAGTTCAAGTGCAGCGGTGGTCATGCGGCACCTCCATTGGATGTGTTGGCCTTGATTGAATTGGCGTCAGCCCATGCGGCACGCAAGGATGGCAGCATCATCCGCATGATGGCAAAGGCCACCACGGTGACGCCGATGGCCACGGCCCACGGCAGCACGTCGTGGCTGTCGAAGGTGGTCCAGAAGACGGTCATTTCCTCGTCACCCACGGATGAATGGCGCACGTGGAACGTCATCTCGACCAATGCGGACAGGCCCAGAATACCGATCAGCGCGGGTATCAGTGTGGTGATATAGGGCACAACCAGCTTTGACGCCTTGCCCATCCTGATCGCTGGCACGTGCATCATCAGCAGCCCTGCCAGCCCCCCCGGAAAGAACATCACCGTCGCCAGGAACAGAACACCGGCGTAAAACGCCCACAGATCCGTTTGCAGCGACAACACCGTTTGCAGCAGGGTAAAGGCGATCGCGCCGATGATCGGCCCGAAGAAGAAGCCAACGCCACCCAGGAAGGTCACCAGCAGGATCACCCCCGACGAGGCTGTGTTCAGGTTCTCTTCGGTCACGATTTCATAGTTGATGGCGAAAAGCCCACCGGCGATGCCGGCAAAGAACCCCGAGAAGATAAAGCTGTAAAAGCGCACCCAGCGGGACGAATAGCCCAGGAATTCTGCCCGTTCGGGATTGTCGCGCACCGCGTTCGCCATGCGCCCGATGGGGGTGCGTGAAAACAGGTACATCAGCAACGCCGACAAGATCAGCCAGAAGGCGATCAGGTAATAGACTTCGATCTGGTGCAGGAATTCGATGCCAAAGAACGGCAGGCCATAGGTCCGGTCGCCCGAAATCCCCTCTTCCCCGCCAAAGAACGCCACGATGATGACCGAACACGCGGCAATCAGCTCGCCCACGCCCAGCGAGATCATCGCGAAAACGGTGCCTGCGCTGCGGGTCGAGAAACTGCCGATGATCATCGCCAGCCCCATGCCGAACAGCCCGCCAAAGATCGGCAGCACCGGCAGCGGCAGCATCGAGAAAAAGTCGGTGCTGGCCATCACGTGCATACAGGCAAAGCCGCCGACACCCGCATAGACCGCATGGCCAAAGCTAAGCATCCCGCCCTGCCCCAGCAGCATATTGTAGGCCAGTGCAAAGATGATGGTGATCGCCATCTGGTTCATGATGGTGATCGCCGAGTTGTCGTTGAACACATAGGGCATCACCAACAAGGCAAGTGTGGCGATGATCCATGGCAAGGCGGCCATTCTCAGCGATCCTGCGCGCATCCGCTGGGCGGGCTTGCTGGGATCGGTGGTGATCTGGTTGTCTTTCATTGGATTGCTCATGCGTCACGGTTCCCGAACAGGCCGTAGGGGCGGAAGATAAGGATCAGCACCATCAGGATATATGGAAGGATGTCAGCGATTTGCGGGCTGGTCACAGCCCAGATGTCGCGGAACACGCTGTCGCTCAGGTTTTCGGGCGTCGAAATGCCGATACCGTTCAGGATGTCTTCCATGCGGATGTTGTAGGATTTGGCGAATGTTGTGATCCAGCCGATCAACAGCGATGCCACCAGCGCCCCCCACAATGATCCCAGACCGCCGATCACGATGGTCACAAAAACGATAGACCCAAGCACGAAGGCCATGCCGGGGAACGTGCCCAGAACCGGCCCTGCGATGACACCGGCGACACCGGCCAGCGCGGTGCCCACACCGAACACACCCATGAAGATCAGCGGCACGTTGTGGCCCAAGGCTTCGACCGTGCGCGGATAGCTCAGTGCGGCCTGAATGATCATGCCCACGCGCGTCTTGGTCAGCACGTACAACAGCCCGATAAAGATGGCGACCGAGATGAAGATCATGAACACCTTATAGGCCGGGATCGAATTGCCCGAGATGGCAAAGGCGGTAAAGTTCAGCGCATCGGGGATCTGGTAAGGCATCTGGTTGCGGCCCCAGATGAATTGCACCAGTTCCTCGATCAGCAGCGCCAGACCAAAGGTAAAGATCAGTTCGGGGACGTGGCCATACTGGTGAACGCGGCGCAGGCCGTAGCGTTCAACCCCGGCGCCAATGACACCGACGATCAGGGGCGCGACCAGCAAGCCCATCCAGAACCCCAGCGCGATGCTGATCTGGTAGGCGAAATAGGCACCCAACATGTAAAAGCTGGCATGGGCAAAGTTCAGCACGCCCATCATTGAGAAAATCAGTGTCAGACCGGCAGACAGCATAAACAACAGCAGTCCGGTCACCAGCCCGTCGATAAGATTGACGAGAACGAGGTCCATCGGGGGTCCCTCCGAAGTAAGATGTGGCGATATTAGAGTGAAAAGGCCCGCCCCCGAACGTATAGGGGCGGGCCGAAAGAACGTGCCTTACGGACGCTTCATCTCACAGGTGGTTGCGATATCCGCGGATGCGTTTTCAACCGTGTACTGGACTTTCAGGCCATAGCCCGAGTTGTCCATGTCATAGGGTGCTTCCACTTTCTGATGACCAAAGATGTGGATGTCCTGGATCAACTGGTGATCCTCGGGACGCATGTGCATGTCGGCCGTGCTCCACAGGCTGTTGGTAAAGTGCATGTCTTCCAACGCGTTGGCCACTTTGACCACGTCGGTTGCCGTGCCTGCTTCGTCAATCGCCTGTGCCAGCATCTGGATCACGTTGGTGATCCGCGTCTGGGACATGTTGCCATCAGGGTACTTGGCCTTGAACGCCTGAATGTATTCTTGTGTTTCAGGCTTGGACGGCGGGTTGTCGTCGCCTTCTGCAACCAGATACAGCGAATCCACACCGCTTTCGCCGAAGGCCGCGGTGATACCGTCTGCGGCTGCGTAGTAGGTAAAGATCGGACCTTCAAAGCCGTTTTCGAGGATCGACTTGCCCAGACCCAGCATGTCGGCGCCCCAGTTGCCGGTGATCACGGCATCGGCACCCGAGGACACGATCTTGCGGGCATAGGGTGTAAAGTCCTTCACCTTGCCAATCGGGTGCAGCTCGTTGCCCACGATTTCGATGTCGGGGCGTTTTTCAGCCAGCATCGAAACAGCAGCATCTGCCACAGCTTTACCGAACGAATAGTCCTGACCGATAACGTAGACTTTTTTGATGTCCTGGTTTTCAGCAATCATATCTGTCAGCGCGGCCATTTTCATGTCGGCGTGCGGGTCGAAACGGAAGTGCCAGAAGTTGCATTTTTCGTTGGTCAACGCGGGATCGACCGCCGAATAGTTCAGGAACAGAACCTGGCTGTCGGGGTTGCGGCGGTTGTGCTTGTCGATGGCTTCGGTCAATGCGTTCGCCACGCCCGAGCTGTTGCCCTGCACGATGTAACGCGCGCCCTGGTCAATCGCGACCTGCAACTGGATCAGGGATTCTTTCGGGCTGACCTTGTTGTCGAACGGCAGGATTTCGAACATATCGCCGCCCAGAACACCGCCCTTGGCGTTGACCAGCGTTTCAGCCGCGAATTCGAACTGGTGCAGACCGTTGATGCCGGTGGCGGCAAAACCGCCGCTCAGCGGATCAATAAAGGCAATTTTGACATTTTCGGCAAAAACAGCGGCTGAGCTGACGGAAAGCGCCAGCGCGGCGCCAAGGCCGAGCTTGATAGATTTACGCATTAGGTTCCTCCCTAGAACATACCCCGACTTACACTTGCGTGTGTTAGCTATGCGTCGGTGTATCAAAAGCCTTGCATACTGGCCGGATAAGTCAAGCTTTCGACACGCGTGGAACGACAAGTTACGGCGCTTATTTCCGGTCGCGCAGGTGGTGAAAATTGTGGCAGAGTGACACCCCACAGGCAGCCCGCTCGACCGCCTGACGACGTGCAGGGAGCGGATGTGGGTAAGAAATTGTTATGAAATGATATTTTTAAGTTATGTGGCACTGTTGGCCGGTCAGGTTCAGGTCGTTTTAGGTGCCTGAAATTTCAGCGTACGGGGCAATTTTGGGCCCTGAGGGTCACGGATAATTTACATAATTCCGATGGACGAAACGGCGTTTTCAACAATTTGACGCTGCGTCGCTTTGGCCTGCCATTTCCGCCCTGCAAAACTGAATTCCACAAAGAGAATGATTCTTTGACCCCACGACCAACTTGCAGTTCAGCCGCCCTTGCTCAGCCCCGCCGCGGCGTCGACCAACAGCCTGCCATAGGCCCGCTCAAGGTGCTTTTTCTTCACATGAAACGACGGGCCGCCCACGTTCAATCCGTAAACTCCGCGCCCGCTCAGCGCAAAAACCGGGGCCGCGATGCCGTTCACATCGGGGCGCCAATCCCCGTAACTACAGCAATAGCCAAGGTTTTCGTATTCCGACAATGCCTGGGCAAAAGCGGCTTTGCGGCCTGCGTGGCCTTCGGGGTCCTTGGCTTTGGTCCGCTCGAACATCACGCCACGGTCTTCTTCGTCCATGCCGACCAGCATGGCCCGTCCGATGGCCGAATGAAAGATCGGCAACCGCGCGCCCACGTGCATGGTCAGCGACACGTTTTCCATCGACTTTTCGACCGCCACATAGACCGCGTCGGTCTGATAGGCTTCGGCCAGTGCCACGGTGATATAGCTGTTGGGTCCGTTCGACAGCGCACGCATCGTGTCGCGGGCACGGTCAACGATGTCCATCGACGACAGCACCGAGAACCCCAGTTGCAACACGCCTGCGCCCAACTGATAGGTCCCTGTGCGCGGATCGGCGACCAGATACTCCAGCGCGCACAACGTATAGGTCAGCCGCGATACGGTGGGCTTGGGCAGCCCCGTGCGCGCGGCAAAGTCCTGATTGGTCAACGCAGTCTCGCCCGTTTGGAAACAGCGCAGAATATCAAGCCCGCGGGCCAGTGCCGTGATAAAGTTGCGGTCCTTGTCGTCCGCAGGCTCGCCCGCAAGATCAGGATCAATCATCCCTTTGACTCCAGCGCCTTCAGCCCATGCTCGGCGAACAGGGGCACATATTGGCCCATCTGCATCGCCCGTTCAGGGTTGGACGCATTGCCATCCAGCGCACGTTTCAGCACCCCCTGGATGATGGCCGTCATGCGGAAGAAACAAAAGCCCACGTAGAAGCCGAAGTTGTCGATTGGGCCAATGCCGCGCCGTTCGCAGTATTTGGCGACAAATTCGGCGTCTGTGGGCAGTCCCAGCGCCGTGCGGTCAATGCCTGCCAACCCGCGCCCTTCGGGCGTCGCGGGCATCTGCCATTGCATGATGACGGCGGCAAGGTCCGCGTAAGGGTGGCCGATGGTGCTCAGCTCCCAGTCAAGGATGGCCAGACATTTGGTGCCGTCCTTTTCAAACATCATGTTGTCGATGCGATAGTCGCCGTGCACCAGCGTGCGCTGGCCGTCTTCTGCCGGAATCCGTTTGGACAGCTCTTCCATCAGCTTGTTCATGGCTGGCACATCCACAGTTTCCGACGCGCGGTACTGCTTGGACCAGCGCCCGATCTGACGCTCGTAGTAGTTGCCCGGCGGGCCATAGTCGGACAGGCCAACGGCGTCGATGTCCACATCGTGCAGCGCCGCCAGAACGCGGTTCATGTCGTCCAGCACGGCGGTACGGTCGGCTTTTTCAAGCTCGTCCAGCGACGGCATGTTAAAGTTGCGCCCGTCGATGTGGTCCATGATGTAGAACTCGGACCCGATGACGGATGTGTCTTCGCACAGCAGGTGCATTTTCGCCACGGGCACATCCGTTCCCGCCAGCGCGGATTGCACGCGAAACTCGCGGTCGACCGCATGGGCCGATTTCAGCAACTGCCCCGGCGGCTTGCGACGCAGCACATAGTTGCGCGTGGGCGTTTTCAGCAAAAAGGTCGGGTTCGACTGGCCGCGCTGGAACTTGTCGGCCTCAATCGGGCCTTGAAACCCCGGCAGGTTGGCCGAAAGGTATGTTTCCACCGCATCAAGATCCAGCGTTTGTGTGTCATGGCTCATCTGTTTGGCCCTCAGCTATAGGTCAGCAAATCGTGGTTGGCGTCGAAATGCGGCGTGGCGTTGAATTGATGCACGAAATGGCGCGTGCCGGAAAACACAAACTTGGTCACGGCGGTGTTTTTGATCTGAAGGTTCAGCTCCATCATCATCCGCGCGGGCGCTTCCAGTGCACGCGACACCAGTTGCCCGATCACCCCGCCGGACGACACCACCAACACTTGCCGCGCGCCGTCGCGGGTGGCGTGCTGCATGGCCGCTGCGGTGCGGTCTACGAAATCCTGATAGCTTTCCGATGCATCGGGCAATCCGCCCGCCTGCCATTCCAGAACGGTTTCGCGCAGGGTGCGGAAATGGGTTTTGCGGTCGCCCCTGACGGTATCAGGCACCCTGCCCTGAAAGCGCGCCTGTAACAGATCGTGAAAGTCGTATTCGTCAAACCCCGCGTGCACTTCCGTCTGGCCGTCGTAGCCCATCGACGTCAGCGTATCGCGCTGGCGTTCCAGCGTGCCGGTGACCAGACGGTCGGGCGTCCAGCCGGTGCTGCGCAACCAGTCGCCCACCGCCGCCGATTGCGCATGGCCTGTGTCGCTGAGACAGTCGTAATTGTCCGCGCCAAACGAGGCTTGGCCGTGGCGGATCAGGTAAAGCTCGGCCATTGCTCAGCGCCTCACTGCGCGAACTCGGACGCCAGACGTTTTCCGGCGGCCTGATACTCCGCCGCAATCCGGTCAACGACCTTCGCTGCGGGACCGACAGATTTCACCGCACCAATGCCCTGCCCTGCGCCCCAGATGGATTTCCACGCCTTGGGCTTGGACGATCCATCGCCAAAGTTCATCGAAGACGCATCCGCCGAGGGCAGGTTGTTCGGGTCCATGCCTGCCGCCTCGATCGAGCCGCGCAAGTAGTTGCCGGACACGCCGGTGAACAGCGACGAATAGACGATGTCCTCGGCCCCGCTGTCGGCGATCATCTGCTTGTATTCGGCTTGGGCGTTCGCCTCGTCCGTGGCGATGAACGCAGATCCGACATAGCCCAGATCGGCACCCATCGCGCGCGCCGCCAGCAGCGCCTCGCCGGTGGCGATCGACCCGGACAGCAGCAGCGGCCCGTCGAACCAGCTGCGGATCTCGCGGATTAGCGCCAGCGGGGACTGCATGCCCGCGTGCCCACCGGCACCGGCGGCCACAGCCACCAGACCATCCGCGCCCTTGCTGATCGCCTTTTTGGCGAATGTGTTGTTGATTATGTCATGCAGCACGATGCCGCCGCAGGAATGGGCCGCCTCGTTGACCTCTTCGCGCGCGCCCAGCGAGGTGATCCAGATCGGCACCTTGTGTTTCACGCAAATCTCAAGATCACGGTCCAGCCGCGCGTTCGACCGGTGCACGATCTGGTTGACCGCAAAGGGGGCCGCAGGGCTGTCGGGATTGGCCTGATTGTGGCGGTCCAGTTCCTCGCTGATCTGCGTCAGCCAGGTGTCCAGCAACGGATGCTCGCCATCCCCCTCACGCGCGTTCAGCGCCGGAAAGCTGCCGACGACGCCCGCCTTGCACTGGGCAATGACCAGTTCGGGCACGGAAATGATGAACAAAGGCGATGCCACCATGGGCACGCGCAGCCCTTGCAGGGCCTTGGGAAGATGGCTGTCGTCACGGGGCATCGGCATATATCTTTCGGTTTGGGAAAGGGATGGGCTGTGCGCCCATCCGGTTGTCGTGATGGTGTAACGGGCGGCACTGCCGCCGCGTTTGTTAGAGAACCTCAAACAGGCCCGCAGCCCCCATGCCGCCGCCGACACACATGGTGCAAACCACGTATTTCGCGCCGCGACGTTTGCCTTCGATCAGCGCGTGGCCGACCATGCGCGCGCCTGACATGCCGTAAGGGTGACCGATGGAAATCGCGCCGCCATCTACGTTCAGCAACTCGTCCGGAATACCCAGCTTGTCGCGCGAGGCGATGACCTGGCAGGCAAAAGCCTCGTTCAGTTCCCACAGACCGATGTCCTCGATCTTCAGCCCGTGCGCTTCCAGCAGCTTCGGCACGGCATAGATCGGGCCGATGCCCATCTCGTCCGGCTCGCAGCCGGCGGCCATCACACCCACGTAGCGACCCAGCGGTTGCAGCCCGCGACGCTCGGCTTCCTTGGCTTCCATGACCACGGCGGCAGAGGCACCATCGGACAGTTGCGACGCATTGCCCGCGGTGATGAACTTGCCCTCGGCCAGATGGATGCCGTCCTTGAACACCGGTTTCAGGCCTGCAAGGCTTTCGGCGGTGGTGCCGGGGCGGTTGCCCTCGTCTTTTTCCAAGGTGACTTCGTGCTTGGAAATCTCTTTGGTCTCCTTGTCCTGGATCATCATGGTGGTGGTCATCGCAACGATTTCATCGTCAAAACGACCAGCTTGTTGCGCCTGATGGGTCAGTTCCTGGCTGCGGGCCGAATATTCGTCCTGCGCCTCGCGGCTGATGTTGTAGCGTTCAGCGACGTTTTCGGCCGTTTCCAGCATGGTCATGTACATCTCGGGCTTGTTTGCTTTCAGCCACGGATCGGCGCTGACGCGCATTTCGGGCGTCTGCACCATCGAGATGCTGTCGACACCGCCGCCGATGACGATGTCCATGCCGTCGGTGATGACCTGCTTGGCCGCGGTGGCAATCGCCATCATGCCGGATGCGCACTGACGGTCCAGCGACATGCCGGCAACGGTCACGGGCAGACCGGCGCGAATGGCCGCCTGACGGGCGATGTTGCCCGCCTGATACCCCTGCTGAAGCGCCGAGCCAAACACGCAATCGGAGATTTCCGAGCCATCAAGGCCCGCGCGCTTTACAGCGTTTTCAATGGCATGCGCAGCAAGCGCCTGCGGTGTGGTGGCGTTGAACGCACCGCGATAGGCCTTGCCGATCGGGGTGCGGGCGGTGGAAACGATGACTGCGTCACGCATGGGTTGGGTTCCTTGTTTGTTGGTCGGAATTTCGGGGCGCTGCCCCGGACCCCGGGATATTTGGGGCCAAAAGAATTTTACCAGTCGAGTTTGATGCCCTTCGCCTTGGCGGCAGAGAGCGCGAATTTGCGGGTTTGTCCGAAGGCGTCGTTCAGTTCTTCCTGACCTTCGGGGGCCGAGATCTGATCCCATTGGGCGGCGACCGCCTCGGGGGTGATGTCGCCCTCGATCAGGGCACCGGCGGTCTCATATACGCGGGTCAGTGCAAAGTGCCCTGCCCCTGCGCCCAGGATCTTGCGGCTGGGGCCGTCTTCGGAAACCAGGTAGAGCACGCCCGGCGTGATGGTTTCGGGTTTCAGCAGTTCCAGCGCCTCGGGCGGCATCAGGTTTTCGGTCATGCGGGTGGCGGCGGTGGGCGCCAGCGTGTTGACGCGGATGTTGTCACGCGCGCCTTCCAGATGCAGCACGTTCATCAGGCCCATGACACCGGCCTTGGCCGCGCCATAGTTGGACTGGCCAAAGTTGCCATAAAGCCCCGAGGCCGAGGTGGTGACCACAATGCGCCCGTATTGCGCGGCGCGCATGTGCGGCCAGACCGCATGGCAGCAATTGGCGGTGCCGATCAGGTGCACGTCAACAACCTTGCGAAAGTCGTCCATGGTCATCTTGCCGAACGTCTTGTCGCGCAGGATGCCGGCGTTGTTGATCAGAATGTCGATGCGGCCCCATTTTTCGATGGTCTTGGCGACCATGTCGTTGACCTGTTCTTCGTTCGACACGTCGGCACCGTGGGCTATCGCCTCGCCGCCCATGGCTTCGATCTCGGCCACGACCTGTTGCGCGGCATCCGATCCGGTGCTGGCACCGTCGGTGCTGGCACCCAGATCGTTCACCACAACCTTGGCCCCCCGCTCGGCCAGACCCAGCGCGTGACAGCGGCCCAGGCCGACGCCTGCGCCTGTGACAATGGCAACGCGATCATCAAAACGGATCATATCTTAGCCCTCCAGAGCAGCGCGGAAAAGGTTGGGGCCGGACATCACCTGAATGCCGCCCGACACCGGCAGGATTGCACCGGTGATATAGCTGCCGCCACGGCCGCACAGGAACTGCATACAGCCTGCGATGTCTTCCTCACGGCCGACGCGACCCAGCGGCACGTCGTCACCGACCTTGGCGCGGGTGTCCTCGTCTGCGGTGGCAAAGGCGGTCATGCGGCTGACGAAGGGCCCCGGTGCCAGCGCGTTGACGGTGACGTGGTGGCTGGCCAGTTCCTTGGCCATGATGCGGGTGATCTGGTGCACCGCCGCCTTGGACGCGGCATAGCTGTAGGCCCCGTCGCCCAGCGGCGCGTCACCCATGACCGAACCGACGTTGACCACCCGCGCCGGATCATCGGCGTTGGACGAGGCGATCAGCATCGGCAAAAGGGATTGTGTGAGGCTGAACATGCCTGCGTTGTTGACATTCATCACCTTCGCCCAGGCATCAAAGGGAAATTGTCCCATTGGCGCGCCCCAGGAGATGCCCGCGTTGTTCATCAGGATGTGCAGGGTGTCGGTGCGTTCCTGTACCGCCTTGGTCAGGGCGGCAACGCCCTCTTCGGTGCCGACATCGCCTGCGAACCCTTCGACGCTGCCAGGGGCGTCCATCTGGTTCAGCTCGTCCGCAACGGCCTTGCAGGCGTCCGCCTTGCGCGAGGCGATCAGCACATGCGCGCCCGCCTGCATCAATCCGGTGGTCGCCATGCGGCCAATGCCGGTCGCGCCACCGGTGACAAGGGCGATCTTACCTTTAAGTGAAAACAGATCGTTAGGTGTCATAGTT
This sequence comes from uncultured Pseudosulfitobacter sp., assembly GCF_963976325.1. Lineage (NCBI taxonomy): Bacteria > Pseudomonadati > Pseudomonadota > Alphaproteobacteria > Rhodobacterales > Roseobacteraceae > Pseudosulfitobacter > uncultured Pseudosulfitobacter sp. The sequence continues at coordinate 797,473 of NZ_CAXBJW010000001.1, forward strand.
CATCCTTTACCTTAAAAACCGCGCGCGGCCGCGACCTTGGCGGCGTGATAGCCGTAATCGCCCAGCCACTCGGTCGCGACGCGGGCGCGCTTCATGAAAAAGCCCATGTCGAAATCATCGGTCATGCCGATGCCGCCATGCATCTGCACGCCTTCGATCACGGCCAGCTTTGCGGTCTGTGTCGCGCGGGCCTTGGCCAGCGATACGGCCAGCGTGGCGTTGTCGGGGTCTTCGTCCAGCTTGCGGCCTGCGTGGCGCACAGCCGAAAGCGTGATTTCCGTTTCAGACCAAAGATGTGCGGCGCGATGTTGAAGTGCCTGAAAGCGGCCGATTTCAACGCCGAACTGTTTGCGTTCTTTCAGGTAGCCCACCGTCATCGCAAAGGCCCCGGCGCTGAGGCCCAGCATCTCGGCAGACAGCGTCGCCTGTCCGGCCTCAAGCGCCGGTTTCAGCACGGTCATGGCGTCATCGACCGATCCCAGCACATCGTCGCCCGTGGCTTGCACGTTATCAAATGTCACCTGCGCCGCGTCGCGGGCATCGACCATATTCTGGCCCGTGCGGGTGATGCCATCGCGGTCGGCCGGCAGGTCAAACAGGGTCAGGCCGGCGTCTGTCTTGGCCAGAACCAGCAGACGGTCTGCATTGCCGCCATCCACAACGAACCCCTTGGTGCCGGACAGGCGAAACCCGTTGCCGTCGGCGCGTGCCTCAAGCTGCGTGGCATCGGGGTCATGTTTTGCCCCCTCGTCCACGGCAAGCCCGTAGATCACGTCGCCCGCCGCAATCGACGCCAACGCATCGCGCGCGCGGTCTGTCGCCACCTGTCGCAGCGCGGTGGCCGCGATCACGGCGGTTGAGATAAAGGGAGAGGTCACCAGCGTTTTGCCCAGCTCACCGGCCAGCACCCCCGCCGCAGCATGGCCCATGTCGGACCCGCCCGCGTCTTCGGGGACCAGAACGCCGGTCCAGCCCATCTGCGCCATCTCGGCCCACAGCTTTGCATCATGGGTCTGGCCCGCGTCGCGCAGCTTGCGGAAATGCGACACGGGGGCCGCGCCGTCCAGAAAGCCGCGCGCGGCGTCTTGCAGCATGGTTTCGTCTTCGGTCAACAAAAGTGTGCTCATGCCGGCAGCCCCAATACACGACGGGAAATGATCGACAGCATCACCTCGGATGTGCCGCCTTCGATCGAGTTTGCCTTGGTGCGCAGCCAGTCGGCGGCAAGCCCGTCATGCTTGCCATCCCACGTCAGCGCATCGGCACCGCCTGCCGACATCATCAGCTCGTGACGGCGTTTGTTCAGCTCGGTGCCCGCGTATTTCAGCATGGCCGAAGCATCGCCGACGCCACCGCCGCTTTCGGCCTGATCTTTGTAGCGTTCCAGCGTCAGCGCCACGGCCAGTGCATCAACCTCGCAGCCCATCGCCTCGGCGCGCAGGACGGGATCGGTCAGCCCGCCGTCCTGTTCGTTCAGCACAGCACCCAAGGGACGCCCGCCCAGCAGGCCCTGCCCGCCGCCCGAGATCATCTCGCGTTCGTGGGTCAGCAGGTGTTTGGCCACGTCCCAGCCGCGGTTTTCAGTGCCGACCACATTGGCCTTGGGCACCCGCACGTCGTCAAAGAAGGTCTCGCAGAACGGGGATTTGCCGGAAATCAGGCGGATCGGCTTGGTGGTCACACCGGGCGTTTCCATGTCGATCAGCAGGAATGTGATGCCCAGATGTTTGGGCGCGTCGCGGTCGGTGCGCACCAGCGCAAAGATGCAGTCGGCCTTGTCGGCGTAAGAGGTCCAGATTTTCTGACCGTTCACAACATAATGGTCGCCGTCACTGTCGGCCTTGGTCTGAACGCTTGCCAGATCGGACCCGGCACCCGGTTCGGAATAGCCCTGACACCAGCGCACTTCGCCGCGCGCGATGGGCGGCAGGTATTGCAGTTTCTGCTCATGCGTCCCGAACGCCAACAGCGCCGGCCCCAGCATCCAGATGCCAAAGCTTTGCAGCGGCACGCGCGCGCCCATCTTGCGCATTTCGTCAATCAGGATCTTGTGGTGCGCGCGGTCCAGCCCGGCGCCGCCGTATTCCACGGGCCACGTGGGCACGGTCCAGCCCTTGGCTGCCATCCGCTCAAGCCACAGCTTTTGCGCGTCGCTTTTGAATTCCCAGTTGCGCCCGCCCCAGACAATGGCATCCTCGCCCGACGCGCCGTCGCGCATTTCCTGGGGGCAGTTTTCCTCCAGCCATGTCCGAACTTCCGTACGGAATGACATCAGTGCGTCATCGCTCATGCTCATCCTCCCCGATGCAGCAGTGCCGTTACGTTCCGCAATGCAAAATTGCATTTCGCAATTGCGCTGACAAGGTGTCGCAGGCAGGATTGTCGATGACAAGACGCTGTGGCCAGTCGTGCCGTTGCGTCACGGATTATGGAGGGGAAACCGATATGAAAGCAATGATGAGCACCGCCGTGGGCGGACCCGAGACGTTGGAATGGACCGAAACCGCCGATCCCAAGCCTGCCAAAGGCGAGGTTCGGATAGCCGTCAAAGCGGCAGGCGTGAACTTTCCCGACACTTTGATCATTCAGGATTTGTACCAGATGAAGCCGGAACGCCCCTTTGCCCCCGGTGGTGAAGTGTCGGGCGTGGTCGAGGAGTTGGGCGAAGGCGTCACAGGCTTTGCCGTGGGCGACAAGGTGATCGCAATGACCGGCTTTGGCGGCTTTGCCACGCAGTTGTGCGCCCCGGCGGCCGCCTGCCTGAAGATGCCCGACGACATGTCGTTCGAAGATGCGGCGTGTCTGGTGCTGACCTATGGCACATCGCACCACGCGCTGAAGGACCGCGCCAACATCCAGCCGGGCGAAACCCTGTTCATTCTGGGCGCTGCGGGCGGCGTTGGTGTGGCTGCGATCGAGTTGGGCAAGGCCGCGGGCGCACGCGTGATCGCCGCCGTGTCATCCGAGGAAAAGGCCGCGTTCTGCCGCGAGGTCGGGGCCGATGAAACGCTGGTTTACACCCGCGACATGGACAAGGACGCGCAGCGTGCGTTTTCCAAAGAAATCAAGGACCTGGTCGGACCCAAAGGCATTGACGTCGCTTACGATGCCGTGGGCGGCAACTATGCCGAGCCGGTCATTCGCGCGATGGCCTGGGCCGGTCGGTTCCTGGTCGTGGGGTTCCCGGCTGGCATCCCCAAGATTCCGCTGAACCTGACCCTGTTGAAATCCTGCCAGATCGTTGGCGTGTTCTGGGGCGCGTCGACCCGTCAGGACCCAAAAGGCCACATGGAAAACATGCAGGATCTGTTCACGCTGTATTCCGCCGGCAAGATCAAGCCGCGCATCGACACGGTGTTCCCGCTGCAAGAGGCCGGCAAGGCGCTGGAATACATTCAGGACCGCAAGGTGCAGGGCAAGGTCGTGCTGAAGGTCGAATGACCTCTGAAATCAGAGGCCATCCAGATGCGAAATATCGTTGAACCCGCGAATGGTCATACGGTCGCCTTGGATCACAAGGCGGCTGATCGACCCGTTCGCGGCCCCCAGAAACGCAAAGGGTTCGGATCGCGCGGCCACGGCCAGTGCGGCGCCGATGACACCGCCATGCACGAAAACGGCAACCTGTTCGTCGATGTGTGCGGCGGCAATGTCCATCAGCCCGCGCCGCACCCGTTCAAAAAACGCATCGCGGTTTTCTGCGTTGGGGATCAGGCCCCAGTCCTGCGCTTCCATCGCGCGGCGATAGACGGGATCGTTCGCCGCCGCCTTGACGCGGTACAGACCGCCGTCCCAATCGCCCAAGTGTACCTCGTGCAGGTCGGGGTTTTGCTGCGGCGTCAGGGCCAGATGCTGCGCCAGCGGGGCCGCCGTCTGCTGGGTGCGCGTCAGTTTGGTCACGTAGATCGCGCGGATCGCATTGCCTTTCAGCCGTTCGCCCACACGCTCGGCCTGTTTGTGCCCTTGCGGGTGCAAATGCGGATCGCCGTGCCCGTCCACGGTGTCGAAATGCACACCCTCGCGCGCGGGCGCGCTTTCGCCGTGGCGGATCAACAAAAGGTCGGCAGACCCTTTGGGCGGCGCATAGACCGGCTGGCGGAATTCCTGGGACATCACAAACCTTTCTCTTTTCACGTTTGATAACAAGGAACGCTGACAATGAACAACCGACAGATTGTCGTACAAACGCTGCCCGAGGGTACGCTGACCGAAGACAACTTTGCCCTGCAAGACGCCCCGATGCCAACGGCGGGCGATGGCGAAGTGCTGCTGAAAACCATCCTGATGTCTATTGATGCTGCCAACCGCAGCTGGATGCAGGGCGCGACTTACCGCGATGCGGTCAAGGCGGGCGATGTGATGGCGACCTATTCGATCTGCGAGGTGGTCGAAAGCAATTCATCCAGTGTTGCCGTGGGTGACATCGTGGCCGCCGAAGCGGTCTGGGCCGATTACGTGGTGCGCCCCGCACACAAGGTCGAAAAGCTGCCAAAGGTGGATCAGCTGAGCCATCTGATCAGCGTCTACGGCATTGCCGGCAAGACCGCCTTTCACGGGCTGGTCAGCGTTGGCAAACCGATGGCGGGCGAAACCATTGTTGTCTCTGCGGCCGCCGGTTCGGTCGGTGGTTACGTGGGCCAGATCGGCAAGGCGCTTGGGTGCCGCGTCGTGGGCATCGCGGGTGGGCCTGAAAAATGCAAATGGGTGGTGGACGAGCTGGGCTTTGATGCCTGCGTTGATTACCGCGAGGCGGGGTTGTTCAAAGCCCTGCGTGCCGAATGCCCCGATGGCATCGACGTCTATTTCGACAATGTCGGCGGCACCGTGCTGGAAACCGTGCTGGCGTTGATGAACGAAAAAGGCCGCATCGCCTGCTGCGGCGCGATCAGCCAATACGACACCAAGGCCCCCACCGGCCCGCGCAACCTGCCCGGTCTGGTCGTGGTCAAACGGCTGCGTATGGAAGGGTTCATCGTGATGGATTTCGCCGACGACGACGCCAAGGCGATCCGCGCGCTGCAAACCTGGGTGCGCAGTGGCCAGATCAAGGTGACCGAAGATGTGGTCGAGGGGCTGGAAAACGCACCCAAGGCGCTGATCGGCCTGCTGGCAGGCGACAACAAGGGCAAACGGATGGTGCGCGTCACCGCCGATCCGTCGTGATTTGACAGAGTTAAAGGGAGAGAGACTATGACACCTATCGAAACAGAAGCCGCCCGCCTTGAGGGGCTGATCGGGCAAGAGGTCGGCGTGTCCGACTGGATCACCGTCGATCAGGCGATGATCGACGATTTTGCCAAAACCACGCGGGACGAACAGTGGATTCACGTGGACCCCGAACGTGCCGCCAAGGAAACGCCCTTTGGTGGCTCGATTGCACACGGGTTTCTGACGCTCAGCCTGGCCAGCCGGTTTTCCTATGAATGCTTTTCCATGGCCGACGGTCAGGTCATGGGCATCAACTACGGCTTTAACAAGCTGCGGTTTCTGAACCCGGTCAAGGCCGGCGCACGGGTGCGGGGCCGGTTCGTGATCAATTCGGTCACCCAGCGCAATGCAACGGATCTGCTGCGCGAAAGCGGTCTGACCATCGAGATCGAGGGCGAAAAAACCCCTGCCCTGATCGCCGACTGGCTGGGTCTGGCCGTGTTTGCGCCACCGGCCTGAGACATTCCGCACCGCACTGCGCTGGACAGCACGGGTGCGGTGCGGCTAACTATGCGTTGAATTTACAAGAGTATTGATATGACGTCGATTCTTGTCCTCAACGGACCGAACCTGAATTTGCTTGGCACACGCCAGCCCGAGGTTTACGGGCGCACGACATTGCAAGATGTCGAACAGATGTGTGTGGCGTGGGGCAAGGACGCGGGGCTGGATGTGGTGTGTCTGCAATCCAACCACGAGGGCGCTATGATCGACGCGATCCATGCGGCCAAGGGCACGCACGGCGGCATCGTTCTGAACGCAGGTGCTTACACGCACACATCCGTGGCCCTGCGCGATGCGATTGCATCGGTCGAACTGCCCGTGGTCGAGGTGCACCTGTCCAACATCCACGCCCGCGAGGAATTCCGCCACCACAGCCACATCGCCCCTGTTGCATTGGGCCAGATCGCAGGTTTTGGCGCACAGGGCTATGATCTGGCCATCCAGGTGCTGGCCAAACATCTGGGATCTGTAGCATGACCGATGATGTGCGCGTCTATCTGCATGGGCTTTCCAATTGTCAGACCATGGAAGAGCTGTGGGACGCGCACACCGACAAGATGGCCAGCTACGGCTTTGACCGTCTGATCTACGGCTTTACCCGCTACCGCTATGGCAACAATCTGGGCGATCCCGAAGATTTCATCATTCTGACGAACCACGACAAATCCTACACCGATGTGTTCATGGGCGAGCAGCACTATGTGCACGCCCCCATGGTCAACTGGGCGCTGAACAACGAAGGTGCGGGCAGTTGGAAAATGTTGGGGCAGATGGTCGAAACCCAAACCCTGACCCCTGCCGAAGCACGGGTTGTCGAGTTCAACAAAAAGATGGGCGTGACCGCAGGGTACACGATCAGCTTCAAATCGGTCTCGGCCCGATCCAAGGGCGCAATTGCCCTGACCGCACGCGACGGCATGTCCCAGGACGAGATTGACGAGATTTGGAAGGTGCATGGCCGCGACATTCACCTGATGAACAACGTCGCCCACCTGAAAATTCTGACCCTGCCCTATACCGGCCCCAACCGTGGCCTGACCAAACGCCAGCGCGAGGCGCTGGAATGGGTCGGCGACGGCAAGACCATGCAGGACATCGCGGTGCTGATGGGGCTGACGGCGGCCACCGTGGAAAAACACCTGCGCTTGGCACGCGAGGCGCTGGCGGTGGAAACAACCGCGCAGGCCGTGCTGAAAGCCGCCTTTGCCAACCAGATGTTTATACTGGAAGCCTGAAGGGTCTAGCGGCTAACGGTCCCTGCCCGCTGGTTTTTTCTGCGTTACAATCGCAAAAATTGTCACGGGTGACGCGACACAATCTTCTTTCCCCTTCCCCGCGGCCCGTAATAATCTGACCATGGGTAAGGATTACCTGACTTTTGTTAATTAAGGTAAACCGTCAGTATCAAGGTGTTCCGTGAGTGGTGGCTTATGCCATTGGAGCAGCGGAAGGCACCCCCGCGATATCGGGGCTCTGCTGACCGGCCGGACTTTCCGGACCCCGGCCCTGGGATGTATAGTCCATCTTCGGGGTCGGACCCTATCCTCAGGGTCACGTCTCATCCCCGTGATCAAGACCCGAGGAAAAAGAACGGAGCCGCTCATGCCCGGGCGGCTCCGTTTCCTATTTCAGCGAACCGGTGAACCCGGGTTCAGCCTTCCTTGTGATACCAGTCGCCCATTTTCACTTCGGTGGCATCGCCCACTGCGGCGGCGAACGCCTCGGGGTCTTGTGTGCCACCGTCGCGGCCACGGTAGTGGTAGGGATAGACATAGGTCGGCTTGAACGCGGCGACGGCTTCGGCGGCAGCATCGGCGTCCATGGTGAACGGCAGGTTCATGCAGACGAACGCCAGATCAATATCGGTCAGCGCCATCATCTCGCGCGTGCCCTCGGTGTCGCCCGAGATATAGACGCGAAACCCGTCGATGGTCAGCACATAGCCGTTGTCGCGCCCTTCAGGGTGGAACTTCTTGCGGTCCTCGGTGGTGTTATAGGCCGGAATCGCGCGCACATCTATCTTGCCCACCAATGCGTCCTCGCCATTGGCCAGCACGGTCGCGCGGGTTTTCAGGTCTTCGGGCAGTTTTTCAGCAACGGCGGGGTTCACCAGCAACACGGTGGCATCGCCCATCACTGCGGCCAGTGTTTCCGCGTTAAAGTGGTCGCCATGCTCATGGGTGACCAGGATCAGATCGGCGGCAGGGAAATCGGTATACATCGCCGGATCGCCCACCGGATCGTTGTAAACGGTGCCCACAGGCGTGGTCATCACGAACGATGCGTGATCGACTGGGAACACCTTGATCTCGCCGCTGTCGGTGGCAAAGCTGTCGCCCGCATGGGCCGCGGCCCGTGCGGCATAGGGCAAAAAGGTGATGGCGGCGGCCGTGGTGGCCAGAAAGGTTCTGCGCGGTATCATTTGGATATGTCCCCTGTTGGATTGCTTTGATCGCAAGTTAGAGCGATCAATCGCGCCGCCAAGCCAACAAATGCGTGAACGGCCCTTCATCTTGCCAGGTAAACTCCGGGGGACGCGTCGCAGACGCGGGGGGCAGCGCCCCAGAAATGCAAACAGGGCACCCCGATGGGATGCCCTGCCTGTTGTCTTTTGTCGCCTGTTACAGCGTCGAAATCAGCTTTTGCCGACTTTGGCCACTTCGGCGGCAAAGTCTTCTTTGACCACTTCGATGCCTTCGCCCACTTCCAGACGCACGAAACCGGTGATTGTGGCACCCGCTTCTTTCGCGGCGTCGGCCACGGTCAGGTCGGGGTTCACAACGAACTGCTGGTTCAGCAGCGTCACTTCGGACATGTATTTTTTCATACGGCCGACGATCATCTTTTCGATAACCGCTTCGGGCTTGCCGCTTTCGCGGGCAATGTCCATCTGAACCTGTTTTTCCTTCTCGACGACGGATGCGTCCAGATCGGCTTCGCTCAGCGATGCAGGGTTCACGGCGGCGATGTGCATCGCAACCTGTTTGCCAAAGGCGTCGTCGCCGCCGGTCATTGCGACCAGAACGCCGATTTTGCCCATGCCGGGTGCGGCTGCGTTGTGCACATAGGACACAACGGTGTCGCCGGTGATCGACTGCATACGGCGCACAGACATGTTTTCACCGATGGTCGCAACCTTGTCTGTCACGATCTCGGCCACTGTCTTGCCGCCCATGGAGGCCGCGTTCAGCGCCTCGACATCGTCCACGGTGATCGCAACATCGGCGATGCCCGACACCATGCCCTGGAATTCGGCGTTCTTGCCGACAAAGTCGGTTTCCGAGTTCACTTCGACCGCGATGCCCTTGTTGCCGTCAACCTTGACAGCCACCAGACCTTCAGCGGCGGTACGGCCCGATTTCTTGGCCGCTTTGGCCAGACCTTTGGTGCGCAGCCAATCGACCGCTGCTTCCATGTCGCCATCGTTTTCGGTCAACGCTTTTTTCGCGTCCATCATGCCTGCGCCGGTGCTTTCGCGCAGTTCTTTGACCATAGATGCTGTGATTGCCATCTGTCGGGTCTCCTCAGATATATTGCGGGTCGGCGGGGTTTCCCCCGCCGTAGAGTATCAAAGCCGTGTAACAGACTTAGCTGTCGGCTTTGGCAACTGTTTCTTTGGTGCTTTCGATGTCCAAAGGCGCGTCTTTCGACATGGCATCGTTGTGCGCTGTCTCGTCCGAGACGTTGCCGGTTTCAACACCGGTCGATTCCGCCACAGCTTCTTCTGCGGGGGCTTCTTCCATGGCGCCGATGTCCACACCAGCCGCACCCAGTTGGGCGCTCATGCCGTCCAGGGCTGCGCGGGCTGCCAGATCGCAATACAGCGTGATGGCGCGGGCCGCGTCGTCGTTGCCCGGGATGATATAGTCGATGCCGTCGGGCGAGCAGTTGGTGTCGACCACGGCCACAACCGGGATACCCAGTTTGTTGGCTTCGGCGATGGCCAGCGCTTCTTTTTTCACGTCGATGACGAAGATCAGGTCGGGACGACCGCCCATTTCACGGATACCGCCCAGCGATGCTTCCAGTTTGAACTGGTCACGTTCCATGCCCAGACGTTCTTTTTTGGTGAAACCTTCGAAACCCAGTTCCGACTGTTCGTCGATGGATTTCAGACGCTGGATCGACTTGGACACGGTCTGCCAGTTGGTCAGCGTGCCGCCCAGCCAGCGGTGGTTCATGTAATACTGTGCGCATTTCTCTGCGGCATCGGCGATCGGCTGTGCAGCCTGACGCTTGGTGCCGACGAACAGAACGCTGCCGCCCTTGGCGACGGTGTCACGGATGACTTGCAGCGCCTGGTCCAGCATCGGAACAGTCTGTGTCAGGTCCATGATGTGGATGCCGTTGCGTGCGCCGTAGATGTACGGGCCCATGCGGGGGTTCCAGCGCTGTGTCTGGTGACCAAAGTGTACGCCTGCTTCCAGCAATTGGCGCATGGAGAACTCGGGAAGAGCCATGTCTTATTCCTTTTCCGGTTTTCGCCTTGGCGGGGTATCAGTGCAAATGCACCAACCGGCGGACGTCCGGGGATTTCTCCCCCGGAAAGCCCAATCCCCACCTGCGGATTGAAGTGTCGCGCGTATAGGCCGGTTTTACGCGAGGCGCAAGAGCGGTTTGTCTTATGGCCACCCTGCCCCGCATTCAGGCCGGTTCCGCCAGCAGATGCGCGCCGCGCACCGCTTCCTCGGCAGCAGCAGCCAGCGCCTTGCGGTCGGCAAAATCGGCCACCTTCAACGGCGGGTGATAGACCACCTCGACCCGACCCTGACGCGGCGCGGCCAGCGTCGACAGCAGATGCGTGCCAAACTCCATATCGCCCCACCAGCCGTAGAACCGCGCGTCGGCCCCTGCGGGCGCATGGTAGATCACCGTCACCGGCTGAACCTGCAACCGGTCGCGCAGTTCGGGCGCAAAGAACGCCTGAAACAGCGTCGGTTTGAACGGCAACACCCGCAGCCCGTCGGTGCTGGTGCCTTCGGGAAAGAACAGCAGCTTGTGACCCGCCAGCAGACGGTTCTGAAACATCTGCGTCTGCTCGGTGGCGCGGCGCGGGTCGCGCACCACGAACACCGTGCCGGTGGCCCGCGCCAGCCAGCCGATGCCAGGCCAGCCCGCGACTTCGGACTTGGAGACGAAATAGATGCGTTTGGACGCGTTCAGCACGAAAACATCCAACCACGAGGCGTGATTGGCCACCACAGCCCCCTGCCCCCGCATCGGTGAACCGCGCACATGCAGCGGCAGGCCCATCAACCACAGCGCGCCCTTGCAGACCGCCACGGTGATGAACGGCGTGACCGGACGGTGCAGCCCGCACAAGGGACGCTCAAACAGCCGCACCAGCAGCAACACGACCAGTCCGCCAAAGACCAGCGTGCCCACGGCCAGCCCGCGCAAAGCGACCCGTAGCCAGTCGCCCATCCCGAACCGGCGTGGCGGCGGAACGTTGCCATCGTCCCACGTGACGGTCATGCGTCCCCCCGCGCGGTATAAAGACGGCTTTGTCGGGTGTTCATCTGCGCCGTGTCCATCACCAGACAAACATCGGTGGTGTTGAATGTGCGGTCGATCCACGCGCCTTCGCCGACCACGCCGCCCAGACGCAAATACGCCTTGATCAGCGCAGGCACCTGCAACATGGCGGCACGGCGGTCCAAGGCCTCCTCGGGGATCAGGTCCATCCGTTGAAACGATGCATCGCGCGCCCGCACACGCACCGCCGGTGGCGCCAGATGCCGGTGATGCAGCAGCGACAGGGGGGCAGCCAAGGCTTGTGCATCGGTGCCGTGAAAGCTGGCCACGCCGAACAAAACCTCGATCTGATGTTCCGCCACATAGGCCGCCAGCGCCGACCACAGGTAATGCATGGCCATACCACCACGATAATCGGGGTGCAGGCACGACCGCCCCAGCTCCAGCAGATTGCGCCCCGACCGGCGCAGCGGCGTCAGGTCGTATTCGTCCTCGGAATAGAACTGCCCTGCCGCCTGCGCCTGATCGCTGCGCAACATGCGATAGACGCCGACCACCTGACCTTGGGTCACGTCATGCAACAGCAAATGATCGAAAAACGGGTCGAACCGGTCTTGTTCCAGCCCCGCATCATGATCCACCATGTCGCCGCCACCGCCCAGTTCGCGCACGAACACATCATAGCGCAACCGCTGCGCCGCCTTCAGATCGTCGGCATCACGCGCCATCGAAATCCGGAAGTGCGGCGCGGTCTGTCGGGCGGGGGGTATTTTGGGCATTCGGTTCAGTCTATTCTGGGTCCGGTTGTGCAGGGCGCGCGGCACTGGCGCAACTTAAACAATATTGAAAGTGCCAGCCATCTGTTAACCTTTCAGCAAGGATCATCGGCCATCAAAGACAGGTAGCAAAGCAATGCGGGTGCTGTCGATAACGACCTTGCCATGCTCGCGGAAGTTGACAGTGACACGTTTGTCGATGTTGCTTTGGACCTGACCCAATCCCCAGTCCGGGCAATCGGGATGGCGTACCAACATACCAGGAGCCAGAATGGCATTGAGATCTTCCATCTGTCACCCTTTGAAGGAGGCCGCCCGTGGGCACCAGTAACGTCAATCTGGCCGCTTTGATCGGCAGCCGCATCTGTCACGACCTCATATCCCCCATCGGCGCGATCAACAATGGCCTGGAACTGCTTGGCATGACCGGCAGCAGCGAGGGGCCGGAACTGCAACTGATCACCGATTCTGTCGGCAGCGCCACCGCACGCATCCGGTTCTTTCGCATCGCCTATGGCGCGGCGGGCCAGCAGGACATGGGCCGCGCCGAGATTGTCGGCGTGCTGCGCGATCTGATGGGCGGCGGGCGGCTGGACGTGGCATGGGGCCCGATGGACGAACAGCCGCGCGATGCGGTGCGTATGGCGTTTCTGGCGATCCAGTGTCTGGAAACCGCCATGCCCTATGGCGGGCGGATCGAAGTAACCTGCGAACGCCAACGTTGGACCATTCACGGGCGCGGCGAAAAGCTGAATATTGACAAAGGGTTGTGGAACGCGCTTGAGACGGCCCAACCGCCAGAGGAAATCCAGCCCGCCCATGTGCAATTCGCCCTGCTGCCCGCCGTGGTGGCAGACGCAGGGCGCAAGGTGACTGTCAAAGGTCAGGGAACGGATCTGACCATCTGCTTTTAATTGCGGGTCGTGCCGTCGCCGCGCACCAGATATTTGAAGCTGGTCAACTGCTCGGCGCCGACGGGACCACGCGCGTGCATCTTGCCGGTGGCAATCCCGATCTCGGCCCCCATGCCGAACTCTCCCCCGTCCGCGAACTGGGTCGACGCGTTGTGCATGATGATCGCACTGTCGAGCCGCGCCATAAAGCGGGCGGCGGTATCTTCGTCTTCGGTCAGAATACATTCGGTGTGTTGCGAGCCGTAGGTGCGGATGTGTTCAATCGCCGCGTCGATGTCGTCGACCACGCGGGCGGCCATGATCATATCCAGATACTCGCGGCCCCAGTCATCTGCTTGCGCCTCGACCGTGCCGTCAATGGCCTTGAGCGTATCGTCCACACGCATTTCCACGCCCGCATCCATCAGCGCCCGCACCAGCCCCTGACCGATGGTGGACAGCACGTCGCGGTGGATCAGCAGACATTCGGCCGACCCGCAGATGCCCGTGCGCCGCGTCTTGGCGTTCAGCACCACGCGCAGGGCTTTCTCGGGGTCGGCATCCTTGTCCACATAGATGTGAACGATGCCTTCGAGGTGGGCAAAGACCGGCACCCGCGCCTCGCGTTGCACCAGTCCCACCAGCCCCTTGCCGCCGCGCGGCACGATCACGTCGATGGTGCCGGTCATGGTCAGCATCTCGGAGACGGCAGCACGGTCACGGGTGGGCACCAACTGGATGGCATCCTCGGGCAGATCGGCGTCGCGCAGGCCCTGCATCAGACAGGCATGGATGGCCTGCGACGAATGAAAACTCTCGGACCCACCACGCAGGATCACCGCATTGCCCGCCTTCAGGCACAGCGCACCGGCGTCGGCGGTCACGTTGGGGCGCGATTCGTAGATCACGCCGATGACGCCCAGCGGCGTGCGCACGCGGGTGATGTGCAGCCCGCTGGGCTGGTCCCATTCGGCAAGGACCGCGCCGACGGGATCGGCCTGTTCCGCGACGCTGCGCAGCCCGTCAACGATGCCCTGAATGCGGTCTTCGTCCAGTCTCAAGCGGTCCATCATCGCGGGCGACAGACCCTTGTCGCGGCCAAACTCCAGATCCTTGGCATTGGCCGCCAGGATCGCGTCACGCTGCGCCCAGACGGCGGCAGCGGCGCTGACCAGCGCGGCATGCTTGCGTTCGGCCGAGGCGGTGGCCAGTTCGGACGCGGCCGCTTTGGCACGCGCACCGATGTCGGCCATCAGGGCGGGAATGTCGGTGAAATCTTTCATCGGTCTGGTCCTTATGGTCGGGTTTGGCATAATTTTATGCCTCCGGCGGGGATATTTACAGCCAAAAGAAGCGGTCAGAGCGCCATGTCGTCGCGGTGGATCAGGGCGGCGCGGCCCGGATAGCCCAGCAGGGTTTCGATCTGGGCGCTGTGGTGGCCCTGAATGGTGCGGGTTTCCTCGGCGGTGTAACGGGTCAGGCCGAGGCCAAGAACATGGCCCGACGGGTCGGCAATGGCCACCGGATCGCCCCGTTTGAAGTCGCCTGCGACGTCCGTAACACCCGCAGGCAGCAGGCTGTTGCCGCCTTCCAGCGCGCGGGTGGCACCGGCGTCCAGGGTCAGCGTACCGCGCGGTTTCATCGCCGCGATCCAGCGTTTGCGCGCGGTTTGCGGGTCCAGCGTGGCCGAGAACCAGGTGACCGGCGCGCCATTGTGCAACCGTTGCAGCGGGCGCGGCTCGAACCCGTGGCAAATGGCCATCGCGCAGCCTGCGGCGGTGGCGGTTTTGGCGGCCATCAGTTTGGTTTTCATACCGCCCTTGCTGAGGCCGGACCCGGCGTCGCCTGCCTGCGCTTCGATTTCGGGCGTTATTTCGTCGATCACGTCATAGCGGATGGCGGTGGGATCATCAGCAGGATTGGCGGAATAAAAACCATCGACATCCGACAGCAGAACCAACTGGTCCGCACCGATGGTCGCGGCGATTTGCGCCGCCAGCCGATCGTTGTCGCCAAAGCGGATTTCGTCGGTGGCCACGGTGTCGTTTTCATTGACGATGGGCAGCGCGCCCAGCCCCAGCAGCGTTTCCAGCGTCGCGCGCGAGTTCAGATAGCGGCGCCGGTCGCGGCTGTCCTCAAGCGTCATCAGCACCTGGGCCGTGGTGATGCCATGCACCGCCATCACGTCCTCGTAGGCGCGGGCCAGACGGATCTGGCCGACGGCCGCCGCCGCCTGCGATTGTTCCAGCGGCAGTTCGGTGTAGGGCAACCCCAGCACACCGCGCCCCAGCGCGATCGAGCCGGAGGAGACCAGAACGACCTGCGTGCCCTGCCCCTTCAGCCAGTGCACATCCAGCGCAAGGGCGCGCAACCAATCCTCGCGCAGTGCACCGGTTGAACGGTCCACCAGCAGGGCCGAGCCGATCTTGACGACCAGCCGTCTGGCATCGGTCAGGGTCGCCACTGCTCTTCCTCTTGGGGTTCTTTCTTGCGCAGGCGGTCATCGTCGATCTGTTTGCGCAGGGCGCGCAGCACTTCGGTGACGCCGTCGCGGGCCACGCCTGACATCAACATGACGGTGCCGCCGCAGGCCTTTTGCAATTCGGCCTTGGCCGCGTTGCGTTCGTCATCGTCCAGCGCGTCGATCTTGTTCAGCACAGTCACGCGCGGCTTGTCGGCCAGATCGCCGCCATAGGCCTCAAGCTCGGTGATGATGGTCTGATAATCCTGCGCCACCGTGTCAGAGGTGCCGTCGACCAGATGCAACAGCACAGCACAGCGTTCGACGTGGCCCAGGAACAAATCGCCCAAGCCCCGCCCCTCGGAGGCACCTTCGATCAGGCCAGGGATGTCCGCCACCACGAATTCCACATTGTCCACGCCGACGACGCCCAGGTTGGGGTGCAGCGTTGTAAACGGGTAATCGGCAATCTTGGGGCGGGCGTTTGATGTGGCCGCCAGAAACGTCGATTTGCCGGCATTGGGCAGACCCAGCAGGCCGACATCCGCGATCAGTTTCAGACGCAGCCACAGCGTGCGTTCCACGCCCTCCTGCCCCGGATTGGCGCGGCGCGGGGCCTGATTGGTGGCCGATTTGAAGTGCAGGTTGCCAAAGCCGCCGTTGCCGCCGCGCGCCAGTTTCACGCGCTGGCCCACTTCGGTCAGGTCGGCAACGACGGTTTCTTCGTCCTCGTCCAGAATCTCGGTGCCCACGGGCACGCGCAGCACGATGTCGTCGCCGTCCTTGCCGGTGCGCTGGCGGCCCATGCCGGGCTGGCCGTTCTTGGCGAAAAAGTGCTGTTGATAGCGAAAATCGATCAGCGTGTTCAAACCGTCCACAGCCTCGGCCCAGACGGTGCCGCCGGTGCCGCCGTCGCCGCCATCGGGACCGCCGTATTCGATATATTTTTCACGCCGGAACGAAACGCAGCCGCCCCCGCCCGCACCGGACCGGATATAGACCTTGCAGAGATCAAGAAATTTCATAGCGCGGTCCTAGCCTGTGCGGGCCCCTCGGGGCAACCGTTAGAGTTTGCGCGAATACGTCCACGTGGGGACGGTCGCATTGCGGGCAACAGAAAAGCTTTCTGCTTCACCCAGATACTGAAAACCGCAGTGCGTCAACACCTTGGCAGAGGCTGCGTTGTCCTGAAACACCACAGCAAAAAGGGCCGCATTGCCCATTGGATTGGCCTCGACCAGGGCCTGCACAGCTTCGGACGCCAGACCGGTGTTCCAGAACGCCGGCGCCACCCAATAGCCCAGTTCGGCCTGATTGCGGTCGATCTGCTGCATCGAGATCACCCCCATCAGCTCGGACCCGCCTTCTTTGGTCGCGTCAATGGCCCATACGTCCTCTTCGCGGGTGTCGGACATGGCGCGTGCCACGAATGCCTCGGATGTGCCGGGCGGCAGCGGATGCGGGATCGACGTGGTCATTGTGGCGACCCGTTTGTCGGCGGCATACATTTCAATCAGCCCACGGTCGGACTTGCGCAACGGGCGCAGGTCGAATCGCTCGGTTTCGATCACCGGCTGTGTGGCCACCTTGGTCATTTCCATCGGTTTGTTCCTCCTCGAACAGTCCGAATTCCGCCCCGCGCATGGTCGCGCACGAGATGTAGATCAGATAATAGCGGACCCCGCGGAATGCGAGGTCGGGACAGGGGTCTGTCGCATAGAAAACTCACGACAACGTTAAAACGATCCGGCCCCTAAAGAATTTGTTCAGAAATGCAAAAGGGACCGGCGGTATCGCCGATCCCTTCAAGATTTTGACCTGTCAGGTTCGGCTTATTCTGCGGCTTCCGCCTGTGGCAGAACCGAAATGAAGGTGCGGTTTTTCAGACCCTTGTGAAAGGTCACGGCGCCATCGACCACAGCAAAGATCGTGTGATCCTTGCCCATGCCAACGCCTTCGCCGGGCCAGAATTTGGTCCCGCGCTGACGCACGATGATGTTGCCGGGAATAGCGGCCTGGCCGCCGTACAGTTTCACACCAAGACGACGACCCGCTGAGTCGCGGCCGTTGCGGGATGAACCACCTGCTTTTTTATGTGCCATTTGGTCTCTCCTTAGCCTTTGGTCATGTCTTTGGCCTGTTCGATCCAGCCTTCACGCTCGATCCGGCCTTTGAACGACAGTTTCTCGTCAATATCAGCCACGTCTGCTTCCGTCCATGCCGCGATCTGGGCAAAGGTGGTCACACCGGCTTCATGCAGTTTTTTCTCAAGTGCGGGGCCAACGCCCGACAGTTTCTTGAGATCGTCGGCGCCCGCAGCAGCTTCGGCTTTGGCAGCCTTCGCTTTTTTGGGTGCCTTGGCGGGGGCAGCTTCACCAGCATCGGCCTTGCGGGCTTTTTCAGCCTGCGCGGTTTTCAGCTTGGCGTTCTGACCATCGGCGAACACGGCGGTAAAGCCTGCACCACCCACGGCGGCCATCACGCCCGACTTGTCCGCGCCCGAGGCGAGAATGTCGGTGATGCGCACCAGTGTCAGTTGCTGACGGTGGCCCTTGGTCCGCTTGCTCGAGTGCTTACGGCGGCGCTTGACGAAGTTGATGGTCTTGACGCCTTTGATGTGGTCGATGACTTCGGCTTGAACGCCTGCGTCTGCAACCAAAGGTGCGCCGACGGTGGGCGTGTCGCCACCGATCATCATCACTTCGTTGAATTGAACTTTGTCACCTGCTTTTGCGGCCAGTTTTTCAATGCGCAGCGTGTCGCCCGCTTGAACTTTGTACTGTTTGCCGCCGGTTTTGAGAACCGCGAACATATCGTTCTTCCTTACTCTACCGCGTCGTTTGGCACCGGAAGCCCCGGATTTCATGCGATTTTCGCGCCACGGACTGCGCATCCCGTCGGGGATGTTTATACATATAAGAGGCCCAAAAGCCCCATTCGAAGCCGCGCAATGCACCACGCTGGGTCCAAAGTCAAGCGGTGCAGGCCCTATTTTTCAAAGCTCCTGACCGCCATCGCCCAGAGTTTTAAGGTTCAGCGCAAGAACCCGCCCAAGGGCATAGGTCAGATCGCTGTAGACCGTGCCGAACCCCTCAAACAGCGCCGCGTTCAGCCGACCGGCCTCTGGCGTTTGCATGAATGCCACATAGGTCGCGCGATCATCTGCGTCCAGCGGCTGCATCAACAGCAACAGATAGCCCATCAGCCATTCTTCGGTGTCTGTGCGCAGCTCTTCCTCCTGCGACCAGACCTCGGTCATGATGTCTTCGTCGGTCATGTCATAGGCACCACCGTCCACCAGCGCGCGGTAGAACTGCAAACTGGCGGTCATCGCCGTGCCGACATTGCGTTCTACCAGATCGCCCGCGTCAATGATGGAACGTGCCGCTTTGACACGCGAGTCGTCGCTGCCCTGCAACGCGGCATAGGCGCGGCGGGCGGCCTTTTCGCTGTCGGGGTCCATCATCGCGGTGCGCGCGGCCAACTCCAGGTCCGAGATCCGCTGGCCCAGATCGCTGCCCAGAAACAGGTTCAACCGCTCAAGCGTGGCGGTGTCGATCGCCTCGATCGGGGCGCGCGCGCCCTCGACCATGCGGGGGACATCATAGATGCCGTCAACCTGGCTGTGCCACAGCGCCCCGCCCTGCCCGCCCAACATATCCGCATTCAGCGTCTCGGCATGATCCAGCCCTTCCTGGCGGGCGATCTGCATCTGTGCGTCTATGTGGATCAGCCGCAGCGTGGTGTCGGCTTCGGGTCCGGCAAGGGCGGCACCGGCCAGGGCCAGCCAAAGCGCGACGGTCAGGCGCAACATCACTTACAGCTCTTGCGAGGGTTGCAGGTTGCGCATACGCGCGGCCAAAGCCTCGTAGCGGTTGGCCATAATTTCGTATTGCACCGCATTCATCAGGTCATAGACCTTGCGCATGTCGGGGTCTTCCAGCGCCTTTGCGTACTCCAGAACCTCGGCGTCGGAAAACGCCTGATAGGTATAGGCGGCCCCGCTCAGCGCGTTTTCCGAAATCGACTGGCGCAGCGCGTCCTGGTCCGTGCGCAGTGCCTCGCGCAGATCCGGTTCTTCCATTTTCAGGTCGATCACACCGGCGGCGGCTGCGGCCACCAGGAACCGCACCTGCACCTCTTGAATGGCGCGCACGGCGGTGCCGGCGCTGTCGCTCGCGGCATTCATCCGTTTCAACGCCTCCAACCGCGGTGAGTCTATCCGCTCCAGCCCCGCGACAATCGCCTGCCCCGCTTCGGACTTGGTCTCGCTGTCGTCGTCCATATGGCTGCCGTTTTCGGCCACGACCAGACGGCGCCCCAGATCGGTGTCGTAAAAGTCGATGGCATGATCCAGCAGGTCGTCTTCCAGCGTCTCACCCAGAATATCCAGCGCCATGTCGTGCATCTTGGCGGTGTCGAACACATCGTCCGCCATCACGGTCCACTGCGCGCCAAAGTCGTTTGCCTCAAGCCCCAGCATCGCAGGCGCCGAACTGGCCGACAGCCGGATACTGTCCAGGGCGACATCAAATCCTGTGACTTCCAGGAAGGTTTCCAACCGCGCACGGTCGGCGGCCTGGGCGACGGTGGCCGCCAGCACAAGGGTCAGGGTGAGACAAATAGAGCGGGCAAGAGCGATCATGACGGTCCTTTCGGGTTTGTGCCAACCATATGGGTTTTGCGATCACGGGCAATTAAATATCCCGTCATCGGCAATCATTGGCAAAACCCCCTTGCCACCCCCGATAAACCTAATTATTGGAACCGAACCAGACCCCCGCGGAGAGGTGCCGGAGTGGTCGAACGGGGCGGTCTCGAAAACCGTTGAGCCTTCACGGGTTCCCAGGGTTCGAATCCCTGTCTCTCCGCCACAATCTTCCTGACAAGTGATTTTATCAAAAAAAACATCGGGAATGATTGTTTTTCAACATCTCCAATGCCATCGGAGACCTTCAGAATCCCGCCCGATCAGCGGGTTAGGAAAACTGGCATCCGACACAAACAGCTATCGGCGTTGCCGTGCCATCTGCCCTTGGGTTCTGCAAAGCTGACAGCCAAACTGCGGCAGCACCATATGCGGCAAGAAAGCAGGGCCAAACCCATTGGCCCCGCCCGTGGCACCACCGTCAGTAAAACGCCTGCGCGTTCAGGCCGAAGGTCACCGCGCCGATCAACGCGCCCGTTGCAGGATCGGTCAGGCTGAGTGACACCTGCGCCTGATAGGTCTGCGTGCTTTCGTCCAGTTCGACCTCGCTGATATGTACCGCGTCTGGTCCCACGCCATATGTCTGCTGGAACTTTGCCTCGTCGCCCTGCCAATAATCTGATGTCACCGCGCTGGCCGCGACATTCAGCCCCTGGGCGTCCATGATAAACACTTCGGCGATCATGCCGCCTGTGTCAGCCACATGATCGGACAGTTCGATCGACACCGGGCTGTCCATCACGGACGAAATCAGTGGCGCGTCGTCTCGCCCCACCTGTGCACGCCAGTCCTTGTCCAGCGCGTCGATCTCTTCGGCGCTCAGCCCTGCGGTGCGCGCGTTCTGGGCCACGATCGCGGCCACGACCGCGTCGGTTTTCAACCATTCCGCCGCCCTTTCGACGGCATATTTTTCCATTGCACCATCCGCTTCCGCTGCGGCCAGCGGGGTGGTCAAAAGGGCCAAAGTGGCCATGGCCGTCATAAGGCGTTTGATCATGTGAAATCTCCTGTGCGTGAAACGATCCCGATGGTGGTAACGCGGCAAGGTAAATCCCCCGTTACCCCAGCAAGGGTCAGGCTGGAAATCTCGTTAAAACTGTATGGGGTTTCCCCAAACACGCCTTTGCGCCGCCGCACAGATGCCGCAAACCACGGGCAGGATGGCACAATATCCACCACCCGCGCCCCAGTCACGACGCACCTGAAGGAACTGCAACATGTCGCATATGCCATTGTGCACCGCCCCGCGCCACCAGCGTCTGTTCGAACTGCTACGTCAGGAGAACCGGGCCGCGACAACGGTTGCGCGGATCAAGGGGTTTGCCATCCGGCAGATCAGTGCGGACGAGGCCGCGCAGATCAAGGCCATCGCCAGCCGATCCTTTTCACGCAACGCCTGACACTGTCAGAACTGCGCGGCGTCCAGCTCGAAAACCACGGCGCCGATCACCGTACCGGAATGCGGGTCAGCCAGGCTAAGCGAAATATGCGCGTGATGTGTGGCGCCGCTGCGTCCTGACCGGGCCATCCCGACCAACTGCCCGCTTTGATCCAGCACGCTCAGCCCTGCGATGCGCCCGTGTGCAGCACCCATGACCGACCACAACCGCGCTGTCAGCTGGATTTTCAGGCGTTCACCCTGTTTCGCAGGGTCCACGGCACGCGGACCCAAACCGCCCCAGGCCGCCGCCTGATTGCAGGCCTGAACCGCGGCCACCACATGATGACACAGCAAACGCTTGGCCAGTTGACGCTGCGCAAACAGCCGCATTGCGTCATTGTTGCGGGCATCCAGCCCAAGCTGTCCCGACCATCCGGCCACTGTCGTGTCAAAAAGCGGTTTGAACATGATCTGGTCCTTTGTGGCCTGCCCCAGCGGTGCACGGCCAACAAAGCACGCAGTCGTTAACATTTCGTTCTGTCGTGACGGCCTCAGCCGCGAAAACCCGTGGCGACGACGAATTTTTCCGAACTGTCGGCACGCGACGCGGGCGGCTTGATATTCGCCACCTTGTCAAAGCGTTGTTTCAGCAGCTTTTGCAAATCGCCCTCGGCCCCGCCCGCCAGAACCTTGGCGACAAAAGTGCCGCCAACCTCCAACACGTCAAACGCGAAATAGGCCGCTGCTTCGCACAATGCGATGATCCGCAGGTGGTCTGTCTGCTTGTGCCCGGAACTCGAGGCCGCCATATCCGACATCACCACATCGGCCTTGCCGCCCAGCCAGTCCTTGACCACAAGATCGGCATCGTCTTCCATGAAATCCAGCACATGCAGTTCGCAGCCTGCAATCGGGTCCATTTCCTGCAAATCGACGCCCAGAATGGTGCCGACCTTTTTGCCGGACCGTTCGTTCAGCGCATTCACCCGCTTGACCGCAACCTGACACCAGCCCCCCGGTGCCGCGCCCAGATCGACCACCCGCGCCCCCGGCACCAGAAAGCGGTACTTGTCGTCCAGCTCCATGATCTTGAACGCCGCCCGCCCGCGATAGCCTTCGGCCTGCGCGCGTTTGACATAAGGGTCGTTCAACTGGCGCTGCAACCACCGGGTCGAGCTTGTGGTGCGCCCGCGCGCGGTCTTGACCTTGACGGTCAGTTCACGCTGCCCGCGCCCGGAAGTGTTCTTGCCATCAGGTGTCTTTGCCACGGAAATCCGCCTTTCGTTGCCGACCAGATACGCGCTTGAACGCACCGCTTCAAGCGATGGTACAACATCCTGTCTTCTCTGGTTCAAAAAATCCTCGGGGGACGGCCGCAGGCCGGGGGGCAGACAGCCCCCTGCACCCTCTCCTACAGCACACCGTCGCTCAGAACCCCGTCGGCGCTCATCTGCGCATATAGCAGCCCTTCGCGCAGGCCACGGTCGGCCACGCTCAGCCGGTCGGTGGGCCAGCAGCGCATCAGCGCCTGCAAGATCGCGGCCCCCGACATGATCAGCGCCTGACGGTCCTGCCCGATGCGCGGATCGGCGCGCCGACCGCCCGGCCCCATGTCCAGATAGCTGCGGATCACCTTGTCGATCTGCGCCGACGACATGCTGAGCCCGTCCACACGCGTCCGGTCATAGCGTTTCAGCCCCAGATGTGACGCCGCCACAGTGGTCACAGTGCCCGAGGTGCCGACAATCTGGAATTTCTCGTGCACCTTGGTGTCGTGGTAAGGCGCGAAATCCGCCAGGTTTTCCTCGAAAAACCAGCTCATCAGGGCAAAGCGGGCCGCATCATCCTCGACATCGTTGAACTGGTCGCGCAGCGTGGCCACCCCCAAGGGCACACTGATCCAGTCCACGACGCGGGCCTGGGCCACGTCCTTGACGGCAGCCGTGTTAAATCCGCTGTGCAGCCGCATGATCGCCTGCGGGCGGTCGTTCTTGGGCACTTTGGAAATGTCGATCCACACCAGTTCGGTCGAGCCGCCGCCAATGTCGACCACCAACAGGTTCTGCGTCTTGCGGCTGACCAGCGGCGCGCAGGAAATCACTGCCAACCGCGCCTCTTCCTCGGGTTGGATGATGTCCAGCCGCAGGCCGGTTTCGCGGTGCACCCGCTGGATGAACTCCTGCGCGTTGACCGCGCGGCGGCACGCTTCGGTCGCGACCAGCTTCATCCGCCGCACCTTGTGCTGGCGCAGTTTTTGCTGACAGATCCGCAGCGCCTGAATGGTGCGCGCCATCGAGCTTCGGGACAAACGCCCGGTGCGCTCCAGACCCGCGCCCAACTGGACGGATTTGGAGAAACTGTCGATCACGTGAAAGCCTGTTCCCTTGGGTTGGGCTATCAACATGCGACAACTGTTCGTGCCCAGATCAAGCGCGGCATAAAGCTCACGTGATCCAGACTGAGGCACGGGGCTCAGAGCCGGTTGTTCGAGCGCGCCCGCACCTTTGGGACGCTTTGGCGCCATGGTATGCGCCTTTCATAACGAGTTGCGCAAACGATAGGCTTTTGGCGCATCCCGTGCAAGGCCACCTTTATGTGATCGCCGCTGCCCGGGCTGCTTTCGGAACCGTGCATAATGATGATGAGCCTTTTGGGTCGCCCCGCCTCTGGTCCTGCAAACGGGCATCGCATAGCAAAGGGTCGCGGACAGATTGCTTTGGGTCGAAAAACGCCACCGGTGGTCTGAACGTGTGCCTTAGACAGGGCAAAATTGACCAAGGGGAATCACAGATGCCTGACGTGACAATTGTATACTGGCGGGACATTCCGGCGCAGGTGATCGTGGGCAAGGGCCGTCGCGGTTCAAAGCGGCAGTTGCCCGAACGGTTTGAACAGGCCATCGACCGCGCCGCGATGAAAGTGAATGCCAAAGATGCCGACGCCTATCTGGCAGAGTGGCGCAAAGCCGCCCCCTTTGAAATCGACGGCGACCCCGACCAGATCGCCGATGCCGAGGCCACGCGCCTTGAAACCGAATACGACACCGCGCGGATCAAGGCGCTGATCGACAACGAAGGCTGGGCCTGATCGCCCTCTCCCCTTTTTAAAAGGTTCCCTGTCATGGCACTACTCAGTTTCAAGAAATCCCCCGAAGGTCCCGTTGCGGGCAGCATCTCGCCCCAGGTCGAATCCTTCCTGCAAGGCTATTCGATCGAAGTGATGCCGCGCACCGCCGAGAAGGTCGAGAATTTCCGCGACCTTCTGCCTGAAGGCACCCGCGTCTATATCGCCCACATCGAAGGAACGCCGATCGAAGATATGGTCGCCACCGCCAAACGTCTGAACGCTGACGGTTTTCCGGTCATGCCGCATTTTCCCGCGCGCATTATCCACAACCGCGCCATGCTGGACGACTGGATTGCCCGCTATCAGGGCGAAGCTGACGTGAAGCAAGCCTTGCTGCTGGCCGGTGGTGTGACCACGCCCCACGGTGATTTCGACAGCTCGATGCAATTGCTTGAAACCGGCGCGTTCGACAAGGCAGGGTTCACCCGTCTGCACGTCGCAGGCCACCCCGAAGGCAACAAGGACATCGACCCAGATGGCCGTGGCATCAACGTGGCCGACGCCCTGCGTTGGAAACAAGATTTCTCCAACCGCACCGATGCACAGATGGCGCTGGCCACCCAGTTCGCCTTCGAGGCGCAGCCGATCATTGAATGGGCCGACACCATCAAGGCCGCAGGCATCGACCTGCCCATTCACATCGGCATTGCCGGCCCCGCCAAACTGCAAACCATGATCAAGTTCGCGGTGGCGTGCGGTGTTGGTGCGTCATTGCGCGTGCTGCAACGGCGCGCCAAGGACGTGACCAAACTGTTGCTGCCGTTTGAACCGACGGACGTGATTTCCGAGCTTGCGGCACATAAGGCTGCCAATCCCGACTTTAACGTGACAAACGTACACTTCTTCCCGCTGGGCGGTATCAAGACCAACGCCCATTGGGCCATCGAAAACGGCGGCGCTGCTGCCCAACCGGCCAACGCCTGAAGGACCACACCACATGACACGCACCGTAGTTGAATCCAAAACCAAGACCGCGATCATCGGCTTTGACCAACCGTTTTGCGTGATCGGCGAACGCATCAACCCCACCGGCCGCAAGATCCTGGCCGAAGAGCTTGAGCGCGACGATTTCAGCCGCGTCGAGGCCGACGCGCTGGCACAGGTCGCCGCCGGCGCAAATATTCTGGACGTCAACTCGGGCGCCGTGTTCTCGAACAAGATGGCCGAAGATCCCCGCTATGCCGACAACAACTTTGTCGAGCCGATGCTGATGAAGGCGCTGATCGAACGGGTGCAGGCCATTGTCGACGTGCCCCTGTGCATCGACAGCTCGGTCCCCGGTGCGCTGGAAAACGGTCTGGCCGCTGCCGAAGGCCGCCCGCTGCTGAACTCGGTCACCGGCGAGGAAGAGCGTCTGGAACTGGTGCTGCCGCTGGTCAAGAAATACAATGTGCCCGTCGTGGCGATTTCCAACGACGACACCGGCATTTCCGAAGACCCCGACGTGCGCTTTGAAGTGGCCAAGAAGATCGTCCAGCGGGCCGCAGACTTTGGCATTCCGGCCCACGACATCGTGGTCGATCCGCTGGTGATGCCCATCGGCGCGATGGCAACGGCCGGCTTGCAGGTGTTCACCCTGGTGCGCCGCCTGCGCGAGGAACTGGGCGTCAACACCACCTGCGGCGCGTCCAACATCAGCTTTGGCCTGCCCAACCGTCACGGCATCAACAACGCCTTCCTGCCGATGGCGATGGCTGCAGGCATGACCAGCGCGATCATGAACCCGATTGCATTGCCCGTCGGTCCGCTGAAGATTGCCGAAAAACGCGCCGAAGCCGAAGCCGCAGGCATCATCCTGCCCGCCGACATGGACGACGAGACATTTGTGCAGTTGTTCGGTCTTGGCTCGACCCTGCCGCGCGCAGGCAAGGAAATGGAGGCCATCCGCGCCGCCAACTTCCTGACCGACAATGACCCGCACGGCAGCGACTGGATTCGGTTCAACAAGGTCGCACCCAAGGCCGGTCACGAAGGCCGTGGCCGCGAAGGCCGCGCAGGTGGTGGCCGCCGTCGTCGCGGCTGATAATTCCTAAAGTCTTATTGATTTTGACCCGAAGCGTTCCGCGCTTCGGGTTTTTTTAGGTGCTATGCAGACAGCTGCCCCTGAAAATACCTGTGAATACAGGTATTTTCCCTTGCCTGTAGATGGTTCGCTGGGCCTGACCCCGAATGCTGCATCTACCGTAACCCGTTCTTAACGATACGTCCGCTAGACAGTTTCCGACTGCTGACAAGCCGTGCGGAGACTGTAATGTTGCGACCCTTCCCCAAAACGAAAGGATTGCCGAATGGCTGACCCTATCATGCTGCCACCACGTTTGGACCTGTCCAGCGTGCCCGCCGTCATGGCCGCCCTGACGGCACGCCCCGCTGACCAGCCGCTGGTGTTGGACGCTGTCGACGTCGTTCATTTCGGCGCCTTGGGTATGCAAATGATCCTGTCCGCCTACAAGACGGCGGGTGATCAGGTTCAATTGATCAACGTTTCGGACAAGATTCTGGAGCAAATGCATTGGATGGGCATGACCCCAGAAAAGCTCGCCGAGGTCGCACCATGAGCCTGAACATTCTTGCCGTCGATGACAGCCGCACCATGCGCGATATGATCCGCCTGGCGCTGGAACCTGCCGGGTTTACCGTAACCACCGCAGATGACGGCGTACACGGGGTCGAGGTTCTCAGTGGTATCGCGCCCGATGCGATCATCACCGACATCAACATGCCGCGCATGGATGGCTTTGGCTTTATCGACGCGGTCCGCGGCCAGCACAAACACCGTGCCACGCCCATTCTGGTGCTGACAACCGAAGCCGCGCCGGAACTGAAGGCACGCGCTCGCAGTGCCGGGGCCACGGGGTGGATCGTCAAACCCTTTGATCCCGCCAAGCTGATCAAAGCCCTGCAAATGGTAGCCGGTTAGGAGAACCTGAAATGTCCACACCCGACCCGATGGCCGAAATCAGGGCCTCGTTCTTTATCGAATGCGAAGAACTTCTTGAATCCCTGCAAGACGGTCTTGAAACCATGGCCGAGGACACCGGCGATCTTGAGACGATCAACGTTGTCTTCCGCGCAGTCCATTCGATCAAGGGCGGTGCCGGTGCCTTTGGCCTTGAAGGACTGGTTCGCTTTGCCCACCGCTATGAAACCGTGCTGGACGCCGTGCGCAGCAACACGCTGGTCGCGGACGGGGATGCGATCAAACTGTTCTTTCGTGCAGCCGACCACCTGTCCGATCTGGTGCGGGAATCGCGCGACGAAGGTGTGCTGCCCGAGGCCGAGGGAAATGCGATCCTGACCGAACTGGATGCGCTGCTGGGCGACCACGGCGTTGAAGAGGAAGACGAGGCCGAGATTGAATTCCAGCCTATGGGGCTGGCGCTTGACCTTGATCTGGGGCTTGATCTTGGCGATCCGCCACCCGCAGCGCCTGCGCAATTCACCATCCATTTCGCGCCCGAAGCCGAAATGTACGAGACCGGCAACGAACCTTTCATGATCTTGCGCGCGCTTGCTGATCTGGGTCCGTGCGAGGTCACCTGCCTGTCCGACAAGGTTCCAAAACTGCCCGAGTTCGCCCCCGAGGCAAGCTACCTGGCGTGGCGCGTCGTCCTGACGGCGGATGTACAGGAAGCCGAGATTGCCTCGATTTTTGAGTTCGTGGACGGGCTTTGTGCGCTGTCGATTGCGGCAGACCAGTCTCGGATGCCTGCTGTGCAAGACCTTGCGGCCGATCCTGTACCGGATTTTCAAGACCTGCCTGAACCTGTTCCTGCGCCTTCGATCACAGCCGCCCCCGAGCCTGCGCCTGTTCAAGCGCCTTCGCCCGCGGCAAAAGCCAAGTCCGCGCCTCAAGCCGCCGCGAAATCCGTGGTGCGCGTCGATCTGGACCGGATCGAGCGGCTGGTAAACCTTGTGGGGGAACTGGTCATCAATCAGGCGATGCTGTCACAAAGCCTCGAATCCTCGGGCCTGTCACCCCATTCGGATGCGATGAACGGGCTGGAGGAATTCCAGCGCCTGACCCGCGACATTCAGGACAGCGTGATGATGATCCGCGCACAGCCTGTCAAATCCCTGTTCCAGCGCATGTCACGCATCGTGCGCGAATGTTCCGCAGCCGTGCGCAAGGACGTGCGTCTGGTCACCGAGGGCGACACCACCGAAGTGGATAAAACCGTGATCGAACGGCTGTCCGATCCGCTGACCCATATGATCCGCAACGCGGTGGATCACGGCCTGGAATCCACAGCAAACCGCGTCGCTGCGGGCAAATCCGAACAAGGTGTCGTGAAGCTGACAGCCGCCCACCGGTCGGGCCGCGTGATCATCGAAGTTTCCGACGACGGCGGCGGCATCAACCGCGAAAAGGTTCAGCAAATCGCCACGGACAAGGGCCTGATCGCGGCAGATGCCACGCTGTCGGACACGGAAATCGACAACCTTCTGTTCCTGCCGGGATTTTCAACCGCGTCCGAAGTCTCTGACCTGTCCGGTCGCGGCGTCGGCATGGATGTGGTGCGCAACGCGATCCAGTCCTTGGGCGGACGCATCACCATCACCTCGGTCCCGGGTGAAGGCACGACATTTTCAATCTCGCTGCCGCTGACACTTGCGGTTCTGGACGGAATGGTCGTGCAAGTGGCTGGTGAAACCATGGTCTTGCCGCTCAATCTGGTGATCGAGACCTTGACCATAGACCACAGCAATCTGGAACAAACCCGCCCCGGCCTGAACGTTGTTCGGGTGCGCGGTGAATTCGTGTCGCTGTTCGACCTTGGCGTCGAACTTGGCTACCGCGCGGCACAGGATAGCTATCTGGACGCGGTCGTTTTGCTGATCGCTGACGAGGCAGGCAGCCGCGCCGCGCTGATCGTGGACGAGATACAGGATCAACGACAGGTCGTCATCAAAGGTCTGGACGAAAGCTTTTACCGCGCGCCGGGCATTGCCGCGGCCACCATTCTTGGCGACGGGCAGATTGCCCTGATCCTCGACCCTTCCGACATCATCGCACAGGCTCAAGGCAGCACCTCGGCCATTGCCCCCAATCTGATGGAAATGACATCATGACCGAACCCAAACCCAGCGCCCCCGTCGAACTTCTGACCTTCCGGTTAAGCGATCAGGAATACTCGCTCGACATCATGTGTGTCCGTGAAATCCGCGGCTGGACCCGTACCACGCCCCTGCCCCATGCGCCCAGCTATATGAAGGGCGTGATCAACCTGCGTGGCACGGTCTTGCCGGTGATGGACCTGGCAGAACGACTGGGCCTGCCGCCGCGCGAACATACGGACCGCAACGTGATCATCGTCGTGAAATACGAAGAAACGATGACCGGCCTTCTGGTCGATGCGGTCTCGGACATTATCGCGCTGACATCGACAGACCTGCAACCCCCGCCTGATGCCGCGTCGGCCGGTGGTCCCGGGGTGATCAAGGCGCTGACCTTGCTGGATGACCGGATGATCCGCGTGCTTGAGCTGTCGGAGATCGTACCGGCGCCACAAAGTGATGCTGCATGATTGTGCCCGAACAAGACTCCGAGCCTCAGCTCAGCCTTGCGACGCTCGATGCCCTGCACCAGGTTTCTTATCGCGAAGCAGGGCTGATCCTGTTGCCGGAAAAGGTGCGCATGGTGCAATCGCGCCTGCGCTATCGCCTGAAGGAAACGGGCATCGATACGTTCGAATCCTACCTGGCGCTGGTGCGCACGGACGCCGGCGCCCGCGAGCGGCGTATGATGATTTCAGCGCTGACCACGAACGTATCGCATTTTTTCCGCGAGCCGCATCATTTTGACATTCTGGCCGATGAGGTTCTGCCAAAGGTAAAAGCGCGGCTGAAAGCGGGTGGCCGGTTTCGCATTTGGTCTGCGGGGTGTTCCAACGGGCAAGAGGCGTTTTCGATCGTGATGCATCTGCTGGACAAGGACCCCAGCCTTCTAGACGCCGATTTTCGCATTCTCGCAACCGATATCGACCCAAAGGTCATCGCCTTTGCCCGCTCTGCGACCTATCCCGACCGGATGACGGACAACGTGCCCGAAACACTGCGCAAACGGTTCATGCAACCAACCCAATTGAAAGGGCAACCTGCCCATAAAATGGCCGACGCGTGCAGGAACCTGGTGCGGTTCAAGGAATTGAACCTGATGAACACCTGGCCCATGCGTCAGACATTTGACGCGGTGTTTTGCCGGAACGTGGTGATCTACTTTGATGCCCCGACGCAAGACGCACTTTGGCCACGCTTTCACAACGTTCTGGCACCCGACGGCCGGTTGTTTCTGGGCCATTCCGAACGCGTATCCGCACCGGAAACTGTCGGTTTTTCCGTCACCGGCCCCACCACATATACCAAAACACGCTCGCAACCTATCAACTCTTTGAATTTAAAAGCAATACAGGGGGAAACACATGGCACTTCGTGATCAAATACGGGTCATGGTCGTCGATGACATGTCCACCAGCCGGGGCCTGATCACCCAGGCGCTGGACGGATTTGGCATTCAAACCGTTTACACCTCTGACGACGGGGCGGCGGCGCTGGTGCAGCTACAGCGCACGCCTGTGCATCTGGTGATCTCGGATTATAACATGCCCAACATGGACGGGCTGAAATTTCTGCATCACCTGCGCAGCCAACCCGCCACGCAAAAGATCGGGTTCATTCTGATCACCGGTCGCGCCGAACAGCAGATCATCGACTATGGTCGCAAGCTGGGCATGAACAACTATCTGAAAAAGCCGTTCGAGCCTATTGATCTGCGGCGTTGTATTGAAACTGTGGTGGGCCCGCTATGACCCTGCCCCCCAAAGACACCCCGCTGCCCTCGCGCACCGGCGCGCATCTGGCCGAGCTTGCGGCACAGGTTCGCCAAGTCGAGCTGTTGATCGGTGCGCATTTCAAACATCTGGACATGACAGAGGCCGATTTTCTGACCGGAATGCAAAAGCTGGATTATTTGCACCAGTCCCTGATGGATATTTCAGAGCTGGTCAGACAGTTCGGCGCGCCGGATCAACACTCTCGTAGCTTAAGCGATACTGTGCGGCTGGAAAGCACAAGGCGGTTGATCGAAGATGCAGGGCACGCCGCGGCGCAACACCGTGATGCGGGGGCATTGGATCTGTTCTGATCCCCGAAGGCGCTTCAAACTCTTTACGAAAACAGTCATTGCAGCAGGTGGGAAACACCCGCTGCAATCACTGTTTTTTAACAGAACCCGGTTTTCTAATAGAACACGGTTTTCTAATAAAACCCGATGATTTTTGTTGAACCCGACGACACCGCCCGCTGCAAACTTTCCGTTTGGCAAAGCAAGTCTGCTAGAAAAGCTCCAGATCGTTGCCTTCTGGCGGCGCTTGAACAATCGCTTTTGGCTCGATCAGGCGATCGGTGGAAATGCGCTGCAACACGCGCCCCGACGCTGGCCAGAACCGGATATTGCGCGCATTGGTGCCCCCGAAGGAATGGCCGTCACAGGTGATCCCCTCGCTTTCCAGGAAATCCAACGTGAACTGGGCGTTGGCGTCACCGATGTCTGACAGCCCATCGACCATGCGCGCGCCGCCAAATGCCTTGGCGCGCAGGGAATCGCGGCGTGCTCCGGATTTGATCAGCGCGTTGATCAGCACCTCCATCGCGTTCACGCCCACCAGATTATCGGTCAGGTTCGCGTCCTGCCGCACGGTCAGCAGCATATGGTTCATGCCACCGACCTTTGCCTGAGGGTCCCACAGGCAACAGGCCACGCAAGATCCAAGCAACGTGGTGATGACCACACCGTCGTCGCCCGACGTGGCGTGTTGGCCCTGGGTGATGTGCATCCGTGTTTCGCTCATGTTTCTGCACCCGCAAGGCCGCAGGCCGGTTCACCACGGAATCCGGCGCCTGCGGTATCCGAGTGTCCGTCAGTAGAAAATTTAAAGCGAAAGCACATTGGTTCGGCACCCGTAACTGAATTCGAAACCTGACAGCACGTCCCGCTGTCCGGTACTTGGGTTTATGACGCGGATGGGTGAACAGTGGCTTAACCTTGATTGGGTTTTGAAAAACTTTCGCCCGCAGGCCGGAAATCGCGGTATCATCGGTCTGCATCTGACCCGTGCGCGCGCGTGGCGGACACCGCTGCAAAAACATGCAGGCATCGGTGAAACGCAAAAAAAACGACATGTGCGACGAACTCTCGTTGCAGAATTGAAATTTGCGGCCTAACATTTTGATCAAATTAGCCTGAAAGGTCGCAGTCCTGTCCAATTCACACCTAAGAACAAAGGATTAATTCATATGTTCGAAGATTTTGGCAAGCTGCGCGGTTTCAGAGTTATGATCAAAATGGGCAAAACAGACCTGTTGACCAAAGGGAGAAACCACACGTGACCGCAGCAATCAGTGCGCGCAATCTACGCAAAGTCTATGCGGGGTCGCCAGATGTTGTCGCCCTGGCCGATGCCAGCATCGACATTCAGGACAACGAATTCTTTACCCTCCTTGGCCCCTCGGGCTGTGGCAAGACCACGCTTTTGCGGATGATTGCCGGGTTCGAACATCCAACGTCGGGCACCCTGACGATGCACGGCGAAGATCTGACCAATCTGCCGCCCTACAAACGGCCCGTGAACACGGTGTTTCAAAGCTATGCGTTGTTTCCGCACCTGACGGTGGCGCAGAACATCGGCTTTGGTCTGGAAATGCTGGGCAAGCCCAAGGATGAAATCAAGAAGACCGTGGGCGAGATGATGGAGCTGGTGAAGATGAGCCAGATGGCCGACCGCCAGACCGGACAGATTTCGGGCGGTCAGCAGCAGCGTGTGGCTCTGGCCCGTGCGCTGGCCCCGCGGCCCAAAGTTCTGTTGTTGGATGAACCGCTGAGCGCGCTGGATTTCAAGCTGCGCAAGGACATGCAGTTAGAGCTGAAGCGGTTGCAGATGGAAACCGGCATCACCTTTATCTTCGTCACCCACGATCAGGAAGAAGCGTTAACCATGTCGGACCGCATCGCGGTGATGAGCGCCGGCACCATCCGCCAGATCGGGGGGCCGCGTGACATCTACGACCGCCCGGCGGAACGGTTCGTGGCGGATTTTATCGGCGACACCAACTTTGTGCCCGCCCAAATCACCGCCAACGCAGGCACCGAGGCGCAGGTGACCCTGTCATCGGGCAAGACCATCGCCGCCAAGATGCCCGAGGGCGCGGAGCTGAAAGGCAAGGTAACTTTGGCCGTGCGCCCCGAACACGCAAGCGTCCACCCCGAGGCCGACGGGCTGTTGCCCGGCAAGCTGACAGAAATCGTCTATTTTGGCACCGACACCCATTACCACGTGGCACTGGATGACGGCACCGGCTTTGTGGTGCGCCGCCAGAACCGTCCGAACGAAACATCGGGCTTTCGCACCGGTGACCGCATCAGCGTCGATTTCGCGCCCGGTGTCGGTCAGGTTCTGAGGGACTGAGCATGACAGATACCGCGTCCCCCGCCCCGATCGCCACCCGTGCAGAAAAACGTGCCAGCCGGGTGCGCTGGCTGTTGCTGACCCCTGCCCTTGTCGTGCTGCTGTTCGCCGCCTCTGGCCCGCTGCTGATCACCCTGGTCTATTCCATGCTGACGCCCGCAGATTACAGTGGCGTCGTCTGGAAACCCTCGGGGGATGCGTGGTTCAACGTGTTCATGCAGCGCGACATTTTCGATGACACGCTCAGCTGGTCCAGCGCGCATTTGTCGATCTTCTGGCGGTCGGTCAAACTGTCGTTGATGACCACCGTGGGCTGCATCATCTTTGGCTTTCCCACCGCCTATTTCATCGCCACGCGCCCCAAGCACCAGCGCGACCTGTGGATGCTGCTGAATATCATTCCGTTCTGGACCAACATCCTGATCCGCACCTTTGCCGTGGTCGAACTGATCCGCAACGAAGGCACGATCAACACGCTGCTGATGTGGACAGGCATTATCGACGAACCGATTCAGATGCTGTTTACCGAGTTTTCGATCCTTGTGGGCATGATCTATGTCTATCTGCCGCTGATGGTCCTGCCGCTGTATGCGTCGATGGAGCGGCTGGATTTCTCCTTGGTCGAAGCGGGTTACGATCTGTATGCGACCCGGATGAAGGTGCTGCGGCGGATCATCCTGCCGCTGGTCAAGCCGGGCGTTATTGCCGGGTCGATCCTGGTGTTCGTGCCGTCGCTGGGCGCTTATGTGACGCCGCGCGTGATGGGTGGCGGCAACCAGTTGATGATCGGCAACCTGATCGAGCTGCAATTCGGACAGGGCCGCAACTGGCCATTGGGGGCGGCGCTGTCGATCACCTTGCTGGCCATCGTGATGGTGGCGCTGATGGCATACGTGCGCGCAGCAGGAAACGAGGGCCCGGAACATGGCTAAACGCTTTCAAATTCAACAGATGCCGGGGTTTCGAACCATCGCGGTTGTGACCTTTGTGCTGCTGTACATGCCGATCTTTTTGTTGGTGATCTATTCGTTCAACGCAGGCACGTCGATTGCGATCTGGGAAGGGTTTTCCTGGCGCTGGTATGTGTCGGCCTGGGACAATCAACAGGTGCAGGAAGCGACCGTTCGCAGCCTTGTGATCGCCTTTTGGGCCTCGGGCATTTCCACCACGCTGGCCGTTCTGGCAGCCCTTGCAACCACCCGAACGCGCAAGTTCAAGGGACAGTCGGTGGTCTTTGCAATGATCAATCAGCCACTGATGGTGCCCGAGATTGTAACGGCCGTGGCGCTGCTGATCTTCTTTGCGATGATCAAGGTGGCGACGGGCTACACCGGCCTGATGTATCTGGTCATCGCGCACACGGCGTTTTGCATCCCCTTTGCCTATCTGCCGATCCGCGCACGGCTGATCGGGATGGATCTGGCGCTGGAACAGGCGGCGGCCGATCTGTATGCGCCCCCCTTTCGCGTGTTTACCCGCATCACCCTGCCGCAACTGTGGCCCGGCATTCTGGCCGGGGCGATGCTGGCCTTTGTGATCAGCCTGGATGACGTGGTGATCACCGAGTTTGTAAAATCTGCCGGACAAGATACGCTGCCCACCTATATGCTGGGTCAGTTGCGTCGTGTCGTCACGCCCGAGGTCAACGCGATCTCGACCGTCCTGCTGGGGATCTCGGTGACCATGGTCGTCGCCTTTACCGCGCTCAGCAAACTCAAGACCTGAACTATAAAAAACCAACTGGGAGTCTGAACATGAAAAAGACACTGACAAGCATCGCCGCCCTGATGGCGATCAGCAGCCCGGCGTTCGCCGATGGTGCGCTGAACATCTATAACTGGGGCAACTATACCAGCCCCGAGATGATCGAAAAGTTCGAAGCCGAAACCGGCATCAAGGTGACGATCACCGATTACGACAGCAACGACACTGCGCTTGCCAAGATCAAGGCCGGAGGTCACGGATTCGATATTGTTGTGCCATCAGGTACTTATGTGCCGATCTTCATCCAGGAAGGTTTGCTGATGGAATCCAAACCCAACGAGATGGAAAACTTCAAGAACATGGACCCGCAGTGGGTCGATGTCGAATTTGACCCTGGCCGCAACTACACCGTGCCGTGGCAATGGGGCACCGTGGGTGTAACCGTGAACACAGCCGTTTATGGCGGCGACATCAACACCGCTGCCGTGATCTTTGACCCACCGGAAGAGCTGAAGGGCAAGATCAACGTGGTGCCCGAGATGAACGATGTGATGGGCATGGCGATCCACTATGTCGGCGGCGAGCAATGTACCGACGACAAGGAAACGCTGATGAAGGTCCGCGACGTGCTGAAAGCGGCCAAGCCGTTTTGGGTGTCGATGGATTACGGCAATATCGAAAAGTTCGCCAAGGGTGATCTGGCCGCCGGTGTAAACTGGAACGGTGCATCGTTCCGTTCGCGGGCCGACAATGCGGACATCGCCTTTGGCTATCCGCAAGAAGGCTATCCCGTCTGGATGGACAACGCCGCAATCCTGGCCGACGCGCAGAACGTTGACAATGCCAAGATCTTTCTGAACTTCATCATGGACCCAGAGAACGCGGCAATGCTGTCGTCCTTTGCCCGCTATGCCAACGGGATCGCCGGGTCAGAGGCGTTTCTGCCCGAAGACATGAAGACAGCACCGGAAATCGTTGTACCGGAAGAGTTGAA
The DNA here is from genome assembly GCF_963976325.1 of uncultured Pseudosulfitobacter sp. NCBI lineage: Bacteria > Pseudomonadati > Pseudomonadota > Alphaproteobacteria > Rhodobacterales > Roseobacteraceae > Pseudosulfitobacter > uncultured Pseudosulfitobacter sp. Next base: position 834,167 of record NZ_CAXBJW010000001.1, read on the forward strand.
AGGCGCCGCCTATGTCGCGCGCACGTGTCCGCCGTCGGCGTCCAAGCTGTACACGGCAATCTGGACTGACTTGCTGAAGTAAACACTTCTCTTAGTGCGGCCTCTTTGAACGGAGGCCGCGTTTTTTTCTTTAACGAGGCACATATGACGGCTGACATCATCATCTACAATGGCACCCTGATCACCTTTGATCCCGATCAGCCGCAAGCACAGGCAATGGCCATCGCCGGGGGGCGCATCACAGCCATCGGCGACGACGCCATGGTCAAGGGGTTGGCAGACGACACAACCCGCATGATCGACGCCAACGGGGGCACCGTGTTGCCCGGCTTCATCGACAGCCACGTGCACCTGTTCGGCGGCTCGGTCGAGCTGTCGCAGCTTAGCCTTTATGGCGTGCACGGGCTGGACGAGATGCGCGCCAGGATCGTGCCCTATGCCCGCGCCAATCCCGACGACGCCTTGGTGTTTTGCGTGATGGCCGACTATGGCATTCTGGGCACCGGAAAAACCCTGACCCGTCAGGATCTGGACACCATCCTGCCCGACCGTCCGCTGGCGATGTTCGCGCCCGATCACCACACGGTCTGGGCCAATACGGCCGCACTGAAGGCCGCCGGGCTGTTGCAAGGCGGCGCGGTCGATGCCGGATCGCAGATCGTCATGGGCGACGACGGTCTGGCCAACGGCGAGCTGCTGGAGCCGGGCGCCTATGGTCCGATCCTGGCGATGACCCGCCACGCGGGCCGCGAGATGATGGGCCTGACCACCGGCAAGGACCCTGTGCCACCCGCCACCAAAGACCAGCGCGAAATGGACAAGGATGTGATCGAAGCGGGCCTGAAACATTGCGCCGCCCAAGGCATCACAACGCTGCACCTGATGGACGGCAATTTTTATCAGCTTGAACTGCTCAGCGAACTTGAAACCGAAGGCCGCCTGCTGTGCCGCTGCGAAGTGCCGTTTCATATGAAAGGCACCGATCCGATCGAACGCATGACACAGGATGCGCCGGAAATGCGCGCACGGTTTCAGGGCGACAAGGTGCGCTGCAACCATGTGAAAATGTTCATCGACGGCGTGATCGAAAGCGGCACCGCACTGATGCTGCGCCCCTATCCCGGCGATCTGGGCAAGGACGGCAACACCGGCGACGAGGTGTTCACCCAAGAGCATTTCGTAGCCAGCGCCGTCGAGGCGGATCGGCTGGGGTTCCAGATCGCGGTGCACGCCATCGGCGACGCGGGCGTGCGGCGCACCATCGACGCCTATGAGGCCGCACAAAAGGCCAATGGCGTGCGCGACAGCCGCCACCGGATCGAACATCTCGAGGTGATGCACCTGGACGACATCCCGCGTCTGGCCGAACTTGGCATCGTCGCCTCGATCCAGCCCGGACATGCGCCGCGCGGTCATATCTTTCCACCCTCTGCGGTCGGTCAATATCTGCACGACGACCAGATCGCCGGTGCCTATGCCTGGCAAGACATCCGCGACACGGGTGCCAAGGTGATCTTTTCGACCGACTGGCCGGTCATTCAGGTCGATGTGATGGACACGATCAAGGCCGCCATCGCACCGCTGGACCTGGGACCGAAATGGCGCGATCAGACCCAAAGCCTGACCGACACTCTGGCCAGCTATACCCGTGACAACGCATGGGTCGAGTTCAACGAAGACCGCAAAGGCAAACTGAAAGCGGGCATGATGGCCGACGTGGCGATCCTCAGCCACGATGTCACCACGCTTGCACCGGCTCAGATCACCGACGCCAGGGCGCTGGTGACCATCTGCGACGGTCAGGTTACCTATTCGGCAAGCTGATCGGTACGCTGTCAGCCCCCTTTGCGCACAGCCATCTGCGCACAAGGGGGCAATGCCCCAAGTCCCACCGGTTTCCTATCAAGGCCTCAGGCCGCCGCGTTTGCCACGACCGCCATTGGCGTAATCACCACACCCCCGTCTGAAAACGCCGCCAGATGCCCTGCTGGCAGTTCGGTCCACCCCGCCTGCCCCAGTTCCGGCGGCTCGGACACGACGAACCAGCCCAGATCGTCCGACCTGCGCCGGTAATAGACGGTCGGCGCAATGTGATCGGTCGAGGTGCGCAGCACGAACAATCGCTGCCCGTCCATCCATGCCGCCGACGACCGCAGATGCGGCGTGGTGCCATTGGTACGCGACATCGCTTCCAGCCGCGCGTGGGCTGTGATCATCGCCGCCTCGGGTGCCTCGTCCAGTCCTTCGGCCATCGCATAGAGAAACAACAATTCGCTGTCCGTCGCCCCGCGCCGGTGTGCATAAAGCGCATCGGACACGCCCATATCGGCCAGCCTGCGAAACCGGTCAAAGCCGCCGACCTGCCCGTTGTGCATGAAACTCCAACGCCCGCAGGCAAACGGGTGGCAGTTGTTGCGGCTGGTCGCCGATCCGGTGGACGCGCGCACGTGGGCCATGAAGGCATGGCTTTTGACCGTGCGGCACAGCGCCATCAGGTTCGGGTCGGACCACGCCGGATACACATCACGGTACACCCCCGGCTCGGGCCGGTCGCCGTACCATGCAACGCCCACACCGTCGCCGTTCAGCGCCGTCTTGCATTCGCTGGCCGCGCGCGACTGATGCACCAGGGAATGGCCCGGGCTGGTCACCAGCCCGTCCATAAAGATCGGGTCGCCCAGATAGGCCGCCCAACGGCACATCGGTTATTGACCCCGGTTGTGGGTCTGCGCATACATTTGCGCAATCATCCGGCTGGCGGTTTTTTCGAACAGACAGGGGATCACCGCATGGACCAGCGCCGCACCGCCCGCCGCGCACAACCGCACCGCAAAGCGTCCTGCGAACAGCATATGTTCGAAATAGCTTTCGTCGACTTTACGGGGATGGCTAAGGAAAATGCGTGCGATCATGGGTTTGCTCCTGTTTTCAGTCTGTGTGCAACCTACCTGCCCCGGCTTTGGAATGGGTCCCAAATTTCATCACCTCTGACGGTTGCATTGGGATACTATCCACAGTAAGTGAACATCATGTTGAATTTAGACGACATTGACCGCAGTTTGCTAAGCGAACTGCAACGGGACGCCAGCCAATCGCTGGATTCGCTGAGCGACGTTGTCGGCCTGTCGCGCAATGCCTGCTGGCGGCGCATCCGCCTGATGGAAGACGCAGGCATCATCACCGCCCGCGTCACATTGGTCGACCCCGCCAAGATCGGCCTGCCGCTGATGGTGTTCATGCAAATCCGCACCGGCAGCCATGACCCCGAATGGCAAGCCCGCTTTGCCAGCGCCGCCAAGGCGATCCCGGGCATCCTGAGCGTATACCGCATGACCGGCGACCTTGATTACCTGGTGCGCGCCCGCGTGGCGGACATGGCAGGCTATGACCGCCTGTACCAACAACTGATCGCGCGCTTGCCCGTGGCCGATATTTCGGCCAGTTTCGTAATGGAAGACATCAAGGACAGCACCGCGCTGCCGCTCTGATACACGAAGGAACGCACCATGCCGCTGCACTATCTCTGGCTGGTCATCGCCATCGTCACCGAAACCATGGGCACCACCGCACTGCAAGCCTCGCAACAGTTTTCGCGGCTCTGGCCGTCGGTGGCCGTGGTCGTGTTCTATGGCGCGTCGTTCTATTTCATGGCCCTTGCACTGAAAGAAATGCCGGTGGGCATTGTCTATGCCATCTGGTCGGGTCTGGGGATCGTGCTGATCGCGGGGATTGGATATGTGCTGTTTGGCCAGAAACTGGACCTGCCCGCTGTCGCCGGTCTGGGGCTGATCATCGCGGGGATTCTGGTGATCCACCTGTTTTCCAACAGCGCCCAGCACTGACCAACCCGCAGCTTTGCGGCAACTTTCGACCGCAAAGGGCGTTATAACCCTTTTTCACTGGCCTTTGCTGCACCCGCACGGTATGCGCGCGGCAACTTACCCTTAAAGGCTGAACCCATGGAACTGCGCAACATCGCAATCATCGCCCACGTTGACCACGGCAAAACAACACTGGTCGACGAATTGCTGAAACAATCGGGCACCTACCGCGAAAACCAGGCGACCACCGAACGCGCCATGGACAGCAACGATCTGGAACGCGAACGCGGCATCACGATCTTTGCCAAACCCACGTCGGTGGAATGGAAAGGCACGCGGATCAACATCGTTGACACCCCCGGCCACGCCGATTTCGGCGGCGAAGTCGAACGCATCCTGTCGATGGTCGACGGTGTTGTGCTGCTGGTGGACGCCGCGGAAGGCCCGATGCCGCAAACCAAATTCGTGACCTCGAAAGCGTTGAAACTGGGCCTGCGCCCCATCGTGGTGGTCAACAAGGTCGACAAGGCCGACGGCGAACCCGACCGCGCGCTGGACGAATGCTTTGACCTGTTCGCCAACCTGGACGCAACCGACGAGCAACTGGACTTTCCGACCATGTACGCCTCGGGCCGCAATGGCTGGGCCGACATGGAACTGGACGGCCCGCGCAAAGGTCTGGACGCCCTGTTCGACCTGATCCTAAGCCATGTGCCCGCGCCCAAACAGGTCGCCAACACCGATCAGGCGTTCAGCATGCTGGCCACCACCTTGGGCGGCGATCCGTTCCTGGGCCGCCTGCTGACCGGCCGCGTTGAATCCGGCACCGTCAAAGCGGGCCAGACCATCAAAGCCATGTCGCGCGACGGCAAGCTGATCGAAAACTTCCGCTGCACCAAGATCCTGGCCTTCCGTGGTCTGGACCAGACCGCCATCGACGTGGCCGAAGCGGGTGACATTGTGTCGATCGCAGGCATGACCAAGGCGACCGTGGCCGACACGCTGGCCGACGCATCCGTGGTTGACGCGATCCCGGCCCAGCCGATCGACCCGCCCACCATCACCGTGACATTCGGCATCAACGACAGCCCGCTGGCCGGCCGTGACGGCAAAAAAGTGCAAAGCCGCGTCATCCGTGACCGTCTGCACAAAGAAGCCGAAAGCAACGTCGCCATCAAGATCAGCGACACCCCTGGCGGCGAAGCGTTTGAAGTTGCCGGCCGTGGCGAATTGCAAATGGGCGTTCTGATCGAAAACATGCGCCGCGAAGGGTTCGAACTGTCGATCTCGCGTCCGCAGGTTCTGTTCCAGGACATCGACGGCGTGCGCCATGAGCCCATCGAAGAAGCCACCATTGACGTGGATGACGAATATTCGGGCGCGGTCATCGAAAAAATCACCGGCGTGCGCAAGGGCGAGCTGGTCGAGATGAAACCCGCAGGCGCCGGCAAGACCCGCATCGTGGCCCACGTGCCATCGCGCGGCCTGATCGGCTATCACGGCGAATTCCTGACCGACACACGCGGCACCGGCGTTCTGAACCGCGTGTTCCACAGCTGGGCACCGCACAAGGGTGTCATCCCGGGCCGCCGCGCTGGCGTTCTGATCTCGATGGAAAACGGCGTTTCGGTGTCTTACGCGCTGTGGAAACTGGAAGACCGCGGCAAGTTCTTCATCGGTGCGCAGGAAGCCGTGTACACCGGCATGATCATCGGCGAACACAGCCGCGAAAACGATCTGGAAGTGAACCCGCTGAAGGGCAAACAACTGACCAACGTGCGCGCATCGGGCACCGATGAAGCCGTGCGCCTGACCACGCCGATCACGCTGTCGCTGGAAGAGGCGATTGCCTATATCGACGACGACGAACTGGTCGAAGTGACGCCCAACGCGATCCGTCTGCGCAAGCGGTATCTGGACCCGCACGAGCGCAAGCGGATGGCGAAAGCGGGCTGATGTCAGTAGGATAAGATGTGAAAAAGGCGCCCTGATCGGGGCGCCTTTTTTGGTTTTAGGGTGTTGGGGCGCTGCGCCCTTGGCCTGCGGCCAATTCCCCCGGGATATTTCCGGCCAAAAGAAGTGGCCGGTTACTCGCTGGTTTCGACGATCAGCAGTTCGCGTTCCGATGCACCACGGGCATGGGACAGCGCCTGTTGGTAGGCGTCCGAGTGATAGCACTCTTCGGCGGCTTCGACCGACGGAAAGCGTGCCACCACATTGCGCGGGCGCTCCTTGCCCTCAAGCTGCACGAAACGTCCACCGCGCGCGATGAACGCGCCGCCGTGGGCCGCAATCGCGGGGCCTGCCAGCTTGGCGTATTTTCCGTAAGCCTCTTCGTCTGTCACGGTGACGTGGGCGATCCAAAGTGCGGGCATATTATCCTCCGATGACGGCTTTTGCCGCTGTAATGGCTGCATCTGCGTTCGTGGCATCCTTGGCGCCGCCCTGGGCCATGTCGGCGCGGCCACCGCCGCCCTTGCCGCCCAGTTCGGCCACGGCGGCCTTGACCAGATCAACGGCGCTGAGGCTGTCGGTCTTGTCCTTGGTCACACCGGCAGCGACGGCGACCTTGCCGCCATCATCGGCGATCAGCAGCACAGCACCCGACCCGATCCGGTCCTTGTGGGCGTCGATCAGGGCCGGCAGATCCTTGCCCGTGACGCCGGTCAGAACCTGCGCAAGGAAGGCGGTGCCGTTGACGTCTTCGGCCTGGGGTTCGGCCTTGCCGCCGCCGGACATTGCCAGTTCGCGGCGCAACTGCGCCACTTCGTTGGCCAGCGCCTTGCGTTCGTCCATCAGGGCGCGCACGCGGTCGGGCACTTCGGCAGCCGGTGCTTTCAACGCATCGGCCACAGCAGTCAAACGGGTGTCCTGCCCACGCAGATAGGCCAAGGCTTCGGCCCCGGTCAACGCCTCGATCCGGCGCACGCCTGCGCTGCTGGCGCTGTCCCCCAGGATCACACAAGCGCCGATGTCGCCGGTCTGACGCACATGGGTGCCGCCGCACAGTTCGATCGAATAGGTCTGACCGTCGCCGCCCTTGCCGGTGTCGGCGCGGCCCATGGACACCACCCGCACTTCATCTCCGTATTTCTCGCCGAACAGGGCCTGCGCCCCGATGGCGCGGGCATCGTCCGGTGTCATGATACGTGTCTCGACCGGTGCGTTCTGGCGGATGTAGGTGTTCATCTCGGCCTCGACCTGCGCCAGCTCATCCGCGTTCAGCGCCTTGGCGTGGCTGAAATCGAACCGCAAACGGTCAGCCGCGTTCAACGATCCACGCTGCGCCACGTGATCGCCAAGCGCATTGCGCAGGGCCTCGTGCAGCAGGTGCGTGGCCGAATGGTTGGCACGGATCGACGTGCGCCGCGCATGATCTACCTCAAGAACAGCAGATTGCCCTTTGTTTACGCTGCCTTTTTCGACAACGCCTATATGCGTGAAAACACCCGCTGTCTTGCGCGTGTCGGTGACACGCACGGTGCCGCTTTCGGTGCGGATCAGACCGGTGTCACCCACCTGACCGCCACTTTCGGCGTAAAACGGCGTCTGGTTCAGCGCGATCTGTACCGTCTGCCCCTGGGCAGCGCTGTCCACCCGCGCCCCGTCCTGAACCAAAGCCACGATCTGCCCTTCGGCGGTTTCGGTGTCATAGCCCAGGAAATCGGTGGTGCCAGCGGTGTCAGCCACGTCGAACCAAACGGTTGCATCCGCCGCCTCGCCCGAACCGGACCACGCCGCGCGCGCCTTGGCCTTTTGTTCGGCCATGGCGCTGTCGAACCCATCCGTGTCCACGCTGCGACCCTTTTCGCGCAGCGCATCCTGCGTCAGATCCAGCGGAAAGCCGAAGGTGTCATACAGTTTGAACGCCGCAGCGCCAGACAGGGCCGCGCCCTCGGCCAGACCGGTCAGTTCGTCGTCCAACAGCTTCAACCCACGCTCAAGCGTTTGTTTGAACCGGGTTTCTTCCAGTTCCAGCGTCTCGGTGATCAGCGCCTGTGCGCGCCCCAGCTCGGGATAAGCCGCACCCATCTGGCGCACCAATGCGGGCACCAGCTTGTACATCATCGGATCCTTTGCCCCCAGCAGATGCGCATGCCGCATCGCGCGGCGCATGATCCGCCGCAGCACATAGCCGCGCCCGTCGTTGGACGGCATCACCCCATCAGCGATCAGGAACGAGGTGGACCGCAGGTGGTCGGCGATCACCCGGTGATGCGTCTTGCCCGGTCCGTCGGGATCGCTGCTGGAGGCATCTGCGCTGGCCTCGATCAGGCTGCGCATCAAGTCGGTGTCGTAATTGTCATGCTTGCCTTGCAACAGCGCGCCAATCCGTTCCAGACCCATGCCGGTGTCGATCGACTGCATGTCCAGCGGCACCATCGAGCCGTCTTCGAACTGTTCGTTCTGCATGAAAACGATGTTCCAGATTTCGATGAACCGGTCACCGTCTTCCTCGGGCGATCCCGGAGGTCCGCCCCAGATGTGGTCGCCGTGGTCATAGAAAATCTCGGTGCACGGACCGCAAGGGCCGGTTGGCCCCATCTGCCAAAAGTTGTCAGCGGTCGGGATGCGAATAATGCGATCATCGGGCAGACCCGCGATCTTTTTCCACAGGTTCGCGGCCTCGTCATCGGTGTGATAAACTGTGACCAGCAGCCGTTCGGCCGGAATGCCAAACCCTTGGGTCAGCAGTTCCCATGCATAGGTGATCGCCTCTTCCTTGAAATAATTTCCAAAGCTGAAATTGCCCATCATTTCAAAGAACGTATGGTGGCGCGCCGTATAGCCGACGTTGTCCAGATCGTTGTGTTTGCCGCCTGCGCGCACGCATTTCTGCGCGGTGGTCGCACGGTTGTAATCGCGCGTTTCAACACCGGTGAACAGGTTCTTGAACTGGACCATGCCCGAGTTCACAAACATCAGCGTCGGATCGTTGCGCGGAACCAGCGGACTGGACGGGACAATCTGGTGTCCCTGCTTTTCGAAAAAGTTCAGAAAGGTGGATCGGATGTCGTTCAACGTGGGCATGTGGTGTGGGCCTTTTTTGGCGCGGAAAGTGGCTTTGCGATGGGATACCTGCCGATCTGGCCGCTGTCCACCATGCAAAGGGGCACGACCAGACGCAACAAGGCGCACCCGTGGGCGCGCCTTGCGATAGATTACACGATTTGGGTCGGACTACCCTTCGAGAAGATCGTCATCCTTGTCGCCGGAATGTGCGTCAAAATCCAGACCGTGCGCGGCGCGAATCTTGTCCTCGATCTCGATGGCCACGGATGGGTTGTCTTTGAGGAACTGTTTCGAGTTCTCACGTCCCTGCCCCATGCGTTCGTCGCCGTAGCTGAACCAGGCACCCGATTTCTCAACCACGCCCGCTTTGACACCCAGATCAAGCAATTCGCCCATTTTCGAAATGCCCTCGCCGTACATGATGTCGAATTCGACCTGTTTGAAGGGCGAAGCCACCTTGTTCTTCACGACCTTCACGCGGGTGGCGTTGCCCACCACCTCGTCCCGGTCCTTCAGGGCGCCGATGCGGCGAATGTCCAGACGTACAGAGGAGTAGAACTTCAGCGCGTTGCCGCCGGTGGTGGTTTCGGGCGAGCCGAACATCACACCAATTTTCATCCGGATCTGGTTGATGAAAATGACCATGCAATTGCTGCGGCTGATCGAACCGGTCAGTTTGCGCATGGCCTGGCTCATCAGACGGGCCTGAACGCCGACGCTGCTGTCGCCCATGTCGCCCTCAAGCTCGGATTTCGGGGTCAGGGCTGCGACCGAATCGACCACCACCATGTTGACCGCGCCCGAGCGCACCAGCGTGTCGGTGATTTCCAGCGCCTGTTCACCAGTGTCGGGCTGCGAAATCAGCAGCTCGTCGATGTCCACGCCCAGCTTTCTGGCGTACTGCGGGTCCAGCGCGTGTTCCGCGTCAACAAAAGCGCAGACGCCGCCCGCCTTTTGCTGTTCCGCGATACAGTGCAAGGTCAGCGTGGTTTTACCCGAGGATTCAGGGCCATAGATTTCGATAATGCGCCCCATCGGCAGGCCGCCAATGCCCAATGCGATATCCAGACCAAGCGAGCCGGTCGAGCTGGCCGTGATATCCTGAACGGCGCCTTCTGCGCCCAGCTTCATGATCGAACCCTTGCCGAACTGCCGCTCGATCTGGGCCAGCGCACTGTCCAGCGCCTTTTGCTTGTCCGCGTTTTTCTTGCTGTCCATTGTCAAAAGATCTGCCGTTGCCATTGTTATGGTCCCTTAGTGTCATACCCCGACGGGGGCGGCAATCGCTGCCTGTGCTGCGTCGATGTTCCTATTGTGTTCTATATGCGTACAAAATGAGAACATTTCAATCTTAATTTTGCAGTCCCACTTTGAAGCAATAATTGTTAAAGAGTGGTGAACGGCTGATTTTTTGAAAGATGACTGCGAGGGTTACGGATTAAATGCTTGTTTTCTTTAAGGAACGTCTGGCTTTTCTCTCGGTGCCCAAAACCGGCACCACCGCTTACGAAAACGCGCTGCGGCCGCGCGCCGATCTTGTTATTTCGGAACCGCCGATGCTGAAGCACGCCCCAGTCTACCGGTACAACCGTTTCGTGCGGCCGATGTTTTTGAAAGTTTGCGACACCGAGCTTGAGGTGATGGCCGTGATGCGCGAACCCATAGACTGGCTTGGGTCGTGGTGGCGTTATCGCCAGCGCCCTTTCATGGCAGGCAAACCGAATGCAACCCACGGAATCAGTTTCGACGATTTTGTGCAGGCCTATATGAAAGGCAAGAAACCGAGCTTTGCCGACGTGGGCAGCCAGTTCAAGTTTCTCGAATCGCAACCGAACGGCGTCGGCGTGACCCATCTGTTCAAATACGAAGACCAGCCGCGCTTGCAGGCATTTTTGTCCGAGCGGCTGGACGTGACCCTGGACCTGGCCCGCGAGAATGTGTCACCCGAAATGCCATTGAACCTGTCGCCGGACATTGCAAGCCGGTTCCGGCGCAAGTTCGCGGAAGAGTTCGACCTGTACGACAGCATTGCCTGACGGGCACTCAATGCAGTTGTTTGTGAACGGTTTCTGTCAGTTCGTTCAGCGAAAACGGTTTGGGCAGGAAGACCGAGTTCGGAATAGCCGCTTGGTCATTGTTCAACCGGTCCTCGGCATAGCCCGACACAAAGACCACCCGCACCTCGGGTCGTGACTTCAGCGCTTCGCGCACCCAGCTTGGGCCGTCCTTGCCCGGCATCACCACGTCGGTGACAAACAGATCGACGTTCAGGTCCGTGTCTTCAAGCGTTTTCAAGGCGGACTCGGCACAGTCGGCTTCCAGCACGGTATAACCCCGCAATCGCAATGCGCGGCTGGCAAAAGCACGCACGGGCGCCTCGTCTTCCACCAGCAGGATGACACCGTCGCCGTGACTGGGTGCGGCCACCTTGGCGGGCACAGCAGGTTTTTCCAAAGCCATCGGTGCGCCGTCCAATACAGGGAACAGCAAGGAAAAACATGTACCTTTGCCAAGAGTGCTGTCCACGAAAATGAAACCGCCCGTCTGCTTCACGATCCCATAGGCCGTCGACAGACCCAGCCCCGTGCCCTCGCCCGTGCGCTTGGTGGTAAAGAAGGGTTCGAACACTTTTTGAAGTTTGTCAGGTGAAATACCGGTGCCCTGATCCACCACACGCACCGTCACATATTGCCCTGCCGGCACGGTCACGCGGTCGCGCTGCATCGGTTTTGTCAGGGTTGTGCATTCGGTTTCAATGCGAATCTCGCCACCCTCAGGCATGGCATCGCGTGCGTTGACCACAAGGTTCATCAACACCTGTTCCAACTGGCGCTTGTCTGCGCGGATCGCCTGCAACAGCGGATCGTGGCTGAGCGTCAACGTCACCTTTTCCCCCACAAGACGGTTCAGAAGATGCGTAAGGTCTGACAATGTATCGCGCATGTCCAGCATTTCCGGGCGCAGGGTCTGCTTGCGCGAGAAGGCCAGCAATTGCCCCACCAGCGCCGCCGCGCGGTTGGCGTTCTGGTTGATCTGTACAAGATCGCCATAGTCGGAATCGCCCTGGTCATGGCGCAGCAGCAGCAGATCGCAATGCCCCGAGATCGCAGTCAGAAGGTTATTGAAATCATGTGCAACGCCACCCGCAAGTTGTCCAATCGCCTGCATTTTCTGGCTTTGCACGAATTGCGCTTCCAGCGTTTTCAATTCGGTGGCGTCGGTCAGAACCGCGATCACGCTGGCCACGCCGTTTTCCGTGACGCGATTCAATGTCACCTGAACGAACATTTCCTTGTCGGACCGTTTCAAGCGCAGGAATTCCGAATGTTGAACCGCGCGACCTGCCAGCGTTTCGGCCAGCCAGTCGGTGATCGGACGCCCCAACCCTTCCATCAATGTGCTCAGGTGGACGCCCTCTGCGATGCCCAGCCCCACCAAGGCCGCAGCAGATCTGTTGTGCGCTTGAACGTGACCGTCGGCAGTAATCAGGACCAAGGGCACCGGCAACGTCTCGAACGCGCCCCAGCTGTCCGCCGGTGCCTGGGCACCTTGCGCCATAGGCAGCAAATAGAGGGCGTGCCGCCCCGCGCCGCTGTCCACCTGCGTCACCAGACAGCGCACCGCACCATCTTGTGTGGCCAGGTCCGCCACCTCGCCCGAGGTGGGCAAACCGCCCAGAAACAGACCTTCCAGCGTTTTGGCACGATGGCCTATCAAGGTGCGCGCACTGTCGTTCATGTAAAGAATGGCACCCGAACGTCCGGTCATCAGCATGGGCAGTCCCGGACCATCATGCGCCTGCTTCGCGCCGCGGTCGGACATGGTTTCCATGCGCCACAAATAGGCATCTGACCCCATCACGTGAACAGCCAGACGGATGTGGGTCTTGCGGGTGGCAATATCCTCGCGTGCGGCCCCTTCGGCATCGGCGGTTGTCTTCAGACGGTGAATGATTCCGCCAGGGTTGGCAAAAGTATCACGCAGCACCGCCGCCAGCGACCCACCGGCCGCGCTGGCATAGCGCGCGCGCGCCGCCGCGTTCATCGACAGAATTTGCCCGTCCCCGTCGGTCACAAGGCTAAGTGCGGCATCCTTTTCGATGAAATCGGACATCACGGCAAAGGCCATCCTGCGGCGGCGTTTCTGGCGGTGGCTGATTGCAAACATGATCCCCGACAGGGCAAGCACGGTGGACGCAGATGCCGCAAGCCCCAGTTGCACCACCCCCGCAGGCGCCATCGCGCCCATCAGCCCCAACAGCGCCGCCCCCATCATCAAGGCCCGCAACCGCGTGGCGCCCAGTTCCGAAATGCGCCCCAAGGGCCCTGTCGTCAGTGCACTGCCTTGCAAAACATCATCCTAACCTCGAATCGTCCTCGCGAGTGTCGCGCGAAAAGGATTAACTGCAGATTAACTGCATCAAGATATCAGATCAAAACCGGTGCCTGACCGCTTTTCGTCTTATAGTTGTGTAAGTGACGCTTATTCGCGGGTCAAGTGTGCGGTGAAGAACCCGTCGCCCTCGGCGCTGATATTCCAGCGTTTTTTCAGGCTGCACGTCCACCCCGAATGACGCGCCAAAAAGGCCGCGATCCGGTCTTCGTTCTCGCAGTTCAGCACAGAACAGGTCACGTAAACCAGCGTTCCACCGGTCGCCAGATGGGCCATCGCGGTGTCCAGAATGTCATCCTGGATCGCGTTCAATTCGTCCAGCCGGTCCTGGGTCAGCGCCCATTTGCCTTCGGGCGACCGCCGCCACGCACCGCTGCCGGAACAGGGCGCATCGCACAGGACCACGTCGAATTTCTCTTTCGCGGGCAACTGGTCGGGCGCCACCACGCGGATATGCACGCCAGCACGTTCGGCGCGGTCGGGAATGTCGGCCATGCGCCCCGGCGCGATGTCATGGGCCCAGACGGTAAAGCCGCGCGCAGCCAGCGCCAGCGCCTTGCCGCCGCCGCCCGCACAGTAATCAAGTGCCCGGGTGCCATCAGGAATGACATCCACCACGGCCTGACTGGCCGCATCCTGCATTTCGATCCAGCCATCGGTATAGGCCTGCGACTGGCGCACGCGGCGCGGGTTTGACAGCACGGTCAGTGCGGTAGCACTCAGGCTGTTGGCCTCGGTCAGGACCTGTTCGCTTTCCAGTGCAGACACCACATCGACCACGGAACATTGGCGGGTGTTGACACGCAGGGTGATCGGCGCGCGGTCCTGCGCGATCAGGGCGGCGGCTTCGGCCGCCTCGCCCAATGCGTCCTGCCAGTGCGGCAGCAGCCAGTCCGGCAGGTTCCAACGGTCGCCGGTTTCGGTCGGGGCGTTGCCTGCCTGCGTCTCTTGCTCGGTCAGCGGTGCGGGGGCATGGCCTGCATCGTCGAACAGCGCGTCAATGTCCGCGCCTTCGGCCCGCAGCCGTCCGATCATGCGCGCGCGGCCATCTGTCCCGCCGCCCAGAACCGCGTCACTGCGCCATGTGCGCAGGGCGGCAAAGACCAGATCCCGCACCGCAGCGCGGTCTTTGGACCCCGCAAACCGGCTGCCGCGTGCCCATCGGGTCAGCGCCTGTTCGGCGGCCTGACCGGCCAGAATATCGTCGATGATCTCGATCGACGCGGCCACCCGTGCACCGGGGGTCATGGGTGGCACCAAGCGTGAAGAACGTCGATCAAGGTCATGAAACGTATATCCAATTTAGCAACTTCAACATCGGCCCAAAGGGGCCGCACAGACGGCACCGGCCCGGCATCCACCGGACCGGCGCAAAGCGGTCAACCGACCCGGTAGTTCGGGCTTTCGCGGGTGATCTGCACGTCGTGCACATGGCTTTCCGACAGGCCCGCGTTGGTGATTTTGACAAAGGTGCAGTTCTTGCGCATCTCGGCCACCGTGGCGCAACCGGTATAGCCCATGGCCGCGCGCAATCCGCCAACCAACTGGTGGATCACGGCGTTGGCGCTGCCCTTGTAGGGAACCTGCCCTTCGATGCCCTCGGGGACCAGCTTGTCGCTGGCCGCATCCTTCTGGAAATAGCGGTCGGCCGAGCCGCGCGCCATGGCACCCAGCGACCCCATGCCACGATAGCCTTTGAAGCTGCGGCCCTGGTACAGGATGACCTCGCCGGGAGATTCGTCGGTGCCCGCGACCATGCTGCCGACCATGGCACAGGACGCGCCTGCGGCGATCGCCTTGGCAAAGTCGCCCGAGAACTTGATGCCGCCATCGGCAATGATCGGCACGTCGCCCGCAGCTGCTGCGCAATCCATGATCGCGGTCAGCTGCGGCACGCCGACACCGGCAACCATGCGCGTGGTGCAGATCGACCCGGGGCCGATGCCAACCTTGACGGCGTCCGCGCCTGCGTCGATCAGCGCGCGCACCGCAGCACCCGTGGCCACGTTGCCTGCAACCACCTGAACGGTGCTGGACAGTGCCTTGGCCCGGCGCACCGCCTCGGCCACGCCTTCGGAGTGGCCGTGGGCCGTGTCGATCACGATCATGTCGGCCCCCGCATCCACCAGCGCCTGCGACCGTTCAAAGCCTGCATCGCCCACGGTGGTGGCCGCAGCCACGCGCAGACGGCCAAGCTCGTCCTTGCAAGCCGTCGGGTTCAGCACCGCCTGTTCGGTGTCTTTCAGCGTCAGCAGGCCGGTCAGCTTGCCCTTGCCATCTGTCACCAGCAGCTTTTCGATGCGGCGCGCCTTCATCAGGCTGATCGCCTCGTCGCGGTCGGCGGGCTCTTGCAAAATCGCCAGATTGTCTGAGGTCATCATCACCCGCACCGGCGTTTTGTCATCACTGGCAAAGCGCATGTCGCGGTTGGTCACGATGCCGACAACGCGGCCGGTGTCGTCCACCACCGGAAAACCCGACACGCGGTAACGCTCTTGCAGCGCCTTGGCGTCGGCCAGCGTCTGGTCGGCGCGCAGGGTAATCGGGTTGTAGACGATCCCGCTTTCAAAGCGTTTCACCCGCCGCACTTCCTGCGACTGGGCGTCGATGTCCAGATTGCGGTGCACCACGCCGATCCCGCCGGCCTGTGCCATGGCAATCGCCATCCGGCTTTCGGTCACAGTGTCCATCGCCGAGCTGAGCAGCGGAATGTTCATTGCAATAGACTGGGTCACCCACGTGCGCGTGTCAGCGGTGCTGGGCAGCACGCTGGACGCCGCCGGAACCAGCAAAACATCATCAAAGGTAAGGGCCTCGCGAATCTCCATGTCACACCTCGCATCGGAGTTACGGTTGGCAAGGTCCTATTTCACGGGATCGTCGGGAAGAAAAGGGCAAATGGCCGATTGCATGGCAGCTATGCCTGCGTAAACCTGCGCGGGACACTGCGAACAGGAGCATCCCCAATGGCACATTCATATGACAGCGGACGGCTGGACCTGCCTTTTGTCGGCATCACGACCTTTGGCAAGCGACCGTACGCGCCGGACTGGGACGCGCTGGACGCGGATGTGGCAATTTTGGGCGCACCTTTTGATGCAGGCACGCAATGGCGGGCCGGTGCGCGGTTCGGGCCGCGCGGCGTGCGCGAGGCGTCGACGCTGTTCAGCTTTGGGCACGCAGGGGCCTATGACCACGAAGACGACGTGACCTACCTGCCCGCCTCGGTGCGCATCGTCGATATGGGGGACGCCGACATCATCCACACCGACACCGAAGGCAGCCACGCCAATATCGAGGCAGGGGTCAGGGCCGCGCTAAAGGCCGGCGCCCTGCCGGTGGTGATCGGCGGCGACCATTCGGTGAACATTCCGTGCATCCGTGCCTTTGACGACCAGGGCGATATTCACATCCTGCAAATCGACGCGCATCTGGATTTTGTCGACGAACGCCACGGCGTGCGCCACGGCCACGGCAACCCGATGCGCCGCGCTGCCGAACAGCCCTATGTCACCGGGTTGACGCAAGTGGGCATCCGCAACGTATCGTCCACGGCACGCGAAGGTTACGCCGATGCACGCGCGATGGGCTCTGACATCATTTCGGTGCGCCAGGCCCGCAAGATGGGCACGCAGGCGCTGCTGGCGCGGATACCGGTGGGCGCGCGGATTTACATCACGCTGGATATTGATGCGTTTTGCCCGTCGATCGCGCCGGGGACAGGCACGCCCAGTCATGGGGGGTTCCTGTATTACGAGGTGCTGGAGCTGTTGCAGGGCGTCGCCCAAGGGCACGAGATCGTGGGAATTGATCTGGTCGAGGTGGCGCCGGATTACGACCCCACGGGGTCAACCTCGGTGCTGGCAGCGCAGGTGTTGCTGAACCTGCTGGGGTTCGTGTTTCATGCGCGTGGGATGGAGTAGCCAGAGAAAACGCCGAGGTTCGGATACAGGTGCTGAATAATGTCCGGACGCTTTTGACGCGACGGTTGGGCACGATCACACTTAAGCAAGTCAGTTTTAAGTTGGACCTTATGCTACAAAGTTTACACCAAAGCCCGGAACAAAGGTGCGAAGCACCGCCGGGCAGCGCCCGACCGCCCGTCGCACCAAAGGTGCGCCGTCTAAAGTCGGCACGCCTTCGGCGTGACGGGCGGGCGCTTCCTCACTGTATCGCGATTCATATTTCCCGCGCGAAAGACGAAAAATAAAGTGGCAACTATCAACGGCGTGATGCCCACCCGCGGTCGGGCGCTGCCCGGCTGCCTGTCCGTCGCACCATCCTTCCCCACAAATGACGCCATCAACCCCGATTTTGCCGCTCTCTACCTTTCGCTTCCCTGCCAAACCCCTATGTTCGCGACAACAGACAGGCAAGGCATGTTCATGAACACCGATCCCTCCCAAGACCCCCTCGTCGTTTTCACCCCCTCGGGCAAGCGCGGACGCTTTCCCAAAGGCACCCCGATCCTGACCGCCGCACGCCAGTTGGGCGTCGATCTGGACAGCGTCTGCGGCGGGCGCGGCATTTGCAGCAAATGCCAGATCAGCCCCGGCTACGGCCAGTTCTCGAAACACGGCGTCACCGTGCACGCCGACGCGCTCAGCGAATGGAACAGCGTCGAGGAACGCTATAAATCCAAACGTGGCATGCTGGATGGCCGCCGCTTGGGCTGTCAGGCCATGGTGCAGGGTGATGTCGTGATCGACGTGCCTCCCGAAAGCCAGGTTCACAAACAGGTCGTGCGCAAACGCGCCGAGGCGCGCGACATCACCATGAACCCGTCAACCAAACTGTATTACGTCGAGGTGCAGCAACCCGACATGCACGACCCTTCGGGCGATCTGGAACGGCTGCGCGACGCGCTGCGCGAACAATGGGCGCTGGAAAACGTGCACGCCGACCTGCACATCCTGCAAACCATGCAGCCGATCCTGCGCAAGGGCGACTGGAAGGTCACCGTCGCCGTCCACCTGGGCGACCGCGAGAACGCACCACGCATCATGCACATCTGGCCCGGCTATTACGAAGGTTCGGTTTACGGGCTGGCCGTCGATCTGGGCTCGACCACCATTGCGGCGCATCTGTGCGACCTGCAATCGGGGGCTGTCGTCGCCTCGTCCGGCATCATGAACCCGCAGATCCGCTTTGGCGAAGACCTGATGAGCCGCGTCAGCTATTCGATGATGAACGCAGACGGCGCCCAGGCGATGACCGCCGCCGTGCGCGAGGGCATGAACGCCCTGTTCACCCAGATCAGCACCGAGGCACATATCGACAAGGCGCTGATCGTGGATGCGGTGTTTGTCTGCAACCCGGTGATGCACCACCTGTTTCTGGGCATTGATCCGTTCGAGCTGGGCCAGGCACCCTTTGCCCTGGCCACGTCCAACGCGCTGCGGCTGCGGGCGGATGATTTGCACCTGAACATCCACCCCTCGGCGCGGGTCTACCTGTTGCCCTGCATCGCGGGCCATGTGGGTGCCGATGCCGCCGCCGTCGCCCTGTCCGAGGCACCGGACAAATCCGAAGATCTGGTTCTGGTGGTCGATGTCGGCACCAACGCCGAAATCCTGCTGGGCAACCGCGAAAAGGTGCTGGCGTGCTCGTCCCCCACCGGCCCCGCCTTCGAGGGCGCGCAGATCAGCAGCGGCCAGCGCGCCGCCCCCGGCGCCATCGAGCGGGTCGAGATCGACCCCGTCACCAAGGAACCGCGTTTCCGCGTTATCGGCAGCGAGTTGTGGTCTGACGAGGATGGCTTTGAGGAGTCCATCACAGGGTCGGGTGTCACCGGCATCTGCGGGTCAGGCATCATCGAAATGGTGGCCGAAATGCGCATGGCCGGCATCGTCGATGCGCCGGGCCTGATCGGCACCCCCGAACAGACCGGCACCGACCGCTGCATTCTGGACGGGCGCACCTATTCCTATCTGGTCTATGACGCCACCGACCGCGGCGGCCCGCGCATCACCATCACCAACCGCGATGTGCGCGAAATCCAGATGGCCAAGGCGGCGCTGTATTCGGGCGCGCGCCTGCTGATGGACAAGTTCGGCGTCGACAAGGTGGACCGCATCGTGCTGGCCGGTGCGTTTGGCGCGCATATCTCGCCCAAACACGCGATGGTGCTGGGCATGATCCCCGACGCGCCGCTGGACAAGGTCACGTCGGCCGGCAACGCCGCAGGCACCGGCGCACGCATCGCCCTGCTGAACCGCGAGGCCCGCATGGAGATCGAGGAAACCGTGCGCGCGATCCACAAGGTCGAAACCGCCATCGAACCCCGCTTTCAAGAGCATTTCGTGAACGCCAGCGCGATGCCCAACTCGGTCGAGCCTTTCCCGATCCTGAATTCTATCGTCCACCTGCCTACGGCGACCTTCAACACCGGCGGCGGCGACAAATCCGATGGTGGGCGCCGCAGGCGCAGACGCGGATGAGCGACAATTCGGAACAGGCCGCGTTCTGGGCTTCGGAGGCGGGACGCAACTGGGTCAGACACCAGCGCGGGCTGGACATGATCATGGCGCCGGTTCTGGACGTGGTGCTGGAACATGCCGCCTTGCAGAGCGGCGAAACCGTGCTGGACATCGGCTGTGGCACGGGGGCGGCAACGCTGCGCGCAGCGCAGGCCGTCGGGGCCCAAGGCGCCGTGCATGGCTATGACATCTCACCGGTTTTGCTGGAACTGGCGGCCAAGCGCACCGCAGACCTGCCGCAGGTGACACTGACCCAAGCCGACGCCCAAACCCATATCTTTGCCGCAGGTGCTGCCGATGCGCTGATCTCGCGGTTTGGCGTCATGTTCTTTGCCGACACAACGGCAGCCTTTGCCAACCTTGCCCGCGCGTTGCGACCCAGCGGGCGGATGGTGATGGCGGCATGGGGACCTGCGCACCTGAACCCGTGGTTCATGGACCCCGCCCGCGTCGCCCGCGACCGTCTGGGCACCCCGCCAAAAGTGGACCGCACCCTGCCCGGCCCCTTCGCCTTCGAGGATGCCGACCGCGTGACCCGCCTGCTGGGGGCCGCCGGTCTGGACGTGACCGTAACGCCGGTTGATCTGCATCTGGGGCCGCTGGACACTGTGGACGCATTGGCGGAGCAAAGCTGTCACATCGGCCCGGCGGTGGGCATCATGCGCGAATTCAACGCCACCGACGCCGACCGCACAGCAATCCGTGACGGCATCGCGCAAGCGTTCTCGGCCTATGACACGGACACCGGCGTGCGCGTGCCCGCCCGCATCAACCTGATCACCGCGCGCCTCTGATCAGTCGTTCCACGCCGCCCATAACGCGCGCTCTTCCTCGGCAATCGCATCGCGCACCATCTTGTGCGGCGCATCCAGATGGGCACAGTTGCCACGCGCGCGGTCGATCAGCGTCTTCATACGTCTTTTGGTGCCGTCAAAGGGCGCGGAAAACGCATCGGCCACAGCGGCTTGCACGGCATCACGCAAATCATCATCGGACAGGCGCGCAGGTTTGGAATGCACAACCTCAGTCACCGGATCGGGCGCCGTGGCGCGATACCCCGTCAGTTCGGCAAAGCGGTCCTCGAAAGCGGCATAGGCATCTGCATCGGCCCCCACCAGATCGCGCATCCCTTGCATGTACAAAAACGCAGGCTTGCCGCCCGGATAGCCTTCGATCAGGTCATCGGCCAATGCTGCGGCCTCGTCTTCGGTCATCTTGAACCTTTCATAAATCGCGATTGACGGCC
Organism: uncultured Pseudosulfitobacter sp.; assembly: GCF_963976325.1. Classification (NCBI taxonomy): domain Bacteria; kingdom Pseudomonadati; phylum Pseudomonadota; class Alphaproteobacteria; order Rhodobacterales; family Roseobacteraceae; genus Pseudosulfitobacter; species uncultured Pseudosulfitobacter sp. Next base: position 855,118 of record NZ_CAXBJW010000001.1, read on the forward strand.
CCAAAGCCACCCGTTATCTGTCCAGCCTGCGGCGGGTATGGTGAAAAGGTATCACGGCAGCTTCCCAAGCTTTAGTTACGAGTTCGATTCTCGTTACCCGCTCCAGATCACCATCCTCAAAATACTCCATATAAGACAAGGGCATAACCCGCATCCCTTGCGCCCATTGTACCATAAGTTTGCGATGCTTTGTGGGAAAAAGTCTGAAACGCTTGGGCGCGCCTGCGGCAAACCTTCCTGCCGTTTCAGCGACATCGGCATTCCCCCGCAAATCGCGGTCATTGAACGCGACAACGGCAGTCTGCGGGATGAACCGCTGAACGAAAAACTGTTCGACACGCTGGGTGAAGCGCGCCGCGAACAGGCGCACTGGCCATACGGTAACAACCGCGTGAGTTCACACCCATTACCCGGAAAAAACACCCCTGGAAGCGCGTCAAGTGCTTGAACAATTTAAGGGTTTCAAACAAGAAGCGCCCACCCACAAAGCAGTCAAGACTATGCCCCCGAAAGGTCCCATCAAGAATGGGAGCGTCGCGGAGAAGCAGGTCAGGTGTAAAAAAGGAAATATATAGATGCCAGAAACGTTTAATGGATTTTATGAGGTAATAGACCTGGGTGGTGGCGCTTTTCAGATCACCGGGGCCTATAATCCCTCAAGCTCCACATTCTCCGACACGTCGGATGGAACAAATGATGGCTTCGTCGCGATCGGAGACCAGGTTACAGTCACTGCTGGCGCCAGCTTCCCCGAACCTCTGACAGGGATCGTCCCCGGTGCGGGGCTCATCTCTTTCAGCGACAAATTCTTGTACACGACCAATGATGCCAGTTTGAACATCGGGGACGTCGTGAACATCGACCAGACCGCTCCCTACACCTTTTGTTTTCTCGAAGGCACGCTTGTCTCGACCCCCAATGGCGAGATCGCAGTCGAAGAACTGCGCAGTGGTGACCAGATCCTGACCGCGTCGGGCAAGACAGTTCCTGTCAAATGGATGGGCCATCAGACGATCCACAACAACATATTTACCTCCCCAGCCCGTGCTCCGGTCTGCATTTCTGCCGGTGCTCTGGGCGACGGCTTGCCTCACAGTGACCTCTTCCTTACGGCCGAACACGGGATGATCCTTGACGGTCTTGTGATCAACGCCGGGGCCATGATCAATGGCGAAACGATCCGTGCTGTTCCCATGGCTGAAATGCCCAAGGTGTTTGTCTACTACCATGTCGAGACCGAAGATCATGACGTGATCCTGGCCAATGGTGCACCGGCTGAGACGTTTATCGACTACAACGAACGCCGCTCTTTCGACAATTACGACGAATACCTGACGCTTTTCGGCGAAGAGCGACCGATCCAAGAGATGAATATGCCCCGCGTGTCGGCCGCGCGCCTGCTGCCGCCAGCAATCAAGGCGCGTTTGAACACTCGAGCAGCGGCCTGATCCTGCCTGTCTCAGGGAACGGCGTCCTCAGGATGCCGTTCCCTTTCAGCTATGGAATGGCCCGGCTGTTCAATTGATCGAGCAAACAAAGAAATTCGTTTAATTTCGCACAGGCTTCTTATCGAAGTTCACACATACGCCGCATGATTTCCCCGCACGACGGCAGTCCCTGCCCGCCCCACCGTATCGAGAGTCAGCGGATCGGGTAATGCCTCGGCCAGCCGATCGTCGGCGCTTCAAGGTGCAGAGCGTGAAAAGCAGGGCCGACCTCCTATGGCTCTGAAGGAAACGCCAATTCCCTTCCCCAAAGAAAAACGGCGCTCCCCCGTGGGAACGCCGTTTTGTCATCGTCAGGTCGTTAGATCAGGCCGCGTTCTGCGCCAGAGCCGCGCCCAACCGCTGTGCAAGCTGCGGCGGCAGCAAACGTTTGGCCGAGACGCGCAGGCGGTTCATCTCGGGGATGATCCGGTCCGCACCGTAAAGGTCCAAGTATTCGAGATAGTTGTCGAAGCCTTTGCGGCCGACGTAGTCGATGAACGTCTCGGACGCCGCACCGTTCGCCAGGATCTCGTCGTGATGCTCTGTCTCGACGTGGTAGTATGTGAACTCGGACGGCATCTCGGACAGCGGCACAAAGCGGATCGTGTCGCCGTTCACCATGGCACTGGCGTTCACCACCATATCGTCCAGGATCATGCCGTGATCCGCCGTCAGATACAGATCGGTATGCGGCAGGCCGTGGCCCAAGGCACCGGCAGAAATGCAAACCGGTGCGTGTTTTTCCGGCAGCGCCATGTTGCGGAACTGGCGATAGGTCTGGCGGGCCATCCATTTCACTTCAACGGTGCGCCCGTCGGCGGTGGTGACCAGATCGCCGGTCCGCAAATCCTCGACCACCGTTTCGCCCGATGGCGTGGTGATGCGCGTGCCGGTCAGGAAACAGTTCGCGACATCGGCGTTTTCGGGGACCGAATTGAACGTCCAGGTCGACGGGTTGGTAAAGGCGCCCAGGTCATCATAGGCGATGTCGTAGGGGATAAAGTAGTCGTTACCATTAGAAAAAACAGCATAATCAGAACCGTTTATGGTAGCAGTCGTGCCAGAGTAAAGATAACTTGTGTTAAAAAAGTAATCCGTACTATCAATATCGCCATCACTGTTGATATCAAAAACTTCGGCGGGTTGGTTGGAGCTGGTCACCCCACCAGAGGCGTCTGTCGGACTACTGGAAAAATAATACAAAAAGCTCGATGTATTGAAATCTGCCATGGATGCCTGCTTTCTGTTGCCTGGTACGTCCGTTCGGAATGACCGAGTCGTGAATTAACCTTTTTCAGCTTTGAGCTTGATCAGGTTGAAATGCAAGAAAGGTCGTGTGAATTTCAGACCGGTTTCTCCTTTTCAAAAGGCCGGTTGTTTTGGCAGCACGTTGTGACTGGGCATTCGCGTGACGCAGACCCGCAAAGACTAACCTTTGCAAAGCCACCTCGTACAAACCAAAGAGAAAAAGCACTCAGTTCGTCAGCGTCCCATCACCCCCGCGATGGAACACCTCACGCGCGGTTTTGCGGCTGTGGCAGGCCTTGCACAGCGCCTGCCGGTTGGACCGGTCGCCCGTGTGGGGCTTGCTGAGGTCGGCATCAGAACACAAAATCAGTGGCATCCAGCGCGGTGTGATCCACCCCAGAAAATACAATCGTCACATCGGCAAAGGTCACCCGCGTGTCTGCGCCCAGATCGGTGATGGTCAGATCACCCATGGACGCGGCACCGGTCACGATCCTGATACGGTCCACGCCGTCCTCAAAGTCAGTGATGGTGTCCACGCCGTCTCCGGCCTTGAACACAAACAGGTCCGGCCCCGCCCCGCCTGTCAGCGTATCGGCCCCTTCGTTGCCCGTCAGCCGGTCGGCCCCGGCATCGCCAAACAGGACATCATCGCCCAGATTGCCATACAGCGCGTCCCTGCTGTCGCCGCCATACAGCGTGTCGTCCCCGCGCCCGCCATCCAGCACGTCGCGCGACCGCCCCCCGTCCAGCAGATCGCGGCCCCGCCCGCCGTACAGCCGGTCACGGTTGCTGCCGCCGCTTAGGGTGTCGTGGCCTGTGCCGCCGTCCAACGTGTCATTGCCGCGCAACCCGTTCAGGTCATCGTCGCCGTCCATCCCGTCCAGCGTATCATCACCATCGTGTCCCATAAGCGTGTCGTTCCATGCGCCCAGAAACAGATGGTCGTTGCCATCGGTGCCATCCACACGCGCGGCCTCCACCGACAGGATCTGCGCCATCACGTCATCTGCACCATCGCGCACCGCCGTATAGGTGACCACCAGCCGCCCGTCTGCCAGCTCGGCCAGTTGCGGCTGGGCTGACCCGTCTTGCCCCTCAAGGGTCAGCGACAGACGTCCCCCCACAGCGATCCCCGTGTCGGTATAACGCTGGGCAAAGACCTGCGGGGTCCCTGCATAAACCGTCCAGAACACCGCGAACCCGCCCGCCGACAGCGCCAGCGCATCGCCCTGCACCTCGTACAACGCGGGATCAGCCGCCACCTCGACCACCTCCAGCGCTGTGCCGCTGGCGTCAAAGATCGTCGCCTGCACATCGCCGCCGCCTGCGACCATGACAAAACCGCCGCTGCGCAGCGCATGAATGCCGGGGTTGTGGGCGGTGGTGCTCAGCAGCACCTCGGGCGACAGACTGCCGGTTTGGGCGTTGTAGATATGCGCAACGGCATGGCCATCGGCACTGCGAAAGGCGATGACATAACGCGCACCGCCCCCGGCCAGTTGCTGCACGCATATCTCGCTGTTGGCCTGGGCGTTCGCGCTGACCAGCACCGGCGCGCCCGCAGCACCGGGCGCAAGATCCGTCACATATACCGACGCATCCGATGCATAGGCCGCCACCTGCCCCGCCAGCCGCACGTTGCTTTGCCAGCCGGCGGCTGTGTCATGCAGGTTGAACACATCCGTCGTCCCCGACACATCGTCGAAACTGCGCCCCAGAACATCCAGATCACCGCCATCAGTGCGCTGCCACACCACCGTATAGCCGCCATCATAGGCAATCACATCCGGCCGCAGATCCGCCCCTGCAAAGGCGTCATGCACCTTGAAGTCCACCCCGACCTTCGTGCCCGTGGCGTCATAGCGGCAGGCAAAAATGTCGTATCCGCCGTCATGGGGCGACGACCAGGTGACCACAAACCCGCCATCGGTCAAGGCCGCGATTTCGCCCATGGTCTGGGCCCCCGTCGTGTCAGAGTTGACGGTGAATTCCGGCAGACTGCGCGTCCATGACATATGCGGTCCCTTGATCTGGTCGTGCGCACGGGGTCAGACCTGTTGCGCGCACCCAAGCTATACAAATCAAAACACCGGACAACCCCTAGGTCGGTCCCGTTAACCATTTTCAATCAAAGGATGAATCGGCGCAGCGCCGCGAACGAAAAAGGGCCAGCGCATAGTGCACTGGCCCTTTCCAATGTGCTGTCTGGTCGGCCTCAGCCCATCAAAACTTCGCCGAATTCCTCGCGCAGGTTGCGTTTCAGCACCTTACCCGTCGCGTTGCGCGGCAGCACGTCGGTGAACACCACACGGTCGGGGATCTGCCACTTGGCAATCTTGTCTTCAAAAATCGCCAGAATTTCCGCCTCGGACGGGTCCTGCCCTTCGGCCTTGACCGCCACCAGAACGGGGCGTTCGTCCCATTTCTCGTGGCGCGCGCCGATCACGGCGGCGTCGGCCAGCTTGGGGTGCGCAATTGCGATGTTTTCCAGATCAACCGAGCTGATCCATTCGCCACCCGACTTGATGATGTCCTTGGACCGGTCCTTGATGCTAAGGTATCCGTCGGCATCCAGCGTTGCCACATCGCCGGTGTCGAACCAGCCGTTGGTCAGGGTTTCATCAGTGGATTTGCGGAAATAGCTGTCCAGAATCCAGTGCCCGCGCACGTGCAGATCGCCTTGGGCCTTGCCGTCATTGGGCAGCGTCTTGCCCTCTTCGTCCACGATCTTCAGCTCGACCCCAAACGGCGGACGGCCCTGGTTTTCGCGCATCTTGTGACGGGCGTCATCGCTCAGCTTGTCATGTTTCGCCAGCAACTGGTTGACCGAGCCCAAGGGCGACATTTCGGTCATGCCCCAGGCGTGGATGGTCTCGACGCCGAAATTCTCGCGGAAGGCGGTGATCATCGATGGCGGGCAAGCCGACCCGCCAATGACGGTGCGCTCCAGCGTTTCCAGCTTGCTGCCGGATTTCAGCGCCTCGTTCACCAGACCCAGCCAGATCGTCGGCACGCCCAGGGCGACCGACACCTTGTAGCTGTCAATCAGCTTGACCAGCGACGCACCGTCCAGCCCCGGCCCCGGCAACACCATCGACGCCCCCGTCATGGCACATGCATAGGGCGTACCCCAGGCGTTGACGTGGAACATCGGCACCACGGGCAGCACACGTTTCGTGGCCGACAGGTCCAGACTGTCGGGCAGCGCCGCCACAAGGCTGTGCAACACGGTCGAGCGGTGGGAATACAAAACGCCCTTTGGGTTGCCAGTGGTCCCCGACGTATAGCACAGCGACGAGGCTGTGTTTTCGTCCAGATCAGGCCATTCGAAATCGGCGTCACCGGTGGCAATCAGGTCGTCGTAGAACTGCAAGCCCTCGATGGCGGCAGCGGCTTCGTCATCGTGGCCTTCCATCAGCACGATGTGTTTCAGGTTCGGGCATTTGTCACGGATCGCGGCGACCAGCGGCACGAACGTCTTGTCGATGAACAGCACCTGATCGTCGGCGTGGTTGATGATATACACCAACTGCTCGGGGAACAGACGCGGGTTGATCGTGTGACAGACAAAGCCCGCGCCCGACACACCAAAATAGATCTCCAGATGGCGGCGGTTGTTCCACGCGATCGTGCCGCAGCGCGCTTGCGGCTCCAACCCCAGCTTGGTCAGCGCGTCGCCCAGACGGTGCGCGTTGGCACCAACCTCACGCCAGCTTGTCGTCTCGACACCGCCCGCGGTCTGAACCGAGAAAATCTCGGTGTCTGCGTGATACCGCGCGGCGTGATCCACCAGCGAAGAAATCGTCAAAGGGGCAGTCATCATTTGGCCAAGCATGGGCATATCCTCCATAGCATACAGAGGTACGCCGCCTGACCTGTTGCCTTGCGTGCGCTGTCCTCCCGTTGGCACCGACTTTGCCAAGCCACAGCAGGGCTTGCAAGCACGAGTGCACAGATTTACGCATCGTCAGATGGACATAACTTACCACGCCCCGCTCAGCGCCGATCAACAAACGGGCCTTGGCATCAGCCCACCCGCGCCGCTGGCCGTGGCCGATCGCGTGCACCACGACGATCTGGATACGCTGAACCACGTCAACAACACCCGTTATTTCGTCTGGTTCGAACGGCTGCGCATCCGGCACATGCGGATGTACGGCATCGGCAAGCTGAACGACCCCGACAGCCCCCGCATCGTCATCCGCTCGGGCGAGGTGCGTTTTATCGAAGAAATCCGCACGGGCACCGATTACGTCATCACCACCACATGCAGCGCGCTGCGCACCACGTCGATGACGCTGGATCAGGCGATCTGGGCCGAGGGCCGCAAACGCGCGACCTTCTCTTGCGTGATGGTGCTGCTGACGCAGGACGGATCAGACCGGATGCCGATCCCGCAAGACATCCGCTCAAAACTCATCGCAGACGGGGCGGTCGAACACTGACGCCGCCCCTTCTCTGGTTCAAAAAATCCCCGCCGGAGGCCACGATTTCCGCACGGAAATCAAACAGTCATACGTGCCGACAGGCACGCCGCCTAACTGCGATGTCGGTGGATAAAGTCCACCAGCCCGCGTGTTGACCCATCCTTGGCTTCCGCGCTCTCGGTTCCTTCGACCACGGGCTGCAACGCCGTCGCCAGCTCCTTGCCCAACTCGACGCCCCATTGGTCGTAAGAGTTGATGCCCAGGATCACCCCTTCGACAAACACCCGATGCTCGTACAGCGCCACGATCATCCCCAGCGTTTCAGGGTCCAGCAGCGGATAGACCAGCGTCACCGATGGCCGGTTGCCCGGAAACACGCGGTGCGCCGCCTGACGCTCCAGCTCGGCGCCGTCAAACTTTCCCGCGACCTTGGCGCGCGCCTCGTCCAGCGACCGGCCTCGCATCAGCGCCTCGGATTGGGCCAGGCAATTGGCCACCAGCAGATCGTGATGGTGGCGCAACTCGGCCTCGTGGCCTTGGGCAGCGATCATGAATTCGCAGGGGATCACGTCGGTGCCCTGATGGATCAACTGGTAAAACGCGTGTTGCCCGTTGGTGCCGGGTGCGCCCCAGACCACGGGGCCGCTTTCGACCGCCACGGGTTGGCCGTCCATGGTCACCGACTTGCCGTTGCTCTCCATCTCAAGCTGCTGGAAATAGGCGGGCAACAACGCCAGCCGCTGGTCATAGGGCAGCACGGCGCGGGTCGCGTGCCCCTGAACCTGCCGGTGCCACATCCCCACCAGCGCATGCATCAGGGGCATGTTTTCCACGCCCTCCGCTGCACAGAAATGCCGGTCCATCGCCTGCCCGCCACGCAGGAACGCGTCAAAGGCTTTGGGCCCCACGGCGATCATCACGCTCAGCCCGATCGGCCCCCACATGGAATAGCGCCCGCCGACCCAATCCTCGAACCCGAACACACGCGCGGCCGGAATACCGAAATCGCCGGTCTTTTCCATATTCGTCGACAGCGCCGCGAATTGCTGCGTTGGATCGCCGCCATGGTCCTGCATCCATGCGCGCGCGGTGCGCGCGTTGGTCATGGTTTCGATGGTTGTAAAGGTTTTCGAGGCGACAATCACCAGCGTGGTCTTTGCATCCAGCCCCTGCAAGGTATCGGCGATATGCGCGCCGTCCACGTTCGACACGAAATGCACCCGCGGCCCGTCATGATAGGGCGCCAGCGCCCGTGTCGCCATCGCAGGCCCAAGGTCCGAGCCGCCGATGCCGATGTTGATCACATCCGTAATGTCGGACCCGCGCACCGCATCGGCATAGCTGCGCATCCGTGCCAGCGTGTCCAGCACACCCGGCATCACATCCGCGCCGTCCACCATGACGGTGCCACCGTCCAGATTGCGCAAGGCCGTGTGCAGCACCGCGCGCCCTTCGGTGTCATTGATCGGCGCGCCCGCAAACATCGCGTCACGTTTCGCCTGCCAGCCAGCGGCCTCGGCCAGCGCCAGCAACTGATCGCGTGTATCGTCGTCCAAATTCGTCTTGGAATAATCCAGCCGCATGTCGCCCGTCTGCGCGCTGAAACGGTCGGCGCGGTCGGGATCGGCCCGGAACAGGTCCAGCATATGCCGCCCGGCCACCGCGGCGGCTTTGTCTTTTAATTCAGTCCACATGAAATCACTCCGCCCAATGTACCGTCAGGTCTTCCAGAACGGCCGCAATCGGCGCGTTCCGGGGGTCCATATCGACAGCACGTTCAAATGCTGCCCGCTTTTCCGCGCCAAAAATCAACAGATGTTTGGACATGGCATTGTCCAGCACCTGCGCCGACAGGCTGATGCGCGGCTCTTGCCCTTCGGCGTGAATAGCCAGGGCCACGGGCGCGTCGGCGGCCAACGCAGCGTCCAGCCCGTCGGCCCCCGGAAACAACGACGCGGTGTGCATATCCGCCCCCATGCCCAGCAGCAGCACCGAAATCGGCAGATGATCCGCCAGCGCGGCAGACACATCCGCAGCGCCCGCATCCACGTCCATCCCGTCCCGATAAAGCGGCTTGAACGTCGCCGCAGCCGCACGGTCCACCAGCAACCGCCGCCGCAACAGCGCACCGTTCGAGCGGTCCGAGCTCTCATCGACCCAGCGTTCATCCGACAGGGTCACATCGACACGGTCCCAATCCACCCGCGCCCCTGAAAGCACGTCGAAAATCGGCCCCGGCGATGTCCCGCCCGGCACTACAAGCGTCGCACGTTCATGGGTGAACAGCGCGTTTTCCAACCGCCCCGCCATCACGTTGGCCACGTCAATCGCCAGCATATCGCGGTCGTGGTATTCCTCGAACTTCATGGCTTCACCTCGCGCCAGACGCGGGTGTCGCGGGCCAGCATCTGCACCGCGTCGCCGGGGCCTGCACTGCCGCTGTCATAGGGCTTGGGCACATCGCCGCGTGTCTCCCACCCCGCGATGATCGGGTCGGTCCAGGCCCAGGCCGCCTCGACCTCGTCGCCGCGCATGAACAGGGTCTGGTTGCCGCGGATCACGTCCATGATCAGCCGCTCGTATGCATCGGGCGGGTCCTCGGCCTCTTCGCCCAATGCATCGGCAAAAGTCATGTCCAACGGCACATCAACCAACCGCATCCCGCCCGGTCCCGGTTCCTTGATCGTCACGTTCAGCGTGATGCCTTCGTTCGGTTGCAGGCGGATCGACAGGGTGTTGCGATGGTCCTGTTTCTCGCCAAAGATCGAATGGTTCAGTTCCTTGAACACCACGGTGATTTCACTGGACCGCGCCACAAGCCGCTTGCCGGTGCGCAGATAGAACGGCGTGCCGGCCCACCGCCAGTTTGAGATACCGACTTTCATCGCCACATAGCTTTCGGTGCGCGACCGCGGGTCTTCGACCGCCTCGCGGTAGCTGGGGCCATCGGGGCTGGCGTCATACTGTCCACGCACAACGTGGTGCGGGGCGACAGGGTCCAGCGCGCGGATCACCTTCAGCTTTTCGTCGCGCACCGCGTCGGGGTCGAACTTGCTGGGCGGCTCCATTGCGATCAGGCACAGCAGTTGCATCAGGTGGTTCTGCACCATGTCGCGCATCGCCCCCGAACGGTCATAGTAGTCACCCCTGCCCCCGACCCCCACGGTTTCGGCCACGGTGATCTGGATGTGATCAACGTATTGCGAATTCCACAGCGGTTCGAACAGCATGTTGCCAAAGCGCACGGCCATCAGGTTTTGCACCGTTTCTTTGCCCAGATAATGGTCGATCCGGTAAATCTGCCCCTCGTCAAAATGTTCGGCCAGCGACGCATTCAGCGCCTTGGCACTGGCCAGATCGCGGCCAAAGGGTTTTTCGACCACGATGCGGGTCTGGTCGTTGGTCAGTTCCCATTTGTGCAGGCGCGAGGCCAGATCGCCGAACAGGCTGGGCGCGACCGAGAAATAATAGGCCCGCACCACGTCGCGCCCATCCATCAGCTTGACCATCTCGGCCCAGCCGTCATCGCCCTTGGCATCGACCGTCACATACTCAAGCCGCGTCTGGAATGCCTCAAGCGTGCCATTCTCGCACGACATGCCGCCGCTGAATTCACGAATCGCGTCCGCGACAAAGGCGCGGTAGTCGTCCGATGACATCTCGGAGCGTGCTGCGCCAATAACCCGCGCCGTTTCCGGCATTTGCCCTGCACAGAACCGCCGGAACAGCCCCGGCAGGATCTTGCGGCGGGCCAGATCACCGGTGCCCCCGAAAATAACCAGATCAAAAGGATCGACCGGAATGACGCGCGAAACCATGCTGTGAGCCCTTGTTTCATCAATTGTTAGCGCAAACATGCCGCAAACCGCCCCGGATCACAATAGTGTCAGGCCAAGTGGGTCGGCTGTTCTTGCCTTTGCGGGTACCCTACCACAAATGAAGGACAGGCAAAGACCAGAGGGGCCGCGAAGATGAAAGACATTTCAGACGCACAATCGGGGGGCAACGCGGGCAAGTTTCAAGACCCTGCGCGCACCGCCAAGGGCGAGGATCGCGCAACCGTGGCGCTGTCACACCCTGAAACGCTGTGGTTCAACACCGGCACGCTGTGCAACATCGAATGCGCGAACTGCTATATCGAAAGCAGCCCCACCAATGATGCGCTGGTCTATATCACCGCGGACGAGGTGCGCGATTATCTGGACCAGCTGACAGATCGCGCATGGCCGGTGACCGAAATCGCGTTTACCGGCGGCGAGCCGTTCATGAACCCGCAGATGATCGACATGACGCAGGCGGCGCTGGAACGCGGCTATGACGTGCTGATCCTGACCAACGCCATGCGTCCGATGATGCGCAAGACCATGCAGGACGGGCTGTTGCGGCTGAACGCCGAATACCCCGGCAAACTGACCCTGCGCATTTCCGTCGACCATCACCGCGCCGAACTGCACGACGCCGAACGCGGCAAGGGCAGCTTTGACAAGACGCTGAAAGGCATGGAATGGCTGCGTGACAACGGCTTTCGCATGGCGGTCGCGGGCCGGTCGATTTTCGAGGAAGACGAAACAACATCGCGGGCGGGCTATGCCGCATTCTTTGCGAAGCATAACTTTAACATTGATGCGCAAAACCCCGGTATGACTGTTCTTTTCCCTGAAATGGACGAACAGGTCGAAGTGCCCGAGATCACCACCGCCTGCTGGGGCATTCTGGACAAATCGCCCGATGCGGTCATGTGTGCGTCGTCGCGCATGGTGGTCAAACGCAAGGGCGCGGACAGCCCTGCGGTGCTGGCCTGCACCCTGCTGCCTTATTCACCCGAATTCGAACTGGGCACCACATTGCAACAGGCCGAAGCGCCCGTCGCCCTGAACCACCCGCACTGCGCGAAGTTCTGCGTTCTGGGCGGGGCAAGCTGCTCGGCATGACGGGCATCTTCATTTGACATAAGCCGACGCTCTGGCAAAACTGGGGACCTGACCACAAGGAACCCGGATATGAACAAATTTATTGCCAGCGCCGCCACGGCCCTTTTCCTGGCCTCGGCGCAGATCACTTTTGCGCAGTCCATCAGCGCGTCCAATCCTGAATCGTTGACCAACATGCTGTCCGAATCCGGCTACCCCGCCGAGATTGTCACCGACAGCTACGGCGACCCGCAGATCAAGACCGAGATTGACGGCACCAAGATGGACATCAATTTTTACGGCTGTGACGATGGCCGCAACTGCCGCGACATCCAGTTTCGCGCCAGCTTTGACACCTCGGGGAACACGTCACTGCAAACCCTGCACGACTGGAACCGCGACTTTTTCATCGGCAAGGCCTATCAGAACAGTCAGGGCTATTCGGTGATCGAACATGCCGTCGCAGGCGTTGACGGCATGTCGCGCTATACTTTTGATCGCATCCTGACCCGCTGGACCAGCGCGGTCGAAAGCTTCAAGGAACACATCGGGTTCTGATCCCTGGCCCAGCTGCGGCCCATCAGTGAATGATGAATTCACCCACCTGATTGCGCCATTCCCCCGGCGCAATCAGCTTGCGGTGGGTGAACCGCACCGAATGCAGCGGTCCCTCGATCTCGCGCTGCCAGAATTCAACGAATTCGAACAGCCGCGGATGATCGGGCGCCGTGTCGTAATCCTGCCAGGTGTAGCTGTTCAACACGTGCTGATAATCCGGCATCCGATAGAAAAATTCGGCCGTGGTCAGGCCGTACCCGCGAAGCATCATTTCCGTTTCCGAGACCTGCATTTGCGCACCTTTCATGCTGCTTTTCTTTTATCCTGCCACAGCCAGATTACTTTTCAATAAAAACAGTATGTTGGCACTCACGCTCTTATGCTGCCAAGGCTGCGGGAACGGCTGCCATTGCACCTTATATGCGGCATCTGATAAGGTTCCTCACAACATATAGACACTCAGAAAAAGACGGGCAGCCAAGTGAACGACACGCCAGAAACACCTGAGAACAATGATGAAATGCCGCCGGAGCGTCCCGTTTACTCGGGGCCTTCGGTCACCATCGAACACGAGATGCGCACATCCTATCTGGATTACGCCATGTCGGTCATCGTCAGCCGCGCCATCCCCGATCTGCGTGACGGGCTGAAACCGGTGCACCGGCGCATCCTGTTTGCGATGCACGAAACCGGCAACACGCACGACAAATCCTACCGCAAGTCCGCCCGTCCCGTGGGCGATGTGATGGGTCAGTATCACCCGCACGGCGACAGCGCGATTTATGACGCGCTGGTGCGGATGGCACAGGATTTCTCGATGTCGCTGCCGCTGCTGGACGGTCAGGGCAACTTTGGCTCGATGGACGGCGATAACGCCGCCGCCATGCGCTATACCGAAGTGCGCATGGACAAGCCCGCCGCCTACCTGCTGGCCGACATCGACAAGGAAACAGTCGATTTCCAGGACAACTATGACGGCAAGCAAAAAGAACCCACCGTTCTGCCTGCGCGCTTCCCGAACATGCTGGTCAACGGCGCGGGCGGCATTGCGGTCGGCATGGCCACCAACATCCCGCCGCACAATCTGGGCGAGGTTGTCGATGCCACGCTGGCGCTGATCGAAGACCCCGACCTGACCTCCGAGCAACTGATCGACTATGTGCCCGGCCCAGACTTTCCCACCGGCGGCACCATGCTGGGCCGGTCCGGCGCGCGCAAAGCCTACCTTGAGGGGCGCGGCAGCGTCGTCATCCGCGCCAAGACCCGCGTCGAGGAGATCCGCAAGGACCGCTTTGCCATCATCATCGACGAGATCCCCTATCAGGTGAACAAGGCCACGATGATCGAACGCATCGCCGAGGCCGCACGCGAAAAACGGATCGAAGGCATCGCGCACGTTCAGGACGAATCCGACCGCAACGGCGTACGGGTTGTCGTGGAACTGAAACGCGACGCCACCGCCGAGGTAGTGCTGAACCAGTTGTTCCGCTTTACCCCGATGCAGGTCTATTTCGGCTGTAACATGCTGGCGCTGAACGGCGGCCGACCCGAGCAATTGACCCTGCGCCGGTTCCTGACCTGCTTTATCGACTTCCGCGAGGATGTCGTGGCGCGCCGCACCGCCTATCTGCTGCGCAAGGCCCGCGAACGCAGCCACATCCTGTGTGGTCTGGCCGTGGCCGTCACCAACATCGACGAAATCGTGGCCACCATCCGGTCCTCCGCCGACGCCGCCGAAGCGCGCGAAAAGCTGATGACACGCCGCTGGCCCGCGGCGTCGATCCTGGATTACATCGCGCTGATCGACGATCCGACCCACACCGCCAACGACGACGGCACCTATAACCTGTCCGAAACGCAAGCCCGCGCCATTCTGGAGCTGCGCCTGCAACGTCTGACCCAGATCGGCGTCAAGGAAGTCACGGACGAACTGGAAGAGCTGGCCGGCAAGATCAAGGAATACCTTGAGATTCTGGGCAGCCGCGACCGCATCATGGGCATCATCGCGGACGAACTGCGCGAAGTGCGCGAACTGTTCGCCGTGCCGCGCCGCACCGAGATTGTCGACTGGTCCGGCGACATGGACGACGAAGACCTGATCGAACGTGAAGACATGGTCGTGACCGTCACATCGGGCGGCTACATCAAACGCACCCCTCTGGCCGATTTCCGCGCCCAGAAACGCGGCGGCAAGGGCGTGTCGGGCATGCAGACCAAGGAAGAGGACGTGATTACCACCCTCTTCGTGGCCAACACCCACACGCAACTGCTGTTCTTCACCACGGACGGGATGTCCTACAAGCTGAAGACATGGCGCCTGCCTCAGGGCAGCCGCACCTCCAAGGGCAAGGCGATCGTCAACATCCTGCCGATCCCCGTTGGCGTGTCCGTGGCCGCCATCATGCCCGTGGACCGCGACGAAAAGGACTGGGACGACCTGCAAGTGGTCTTTGCCACCTCAGCAGGCACCGTGCGCCGCAACAAGCTGTCGGATTTCACCAACGTCATGCGCAACGGCAAGATCGCGATGAAGTTCGAGGGCGAGCACGAGGGCACCACCCTGATCAACGCCCGCATCGCGTCCAACGACGACGATGTGATGCTGATCACCAACTCGGGCCGCGCCATCCGCTTCCCTGCGACGGATGTGCGGGTGTTCAACAGCCGCGCGTCGGTCGGGGTGCGGGGCATCAAGCTGGGCGCGAAAGACACGGTCGTGTCCATGTCGATCATCCGCCACTTTGACGCGACATCGGAAGAACGCACCGCCTATCTGAAAATGCGCCGTGCGATGGCCGGTCTGGCCGACGAGGAAACCGACGAGGAAGAAGCGCCCGCCGATCCGAACTTTTCGAACGAACGCTATGTCGAGATGTCGGCGGCTGAAAACCTGATCCTGACGATCACGGCGCAGGGTGCGGGCAAACTCAGCTCCAGCCACGATTACCCCGTGCGCGGGCGTGGGGGCTTGGGTGTCACAGCGATGGACAAAGCCATGCGCGGCGGCGAAATCGTGGCGTCCTTCCCTGTCGAGATGGACGACCAGATCATGCTGGCCACCTCCAAGGGCCAGTCGATCCGCGTGCCGGTTGATGGCATCAGCTTCCGGTCGCGCAGTGCCGGCGGTGTGCGGGTGTTCAACACCGGCAAAAACGAAGAAGTCGTCAGCGTGGCCTGGATCGCCGATCAGGGCGACGCAGACATCGAAGGTGACAGCACGCCCGAGGCTGAGGCACCCGACGCGGAATAACCGCGCGACAGCAACACCAAAAACAGCGGCGGCCCCGATCAAGGGCCGCCGTTTTTCGTTTCAGGCAGCAGATCTGGTGCTGCTTAACCAAGTGGAAACCCCTTTGGCCCCAAAGTGCCCGCGAGTTTGCTCAAGGGGACCGGAATGAACCTCTATCATTGCCTGATTGATCTGAAACACGATGCCAAGGCGCTTGGCTTTTCCAAGGCGCTGGATGACTGGATGGCGCATTTGCAGCAGGCGGGCGCAATCCAGAACTGGCGCTTGCTGCGCCGCAAACTGAACCTTGCGTCGGAGGGTCACCGCGACTTTCTGCTAGAGATCGAGGTGCGCGACCTGGCGCAACTGGATCAGGCGTTCCGCCTGTCCGGCGCGCAGGACGAAGACGTCGCTGCCCTGCACCGCGCCGTGCACGATCATGTGGCGCAGGCTGATTTCGGGCTGTACCGCCCCTTTCCCGACCCAGAAAGATCAGAGCGGATGGCACTGATGTAAGCCGATAACACCGGTTGCACCCTGCGTAGGTTTGCTGCTTCCACATCCCAACGCAAAAACGGCGGCCCATCGCTGGACCGCCGTTTTCATATCTGTCCGTGCGGATCGGAACCCGCAAGGAAATCTAAATCAAGGTGTCGATGTTGTGGTCGAGTTGTCGTCGTCACCGGCCAGCAGCGCCACGACAGTCAGCGCACCAATGCCTGCGACGACTGGACCCAGTTCACCAGCGACCAATGCCGAATTGGTTGTGCCGACTGGAATGTCCGCGCGGACGCACAAACGTTTCTGAACGCCATTTTCCAAGTAAAGGTTCGCTTCACATTCGTAATTAACGCCGTCCGAGCCTTGTACCGCGACCGGATAGTTGGGGTTGCCTGTGGACCCCTCGACTGCGACCTGACGCACCACGCCTTGCGCCATTGCTGTGCTTGCCATCAAGGCAAGAATGCCTGCACCTGTAATAATCTTCTTCATCTGGTACCTCCGTACAAATAGATAAATCTTGCCCATCTCATAGCATCTAAATGCTGATTAGCCTACTATTGTTCCTAATTTTTTCAGTTTCAGCGGCGGTTTGCTTAAAAATCGGGTGAACCCGTCGAATTCGTGGCAACGCGAAAAACCATCTGGCATCAGTGTCTATCAGCCAAAGCCGGGAACACACCGTCCTTCGAAAGCGCTGAGAATATCAAAGGGCATTTGATTTCAATGCCTTCACAGCTTGTAAATGCCCGAAAACTTATCCTTGAGATAGTCAAGCAGCGGTCCCTCGCTGGGTTCCATGCCACTGGCCATGGTGATGGTCACCCGCGGATCATAAAGGCCCCCGTTCACCTGAACATTGTCTCGCAGCCAATCCGTCGCCGGTTCGGTGTTGCCCTGCGCCAGATGGTCGTCCAGATCCGGCACAGCGGTGCGCAGCGTCTGGTGCAGGCAGCCCGCATAGACATTGCCCAGCGAATAGGTCGGGAAATACCCGAACAGCCCCACCGACCAGTGCACATCCTGCAACACGCCGTTGCTGGCTTTGTCCACGGCATAGCCAAAATCGGCCTTGAACCGGTCGTTCCATGCCGCCTCAAGGTCCGCGACCGCCAGATCGCCCGACATCAATGCCCGTTCCAGATCAAAGCGCATCAGCACATGCAGGTTGTACTGAACCTCGTCCGCCTCGGTGCGGATATAGCCGTTGTTCACACTGTTCACACAGGCGTAGAACGCATCCTCGTCGGCAATGCCAAAGTCGCCAAAGGCGTCTTTCATCTGCCCGAACAGCCAACCGGTAAAGGCACGGCTGCGGCCGATCTGGTTTTCATAGATGCGGCTTTGGCTTTCGTGCACGCCCATCGACACGCCATTGCCCAGCGGGGTCAGCAAATAGGCCTGGTCGATGTTCTGTTCATAGGCCGCGTGGCCAACCTCGTGGATGGTCGAGTAAAAGCAGTTGAACGGGTCTGTCGGATTGGTCCGCGTCGTGATTCGCACATCGTTGCCGCTGCCCGAGCTGAACGGATGCACCGCCTTGTCCACGCGACCGCGCTGCATGTCATAGCCAAAGGTGCGCGCCAGATGGCGGCTTAGCTTCATTTGCGCGCCTTCGTCAAAAGTGCCGGTCAGGCTTGCAGGTTTTTCCGCCTCCAGCACGGCGGCGCGCAGATCGGCCAGCACGGGGCGCATGGCCGAAAACATCGCCTCGATCTCGGCGCCGGTGGTGCCGGGTTCATAGTCTTGCAGCATCGCATCGTACAGATCGCCACCCGCGGCCAGCGCGGCACCTTCTTCGCGCTTCAGCGCCACGACCTCTTGCAGCACGGGTGCAAAGGCCGCGAAATCATCCGCGCCACGCGCTTCGGCCCATTTGCCCTGGGCCACCGATGTCAGCCGCGCCAGTTTGGTGGCCAATGCGGCAGGCACCTTGGTCGCGCGGGCATGGGTGCGGCGGATGTGGCGCATCTGCGCCTGCCCCACCGCGTCCAGCGTGCTGTCGTCGATACCGTCCAGCCAGTCACCCACTTGCGGCGCGGTGCGGCGCGCGTGCAGCACCGCCTCCATCGCGGCCATTTCCTCGCCGCGCTGGTCAGCGGCACCGCGTGGCATCATGGTCTCCTGATCCCACCCCAGACGCCCCGCCACCTGGGCCAAAGCCTGTGTGTCACGGTCGTAAGCCATCAGCGCGTCATAGAGGGTCATGGAATATCAGCCTTCTCGGATTGAGGATTGGATAGGGTAAGCAGACAGGAACCGCGCCCGCAGGATCAACACCCACAGGACCACAGCCAGCCCCTGATGCAGGATCGCCACCTGCCACGGTGCGCCATACAGCACCGTGGTGATGCCAAGGGCAATCTGCAAAGCCAGCGCGGCAAAAACGGCGTTGAACGCAAACCGCGTGCGCCGGTGCGCGCTGCGCCGTCCGCGCAGCCACACGACCACGCCAAAGGCGGCCAGCAGATAGCCCACGATGCGGTGAATGAACTGCACCAGACCGGGGCTTTCAAAGATGTTGCGCCACATCGGCTCTACGGGAAACGCATTGGGCGGGAACCATTGCCCCCCCATCATCGGCCAGTCGGTATAGCTGCGCCCCGCATCAATGCCCGCCACCAGCGCGCCGATCAGGATTTGCAGGAACGCGAAATGCAACAGCCCGGTGGACAGGCCAAACAGCTTGGCCTCTTTGCTGCGGCGGGCCTGCATCAGATCCCGCTCGGTGCGGCCCAACTGTAATATGTACCACGTCAGCACACCCAGAATGATGAACGCCAGCCCCAGATGGGTGGCCAGCCGGTAGCTGGCAACGCTGGTCGCCCCCTCGCCCTGCGTCACACCGCTGGACACCATCCACCAACCGATCGCGCCCTGCGCGCCGCCCAGCAGACCGACAAACAACAGCTTGCGGTTCCAGCCCACAGGCACCTGACGGCGCACCGCGAAGTAGGCAAAGCCCAAGGCCCAGACCAGCCCGATCACACGACCAAGCTGGCGATGGCCCCATTCCCACCAGTAGATCGCCTTGAAATCCGACAGCTCCATCCACTGGTTCATGATGCGGAACTGGTCAATCGCCTGATATTTGGCGAACTCTTCTTCCCAATGCGCTTGCGTCAGCGGCGGCATAGCACCGGTGAACGGCTTCCATTCGGTGATCGACAAACCGCTGTCGGTCAACCGCGTCAGCCCGCCCACGGCAATCATCACAAACACCAGCGCGAACAGGATCATCAGCCAGATCCGAATGCCGCGCCGCGCACCACCGCGCCCGCGATCAATCACGCCCGCAACGGGGGCGTTCCGCGCCGCCGCTTCGGGGCTTGCGACCTCTTCGAAAATATTGCGTTTGCCGCCGGTGGGTTTGCCGCTCATGATCTGGTCCTCGTCTTTGTCGGGCAACCTAGGGCCACGCCGCACGATGGTCCAGAACCATCAGTCGCGCTTTTGCGCCCATCGGACCATCTGCCGCATCACGCCGTGGAACATCTGCACATCGGCGCGGGTCAGCGGCATCCGGCTCCACATATTGCGCAGGTTGGTGCGCATGCTGGCCGACTTGTGTTCGGGAAAGAAAAACCCCGCCGTGTCCAGCGCGTCCTCGTAATGCACGGCCAGATGTTCCACCTCGACGCCTTGCGCCCAGTCGGTGCCTGCCATCTCGTCGCTGCGGTGCACAACCTCGCCGCTGGCGCGCATCCATTCGTAGCCCACCAACAGCACGCATTGCGCCAGGTTGAGCGAGGCGAATTTCGGGTTCACCGGCACCGAGATGATGGCATTGGCCCGCGCAATGTCCTCGTTCTCCAACCCTGCGCGTTCGGGGCCGAACATCACCGCAACCTTCTGGCCATCCGCAATACGGGCCGCCGCGTCACGCATCGCCGCTTCGGGCGACAGCACCGGCTTGGTCAGGTCACGCGCGCGCGCCGTGGTGGCATAGACATAGGTACAGTCCTGCACCGCATCCGGCAGATCGGGCGACAACTGCGCCTCGTCCAGCAAACGCCCCGCCCCCGATGCCAGCGCCACAGCCGATTGGTTGGGCCAGCCATCGCGCGGGGCGACAATGCGCATCCGGTCCAGACCAAAGTTCCACATCGCCCGCGCGGCGGACCCGATGTTTTCGCCCATCTGCGGGCGCACCAGCACAAAGAAAGGAATATCGCTCATGCCGCCCCCATACACAGCCCCGTGCTTGTGGAAAAGCCCCCCAACGCACGCAGGCTGTTGTTTCCTTTCCCTGCGCGATCCGCTATCTGCGCTGCCAGTGACGACAAAGGATCAACCGATCATGGCCGAGACCGAGCAGCAGCCGCAACTTTACCTAATCACCCCGCCCGAGCTGGAACTGTCGCAGTTTCCCGACACGCTGGCGCGGGTGCTGGACGCCCATGCCATCGCCTGTGTGCGGCTGGCGCTGGACACCCGCGACGAAGACCGCCTGTCACGCGCCGCCGATGCGCTGCGCGCGGTGACAGATGCGCGTGATGTCGCACTGGTGGTCACCGACAACGTACCGCTGGCCGAACGGCTGGGTCTGGACGGTGTGCACCTGACCATTCCCGGATCGGTGCGCGATGCCCGCAAGGTGCTGGGCCCCGATGCCATCGTCGGCGCCTTCTGCGGCGGCTCGCGCCACGACGGGCTGTCGGCGGGCGAAGCGGGGGCCGATTACATCGCCTTTGGTCCGGTACAGGGCAAGGACGCCGACGACGACAGCGCCGCCGAGGCGGAGCTGTTCCAGTGGTGGTCCGAGGTCATCGAAATCCCGGTGATCGCCGAGGGCAACCTGGACCGCGCGCAAATCGCGGCCCTTGCCCCCTACACCGACTTTTTCGGCATCGGCATGGAAACCTGGGGTCAGGACGATCCTGCCGCCGCCCTGACGGCCCTGTTGGCCGATATGTAAACGCCGGGTGGCGGGTGTTACAGAAACACCCGCTCGACCACCCACCACGCGCCGATCAGCGCGATCAACAGCGACCCTGTGATCGAGATGGCGCGGAACATCACATCCCGCTCCTGCACGAATATCTCGTCGCCATCCAGCTCGACCGCGCGCGCCGCCGAAACCGACAGCGCCACAAGGATCGCCGCCAGCGCCACAACGGTAAGCTGTCCCACCTCGACGCCCACGTTGAAGCCCAGCAACGCCGGAATGAACTGATCCGCAGGCAGGCCAAATTCGCCCAGCACCGAGGCAAACCCAAGCCCGTGCAACAACCCGAACCCGAAGATCACAAAGGGCCGCCACGGCGAAAGCTTGCGCCAGAATATGTTTTCAACAGCGACATAGACGATGCTGGCGGCAATCAACGGCTCGACGATGCTGCCCGGAATGCTGACGATCCCCAGCGCCCCCAGCGCCAGCGTGACCGTATGCGCCACGGTGAAGGCACTGATTTGCAGCAACAATGGCCGCCACGCGGTGCTCAGCAGGAACAGCCCCAGCACGAACAGGATATGATCCAGCCCCTGCGGCAGGATGTGATCGAAGCCGACAGGAATATAGCCCGCAAAGGTGCCCCAACCGGTCAGCGCACCGCCACCCGACAGCGCAATCGCACCGCTGTCCGCGCCACTTTCCACGTAGCCGGTGAACGGATCATCGACGCCCTGCTGGCGCAGCACCAGCGACCCCTGCCCCTTGGGCCAGGCCACCACAACCTCGGACGCGCCGACGGGCAGTTGCCCCACCAGCGTCACCAACGACTGGCGCGGCGCGGCGGGATCGGGTGCTTCGGCCACCTCGAACCCTTGCAAGACCAGCGGCACCGCTTCACCATCCGCGCGCAGCATCGGCAGGGCGTTCCACTTCTGGACCAGCCCTGTCATCTGCGCTTCAATCTCGTCCACGGGCCGCGCGCGCAGGGCGTCGTAATCCTCGGCCTGCGCCGCCTCGTCCGTGTCGCTGACCGCGTCCATGTCGATGCCGGCCAGAAACGCCTCGACGTTGGCGCGCATCTGAATGGTGACGGTGCCACCCTCATCGCTCAGGTCGGCAATGGTTGGCAAAATCTCGTGCGCGTTCGCCGCTGACGCAACCGTCAACAGCCACAGGGTTGACATTGCTGCAATACGGCGCAGCTTGCTCGTTAACTTAACCAAAGGTTTTATCATGCGTCTGTCCCGGTTTTTATGTGTCGCCGCCGTGTTGTGCAGCCCCGTGTTGGCGGCCAATGGGGTCCTTGCCCACGAGTCTTGGCTGGAACCGCAACAGTATCAAGTCGAAACTGGCGGTGACCTGACCGCAGACCTGAAGAACGGTCAGAAATTTACGGGTTCGACGCTGGCCTATTTCAAAAGCAACATCATACGCTTTGACATGATCATGAGCGACACACTGGTGCCGGTCGAGGGGCGTCTGGGCAATATCCCGGCGCTGGCCACCACCGCGCCCGCCGTGGATGGGTTGCTGGTGCTGGTCTATCAATCGACGCCCTCGTCGCTGAAATATAGCGAATGGCAAAAATTCATGGACTTCGCCGCGCACAAGGATTTCAAAACCGCCGAGGCCGACCACACCGCCGCAGGCTGGCCCCAACAGGATTTCCGCGAGGTCTATACCCGCTACATCAAATCGCTGGTCGGTGTCGGCAACGGCGAAGGCGCGGATGTGGTCACCGGCATGGAGACCGAATTCGTCGCCCTGACCAACCCCTATTCCGCCACCTTCGACGGCACGATGCAGGTGCAGGTTCTGTATCAGGCCCAGCCGCGCGCCGATGCGCAGGTCGAGATTTTCCACCGTGATCCAAAGGGCGAGGTCGTGGTGACCACCACCCGCACCGACGATCAGGGTGTCGCCAGCATTCCCGTCACTCCGGGCAGCGAATACCTGCTGGATGCCGTGGTGCTGCGCCCCTACGCGGGGGACAAGGATGCGCTGTGGGAAACGCTGTGGGCCGCGCTGACGTTCAAGGTGCCCGAGTAGCGCCGAAACGCTTGCATCACAGACCGCTTCCAGCCATGAAGCGCGGATGAAAAAGACAGCAGACATATTGTGCATCGGATCGGTCCTGTGGGACGTGATCGGGCGGTCGGCCTCGGTCATGCGACAGGGATCGGACGTGCCTGGGCGCATCACCCGCCTGCCCGGTGGCGTGGCGATGAACATCGCGATGACGCTGGCGCGCTTTGGCCTGACGCCCGCGCTGCTGACCGCCATTGGCCGCGACGCCGAGGGTGACGAGCTGATGGCCGCCTGCGCCGCGCGCGGCATGATCACCGACACGATCTATCGCTCGGACGACCTGCCGACCGACCGTTACATGGCCGTCGAAGGGGCAAACGGGCTGATCGCAGCCATCGCAGACGCCCATTCGCTCGAGGCCGCAGGCGCCAAGATCCTGCGCCCGCTGACCGATGGCACCCTGCCCGCGCCATACAGCGGACTGGTCGCACTGGATGGCAACCTGACACTGGACCTGCTGGCCGAGATCGCCACCGGCGACGCATTGGCTCAGGCCGATCTGCGCGTCGCCCCCGCCTCGCCCGGCAAGGCCGAGCGGCTGACGCCGTTCCTGAACAACCGCCGTGGCACGCTCTATGTAAACTGCGAAGAGGCAGGATTGCTGTGTCAGACCACCTTTGCCACCGCCCCCGACGCCGCCGCCGCCCTGCTGAAACGGGGCGCGGCCCGCGTTCTGGTCACCAACGGCGGCCATGATGCCGCCGAAGGCGACGCCACGGGCGGCGTCATCCATGCCACACCGCCGCAAGTTCTGGTCACCCGCGTGACCGGCGCCGGCGACACTTTCATGGCCGCCCACATCGCCGCCGAGGCGCGCGGCGCAGACCGCCACGCGGCCCTTGCGCAAGCCTTGGAAGCGGCCGCCATCTACGTCTCAGGAGACACCCCCAATTGACCCATTCCTACGCCCGCTCGACCGAAGTCGCCAACGCCCAGGCCAGCGGATCGCCCGTTGTCGCACTGGAAAGCACGATCATCACCCACGGCATGCCCTATCCGCAAAACCTTGAGGTTGCCCGCCAGGTCGAGGAAGACGTGCGCGCCGCCGGGGCCACCCCTGCCACGATGGCCGTGATCGCGGGCCGCCTGCACGTGGGCCTGACCGACGCACAACTGGAAGCTTTGGCGCAGGCCAAGGATGTCGACAAGATCAGCCGCGCCGACATGGCCGTGTGCATGGCCAAGGGCCGCACGGGGGCGACCACCGTCGCCGCCACCATGATCGCGGCCCGTCTGGCCAACATCAGCGTCTTTGCCACGGGTGGCATTGGAGGCGTGCACATGGGCGCGGATCAGACCTTTGACATCTCGGCCGACCTGATGGAACTGGCGCAAACCGCCGTGACCGTCGTGGCCGCCGGTCCCAAGGCGATCCTCGACATCCCCAAAACGCTGGAAGTGCTGGAAACCCAAGGTGTGCCCGTTATCGCCTACGGGCAAAGCGCCCTGCCCGCCTTCTGGTCGCGCAGCGCCGGTTTTGACGCGCCCCTGCGCATGGACACCGCCGCCGAAATTGCCGCCGCCCACAAGATGCGCGCGCGACTGGCCCTGCCCGGCGGTCAACTGGTCGCCAACCCGATCCCGGAAAGCGACGAGATCGCGCCCCAGGTGCTGGCCCCGATCATCGCCCAGGCCCAGTCCGAGGCCGACGCCCAAGGCATCAGCGCCAAGGCCGTCACGCCTTTCATGCTGCAACGCATCTTCGAGCTGACCGAAGGCCGGTCGCTGACCGCCAATATTGCACTTGTGCGCAATAATGCACGGCTGGCCGCACAGATTGCAGTCGAAATGACCAAACTGGCGCAATAGTCGTTGATCCAATGGGCCAACCGGTGTTGAAGGTCGCAGCAAAACCCCTATTTTCAAATAGTCTGCCGCAGGATCGTAGAATCCACCTTTTTCCGGGAATCTGATGAACACACCTTTTGACGAGGAACCACGCCGCAAGGGCAGCCTGCTTGGGCGTTTGCGCGCGTCGTTCCTGACCGGACTTGTGGTGATTGCACCTGTCGGTCTGACCATCTGGCTGATCTGGACGGTTGTCGGCTGGATCGACGGCATGGTGCTGCCTTTTGTCCCGCGCGCCTATCACCCCGACCGGATGATCCAGGATTTCTTTGGTCTGGCGCGCGACTCGCAGATCAACGTGCGCGGCATCGGTGTGATCATCTTTCTGGTGTTCACCATCATCGTCGGCTGGATGGCCAAGGGTCTGATCGGGCGCTCTGTCCTGCGCTTTGGCGAAAGTCTTGTGGAACGCACGCCGGTGGTGCGGTCGATCTATTCGGGGATCAAACAGATTTCCGAAACCGTCTTTGCCCAGTCCGAACGCAGCTTTGAAAAGGCCTGTCTGGTGGAATATCCCCGCCGTGGCATCTGGGCCATCGGCTTTGTCTCGACCACCGCCAAGGGCGAGATCACGCGCCACGCAGGCAACCAGAACGGGCTGATGTCCGTGTTTTTGCCGACCACGCCAAACCCGACCTCGGGGTTCTTGCTGTTCGTGCCCGCCGAAGAAGTGATCGAGCTGGATATGAGCGTGGAAGATGCCGCGAAACTGGTGATCTCGGCGGGGCTGGTCTATCCGAATTCCAAGGACCCCAGCCTGCCGCCGGAATAAGGCGCTCAGCTGTACATCGCCCGCATGTCGATGCTGGACCGCTGGTTCAGATCGTCGAAATGCTGCGACAGAAACGTATCCGCAGCCGCCCGCCCGGCCTGCTTGAGCTTGCCCAGAACATAGCCGTTGGGCACGGTTTTCGTGGCCACCGACAGATCGTTCATCAGATCATCATCGGCAATCATATGCATGTGCACCCGCGCCATACGCTCCTCGGGAATGGTGCCGTCGTCCAGCAAACGCTGCACAAGTGCGATCGCCCGCATCTCGCGCAGCAGCGACGAATTAAAGCTGATTTCGTTGATCCGGTTCTGGATCTGCTGCGGGGTATAAGGCACGTCCTCGCGTTCCAGCGGGTTGATGTTGATCACCACGATGTCCGGCGGCAGGTCGCGCTCAAAAAACGGGAACAGCGCCGGATTGCCGGTATAGCCACCGTCCCAGAACGCCTCGGTCCGGCCCGTCTGGCTGTCGAACAGCTCGACCGCCTGAAACAGCGTCGGCAAACAGGCCGAGGCCATGATGACATCGGCGTTCACCTCGTCGGCGCGGAACACCCGCAACTTGCCGTTGCGCACGCGCGTGGCGTTCACAAAAAACGCAGGGCCATCGTCAGCGCACACCTTGTCGTAGTTGAACGCAGCGACAATCGACGTCAGCGGATTGGTGTAAAACGGACCTATCGCGTAGGGTGACAACCCATGGCTGATCGCCTCGCCCATCAGGTAGAACGGGTTCATCTCCATCGCCTGACTGACACTGCGCACGCCCAGCGGGGCCATCCAGCTTTCCGCCTCGATCCCTTGCAGGCCTGCAACCTCATGCCACAGCGCATCCAGCGCAGCGCGCGCGCCCTCGGCGCCGCCGGTGACCATACCGGATTTCAACGCCGCCCCGTTCAGCGCCCCGGCAGAGGTGCCGGAAATGGCCGCGATTTCGATCCGGTCGTCTTCCAGAATGCGGTCCAGCGCACCCCAGGTGAACGCGCCGTGCGCGCCGCCGCCTTGCAGGGCCAGGTTGATGCGTTTGCGTGTCATGTCAGGGCCTTTCTGTCCGCCGCAGGCTGCGGGAGCCTCCGGCGGGAATTTATTGGCAAGATGAAATCGGCGGCCCCGCGTTAAAGCGCTGTCCAGCCGCCATCGACGCTGATGGTGGTGCCGGTGATCTGGGCCGCCGCATCCGAACACAGGAACACCGCGGTGCCGCCCAGTTGTTCGGTGGTGGCGAATTCCTTGCTGGGCTGGCGCGTCAGCATGACGTTCTGGATCACTTCCTCGCGGGTCATGTTGTATTCCTTCATCGTGTCGGGAATCTGCTTTTCCACGATGGGGGTCAGCACATAACCCGGGCAAATCGCGTTGGCCGTGATCGGATCGGTCGCGGTTTCCAGCGCCACTGTTTTCGTCAGCCCGACAATGCCATGTTTCGCCGCGACATAGGCGGATTTATAAGGCGACGCAGTCAGCCCGTGGGCCGAGGCGATGTTGATGATCCGCCCCCAACCGCGTTCGCGCATCCCCGTCACGGCCACCGCGCTGGTGTGAAAGGCCGAGCTGAGGTTGATCGCAATGATCGCGTTCCACTTGTCGATCGGAAAATCCTGGATCGCCGCGACATGCTGGATGCCCGCGTTGTTCACCAGAATGTCGCAACCGCCCGCAGCCACAACCAGACGGCGACAATCCTCGGGTTTGGACATATCGGCCTGAATGTACGTCACATCGACCCCAAGGCTGCGCGACAGCTCAGCGGCCAGATCGTGATCTTCGTCAGAATCGGTAAAGCTGTTGAGAACCAGATTGGCCCCCGCCTTGCCCATTTCCTTGGCAATGCCCAACCCGATGCCCGAGTTCGATCCGGTGATAACGGCGGTCTTGCCGGACAGGTCGTGTGTGATGGCCATGAGAATGCTCCTTCGCGGTTTGCGTGCTACGGCAACCTTGCCATGCTGCATCTGCAAAAGGAACGGCAAAGCGCGTGTGGCGGTTCCCACGGCGGGCCGCTGCCGTCAGGGCAAAAAAAAAACGCCAGCACGAAGCTGGCGTTAAGTTATTGAGGCAGGTTTCATACAGGCAAGAAACCTATCGAGCAGTAAGGTCTTTATAAGCAATCTAAGGCCGAGGGCCAAGCTAAAAGTTTGAAATCACCTGAAAGCCCAGATACCGCTGGGTCTAGCAAAACAAGGGCAGAAGGGAATTGTTGCCAAAATGGGCCTCAATATTTTCCAAACCAAACTTCGCAAATGCGTCATCGCGGCACTGATTCTGGGGGCCACCGTGGCCGAATCCCAGCCCACGCATGGCATAGCTATGTATGGCGATCCCGCCCTGCCACCCGATTTTGTGTCGCTCCCTTATGTGAACGCCGACGCCCCGCGCGGCGGGTCCATCGTTCTGGGCAACACGGGGGGCTTTGATTCCCTCAATCCCTTCGTGCGAAAAGGCAACGCGCCGTGGCAATTGTCGACCTTCACGCACGAAAGTTTGATGGGGCGCACTCTGGACGAGCCCTTCACTTTGTACGGTCTGCTGGCCGAATCGGTCGAGGTTTCGGACGACCGGTCCGAAGTACGATTCGTCCTGCGCCCCGAGGCCGCGTTTTCAGACGGCACACCCGTTACGGTTGAGGACGTGATCTGGAGCTACGAAACTCTCGGCACCGAAGGGCACCCGCGCTACCACGGGCTGTGGGCGCAAATCACATCGATCACTCAGGACGGGCCGCGCGCGGTCAAGATGACGTTTGAACCGGGCAACCGCGAACTGGCCCTGCTGGCCGGCATGCGCCCGATCCTCAGCAAGGCACAGTGGGAGGGCCGCAATTTCGCCAATGCGCCGCTGGCCGACGTGCCCCTGGGCAGCGGTCCCTATGTGGTGTCCGGCTACGAGGGCGGGCGCTACGTGCAACTGACCCGCAACCCCGACTATTGGGGCGCCGATGTGCCGGTGCGGCGCGGGACCAACAATTTTGACAAGATCCGCATTGATTTCTATGGCGACAGCACCGTCCTGCTGGAGGGGTTCAAAGCCGGCGAGATTTCCGCGATCCGTGAATTCAACGCCGAAAGCTGGACCTCGCAATACGATTTCCCCCGCGCGCTGAACGGCGACGTGGTCAAGACCGAGATCCCCCACGGCAAGCCGTCGGGCATGACCGGGCTGGCCATGAACACCCGCCGCGCGCCCTTTGACGACTGGCGCGTGCGCTCGGCGCTGATCCATGCGTTCAACTTTGAATATATCAACGACACTCTGACGGGGGGCGCACAGCCGCGCATCACCTCGTATTTCTCGAACTCGGTCCTGTCGATGCAGGACGGACCCGCCGCAGCGGATGTGGAGGCCCTGCTGGCCCCCTTTGCCGCCGATCTGCCGCCGGGCACGCTTGACGGCTACGCCCTGCCCGTCTCGGACGGCAGTGCGCGCAACCGTCAGGGGCTGCGCGCGGCCACCAACCTGCTGCAACAGGCCGGTTTCTCAGCCGAAGGCGGCACCCTGCGCGGCCCGGATGGCACGCCGTTCACCTTCGACATTCTCCTGCCCAAGGGCAGCACCGAAAACATCGCCATCGCCGACATCTACGTGGGCGCACTGGCGCGGCTGGGCATCACCGCACGGATCGAAACCGTGGACGATGCGCAATTCCTGGCCCGCACCAACAGCTTTGATTTCGACATGACCTTTTTCCGCCGCGCCCTGTCGCTGTCTCCGGGCAACGAACAGCGCTATTACTGGGGCAGCGACGCCGCCACCGCCGAAGGGTCGCGCAACCTGCCGGGCATCCACAACCCTGCGGTGGATGCGATGATCGACACCATGCTGGAAGCCAAGGAACAGGACCAGTTCATCGCCGCCACCCGCGCGCTGGACCGGGTGCTGACGGCGGGGGCCTATGTGATCCCCTTCTGGCAATATTCCGAAGGACGCATTGCCCACGTCAAGGAAATGAAGCACCCTGAGGTCATCCCGATCTATGGCGACGGGCCGAATTACATGCCCGAAGTCTGGTGGTGGGAACAATAATGTCACGAAACTTTTACAAATGACCCGTAACCGCAGCCTCATGAATATTCTCGTCCTGTGCACCGGCAACTCGGCCCGGTCGATCCTGTTGGAACATATCCTGAATGACGCAGGCATTGGCCGCGTCCGTGCCTTTTCGGCAGGGTCGCAGCCGACCGGTCAGGTGCATCCGCAATCGCTGAACCTGCTGGACGCGATGGAGATCGACACCTCCGACGCGCGCTCCAAAAGCTGGGACGAATTCGCCGCCGATGATGCGCCGATCATGGATATGGTGATCACGGTTTGCGGGTCCGCTGCAAATGAAACCTGCCCGATGTGGCCCGGCGCGCCGGTGCGTGCGCATTGGGGCGTCGAAGACCCCGCTGCGGCACCTCAGGCCGCGCAGGAAGCGGCGTTTCAGGACACCTTCGAGATATTGAACCGGCGCACGCAAGCGTTGCTGGACCACCCGTTTGAAACCATGGACGCGGGCGAGCTGGACGCGCTTTTGAAACGGATCGGCACCCTGCAATGATGCGCAAGCTGCTGGCCGAGGGGCTGGGCACCGCCCTGTTGCTGGTCGGCGTTGTCGGCTCTGGCATCATGGGGCAGACGCTGGCGGACGGAAACACTGCCATTGCGCTGCTGGCCAATGCGATTGCTACGGGCTGTATGCTGTATGTGATCATCACCACGCTGGGGCCGATCTCGGGCGCACATTTCAATCCGGCGGTGACGCTGGCCTTTTGGCTGCGGGGCGAGATTACGACGCGCCCCGCCTTGGGCTATGTCGCGGTGCAGATCGTCGGTGGCATATTGGGCGTCTGGGCCACCCATGCCATGTTCGATCTGTCGATCTTCCAAGCCTCGACCACGATGCACCGCACAGGCATCGCGCAATGGTGGTCCGAGGCGGTCGCAACCTTCGGCCTGTTGTTCGTGATCTTTGGCGGCTTGAAATCACGCCCCGACGCGGTGCCGACGCTGGTGGCGCTGTACATCACGGGGGCCTATTGGTTCACCGCATCCACCAGCTTTGCCAACCCCGCGGTGAGCATCGCACGCGGATTTTCCGACACCTTCGCGGGCATCTACCCCGGACACATCGCGGCCTTTATCGTGGTGCAACTGATCACTGTGCCGCTGGCGCACCTGATCCTGACACGGCTGTTCCGCGACTAAAGGGCCGGCCCTGGAGTTCTGCCCTCACGCCAGCGACGTCACCCACAGGATCATCGCATCCTCGGGGCTGGTGCTGACCACGTTGTGGCCCATGGTGGCATCATAATAGGCGCTGTCGCCCCGCCGCATCTCGATCGGTTCGTAGAATTCCGTGTACAGGGTGATGACCCCCGTCAGCACATACAGAAACTCTTCGCCGTCGTGGCGCACCCAGCCGTCGAATTCGTCCATGCTGCGGGCGCGCACACGGGCGCGGTACGGCAGCATCTGTTTCTTCACCAGCGTTTCGGCCAGCAGTTCGTGTTCATAGGTGGCCGTCGCCTGATGGTTGCCCTGCCCGTCCTTGGTCACCGACATGCGGCCATTCACCCGTTCGGCCTGTGGCGGGGTGAACAGTTGCGGCACCGAAATCTCCAGACCGACAGCCAGCTTTTTCAGCGCGTCATAGGTGGGCGACATCTGACCGTTTTCGATCTTGGACAGGGTCGACCGCGCAATCCCCGCCTGTTTCGCCGCCTGCTCCAGCGTCCAGTCGCGCGCCTTGCGCAGATCACGCACCCGCGCGCCCAGATCCAGCGGCTGGGCGGGCATATCCTCGCCGCTGGTGCGGGCGATTTCGATCAGCGATCTGGGCGTTTGTCCGGTCATGCCGGTGTCTATAAGCTGCGGCCCTGCACCTTGCAACGGCGCGGCGGTCGGTCTACCGATTTGCCATGCTGTCCGTCTTTGCCCAAGGGGTTCATCCCCGCTGCCCCGCTCCGTTCAATATGGCCGACCACGTCTTGCGTGCGGGGGCTGCCTGCCCTGACCAGCTTGCGCTGCAAATCCTGCATGGCGACCAGACCGAGGACTGGACCTATGCCGCCCTGATCGCCGCCGTGCGCGGCACGGCCACGGGGCTGTTGCAACACGCCCAGGCGGGCCAGATGGTCCTGATGCGGCTGGGCAATACCGTGGATTTCCCCATTGCCTATCTGGGGGCCATCTGGGCCGGACTGGTGCCTATCCCGACCTCGGCGGCGCTGACCGACGCCGAGGTCGCGGCCATCCTGAACGAGCTGCCGGTTGCCACGATCCTGCGCGATCCGGCGGTCGCCTGCCCCGACGATGCGCGCTGCATCCCGCTGGACGCGCTGCAAGCGATGCGCGGGCTGGCACCGGCGGATGCGGCGATGGGCGATCCCGACCGGCTGGCCTATGTCATCTATACCTCTGGCACTTCCGGCAAACCGCGTGCCGTCGCCCACGCGCACCGGGCGATCTGGGCGCGTGGCATGATGCATCAGGGCTGGTACGGGCTGCGCGCCGATGACCGCCTGTGCCACGCAGGCGCGTTCAACTGGACCTATACGCTGGGAACTGGCCTTATGGACCCGTGGACGCTGGGCGCCACCGCGCTGATCCCGGCACCGGGCACGCCCGCCTCTGACTTGCCCGACCTGCTGGCCCGCCACCGCGCCACCATCTTTGCCGCAGCCCCCGGCGTTTACCGCCAGATGCTGAAAGGGCGCGACACGCTGCCCCTGCCCGCCCTGCGCCACGGGTTAAGCGCGGGCGAAAAACTGCCCGACCGCATCCGCGACGCGTGGACCGTGGCCACCGGCACGCCGGTCTACGAGGCTTACGGCATGTCCGAATGCTCCACCTTCATCTCGGCCAGCCCGACCAACCCCGCCACGGGCGGCGCGTCCGGCAGGCCGCAACCGGGCCGCCACATCGCCATCGTCGATGACACCGGCACGCCGCAACCCATCGGCCAGCCGGGCATCATCGCCGTCCACCGAAGCGACCCCGGCCTGATGCTGGAATACATCGGCGCGCCGGACGAAACCGCGCAAAAATTCGCAAACGACTGGTTCCTGACCGGAGACGAGGCGCAGATGAGCGCCGATTTCCAGATCACCTATCTGGGCCGCGCCGATGACATGATGAACGCAGGCGGCTACCGCGTGTCACCCATCGAGGTCGAACAGGCGCTGCTGTCCCACGACGGCATCACCGCCGTCGCCGCCACCGATGTGCTGGTCAAGGCCGACACCCGCGTGATCGCCGCCTTTTACACCGGCCCCGACCCATTGGACGAGGACGCGCTGAAATCATGGGCCGAACCGCGTCTGGCCCAATACAAACGCCCGCGTCTCTATGTACACGTCAACGCCCTGCCCACGGGTGCCAACAACAAGATCCTCCGCCGCCAGTTGCGCGCGGACCATGACGCAGGCCAATGAGCGCGGGGGGTGCATCCGCCCCCAAACCCCGCTATGTGAGCCCAAACAACCAAGGTGACCCCGATGCCCGCAGCCGCCATCAAGCTTGATATCATGTCCGACCCGATCTGCCCGTGGTGCTATATCGGCAAAACCTATCTGGACCGTGCGCTGGAACAAAATTCCGACCACCCGTTCCAGATCGAATGGCATCCCTTCCAGCTGAACCCCGACATGCCGCCCGAAGGCATGGACCGCCGCGCCTATCTCGAGGCCAAGTTCGGCGGCAAGGACGGCGCGGTCAAAGCCTATGCGCCCGTGGTTGAACACGCACAAAAGGCCGGACTGAAAATCGACTTCGAGGCGATGAAGCGCACGCCCAACACCCTGAACGCCCACCGGCTGATCCATTGGGCCGGCATCGAAGGCCGCCAGACCGCCGCCGTGTCGTCCCTGTTCAAGGCCTATTTCGTCGAAGGCCGCGACATTGGCGACATCGACACACTGTCCGACATTGCCGACGGGATCGAACTGGACGCTGCCGTGATCCGCCGCTTGCTGGACTCCGACGCCGACCAACAGCAGATCATCGACCGCGACGCGCACAGCCGCAAAATGGGCATCACATCGGTCCCCACATTCATCGTTGCAGGCAAACACGCCGTGCCCGGCGCGCAGCCGCCCGAACTGTGGTCAAAAGTCATCGCAGAGCTGAACGAACAAGAAAGCAACAGCTAGGGCCTGTTGCCTGCCTTATTTTTAACAAAATTGTAGCAAATCCAGCGAACCTGCCGTATCCTGTTGGGAACGAGGGGCAAAAGTCCCCGTTTCTAATAATAAAAATAACCTATTGAGCGGGTGACATGGCAGAACAACAGGTATCGCCCTCAGAGGCGCGCAGCCTGCGCATATCCGAAATCCGGATGATGGCGATGGCAGAAATTGCAACAAAATCCACAGGCATGGACCATTGGGCCTATTACGTTGAACTCAACGAGTTGAAACGCCGCCCGCTGTCCATTGAATGGCTCGAAGCCGTCGTCATGCTGGCCGTCATCGGCCGCATCCGCCCCGCCCGCGTGTTCGGCTGGATGAACAAACTGCGCGAAAAGCGTGAAAAACTTGGGCAAATGGACGACTTTGCCAGCTTTGACACCCGGCTGCGCAGCTATCTTTACCCCGAAACGCTGACCAACCACGGATACGACCGCCAGACCTTTGCCGATCTGGACCACGACAGTGTCTGGAGCCATGTCGAAAGCCACCTTAGCGCGTTGCGCGATGAAGGCTACGAGGTGTTCCTGAACTCGGGGACACTTCTGGGCGTGGTCCGCGATGAAAAGCTGATCGAACATGACGACGACATCGACCTTGCCGTGATCCTGAAAGCAGGCACCGAGGAAGAGGCCGCGCAGGAATGGCGCGACCTCAAGGGCCGTCTGCAAGAGTTGGCATTGTTTGACGAGGACAACCACACACAGGCCGCGATCTATAAACTGACCCCCGCAGGCCAGACCCAGATCGACCTGTTCCCGGCAT
This sequence comes from uncultured Pseudosulfitobacter sp., assembly GCF_963976325.1. Taxonomy (NCBI): domain Bacteria; kingdom Pseudomonadati; phylum Pseudomonadota; class Alphaproteobacteria; order Rhodobacterales; family Roseobacteraceae; genus Pseudosulfitobacter; species uncultured Pseudosulfitobacter sp. The sequence continues at coordinate 890,015 of NZ_CAXBJW010000001.1, forward strand.
GGGTGCAGAACGGCAAGGTGTTTGTCTATCCGCACACCCACGGCGAACTGGCCTTGGAAGACGTGCTGCCGCTGCGCAAATGCGCCGTCACCGGCAACGCCCTGCCCGCCGCGCCCGAGAAGATGCTGACGCTGAACTATGGCACCGGGTGGGACACACCCGATCCGCTGTTCAAATTCCCTTGGGCCGCTGCGAACGACCGCTTTGCCCCTTTCCTGAAAAGGCTGGCGAAATGATCCGACCCGCGACCACCGTCCTGACTTATGGCACGTTTGATCTGTTCCACCACGGCCACGTCCGCCTGTTGCAACGCCTGTCGCAACTGGGCGACGAGCTGATCGTTGGGTGTTCGACCGATGAATTCAACGCGGTCAAAGGCAAACGCTGCGTGATGCCCTATGGCCAGCGCCGCGAGATACTGGAAGCCTGCCGTTACGTGGCCCGTGTGATTCCCGAAGAAAGCTGGGCGCAAAAGCGGTCGGACATCGTGAATTACAACGTGTCGATCTTTGCCATGGGCGACGACTGGGCCGGTCATTTTGACGATCTGGGCGACCTGACGCGGGTGATGTACCTGCCACGCACCCAGGACGTGTCCACAACCGAGCTGAAAGAGCGCATTCAACAGCGGGCCGGCGCCCGCTGACCCGGCGCCTGCGTCTTTGACCTGACCATGTTGTGATCCTGTAAATGCTGGGTTAAACCCCTGCGTGTATGACGCCGTTGCGCGCCACTTCCAGGAGCCAACTGCCCGTGTCCACACAAAAACCTTCGCCGATCGGCCGTGTCGAATTCATCGCTTTGATGGGCATGATGTTCGCCACGATTGCCTTTTCCATTGATGCGATGCTGCCCGCCCTGCCCCAGATCGCCGACGACCTGACGGACGGCGACGCGGCACAGGCGGCGCTGATCCTGTCGGTGTTCCTGATGGGCATGGGGCTGGGCACGTTTTTCACCGGCCCCCTGTCCGATGCGCTGGGGCGCAAGCCGGTGGTTTATGCCGGTGCGGCGCTTTACATCGTCTCGGCCGCTGTGGGTTGGTACGAAGACAGCTTTGTGCCGGTGCTGATCGCGCGGTTCTTTCAGGGGCTGGGGGCGGCCGGTCCGCGCGTTGTGGCGCTGGCGATCATCCGCGATCTGTATGCGGGGCGTGGCATGGCGCGGATCATGTCCATCGTGATGATGATCTTTACGCTGGTGCCCGCCTTTGCCCCCGCCATGGGGGCGGTGATCATGGGCTTTACCGGCTGGCGCGGCATTTTCGGAGCCTTCGTTCTGTTCTCGATCATCTCGGTGGGCTGGCTTGGCTTGCGCCTGCCCGAAACCCTGCCCCGCGCAGACCGCCGCCCGCTGCGTTTCCGCCTGATGCGCGACGCGGTGATCGAGATGTTCCGCCACCCCACTGTGCGCCTGTCGATCATCGTGCAGACCCTGATCGTGGCCATGCTGTTCAGCACGCTGATGCTGATCCAGCCGATCTATGCCGATGTCTACGGACGCGGCGACAGCTTTCCGTTCTGGTTCGGGCTTGTGGCGCTGGTGTCGGGGCTGGCCAGCCTGACCAACGCGCTGGTGGTGGTCCGGCTGGGGATGCGGCGGCTGGTCACCTGGGCGCTGGCCACACAGGTCGTTCTGGCGGGGGCGATGCTGGTGCTGACAACCGCGCATCTGCCGGGCGAATTCTATCTGTTCCTGCTGTGGCAGCTTTCACTGTTCTGCACCGCCAGCTTTGCCATCGGCAACCTGAACGCCATTGCGATGGACCCGATGGGCCATATCGCAGGCATGGCGGCATCGGTGATTGGCGCGTTTTCCACATTGGCCGCCGCCGCCATCGCATCGCCTGTGGCGCTGTTCTATGACGGAACCGCGCGCCCCCTGGCCGTTGCCGCCCTGCTGTTCGTGGCGGTGGGCTATGTGCTGATGCTGTGGATGGGCCGGATCGAACGGGCCGAGGCGCAGGCCTAAGCCTTTGCCTTGGTCTTTTTCTTCTCGGCCACAACCTTTTCCGCCAGATCACGGGCAATCGCAAAGGCGCCCTTGATCTTGTCCGCGTCGGATTTCCAGTCGCGGCGCACCACGATCTTGTTGTCCTTGACCTTGGCCAGCCCGCGCTGGTCCTGAATAAAGGTGACCAAGCCCGCAGGCGACGCGAACTTGTCGTTGTGGAACTGGATCACGGCCCCCTTTGGCCCGCCGTCCAGCTTGGCAATGCCCGCACGCTTGCACATCGCCTTGATACGCACCACCAGCATCAGCGTGTTGACCTCGCGCGGCAGCGTGCCGAACCGGTCGATCAGCTCGGCGGCAAAGCCTTCCAGCTCGACCTTGGTGCTCAGACCGCTGAGACGACGGTACAGGCCCAGACGCACGTCCAGATCCGGTACATAATCCTCGGGAATAAGTACAGGAACGCCCAGATTGATCTGCGGCGCCCATTGCTCGTCGGCCTCGCTCAGACCTTCCAGCTCCCCGGCCTTGATCTTGGCAATCGCCTCTTCCAGCATCGACTGGTACAGCTCAAACCCCACGTCCCGCATCTGGCCGGACTGTTCCTCGCCCAGCAGGTTGCCGGCACCACGAATGTCCAGATCCTGACTGGCCAGCGTGAACCCCGCGCCCAGCGTATCCAGGCTGCCCAACACCCGCAGGCGTTTCTCGGCCACCGCCGTCAGCTTGGCGCGCGGTTTGGTCGTAAGGTACGCATAGGCGCGGGTTTTCGACCGCCCCACCCGTCCACGTATCTGGTACAACTGCGCCAGCCCGAACATATCGGCGCGGTGCACCACCATCGTGTTGGCGGTGGGAATATCCAGACCGGATTCGACAATCGTGGTGGCCAGCAGAATGTCGAATTTGCCGTCATAGAATGCGTTCATCCGGTCATCCAGCTCGCCCGCCGCCATCTGGCCATGTGCGACGACATAGGTCAGCTCGGGCAATTGCGCCTTCAGGAACTCCTCGATTTCCGGCAGGTCCGACAGGCGCGGCACCACATAGAACGACTGCCCGCCGCGATAATGTTCGCGCAGCAACGCCTCGCGCACGGTCACCGCGTCAAACTCGCTGACATAGGTGCGGATCGCCAGACGGTCGACAGGCGGCGTGCCGATGATCGACAAATCACGCACCCCCGTCAGCGACAGTTGCAGCGTGCGCGGGATCGGCGTGGCGGTCAGGGTCAGCACATGCACGTCCGACCGCATCTGTTTCAGCCGTTCCTTGTGACCGACGCCAAAGTGTTGTTCTTCATCAATAATCAGCAGGCCCAGATCCTTGAACCGCGTGTTCTTGGCCAGCAACGCATGGGTGCCGATCACAATATCCGCCGTGCCGCGCGACATCGCCTCGCGGGTGTCGGACGCTTCCTTGGTGCTGACAAACCGGCTGAGCGTGCGCACCTCGATGGGGAAACCACGGAACCGTTCCGAGAAGCTTTTGTAGTGCTGCCGCGCCAGCAGGGTCGTGGGTGCGATCACCGCCACCTGCACCCCTGCCATCGCCGCGACAAAGGCCGCCCGCATCGCCACCTCGGTCTTGCCAAAGCCCACGTCGCCCACCACCAGCCGGTCCATCGGCGCACCGCTGGTCAGGTCCTGGATCACGTCCCCGATGGCCTTGAGCTGATCGTCGGTTTCCTCGTAAGGGAACCGCGCGCTGAACGCGTCCCACATGCCGGGGGGGGGCTCAAGCACCGGCGCGCGGCGCAGGGCGCGTTCGGCGGCGATACGGATCAGCTTGTCGGCCATCTCGCGAATGCGCTCTTTCAGCTTTGCCTTTTTCGACTGCCACGCGCCGCCGCCCAGACGGTCCAGCAGACCCTCGTCATGGCCGTATTTCGACAGCAATTCGATGTTCTCGACCGGCAGATACAGCTTTGAATTCTCGGCATATTCCAGCAGCAGACATTCGTGCGCGGCCCCGGCGGCGGTGATCACCTCCATGCCGTGATAACGGCCAATGCCGTGGTCCACGTGCACGATCAGATCGCCCGGTGTCAGGCTGGTGGCCTCGGTCAGGAAATTGTCGGCACGACGCTTGCGCTTGGGTTGGCGGATCAGCCGGTCGCCCAGCACGTCCTGTTCCGAAATCACCGTCAGATGCTTGCCGTCCACCGGCCCTTCGAACCCGTGTTCCAGCGCCCAGACAACCAGATGCAAGCCACGCTTGCCGATGCGCGTGCCGTCGGTGATGGGTATGGTCTCGGCCAGCCCTTCATCCTCGATCAGCCCGCTTAGCCGTTCCCGCGCACCGGCGGAATAGCTGGCAACCACCACGGGGCCATCCGCAAGCTTTGCCTTAATATGCGCGGCCAAAGCACCGAAAAGGCTGATGTTTTCCTGTTGCCGCTCGGGCGAGAAATTGCGCCCGATGCGCCCGCCTGCGTCCACCACGCCGGGGCCGGTGGACTGTGCCAGTGCCCGAAACTGCACCACGCGACGGCCCGAAACAGCGGCCTCCCACGCGGCATCGTCCAGATACAGACCCTGCGGCGGCGCGGGTTTATAGACCGAATCCATCTTGGACCGGTTCAGCATCGCCAGCCTGCGCGTCTCGTATTGATCGACAATCGTGTCCCAGCGCGCCAGCCGCGTCGGTGTGACCTGATCGTCCAGCGTGATCGCGGCATCGGGCAGGTAATCAAACAGCGTCTCAAGATGATCGTGGAAAAACGACAGCCAGTGTTCCGCGCCCTGATGCTTGCGCCCTGCGCTGATCGCCTCGTACAGCGGATCGTCGGTGCCCGCCGCGCCAAACTCCAGCCGGTAGTTCTGGCGAAACCGCGTCACCGCCGCCTCGTCCAGTATCACTTCGGAGACCGGGGCCAGTTCGATCAAGTCCAGCTTTTCGGTGGTGCGCTGCGTCGCCGGATCAAACCGGCGCGCGCCGTCCAGCACATCGCCGAACAGGTCCAACCGCACCGGCCCCAGATCGCCGGGCGGGTAAATGTCGATGATACCGCCGCGCACGGCGTAATCGCCGGGTTCCGTCACCGTGGGCGATTGCACGAACCCCATGCGCACCAGAAACCCGCGCAACGCCGCATCGTCAATCCGGTCACCGACCCGCGCGGCAAAAGCAGCCTCGCGCAGGACCGACCGCGCGGGCAGCTTTTGCGTGGCGGCGTTCAACGTGGTCAACAGCACGAACGTCTTGGGCATCCCATGCGCAAGTGCCGCCAGCGTCGCCATCCGCTGCGCCGAAATATCGGCATTGGGCGACACCCGGTCATAGGGCAGACAATCCCAAGCGGGGAACTCGATCACCGGCACATCTGGGGCAAAAAACCGCAGCGCATCGCGCATGGCAACCAGCCGCTTGTCATCGCGCGCCACATGGCACACGGGCACGCCGCGCGCCAGTTCCGTCAGAATGCGGGTGGCGTCGAACCCTTCGGGCGCGCCGGATACGGTGATATGTGCAGGATCAGTCATTTGCGCGCTTCATGTGGTGCAGTCCACCCCACTGTCAACCGCCCAGTGCCCCGATGCTTAGGTTCTGGTACATGCCCCACATGGCTGTGACGAAAATGGCCAGCATACCAATCGCCTGCGTATAGGTGCGGTGACGGGTCAACCGGCGGCGCAAGCCCTCGCTGGTCAGTTGGTCACGCTCGATCAGCCGCGCGGTGGACAGGTTCAGCGCGCCCACCAACGACATCGGGAACGCCAGCAGGAACACAGCCTGCGCGAATTCGATGTCATAGACCCAGCCCAGCAAGCCCAGCATGGTCAGCACAAAACAGACCAGGCCCAGCAACCAAAGGCCGGACAGCCGCGCGATATACAAAAGCCGGTTCACGTTGATGCGCACCAGATCTTCCAGATCTTCCTCGATCTGGCCACCCGATTTGCGCGCCCGCGCCACCATGTCAAATGGCACCCCCAGCACCCAATGGCTGGCCGTAGACCACATGACCGCAAGAACGATCCAGAACCAGAGGTTGGAAAACGACCGCATGTCGATCAGTTCGAAAATGGTTTGATGCCAGTTCAACGCCGCTGCCTTTTGCGTGGGATTTGTTCCTCTTACCGCCGCGGTGCGCCAATTCCTACCCTTGCACGGTGCAATTTTACGTGGCACCCAAGAATGACTTTCAAAAAGGCAACACATCATGCGCCCAACGCTCGCACCCTTCCCGGCCACCCGTCTGCGCCGCACCCGCACCACGCCGCAAATCCGCGCGCTGGTGCGCCAGAATACGCTGTCGGTCGACGATTTCATCTGGCCGGTGTTTGTACGCTCGGGCGAGGATGTGATGGAACCCATCCCCTCGATGCCCGGTGTCTATCGCCGCTCGGTCGACAAGGTGGTCGAAGCCGCGCGCGAGGCGGCCGATCTGGGGATCAACGCGATTTGCCTGTTCCCCTACACCGGCCTCGAAGACCGCACCGAGGATTGCGCCGGCGCCTGGGACCCAGACAACAACATCAACCGCGCCATCCGTGCGATCAAATCGGCGGTGCCCGACATCGCGATCATGACCGACGTGGCGCTGGACACCTATAACATCAACGGCCACGACGGTTTTGTCGAGAATGGCGAGATCGTCAATGACCGCTCGGTCGAGGCATTGGTGAAAATGGCGGTGGCACAGGCCAATGCCGGAGCCGACATCATCGGGCCGTCCGATATGATGGACGGGCGCATCGGTGCCATGCGCAGCGCGTTCGAAAGCGCGGGCCATCAAAACGTGATGATCCTGAGCTATGCCGCCAAATACGCCAGCGCCTTCTACGGCCCCTTCCGCGATGCGGTGGGCGCGTCGGCGGCTCTGACGGGGGACAAGAACACCTATCAGATGGACCCAGCCAACGCGGACGAGGCCATGCGCCTGATCGAGCGTGATCTGGCCGAAGGTGCCGATATGATCATGGTCAAGCCCGGCCTGCCCTATCTGGACATCTGCCGCCGCGCCCGCGACACCTTTGGCGCGCCGACTTTTGCCTATCAGGTGTCTGGCGAATTCGCGATGATCCAGGCCGCCGCGCAAAACGGCTGGATCGACGGCGAGCGGGTGATGATGGAAAGCCTGACCGCCTTTAAACGTGCGGGCTGCGATGGCATTCTGACCTATTTCGCCCCTGCCGCCGCGCGGTTGCTGGCCAAGGGCTAAACCCCTTCATCTTGCTCGGTAAACTCCGGGGGGCGCAGGGGGCAGCGCCCCCGCATCCGCACTGCCCGCACGCGCCTACGTCAAAAGACAGGCATACCCCCGCCCATAGGTGCCTTCTCGCGTGACAGGTGGCAATCTTGCGCCTATAGTTTCGGCCAAGACCGGACAACCGGCAGCAGAGCAACAATCACAGGCGGTTCACAATGACCCTATCCTCCCTCTCACGTCGGGCTTTTGCCTTTGGCGCACTTTCCTCTACTGCGGTGCTTGCGGCCTGCGGCAATGGCATTGGCGGACGCGGTCCGGCGATGATCGACGCGCGCGTCGATGCAACGCTGGCGGAAATGTACCGACTTTACCCCAACACCCAATCGCTTGCCCAAAAAGCCAACGGTATGCTGGTCATGCCGCTGGTCACCGAAGCGGGCCTTGGGCTGGGCGGCGCTTACGGGCGCGGCGCATTGCGGGTCAACAACGTGACGGTGGATTACTATTCGGTCACCAAAGCCTCGGGCGGCCTGCAAATCGGCGCGCAGCAATATGCACACGTCCTGTTTTTCATGACCGAACAGGCGCTAAGCGACTTCCGCCGCTCGCCCGGTTGGGCCGCGGGTGCCGATCTGGAGTATGTGATTTCGGATCAGGGCGACAGCCTGAACGCCGAAACCACAACCGTGCTGGCGCCGGTTCTGGCGGCGGTGTTTGGCCGGGCCGGCCTGCGTCTGGGCGCGACGCTGGAAGGCACCAAATATTCGCGCATTATTCCGTAAAACAGGGAAAACCCATTCCCGAACAGGCTACGAACACCCGCCACCGGCGGGTGTTTTGCCAAACGGCCTTAGGCCGCGCGCACCGGCATCAAACGGTTGGTCCGGTCCTCGATCACGCTGATGCTGGTTTCAATCGAGTCGATGACCTCGCTAAGCTGGCGTTCGGCCCGGTGCAAGCGGCCGACGATTTCGTTCAGCCCGTCCACGTTCTTGGCATATTTCGACTGTTCGATCTTGCACATGACGCGGCTCATCTCCAATCCCGACATCACCCGCCGCATATCCGTCGACATGCCACGATAGGCCGCAACAGCGCGCATCACCTTGGACACAGAAGCGGTTTCGCGGATCTGGCAATCGGTGATCAGCGTGGCAAGGCGTCTGGCCTCGGCGTCGCTGTCCAGCCCGGCCACCGCTGGGTTGTTGCGGAACTGTGTCGCAACGTCCTGGGTCAGCACCCGGACACCGGCGTTAAACCGCGCCAGACCTGTATGCGCGACCCCGTCCACCACGGCGGTTCGGAACCGCCGCAGAATGTCGCCCAATGATTGGGCCATCACCTGATGGTTGGTCGAAATCACGCTGATCGGGCCGTTTGCCCCCTCAAGGCTGCGGGCCTGAATGCTCAGGTTGTTGGGGATCAACGCCGTGCTGTGGAAAATCGTGTCCACCATGTCACCATAGCGATGCATGTTGTGCACCGCCTCGGCCAGACCGCGCATTGCCTGAAGACCATGATCGACCCGCCGCCGCATCCCCGTTGCCCGCGCGCCCAGTTCTTCGGACAGTGCATAGCTCATAAAGGTATCATAGTCGGGATAGCCCATATCGCGCAGCTTTTGCAGCAACAGGTCCTGCGATTGTTCGGGCGTCACGCGCCCTGCATTTTCCTCGCCACGCAGCGCAGCATAAAGATCGCCAATTTCCGCAAACAGATCGCTGCTGGGTTTCAGCCGCATCGACAGATATCCATCGTCCAGCGGCAGCACCACGGCAAAGACCCAATAGTGCGTGTGATCGGTCGCCAGATTCTTGACATAGGCGCCGATGGGCCGCCCCGCCGCGATTTCCTGCCACATCAGGTGAAACACACCCGACGGCATATCCGGATGGCGGACGATTCTATGCGGTGCGCCCTCAAGATCGGACCAGTCAAAGCCCGATACATGAACAAAAACGCTGTTGGCGGCCTGAATCACCCCGCGCGGATCGGTGCGCGAGAAAAACAGGTCTTCCAGATTGAAACGGTCAGTCTCGCGGGTGGGATGATCGTTGGACAAGGTGCGGCCCTTTAATATGAGATGTGCCCCATACCTAGCCGCGCAAAGTTTCCAGTTGGTTAAACGCGCCAATCAAAATGGCTCTGGCAGCGCCTGCCAGAGCCTGTGCCGCCTTAACCCATCGCCCGCAGGCGTTTGATCAGGCTGGATGTGTCCCAGCGCCCGCCGCCCAGTTTCTGCACATCCTTGTAGAACTGGTCGACCAGCGCCGTCACCGGCAGCGACGCGCCGTTTTCGTCCGCCGTGTCCAGACAAATGCCCAGATCCTTGCGCATCCAGTCCACTGCGAAGCCGTGGTCGAACTTGTCGTCCAGCATGGTTTCATAGCGGTTGGTCATCTGCCACGACCCGGCGGCGCCCTGGCTGATCACCTCGACCACCGCGCGCCCGTCAAGGCCCGCTTTCTCAGCAAAATGCAGTGCCTCGGACAGGCCTTGCACCAGACCGGCAATGGCGATCTGGTTGCACATCTTGGTCTTTTGGCCCGCGCCGCTTTCACCGATGCGGCGGCACATCTTGGAATAGACCTCCATCACCGGCTGCGCGCGGTCGTATGCGCCCTGATCGCCGCCACACATGATCGACAGCACGCCGTTTTCGGCCCCCGCCTGCCCGCCCGACACCGGTGCATCGACAAAGCTGATTTGCGCCGCATCGGCCGCGGCATAAAGCTCGGCCGTGACTTGCGCCGAAACGGTGGTGTGATCGACAAAGATCGCGCCGCTGGTCATGCCCTTGAACGCGCCATCGTCGCCGGTGCAGACCGACCGCAAATCATCGTCATTGCCCACACAGCACATCACGAATTCGGCACCTTTGGCCGCCTCGAACGGCGTCTTGGCCATCTGGCCGCCGTAGGTGTCGACCCAATCCTGCGCCTTGGACGCGGTGCGGTTGTAGACGGTTACGTCGTGACCCGCCTTTTGCAGGTGCCCCGCCATCGGCGCGCCCATGACGCCCAACCCCAGAAATGCCAGCTTTGCCATTCGATCTTCCTTTTACGTCGGTATTGCCTATCGCTTGCGCCTTTCCTAACAGTCAGGCACATCGGGTCAACTGTGCAAGTAAAGTGAGAGTCCGTCTATGGCATTGGTATTTCAGTGGCTGGTGCGCCTGACCGCTGGGCTGATCGTTCTGGCAGTGCTGGGCGTGGGGATGATCTATTACCTCGCGTCGCGGTCCCTGCCGGACTATGACGCGACGCTGCGGGTCGATGGTTTGGCCGCCGAGACAGAGATCGTGCGCGACAATGCCAACGTGCCCCACATCCTTGCGCAGACCGATGCCGATGCGTTCTTTGCGCTGGGGTTTGTCCACGCACAGGACCGGCTGTGGCAGATGATGCTGCTGCGGCGCACGGCGCAGGGGCGGCTGTCCGAAGTGTTCGGCGCGCCAACGGTCGAGACCGACAGTTTCATCCGCCGACTGGATATATACCGGCTGGCCGTGCAATCGGTCGCCGTGCAAACCCCGCAGACGATCACCGCGCTCGAAGCCTATTCCGCAGGCGTCAACGCGCGCATCGCCCAGATCAACGATCAGGCCCTGGGCCGTGGCGCGCCCGAATTCTTTGTCTTTCCCATGGCGCTGGCCCCCTGGCAGCCCGCCGACAGCCTCGCCATCGGCAAGCTGATGGCCCTGCAACTGTCGGGCCAGCTTGACGCCGAAGTGATGCGGGCGCGCATGTCGCTGGCCTTGCCCGATCCGGCCCGGCTGGTCGACATCCTGCCCGATGCCCCCGGCACCGGTGTGGCCGCCCTGCCTGAATATGCGGCGCTGGTGCCGGATGTGCCGCGGTATGCGGCCGTGGCACCGCAAAAGATCAACCCGCTGTCGCCCTTCGGCCCCGAGGTCTTTGCCGGTGCGTCGAACGCATGGGCGGCGGCGCCGTCGCGGTCCGCGTCAGGCGGCACCTTGCTGGCCAACGATCCGCACCTGGGCTTCAGCGCCCCCGGTATCTGGTATCTGGCGCGGCTGGACCTGGCGGCGGGCGGGGTGATTGGTGCGACGATCCCGGGAATGCCCGTGGTGCTGACCGGCCGGTCGGACGCCTTGGGATGGGGGCTGACATCGGCCTATGTCGACGATCAGGACCTGTTGATCGAACAAATCAATCCCGACAATCCCACGCAATACCGCACCCCCGACGGCTGGAAAGAGTTCGAGACCCGCAAGTCGATCATCACCATCAAGGATGCCGACCCGATCACGCTGACCCTGCGCTGGACCGACAACGGGCCGGTGCTGCCCGGCAGCTTCAAGAACATCGGTGCCGTGACACCTGCGGGCCATGTGGCGGCGCTAAGCTGGACGGCGCTGTCGCCCAACGACACCTCGCTGAGCGGGGCGGTCGGGCTGATGTCGTCGCGTGACGTGGCCGAGGCGATCAACGCGTCCGAGCTGTTCATCGCACCCGCACAAAACCTGACACTGGCCGATCTGGACACCATCGCGATGAAAACCGTCGGCGCCGTGCCGCGCCGCGATCCCAACCACCAGTCCAAGGGGCGGATGCCGTCGTTTGGCTACCTGCCCGAGAACCGCTGGCAGGGGGTGATGTCCTTTGCCTCGAACCCCGGTTTTGTCGCGCCCCTGGGCGGTATTCTGGGCAACACCAACAACAAGATGGTCGAACGTCCCTTTCCCAACCACATCAGCTATCGCTGGGGCGACACCCAGCGGGTGCAACGCTGGCAACGGTTGATGCAGGCGCGGCAGGTGCACACCCGCGACAGCTTTATCGAGGCGCAACTGGACACGGTCAGCGCCACCGCGCGGTCGCTGTTGCCGCTGATCGGGGCCGAACTGTGGTTCACCGGCGAAGCCGCCCCCGACGGCACCGCCGAACGCCAGCGCCAGCGCGCGCTGACACTGCTGGCCGACTGGAACGGCGAAATGAACGAACACCTGCCCGAACCGCTGATCTACGCGGCATGGATACGCGCGCTGCAAGACCGCATGGTGCGCGACGACATCGGCCCGCTGGCGGGCGAGCTGACCCATGTGGAGCCGCTGTTCATTGAACGTGCTTTCCGCGACGTGGACGGCGCATCGGTCTGGTGCGACGTGCGCCAGAGCGCGCCGGTGGAAAGCTGCCCCGACATGGCCCGCATGGCGCTGGACGACGCGCTGATCTGGATTGGCGAGACCTATGGCACGCAACTGGAATCGCTGCGCTGGGGCGACGCGCATCAGGCCATTCAGGACCACCCGGTGCTGGGCGACGTGCCGGTGCTGCGCTATTTCGTGAACATCCGCCAAAGCACCTCGGGCGGGGACAACACCCTGCAACGTGGCCTGACGCGGGGCGGCGCGGGCGCGGATGCCTTCGAAAATGTGCACGGCGCGGGCTATCGCGGGGTTTATGACTTTGCCGATCCCGACAGTTCGGTCTTTGTCGAATCCACCGGCCAGTCGGGCCATTTCCTGTCGCGGCACTATGACGACATGGCGCAACTGTGGCGGCGGGGCGAATATATCCCGATGTCGCTGGATCAGGGGCTGGCGCGGGCGGCGTCGGTGGGCATCACCAAGCTGGAACCCGCCACCCCATGACGACGATCCTGTTCAACAAACCCTTTGGCGTGCTGCCCCAGTTTACCGACTGCGGCAGCCCGACGACCCGGCCCACTCTGTCGGATTACATCGACTTGCCGGGGGTCTATCCCGCGGGCCGTCTGGACCGCGACAGCGAAGGGCTGATGGTGCTGACCTCGGACGGTGCCTTGCAGGCCCGCATCGCGCACCCGAAGTTCAAGAAGCCGAAAACCTATTGGGTGCAGGTCGAAGGCACCCCCACCGAAGCACACATGGCGCAACTGCGCGCAGGCGTGACGCTGAAAGACGGCCCGACCCTGCCCGCCTGTGCCCGCCTGATCGACGCACCTGCGAACCTGTGGCCCCGCACGCCACCCATCCGGGTGCGCAAGACGGTACCAGACGGCTGGATCGAGCTGACCCTGACCGAAGGCCGCAACCGCCAGGTGCGCCGGATGACCGCGCACGTGGGCCTGCCCACCCTGCGGCTGGTGCGCGCCAGCATCGGCGACTGGACGCTGGACGGGCTGGACAGCGGCGCGTGGCACGAGATCGCGGTTTGACAGGTTGCACGGGGGCGCTGCCCGCTAAGACAATAGACGGGGGCGCTGCCCGCTAAAATGATCGACGGGGGCGCTGCCCCCGGGCCCCCGGGATATTTAAGGCCAAAAGAATGCGGGATCAGACCTGTTCGAACTGGGCGCGTTGTTTGGGGGTCCAGCGGACGGTGATGGCAAAGCCGTCTTCGTCCTGCACTTCGTCCACGGCCACGCCTTCGGAGAACAGCCAGGCGCGTTTCTTGCCCTGGGCAAAGCTCAGGCGCAGAACCTCTTCGCTGACGCGGCCTTGCAGTGCGTCCGAAATGATCGACATGAAGCTGTCGACGCCGGTGCCGTTAAGCGCCGAAATCGCGATGATGTCCTGATCGCGAGCTGCGCGGGCCTGTGCGGCCTCGGCCTCGGCTTCTGGCAGCAGGTCGATCTTGTTCCAGATCTCGAACATCGGGCGCTCGTTGCCCACGCCCAGCGTGGTCAGGATCTCGCGTACGTCGTCGGCCTGATCCTCGGTCTCGGGGTGCGAGATGTCGCGCACGTGACAGATGATGTCCGCCGCCAGCACTTCCTCAAGCGTGGCGCGGAAGGCCGCGACCAGTTCGGTCGGCAGGTCCGAGATGAAACCCACCGTGTCCGACAGGATAATCTCGGGGCCGTTGTCCAGCTCGACCCGTCGCATGGTGGGATCGAGCGTGGCGAAAAGCATGTCCTCGGCCATCACATTGGCACCGGTCAGACGGTTGAACAACGTCGATTTGCCCGCGTTGGTATAGCCCACCAGCGCCACGATCGGGAACGGCACCTTGGCGCGGGCGGCGCGGTGCAGGGTGCGGGTTTTCACCACCTTGTCCAACTGGCGGCGCAGGCGCACCAGTTGCAGATCAATCGCGCGGCGGTCTGCCTCGATCTGGGTCTCGCCGGGGCCGCCGACAAAGCCCAATCCGCCACGCTGCCGCTCCAGGTGGGTCCAGGCGCGCACAAGGCGGGTGCGCTGATAGTTCAGGGCTGCCATTTCGACCTGCAACACGCCCTCGCGGGTGGCAGCGCGGTCGCTGAAAATCTCGAGGATCAGGCCGGTGCGGTCCAGCAGTTTGACCCCCCATGCCTTTTCAAGGTTGCGCTGTTGCACGGGCGTGACGGGACCGTCCACCAGCACCAGCTCGACCTCTTCTGCCTCGAACCGCGCGCGCAGCTCTTCGATCTTGCCTTTGCCGAACAACATGCCCGCGTGCACCTTGGGCAGCGGCACGGCCAGATGGCCCACCACTTCAAGATGCCGCAGCGCATGGGCCAAAGACACGGCTTCGGCCAGCGCCAGGTCGGCGCCGCGCCGGTTGCGGTCGGATTTTATATCTGGGTGCAGCACAAAGGCCCGCGTGAAACGGGGCCCTTCGCTTTCGTCCACCTGAAACGGAGGTTTGCTCAAGAGGCGTCTTCGCCCTCGTACAAGCTGATCGGCGTGCTTGGCATGATCGTCGAAATGGCGTGTTTATACACCAGTTGCGATTGACCATCGCGGCGCAGCAGCACGCAGAAGTTGTCAAACCATGTGATGACGCCTTGCAACTTTACACCATTGATCAGGAAAATGGTCACGGGCACCTTGGTTTTGCGCACGTGGTTCAGGAAGGCATCCTGCAAATTCTGTCTGTCCGAAGCCATGTCGGTTCTTACCTTTTTTCTTGTCGTCGGCTTGCGGACCAAGCCATCCCTCATTGTGATCGAGTATGAAGGCCAAGTTCCCGAGTTTCCAGCCCAAAAACAGATGCACCCCGTACCGCGCCGTTGACATTGTCCACCAGTGCGTCAACCGCGCCACAGGTCCGGGGTCAAAAGTGCGATGATGGCCAGTGTTTCCAGCCGCCCCAGTATCATCGCGGCGGCAAATACCGATTTGGCACCTGTCCCCAGTTCCTGCATACGGATCGGTGCATCGCCTGCCCAGTCCAGCAACGGGCCGGTGGTGGACAGCGCCGCCACTGCCATGGTCAGCGACGACTCGAAATCCACGCCGAGGGCGCCCAGCAACATGGTGACAAAGGCCAGGCTGATCGCAAACAGCATGAAGAACACCCAGGCGATGAACGCGCCGCCCTTCAGCACCCGGCGGCCCAGCGACGTGCCCCCGCCGACCGAATGGGGATGCACCAGCTTTTCCATCTCGCGCAGACCGGCCTGATACAGCGCAAAGACGCGCAACAGCTTGACCCCGCCCGCGGTGGTGGCCACGCCGCCGCCAATCAGCGCCAGCCCCATCAGGATCATGCCCGGCGTCGCCAGCCCCGACCAGTTCTGCGAGGTTTCCCAGTGCGTGCTGGCAAACCCGGTGGTGCTGAGGAAGGACAGAACCGTGAACACGCTGCCCCACAGGGCCTCGGCGGCGGCGATCAGACGGTTTTGTTCGCCGATGTCGATGGCACCGATGAAATGCCGCAAGAACAGGATCAGCGGCACCCCCAACACCAGCGCAATGCCGATGCGAAATTCGGGATCGTGCCGCAAGCCGCCGCTTTCCGAGGTGACCGTGTCGGTGGAAAAGGTCATGCGCGACAGGGCAAACAGCATGAACAGCGCCATGACCATTTCGCCACTGATGCCCGCAGTTGACCCCGAAATGCCGCCCACAGGCGAAATCCCCGAGGTCGCCATCACCGACATCGCGTGACACAGTGCCACCAGCGACCGGTCACCGCCAAAGATCAGCAGCACCCACAACAACAGCGTCAATCCCACATAGATCGGCACCAGCGTCTTTGACACCTTGACCAGCCGCGCGCGGCCCTGGGGATGCTGATAGCGCATGTTGCGCTCGTCATAGCGGCCGGGTTCGGCGCGGGCCGTCACCTCGAACCCGCCCAGGTTCAGCGGGGCCAGAATGGCACTGGCGGCGATCCACATCAGCAGCCCGCCCATCCAGCCGACCTGCGCACGCCACAAATGCAGGCTGTCGTTCAGCCGGCCGGGGGTGTCGAACAACGTGGCCCCGGTGGTGGTGATCGAGCTGACCATCTCGATATAGGCGTTCAGAAACGACGTGGTGCCCAGTCCCTCGTGGAACGGCACCGCCAGGAACAGCGGCAGGAAGGCAAAGGCGGCAAACAGGCTCATCAACGGGCCAAGGGTGCCGTGACGCGGCGCGCGGCCCGCGTGGGCCAGCGCAATCAGTGCGAACAGCACAAGGCCCAGAATGGCCGAATACAAAAACGCCCGCGCCGTCGCCAGTTCGCGGATCACCCCGCCGTGGATCGCAGGCACCAGCATCGACAGCGATGCCGCGCCGAACATCAGCAGGAACAGCGGCAACTGCAACACGCGGTCCTGAAGGGTGGACGGGCGCATCATCCTAGAAAAAGTCGATGGACACTTGCATCAGCCTCTCGACCTCGGGGACATCCTTGGCCAGGCTGAAAATGGCAATCACGTCGCCCTCGTCGATGCGGGTGGACGACAGCGGGCGGATCACGTCGCCGCCCTTGCGCAGGGCGCCGACCAGCACGCCTTCGGGGAATTCAATCTCGCCGATCTTGCGGCCCGCCAAGGGCGAGGTCGACAGCACCTCGGCCTCGATCACCTCGGCCTCGGCGTCGCCGATGGAATAGACCGACCGCACGCGCCCGTGGCGGATGTGGCGCAGGATCGACGACACGGTGGTGGCGCGCGGGTTGATATAGGCGTCGATGCCCAAGGGGCCCATCATCGGCACCAGCGTCGGATCGTTGATCAGCGCGATGGCGTAAGGGCAGCCTTCGGTCTTGGCGCGCACGGCGGCCAGCATGTTGGTCTTATCATCGTCCGTCACGGCAAGCATCGCATCGGCGCGCGACACCCCAGCCTCGTGCAGCAGCGCCACATCCAGTCCGTCGCCGTTCAGCACAATCGTCCGCTCAAGCGCTTCGGCGGCGCGTTCGGCGATCTTGCGGTTCTTTTCGATAATCTTGGTGCGCACGCGGTTGGTGCGCTTTTCCAGCTCGGACGCGACCGCCAGACCGACATTGCCGCCGCCCACCAGAACTATGCGTTCCTGTTTGGCCAGCTTCTTGCCGAAAATCTCCATCGTGCGGGGCACGTCGTCGACATGGGCGAAAACATAGCAATCGTCACCGACGAAAAGCTGGTCCTTGGCCTCGGGGGTGAACAACGTGCCGTCGCGGCGCACGCCAACCACCACGGCGCGCAGGGTCGAGAACAGATCGGTCAACTGCCGCAGGGGCGTGTTCACCACGGGGCATTCTTCCTCGATGGTGATGCCCAACAGGTGCGCCTTGCCGTCCATGAACCGTTCAGTGTCAAAGGCGGCCGTGGTGTGCAGCCGTTGCAAGGCGGCCGCCGCAACCTCGCGTTCGGGGCTGATCACCACGTCGATGGGCATGTGATCGCGGCGGTACAGGTCGGAATAGATCGCATCCAGATAGGACTGTGACCGCAGCCGCGCGATCTTGCGGTTGATGCCGAACACCGAATGCGCCACCTGACAGGTGACCATGTTCACCTCGTCCGAGTGGGTGGCGGCGATGATCATGTCCGCATCGCGCGCGCCCGCGCGGTCAAGGATGTTGGGATAGCTGGCATAGCCCGCAACCCCCTGCACATCCAGCGAATCCGTGGCACGCCGCACCAGATCGGGGTCGCTGTCGACCACGGTAACATCGTTGCGCTCATTCGACAGGTGACGTGCGATCTGCCAGCCAACCTGACCCGCGCCGCAAATGATGACCTTCATGCGTTCCTTGCCCCTTTGGCAACCGCAACCACAGTGATCGGAAACATCTGCATGACAGAAGGCCGAAACCGGGTCAATTCAATTGTAAATCCTAAAGATTTCCGCCAGTCTTGCCATATGAAAACACGCATTGCCACCCTGATCATGACGCTTGCGCTGCCTGCCTGCGCACCGTTGACGCTGTATTACAAGGCGGGCACGCCCGTCGCCACGCAACAGCGCGATACCACCGCCTGCCAGGTGCAGGCCCTGCGCGATGCGCCGGTCGCCAATCAGGTGCGCCGCACGCCGCCCACCTATGTGCCGCCGCGCCGTGTGTGCAATTCTTCTGGTGCGTGCAGCTCTACGGGCGGCTATTACCTGCCCGGCGAGGTCTATACCGTCGATGTGAACGCGCCCCTGCGCAAGAGGGTCGAAACCCAGTGCATGGCCGACCGCGGCTATAGCCCCACCAGCATTCCGGCCTGCCCTGCGGGTGTGAAACAGGCGGCAACGCCGGGGGCCACGTCCACCCTGCCCCGTCTGACAGCGAAATCCTGTGCGATCCGCAATTCCGACGGCAGCTTCCAGATCGTCAACCAGGGCTGATCCGGGCGCACGCCGCGCATCTGGGGGGCGCTGCCCCCGCGCCTGCGGCGCTCCCCCGGAGTTTGTCTGGCAAGATGAAGCTTAATCTTCGTCGTCGTCCGCATCGTCCACATGGGCCACGCGCGCGCCTGCCTTGGCCGAGGTGACGACGCCCAGGCTTTTGAGTTTGCGGTGCAGGGCCGAGCGTTCCATGCCGACAAAGTTCGCAGTGCGGCTGATGTTGCCGCCAAAGCGGTTGATCTGGGTCAGCAGGTATTCACGCTCGAACGCCTCGCGGGCTTCGCGCAGGGGCAAGGTGGCCAGCGCGCCGGACAGCACGACACGCCCCTCTTCACCGCCCGAGCTGCTGTCGGTGCCCGGCAATTCGCGCGCTTCGATCGGGCCGGTGCCATCCCCCAGGATCAGCACCCGTTCAATCAGGTTCTTGAGCTGGCGCACGTTGCCCGGCCAGACCATCGTTTGCAGCAACGCCAGGGCCTCGTCGCTGATGTCGCGTTTGGGCAGGCCCTGAACGGTGTTGAATTCGGCAATGAAATGGTCGGCCAGCACCGGAATATCCTCGCGGCGGTCTTCCAACGACGGCACCGCGATGGGCACCACGTTCAGCCGGTGGAACAGTTCCTGACGGAAGGTTTCGGCGGCAATCGCCTTTTCCAGATCGCGGTTGGTCGACGAAATCACCCGCAGGTCCACGCGCACCTTGTCGTTGCCGCCGACGCGGGTGAACTGTTGGTCGACCAGCACGCGCAGGATCTTGGACTGGGTGCCCAGCGGCATGTCGGCGACTTCGTCAAAATAGATCACGCCGCCATGCGCCTGTTCCAGCAGCCCCGGCTCGACCCCGCGTTCGGCGTTTTCACGGCCAAACAGCACCTCTTCCATGCGATCCGGCGCGACACCGGCGCAGTTGACCGTGACAAAAGGCGCCGCCGCGCGGTTGGAATTGGCGTGGATATAGCGCGCGGCCAGTTCCTTGCCCGCGCCTGCGGGGCCGGTCAGCATGACGCGTCCGTTGGATTTGGTGACCTTGTCCAGTTGCGAAATCAAACCCTTGAACGACGCGCTGGCGCCAATCATCTGGGTCGGGCCGGTGTCCTGCCGGCGCAGGCTTTGGTTTTCGCGGCGCAGACGGGACGTTTCCATGGCGCGGCGGATCACCACCAGCAACTGGTCGATGTTGAACGGCTTTTCGATAAAGTCGTAGGCACCCTGTTTGATCGCCGCGACCGCAATCTCGATGTTGCCGTGGCCCGAGATGATCACCACCGGCACATCCGGGTTGTCGCGTTTGACCGTTTTCAGAATGTCGATCCCATCCATGCGGCTGTCCTTCAGCCAGATGTCCAGGATCATCAGCGCGGGCGCTTCGGCGTTGATCGCGCTCATCGCGTCGTCCGAATTGCCGGCCAGACGGGTGACAAAGCCTTCGTCCTTGAGAATATCGGAAATCAATTCCCGGATGTCGCGCTCGTCATCAACAATCAGAATATCACTCATGTTACCTCACTCTTTTATTCGTTGCGGCGTCAGCGGCAGTGTGATCACCGCCATCGCGCCGAAATGCGTCTGGCCATCGAATACGGGGGCGTCCTCCAGAACCAGCGTGCCGCCGTGTTCCTCGATAATCTTCTTCACGATCGGCAGGCCCAGCCCCGTGCCGCTGGACCGCGTGGTCACGTAGGGTTCGAACAGGCGCGCGCGATCTTCGGGCAGGCCAATGCCGTTGTCTGCAATCCGGATAATCGCGCGGGCTTTCCGGGTTTCAAGGTGCACGCGAATGCGCGGCTCAAGCCCCTCTGGCGCGCCTTTTTCGATCAAGGTTTCAATGGCTTCGCCTGCGTTCTTAATCAGGTTTGTCAACGCCTGACCGATCATGGTGGCATCCAGATCGGTTGCCAGCGGCGCGTCGGGCAGGTCGGCGTCGATGGTGACATTGGGCTGGCCCGCACGCTGCAAGGTCACGGCATCGCGGACAATCTGCGCCAGATCGTGGCTTTTCCGGTCGGGTTCGGGCATGCGGGCGAATTTTGAAAACTCGTCAACAATGCGCCGCAAGTCATTGGTTTGGCGCACAATCACGTCCGTCATCTGTTCCAGACTGTCGCTGTCATCGCCCACTTTTGACGAAAACTTGCGCTTGATGCGCTCGGCGCTCAGCTGGATCGGCGTCAGCGGGTTCTTGATTTCGTGCGCAATGCGCCGCGCCACGTCGCCCCAGGCGGCCATACGTTGCGCGCTGACCAGGTCGGTGACATCGTCAAAGGCCACAACATACCCTTCAAGCCCGCCATCATCGGTGCGCCGTGTCGCCATGCGCACCAGAAGGTTTTCCAGATGACCGTTGCGGCTGACCTTGACCTCGCCTTGACTTACCTCTTGAAGATTGGCCTTCAAGGCATTGAAAAGAGACCCGAATTCCGGAACGGCCACGGACAAGGCCGTGGATTGGTTGTTGTCCTTCCAGTCCAGCAGCCGTTCAGCGGACCGGTTTACAAAGGCCACGCGCCCTTCGGGGTCCAGCCCCACGACACCCGAGGTCACCGAGCTGAGCACCGAGTCGAACAAGCGACGACGGCGTTCGATCTGGCGGGTGTTGTCCAGCAGCGTTTCGCGTTGGCCTTTCAGTTGCAGGGTCATCTGGTTGAAATAACGCCCCAGCATGGCAATCTCGTCGTCGCCCTCTTCTTCGGGCACACGCACGTCCATGTCCCCCGCGCCCACGCGCTGCGCCGCCCCTGTCAAACGGCCCACCGGCCCGGACAGACGTTCGGCAAACCACAGCCCCAGCCAGATTGCCGCCAGGATCAGGATCACCGCAAAGCCAAGATACAGCAGACCGAATTCAAACAGAACGCGGCCCCGTTCGTTTTCCAATTGCTGATACAGCCGCACCGTCTGCTGCGTTTCGTCCAGCAACGACAGGATTTCACCGTCCACATCGCGGCTGACGTACAGGAAACGGTCGACCAGCGTGGTCAGGGGCACAAGCGCGCGGAATTCGTTGTTGGGCCAATCCTCGACAATCGCCACACCGTCCTTGCGCGCCACGTCGAATTTGCTGTCGTCGGGTTTTTCAAAGTCGAACAGATACGACCGGTCGCCGCGTGCGCGGATCTCGCCGGTGCCGTCGATCAGATAGGCCTCGCGCAGTCCGCGCTGAATCTGAAGCTGGCCGTCGGTCAGAATTTCAATATCGCTCTGGCTGGGCTGGGTGCGGCGCACGCGGTCGATGAATTCGGCCAATGCGCGGGCGTCTTCGACCAGATCGTCATATTGCTCGGCCTCGTAAGCTTCGGCTGCTGCCAGCGACGAGCCGACCACATTGCTGACCCGGTCGGAAAACCAGCCCTCAAGCCCGATGTTCACCGTCAGGCCCGCAAAGACCGCAACCGTCACCGTGGGGATCAACGCCATCAGCGCAAACACGCCGGTCAGCCGCAAGTGCAGGCGAGACCCCGCAGATTTGGCCCGCCGCGCGGCGATCAAACGGGCGACCTGGCTCATGACCAGGGCGGCCACGACCAGAATATAGACAAAGTCGGCCAGCAGAATCAGCCGCAGGGACATGTTGGTGGTGCCCTGATCCAGCGGCCCCAAAATCAGGAATGTCGCCAGCGCCAGCGCAGGCCCCAGAATGACCAAACCCAGCGTCGCGGCGTTGCGCACACGCTTTTGACGGCGCAAACGCCCCATTGTTGCCCATCGTGATTGCCGTGTCCGGGTTGCCACCCTGCACCACCTGTTGATGTGGTGTCCTAAGACACCTACCGCCATATATCGTGGTCCTGACCCGAAAGTGTCCGGATGGCCACGGTTTGATGTGGCAGTTTTACATCATCTTTCGACCGCGTGTCACCTGTATTCCAAGGTCGGTGATCTTCTTGCGCAGGGTATTTCGGTTGATCCCAAGAAGTTCGGCCGCTTTGGCCTGATTTCCGGCGGTGGCGGACAGGGCAATTTCGATCAGCGGTGCCTCGACCTCGCGCAGGATTCGCCCGTGCAGACCGGCGGGCGGCAGCATGTCCCCGTGCAGGTCAAAATACCGCTGCAAGTGACGTGCCACCGATGCGCCCAGTTTCTCGGTGTCGCCCACCGATTGCAGCGGCTCCATCTCGGGCTGGCTGCCAAGCGCCTGTTTGACCTCGGTCGCCGCGATCTCGGGCAGACGGCTGGTCAGGCCCAGTCGGCGCACGGTGTTTTCCAACTGGCGCACGTTGCCGGGCCACGAATAGGTGCGGAACACTTCCGCCGCCTCGTCCGACAGGGTGCGCTGCGCCGCACCCGATTTTTCGCCACGCGCCAGAAAATGATGCGCCAGCAAGGGGATGTCATCGACCCGCTCGCGCAAGGACGGCACATGCAGCGTCGCCCCGCTTAGCCGGTAATACAGATCCTTGCGCACCTTGCCGTTTTCCATGGCCGCGGCCAGATCGGTCTGGCTGGTGGCCAGAAACCGGGGCACGTCATCGCCCGAGGCATCGGTCATGCGCACGATACGCGCCTGGATTTCGTCGGGAATATCGCCAATCTCGTCGATCAACAGCGTGCCGCCGCGCACGCGGGCCATGACCCGTGCGGGGCCTTCCAGATCTTGCAGATCGGCAGGCGTCACAGCCACGAAGGGCATCGACCGGCGGTCCGAAAAGTCGTGAATCGCGCGCGCAATCAACGACTTGCCCGTGCCACTTTCGCCCCAGATCAGCACCGGCAGGTCGGTGTTCATCACCTGTGCCACCACGCGGTACAGCGCCTGCATCACCGGCGTGCGGCCCACCAGCGGCAGATCGTCGGGGCGGTCGTCCTCGATCATTTGCGAACGCGGGCGCTTTTGCTTGCTTTCCAGCGCACGCGCCGTGCGCTTCATCAGGTCGGGCAGATCGAAGGGTTTGGGCAGATAGTCATAGGCTTCGGCCTCGGCGGCCTGAATGGCGGTCATGATCGTATTCTGCGCCGAGATAACGATAACCGGCAGGCCGGGGCGATCCTGCGCAATTTTCGGCAGCATTTCCAAGCCGTTGCCATCGGGCATCATCACATCCGAGATCACCACATCGCCTTTGCCCTCGCCCACCCAGCGCATCAGGGTGGTCAACGACGACGTGGCATGTACCTTGCACCCTGCCCGCGTCAGCGCCTGCGTCAGCACCGTGCGAATTGTGCGATCATCGTCTGCAACCAGAACCGTGCCGTCCATGCTTTATACTTCCTTTTTGGGTTTTGTTTGCCTGGGCGCGCGCGCCAGTGACAGGCGGAACACCGTACGTCCCGGCACCGACGTGACCGAAATTGACCCGCCGTGGTCTGATATGATCTTGCTGACCAGCGCCAGCCCCAGCCCGGTGCCGTTCTCGCGGCCCGAGACGAAGGGATCGAAAACATCCGCCTTGATCGCCTCGGGCAGGCCGGGGCCGTCGTCGATAATCTCGATCTGCAAGGGCAGCGACCGGCCCGTCCCGTCCGCACGACGCAGTCGGAACGAATGTTCAAAGTAGCTGTGCAGCCGGATGGTGCCACCGTCCTTGCCTGCCGCTTCGGATGCGTTTTTCAGCAGGTTCAGCACCACTTGCAGCAACTGGTCGGGATCGCCCTGCGCCATTGGCAACGAGGGGTCGTAATCCTCGATGATCTTCATGTTCGCGCCAAACCCCAGCAGGGCCGAGCGGCGGGCGCGGTCCAGCACGTCGTGAATGTTCACTTCGCGAAAATCGGGCGGCGACAGGTTGCCGAATTGCTCGACCTGTTCCAGCAGTTTGACGATGCGGCGGCTTTCCTCGACGATCAGGTCGGTCAGTTCCAGATCATCCTTGCTCAGGCTCATGCTCAGCAGTTGCGCGGCACCGGTGATGCCCGCCAGCGGGTTCTTGATCTCGTGGGCCAGCATCTCGGCCATGCCGATGGCGGATTTGGCAGCGGATTTCACGCTGTCGTGCTGGGTGATCCGACCCGCCAGTTCGCGCGGGCTGATCAGCATGATCATCTGCCCCGGCGCGCCCTGAAGCGGCGCAATCTGCAATGCGCATTGCAGCGGCGCGCGCTGGCCACCGCCCACATCCACGTCATTGACGAACAATGGCGTCTCATAGGTGCGGGCGCGGGCGAAGGCCTCTTCCAGCGGCGAATCCACGTTCACCTGATCCCACAAGGGCACGCCCACCACCGATTTGGCCGATACGTTCAGGAACCCTTCGGCAGCGGCGTTGATTTCCAGAATGCGGTCGTCGGCGTCGATCAACAGCGCCGGTACGGGCAACGAGGCCCAGATGTCTGCGGCAGGGCTCATGCGGCCTCCTGTCCGGTCCAGGGCGACAGCGCGTCTGGCAGCAGGCGCAGCGCCTCGTTCGGGGTTTTCGCCGTCAGCACAGCGCGGCGCAGATCGGCAGAGGTGCCCGCCGTGTCCATGTACCACCCCAGATGTTTGCGCGCGACGCGCAGGCCCAGCACCGTGCCGTAAAAGGCCAGCATTTCGGTGTAATGCGCCATCACCATATCAGCAAAATCCGCCCCCGTGGGCACCTGCGGCGCAGGCGTGCCGTAAAGCGCGTGCGCCACCTCGGCCAGCAGCCAGGGCCGCCCTTGGGCGCCGCGTCCGATCATCACGCCATCGGTGCCGGATTGCGCCAAAGCCTGCCGCGCGCTGGCCACGTCGACGATGTCGCCGTTGGCGATCACCGGAATGGTCACCGCATCCTTGACGCCGCGGATCGCCGCCCAATCGGCGCGGCCCTTGTAGAACTGACAGCGGGTGCGCCCGTGGATCACGATCTGGCGGATGCCTGCCGCCTCGGCCCGTGCGGCAATCTGCGGGGCGTTCAGCATGTCGTCGTCCCAGCCCAGCCGCGTTTTCAGCGTCACCGGAATGTTGACCGCATTCACCACCGCTTCGATCAGGGTCAGCGCATGGTCCGGCGTCTTCATCAGCGCCGAGCCGGAGTACCCTTGGGTGACCTTCTTGGCCGGGCAGCCCATGTTGATGTCGATCACCGCAGCGCCCTGCCCTTCGACCATCCGCGCGGCTTCGGCCATGGGTGCCGCCTCGCGGCCCGCAAGCTGGACGGCGGTGCCTTGTTGGCCCAGCCCCAGCTCGGCCTTTTCGCGGGTGCCGGGGCGCGCGTTCAGCATGTCGGTGCTGGCGACCATTTCAGACACCACCATGCCCGCGCCAAACCGCGCCACCAGGCTGCGATACGGCAGATCGGTGATTCCGGCCATCGGGGCCAGCATCACCGGTGCAATCATGGTCAATGGGTCGTTGTGTTCGGGCAAATGCCTAATCCTTGTGCGTGTCTTCGAGTTAGCCGACCCGAAGGGTGGCCTCAATGCAATATGGCGCATTTGCGCCCGATCTGGCGGCATGTGCCTAATATTTAAGCACACAAACTGCCGAATTGCCAGCCCGCGCCAATGGTCCTACACATCAGACATGACAGTAACACCCCGCACACCCACATGACATGCGCCGCGATCATCGTCGCCGCGGGCCGTGGCCTGCGCGCGGGCGGGCCTGTGGCCAAGCAATGGCAACCGCTGTGCGGCGCGCGGGTGATCGACCATACGCTGGCGGCGTTCCTGAACCATCCGCAGATTGACCAGGTGGTGCTGGTGCTGCACGCGGACGACATGGGCGGCGCAGAGTTTGCCGGCGTGACCCAGACCACCGGTGGCGCGGACCGTGCCGCGTCGGTGCGCGCAGGGCTGGCGGCGCTGAGCGATCCGGCCATCACCCGCGTGCTGATCCACGATGTCGCCCGCCCCTGCATCACCGCGCGCACCATCAGCGATGTGATTGATGCGCTGGACCGCAGCGTCGGCGCTGCCCCCGCCCTGCCCGTCACCGACGCGCTGTGGACAGGGGCCGACGGACGCGTGACCGGCACGCAGGACCGCACCGGCCTGTTCCGTGCGCAAACGCCGCAAGGGTTCGACCGCGCCGCCATCACCGCCGCCCACGCCGCACACGCAGGCCACGCCGCCGACGATGTCGAGGTCGCCCGCGCCGCAGGGCTTGACGTGGCCATCGTGGCGGGGGACGAGGACAACCTGAAAATCACCCATCCGGCCGACTTTGACCGCGCCGCACGGATATTAAGAGGACGCAATGGACATCAGACTGGGTAACGGCTTTGACGTACATGCCTTTGACGACGGCGATCATGTGACGCTGTGCGGGGTGCGCATTGCCCATGATCACGGGCTCAAGGGCCATTCGGACGCCGATGTGGCGATGCACGCGGTCACCGACGCGATCTATGGCGCGCTGGCGATGGGCGACATCGGCCAGCATTTCCCGCCATCGGACCCGCAGTGGAAGGGGGCCGCCAGCCACATTTTCCTGATCCACGCGGTTGAACTGGCGCAAAAGCACGGTTTTGCCATCGGCAACATCGACTGCACGATCATCTGCGAATTCCCCAAGATCGGCCCGCACAGCGACGCGATGCGCCGCGAAATGGCCCGGATCACGGGGGTTGAGTACACGCGTATCTCGGTCAAGGCGACCACCTCGGAACGCCTGGGCTTTACCGGACGCGGCGAAGGCATCGCGTCGCTGGCAACCTGCACATTGGTGAAATCATGACACAAAAACTCGCAACCGCCATCGGCACCGTTCTGGGTGTCGGCTATATCCGTCCCGCATCGGGCACCTGGGGGTCGCTGGTGGCGCTGCCGTGGGCGTGGCTGCTGCATGTGATCGGCGGCTGGCCGCTGCTGATGGCCGGCATCGTGGTGATCTTTGCCGCCGGATGGTGGGCCACCGGCGTGATGACCAAGGGCAAGACCGACCATGACCCGTCCGAGATTGTCGCGGACGAGGTCGTGGGCCAGTGGATTGCCCTGCTGCCGCTGTCGATTGGTGCGATGAACAACGGCGTGTCGATGCTGGACCTGTGGCCGGGCTGGGTTGCGGCGTTCGTGCTGTTCCGGCTGTTCGACATCTGGAAGCCGTGGCTGGTGGGCCGCGCCGACCGGCGTGGCGATCCGTTGGGCGTGATGCTGGACGATGTGATTGCCGGTGTGTTCGCGGCCATCGGCGTGGTGCTGCTGGCCGGTCTGGCGCACGGGGTGTTGATGCGATGAGCTTGCCCGTCAGCGTGCTGGAGGCCGCCAAAGCGCGCGGCGTGATGATCGCCACTGCCGAAAGCTGCACCGGCGGCATGGTGGCGGCTGCGCTGACCGACATTCCCGGATCGTCGGCGGTGGTCGACCGGGGCATGGTCACCTACACCAACGCCGCCAAGGTCGAGATGCTGGGCGTGTCGCAAGCCACGCTGGACGCGTTCGGCGCGGTGTCCGAAGAAACAGCCGCCGAAATGGCCACAGGCGCGCTGACCCACAGCCACGCGCAATGGGCCGTGGCAATCACCGGCATCGCAGGCCCCGGCGGGTCGGATCACAAGCCCGAGGGGCGCGTGTGTTTCGGGCTGGCAGGACCGGATGGCGTAACCACTCAAACGGTGGAATTCGGGGCAGCGGGCCGCGCGAACGTGCGGGCGGCGGCACGCGATCACGCCTTGGGCCTGCTGCTGGGTGCACTGACCAAAGAGTGAGTGACTGCCGAGTTCTCACCTTGCACAATTTCAGGGCAAAGCGCCCCAAATTCCGCCCGCAAATAACGCAATAACAAAAACGCCCTGTTTTTAAGCGCGCTGGCGCAAAAACTTGCTTCCCCCCTGCGCAATGGCTTGGCACGTCCCCCCAAACCAAACGGGAGGGGACCCAAATGAACGCCGCTGACACAGCCTGGATCATCACCGCAACGGCCCTTGTGCTGTTCATGACATTGCCGGGGCTTGCCCTGTTTTACGGCGGCCTTGTGCGCGCCCGCAACGTCCTGAGCGTGTTCATGCACGTCTATGCCATCGCCTGCCTGATGAGCGTGCTGTGGTTCATCGTCGGCTATTCCATCGCCTTTGGCGGCGGCGACAGCGGCATCTGGGGCGGCTTGGACAAGCTGTTGTTGCTGGGTGTGACGCCCGACAGCCTGACCGGCACACTGCCCGAAGTGCTGTTCTTTGCCTTCCAGATGACATTTGCCATCATCACGCCCGCGCTGATCGTGGGGTCTTATGTCGAGCGTATCGGCTTTGGCTTTGTGCTGCTGTTCTCGGGGCTGTGGATGCTGCTGTGCTATGCGCCGGTGGTGCACTGGATCTGGGGCGGCGGGTTTCTGTCCGACGGTGGCATCTTTGGCGACATCGGCGTGCGCGACTTTGCGGGTGGCATCGTGGTGCATGAAACCGCAGGGCTTGCGGCGCTGATCTTGGCGGTATTCTTAGGCAAACGCCGCAACCACACCACGCCGCCGCACAACCCCGGTCTGGTGATGATCGGGGCGGCCATGCTGTGGGTCGGCTGGTTCGGCTTCAATGGCGGGTCGCAACTGGCCGCCGACGGCGGGGCCGCGATGGCGCTGACGGTCACGCATATTTCGGCGGCCACCGCGTCGCTGACATGGGCGCTGTGGGAGCGGTTGAAGTTCGGCAAATCGTCGCTGGTGGGCATCGTCACCGGCACCATCGCGGGGCTGGCGTCGATCACCCCTGCATCGGGCTTTGTCGGCCCGGTCGAGGCGCTGGTGATCGGGGCCGTCGCGGGCATCCTGTGCCAGGAGGCCGTGAACCTGATCCGCAACAAGGTGGTCATCGACGACACGCTGGATGTCTTTGCCGTGCACGGTGTCGGCGGTATCTTCGGCACGATCATGATCGCGGTGTTCGGCGCAGGCACATGGATCGCGCAACTGGGATCGCTGGCGATTGTCGGGGTTTACACCACCGTCGTCACCATCGTGCTGATCGTCGCGGTGCGCGCCATCACGCCGCTGCGCGTGGACCCCGAGGTCGAAACCAACGGTCTTGACCTCGCCGTCCACGGCGAACGCGCCTACGACATCACCAGCTAGGACGCGATCACGCCGACAAAACCGGCAAGGTCGTTGCCCTGCACGGCCTGCCACAGATCATCGGCGCGCGTCCCCACAAGGGCGTGCGCCTTTTTCATGATCTTGGCCTGCCGGTCAGCCAGCGCCATCGGCGCATCCAGATCGTGAAACGCCGCCTGCCCGTTGACAAAGACCCGCGCCTGCATTTCCGTCAGGCTTTCGTCGGTGTCGACGCGCACGCGGGTGCGGAATTGCGCCAGATCGGCGCGCGCGGCGGTGGCGTCGCTGAACTGCGCAATGTCGCCGGTGTCCAGCCCGTGCGCCGCCATCGCGGCAACCTGGGCATAGCTGAACTTGCATTCCAGCCCCGTGCGCGGGGTTTCGATGTTGCACACGGTCATCCAGCGCGGGTGGGTGGAGATCTCGACCGTGCTGTCGGGTGTCAGGTCGGTGTCGGCCAGCGCCTCAAGCGTGGCGTGCAGCCCGTGGCAACAGGCGTGAAACTTGTGACTGACCCGCGTCATGCGCCAGTCAGCGCCCAAGGTCACGGGATCACCCGCCCTGTGGTGCGTGGGGCCAAAGCCCAGCGGCCCCGCCAGCCCGTCATCAGCCGATGTCATACCCGCCGCCGCCCAGTCCGCAGCCTCGATGCCGCAGCGCGCGGCAAGCCCTGCGTTCAGCGGTTTGCCCATGGTGCCGAACTGCGATTTCAGCCCCGAGGCCATGGTGCTGCACAGCCCCAAGGCATGCCGCATCTGCACGTCGCTCAGGCCCCGCAAACGGCCGGCGGCAATGATGGCCCCGAACGCACCTGCTGTGGCCGTCTGGTGATAGCCCACCTGATAATGCCCGCGCCCCAACCAGATGCCGACAGCCACCGACGCCTCGGCGCCGATCAGTGCCGCGTCGATGATGGCATCCAGCGATGCGCCCGCCGCCTGTCCTGCGGCCAGTGCTGCCGACACAACCGCGACCGACGGGTGGCCGATGTGCGCGAAATGGGTGTCGTCATAGTCCAGCGCATGGCTGAGCGTGCCGTTGATCAGCGCCGCCGCCGCGGGCGCGCCCTGCCCGCCTGCGAACTGCGTACAGTCGCCCGCAACATGCGCAGCCGCAACAAAGCCGTCAAAGCTGCCCTCGGCGGCCCCGGCGACGCCGCAAGCCGCCCAGTCCAGCACCGACAGCGCCATGACCGCGCGGGCGTCCGGATCGGGTTCGGCCCGTGCAAACGCCACCAATTGTTCCGTGATACCTGTTGCTGCCATCACTGCGGCCCCCTTACATCAGGAGGACCGCCTAGCTGTACAACTCGGCGGCCCGCCGTTCGAACGCGCGGACGATCCGCTGCATTGCCTCGTTGAACACGACCCCGATGATGCCCTGCAACACGCGGTTGCGAAACTCGAAATCGACAAAGAACGACACGTCGCAGCCGCCTTCAGTGTCCGAAAACGCCCAGTTCGATTTCATATAGCGAAACGGACCGTCCAGATATTCGGTGTCGATCTTGTGCGCATCCGGCCACAGCACCACGCGGCTGGTGAACCGTTCGCGGAACACCTTGAAGCTGATGACCAGATCGGCCTCCATCACCGTGTGATCGCCCTGATCGGTGGTCGATTTCACGCGCGCGGCGGCACACCACGGCAGGAACTGCGGGTAAGACCCGACATCGGCCACCAGATCATACATCTGTTGGGCGGTATAAGGCAGGAAACGGGTTTCGGAATGTGTCGGCATCACGCTATGAGTTATGGCAAGGGTTCAGACCCATGTGTTACGAAACAGTCCTGAGTTCAAGGGGAACACCATGCCAGACCGGCCTTATGTGATTGATCAGATGATCTCGGCCAAGAGTATTGCCGCGCGGATCGAAGAGCTGTGCACCGAGATTCAGGCGGAATTCAACGGCACCGACAAGCTGGTGGTCGTGGGCCTGCTGCGCGGGTCGTTCGTGTTCATTGCGGACCTGGTGCGCGAGCTGGACCTGCCGATCGAGGTCGATTTTCTTGAAGCGTCCTCTTACGGCGACGCCATGGAATCCAGCCGCGAGGTGCGTATCCTCAAGGACCTGCGCGGCGCCATCGAAGGCCGCGACGTGCTGGTGGTCGAGGACATCGTCGACACCGGCCACACGCTGCACCACGTGGTCAACCTGCTGCGTTCGCGCGAGCCTGCGCGGCTGAAATCCATCGCCCTGCTGGACAAACCAGACCGACGCGAGATCGACATGAAAGCGGATTGGACCGGCTTTGAGATACCCGACGAATTTGTCGTGGGCTACGGCATCGACTTTGCCCAACGCAACCGCAACCTGGGCTATATCGGCAAGGTGCGGTTCACATGAACCCGATCTGGTTCGTGCGCATGGCCCGCTGGGCACGCAACCCGCCATCGTCGGCGCGGGTGAAGCTGGTGTTCGGGGTTATCGCGGTGTTGCTGATGATCTGGGGCGTTGAGAAACTGGGCTGGTGGCCCGACTGGGCCACGGCGACGCGCGCGCGGCCCTGACATCTGGGGGGGGACGCTGGCGCGTCTACCCTTATTTTTTGGGCAAGATGAAGATCAGGCACCTGCGCGGCGCATACCCGGAATGCCGCCCAGTGCCACCGCCAGACCCGTTGTGGCCAGCACCGCGCCCAGCCATTCGGGGGCCGTGGGCACCTCGCCCGCCAGTGGAATGCCCATGATCAGCGCCACGGCGGGCACAACGGCAGGAAACAGCGCGGCAGAACCGACGCCCAGCAGCGCCACCGACCGCGCATAGGCGACCATTGCCAGCACGCCCGCCATCACGCCGTGCACCACGATTTGCAGGATCAGGGTTTCGGTGGGCAATGCGGCCAGACGGTCAAAGGTGCCGAACAGCAGCACACCGGGCACCACAACCACCGCCGACAGCACCGAGGCCACCGCCGTCGCCGCAATCGCGCCCAGTTGCCACAGGCGCAGCAAAATCGTGAAGCCCGCCCAGCAGCCGCCCGCCGCCATGAACATCAGTTGCCCCTTCCACGCACCCGGCGCGCCGGACGTGGACCCCGCCAGCGCAATCAACGCGATGCCGCCCAGCACCATAACGATGCCGGCAATGCGGGCCGCGTGCAGCTTTTCCCCCAGAAACAGGATCGCGATGCCCGTCGCCACCAAAGCGGCCGTCGACGGCTGTATCACCGCCCCGTGGGCCAGCGGCGCGAACAGAAAACCACCCGCGCCGAACATCAGAAACAGCGGCCCGACCATCAGCGCCAGCACAATGCCGCGCCTCCAGCCGACACCACCCAGATCGCCCAGCCCCTTGCGCACCAGCCATGGCAACAGGATCAGCCCCGCAACGCCATAGCGCAGCACGATGACATCAATGGGCAGCAATCCCGTCTGCGCCGCCTGTCGGGCATAAACGAAATACAGCGCCCACATGACCACGGCAGCCAGACCGAAGAAAACCCCGATCAGCCGAACCCGTGCCGCAGCACCTTCGGGGTTATCCAAACTTGGCCAGCCGCGCCGCCCGCAACCGCGCAAAGTCGTCGCCCGCATGGTAGGACGAACGGGTCAGCGGCGTGGCCGATACCATCAGGAACCCCTTGCCGTAGGCGGATTTTTCATAAGCTGCGAATTCGTCGGGGTGCACAAAACGGTCAACCCGGTGGTGTTTCGGCGTGGGTTGCAAATATTGCCCGATGGTCAAAAAGTCGATGTCGGCGGCGCGCATGTCTTCCATCACCTGAATAACCGACTGCCGGTCTTCGCCCAGGCCCACCATGATGCCCGATTTGGTGAACATCGTGGGGTCCAGTTCTTTGACCCGCTGCAACAGACGCAAGCTGTG
The DNA here is from genome assembly GCF_963976325.1 of uncultured Pseudosulfitobacter sp. Lineage (NCBI taxonomy): Bacteria > Pseudomonadati > Pseudomonadota > Alphaproteobacteria > Rhodobacterales > Roseobacteraceae > Pseudosulfitobacter > uncultured Pseudosulfitobacter sp. The sequence continues at coordinate 923,292 of NZ_CAXBJW010000001.1, forward strand.
GAAATAGCGCGCACCGGGGCGCACTTCGGGGTAGAGGCCCGGCACGGTTTCCAGGTTGTGGTTGAACACATCGGGGCGCGCCTCGACCACGACTTCCAAGACGGACGGATCGCAACGGATAAAGTCCGGCGTCAGGATCTCGATGGTGGTGCCGGGGCTGCGGTGGCGGATGGCGCGGATGGTCTGGGCGAAATGGTCGGCCCCGCCATCGGTCACGTCATCGCGGTCCACGCTGGTGATGACCACATGGTTCAGCCCCAGTTTTTCAACCGCATGAGCCACGCGGCCCGGCTCGAAAGCGTCCAGCGCCTCGGGCGGTTTGCCGGTGGCGATGTTGCAGAATGTGCAGGCGCGGGTACAGACCTCGCCCATGATCATCATGGTGGCGTGGCCTTGGGACCAGCATTCACCAACGTTGGGGCACCCCGCCTCTTCACACACCGTGGTCAGGTTGTTGTCGCGCATGATCTTGCGCGTGTCGGCATAGCCCTTGCCGCCCGGCGCCTTGACGCGAATCCAGTCGGGTTTCTTCGGCTGCGGATTGTCGGGGCGACGCGCCTTTTCAGGGTGGCGTTGCTCGGGGATTTTCAGATCGCGCATCAGACATCGCTTTCGGCAGATGGTTTAACGTTGAACAGTCTATAACATAAGGGATTGCGGAATGAACACCAGCCTGCGCATGGCAGCTATGTTTAAGGCCAAGATGCACTATTGCGCCGCTGATGCGATCAAATTTTCCTGCTTTTTCAGAGCCTCGCAGAAAAACACGATTATTTTAGTGGGATATAGCGCCTGCCCTATTTCACCCCGCGCCCGCTTAGTTTAGATTGATTCTAGAAAGGCCCGCACGCCTGCCGGGTCGGATCACACAACGCGATATTTCGAAACAGATCGGAGACTGCACCATGGACGGCGAAATGAAATGCCCCTTCAACAGCAAGAAACAAGTGACCAACCGTGATTGGTGGCCCGATGCGCTGAACCTGAAAGTGCTGAGCCAGCATTCGTCGCTGGTGAACCCGCTGGGCGAAGAGTTTGATTACGCCGCTGCCTTTGGCACGCTTGATCTGGACGCGGTCAAACAGGACATTTTCGCGCTGATGACCGACAGCCAGCCGTGGTGGCCTGCGGACTATGGCCATTATGGCCCGCTGTTCATCCGCATGGCATGGCACAGCGCAGGCACCTACCGTTCGGCCGATGGCCGTGGCGGTGCCTCGACCGGTAACCAGCGGTTCGCGCCGCTGAACTCGTGGCCCGACAACGGCAACCTGGACAAGGCGCGCCGCCTGCTGTGGCCGATCAAGAAGAAATACGGCAACGCCCTGTCCTGGGCCGACCTGATGATCCTTGCGGGCAACTGCGCCATCGAATCGATGGGCGGCAAGGTGTTCGGCTTTGGCGGCGGTCGCGTGGACATTTACGAGCCCGAGGAAGACATCCACTGGGGTGCGGAAACCGAATGGCTGGCGACATCCGACAAGGAAGGCACGCGCTACGGCGAGAACCGCCTGTTGGACAACCCGCTGGCCGCGGTGCAGATGGGTCTGATCTATGTGAACCCCGAAGGGCCGGACGGCAATCCCGACCCTATCGCATCGGGCTTTGACGTGCGCGACACGTTCAGCCGCATGGGCATGGAAGACGACGAAACCGTGGCATTGGTCGCGGGTGGTCACACCTTCGGCAAGGCGCACGGCGCGGGCGATCCGGTCTATGTCGGCCCCGAGCCCGAAGCAGGCGACATGCAGCAGATGGGTCTGGGCTGGATCAACAGCCACGAAAGCGGCATTGGCGGTCATGCGACCACATCCGGCATCGAAGGCGCGTGGAAACCCAACCCGACCACATGGGACATGGGCTATTTCGACGTTCTGTTCAAATACGAATGGAAGCTGACCAAAAGCCCCGCAGGCGCACAGCAATGGACCCCCATTGATGTGGAAGAGGCCGACATGGTCGTCGACGCCCACGACCCCGACAAGAAACATCCGCCGATGATGACCACCGCGGATATGTCGATGAAAATGGACGAAGGCTTTGCCGCCATCTCGCGCCGCTTCCACGCCGACCCCGAGCTGTTCGCCGACGCCTTTGCCCGCGCGTGGTTCAAGCTGACCCACCGCGACATGGGGCCAAAAGCGCGCTATCTGGGCAAAGACGTGCCCGCCGAGGATCTGCTGTGGCAGGACCCGCTGCCCAAGGCGACATTCGCGCCGCTGGGTGATGCGGACATTGCCAAGCTGAAGTCGGACATCCTGGCCACCGGCCTGTCGGTGTCGGAACTGGTGTCGGTCGCCTGGGCCTCGGCCTCGACCTATCGCGGGTCGGATCACCGGGGCGGCGCCAATGGCGCACGCATCCGTCTGGCACCGCAAAAAGACTGGACCGTCAACGAACCGGCCAAGCTGGACAAGGTGCTGAAAGCGCTGGAAGGCGTGCAATCGGCGTTCAACAGCGGCGACAAGGGCGTGTCGATGGCCGATCTGATCGTGCTGGGCGGTGTGGCTGCCATTGAAAAGGCCGCCGCAGACGCAGGCCACAAGGTCGACGTGCCGTTCACGCCGGGCCGCGTGGACGCGACACAGGATCAGACCGACATCGACGGCATGAACCTGTTGGAACCGATGGCCGACGGCTATCGCAACTATGTGGCCGACGGCATCACCGTGAAGGCGGAAAAGCTTCTGATCGACCGCACACAACTGCTGAACCTGACAGCGCCCGAGATGACCGTTCTGATCGGTGGTCTGCGCGTGCTGGGGGCCAACTATGGCGACAGCAAAGCGGGCGTGATGACAGACCGTCCCGGCCAGTTGACAAACGACTTCTTTGCCAACCTGCTGGATATGAACATCCGCTGGGGCGCATCGAACGACGAACAGTCGGCTTTTGAAGGCACCGATGCCAACAGCGGCAAGGTTGTCTGGACCGGAACCCGCGCCGATCTGGCATTCGGCTCGCACGCACAGTTGCGCGCGCTGGCGGAAATCTATGGTCAGGACGATGCGGCACCGCGCTTTGTGCAGGACTTTGTCGCCGCCTGGACCAAGGTGATGAACGCAGACCGTTTCGATCTGGCCTAAGCGTCACAGATGCCAATCATGGGGCGTTCCGGTTCACCACCGGGGCGCCCTTTTTCTTTGGGTGTTCTCACGTTTCGCGGATGGCTACGCCTAGCCGATCAACCCGCCACCCGCGCCCGTCACGGCGTCATAATGCCGCTTCAGCCGCATCAGCGCGATCCGCAGCACGATCTTGCCCGACCGTGCCGACCAGCCCAGCCGCTTTTCTGCCGTCTCCAGCCCTTCCAGATAGCAGCAACACCGCAGCACCACATCGGACAACCCCGGTCCCAGATCGCCCAGCGCCGCCGACACGCGCGCACGTGCTGCATCAGGGCCGCTGCCAACACCGCCATCGGCGGCACCGCTGCCCCGCACGCCGCCGGTCAGGAAGCCATCCCAGTTTTGCGCCACCTTCGGCCCCATATTGGCCAGCTCGAAATCCTCGCGCAGCCGTTCGCCCGCGCGCACCAGTTCGGTGCTTAGAAATTGCGATCCGTCCTTGTCGCGCCGCCGCGCCAGCGCGGTCAAAGGCGATTCAGACAGGCCGTAGCGCATGCGCCGCGCGGCGCTGCTGTCGTGGTCAGCGCCTGATACACACTCTGCTGCCACAGGGCGTGCGCCCGCAAAAGGCAACGATGCTTCGGCAAACCCGTCGGCCAATTCGGCCTCGCCCGCTTCGTCGATCATCCGCGCCAGCGCCTGACGGCCCATCGCCGTGATACGGTAGCGTATGATGCGCCCCTGCCCGTCCGGTGTGATCCAGTCCTTCAGCGCCATCGCCTCGGCCACGGTCCGGTCGACCACCGCCGTGCGCGTGGTTCCGTCGCGCACCACCACGGCCTTGTCCATATCGCCCGCAACAGCCAGCACCGCACCCTTTTCACACATGCGCCGCAGCACCCGCCGCGCGTCCTGCGTCAGCGGATCGGCATCGGGCGTGTCGTGTTTCCTGTAGATCTGGTTCATATTCAGAGCGTCCCCATGTTCAAAATCACATTCTTCGACAGCATCTGCGGCAGCGTCATTCAAACGCAGGGCAGCCTTGTCATCGGCCCCCCGGAAAAACTGCGCACCCAGCGTCTGTAGGGCAGCGTCCACCAACGGGTCGTCACGACGGCTTTCCAACCGCCTGACCTGTCGCAACACCGTTGACGCGTGACATCCTGAAATGCGGGCCAGTTCCCTGATGGTCAGCCCCGCTTCTGTATGTGCCAGATAGGTGCGCGCTGCCTTGGGCACCCACGTCGGCGTGTCGGCAATACACGACTGTTGTTCCGAAATTCGGTCCATCCTCATCTTCTTCCCCTGAGCGTCGTCTGTTTGGTTATCCACAGACTTATCCCCACAACCTTGGGATGCAGTTGTTACTCATTCCTTAACAAGTCAGTGATGGGGCAATCATTGTTTCCAAAAGATAAACTCAGGTGAAGGCGCCGTACGGTGCTTGTCCCCCCTGCGCAACACCCGCTCAGGCTGTGCCACTGTGACGATCTGTCGGCCAACACGTGCCCGATGTTCTGCCATTGCAAAGGAACCAGCCCATGCAAGATATTCTGTCGATGTTGTCTGCCATCCACCGCCCGCGCCTGCTGATGCGGGCCGCCCGTTTCGGCGCCGAGGATTACCGCCGCGAGGTGCACCTGCCGCGCCTGCTGGGATACGGCAAGCTGCCCCGCTATGGCGCGGCGCTGATACAGTTGATGGAAATGGAATCGGCGCTGAATGCCCAGCGCCAGGGGCATGACGCCACCTATTGCCTGACGCGGCACATCGAAGTGCTGATCGCGATCGTGGCCGAGGCGCGTGTGATGCGCACCGCCCAAAGCTAGGGGCGATGCGCAGGGTGTTTACATGAACGAATCGGGTTCGGCGGCCTTGCGTTTGGCCACGAACGCATCCAGCGCTTCGACGACCGCAGGGTCAATCGGCGGCTGCTGGTAGTCGTTCAGCATCTTCTCGACCCGGACCGAGGCCAGCGCCTGCGTGTCGCGCGCGCCTTCGTCCTGCCATGTCTCAAACGGCTTGTAGTCCAGCAGGTCCGATTTCCAGAAGGCGGATTTAAAGTTCGCCTGCGTATGGGCGCAGCCCAGATAGTGCCCGCCGGGGCCAACTTCGCGGATCGCGTCCATGGCTTGGGCGTTTTCGTCAATCTGCACGCCCTTGGCCAGATGGTGCAACGTGCCCAACTGATCGGCGTCCATCACGAACTTCTCGAAAGACGACACAAGGCCCCCTTCCAGCCATCCGCAAGCGTGCAACATAAAGTTCACGCCCGACAGCAGGCCCATGTTCAGCGAGTTCGATGTCTCATAGGCCGCCTGCGCATCCGGCAGCTTCGATCCGCAGAACGACCCCGCCGACCGGAACGGCAGCCCCATGCGCCGTGCCAACTGCCCAGCGCCATATGTGATGTGTGCCGCTTCGGGTGTGCCAAAGGTCGGCGCGCCCGAGTTCATGTCGATCGAGGTGACGAAGGCCCCAAAGATCACCGGCGCACCCTTGCGGCACAGCTGGCTATAGGCGATGCCTGCCAGCACTTCGGCCAGCACCTGTGTCAGCGTGCCCATCACCGACACCGGCGCCATGGCACCGCCCACGATAAACGGCGAGATGATGCAGGCCTGATTGTTCTGCGCATAGACTTCCAGCGCGCCCATCATCACATCGTCAAAGGTCATCGGCGAGTTGATGTTGATCAGCGAGGTCATCACGGTGTTCTGCTGCACAAAGTCTTCGCCGAACAGCACGCCACACATGTCCACCGAATCCTGCGCACGGCTGGGTTCGGTGACCGAGCCCATGAACGGTTTGTCCGACAGGGTCATGTGCGCATACAGCATATCAAGGTGGCGCTTGTTCACCGGAATGTCGGTGGGTTCGCACACCGTGCCGCCCGAATGGTGCAGCCATTTCGACATATAGGCCAGCTTCACGAACTTCTGGAAATCGTCCAGCGTCGCATAGCGGCGGCCACCGGCCGCATCGCGCACGAAGGGCGGGCCATACACCGGGGCCAGCACCAGATTGCGCCCCCCCACCACGACATTGCGCTCGGGGTTGCGGGCGTGCTGGGTGTATTCGCTGGGCGCTGTCTTGCACAATTCGCGTGCCAGCCCCTTGGGGATACGCACCCGTTCGCCGTCAACGTTCGCACCGGCATCGCGCCAGCGTTCCAGCGCCTTTGGATTGTCGGGGAAATTCACGCCGATCTCTTCCAGGATCGTCTCGGCATTGGCCTCGATGATCTGCAAGGCTTCTTCGTTCAGAATCTCAAGGTTGGGAATGTTGCGTTCGATATACTTGGCTGTTTCGAACGACACTGCGCTGCGCTCGGCGCGCCGTGCGGCACCGCCACCACCACGTCCGCGCCGTCCGGTTGCTGCTGCTGTATCCGTCATGATTCCATTCCCTCATTCGTGCGGGTGCCAGTTCTGACCCGCTGATTAGCCCAGCGCCACGCCCAAACGCACGCCCTGAACGGCAGCCAAGGGCAAAAAGCGACATATCCCGTCACTGCCGCGTGTCATTGGGATAAAAATAACACCCCCGCGTTCGGCACAGCCCTGTCAGGCGCTTGCCACAGGCGGCACACAGCCTTAACAGGTTTGCATGAAACAAAGCTCCCATGACCGCCTTTTGATCATCGACTTCGGCAGCCAGGTAACGCAGCTTATTGCGCGTCGCCTGCGCGAACTGAACGTCTATTGCGAAATCCACCCGTTCAACACCGTAACGGATGACTTCCTGAAAGAATTCGCGCCCAAGGCCGTGATTTTTTCGGGCGGCCCGTCGTCGGTGTTTGCCGAGGGCGCGCCGATGCCGCCCATGTCGGTCTTTGACCTTGGCGTGCCGATCCTTGGCATTTGCTACGGCCAGCAGGTGATGATGCATTGCCTGGGCGGCAAGGTCGAACGCGGCCACGGCACCGCCGAATTTGGCCGTGCCTATGTCAGCAAGGGCGCCAAACCGCTGGACTGGCTGAACGGCTGGTTCCTGGAAGACCGCGAACAGGTCTGGATGAGCCACGGCGACCACGTCAGCGCGCTGGCCCCGGGCTTCGAGGTCTACGGCACCTCGCCCAACGCGCCTTTTGCCATCACGGCGGATGTCGAACGCAATTTCTTCGCCGTGCAATTCCACCCCGAGGTGCACCACACCCCCAACGGCAAGACGCTGTACCAGAACTTTGTCAAACTGGCCGGGTTCAAGGGCGACTGGACCATGGACGCCTACCGCGAGGAAGCCATCGCGCGCATCCGCGATCAGGTCGGCGACGGCAAGGTGATCTGCGCGCTGTCCGGCGGCGTAGACAGTTCCGTGGCCGCCGTGCTGATCCACGAGGCCATCGGCGAGCAGCTGACTTGCGTTTACGTCGATCACGGTCTGATGCGCAAAAACGAAAGCGAACAGGTCGTTGGCATGTTCCGCGAGCATTACAACCTGCCGCTGATCCACGCCGACGAATCCGAACTGTTCCTTGGCAAGCTGGACGGCGTCAGCGACCCCGAGACCAAGCGCAAGATCATCGGCGGTCTGTTCATCGACGTGTTCGAGAAATACGCCAAACAGATCGGCGGCGCGGATTTCCTGGCACAGGGCACGCTGTACCCCGACGTGATCGAAAGCGTGTCGTTTTCCGGCGGCCCCTCGGTCACCATCAAATCGCACCACAACGTCGGCGGTCTGCCCGAGCGGATGAACATGCAGCTGGTGGAGCCGCTGCGCGAACTGTTCAAGGACGAGGTGCGCGCACTGGGCCGCGAACTGGGCCTGCCCGACAGCTTTATCGGGCGCCATCCCTTCCCCGGTCCGGGTCTGGCGATCCGCTGCCCCGGCGAGATCACCCGCGCCAAGCTGGACATCCTGCGCGAGGCCGATGCCGTCTATATCGACCAGATCCGCAAGCACGGGCTGTACGATGAAATCTGGCAGGCCTTCGTTGCCATCCTGCCCGTCCGCACCGTCGGCGTGATGGGCGACGGGCGTACCTATGATTTCGCCTGTGCGCTGCGTGCGGTCACCTCGGTCGACGGCATGACCGCCGACTATTATCCGTTCAGCCACGATTTCCTGGGCGAAACCGCCACCCGGATCATCAACGAAGTGCCGGGGATCAACCGGGTGACCTATGACATCACCTCGAAACCTCCGGGCACCATCGAGTGGGAATAAACGCTTTGACAGCCCTGCACGCGGGGCTGTCTTTTACATCCAGATCAAGGCGCTAACCGAATGAACCCCATCCTCAAGGCCGCCCTCTGGATGAGCGGGTCGATAGCGTCGTTTTCGGCGATGGCCGTGGCCGGGCGCGAAGTGGCCTCGCAGCTCGATACCTTTGAGATCATGATGTACCGCAGCCTTGTGGGCGTGGTGATCGTCTGTCTGGTGGCTGGTGTCACCGGCACGTGGCGGCAGGTCAACACCCAGCAGATGGGCACGCATCTGATCCGCAACGCCGCGCATTTCACCGGACAGAACCTGTGGTTCTACGCGGTGACGTTGATCCCGCTTGCGCAGGTCTTTGCATTGGAGTTCACCTCGCCGATCTGGGTGATCGTATTGTCCCCGCTGATCCTTGGCGAACGGCTGACGTCGATGCGCGTGCTGGCGGCGCTTTTGGGATTTGTCGGCATCCTGATCGTGGCGCGCCCCGACGTGGGCGCGATCAACGCAGGCGTGGTGACCGCCGCCAGCGCCGCGATCTTTTTCGCGCTGACCATCATGTTCACCAAACGTCTGACCCGCACCCAGTCGATCACCTGTATCCTGTTCTGGCTGACCACGATGCAACTGGTCATGGGGATGGTCATGGCAGGATACGACGGCGATGTGATGCTGCCCTCAGCGACGACGCTGCCCTGGCTGACGCTGATCGGCCTGGCCGGTCTGCTGGCGCATTTCTGCCTGACCAACGCGCTGAAAATCGCACCGGCCACCGTGGTTGTCCCCATCGACTTTATCCGCCTGCCGACCATCGCTGTGGTGGGAATGCTGGTGTATAACGAAAGCATTGATATCTGGGTGTTTGTCGGGGCTGCGGTGATCTTTGCAGGCAACTACATGAACATCTGGTTCGAAACCCGCCGCCGCTGATTGCGCAGCATTCGGATCGTATCACCAAGACAGCACTGCTAGGCCCAAGGCCATGACATACCAAAAATCCATCTCCGGCCGCGCATGGGCCGAAATGCTGCTGCTGGGGCTGATCTGGGGCGGGTCGTTCCTGTCGATCCGCGTGGCACTGGACGAAATCGGGCCGCTGTGGGCCGTGGCGCATCGCACCGGCTGGGCGATGCTGGTGCTGTGGATCGTGGTGGCGCTGCGCCGTATTCCGGTGCCACGCGACCCGCGCATCTGGGGCGCGTTCGTGGTGATGGGACTGCTGAACAATGTGATCCCCTTTGGCCTGATGGCATGGGGGCAGTTGCACATCGCCAGCGGCCTGACCTCGATCTTCAACGCGGCCACCGCCATTTTCGGCGTACTGGCCGCGTCACTGTTCTTTACAGACGAACGTATGACCCCGCGGCGCGCGCTTGGCGTGGGTCTGGGCTTTGCGGGCGTGGCCACCGCCATCGGTCTGGACAGCCTGCACAGCTTTGATCTGCAAAGCCTCGCCCAACTCGCCGTCTTGGGTGGTGCGGTCAGCTATGCGCTGGCCGGTGTCTGGGCGCGCAAGCATCTGGGCGGGCTGCATCCTGTGCTGGCCGCCGCCGGAATGCTGACCGGATCAAGCCTGATCACCCTGCCGCTGGCCTGGAGCGTCGAGGGACCGATCACGTTGTCGCTGGCACCCGATACGGTGCTGGCCATCGCCTATTATGCCATCGTCGCCACGGCGGGCGCCTACCTGCTGTACTACCGCGTGCTGAACATGGCGGGCAGCGGCAACCTGATGATTGTCACCCTGCTGATCCCACCCGTTGCCATCACCTTGGGCGCGTGGGTGCGCAGCGAAACGCTGGGGCCACAGGCCTATGCAGGCTTTGCCTTGTTGGCGCTGGGGCTGGTGGTGCTGGATGGCCGCACTTGGCGCGCCATCATTGCGCGACTGGTTGACCGTAAAATCCCGCCTAGATAGCATCGCTTCATAGATTGGCCTCACATTTACAACGTTGGTCCGCAGGTGAATAACCTTGCGTAAGGCAACCAATCTTGCCCATGCGTCAACGTTGACGCAGGCCCGTTCTCTACGCTTAGTTTTATTTGTCTTCGCCAACGATCGTTCGCGAAGCAGCTTCTGGGGAGGAGTGACATGACAGTAAAGACCATCGCCATTACGGCGCTTCTTGGCTCGGCTTGTGCCGCGCAAGCGGGCGGCATCGACCGTTCGGGACAGTCCATTCAGGCGCTGTTCGAAAGCGGTCGCTATGCAGAATTCAGCCTTGGGTCGGTGTCCCCCGACACATCGGGCACGGCCGTTGCCGGTCTGGGCGGTTTCGGCTCGGGCGACATGACGTCCAGCTTCTTGCAACTGGGTGCGGCCTACAAAGCGGACATCAACGACCGTTTGTCCTATGCGATCATCTATGACCAACCCTTTGGCGCGGATGTGGATTATCCCACGGGCACGGGCTATTTCGCGGCTGGCTCCATGGCTGATCTGGACGCCCACGCGATCACCGGCCTGATGCGCTACAAGTTCGAAAACAACTTCAGCGTTCACGGCGGTATCCGGGTGCAAAGCATCGAGGCGACGGCTGCGGTGCCGTTTATTCCAAGTGGACCCTACAATGTATCAGGAGAGCGTGACATTGGGATCGGCTATGTCGCTGGTGTTGCGTATGAACGACCAGACATCGCCCTGCGGGTGGCTCTGACCTACAATTCAAGCATCAAACACGACGTTCAAACGAATGAAACCTCGGCCTTGGGCGCAAATTCTTCAATCACACAGATCGAAACGCCACAATCGGTCAATCTGGATTTCCAAACGGGCGTCGCGCAAGACACACTTTTATTTGGTGGTATCCGTTGGGTAGAGTGGTCTGAATTCGACATCACACCGGCAGATTACCAAGTCGTATCAGGAGGTGCGTCACTGGTCAGCTACGACAACGACGTGTTCAGCTATTCGCTGGGTGTCGGCCGTCGTCTCAGCGAAACATGGTCGGTGTCGGCTTCGGTCGGCTATGAAAAGTCGAACGGCGGCTTTGCCAGCAACCTTGGCCCAACAGACGGCTCCAAAAGCTTGGCACTGGCGGCGGTCTACACCAAGGACAACATGAAGGTCACCACGGGCATCCGCTATATCAATATCGGTGACGCCCAGACATCAATCGACGGCGGTGCGACCGCTGCCTCGAACTTCAAGGACAACCACGCCGTCGCGATTGGTATAAAGGTCGGCTACACGTTCTGACCTGATCCTTTTCAGGAAAACCCTGAAACCCGCAGTCCCACAGGCTGCGGGTTTTTTCATGTGACGGCAGCCGGAACTGGCGTCTTGTCCGGCGCTCGGTTAGGAACGTGGTCAAACAGATAACGGACCCTGACCGATGCTATACCCCGATGCCGCAAGCTGGCGCGACGCCCCCGAAAAACGCGTGCTTGTCTATGGCATGTCAGGCTTGGGCAAAACCCACATGTCGACGCTGCTGCGCGCCTCGGGTGACTGGTTCCACTACTCGATCGACTACCGCATCGGCACCCGCTACATGGGCGAATACATCGCCGACAACGCCAAGGCCGAAGCGATGAAAGTGCCGTTCCTGCGCGATCTGCTGTTGTCGGACAGCATCTACATCGGCTCGAACATCACCTTTGAAAACCTGTCCCCCGTCGCCACCTATCTGGGCAAACCGGGCGATCCGGCCTTGGGCGGGCTGGCCATCGACGAATACACCCGCCGTCAGGAACAGTTCCGCCGCGCCGAAATCAGCGCCCTGCGCGACACCGCCTATTTCGCCGACCGGGGCCGCGCGCTCTATGGCTATCCGCATTTCATCTGCGACACCGGCGGGTCGATCTGCGAATGGGTCGATGCCGACGACGATCACGATCCGCTGATGACCGAGCTGTCGGCAACCTGCCTGCCCGTGTGGATCAAGGGCAACGACGCGCACACCGCCGAGCTGATCCGCCGCTTTGACAAAGCCCCCAAACCGATGGCCTATCTGCCTGCATTCCTGAAACAGTGCTGGGACGAATACCTTGCGGAATCAGGACTGTCCGAAGCACAAGTGAACCCCGATACGTTCATCCGCTGGACCTATGCCCGCGCGCTGGCGCACCGCCAGCCGCGTTACGAGGCGATGGCGCGCTGGGGCGTGACCGTCACCGCAGACGAGGTGGCGGCCATGAAATCCCCCGCCGATTTCACCGACCTGATCGCCACAGCCCTTGAGCGGCGCACTTAAAACCCTATCTGACCCTTTCCAATACAAGACCGGACCCAAGCCAATGCCCATCAAGATCCCAGCCACCCTGCCCGCTTACGACGTGCTGACCCGCGAGGGTGTGATGGTTGTGGACGAGGAACTAGCCGCCAGTCAGGACATCCGCCCGCTGCGCATCGCGCTGCTGAACCTGATGCCCAAGAAGATCCAGACGGAAAACCAGTTTGCCCGCCTGATCGGGGCCACGCCGCTTCAGATTGAATTCAGCCTGCTGCGCATGACAGACCACAACACCCGCAACACCGCCGCCGAACATATGGAGGCGTTCTATCGCCCCGTGTCCGAGGTGATGGATGAAAAGTTCGACGGGCTGATCATCACCGGCGCGCCGATTGAACACCTTGATTTTAACGACGTCGGCTATTGGGACGAATTGCAGCGCGTGATGGACTGGACCCAGACCAACGTACATTCCACCTTTGGCGTGTGCTGGGGCGGGATGGCGATGATCAACCACTTCCACGGCGTGCAGAAACACATGCTGGAGAAAAAGGCGTTTGGCTGCTTCCGGCACCGCAACCTTGCGCCTGCCTCGCCGTATCTGCGCGGGTTCTCGGACGATTGCGTGATCCCGGTCAGCCGCTGGACCGAAATGCGACAGGCCGAGGTTGACGACGTGCCCGCCTTGCGCACCCTGCTGGGCAGTGACGAGGTCGGCCCCTGTCTGGTCGAGGACGTGGACCACCGCGCGCTTTATATCTTCAACCACTTTGAATACGACAGTGACACGCTGAAACAGGAATACGACCGCGACGTGGCCGCAGGCACCGAAATCAACGTGCCGATGAATTACTATCCCAACGACGACCCCAGCCAGCCGCCACAAAACCGCTGGCGCAGCCATGCGCATCTTTTGTACGGGAACTGGATCAATGAAATCTACCAATCCACGCCATTTGAACTGGCCAAAATTGGGACGTAAACTGTTGATCTGGCTCGTTGTTCTCGGTCTGGCCCTTGTGGCCACCGTGCAAATCGCGGCCCATTACCGCGAGGCACGCGCCGCGCGCACCCATCCGCCCATCGGACAGATGCTGGACGTGAACGGCACGCAGGTGCACGCGGTTGTCATGGGCCAGGGCCCCGATCTGGTGCTGATCCATGGTGCTGGCGGCAATGTGCGCGACTTTACCTTTGATTTCGCCGAACGGCTGACCGACCGCTACCGCGTGATCCTGTTCGACCGCCCCGGACTGGGCTGGACCGGCCTGCCCGATGACGCCGCCAACGGCGCGTGGGCGTCGCAAGGCACCCCGCCCCAGACGCAAGCCGCGCTGTTGCAGGGTGCCGCCGACCAGTTGGGCGTGCGCAATCCCGTCGTGCTGGGCCACAGCTTTGGCGGCTCTGTCGCGCTGGCATGGGCGCTGTCGCGGCCCGACGACACCGCCGCCGTTGTGATGGTCGCGGGCGTCGCACAGCCATGGCCGGGCGATCTGGGGCCGTTCTACACCGTTCTGGGCGCACCTTGGGGTGGCGCGCTGGTGGTGCCGCTGATCACCGCCTTTACCCCCCGCCCCTACGTCAAGGACCGCATCGACAGCATTTTTGCCCCGCAGACCGCGCCGCAAGGCTATGCCGACTATATCGGCGCAGGCCTGTCCATGCGCCGCACCACCCTGCGCGCCAATGTGCGTCAGGTGAACACCCTGCGCCCGCATATGGTTGCGATGAAACCGCAGCTGCCGACCCTGACCATGCCGATGGAAATCGTGCACGGCGATGCCGACGACACCGTGCCGCTGGCCGTCCACTCGATCCCGCTGTCGCAACAGGTGCCCGGCGCCCATCTGACCGTGCTGCCCGGTGTTGGACATATGCCACATCACGTCGATCCGCAGGCCGTTGTCGATGCCATTGACCGTGCAGCGCAACGTGCGGGTTTGCGTTAAGCGCCACGCCGCACCATATTGATGTTAATAGAAGTCACTTCAGGGGAGCACGCCGCGTGACCAAACCATTCGACGGCGCCATCAGCGCCTTTGCCGAAAGCGAAGCGCCCGAGGACATCCGCAAAACCATCGCGCGCGCCGACAAGGACGACGTGCTGTCCGACAGCTATCCGCATTCCGAACGCATGTCGCGCAAGGCCTATGACAAGCAGATGGAGCGGTTGCAGATCGAACTGGTCAAAATGCAGGCCTGGGTGCAGGAAAGCGGCGCGCGCGTGGCCTGTGTGTTCGAAGGCCGCGACGCGGCGGGCAAAGGCGGCACGATCAAACGGTTCCGCGAAAACCTGAACCCGCGCAGCGCGCAGGTGGTGGCCCTGCCCAAGCCCACGGAAAAAGAGGCCGGAGAATGGTATTTCCAACGCTACATCAGACGCTTGCCCAGTGCAGGCAACCTGTCGTTCTTTGACCGAAGCTGGTACAATCGCGGCGTCGTCGAAAAGGTTTTCGGTTTTTGCACCGATGCACAGCGCGCGCATTTCTTTCAACAGGTCCAACCTTTTGAGGAGATGCTGGTCGAGGACGGCATTCACCTGTTCAAGTTCTGGCTGAACGTGGGCCGCGAAGAGCAATTGCGTCGGATGATGGACCGCGAATCCGATCCGCTGAAGCAGTGGAAGCTTAGCTGGATCGACGTCGAGGGCCTGAAGAAATGGGACGACTATTCCACCGCCATCCGCGAAACACTGGACCGGTCGCATTCGGACCATGCGCCGTGGACCATCGTGCGGTCCGACGACAAGCGTCGCGCGCGCCTGGCCGCGATCCGCTGTGTGCTGCACGGGCTGGACTACACCAACAAGGACGCCCAAGCCATTGGCAAGATTGACGAAAGCATCTGTGGCGGACCGGACATCTGGGATGCCTAAACGCGGTTATCACCATGGCAATCTGCGGCAGGCGCTGGTCGATGCGGCGCTTGAGCTGATCGAGCTGAAGGGCCCCACAGGCTTTACCCTGTCCGAGGCTGCCAAACAGGCGGGTGTCACCCCCGCCGCTGTCTACCGTCACTTTGAGGGCCGCGAGGACCTGATCGCCGAGGCAGCGCTGCAAGGCTACGAGATATTCGCGGACCTGATGGATTACGCCTATCAGTCCGGCCAGCCCTCGGCGCTGGCGGCGTTCGAGGCCACGGGCCGCGCCTATCTGGCCTTTGCCCGCAAGCACCCCGGCCACTATATTTCGATGTTCGAAAGCGGCATCTCGATCAACCGCACGCCGGAACTGGCCGCCGCTGCCAACCGCGCGAACGGCGTTCTGGAAAAAGCCGCCAGCGACCTGTCACAACACATCCCCGCCGACAAACGCCCCCCCGCGTCCATGTTCAGCGCCCACATCTGGGCGATGAGCCACGGCGTCGTCGAACTCTTCGCCCGCAACAGCCCCGGCCGCGCCAGCCCCTTCCCCCCCGAGGACCTTCTGGAAAGCGGCATCGGCATATACTTGCGCGGTTTGGGCCTGGTGGCGCCGGATGGGTGACCCCAAAAGGTAAATCCTTGTGAAGAAAGGGCTTTCCAACCGATCAACCTTGAGTAGAAAAACCTTATAATAAGATCTCTTAAACAGGACCAATATCTTTTTCCAACGCCACGATCACCCGAAAGGATCGCCTACGCGACCTGAAACGGCGTGAACCAGGTTACTTCGATCTGAATTTTATCAAATCCGTCACGCCGGAACATCGCAGCACCTGTATTGACCTGTTGGACCACTCCAAATCGCAACTGCGACAAGATCTGTTTGCGCTGGCGCGACTGGATTTCAAAAAGAACGGTTTCTTCGTCGAATTCGGCGCCACCAACGGCGTTGATCTGAACAACACCTGGTTGATGGAAACCGCATTCGGCTGGAGCGGCATCCTGGCTGAACCCGCCCGCAACTGGCAGGCCGAACTGACCGCCAACCGTGCGTGCGCGATCGAAAAGCGCTGTGTCTGGCGCGCCTCGGGCGAAACCTTGCAATTCACCGAAGCCCCCCGTGGTGAAAACTCGGCGATTTCTACCTTTGTGTCAAAGTCTCGCAAATTGCGCGGCACATCCTACGATGTCACGACCATTTCGCTGAACGATCTGCTTGCGGAACATGGCGCGCCTGAGGTGATCGACTATCTGTCCGTCGACACCGAAGGCAGTGAATTCGACATATTGAACGCGCTGGACTTCGACCGCTGGTCGTTCCGCATTCTGACGGTCGAGCACAACTTTGCCCCGCAACGCGAAGATATACATGCCCTGCTGACTTCAAAAGGCTATGCGCGCGTATTGGAAGACGTGTCGCGCTTTGATGACTGGTACGTCAACGCTGAGGCGCGCAGCTAGGACTCTGCACGAAATTAAGGCGTCATAACCTTGATCTATCCTTGTCACACGAGGATGGCGGGGTTTGGCATTGCATGGTGCATTTCAGTACCTTAGTAAAAGACTCAATCAAAACCAGTCCTAGCAAGTCGCCAGACCAGCCAGGGACCTCCCACTGAAAGCACAATCATGACCACTAAAACCCTCATCGGTGCGGGTGTCTTCGCGACTCTTTGCGCGGGTGCCGCCTTTGCCCAAGACAACATTGCCGTTGGTGCCGATCCGATCTTTGATCCGGTTCAGGACCGCCCGGTTCTGTCGTGGAGCGCAGGCATTGCCGCCACAGCACGGTTCGCCACGTAGGACGATCTGGACCATGCCGAAAACGAACTCGAAGGCTTTTTCGAACTGGCCTATTCCGGGTTTCACGGCGGCCTGACCATCACCACCCTGTACCAGGACCCGGCGGATGACGTGGAATACGAAGCCAACCTTGGCTACGGCGCCGAATTTGGCAACGGCATGTCGTGGGATCTGACCTATGGCTATATCTGGCTGAACAACACTGATGGCCATTCCGAAGAAATCACCGCAACGCTGGCCTTCCCCGTCACCGACAGCGTTGAGGGTGCCATTGCCGTGATCGTCGACCCCGACACCGGCAAAAGCGATCAGGAATTCGCATTCGAAGCGCCCCTGAACGACCGTTGGTCGCTGGTGGGTCTGGTTGGCAACTCGGATCGTGATGACAACGTCTATGGCGAACTGGGCGCGGTTTATGCGATCAACGACAGCACCGCGTTTCAGGTTCTGTACGAAGACACCAACGACAGCGACGGCCTGTTGGGCTTTACCGTGTCGTATGAATTCGGCGGCTGATCCAGCCACCACCTGACAGACAATTGGCGCGTGATCTTGTACAGATTGCGCGCCTTTTTGTACGTAAATTCCGAAAACGAAAAAACCCGCGCCGTGGCGCGGGTTCTTCCAAGTCTTCGCGGTGTAAGCCGGATTAACGCTTGGAGAACTGGAAGCTCTTACGCGCTTTGGCTTTACCGTATTTCTTACGTTCCACAACGCGGCTGTCGCGTGTCAGGAAGCCTGCGGCTTTCAACGCGCCACGCAGCGAGGGATCGTACAGTTGCAACGCTTTGGACACGCCGTGCTTGACCGCACCGGCCTGACCGGACAGACCGCCGCCCTTGACCGTGGCAACCACGTCAAATTCGCCTTCGACACCGGCAACGGTGAAGGGCTGGGCCAGGATCATTTGCAGAACCGGACGGGCAAAGTATGTTTTCATCTCTTTGCCGTTCACGGTGACCTTGCCCGAACCGGGTTTGATCCAGACGCGGGCAACCGCATCTTTCCGTTTGCCTGTGGCATAGGACCGACCGAATTCGTCACGAACCTGCTCGCGCGGGTTCAGATCGGTTTCAGTGCCTTGCACGCCGCCGACATTTTCGGTCACTGCGGCTTGCAGATCTTCGAGTGTGTTGATTTCGTCGGCCATGCTTATGCGCTCCGCGTGTTTTTCTTGTTCATCGACTTCACGTCGAGAACTTCGGGGTTTTGCGCTTCGTGCGGGTGTTCACCGCCAGCATAGACGCGCAGGTTGGTCATGACCTGACGGCTCAGACGGTTGCCGGGCAGCATCCGTTTGACGGCCAGCGTGACCACGCGCTCGGGGTGTGCACCTTCGAGGATCTGCTCTTTGGTGCGCGATTTGATACCACCGGGGTGGCCGGTGTGCCAAAAATGCTCTTCCTGGCGCTTCTTGCCAGTCAGTTGCACTTTTTCAGCGTTGATGATGATCACATTGTCGCCCATGTCCATGTGCGGTGTGAACGACGGCTTGTGCTTGCCGCGCAGGCGGGTTGCGACGATCGAGGCAAGACGGCCCAGAACGATGCCTTCGGCGTCGATCAGGATCCATTTCTTGTCGATATCCGCAGGTGTTGCGGTAAAGGTTTTCATTGCAGGAGTTTCCTGTTTGCTGTTGCGGGCCACGCGGTGCGTGTCCCTGGTATGCGATGGGCGGGTTATATAGCACGCGCAAGCACGGTCAAGCGGCGCAAATCTTTTATAACCGTTGAAAATCAATGCCTTGCAAATAAGGTATTATTATACCCCAACGTTCAGACGTTGATTTGCTCGGGCGGGTTGTCCAACAACATGCGCAAACGTCCCACCGCGTCCTTGAAGGTCTCCAGCCGCACACCGGCGTTGATGGCAAACCGGATCGCGTGCGGGCTGCGCGCGTCGCGACAGGCGTATTCCTCGCCCGCGCGCACCTGCACGCCCTGCGCCTCGGCGGCCTGGCAAAACGCGGTGGCCCGCCAGCCTTCGGGCAGCGGCAGCCAGACGAACGGCACATTCTCGCGCCAGCGCAGGTCGTAGCGGCCCAGAATGTTCACCGCCGCCTGTACATATTGGTTGATGCCCGCCTGCACCTGCCCGGTCAGCGCCGGCAATTGCGGATGGGTCAGCAAAGCCGCCGTCAGGTCCAGAATTGGCGTCGGCAGTCCAAAAAACGCATGTTCCGCCGCACGGCGCAGCGGGGCCGCCCGCCCGTGCGGTGCGATGGCCATGCCGATCCGCAAGGCCGGTGTCAGCGATTTCGAAATCGACGAGACATACCAGCCCCGCTCCGGCGCCAGCATCCGGTAGGACGGCGCCTTGGCCGCCGCGATCTGATAGCAGTCGTCGTCGATAATTTGCAGGTCATGGGCGCGGGCCACCTCGACCAGCTCAAGCCGGCGTTCCAGCGGGGTGAACAGACAGGTGGGATTGTGCACCTCGGGCGAGGTGCAGAATACCTGTGCATCGTTCTGGGCGGCGGCACGGGCCAGCGCCTCGGGGATCACGCCGTAAGCATCCATCGCAACGGGCACCACATCGGCGCGCACCAGATCGGCAGCACGGCGGAAACCGGGATAGGACAGATCCTCGACCAGAACCGCCGGTTTGCGCCCCCTCAGCAGCGCCTGCATCAAAAGCAGGATGGCGCTTTGCCCACCGTTGGCCAGCACAACATCGCTTTGATCCATATGGCCCAACTGCGCGCCCGCCAGCCATTTCACCACCGCCTCGCGCGCAGGGCGGGCGTTGGTGCGGTCGGGATAGTGCATCATGCCGGACGGCGGATCGCGGGCAATATCGGCCAGAAGGCCACGGATCAGGTGCGCCTGTCCGACGCTGGGCAAATGCGGTGACACCATGTTCACCCGCCAGTCCTGCGCCTCGCGGTTGTGGGCGGCGCTGTCAATCTCGATCGGCGGGGCAAAGGCGGCATCGTCGTCCACAGGCGGCGCCACAAAGGTGCCCCGCCCGACTTCGGCGTTCAGCAGCCCCTCGTCCGTCAGAATTGTATAGGCACGCGCCACGGTGCCCGGCGTGATCTTGAGCTGCCACGCCAGGTCGCGCACCGGCGGCAGCCGTGTGCCTTGGGTCAATGCCCCCTCTGACACCGCCGCGCGGATGATCTGCGCCACGGCTTTGTACTTGGGCCCTGCACCGGTTGGCAGCGTGTCCGGCCAAATTGTATCCATTACAATGCTTCCATAGATTCTTTGCATTCGCCTTTGTATCAATACTCATGGCAATAACGCCAAATTGTGTCAATACAATTCATCGGAAGAACCAAAGGAGATTTCCCATGACACAGACAACTGCCCTGTCCGCCGACGCCCTGGCCCACCTGCGCGACACGCGCACGCTGCCGGTCACTTCTGTCGTTGCGATCAATCTGGCGGTTGCCCTGTCGAAATGGGCCACACGCCGCCGCACGCGCCTGGCACTTGGCCAGTTGACGCAACAGCAGCTGGACGATGTGGGACTGACCCCGCACGTGGCTTATACCGAGTCACGTCGGGTTTTCTGGCGCGCGTAACGTCCCTGTGACGCGTGACAGACCTCTTCCTTGCCGCCGGGTTCGTCCCGGCGGTCTTTTCATATCTGGCGGTTATTTCTGCGGAATCGCATAGGTCAGGCTGGCACGGGCCACGGGCGCGTCCATGCCGTGCGAATGTATCAATACATCGGTGACCGACAACAGCTTGCCCAGCTTCAGAACCGTCGCATGTGCCACCAGATCGACGCCCGCAGCCGGTTTGCGCATGAAATCAATGGAACAATTCGTGGTCACGGCCAGCGCCTTGGGGCCGACCAAAGCCAGCGTCGCCAGATAGGCCGCCACATCCGCCAGTGCGAACATCGACGGCCCCGACACGGTGCCACCGGGGCGCAAATGACGGGTGTCCACCACCAGACGGACGCGGATTTTGCCGCCCCCCACCTCTTCGACGATAAAGTCGTTGGCCACCTGATCGAACTCGACCACCAAAAAGGCCATCAAGTCTTCTGCGCTCATCACCGTTTGCATGGCTTTCCCTCTGCTCATCCCTGACCTAAGGTTCCTGTCAAACACCTGGAGGGCAAGATGGCAATTCTTGAACGTAAGGTCACGGACGGCGTGGCCCATCTGACGATGAACGCACCCGAGCGGCTGAATGCGCTGTCGGACGAAATGATTCTGGCGCTGCACACCACGCTGGACGACATCGCCGAGACGCGCAGCATCCGCGCGGTGATCCTGTCTGGCAGTGGCAAGGCATTCTGCGCCGGTCACGATCTGAAACAAATGACCGAAGGCCGCCAGAAGCCGGACGGCGGGCGCGGCTATTTCGCCGATCTGTTCAACCGCTGTTCGTCGATGATGGCGCGGGTGCAATCCCTGCCCCAGCCGGTCATCGCACAAGTCCACGGCATCGCCACCGCTGCGGGGTGCCAGCTGGTCGCCACCTGCGACATGGCCATCGCGGCGCAGGGCACACGTTTTGGCGTCAATGGCGTGAACATCGGCCTGTTCTGTTCCACCCCGATGGTGGCGCTGACCCGCAACATCCCGCGCAAACAGGCGTTCGAGATGCTGACCACCGGCCAGTTCATCGAAGCCGACCGCGCGCAGGCGCTGGGGCTGATCAACCGTGCGGTCCTGCCCGAGCATCTGGCCGCAGAGACGCAAGAGCTGGCCGATACGGTCGCGGCCAAGCTGGGGTCGGCGGTGAAAATCGGCAAACAGGCGTTTTATGACCAGTTGTCGATGACCACCGATGCTGCCTATGCGCACACCGGCGATGTCATGGTGGAAAACATGCTGCACCGGGACACCGAAGAAGGAATTGCGGCGTTTTTGGACAAGCGTGACCCACGCTGGGAGCAATAGGTGAATTTCTGCCGAACTGTTTAACTGTTTGGAATAAAAAGAGATAACCTCGAACTTCTCACTGTTTCCATTTCGGGATGGATTGTTCACGCGGAATCTCTGGCAAATCGGGCATTACTGTGTCACAAGAATGACAAGCCAAGTGGCTGAAACGATTTTGGGTCGCCGTCGGCGGAAGGTCCCTCCAGGTCAGCTCTCTCTGACCGACCATTCCCGCAGCGGCGACCCCAAAATATCCCCCTGAAAAACGAAAGCCCTAAACGCACCCCACGGCACAGGCATGTCTGCGCCCCGTTGCGCATGGCCGCGCCCTGCCCTACATCAGCCCTATGACAGATATCCTTCATATTGTGGGCGGCGGCATGGCCGGGTCCGAAGCAGCATGGCAAGCCGCCAACATGGGCGTGCAGGTCGTGATCCATGAAATGCGCCCTCAGGTCGGCACCTTTGCCCACCAGACCGGTCTGCTGGGCGAAATGGTGTGTTCCAATTCGTTCCGGTCCGACGACAGCGAACAGAACGCCGTGGGGTTGTTGCATTGGGAAATGCGCGCGGCGAACGGGCTGGTCATGGCAACGGCGGACAAACACCGCCTGCCCGCTGGCGGTGCGCTGGCCGTGGACCGCGACCCCTTTGCCCAGACCATCACCGACACCCTGATGGCGCATCCGAATATTTCCGTGGAATACGGCGAGATCACCGCGCTGCCCGACACCGGCACGTGGATCTTCGCCACCGGTCCGCTGACGTCTTCAAGCTTGGGTCAGGCGATTGCCGCCGAGACCGGCGCCGAGGCGCTGGCGTTTTTCGACGCGATTGCCCCCATCGTCTATCACGACAGCATCGACATGGAACGCGCCTGGATGCAGTCGCGCTATGACAAGGGCGAGACCGAGGAAGAGCGCACCGCCTACCTGAACTGTCCCATGGACAAGGCGCAATACGACGCCTTCATCGACGCCCTGCTGGCCGCCGACAAGACCGAGTTTCACGAGGGCGAAACGGCGGGATATTTCGACGGCTGCCTGCCGATCGAGGTGATGGCCGAACGGGGCCGCGAGACATTGCGCCACGGCCCGATGAAACCCGTGGGCCTGACCAACCCGCACCAGCCCGACGTCAAGGCGCACGCCGTGGTGCAGTTGCGCCGCGACAACAAGCTGGGCACGCTGTACAACATCGTCGGATTTCAGACCAAAATGAAATACGGCGCGCAGACCGAAGTGTTCAAGATGATCCCCGGGCTGGAAAACGCCAGCTTTGCCCGTCTGGGCGGCATCCACCGCAACACGTTCCTGAACAGTCCCACGTTGCTGGATGGCCAGATGCGCCTGCGGTCGCGGCCCAATGTGCGCTTCGCAGGCCAGATCACCGGTGTCGAAGGCTATGTGGAATCCTCGGCCATGGGGCTGCTGGCAGGGCGCATGGCGGCCACCGAACTGCTGGGCGGCACGCTGGACACGCCCCCGAACACCACTGCGATGGGCGCGCTGATCACCCATATCTCGGGTGGGGCCGAGGCCAAGACGTTCCAGCCGATGAACGTGAACTTTGGCCTGTTCCCCCCCGTTGACGGGCTGAAATCAGGCCGTCGCGGACGCAAGGACCGCTACAAGGCCTATACCGACCGCGCCAAGGCGGATTGGCAGGCATGGCTGGCCCCGCAGGGCGCGATTGCCTGACGACAGACTGGACGGTGGGGCCGCTTGGCCCTACCTTTGCCTTATGTCATCATTTCTGAACAAAGCTTACACAGCCCGCGACGCGGGTGAAACCCGTGCGCTGTACGATGACTGGGCCGCCAGTTACGAGGCTGATATTACCGCTCAGGGTTATGCCACCCCGGCCCGTTGCGCGGCCGCCTTGCGGAAATATGTACAAGACACGGATGTTCCTGTACTGGATTTCGGCTGTGGCACCGGCCTGTCGGGACAGGCGCTGCGCGATGCCGGCTTTGACGTGATCGACGGCGTGGACCTGTCGTCGGAAATGCTGGCGCTGGCGCAGGACAAGGCGATTTACCGGTCCCTTACCCGGATCAAGGGCGGCAAAACCCTGCCTTTTGCCGATGGCACATACAGCTTGATAGCCGCCGTCGGTGCGATTGGCTCAGGGGCTGCACCCGCAGGAATGCTGCACACGCTGATGCGCAAGCTGCCCAAGGGCGGCAAGCTGGTGTTTTCGCTGAACGATCACGCCTTGAAAGACCCCGCCTGCGAGGGCACCTTGTCCGAATGGACCGACTGCGGTGCCGCCCGCCTGCTGATGCGCGAGGACGGGCCGCACCTGCCCGAAATCAACTTGAACGGCACCATATATGTGATTGAAAAAGCGTGACATTCACCACAAGGTTTGCGCCATCCCCCACAGGGCCGCTGCATCTGGGCCATGCCTATTCTGCCATGCTGGCGCACGACATGGCACAGGCTCAGGGAGGTCGGTTCCTGCTGCGCATCGAAGACATCGACCGCGCGCGGGCACGTCCCGAATGGGAGGCGCAGATATACGACGATTTGACGTGGCTGGGCCTGACGTGGGAACAGCCGGTTCTGCGCCAGTCGGAAAACATGAACTTTTACCGGCAATCCATTGATAAACTATGGAAATCCGGTCTGATCTACCCCTGCACCTGCAACCGCCGCGACATCCAGTACGCGCTGTCTGCCCCGCAGGAAGGCGCAGTGCTGACCGGCCCCGACGGCCCGATCTACCCCGGCACCTGCCGCCATGTGCCTGCCCCCGAAACGCCCATCCCCGACACCGCCGCCCTGCGCCTGAACATGGCCCGCGCGGTGCCAATGCTGTGCGATCTGCGCTACATCGAAACGGGCGAGGACGCAGGCACGGTGGATTTCAGCACCGAAGATCTGACGCAAACGCTGGGCGACATCGTACTGGCGCGGCGCGATATGGGCACGTCCTATCATTTGTCCGTGGTGCTGGACGATGCGGCGCAGGGGATCACCCATGTGGTCCGTGGTGCCGATCTGGCCGAAGCGACGCGCATTCATGTGGTGCTGCAAAGGCTGCTGAACCTGCCGACGCCTGTCTATCATCACCACCGCCTGATCCGTGACGACGCGGGCAAACGGCTGGCCAAACGCGACGATGCGCGCGCCATCGCCAGATACCGTGCCGAGGGTGCCACGCCCCGCGACATTCGCAGGCTGGTCGGGCTGCCGGCTTAGGGCGCGGCTTCCAGCTCGACCACCTCACCGCCCCGCACAGCGCGGTAAAAGCACGTCCGCCGCCCGGTGTGGCACGCAGGCCCCGTCTGGTTGACCATCACCAACAGGCAATCGCTGTCACAATCAAAGCGGAAATCGACCAGCTCTTGCACGTTGCCGGATGTTTCGCCCTTGATCCAGAACGCGCTGCGCGAGCGCGACCAATAGGTGACCTTGCCCGTTTCAAGCGTGCGCGCCACGGCGTCTGCGTTCATCCACGCCATCATCAGCACATCGCCGGTGGTGGCATCCTGCGCTATCGCGGGGATCAGACCCGCGTCGTTATAGGTCAGGGTTGCGGGGTCGAAATTTTGGTCGGACATCACGTAAATCCTAATTTGCATCTCGGGCCGGGACGCTTATGTATCAGGGTGCACCGAAAGGAAAGCGGACATGGCGGACAGCGATCTTATCAAACTTTACTCGGGCCAGATTCTGGCGCTGGCCACCGATATTCCGCACCGCGAACGGCTGGAAAGCCCCGGCGCCACGGTCAAGAAACGCGCGCCGCTGTGCGGGTCGACGGTGACGGTGGATGTCTGCGTGGCCGACGGGGTCATCAGCGCCTTTGGTCAGGACGTGAAAGCCTGTGCGCTGGGTCAGGCATCGGCGGCCGTCGTGGGGGGCGCCGTGATCGGGCGCACGCTGGCCGAGGTCGAGACCGCCCGCGACCAGTTGCGCGCCATGCTGAAGGACGCAGGGCCGGTGCCCGACGCCCCCTTTGACGGGTTCAAGGTGCTGGAACCCGCCCGCGAGTATCGCAACCGCCACGCCTCGATTCTGCTGAGCATCGAAGCCACGGCCGAGGCGATGCAACAGGCCTTGCAAGCCAACTGCGCCTGAGCGCGCCCGCATTAGGAACTTGTGAACCAATCTGCGCTAGCCAGTGATTGACAACTGGCGAGGCATGATGACCGCACATTCCGAAATTGCCGAACTTCAGCAGATCAACCGTCTGGCTGCGCGCGCCTCTGAATTGGGGTATGAAATTGTCGATCTGGCCGGTTTTCTGGACGTGGTCGAAACCCAGGCCCGCGAACAACGCTCCGCTTTGGCCGCCCTGACCCATTCCGCAACCAAGGTTGAAACCGCCAATGCCGAGATGCATGAAGCGTCGGATGCGCTGACCGGCAGCACCCGCGACGCGGTGCGCGATGTCAAAACGTCGGCGGACACCATTCGGGGTCTGGGGGCGCAAACCACCACCGTCGCCGGATGGGTGCAGGAATTGCGCGATCGCACGCTTTCTGTTGGTGAAACGCTGGATGCGGTCAAGGACAACAACGCGCAGATCGCGACAATTGCCATGCAGGTGAACACGCTGGCCATCAACGCCAAGATCGAAGCCGCCCGCGCGGGCGACGCGGGGCGCGGTTTTGCCGTGGTGGCCGAGGCGATCAACGCGCTGAGCCAGAAGACCAGGGACGCGGCCACCCGCATCACCCGCAATATCGAAACGCTGACCGACTGGATGGCGCTGCTGGGCACCGAGGCGCAGACGATTGCCAGCACCGCCGAAACCGTGATTGATCTGACCGGGGCCAGCGACAGTGCCCTGACGCAGATCGAAAATTCGATGCAACAGGCGTTTGATCAGGTGGCGCGGATTGCGGACCGCACGCAGGTGGTGGGCGTGGCGATGGCCAGTTTCTCGCCGAACCTTGTGGGGATAGAGGCGGCGGTGACCCGCACCACCAACGGCATCAAATCCACGCACGAACGGATCAACCGGCTGATCGACCGGTCGGAACAAATCGTGCAATCCAGCGCGGCGCTGGGGGGCACGACCAAGGACGCGCCGATGATCGACTATGTGCGCCAGCTTGCCGCCATCGCCAGCAGCCGGTTGGAACAAGCGATTGCGGACGGCCAGATCACGCAGGCGCAAATGTTCGACCGGCAATATCATCCGGTGCCCGGAAGCAATCCGGTTCAGGTTGTCACCGGATTTACCAAGCTGATGGATCAGGTGATGCCTGATATTCAGGAACCGGCGCTGCGCTTTGACGACCGCGTGGTGTTTTGCGCCGCTGTGGATGTGAACGGCTATCTGCCCACCCACAATCGCAAATTCTCGCAGCCACAAGGGGGTGACCCGGTGTGGAACATGGCCAATTGCCGCAACCGGCGCATCTTTGACGACCGCGTGGGGTTAAAGGCGGGGCGCAGCACCGATCCGTTTCTGTTGCAGGTGTACCGCCGCGACATGGGCGGTGGCGATTTCGCCATGATGAAGGATCTGTCGGCCCCGATCATAATCAACGGTGTGCATTGGGGCGGTTTGCGGCTGGCCTATACATTTTAAGGCTGTTCCAACCGCAAAAAAAACGCCGCACATCCGGTTGGGATGGCGGCGCAGGAAAAGCGTTTGTCGTGTGGGACCCGAACTGTCCGGCCAAGGGGGACCTTGGTTAACGCGGGACAGGCAATCCCGTTAATGCGCATCTATTTGGGACGGATACGCCAGACAGCCGGCACGACATCGCAGGCAGAAAATCAGACAAAGGCAGGCAGGTGCAGTCCGACGACCAGCATCACCATCAAGGCCGCAGCCCCCACCGCATCTTGCAACAATGTGCTTTCCGCGCGGGTGGCGATGGATTTGATCATTCGCATGGTGGTCATCGTGTCATCTCCCGTTCTTTGTTGCTCCTTTGTTCTCATATCCTTTACGTTCTGTAAAGAAC
Source organism: uncultured Pseudosulfitobacter sp. (assembly GCF_963976325.1). NCBI lineage: Bacteria > Pseudomonadati > Pseudomonadota > Alphaproteobacteria > Rhodobacterales > Roseobacteraceae > Pseudosulfitobacter > uncultured Pseudosulfitobacter sp. The sequence continues at coordinate 951,142 of NZ_CAXBJW010000001.1, forward strand.
TTTGTGAGAACATTTGTGAACTTATTGGAACATCAAAAGGGGGATTTGCGCTAACCCACTGAAATCAAACGAATGGCTTCGTCCTGCCGCATCAGCCACAACAACATGCGGGCTGCCTTGCCGCGCGCTGTCTCCAGCTTGGGATCATCTGACAACAGCTTGCGCGCATCGCTTTGCGCAATGGCCATCAATCCTGCCTGCCGCTCAAGGTCGGCGACGGCAAACCGTGGCAGGCCCGACTGCGCCGTGCCGATCACATCGCCCGCGCCGCGCATCTGCAAATCGGTTTCGGCAATCACGAACCCATCCTCGGTCTCGCGCAGCACTTCCAGACGTTTTTGCCCCGTCTCGCTCAGCGGTGCCTGATACATCAGCAAACAGGTGGATGCCGCATCGCCCCGCCCCACGCGCCCGCGCAACTGGTGCAACTGGGCCAGGCCAAAGATCTCGGCCCGCTCGATCACCATGATCGTGGCGTTGGGCACGTTTACCCCCACCTCGATCACCGTGGTCGCCACCAGCACAGATGTTTCACCCGCCTGAAACGCCGCCATCGCCGCATCTTTTTCAGCGGGCGGCATCTGGCCATGCACCAACCCGACGACACCTTCACCCAACGCCGCGCGCAGCCGTTTGAAACGCTCGCCCGCCGAGGTCAGATCGACCACTTCGCTTTCCTCGACCAGCGGACAGACCCAATAGCATTGCTGCCCCTTGGCAATCGCCGCGCGCAACCGGTCGATCACCTCGTCCATGCGGCCCGTGCTGACCAGCGCCGTGCGGATCGGTTTGCGGCCCGGCGGCTTTTCGTCGAGCACCGACACGTCCATATCGCCGTATTGCGCCAGTGACAGGGACCGCGGAATCGGCGTTGCGGTCATCACCAACACATCCGCCTGCACGCCCTTGGACCCCAGCGCCAGACGTTGCCGTACGCCAAACCGGTGCTGTTCGTCGATGATCGCAAGGCGCAGATCGCGGAATGCGACGTCCTTTTGAAACACCGCATGGGTGCCCACCAATATCTGTATGCGCCCGTCGGCCAATGCGGCCAGCTTGGCCTTGCGCTCGTTGCCCTTGTCGCGCCCCGTCAGCAGCTCCAGCACCACGCCCGCGTCCTCGGCCAGCGGCTGCAACCCTTCAAGGTGTTGACGCGCAAGGATTTCTGTCGGGGCCATCAGCACGCCCTGCCCGCCCGCCTCGACCGCGACCAGCAAAGCCATGAAGGCCACCAGCGTCTTGCCCGCGCCAACGTCGCCCTGCAACAGGCGGTTCATGCGCTGCGGCTGTGCCATGTCGTCGGCAATCTCGGCAATCGCGCGTTCTTGCGCGCCGGTGGGCCGATATGGCAGCGCCGCCAGAACCTTGCGCTGCAACGCTCCGGTGGCGACACTGGAGCGACCCGGTTTGCGCCGTTCCGCCGCGCGGGCCAGGGCCAGGGTGATCTGGTGCGCCAGCAATTCGTCATAGGCCAGACGTTCGCGCGCAGGCGCGGTTATCGCAATATCGCGCAGCGATTGCGGCGCGTGGGCCTGCGCCACAGCCTCGGAAAATGTGGGCCATTTGGCCTGCGCGACCTGAGCGGGATCGCTCCATTCGGCCATTTCGGGCACACGGGTCAACGCGCCACGGGTTGCTTTCCACATCACCTTTTGGGTGACACCGGCGGTCAGCGGATAGACGGGTTCGAAGGCCGGAATGTCGCCCGCTTCGGCCTCGGGCAGGATGTGATCGGGGTGCAGCATCTGTGCGATGCCGTCGAACATTTCGACCTTGCCCGACACCACGCGCCGCGACCCTTCGGGCAGTTGTTTCAGCAGGAAATCAGACCGCCCGCGGAAGAACACGATCTGAAAGGCCGTCTCGGCGTCCTCGACCGTGATGCGATAGGCGCCCCCCTTGTTGCGCGGAGGCTGGTGGCGTCCGACGGTCACGATCACTGTGTAAGAGCCGGGCAAAACAGCATCTTTCAGCGTTGCGCGCGGGCTGCGGTCGATGCCGGTGTGGGGCAGTGTGAACAGCAGGTCACGCGGCGTCGTGATGCCGGTGGCCGCCAGCAAGTCGGCTGTTTTCGGCCCCACCCCTTCAAGCGTCTGCGCTTCGGCAAAAAGCGGGAAAAGCTGTTCTGGCCGGCCGCTCATGCGCCCTCGATCAGCGCCAGCCAGCCGTCTTCGTCCAGTGTTGTGATGCCCAGTTCCGCCGCCTTCTTGGCTTTTGATCCTGCGCCCGGACCCGCGACCAATATGTCGGTCTTGGCGCTGACCGAACCGGACACTTTCGCGCCCAGCGTTTCGGCCCGCGCCTTGGCCTCGGCGCGGGTCATTTTTTCAAGCGTGCCGGTGAAAACAACGATCTTGCCCGCGACCGGGCTGCCCGATGTGTCGGGGCGTTCCGTGGCTTGCACGTCAAGTTGCGCGACGAGCCGGTCGATGGCGGCGCGTTCGGTGTCCTGGGCAAAGGTGGCGGTCAGCGATCCGGCCATGACCGCGCCCACCCCGTCGATGCCTATCAGGTCGGCCCACGCGTCGTTTTCAGGATCGGCGGCGGCGTCCATCGCGGCGGCGAATGCGTCCCAGGTGCCATAGTGCAAGGCCAGCAGGTTCGACGCCGCTTCGCCCACATGGCGCATGCCAAGGCCGAAGATCAGGCGCGACAGCGCGATCTTGCGACGGTCATCAATGGCGTCAAAAAGGTTGCTGGCCGATTTGTCGCCCCAGCCCTCGCGGTTTTTCAACTGTTGCATCCCGCTGCCGTAACGATCGCGCAGGGTGAAGATGTCGGCAGGCTCGGCAATCCAGCCGTCGGCGTGGAATTGTTCGACCTGTTTGGCGCCCAAACCTTCGATGTCGAAGGCACCGCGCGCAACGAAATGCTTTAGTTTTTCAACGGCTTGCGCAGGGCAAATCATGCCGCCTGAACACCGGCGGATGGCGTCGCCCGGCTCGCGGATGGCGTCGCTGCCGCATTCGGGGCAGACCTGCGGAAACGCGTAGGGCGTTGCGTTGTCGGGGCGTTTGGTCAGGTCCACATCCGCAACCTTGGGGATCACATCGCCCGCGCGGTAGACCTGTACCCAGTCGCCAATGCGGATGTCCTTGCCTGCGCGGATCTCTCCGCCTTTCGAGTCGCGGCCCGCGATGTAATCCTCGTTGTGCAGCGTGGCGTTTGAGACCACGACGCCGCCCACGGTGACCGGGGCAAGCCGCGCCACGGGGCTGAGCGCGCCGGTGCGGCCCACCTGAATGTCGATGGTTTCCAGCCGGGTCCACGCCAGTTCGGCGGGGAATTTATGCGCCGTGGCCCAACGGGGGGTGGTCGACCGGAACCCAAGGCGCCCTTGCAGCGCCAGGTCGTTCACCTTGTAGACCACGCCGTCGATGTCATAGCCCAAAGCGCTGCGCATCTGTTCGATCTTGGCGTAATGGGTGATCATTTCGGCGGGGCCGTCACACAATTGGGTCAGCGGATTGGTCTGAAACCCCATCTGTTTCAAACGGTTGATCGCGGCCATCTGGGTGTCGGCCAGCGGTTCCGAAATTTCGCCCCAGGTGTAGGCAAAGAACCGAAGCGGGCGCGCGCGGGTGATCGACGCATCCAACTGGCGCAGCGATCCGGCCGCCGCGTTGCGCGGGTTGGCAAAGGTTTTGCCGCCGCGCTCGGTCTGGCGGGCGTTCAGCGCCGCAAAGTCGGCGTGGCTCATGTAAACCTCGCCGCGCACTTCCAGAATGGACGGGGCGTTTTTGATGCTTTGGGGAATGTCGTCGATGGTCAGCGCATTGGCGGTCACGTTTTCGCCCACCTGACCGTCGCCGCGTGTCGCCGCAGAGACCAGCGCGCCGTTTTCATAGCGCAGCGACAGCGACAGCCCGTCGATCTTGGGTTCCGCCGTGTATGCCAGCGGGGCATCGGCGGCCAGCCCAAGGTATTTGCGCACCCGCCCGTCGAAATCCGCGACATCCTCAGCCTCGAACGCGTTGGACAATGACAGCATCGACACGGCGTGCCGTATCTTGGAAAACCCTTCGGCGGGTTCGGCGCCGATCTGGTCACTGGGGCTGTCGTCGCGTTTCAGGTCGGGAAAGCGCGCCTCGATCTGCGCATTGCGCCGCTTTAGCGCGTCATATTCCGCGTCATCAATCCGCGGCGCGTCCTCGGTGTGATATGCGCGATTCGCACCTGCCAGCACATCGGCCAGCCGCGCCAGTTCGTCCCGGGCCTGCGCTTCGGTCATGTCAGAGATGTTGATGGTGTCGGACACGGGACCTGCCTCTTTCTTGATGTCGCGCCCTAGAGATAGAAGCGTGGCAAGCACAGGTCCAGTTCATTCAGGTCAGAAAGTCTGCGTGAGTGATGTCATCTGCCGCCTGCACCCGATGCCCTTGGGTGCAGACCCTTGGATTTATGCGCCGATGGCCAGTCGCTGGCTGTCATCGCCCGACAGGATACCGGGTTCGGGATCGCACAGCACATAGCCGCGCCCCCAGACGGTTTCGATGTAGTTCTGGCCGCCTGTCGCCGTGCTGAGTTTCTTGCGCAGCTTGCAGATAAACACGTCGATGATCTTCAACTCGGGCTCGTCCATGCCACCGTACAGATGGTTCAGGAACATCTCTTTGGTCAGGGTCGTGCCCTTGCGCAGGCTTAGCAGTTCGAGCATCTGATATTCCTTGCCCGTCAGATGGACCGACTTGTTGTCGACGCTGACGGTTTTCGCGTCCAGGTTGACCGAGATCAGGCCCGTTTCAATGACCGACTGCGAGTGTCCCTTGGACCGCCGAATTATGGCATGAATGCGCGCAACCAGTTCTTCGCGGTGGAAGGGTTTGGTCAGGTAATCATCTGCCCCGAACCCGAAACCCTTGATCTTGTTTTCGGTGTCATCCGCCCCTGACAGGATCAGGATGGGCGTTTCGATCCGCGACAGGCGCAATTGTCGCAGCACCTCGTGGCCATTCATATCAGGCAGATCCAGATCAAGCAGGATAAGATCGTAGTCGTAAAGCTTGGCCAGATCGATCCCCTCTTCACCCAGATCCGTCGCATAGACGTTCAAGTTGGCATGGGTCAGCATCAATTCGATGCTTTTCGAGGTCGTCGGATCATCTTCAACAAGCAAAACACTCATTATCAGTCTCCGGATCACGTCTAAAATAAGGCATTGACCACACACTGTACAAAAAAGGTTAATCACACGTTACTGAAACACAGGTTACTACAAGCAACTACAGGTTGCTAACATTAAACTTTTCATCAATCCGGTTTTGGCCCCCGAAAACGTTGCAAAGCGGTGGCTTTCAGGGCCTCTTCGCCATGCAGGCTGACGGCGCGCACCCATTCCTCGAATTCTTCGGCGCTGATGTCATAGCGTTGCAACGCCGCCGCCTGCCCGATCAACCCGTACAGAACGCCGCGCACCACCGCCGCCTTGCGCGACGCCACCCAGCGCCGCGTGCCCGCGTCGGGCAGATCGGCCTGCGTCATCACAGACCCGTTCAGCAATGTGACCGCCCTTGGACCGTCGACTTTTTTCAGATACATGACTGTCTCGTGTAGCACCGTTACAGGTCCAACTGCGCGCCTCGGTCTTAAGGTTCGGTGAAGCCGCCTCTTGAGAGTAATTAGGATTTTCCTATATATCGCCTGACACCCTCGGAGATCGTCATGCCACTTGATACTGCACACCCGCTGAATTCGCTGGGTTTTGCCAAGCCGCCCGCAGACACACGGGTCGTCGTTGCCATGTCCGGCGGCGTCGACAGTTCGGTTGTGGCCGCTCAGCTGGCCGAAGAAGGCTATGACGTGGTCGGCGTGACCTTGCAGTTGTACGACCACGGCGCGGCGCTGGCGAAAAAGGGCGCGTGCTGTGCGGGGCGCGACATTCACGATGCCCGCCGCGTGGCCGAGGAAATGGGCTTTCCGCACTATGTTCTGGACTATGAAAACGTGTTCAAGGACGCGGTGATCGACGAGTTTGCCGACAGCTATCTGGGCGGGGCGACGCCTGTGCCCTGTATCCGCTGCAACGAACGGGTCAAGTTCAAGGATCTGCTGGAAACCGCCAAGGATCTGGAGGCCGACTGCATGGCCACCGGCCACTATATCCAGCGCAAGATGGGTGCCGACGGGGCCGAGCTGCATTGCGCCACCGATGCCGCGCGCGATCAAAGCTATTTCCTGTTCTCAACCACCGCACAGCAACTGGATTACCTGCGCTTTCCGCTGGGCCATCTGCCGTCCAAGGACGCCACCCGCGCGCTGGCTGCGAAATATGGTCTCAGCGTGGCGGACAAGCCCGACAGCCAGGACATCTGTTTCGTGCCGAACGGCGATTATGCCAGCGTTATCCGCAAGTTGCGCCCCGAAGCGGCGGCTCCGGGCGAGATTGTGGATATGGATGGCACCGTGCTGGGCAGCCATGACGGGGTGATCAACTATACCATCGGGCAACGTCGGGGTCTGGGCATCGGCGGGCTGGCCGATCCGCTGTATGTGGTGAAGCTGGATGCCAACACCGCCCGCGTGGTGGTTGGCCCCAAGGAGATGCTGGCGACACGTACGGTGCCTGTGCGCGAGATCAACTGGCTGGGGGATGAACCCATGATGTCGCGGAGCGAATGGCCGATAGCCGTGCGGGTGCGGTCGACACGCCCCCCCACCGACGCGATCCTGCGTCCGATTTCGGACACCGAGGCGACGGTAGAACTGACCCTGCCCGAAGAGGGCGTCAGCCCCGGACAGGCCTGCGTGTTCTACGACCGCGACAGCAGCCGCATCTTTGGCGGTGGCTGGATTCACAAAGGTTAAGACGGGGAGCTTAACGGCTCTCCAATATGCCTAAAGCCGCGCCAGCACCGCGCGGGCGGCGCGCAGGCCGGGGTCTTCGCCGTTGCGGCCCAGCAGGTCCATCGTGGTCTGCATCGCCGCGCGCTGCGGTGCGGGGTCTTGCAGCAAATCCAGCACCCCTTGGGCGATCAGGTCGGACCGGCATTGTGCGCCGATGAACTCGGGCACAGTGCGTGTATCCGAGACGATATTGATCAAATTGGCGGTATCTATCTGCATCATCCGCTGCACGATTCGACGGCTAAGCCAGTTCATATCGTAGGCGCTGACCATCGGCGTATCTGCGGCCGCCAGTTCCAGCGCCACGGTGCCGGACGCCGCAAGTGCGGCATCGGCGGCGGCAAAGGCCACGCGTTTGGCATGGGCCGCCGTTTCCACATCCAGCCCGCGCGGGTCCAGAACCTTGGGCACCAAGGGCCAGTCGGCGACGGCGGCGATCACCATGTCGGCCACGGGGGCGGCTGCGGGCACCACCACGCGCAAGCCCGGATGCGCGGCCAGCACGGGGGCCAAGGCCGCGCCCAGACGCGGGGCCAGACGCGACACCTCTCCCTTGCGCGATCCGGGCAAGACCAGCAGCAGCGGGTCGGCGGCCTCCATCCCGTATTGCACGCGGAACTTCGCCACATCTTCCGCAGAGGGCTGCGGTTCGGACACCACGGGATGCCCGACAAAGTCGCAGTCCATGCCGGCGGCCTGCATGTAAGGTGGCTCAAACGGGAACAGCGCCAGCACGTGGTCGATCACTTCGGCCATGTGATCCGCACGTTTGGGCCGCCATGCCCAGACCGTCGGGGCCACGTAATGCACGGTGCGGATGCTGCTGGACGCCTTGACCAGCCGGGCGACGCGCAGGCAGAAATCGGGGCTGTCGATGGTGATCATCACATCCGGGCCCGTATCGACCACCGCCTGTGCGGTCTGGGCGATGCGGCGTTTCAGGTGGCGGTATTTGGGCAGCACTTCCATGATGCCCATGATGCTCAGCTCGGACATGTCAAAGCGGCTGGTCAGCCCCTGCGCCTGCATCTCGGGGCCACCGACGCCGTCAAAGGTCACGTCCGGCACCAGCGTCCGCAGCCCTGCCATCAGCGCGCCGCCCAGCTTGTCGCCTGACGGCTCGCCCGCGATGATGAACACCCGCATCAGTCGCCCGTCCGCGCCCACAGGACCAGCCCGTGCTGATCGGCCAGCGCGACACATGCGTCGCGGTCCAGCACCAGCACATCACCGGCGTCGATGACGATACCGGCAAAGCCCGCGGCGGCGCAGGCGGTGATTGTGTCGGGGCCGATGGTGGGCAGGTCGATGCGCCGTTCCTGCCCCGGTTTGGGCGCTTTGAACAGGATGGCGCGGTCTTCGGGCTTGGCTGACATGCGCGCAATCAGTGCGTCGGTGCCTGCGGCGTCTTCCATGCCGATGACGCAGCCACCTGCCACCACACAAGCCTGCCCGATGTCGCGCGCGCCCTCGCGGGCGATGTGGGCGGCACCGGCCTCGGCATCGCGGCGCATCTGCGCGTCGGGCCATGCGTCGCCATAGACACCGCCGGTGGCCAGCAGCACGGGCACCAGGTCTTCGACCCCGCGCACGGCAAAGCCGGTCTTTTCGAAAATATCCAACACGATGCGCAGCGCCCCGTCGTCGCCCTGTTGCAGGGCCTGCTGGAACAGCGGCACCAGCGGCGCGGTTTCGGCATCCAGCGCGGCAGGGTCCAGCGTGGGCCGCGCGATACCGCCGACAAAGCAGACATCGGTCACGCCACGCGTGCCAAGATCAACCAACAAAGAGCCCAGCGTTTCCAGACGGAATGTCAGGTCAGGCACCAGCCCGTCCGGCGCATTGCCGTCCAGCATACAGACCAGCGGCGGCGCGGATTGCGCGTCGGCCACCACCTTGGGCATCTGGCCCGTCCCAACGATCAGCGCCAGCATTGCCGGCTCACTTCGGGGTCAGGAACGACCGGTCGGATTCACCCAGGATGAAATCGACGATCTGTTTGACATAAGCGCTGTCTGTCTCGGCCCCCAGACGTTCGGCGCGGTCGTGGAACGTGCCCTCGCCCTGTGCCAGCATCTGGAAGGCAGCCCGCAGCGCCGTGATGTCGGCACGCTTCACGCCGCGCCGTTTCAATCCGACCAGGTTCAGCCCGTCCAGATCGCCGCGCGGGGCCTGTACCAAACCGTATGGAATGACGTCGTTGGTCACCATGGTGACCGCCCCGATGATCGCACCCTGCCCAATGCGGACGAACTGGTGGATGCCCGACAGGCCGCCGATGATCACGTCATCCTCAAGCACACAGTGCCCCGCCACGGCGGCATTGTTGACCACGATCACGCGGTTGCCGACCTGTGCGTCGTGCGCAATGTGACAGCCCGCCATGAACAATCCGTCATCGCCCACACGGGTCACGCCGCCGCCGCCCTCGGTGCCGCCGTTCATCGTGACGTGTTCGCGGATGCGGTTGCGTTTGCCGATTTCCAGCGCCGAGGTTTCGCCCTTGAACTTCAGATCCTGCGGGATCTCGCCAATGACGGCGAAGGAGAAGATCACCGTGCCTTCGCCGACCGTCGTACGACCGGTGATAACCACATGGCTTTTCAATTCGACGTCCGGGCCAAGCACGACCTCGGGACCGATCAGGCAGAACGGCCCGACCGTGGCGCTGGGGTCGATCTGTGCGCCGTCTTCGACAACCGCAGAGGGGTGGATACCGCTCATGCTATGACATCCTTGGGCAGGTCCATCATCGCGGTGAACGACGCCTCGCAGGCCATCTCGCCTTCGACTTCGGCCACGCCCGAGAATTTCCAGACCTTGCCGCCCGGCTTGCCGCGCACAGTTTGCAGTTTCAGTTCCAGCACATCGCCGGGAATGACCATGCGGCGGAATTTGCAGCCCTCGATCGCCATGAAATAAACCAGCATGTCGCGGTCGGCCATGTTCAGCGCGGTGCCCACCATCACGGCGGCGGTTTGGGCCATTGCCTCGACGATGGTGACCCCCGGCATGATCGGCTTGCCCGGAAAGTGGCCTTGAAAGTGTGGTTCGTTCATCGTCACGTTCTTGATGCCGCGCGCCGTCTGATAGCCGTCGATGTCCACGACCTTGTCCACCAGCAGGAACGGATAGCGGTGCGGCAGGATGCGCTGGATCAGATGGATGTCGGCTGTCAGAAGCTCGGAGGTCATAGGCTGTTCTTTCCGTGGTGTTACAGGCCGCGAGGTTACCAAGCCGCATCCGGCGGGGCAAGCGAACGGCCCTGTGATGCTATTTGGTTCCGTCGCCCAGGGCGGCGTCGATCCGCGCGATGGCGGCGTCGGTGATGTCGATGGCATTGGCGCTGAGAAACACGCTGCGCCGTTCCAGGATCACCGCGGCACCCGCATCGCGCATCAGCGCTTCGAGGACCGGGGCGGCGGCGTTCAAAAAGGCGATCTGCTCTTTCTCCAGCAGTTGCGACAGGTCCCGCCCCTTGGCCTCTTGAGCGCGGCGGGTGCTTTGGACCTTTTCGTCAAAGGCATCCGCCAAGGTCCGAAAGGCTTCGGGCTCCATCGTGGCGCGTTTGTCGGTCAATTCCTGTTCTTCGGCGCTCAACTCGGCCTCGATGCTGCGGTTCTCGGTGGCCAGTTCCGCGCCGCGCTCTTCGATTTCCTTGGCCGCACGCAGGCCAAAGGCGCTTTGCGAATACAAGCGGTCCGTGTCGACCGTCAGGATCGGGCTTTGCACCACCTTGGGCGCAGGTTTCGGCTGTTCCTGTGCGGCAACAAAAGACCCTGCCAGCACGGTGGCCAGCAGGGTCAGAAAGATGCGCGTAAAACGTCGCATCACGCGCCTCAGAACGAGGTCGACAGGGTCAGATCGAAGCTTTGATCGCGGTCGAAGTCTTCTTTTTTGATCGCGTCGGTAAAGTTGAACCGCAGCGGACCAACCGGCGTGTCCCACAGGATCGAGACACCGATGACATGACGGAACGATCCGCCTTCGCCGTCCACGGCGTTGCCGCCCAAGTTAACATCACTGAGATCCCAAAGGTTGCCGACGTCATAGAAGACCGCCCCACGAATTCCGTACTCTTCCGGCAAGCCCAGCGGGAACTCGGCCTCGAACCGTGCGACGACAAACATGTTGCCGCCCAAGGCATCACCATTAGCGTTATCACGTGGCCCGATGCCACCCGCTTCAAAACCACGCATGATGCTGGAGCCAAGCAGAAAGCGGTCAACCGCACGGTTGTTGCCGTCCATCCAGCTTAGCACGCCACCTTCAAGTGTCGCGGTCAAGGTAACTTCTTCGTTGAAGATACGCTTTTGACCGACAACCTTGCCCGTGGTGCGGACAAATTTGCTGTCCCCGCCCAAACCGGCAAAATCCTGACCGAACTGCAACAGAACGCCCGCTGTCGGGTCCAGACCCGAACGGCGCGTGTCATAGGTATAGGTGTAGCCAACCGACGACCGGAACTGTGCGCCTGCATTAATGTCGTCCTGGATGATCAAGCCGTGTTCAGCCGGATTGCGCGCCAGAACGTCGATGCTTTCTGCGGTATAGTTCACCGAAAGTCGACCATTTTCGCTCAGCGGGAAATCAAGGCTTGGTTTGAAGACAATGCTTTCGGAGTCGAACGTATAAGCGCTGCTGTTGCTTGTGCCATAGGACAGTTGCAGACCAAAGCCCAGGTCACGCCCCAGCACAGCCGGTTCGCGGAAGCTGATCCCGTAGGTTTCAGATTCTTCCGCGGTCGAGAAATCCAACTTGAGTGTCTGACCACGGCCGACAAAGTTGCGCTCGACAAAAGAGACCGCCAGACCAAAACCGTTTTCCGACGAGAATGTCCCGCCAAAGCTCAGCGAGCCTGTGGGCTTTTCCGCCACGTCCACGTCAACGATCACCTGCTCGGGGCTGGACCCTTCGCGGGCGTTCACTTGCGGAGATTCAAAATAATCCAGCGCCCGGATACGTTCCGCGCTTTCGCGGATTTCGCGCGGGTTGAACGGGTCACCCTCTGCCACCGGGAACTGACGGCGGATCACGCGGTCCAGCGTGGTGGTGTTGCCTTCGATGTCGATGCGTTCGACAAAGACGCGCTGGCCACGGCTGATGACAAATTCGATGTCCAGCGTCAGGTCACGGTCGTTGCGGGTGATGCGCGGTTCGACCCGCATGAAATCAACCGTGTTGCGGATCGCCAGCGCTTCCATGCGCGAGATTTCCTGTTCGATCAGGGAGGGCGAATAGACAACACCGGGGCGGATTTTCGTGACCGCCTGATATTCGTCTGCATCCACACCCGACATTTCGGAAACCGTGGTCACCTGCCCGATCTTGAATTGCTGACCTTCCTGGACGTTGAACACCAGAAAATAGCCGTCGCGTTCCTGCGTCAGTTCGGCGTTGACCGAGTTGATGCGGAAATCGACGTAGCCGCGCGACAGGTAGAAATCACGCAGCATCTGTTTGTCCGCTTCGATCCGGTCGGACACGAAGGTGTCGGCCTTGATCAGCGTGCGGAACAGGCCGGCCTGCTTGGTGCCCAGAACGCGGCGCAAACGACGGTCCGAGAACACGCGGTTGCCGACAAAGCTCAGACGTTCCACCTCGACGACGTCGCCTTCGAAGATTTCAAACACCAGATCGACACGGTTGTCGCGGCGCTTGATGACGCGCGGTGTGACCCGCGCGGCCAGACGGCCATCGTTCGAATAGGCTTCGGCGATGGCTGCGGCATCTTTCTCGGCAAGGCTGGGGTTGAACACCCGGCGCTCGGACGAGCTGACCATCGCGGTCAGCGCTTCGTCCTTGATGCGGCGGTTGCCCTCGAAACTGATACGGTTGATCGTCGGCAGCTCGACCACAGTGATCCGCAACGTGTTGCCTTGCGGTGCAATTTCGACAGTTTCGAACAGTCCGCTGGCCACCAGACGCTGATACGCGTCGTTCAGTTGCCCCGCAGACAGGTTTTGACCGCGTGCGATTCCGGCCTGGCTGAGGATTGCCGACTGGCCGATCCGCGCGTTGCCGTCGACAACCACACTGTCAAACCGATAGGTCTGCGCCTGTGCTTGCGTTGCGTAAAATGTATAACTTGTTGCAGTTGCTGCAAAAAACACAGAAGCTCGCAAAAGCCCTGTTGCGATGCGCACACGACGCTGTCGCTTGGCTGCACCGCCCTCTAACCCCAGTCTCATGGTTTTGACCCATTCTTTTAGACACCCATTGACCTTCTGAGTACCCAAGAAGACCGTGCTTGTCAAAACGACAAAGCCCGCCGTGAACGGCGGGCTGTTACAAGTTGTAATGAAGGTGCTGACAGATCAGCCGGCGATATAGACGCTGATCCACATCGCGGCACCGATTGCGCCCAGACAAAGCGCCCGATCCCAGTTCAGCAGCATCAAAAGGCTTAGGCCTTTGTAACCGTTTTGCAGTGTTTGCATGGTGCATGTTCCCTTTTTCTCGGAACATGCCTAAGCACCGATTATGGCGTGAGTTTGTTTAATTGTGGCGCAAATAAGGCAGCGTGTCGCGCCATGCCCTTTATAGCACTTTCGAAAAAACCTGAATCACTTAACGCTGCCTGAAATCGTAGATTTCAACGCGTTAAGTGATGGCTTGCCTATCAAGTTTTCCGAGAAGTGCGTCAGGGACAGAAAATATCGTTTCCAAGGGCAAAGATCATCAGCGTCAGCACCAGGGTCAGACCGATCCCCATCAGAATGCGCAGCGCGCCATCGCTGGGCGGGCGTTTCATCACCGCCTCGTAGGCGTAAAACACCAGATGCCCGCCATCCAGCGCCGGGATCGGGAACAGGTTCAGCAGACCCACCGCCGTGCTAAGCACCGCGATAAACCGCAGGAAAGACTGCGTGCCCTGGCTGGCCATCGCGCCCGAGGTCTGGGCAATGCCGATGGGACCGGACAGGTTGCAGGTGCTGATCGCGCCGGTGATGATATGACCAAGGCCCGACAGCGATCCGGTGATGATGCCGCCGGTTTCGGCAACCCCGTCGCCAAGGGCGCGCCACACGCCCATCGGTTCGGTGGCCAGCTCGAACGCCATGCCGCCCGCGATGCCAATGCGCCATTCGGTTTTATAGCTGCCGTCGGCTTGTGGCTCGTCCACGCGCTTGGCAGACAGGGTTTTGTCCAGAACCGTGCCGTCCCGCCAGACCTGCAAGGCCACTGGCGCGCCGTCCGATGCCTCGACCGAGTTTTTCAGCTCTTCAAAGACCGAAATCGGGGTGCCGTTGACCGCGACGATCACGTCGCCCACATCCAGATCCGCCTGATATGCGGCGCTGCGCGGGACCAGCCCCACGACCAACGGCGGGAAAAGCTGCGGTCCCTGCACGTCCAGTTCGGTGCCGTCGCGGTTGACGCGGTAGTCCAGTTGCGTGGTCTTGGGCAGGCTGCTGAGGAACGGGGCAAAGCTGTCATCGCTGATCAAAGGCACGGTATTACCGGCGATTTGCAAAATCTCGTCACCGGGCCGCAATTCGTTCACTTGCGCCGGCAAGGCGCGCAGTTCGCCCACCGTCATCTGGTCACGCGTTGTGCCCAACGACAGGAACAGCGCCGCGAAAAGCAAGATCGAGAACACAAAGTTGAACACAGGGCCCGCCGCCACAGTCGCCGCCCGCGCCCACAGTGGCGCGCCGTGCATCGTGCGGCGCAATGCGACCGCGTCGGCCTCGGCCGCCTGCATCGCATCGGCATCCTTGCCGGATGCCGCGTTGGCATCGCCCGCGAATTTCACATAGCCGCCAAAGGGAAGTGCCGCGATCTGCCACTGGGTGCCGCGTTTGTCGGTGCGTTTGTAGATCACCGGACCAAAGCCCAGCGAAAACACATCGGCATGAATGCCCGACCAGCGCCCGACGATGTAGTGGCCGTATTCGTGGATGGTCACGATCACGCTGAGCGCCACGACAAAGGCGACGATGATCCAGATCAGGCCGCCGGCCTGTGGAAGCAATCCGATAATGTCCAAAATTCTACCCTGCTCTTTTTGCTATTATGTCGCGCGCGGCCTTGCGTGCCAAATGGTCAGCAGCCGCGACGTTATCAAGTGTCATAGAGGCGTCAATGTGACCGCCCGCCGCGTCCATCTGCGTCAGCACCAGTTCGACCACTTCGGCCATGGCGGTGAAATTCAGATGGCCTGCGATAAATCCGTCCAGCGCGGTTTCCTTGGCGGCGTTGAACACCGCCCCCGCCAGCCCGCCGCGCGCCATCACCTCGCGGGCCAGCCGCAATGCGGGCCAGCGGTCGGTGTCGGGGGCGCGGAACGTCAGGCTGCCGATGGCCGCAAGGTCCAGCCGTTCGACCGGCAGCGCGCGCCGGTCGGGCCAGTGCAGCGCATAGCCGATGGCGTGGCGCATATCGGCGGGGCCGACGTGCGCCATCAGCGCGCCGTCATGAAAGCCGACAAGCGCGTGGATCATGGATTCGGGGTGCACCAGCACTTCGATCTTGTCAGGGGAGACGCCGAAATATTCCCGTGTCTCAATGACTTCCAAGGCCTTGTTGAACATGGACGCGGAATCGATGGTGATCCGTTGGCCCATGTCCCAGTTGGGATGGCTCGACGCCTGCGCCAGCGTCGCGTTGGGCAGGTCGGCCAGCGGCCAGTCGCGGAATGCCCCACCCGAGGCGGTGATGACAATGCGTTCGACCGCGGCCATATCCTCGCCCACCAGCGCCTGAAAGACGGCGCTGTGTTCGCTGTCGACGGGCAGCAGGCGCGCGTCGTGTTTGGCCGCTGTCTCAAGGATCAACGCGCCTGCGCAGACCAGCGATTCCTTGTTGGCCAGCGCCAGTGTCGCGCCCTGTTCCAGCGCCGCCATGCCGGGGGCCAGCCCCGCCGCACCGACAATCGCGGACATCACCCAATCGGCAGGGCGCGCAGCCGCTTCGGTCAGGGCCGCCTGCCCTGCGGCGGCCGCAATCCCCGATCCGGCCAGCGCCGCGCGCAGATCGTCCAGACGGTCCTCGTTGGCTGTCACCGCCACATCCGCGTTCAACGCCCGTGCGTCCGCCGCCAGTTGCGCGATGTTGCCCGCACCCGTCAGCGCCACAACGTCATAGGCATCGGCATCCCGTTTGATCAGATCAATGGTGTTCTGCCCGATCGACCCCGTGGCCCCGAGAATGGTGATCCGCCTGCGCGTCATGTCGGTCAGACCAATCCGGGCGGAAAGCCGATGATTTGCCCCACGATCAACAGGAACACCGACGCGCCCATCATCCCGTCGAACCGATCCAGCACACCACCGTGGCCCGGGATCAGCGTGCTGCTGTCCTTGACGCCCATGTGCCGCTTGATCGCGCTTTCTGCGATGTCGCCCATCTGCGAGGCCATTGAAATGGCGATGGAAATGCCGATCAGCTCGCTTGTGGCACCGGTCACGGCCATCGTGATCCAGCCGACCAGCGCCGCGCCGACCCAGCCGGCGGCGGTGCCTGACCATGTCTTTTTGGGGCTGACGCGCGGCCAGAATTTCGGCCCGCCGATCATCCGGCCCGCGAAATAGCCCACAACGTCGGTGACCACCACGACCACCACCAGCCACAGCATCCAGCCAAAGCCCAGCTCGCCGCGCACCGACATCATGCCGAAACCGGCAAGCTGCACCAGAACCGCGTAGGACATGAAGATCGTGCGGTGCTGCGACAGTTGGCCAAAGCCGACCATCATCGGTGCCAACAGGATCGGCAGCGCCCAGCCCGCCGGCAGATAGGCCGACAGCAACAGCGCCGCCCCCGCCAACAGCGCCAGTTGCCAGGCCACCGCAGGGGTGCGCGGCGTCAGCATCCGCACCAGTTCCCACACGGACAGCCCGCAAATCAGCGCCACCATCACGTTGAACGCATGTCCGCCGATGGCAACACCGGCCAGCCCCACGACCACCATGACCGCAGCCGAGCCCATGCGCACTGCCAGATCAGACCACTTTGTCGTGCTTGTGTTCATGTCTTTACCCCTCCGAACCGCCGGTCGCGCCCGCCGTAAGAGGCGCAGAGCCGGGCAAATTCCTCTTTGGTGAAATCAGGCCACAGCGTATCAATGAATTCATATTCGGCATAGGCCGACTGCCACAGCAAAAAGTTGGAAATCCGCGCCTCGCCCGACGTGCGGATCACCAGATCGGGATCGGGCAGCACGCAGGTGTCCAGATATTTGGGCAGCGTTTCCTCGTCCACGTCTTCGGGGTTCAGCGAGCCATTGGCCACGTCTCGGGCCAGCCGTTGGGTGGCACGGGCCACTTCGTCGCGGCCGCCATAGTTCAGCGCGATGGTCAGATGCACCGAGGTGTTGTTCTGGGTCAGAACCTCAAGATCGTCCATCAGCTTGATCAGCTTCGCGTCCAGCTTGACCCGGTCGCCGATGAAACGCACCCGTGCCCCGAATTCGTCCAGCGCACGGGCTTCGCGGCTGATATACATGCGAAACAGGCTCATCAGCCCGGCCACCTCGGTCTGCGTGCGCCGCCAGTTCTCTGTCGAGAAGGCAAAGATCGTCAGATATTCAACACCAACATCGGGGCAGCTTTCGACCACTTCGCGCACGCGTTTCGCGCCGGCCCGGTGGCCGAACAGGCGCGGGCGTCCGCGCTGCGTGGCCCAACGTCCGTTGCCATCCATGATGATGGCGACGTGACGCGGTCCGTTGGGATGCTTCTGGGCGATGACAAGGCTCCTAAGGCGGTGCGTGGTGTGCGGTGGTCACTGGTCTGACCGGATGCCCGCGCTGACGCAATGACAGGTCCGGTCAGACTTGCATGATCTCGGTCTGTTTGTTCTCAAGCGCCTCGTCGATCTGCTTGATATAGGCGTTGGTCAGATCCTGAACCTCGCCCTCCCAGATTTTCTGATCGTCTTCGGACAGGCCGTCGGCCTTGCCCTTCTTGATCTGGTCCATGCCGTCGCGGCGCAGGTTGCGGATGCTGACGCGGGCGTGTTCGGCATATTGACCGGCCACTTTGGACAGCTCGCGGCGGCGCTCTTCGTTCAGCTCGGGGATCGGCAGCATGATGATGGTGCCATTCAACTGCGGGTTGATGCCCAGACCGCTTTCGCGGATGGCTTTTTCCACGGCGTTGACCATGGATTTGTCCCACACGTTGATCGTGACCATACGCGGTTCGGGCACGTTGACGGTGCCGACCTGGTTGATCGGTGTGCGCTGGCCGTAGGCCTCGACCATCACCGGTTCCAGCATTGATGCCGACCCACGGCCCGTGCGCAACGAGGCGAATTCGGTCTTCAACGCTGAAATCGCACCATCCATGCGGCGTTTCAGATCGTCGGTATCCAGCATAAAGTCTTCGGACATGAGGTTTTCCCCTTATTGGTCGCGCGCCCCTTCCCCGGGCGTGGTGCGGGTATAGATCATCCCGCGGCCCGAAGGCCAGCAGGGTTTCGCATGGCGGTGCGCGGTCTGTTTAACCGTGAACGCGGGTATAGGTGCCTTTGCCCGCCAGAATACCTTTGAAACCGCCGGGTTCGTCCAGCGAAAAGACGATGATCGGCAGGTTGTTGTCACGCGCCAGTGCAATGGCCGAGGCGTCCATCACCCCCAGCCGCTTTTGCAGCACGTCGTCAAAGCTGACCTTGTCATAGCGTTTGGCATCGGCGTGTTTGGCTGGGTCCTTGTCATAGACACCGTCGACCTTGGTGCCCTTGAAGATCGCCTCGCAGGACATTTCGTTGGCGCGCAGGGTCGCGGCGGTGTCGGTGGTGAAATAGGGGTTACCGGTGCCCGCGGCAAAGATGCAGACCCGCTTTTTCTCAAGGTGGCGCACGGCGCGGCGGCGGATGTAGGGTTCGGCCACCTCGTTCATGGTGATCGCGGAAATCACCCGTGTGTGAATGCCCAACCCTTCCAGCGAGGATTGCATCGCCAGCGCGTTCATCACCGTGGCCAGCATCCCCATATAGTCCGCCGTGGTCCGCTCCATCCCCTGCGCCGACCCTTGCAGGCCGCGAAAGATGTTGCCGCCGCCGATGACCATGCAGATCTCGACGCCCAGTTCGTGCACCGACTGCACCTCGCGGGCGATGCGCTCAACGGTGGGCGGATGCAGGCCAAAGCCCTGGTCCCCCATCAGCGCCTCGCCGGAAATTTTCAGCATCACACGTTTGAATGTGACATCCGAGGCAGCTTGGATCTCGTCGCTCATGGGGTTCTCCGGCTTTTGGGCAGTTTTGTTCGTGCGCAAACTGTCCTAAAACACCGCTCAGTTCAATGCACAGCGCGAAGGTATCGGCAAGAAATGGACGCTTTGGGGTCACTTGATCTGTCTTCTGTCGATCCGCAGCGCCCCGTGCTGATTGCGGGGCCGACGGCATCGGGCAAATCCGGGCTGGCGCTGGCCATCGCCGAGGCGCAGGGCGGCGTGATCGTGAACGCCGACGCCAGCCAGATTTACGACTGCTGGCAGGTGGTGACCGCGCGGCCCGATGCCGCCGATCTGGCCCGCGCGCCGCATCTGTTGTACGGGCATGTGACCTATGACGCGCCCTATTCCGCCGGCCACTGGCTGCGCGAGGTGGCGCCGTTGCTGTCGGGGGACGCGCGGCCCATCATAGTGGGCGGAACGGGGCTGTATTTCACCGCACTGACCAAGGGGCTGGCCGAGATTCCGGCCACCCCCGACGCTGTGCGCGCATCCGGCGATGCGATTCCCCTTGCGGGGTTATTGGCAGAGCTCGACCCCGAGACGACCGCGCGGATCGACACCAACAACCGCGCGCGGGTCCAGCGCGCGTGGGAGGTGCTGCACGCCACGGGGCGCGGGCTGGCCGCGTGGCACGACGACACGCCGCCGCCGTTGCTGCCCCAGAGCGCGGCCACCTGCATCGCCCTGAGCAGTCCGCCCGACTGGCTGAACGCGCGCATTGCGCAGCGGTTCGACATGATGCTGGCGGGCGGCGCGCTGGACGAGATCGCGCAGATGCGCGACCGCTATGACCCCGCCCTGCCCAGTTGCCGCGCGATTGGTGTGCCCGAGCTGATGGCCCATGCCACGGGCGAAATGACGCTGGACGCCGCCCGCGACGCGGCGGTGATTGCAACCCGCCAATACGCCAAGCGTCAGCGCACTTGGCAGCGGTCGAAAATGGGGCACTGGCAATGGGTTGATCCGTCTTTGGGATGACCCCGATTTCACTTTGAACATATTCTTGCCGCATTTCAGGGGGTATCTGCCAAGAATATTGCGATTATCCGACAAATGCGTATAGATGGCGCCATGACCCTGGATGCCATCCGTATCAGCACGATCACCCCTGCGGGCGGCGCACAGGACTGGCGCTGGACGTTGGCGCATGACCAACCCCATCACCTGTTGGTCTGGACCACGCGCGGACAGGGCCGGCTGTTGCTGAACGGCACCCGGCGCGGCGTCGGGGCGCACAACGCGATCTTTGTGCCTGCGGGCGAATTGTTCGCGCTTGAGCTGAGCCGCCAAAGCATCGGTCTGACCGCCACCATTCCCGTGGGCACCGAGGTGCGCCTGCCCCAGACCCCGCGCCAGTTGCGCCTGCGCGAGAGCGGCCCGATTTCGGAACTGACCGGATTTCTGGACGCAGCCCAACGTGAAGCCACCGCCAGACGCAGCCTGACGCAAGACGCGCTGGACGGCTACATGGCGCTGGTGTCGGTCTGGTTGCGCCGCCAGATGGCCGAGGATGACCACCTGCCGCAAAAGCAGAACGCCGGTGCGCGGCTGTCGGCCCGGTTTTGCGCCCGCATCGCCCGCGATTACCACAACGGGATGAGTTCGGGGGAACACGCCGAAGCCCTGGGCGTGACCGGCACCCATCTGGCCCGCGCCTGCAAGGCCGCGACCGGCCACACCGCCGCCGAACTGCTGGGCCAGCGCATCCTGCACGCGGCGCGCGCCGCTTTGGCGGACACCGACGTGCCGATGCAGGACATCGCCCGCCATCTGGGCTTTGGCAGCGCGGCCTATTTCACGCGCTACATCCAGACGCATACGGGCAAGACCCCCAGCCAGCTGCGCAAGGCCGCCAACCCGCGCGCCATCTGACGCAGGTCGATCGGGGTGCGCACGCTTTGTGTCGCTTTCGAACCAACCGACTGTCGCTTTTAGACCAAAAAATCCAAACCTTCCGTTGACCCCGTGGGATCAGTGTTGCCAGATAGCAGAACACATTTGCCATCTGCCCGCCGCGCGCCATCTTGAACAAGGGCGCGGATCAAAGGACCGGGACGGACCCGCCGCGCGGGCATTGCAACAAGGAAACCAGACCGCCACCCATCCGGCGCAAAAGGTCACGACAGGCCAATCCAACACCAGAACGGCCAAGCCAGAAGGCAGGTCACCATCCGTGGCGGGCATTCCCGTCGCAGCCGACCAACAGGGACATTCATGGGACTATTCATCCTTAGACGACTGGGTGTGATGATTGTAACGGCCTTGTGCCTGACGTTTATCGTGTTCTTCCTGACCAACCTGTATCCCAACCTTGAAAAGTTGGCCAAAAGCCAGGGCAACGTGCGCATGTCGGACGAGGCCGTGAACAGCTTTCTGGGCAAGCGCGGATATCTGGACCCGATGCCGGTGAAGTTCGGCCGCTGGCTGGGCGTGGTGCCCGGTTGGGTGACCCAAGCGCCCGACGGCACCGTCACGGGCCGCTGTTTTGCCGAAAACACCCCACCCGAAGACCGCCCCACCTTTTGCGGTGTGCTGCAAGGCAACTGGGGCCAGTCCACCGTGTTCAAGGAAGACGTGGGCGGCATCGTGCTGGAGCGGCTGGGCAAGACCGGAAAGCTGATGGGGTTTGTGTTGCTGGTCATGGTGCCCGCATCGCTGATCGTCGGGGTGCTGGCGGGGATGCGCGAAGGTTCGGCGCTGGACCGGTCGCTGTCGACCTTTTCGATCGCAACGACGGCGACGCCGGAATATGTCTCGGGCGTGATCTTTATCGCGGTGTTCTCGTCCTCGGCCTTCGGGCTGAAATGGTTCAAGGGGTCGGCCAGATCGGCGATTGAGGACATAACCTTTGAGAATTTCACCCTGCCGGTTCTGACCATCGCCCTGTACGGCATGGGATACATTGCCCGCATGACCCGCGCGTCGATGACCGAGGTGATGACGGCCCAATACATCCGTACCGCGCGGCTGAAAGGCGTCAGCTTTGGCAACATCGTGCTGAAACACGCCCTGCGCAACGCGCTGATTGCACCGTTCACGGTGATCATGCTGCAAATTCCGTGGCTGTTGAACGGTGTGGTGATCGTGGAAACCCTGTTCAATTACCGCGGCTTCGGCTGGGTTCTGGTGCAGGCGGCAGGCAGCAACGACATCGAGCTGCTGCTGGCCGTGTCGGTGGTGTCGGTGATCGTGGTGCTGCTGACGCAACTGATCTCGGACATCGGTTACGTCATCCTGAACCCGCGCATCCGCATTTCATGAGCGAGGCCTGACAGATGGAACCGTTGACATGGACAGGCACCCTGAGCGGGCTGAACGTCGCCTTTTTTGCTGTGGCGGCCGCGCTGGCGCTGGCCATCATCGCGCGCCTTGCGGTGTCGGTTTTCGTATCCGACAGCGGACCGCTTGGCGTGAACGCCGATGGCACGCTGATGGCGCCCTCGGGTGTGACCGGACTAAGTGCCAAGGCCTTGCACTACAGCTTTTTCGCAGTGATCACGATGGTGCTGATCTATCTGCTGGGGGGCGTGATACTGGGCACCAAAGCGGGCATTCTGGGCGGGCTGTCGCGTCTGATGTGGCCGGTCTGGGTCGCGCTGATTGCGCTGTTTGCCGTGTCGATCACGTTCAAACGCAAGCTGGGGCTTTACGGCAAGCTGTTTGACAGCACGATCGGCATGGTCGGCTTTGGTCTGGTGATGTTCTGGGTGTTCACCGGCGTTCTGGGCGGCGCGTTCGACATGCTGATCACACATGACCCGCTGAGCCCGGTTTCGGGGATGAAAAACGCCCTGCCCGGCACCCCGCTGAGCGGGGCCGAAGCGGGTGATTTCCAGTGGTTCCTGCTGGGGGGCGACAATCTGGCGCGCGATGTGTTCTCGCGGGTGGTCAAGGGCGCGTGGATCGTCGTCAAGATCGCGCCGATGGCGACGCTGTTCGCCTTTATGGTGGGCATCACATTGGGCCTGCCTGCGGGATATTACAGCGGCCGGCTGGATACGGTCCTGTCGTTTCTGGCCAACCTGATCCTGGCCTTTCCGGTGATCTTGCTGTTCTACCTGCTGGTCACGCCCGAGATTGCGGCGACCGGCATCCCCAACGTCATGGCGGCGGTGCTGTTTTCCTTTCCCATCGTGTTTTGCGCGGTGCTGTTGAATGCGCGCTATTACACGCGGCCTACGGTGCGCACCCCGCTGTTGATCGTGGTGCTGGGGGGGCTGGTGTGGGCCTATCTTTCGCTCATCTCGAACGACGGGTCGATTGTGGCGAATGACAGCTACCGCGTTCCGGGACTGCCCGCCTTTGCCGACTGGATCGACATGGGCAGCGGATTGCTGACGGTGTTTGTGGCGGTGGTTTTCGTCAATGCGCCCACAGTGTTCCGCATCGTCCGCGGCCTCGCGCTGGACATCAAGACGCGGGATTATGTGGCCGCCGCCCAAACCCGTGGCGAGGGGCCGTGGTACATCATGCTGTGGGAAATCCTGCCAAACGCGCGCGGGCCGCTGATCGTCGATTTTTGCCTGCGCATCGGCTACACCACCATCCTGTTGGGCACGCTGGGGTTCTTTGGTCTGGGACTGGAAAGCGAAAGCCCCGACTGGGGCACCACCATCAACTCGGGGCGGCGGCTGCTGTCGATCTATCCGCACGCGGCGATGGCACCGGCCTTTGCGCTGATGACGCTGGTGCTGGGGCTGAACCTGCTGGCCGACGGGCTGCGCGAGGAATCGTTGCGCGATTGACGACGCGGGGCCGATTTCGGGGGCGCTGCCCCCGGACCCCCGGGATATTTATGGCCAAAAGAAGCCCCGCAGGGGCACTGGCGGCAAGGGAGAACGACAATGGTCAAAGACGCCTATGACGGCCCCATTCTGGAGATCGACAAGCTGTCGATCTCGTTTTTCACCCGGCTGCGGGAAATTCCTGCGGTCATGGACTTTTCGGTCAGCATTGAGCCGGGCGAGGCCGTGGGGCTTGTGGGCGAAAGCGGCTGTGGCAAATCCACCGTGGCGCTGGGGGTAATGCAGGACCTGGGCGTGAACGGGCGCGTCGTGGGCGGGTCGATCAGGTTCAAGGGCCGCGATCTGGGTGCGATGACGCAAAAGGAATTGCGCAGCATTCGCGGGTCGGAGATTGCGATGATCTATCAGGAACCGATGGCGTCGCTGAACCCTGCGATGAAGATCGGGCGGCAGCTGATGGAAGTGCCGATGATCCACGCCGGTATGAGCGAGAAAGAGGCCCGCGCGCGGGCGCTGGAGCTGGTGACGGATGTCAAGCTGCCCGACCCCAAACGCATATTGGACGCGTATCCGCACCAGCTTTCGGGCGGGCAGCAGCAGCGGATCGTGATCGCGATGGCGCTGATGTCCGAGCCGTCCCTGCTGATCCTGGACGAGCCCACCACAGCGCTGGACGTGACGGTCGAGGCGGCCGTGGTCGAGCTGGTCAAGGGTCTGGGCAAGAAATACGGCACCTCGATGCTGTTCATCAGTCACAATCTGGGGCTGGTGCTGGAAACCTGCGACAAGATCTGTGTGATGTATTCCGGCGAAGCGGTCGAGCGCGGCAGCATCGAGGATGTCTTTGACGAGATGCAGCACCCCTATACGCAGGCGCTGTTCCGGTCGATCCCCCTGCCCGGTGCCGACAAGAACGCGCGCCCGCTGATCGCCATTCCCGGCAACTTTCCCCTGCCCCACGAGCGGCCCGTTGGCTGCAACTTTGGCCCGCGCTGCGACTATTTCGAAGCGGGGCGTTGTGATCAGGGTGACATCCCGATGTTTCCGGTGCCCGGTGACGACGTGCACAACACCCGTTGTCTGCGCTTTCAGGAAATCGACTGGCAGGCACAGCCCGAGCTGGCCGAGGTCAAGCAGAAGGGCGAGATCGGCGAGGTGGTTCTGCGTATGGACAACCTGAAGAAATATTACGAGGTCGCCGCCAATGCGCTGTTCGGCGGAGTTGCGACAAAGGTGGTCAAGGCCAATGAAACCCTAAGCTTCGAGGCCCGCGAATCCGAAACGCTGGCGATTGTGGGCGAAAGCGGCTGTGGCAAGTCGACCTTTGCCAAGGTCCTGATGGGGCTGGAGACGGCGACCCAAGGGACGATCACCCTGGATAACCGCGAGATTCAAGACATCCCGATTGAAAAACGCGACACGCAGACCGTGGCCGACGTGCAGATGGTGTTCCAGAACCCCTTCGACACATTGAACCCGTCGATGACCGTGGGCCGCCAGATCATCCGCGCGCTTGAGATCTTCAGGGTCGGCAAGACCGAAGCCGACCGGCGGCAGCGGATGCTGGAGCTGCTGGATCTGGTCAAGCTGCCGCGCGAATTTGCGGGCCGGATGCCGCGGCAACTGTCAGGCGGGCAAAAGCAGCGGGTCGGCATTGCGCGCGCCTTTGCCGGCGACGCGCGGATCGTGGTGGCGGATGAACCTGTGTCGGCGCTGGATGTGTCGGTGCAGGCGGCAGTGACCGATCTGTTGATGGAAATACAGCGCGAACATAAAACCACGCTGCTGTTCATCAGCCATGATCTGAGCATCGTGCGATACCTCGCGGACCGCGTGATGGTGATGTACCTGGGCCATGTGGTGGAACTGGGCACCACGGAACAGGTTTTTTCGCCGCCCTACCACCCTTACACCGAGGCGCTGTTGTCGGCCGTGCCCATCGCCGACACGCGGGTGAAGAAAAAGCACATCGTGTTGGAAGGCGAAATTCCATCTGCCATGAACCCGCCACCCGGCTGCCCGTTCCAGACGCGCTGCGGGTGGAAGGGCCAGGTGCCCGGCAATCTGTGCGAGACCGAAGTGCCCCCCTTGCGGGACATGGCGGCGGGGCATCAGGTGAAATGCCACCTGAGTGCAGAGAAATTCGCCGAGATGGAGCCGGTGATCCAGATCGCGGCAGAATAGAAACGGGCATGGAAAAGGGCCGCAGCGTGAACTGCGGCCCTGAACTGTCATAAAGCGTGGGTTATTTCGATTTGTCGCCGCGGGCAATGTCAGGGATGTTGTCGACGACAGTGTTGGCCAGCGTGGTGATCATCGCCACGTAAAAGTCGGTACGGTCCGGCGCGACAAAGATCACCCCCTCTTGCGGGGTTGTGTCGGCTGTCGATGCCTTGATCCAGAGCGGCATGGCCTCGGCGTTGATCTCATTGTTGTCATCGGTGTAGTTGATGGTCGCGCGCAGTTCGTTGAACTCTGCGCTGTCGGGCAGCACGGAATCACCGTCCAGCAAGACGCCCTTGATCTCGACGTCGATCATCGGATCGCCCGCGTCGCCTGTCAGGTCCAGACGTTCGGCAATCAGACGTTGCACGTCTGTTGCTATCTGCGGGTAATACTGCATCGCGTTTGCGTCGACATATTCATTCAGGTTCGCATGAACGTTCACTTCAGAAATCGGCGTTTCAGCGAAAGCCCCCAGTGGCAGTAGGGCAAGCGCTGTTACAGCGGTCAGTTTTGCAAAAGTCGTCTTCATGGTCTTACTCCTTCAGCGGCCGTTATGGCCCAGGTTGTGCTGATCAACGGACAGACCTGCAAAGTGGTTCCGAAGCGGCGTGTAAAAGGGTGGGAAACGGTTGTCAGACCGGCGGAAACACGCCCATACGCCTGAAATCAAACAGCTTTTCAGAAGACAGCGCGGCAACAACGCCACCGCAAGACACACCAAATGCGTTTCTCAAAGTGGCGGGAACCTGCCTGCGCCACGTCTATACAGCGCCGCCAGACGCAGTATCTGGACGTCAGCGGACCACCTTTGATGGGGTTTGTCAGTAAAGCAGCGCCCTTGCGCGGGTCGCCTAGCTGCCCCAGATGATTTTCACGTAGTTCTGGGTTTCTTTGTAGGGCGGCACACCCTTGTGGCGCTTCACCGCCGCGGGGCCAGCGTTATAGGCCGCAAGCGCCAGCCGCCAACTGCCAAAGGTGCGGAATTGCTGGCTGAGATAGCGCGCGCCGCCGTCCAGATTTTCGTGCGGATCGCTGGGGTCCACCCGCAGACGCTGCGCGGTGCCAGGCATCAGTTGTGCCAGACCCAGCGCGCCCTTGTGCGATTTGGCCGTGGGGTTCCAGCCTGATTCCTGTTGGATCAACCGCAAAAACAGGTCTTCGGGCACCCCGTGACGGCGCGCGGCCTCGCGGGCGGCGGTCAGATAGACGCCCTTGTACTTGCCGCTGTAGGCCGGGTTGATGTCCCATTTCGTCGGCGTGTTCACCTTGGGCGGCTGCAATTTGACCGACGCGGTGTATTGCTGCGACGCACGGTTGTCCAAAACTTTGGTCTGCGATCCGAACAGCTTGCCCCGACTGCGCGTTGAAAACACGTCTGCCTGTGCCGCACCTGTCAGTGTCGCACCGATCACCAGCGCAGAAATACATACGCGCATATCGTTCAGCCCCCGAAGATACAAAGCCCGCACGGCTTTGGTTTCATACGTGGGCGCACTATACTTAATCTTGTGCCTTGGGCCACCCCTTAAGCGTTAGGCTTCTGTTTACCACGGGTCGGCCAGTCTGTAGGTTGTCACGACCGTTCGGGAATCGCCCGATCGGGTACGAATGAGTGAGAGGACATCATGGCTGGCTCAGTGAACAAAGTGATCCTTATCGGCAATCTGGGCCGCGACCCCGAAGTGCGCAGTTTCCAGAACGGCGGCAAGGTGTGCAACCTGCGCATCGCCACCTCGGAGACGTGGAAAGACCGCAATACCGGCGAGCGCAAAGAGCGGACCGAATGGCATTCGGTGGCCATCTTCCAGGAAGGTCTGGTGCGGATTGCCGAGCAGTACCTGAAAAAGGGTTCAAAAGTGTATATCGAAGGCCAGTTGCAAACGCGCAAATGGCAAGACCAGTCCGGTCAGGACCGTTATTCGACCGAGGTTGTTTTGCAAGGGTACGGCGGCACGCTGACCATGCTGGACGGACCCAGCGGTGGTGGCGGCGGCGGTGGCAATTACGGTGGTGGCGGTGGCGGCTATGACAGCGGCCCGTCCGATGACCGTTATGGCGGCCAGTCGTCTGGTGGCGGTGGCGGCAACAGCGCGCCGATGCCGTCGCGCGATCTGGACGATGAAATTCCGTTCTAAGGATTTGGTTCTGCGCGGCGCCTAGCCGTCGCGCAGAACATCCAACACGGCCTCGGGCGGCACATCGCCCGTGACAAAAGCATCACCAATGCCGCGCGCCAGCACAAAGCGAAGCTGGCCATTCACAACCTTCTTGTCCTGCCCCATCAGCGCCAGCAAGGCCTGCGGCCCCGGCAGTTCCCCGTCAATGTCCGCCAGATCGGTCTTCATGCCCATGTCGCGCAAATGCGCGCGCACGCGGCTGGGGTCTTCCTGACTGCACAGACCCAGTCGTGCCGACAGGGCAAAGGCCAGCGCACAGCCCACCGCCACGCCTTCGCCGTGAAACAAACGGTCGGAATAGCCTGTTGCCGCCTCAAGCGCATGGCAGAACGTGTGACCAAGGTTCAGCAACGCCCGCTCGCCTTGTTCGGTCTCGTCGCGCGCGACGATGTCCGCCTTCATCTGCACCGACCGGCGCACCGCCTCGATGCGCGCGGGCACGTCGCCTGCGGCCAGTGCTGGCCCCTGCCCTTCGAGCCAGTCAAAAAATGCGGCATCACCCAGCAGCCCGTATTTCACCACCTCGCCGTAGCCTGCCAGAAAATCGCGGGGCGTCAGCGTGCCCAGCACATCCACATCGGCCAGCACCAAAGTGGGCTGGTGAAAGGCCCCGATCAGGTTCTTGCCGTGGGCTGTGTTGATCCCCGTCTTGCCCCCGACCGAGCTGTCGACCTGTGCCAGCAGCGACGTGGGCATTTGCACAAAGCGCACCCCGCGCCGCAGGATCGCGGCGGCAAAGCCCACCAGATCACCGATCACCCCGCCGCCCAGGGCCACGACGATGTCGCCCCGCTCGACCTTTTGATCCAGCAGCCAGTCGACGCAGGCCATCAGGTGCGGCCAGCTTTTGGTGGCCTCGCCTGCGGGCAATGTCATGGCCGCGCTGTCGATGCCATGGGCGCGCAGCCCGTCCTGCAAAGCCGCCAGATGCAGCGCCGCGACGGTCTCGTCCGAGATCACAACCACCCGCGACCGTTTCAGAAACGGCGCGATGTGCGCGCCTGCTTCGGCCAGAAGGCCGGTGCCGATCAGCACGTCATAATCGCGCCCCGGCAGGTCCACATGTACGGTTTCACGCATCCAGTTTCTCCAACACATCGGGCCGTGTCAGCAACGCCGCCAAAACCCGTTCGGCCATATCGTCAATGCTGTACGACGGTTTTGACGCAACATGCAGATCGGCCAGATTGTAAATCGGCACCCGCGTTTCATACAGCCGCGTCAGCTTGCCCTTGGGGTCGGGGTCGCGCAGCAAGGGGCGCGAGTCCTTGTACCGCACCCGCTGCCACAACAACGGCAGGTCAGCGTTCAGCCAGACCGAGACACCGCGTTGCGAGATGTTGTTGCGATTCTCGTCGCTTAGAAACGCACCGCCGCCCGTGGACAGAATGCCGTGGGAATTGTCCAACAGCCGCGAGATCACCTGCGTTTCCTTGATGCGGAAGAACGGCTCGCCGTCGCGTTCGAATATCTCGGGCACGGTCATGTTGGCCGCGGCTTCGATTTCGTGGTCGCTGTCCAGAAACGGCACACCCAGTTTCGCCGCCAGCGCCTTGCCCACGGCGGTCTTGCCTGCGCCCATCATCCCGACCAGCACAACGGTTTTGTGCAGCGCAAACTGCGCAGCATCTGCTGAACTATCTGGCGTAGATTGCTGAATTTCGCTCATATTCCGGTGAATGACGTGATATTGGAGAAAAGGCCATATATAACTTGGTCAAAATCATAAGACCCGGGGCAGGCTGAGACATGGGAAAACTAATCAAGTATCTGATATATCTAATCGTTCTGGGGCTAATAGGCTTGGTGGTCTATGCCTATGTCGGTCCGTTTTTCGGCGCGGATTTCGACCCGCCGCAGACCGAAGTGCGTGTGCCCGTGACGCTCGATGGCAAATAAGGTCGGCGTCATTTCGCGCAGGTCGGGCCGCATTCTGGCGCTGATGCTGGGGGCCGCTGTCCCCGCAGGCACTGCGCTTGCGCAAGAGGCGCCGCTGTCGGTCATCGACTGGCTGGACCGCAACGCCCCCACACCCGCCGCGCAGAACAGGCCCACAAGGGATGAACCCGCCGTCGCCCCCAGCGGCAATGTGCCTGCGATCACGGTGGCGCCGCTGGATGGCCCTGCGGCGCGGCGCGTGGGACTGGCCCCTGCGTCGGTGACCGGCCTGCCTGACACCCTGTGGCAAGCATCCGACGGGGCCGAGCTGGCCGATGCCATTGCCAACACCAAGGCCGTGCGCCTGCCCGCCACGCAATCGCTGTTCTACACGCTGCTGCTGGCCGAGGCGCTGCCGCCTTCGGTGCACGATCAGACGTTCAATCTGGCACGGGTCGATGCCCTGATGCGGATGGGCGCGCTTGATCCTGCGCTGGCGCTGCTTGAACAGATCGGCCCCGATGTGTCGCCAGCCGTCTTTGCCCGCTATTTCGACGCCAGCCTGCTGGCCGGCACCGAGGACACCGCCTGTGCCAAGATCACCAGCAAACCGTCGCTGGCCCCGGATTATGCCACACGTGTGTTCTGTGCCGCCCGCGCCGGTGACTGGGACACCGCCGTGCTGCTGCTAGGCACCGCCCGCGCGCTGGATGCGATCACCGAAGCCCGCGCCGATATGCTTGAGCGGTTTCTGGACCCCGACCTGTTCGAGGGGGAACCCGACCTGCCCACCCCCGCCAAGGACGATCCGCTAAGCTTTCGCGTGTTCGAGGCCATCGGCACCCCCATTTCCACCGCCCTGTGGCCGCGCATCTATGCCAACGCCGATCTGCGCGAACTGGCGGGCTGGCGGTCGCAGTTGCTGGCGGTCGAGCGGCTGGCCCAAACCGGGGCCGTTGCGGACAACCGCCTTCTGGGCATCTACACCGACCGGCAACCCGCAGCATCCGGCGGACTGTGGGACCGGGTGCGCGCGGTGCAACGGTTCGAAACCGCGCTGAACAGCAACAGCGCCGAGGCAGTGGCCAAGACCCTGCCCACCGCCTGGTCCGAGATGCAGACCGCCGGGCTGGCCGTGCCCTTTGCCAACCTTTATGGCGACCGTCTGCCCGCGCTACAGGACCGCGCCGCCAGCACCGCAGCGTTCGAGACGATGCTGCTGTCGCCCGCGTACGAACAGGCCGCCACCCGCTATCCCACCGCTGCCGCGCGTGCGCCGCTGCTGGTGGCGCTGGCGCAGGGCGACACCACGGGTGCGCAGCCCAACGGGCCGATGGAAAAGGCGCTGGTCGATGCGTTTTCCGTGGCGACGCCAGATGCCACGCTGATCGGACTGGCCCGCACTGGCAAGCTGGGGCTGGCATTGCTGAGCGCGCTGGATCTGGTGAACGAAGGCGCCAAGGGCGATCCCGACAGCCTGCGTCAGGGGCTGGCCACCCTGCGGGCACTCGGACTGGAAGACAACGCGCGCCGCACCGCGCTGGAAATCATGCTAAGGCCCGCGCCATGAGCGCCGACACCGACCGCTGGATTTCCACATTTATCGAAGCACAGGCCGCTGAACTGGGGGCCGCGCAGAATACGCTGTTGGCCTACGGGCGCGATCTGAAAGATTTTGCCACCTGGGCCACCCGTCAGGGCCGCAGCTTTGACACCGTGAAACAGGCCGACATCGAAACCTATCTGGTGTTTTGCGACGATCAGGGGCTGGCCAAATCCACCCGCGCGCGGCGGCTGTCGTCGATCAAGCAGATGTACCGCTTTGCCTTCGAGGAAGGCTGGCGCGCTGAAAACCCCGCGATCCAGATCTCGGGACCGGGACAGGACAAACGCCTGCCCAAAACGCTGGACATCGCCGAGGTGGACCGCCTGCTGGAAGCGGCCCGCGCGTCGGGGCGCAATGACGCGGATGCGGCGCGCAACACCTGCCTGATGGAACTGCTGTACGCGACCGGAATGCGGGTCACCGAACTGGTGGGCCTGCCGGTCAGTGCGGCGCGGGGCGATCCGCGGATGTTGCTGATCCTCGGCAAGGGTGGCAAGGAACGCATCGTGCCGCTGTCGCCCCCGGCCCGCGCGGCGTTGGCCGACTGGCTGAAAACACGCGACGCCGCCGAGGATGTTGCCCGCACCAAGGGCAAGCCTGCCTCGCGGTTTTTGTTCCCGTCACGTGGGGCAGCGGGGCACCTGACCCGCCACCGGTTCTACCTGATGATCAAGGAATTTGCCGTGGCGGGCGGCGTGAACCCCGACAAGGTCACACCGCACACCCTGCGCCACGCCTTTGCCACGCACCTGTTGGCGGGCGGGGCCGATCTGCGGTCCATTCAGGCGCTGCTGGGCCACGCCGATGTCGCCACGACCGAGATTTACACCCATGTGCTGGACGCGCGCCTGACCGAACTGGTGTTGGACCATCACCCGCTGGCAGACGACGGGATGCGCAAAGCGCCGGGCAAGCCCCCCAAGGACGACCAATAACTGCCCCCTTGCCCCGGGTGTGCTGCAAACATCTGCCCGCCTTCCCTTGAATGCGCGGCCCATCGCCCCCATAACCCTATGAACCCTCAAGGATCATAAACGTACCAATGGACCCATCTTCTGCAACGCTGGACAGCGCTTTCTGGATCACCTGCGGGATCATCCTGTTTCTTTTGTTTCTCTCCGGCTTCTTCTCCGGTTCGGAAACGGCCCTGACCGCGGCGTCACGCGGGAAACTGCGCAGCCAGGCCGACAAGGGCTCGCGCGGGGCGCAGCGGGCGCTGAAGATCACCGAAGACAATGAACGTCTGATCGGCTCGGTCCTGCTGGGCAACAACCTTGTGAACATTCTGGCGGCCTCGATGGCCACGGCGCTGTTCACCCGTGTCTTTGGCGAAAGCGGCGTGGCGCTGGCGACGCTGGTGATGACGCTGCTGGTGCTGATCTTTGCCGAGGTGCTGCCGAAAACCTACGCGATCACCAACGCCGAAAGCGCGGCTGCCGCCGTGTCGCGGCCCATTGCGCTGATCATTCTGGTATTTTCGCCCATCGTGGCCGCCGTGCGCTATTTCGTGCGCGGTGTTTTGTTCGTGTTCGGCGTGCGCATTGACCCCGACAGCAACGTCCTGGCCGTGCGCGAGGAAATCGCAGGCGCGCTGCATCTGGGCCATTCCGAAGGTGTGGTCGAGAAAGAAGACCGCGACCGCATTCTGGGCGCGCTGGATCTGGGTGACCGGATGGTCGAAGAGATCATGTTGCACCGTTCGGGCATCGAGATGATCAATGCCCAGGACGACCCCGAGACCATCTTTGAGCAATGTCTGAAATCCAGCCACACCCGCCTGCCGCTGTACCGCGATGACGTGGAAAACATCATTGGCGTGGTCCATGCCAAGGACCTGCTGCGCGCGATGTACAAGATTGTTGGCGGGCCGGATGGCGACGCCAAGGCGCTGAAGTCCTTTAACATTCTGGACGTGGCCACCGACCCGTATTTTGTGCCGGAAACCACCACGCTGGACGACCAGATGCGGCAATTCCTGCGTCTGAACACGCATTTCGCGCTGGTGGTGGACGAATACGGCAGCCTTCAGGGGCTGATCACGCTTGAGGACATTCTGGAAGAGATCGTGGGCGAGATCACGGACGAATTTGACCCCGACGCCGACCATCCGGTGACACGCGGCGAGGACGGGCAGTTTGTCGTCGACGGATCAATGACCATCCGCGACCTGAACCGCGCCACCGAATGGACCCTGCCCGATGACGAGGCGAACACCGTCGCCGGCCTGGTGATCCACGAGGCACAGATGATCCCCGAGGTGGGTCAGGTGTTTTCGTTCCACGGCTTCCGGTTTGAAGTGACCGCGCGCGACGGCAACCGGATCGCGGCGCTGGCTATTCGGCCGCTTGTCCGACGCTAGAGGCCGCGCGCATCGGCATCTTCATCAGAAGATGATAGCCGTCTGACTGCGCCTCAAGCGTAAACTCTGCCCCGATTTGCAAGGCCGCGGCCTGCATCAGACGCTGGCCCAGACGGGTCACTTCGTTTTCCTCGGCCGGATTGGCGTTGCCGATGCCGTCATCGCGGCAATGCACCTGCAATGTGGCGCCATCGGCGGACAACTCGGCCGAAATCGTCACCGTGCCACGCCGCCCGTCGGGAAAGGCATGTTTGATCGCATTCGCGGTAAACTCGCTGACGATCATGCCGATATTGGCCGCCGTTGACGACACGACCTGTACCGCGCAGACGTTCATGTCCAGACGCACGTTCGACGGCGCCGACGCCTCGAGCAGCGACGCCACGCGGACCAGATAGGGGGCCAGTGCGACGCGGTCCGACTGGCTGGTCTGGTACAATTCCTGATGCAACATCGCCACCGCATCTATGCGCCGCTCGACCGCGGACAGGGCCTCGATCGCCACGGCGTTGTCCACGCGTGACTTGTACATACGCACGACCGACAGCACCGTTTGCAGCGAATTCTTGACGCGGTGGTCAATCTCGCCGCGCAGCACCTCGGCCTGATGCAGGGCAAGCCGCAATTCGATCTGGCGCATCAGTTGCCCGCCCAGCACCCGCAACGTGGTGCGTTGCAGGTCGGTCAGAACACGCGGTTCGGTGTCCAGCACGCACAATGTGCCAATCGGCAGCCCGCCGTCCGACAAAAGCGGCACGCCCGCATAAAACCGGATGTGTTCATCGCCCACGACCAACGGATTGTCCGCTGTGCGCACGTCGCGCGTGGTGTCGGCAATCTCGACCAGATCATGTTGCAGGATCACATGGCTGCAAATCGACCGATCCAGATCGGTTTCGGGCGCATCCAGCCCCACGCGCGCCTTGAACCACTGGCGGGTTTCATCCACCAGCGAAATCAGGGAAATCGGAACCTCACAAATTTTAGAAGCCAAATCAACGACTTCATCAAACTGGCTTTCCGCCTCGGTGTCCAGAATCCCAAGCTCGCGCAGATGTGCCAGCCGTTCGCTTTGTTTGGGGTGAAGCTGTGCGCGCATTCGTGGCCCTCAAAATGCTATAAGAGCCGGTTCTTATACGTTTGCCCCCCGCATTCAAGAGTTTAGCCGCCGATTAAGCACGCAATCGCGCACCTTCCGGGTCAAAGGGTGGCTTGGCCAGGATCGTGGCACGGTGCGGCTGGCCCAGCACCATCACGTCGACCACGTCACCGGCCACGGCCCCAGTGACGTATCCCAGTGCCAGCGACATCCCCACCGAATAGCCATAAGCGCCAGAGGTCACGCGCCCGATGCCCTGCCCGTCCTTGAAAATCGGCTCGCCGCCTGTCGCATCCGCGTTTGACGCGTCGGTATCGGCGGCATCCAGCGCCAGCAGCACAAGGTGTTCGCGCGCAGGCTGTGCCAGTGTTGTGGCCAGCGCGTCGCGGTTCAAGAACACCTTGTCCATCTTGCACAGCCGGTCCAACGCCACCTCTTGCGGCCAGTATTCGGGGCTGTATTCGCGCCCCCAAGAACCATAGCCCTTTTCGATCCGCAAGCTCATCAACGCGCGGCTGCCCACGGGGCCAGCGCCAAAGGTTTTGCCTGCCTCGATCAACGCGGCGTACAGCTGCGTCTGGTCCTGCGTGCGGCAATGCAGTTCCCACCCCAGATCGCCGGTGAACGACACCCGCAGCGCCAGCACCTGAACGCCCGCCAGTTCGATCCACTGCGACCGCATGAACGGAAAATCGTCCGTGTCCAGTGACGCATTGGTCAGCCGCTGCAACAGTGCGCGGCTGTCAGGACCGGCCACGTTGAACCCGCACATCGCCTCGGTCATGCTGTCAAACGTCGTGCCCTCGGGCAGTGGCACCGCGCGGAAAAACCGCTGGTGATAGCGTTCCGCCATGCCCGAGCCGATCACCCAGAATTCATCGTCGGCGGTGCGCGTCACTGTGAAATCACCCGCGATCCCGCCCCGCTTGCCGATCAGCGGCGTCAGGCACGACCGCCCGACCGCCACCGGCATCCGGTTGGCAAAGACCGCGTTCAGCCAATCTTCGGCCCCCGGTCCCTTGCAGCGGTATTTGGCAAAGTTCGAGATGTCGATAATGCCCGCACGGTCGCGCAGCATCCGGCATTCGGTCCCCACAGGCCCCCACCAGTTCTGCCGCGTGAACCCGTCAGTGTCCTGCGCGCCCGGTGCATCCGCAAACCACAGCGGATGCTCCCAGCCTGCGTTCAGCCCGAACACCGCGCCCAACTGACCTTGCACATCATAGACGGGCCGCGTGCGCGCAGGCCGTCCGGCGCTGCGTTCTTCGTTGGGAAAGTGGATCTTGAAGCGGTTGGCATATTGGTCGCGCACCCGCGCCTTGGTAAACGCCTTGTCCGCCCAGTCGCCAAACCGCGCCATGTCCCAGGCGAACATATCGTATTGCGTCTCGCCTTCGATGATCCACTGCGCCGCCAACAGGCCCATGCCGCCCGACTGTGAAAAGCCGGGGATGATGCCGTTGCAGCAGAAATAGCCGCGCAGCTCGGGCACCGGTCCGAACAGAACGTTGGCATCGGGCGACCAGATCATCGGCCCGTTGATCACCCGCTTGATCCCTGCGGTTCCCACCACCGGCACCCGGTCGATGGCCCGCATCATGTTGTCCTCGATCCGTTCCAGATCGTCGGCAAACAGTTCGTGACCAAAGCCCGGCGGTGTCCCGTCCTCGGCCCAGAACCGCATGTCCTTTTCATAGGCGCCAACCAGCAACCCCTTGCCCTCTTGCCGCAGGTAATATTCGCCGTCCCGGTCCGCGACCGAGGGCAAACGGCGATCCAATGCGGCAATCTCGGGGATGGTCTCGGTCACGAAATACTGATGTTCGGTTGGTTGCAGCGGCAGCGTCAACCCCGCCATTGCCGCCACCTCGCGCCCCCACAAGCCGGCGGCGTTGATGACCCAAGGCGTTGCGATATCGCCCTTTTGCGTGCGCACGATCCATGTGCCGTCGGGCTGCTGTTCGGTTCCCGTGACAGGACAGAACCGCACAATCTCGGCCCCCATCGCGCGCGCGCCCGCGGCATAGGCATTGGTCACGCCGGACGGGTCCACATTGCCGCCCTCGGGTTCCCACATGATGCAGCGGATGCCGTCGAAATCCACCAGCGGGTGCAGCCGCTCGGCCTCGGTCCGGTCCACTTCGACAAAGTTCATGCCGTAAAGCTTGGCCTTGGCCGCTTGCAACCGAAGCTGATGTTCGCGCGCCTGCGTCTGCGCCAGGTACAGCGATCCGGGCTGAAAGACGCCGCAGCCCTGTCCGGTCTCCTGCTCCAGGTCCCTGTACAGGCCCATCGTGTAATGCTGAATGCGGCTGATGTTGGTGCTGTCATGCAGCCCGTGAATATTGGCCGCCGCGTGCCAGGTGCTGCCCGATGTCAGCTCGTCCCGTTCCAGCAGCACCACATCGCGCCAGCTCAGCTTGGCCAGATGGTACAGGATCGAACATCCGATAACGCCGCCGCCGATCACGACAGCTTGGGCATGGGTGCGCATGGGGCCTGGCCTTTGTTCAGTGTATCTGCCCCAACCTGCCGCCTTGTGCTGCGCAAGATTGATCATTTCCGACGCCCCATGTCGGCCAAACACCAAGCGCAAAAATAAACCGGCTTCATCTTGCCAGCCAAACTCCGGGGGTCCGGGGCAGCGCCCCGCTGGCACATCCATCGCCCAAGGGTTCCTGCCGGCCCAAGCGCTTTCGGACGGGTTGAAAGTACACATCGAAATACTGGGCCAGATGCGCCCCGCCACCGTGACGTTGACGCCCCCCTTTGATGCCGATGGCGCACGAATGCGCGGCTGACTATGGTGGGCGCATGGATCATCACAACATCATCCCCGCCATCGTTCTTGCCGCAGGGCAATCGTCGCGTATGCGTGGCGCAGACAAGCTGTTGCAGGATGTGGACGGCGAGCCGCTGATCCGGCGGCAATGCCGGATCGCACGGCAGGTCTGTGGGCAGGTGTTGGTGGCGCTGCCGCCCGCGCCGCACGATCGCTATACCGCGATCAGCGGGCTGGATGTGACGCCGGTGCCTGTGGCCGATGCCGCCGAAGGCATGGGCGCGTCATTGCGCACAAGCTTTGCCGCCTTGCCGGAACAGGCTGATGCGGCGTTGCTGCTGCTGGGGGATCTGCCGGATTTGACCGCGGATGACTTGAAGACCGTCTTGCAGTCTGTTGATCTTAAATCAGAAACCTTGATCTGGCGCGGCACCACAGCGGACGGGCGTGCAGGCCACCCCATCGTCTTTGCAAAGTCTTTGTTTGCACAGTTTGCAAACCTGACAGGCGACAACGGCGGCCAGTCGATTGTGCAAAGCGTGGGTGACCGCGTCGCGCGGATTGCCCT
The DNA here is from genome assembly GCF_963976325.1 of uncultured Pseudosulfitobacter sp. Classification (NCBI taxonomy): domain Bacteria; kingdom Pseudomonadati; phylum Pseudomonadota; class Alphaproteobacteria; order Rhodobacterales; family Roseobacteraceae; genus Pseudosulfitobacter; species uncultured Pseudosulfitobacter sp. The sequence goes on from NZ_CAXBJW010000001.1 coordinate 989,610, forward strand.
GACAGGCAACCGCGCGCGCAATGATCTGGACACACCCGAAGATTGGGCCAACTGGCGCGCCGCGCGGGATTAACCCAGCAGCGACCGCGCCTCGAAGGACCGCAGCGACCGGCGGGCCGATGTGTAATCTTCCAGCCCCTGCAACGTCTCAAGTTCGGGGAACAGCGACAGGATTTCCTGGCGTTGCTCTGATCCGATCCCGCGCAGTGACATATCGCCGGGTTGGAAGCTTTCGGTCCACGTGCCGTCGCCCAGGATAACCTCGTGGTGGTCGAACATCAGGTGGATATAGCTGACGCTGTCCGCCTGAACGATGTCCACGCCTTCCATCATGGTCAGATGCTTGGCTGCGACCAGAACTTCGCGGTCATCGAACATGACAGCGGCCAGATCCGATGTGATCAGCATCCGGTGGTTCGGGCTGACCAGCATGTCGCGATCCGGCAGACCACGGCCCAAAGCGCCCTGACGGATCAACACAGGGTTGAACTCGGGGCGCGCGGCCAGCTCGGCGCGGGTCAGATCGCGACGACCGGCCCACCGCAGTTTTTGCAGGCCGTTGTCACGGGTAAACACACGCATACCGGGTTTCAATGACTCGACAGCCACTTCGCCCTTGTCGGTGGCGATCATGGTGCCGGGGGTAAAGCACATGATGATCTGTTCGATCTCGGAATAGTTGGTGCGACCCGAAATGTTGCCATGTTCGTCGAAAAACTCGATGTGGCCCGATTCAGTGCCCGGCCCGTCGGAATAGACCTTGGCGCGCACGCCGGTCAGGTCGATCACGTCGATGTCCGAGCCGTCCGCATCTTCGCCACCGACAATGGTGCCGCCATTGATACCGTCAAAGGTAAACCGGTCACTGCCAAAGCCGCCGTTGGCCGTGTCATGGTCCTTGCCCATCACGAACAGGTCCTGCCCGTCACCGCCGGTCATCGTGTCATCACCAGTGCCACCGATCAGCGTGTCGTTGCCTGCGCCACCGATCAGCGTATCCTGACCCTGACCGCCATTCAGCAGATCGTTGCCTTCGCCACCGTCGACGGAATCGTCACCGTCGTCGCCCGACAGCACGTCATCGCCGCCTTGGCCAAAGATCACGTCCTGGCCTGCACCACCGTCGATGGTGTCGTTGCCCGCCACGATTGGCGTCACGACCGCGTCGTCGATCAGGTCACCCGAGAAGGTAAAGCCAGACTGCGTGCTGCGCGATTCCAGCGTAAATTCGATGAATGTGCGGTTTTCGAATTCGGCGCTGAACCACGCCTCTTGATCCTCGGGGTCGTTGTTTCCGCTGCCGATCGCCGTGACCGTCGTCGATGTGGTCTGAACGTTCAAAACCGAATTCGACGCCACACCAAAGGCCGAGAAACTGGAGGCTTGCAGCGTCACCGCCTCTTGGTCGCCGGTGCCGTTGCGGTCAAGATCGTTGAACGTCGCAACCGAGTTCAGTGCAACAGGCTGACCTGTCGCGGGGTCGAAAAACTCGAACCGGAATGTGGCGGTGTCGCCCTTGCCCGAGCTGAAATATTGATTGTTCAGCAGAATTTCAGAACCACGGCCACCGGTCAGATCGACCGACAGTTTGCTGTCGGATTTCGACACCAGAACCAAGCGGCCCGAGATTGGTGTGCCATCCGCCAGCGTTGCCACGTTGCTGTAAATGGCCGAGTCGCCCGCGCCCGCATTGTTTCCGTAATAGGTCTGCGACACAACGTTGTCACTGCGCAGTGACAGGGCAGACGCGTCCTGTCCGGGCGCTGTTCCTTCGCCCGCATCGCCGAACAGCGTGTCGTTGCCTTCGCCGCCCGAGATGTAATCGTTGCCGCCCTCGCCCGAGATACGATCCTGGCCGTTCAGGCCGGTTATCACATCGTCGCCAGCTCCACCCTGAAGAGTGTCGTTGTTATTCGTCCCATTGATCACGGTCATGGCAGCGGTTTCCCAAACTGAGTTTGCAGACGTCACGCCCCCACGCTCGTCTTAAAGATGTATTAGCAAACAATTTTAGGAAGTATATGGGGATAGGGCACAAACTGGCCTTTGAGCCCATATTTTCGCCTTAGTTGACGTCACGAAATGCGGCAGTTTTTCCGTTTAGGAAACAGTGTTGAATTTCCATGAACATTGAACGCAAAAAACGACACAGCCCCCTGCGTCGTTTTCCGCGTCCGGTGTGACCTACGGCCACACCGGCGACTCACTCACTGCATATGTTGGTTGGGCGCGAGGCGCGCTTATTTGGTCAAAAGGACCGCCTCGTGCTGTTTCAGGGACCGGCGTGCCGAGGTGTATGCGTCGACGCCTTCGCGCGTTTTCAGCTCTGGGAAGAGCTCGAAAAGTTCGTTGCGCTGTGCGTTGCCGATACCGGCCAGTGTCATATCGCCGGGCTGGAAGCTTTCGGTCCAGGCCCCGTCTGACAGGATCACTTCGTGCTGGTCGAACATCACGTGGATGTAGGTCGTTTCGCTGACGTCAACAATATCGACCCCTTCAAGACCGGTCAGGTGCTTGGCCGCGACCAGAACCTCACGCTCTTCAAAGTAAAGCGCAGTCTTGTCGTTGGCCACCAGAACGCGGTGGTTGGGCGATACCATCATGTCACGCTCGGGCAGACCGCCCCCCAGCGCACCCTTCTGGATCAGGACAGGCTTGAGGTGTGCGGCACGCTCGAACTCGGTGCCTGTCATCGACTTCTGACCGACCCAGCGGATTTCCTGGATGCCGTTGTCGCGGGTGATGACCCGGTCGCCGACTTGCAGGTCCTCGACCCGACGCTCGCCTTTGGGCGTGGCGATCAGGGTGCCGGGGGTGAAGCAGGGGATGATTGATTCAATCTCGTAGAAATCAAGCGTGCCCTTGCTGGTGCCATCGTCGTTCAGGAACCGAATGGTGCCCGAGGTTGAATCGCCGTCCGCATCGGTGGTGCGGCTGACATATTCGTATTTGCCCGCACCTGTCAGATTCAGCGTGTCGAAATCATCGCCGCCTGTGCCGCCGTCCACGGTGTCACCCGCATTGGCGTTCAGGAAGGTGTCGCGCCCGTCGCCACCCGACATAGAGTCGTCGCCGCCGTTGCCGCCGTCGATGGTGTCGTTGCCCGCGCCGCCGGTCATCACGTCGTCGCCGGTTGCGCCGATGATCATGTCATCGCCGTCGCCGCCGTCCAGCGTGTCGTCACCCGTGCCGCCGTCGATCCAGTCGTCGCCGTCGCCGCCGTACAACTTGTCGGCGCCGTTTTCGCCAAGGATCGTGTCGTTGCCCGTGCCGCCATAGACGGTGTCGGCGTTGCGGCCTGCGTTGATGTAATCGTCGCCTTCGCCGCCGTCGATCTCGTCGTTGCCCTGACCGCCCATAAGCGTGTCATTGCCAACACCACCAAAGATGGTGTCATCGTCGATCTCGCCGTCGATGTAATCGTCGCCTTCGTCACCGTACAGCAGGTCATCGTCGTCCGCGCCATAGATCACGTCGTTGCCTTCGCCGCCATAGACGGTGTCACGGCCGTTGTCCTGACGTTTGTCGGCACCGAACGGATTCGATCCGTCGTCTTCGATGTTGGTCGAATCCGGGACCTTCAGCGGGTCGTTGCCGGCGTAGATCGTATCGTTGCCGATGCCGCCGTAGATGATGTCGCTGCCTTCGCCGCCAACAATGCGGTCGTCGCCATCGTCGCCGGACACTTCATCGTCGTCGATGCCTGCGTCGATCACATCGTTGCCGGTGCCACCAAAGACGGTGTCGCGGTCGTCGCCGGTGCTGATGGTGTCGTCGCCGGCACCACCGTCCACAAAGTCACGCTCGTTTTCGGCAGCAGGTGTGCCTTCTTCGCCGGTGAACAGGCCCGGATAGCCCTTGTCGATTTTCAGATCGTTGTCGGGATCGCTCGAGGTGATCACGTCGTTGCCGTCACCGCCATAGATGGTGTCGGACCCGTCGCCGCCCTTGATGACATCGTCACCATCGCCGCCGTTGATCAGATCGTCACCGGCACCGCCGTTGATGGTGTCGTTGCCATTGTCACCGTTCAGCGTGTCATCGCCCATGCCGCCGTTCAGGCTGTCATCGCCTTCGCCGCCATTGACCAGATCGTCGCCGTTGCCGGCAAAGACAGTGTCGTTGCCATCGCCTGCTTCGATGATGTCATCATCGGCTTTGGTCGGATCGTCCGAGAACTCGTTGTCGCCCGCATCGACCATGTCGCCACCGACATCGCCAGTGTAGCCTGCGTTGATCAGATCATTGCCGTCTGTGCCGCTGACGATACCGTCGTTGACCGTCACCTGGATGTTGGCCGTATCCATCGCCCCGGAGGGGTCCTCGACAGTGTAGCTGATGTTCACGATGCCTTCGTAATTGGCGGCAGGTGTGAACAGGACCTTGTTGTCCTGAATGACAGCAACACCCAAGGCCGCAGGCACGGCCACGTTGGTGATGGTCAGCTTGTCGCCATCGGGATCGGTGTCGTTGGCCAGTGCGTCGATCAGAACCGAATCCTGATTGAAGGTCGCAGCCACGTCATCCACCGCATCGGGCGCGTCGTTGACGTTGTTCACAGTCACAACCGCCTCGCCGGTGTCTTCACCGCCGTTGCCGTCCTGAACCACGTAAGTGATGGTCGCGTCACCGACAAAGTCGGTGGCCGGCGTGAACACAACCTTGTTGTCAACGATGTCCACGGTGCCTTGGTCCGCCGGAACAGTCGCCGACTTGATGGTCAGCGTGTCGCCGTCCACGTCCGTGTCGTTGGCCAACACGTCGATGGTAACTTGCGTGTTCTCGTCTGTTGTTGCGGTGTCATCCACGGCAACCGGATCGTCGTTGACCGGTGTCACGGTCACAACCGCCTCGCCGGTGTCTTCGCCACCGTTGCCGTCCTGAACCACGTAAGTGATGGTCGCGTCGCCGTTGAAATCGTCGGCGGGTGTGAACACCAGTTTGTTGTCAACGATGTCTACGGTGCCTTGGTCTGCCGGAACGGTCGCCGACTTGATCGTCAGCGTGTCGCCGTCCGCGTCGGTGTCGTTGGCCAGCACGTCCACGGTTACAGCTGTGTCTTCGTCTGTGGTCGCGGTGTCATCCACGGCAACCGGGCCGTCGTTGACGGCACCCACGGTCACAACCGCTTCGCCGGTGTCCTCGCCGCCGTTGCCGTCCTGAACCACGTAAGTGATGGTCGCGTCGCCGTTGAAGTTATCGGCGGGTGTGAACACGACTTTGTTGTCCACAATCTCGACGGTGCCTTGATCGGCCGGCACTGTCGCCGATTTGATCGTCAGCGTGTCGCCGTCCACATCGGTGTCGTTCGCCAGCACGTCCACGGTCACAGCCGTGTCTTCGTCTGTTGTCGCAGTGTCATCCACGGCAACCGGATCGTCGTTGACGGGGTTAACGGTCACGACCGCTTCGCCGGTGTCTTCACCGCCGTTGCCGTCCTGAACCACATAAGTGATGGTCGCGTCGCCGTTGAAGTCGTCGGCGGGTGTGAACACCAGTTTGTTGTCAACGATGTCTACGGTGCCTTGGTCGGCAGGAACAGTCGCCGACTTGATCGTCAGCGTGTCGCCATCAGGATCGGTGTCGTTGGCCAGAACGTCCACGGTGACAGCTGTATCCTCATCCGTTGTCGCGGTGTCGTCCACGGCATCGGGTGCGTCATTGACAGCGCCCACGGTCACAACCGCTTCGCCGGTGTCTTCACCGCCGTTGCCGTCCTGAACCACGTAGGTGATGGTCGCGTCGCCGTTGAAGTTATCGGCGGGTGTGAACACCACTTTGTTGTCCACGATCTCGACGGTGCCTTGATCGGCCGGCACTGTCGCCGATTTGATCGTCAGCGTGTCGCCGTCCACATCGGTGTCGTTCGCCAGAACGTCTACGGTGACAGAGGTGTCTTCGTCTGTTGTCGCGGTGTCATCCAAGGCAACCGGATCATCGTTGACCGGTGTCACGGTCACAACCGCCTCGCCGGTGTCTTCCCCACCGTTGCCGTCCTGAACCACATAAGTGATTGTTGCTTCGCCGTTGAAGTTGTCGGCGGGTGTGAAAACCACTTTGTTGTCCACAATCTCGACGGTGCCTTGGTCGGCCGGCACTGTCGCCGACTTGATGGTCAGCGTGTCACCATCGGGATCGGAGTCGTTCGCCAGCACGTCGATGGTGACCGCCGTGTCCTCATCCGTGGTCGCGGTGTCGTCCATCGCGTCGGGGCCACGGTTCACTTCGTCGCCGATGATGTTTTCAATCTCGGTGAAGGCCAGCGTGTCGCCAGTGGGTTTGCCGTCGCCGTCCACAAAAACGATCGTGCCGTCGAAACCGTTGCCGTTGCTGTCCACAACCTTGTCGGTGATGTAGAACGAACCTTGGCCTGTCAGGTCCAATGTGTCGTTGTCGGTGTTCAGCGCCGGATCAGCATCAAAGCCACCTGCACCCCCATCGACCACATCGCCTGCGCCACCAAAGATCACGTCGGCATCGTCGCCACCGGACAGTGTGTCGTCACCTTCGCCGCCGGTCAGCGTGTCGTTGCCGCCTTCGCCAAAGATCATGTCGTCGCCGTCGCCGCCGTTCAGCACGTCGTTGCCGTCTTCACCGGCAGGCACGCCGACCTTGGCGTCGAAATACACGTCCGTGACGTTGATACCCGAGTTGTTCGAGCCATCCTGATCGTGTTCGATCACGATGCGGCTGACGGGGCCGGGAATGTCGACCAGGATCGAATAGTTGCCCGAGGTGTCTTCCTCGTAGCCGCCGTTGCTGTCCGCCGTGTCGACGCCAAACTTGCCGTCGCTGTCGATCAGCGTCAGCTTGCCACCGCCGGTCATGTCGACGTTGATCTCTTTGCCGTCGGCGTCATAGGCTGTGATGCGCACCACGCCGTCGCCGTCGATGTCGTTGACGCGGAAGGACACGTTTTCAACCGCATCGCTGAACGACAGCTCATAGTCGGCCTGGTTGCCCTTGCCTTTGGTTTCGCTGTCCAGCGAGCTGAAAGCGTCAACGCCTTTGCCGTCATCCTCGATCGAGTGGACTTTTTGCTGATCGGTTGAAAATTCGGTATCCGCCGCGCCGGTTTCTTGCAGCACTTTGAACGTCACATCGACGTTGCCGGTGTTCTGCGTAAAGCCGTCCATGTCCTGACCGTTGGCCACGCCTGCCTGATCCCACTCAAAGCTTTCGCGCACGGTCTCGGTCGATGTCGGGGGTGTTTCGCCGGCATTGTCGCCATAGATCACGTCGTCGCCCGACCCGCCGTCGATGCTGTCATCGCCCGAGCCGCCAACCAACAGGTCGTCGTCCGCGCCGCCGTTGATGGTGTCGTCACCGCCCTGGCCATAGATCGTGTCGTTGCCTGCGTCACCGTTCAAGAAGTCAGCGCCGACACCCTGCGCCGCGGTCGCTTCGCCGTCGGTGCCTTCGATGGTCTCGAAGGTTTCAACGATGCCGATGTCGGAAATGTAGATATTCGACTGGCCGTGGCCATCGCCTGCGTGGATCACTTCGATCCGGCTGACGGGGCCGGTGACTGTCACGGTCACAGCCGCGTCAGCATCGGTGCGCGCATCGCCATGGTCGCTGTTCGATGTGATGGTGTTGTTCGATCCCAGCGACAGACCGGAACCAACCTGAAAATCAACCGGAACGGCCGTGCCATCGGGCCCATAGGCCAGCACGCGGACAAAGCCGACGTCGGCGTCAATGTCGGTGATGTTGAAACGCACCTGATCAACCGCTTTGTCGAAGCCGATCTTGTAGGTGCCGCTTTCTCCGTTGTCCGCTTCGGATTCAAGGCTCGAGCGTGTGTTGATGCTGTCCTTGAGACCGCCCACGTAAATAGCTTCGTTGTCGAATTCGGTCTCAAGACCGTTCGAGTGCCACGAGGGGCGCGGCGGTGTCTCGACCGTTACCTTCACGCCACCAACCTGTTGGCTCAGCGTCATGTTTTCCAGGTCTTCGCCATCGTCGACCTTGCCGTGCCACGCCCCATCGGGGTCGGGCAGCTCGCTCCAGCGGAACATGTTTTCGTCGCCGGTCGTCTTGCCGATGGTGCCGCCGGTATAGCCGCTGTCACCATAGATCAGATCGTCGCCCGTGCCGCCATATACAGTGTCGTCGCCCGCGCCCGCATAAACTTCGTCGTCGTCAGCGCCCGCATGAACCACGTCATCGCCGCCGCGTGCATCCACGATGTCCTGATCACCGACGTCCGAACCAATGATTGCATCGTTGTTGTCAATTTTGTCGCCTTCCGGATCGCCGGTGTAGGCCGCGTTGATCACATTGGCATTATTGTCGCCATCCACCACGCCATCGCGCGTCGTTTTCTCGGGCGTTGCAGGGTCCACGGGGGTCTTCGGATCATAATAGAATGTCATCTTTGCATTTCCTTTAAAGGCGTGGTGCACGCCACTGCCGCACCACCGCGGACTAACCAAACTCGAACCCTTTAAAGAACGATTCCTGCGGCGGCCGGGCGACCCGCGCGGAAACACACAAGTGATGGGAAGATGACCTGACACACAGGTTCAGTCGCCAAGGAAAGACCTTGACCACATTGCGTATACGGTGTTGCGGCAGCAACCCGGCGCACGCACATCCTCCACATCAAAATTGATGTGACTCAGCGCGGTCGCCCCCGTGACCTACAGACATCGCCCCCCAGTTGGGCAGGTTCAGTCATACAATTGCCAATGGGTCGAACAAAGCAAAAAATGTCTATAAATTCGCAACATTGCGGCAAAGCTGCCGAACTTGGGCCCTAATTCAGCCTGAAGTTGCGCGGTGTTTTCCCATCACTGTTTCCGCCTTATCGCGCTAAACCCTGTGTTTTCATGCTCCATTTCCCGTGTGATCCGTTAATCACCGGCAGTTTCGTTTCCAATTCGGAAACAAATACACCCCAAACGGTTGCGCCCAATTATTGCCCCAATTGAACGCTGGCCGCCGCCGGTTGCGTTCCTGAACAGGAACCAATTGTGTCTGAAATGAGTGTTTGGTTCAAATCGGCCAATAAAGCCGGAAATCCACCCGATTCGTTGCAGCTTTGGACCCGGCTGGCGAAAGGTCCAACATCCCGCGAAACGGCAGGTCACCGACTGTTGAAAGAAACGGATGGCATTCACGTCCGCAATGACGACGATGGTGGGGCCTGAAGCGGCACCTTAGCTCTGAACGGGTCTGCGCCGTCCGACAAACCGATGTCACCAACCGACCTCAGAAGCCCCGCGACCTTAGTCGCCCAGATCAACCGGCCCATGTTCCGCGTAGGCGTCCCCCGGACCGGGGTTCGTGGCGTGCGTGTGCCCGCCCAGATGGGTCATCACACCCCAGACCGCGTTCAGCGCGGTTTGTACGGCACCTTCGACCCATGCGGGCGTCCAGCTTATGCCGTCACCTGCCAGAAACAGCCCCCGTTGCTCGGGCGGCATCTGCGATTGTTCGAAATGCCCGTACATCCGGTAGTTATAACGGTAATGCCCCGGCAACGCGCCCTTGAACGCGCCCAGGAAATTCTCGTCGCTTTCCCAACTGACCGTGATCGGGTTGCCGATGATATGCTGGGTGATGTCCACCTTGGGATAGATCTTACGCAGCGCGTCCAGCGCCAGATCGACCCGCTTTTCAACCGGCAGCGGTTCCATCTTCAGCGCATCCGACATCCACGAATAGGTCAGGCACATCACCGCAGGCGCGTTTGGCCCGTCTTCAAACAGATAGGTGCCACGGGTCATGCGGTCGGTCAGGGTCACGCTCATCACCTCGCGGCCCGTGTCCGGGTCGCGGTCGCGCCAGAACGGGCGGTCAACCATCACAAAGGTCTTTGACGACTGCATATAGCGGGTGCGGTCCAGCGCCATCCACATATCCTGCGCCAGCAGACGTTCCTCGAAATCCATCGACGTGGTCATCAGCCAGCTTTGACAGGTGCTGATCAGCGCATCGAACGTCTCGACACGGCCCCAGCGGTCGGTCACTTCGAACGGCCCATCGTCGCCCTGCTTGCGCACTTTCACCACACCGGGGCGGGTCGATCCGCCGTGCAGTTTTTCCAGCGTCATCCCTTCGGGCCAGTGGACCATCTTGTCGGGGCTGCGGGTCCACAGGCCGCGCGGCACCTGTTCGACGCCGCCGACCATATAGTGTTGATCGTCATCGAGCCCCAGCAAGTTCACCCGCAGGATCTCAAGCATCGAATTGGGGAAATCACTGTCCCACCCGCCGGTGCCGAAACCGACCTGGCCAAAGACCTCGCGGTGCCGGAACGACAGTTTTTTGAACGCGTCGGACGAGGCGATAAAGTCGTAAAAACTGCGGTCGTCCCATGCCCGCGCAATGGGGTTCCACAGTTCCTTGACCAACGCGGCATCGCGCGCCTTGATCGCCGCTTGCAAGGCGCCGAACTGGGCGTGATCCTCCAGCGCCTGCTGATAGGCGGCCCCGACCTCGCGAAACAGCGGCGGCAGGTCGTCGATGGTTTCGGCATACAGCGTCTCGCCCGCAAGGTCGATCACGGTTGATCCTGCGGCCTTGGTCAGCGGATTCGGAAAGGGCCGCGTCTCGATCCCCAGCATATCGACATAGTGATAAAAGGCGGTGGACGAGAGCGGGAAGCGCATACCGCCCAGTTCGGCGATCGCATTGGTGGTGCCCTCAAAGCTTTGGCTGCGCAGCCGTCCGCCGAATTGGCCGGATTCAAAGACGACGGGGCGCAGGCCCAGCTTCATCAGCTCATAGGCGCAGATCACCCCCGAGATGCCGGCACCGATGATCCCCACCGTGCGCCCGTGGCTTTCGGCGGGCACCGCGCCCAAGCCTGCGGGATTGGTGATCCAGTCGTCAAAGGCAAAGGTAAAGTCGGGGCCAAAGGCGGTGACATAGGGTTGGGGTCTGGGGTCAGATGTCATCGCGGTTCGTTCCAATTTCGGTGTAAATCTCGGGGCGACGGTCGTGCAGATAGCGTACGGCCTGGCGGGTGCGCGCAATCTCGGCGCGGTCAAGATCGGCCACGATCAGCCCCGGCCCGCGCCCTGCCCGCGCAATATCGCGGCCATCGGGCGCACACACGCAGGACAGGCCGCAATAGTCGAAATCACCTTCGCTGCCGCAATAGTTGACATAGACCACAAACAGCCCGTTTTCCTCGGCCCGTGCGGGGACCAGCCGCGTGGCGACACTGTCATAGGGGATCATGTTCGCGGTGGGCACCAGCACCAGATCGGCCCCGTCCAACGCATAGGCGCGGGTCAGTTCGGGAAACTCGATGTCGTAACAGATTGCCAGTGCGATCCGCCAGCCGTTCCACGACACCACCGGCGCGCGGGTTTGCCCCGCCTGAAACTGCGCGCGGTCCACGTCGCCGTAAAGATGGGTCTTGCGGTAGTGTGCGATGCGCGCCCCCGCCGCGTCGATCAGTTGCACTGCGTTGAAGGGCGCACCGCCTTGCGGGTCAGCCTGCGGATAGCCATAAAGGATCGCCAGCCCGTGACGGCGGGCAATGTCCGCCACCTGCGCCGACGCCGGGCCATCGGCGGTCTGCGCCAGCTCCAGAACCCGCGCAGCGCCGATGTTATAGCCGGACAGATACATCTCTGGCGTGACCAACAGATCGCAACCGGCGGCTTTGGCCTGCGCGGCAGTGTCGTTCAACCGCGCGAGGCTGTGCACCATATCCGGTGCCGGGGGCGCGACCTGCATACAGGCTATTTTCAAACGTGCCTCCTGTGGCGTTAGCGATCCTGTCGCCCAAGGTGATGCTACATTTCGGCGTTTTCATCCAGCGGCCAAATGGGGCGGCGCACGTTGACGTAGGGGCGTCGGCTCATTTGCGGCGTGGACAGCGCGCCGCAGTCGCACACGATCACCTTGCCCGCGATCGGCTCGAACGCGGCGCGAAAGTGCTGCATGGATTTCACCGCGACCACCGATTTCTGCTCGGGCTGGATGCCGAAAGTCTTGAACTGTTGCAGGTCCAGCATCTGGTCGCGCTCCGTGGTGACCAGAATGTCGATGCCGTCCACCCGCAGAACCGCCGTGGGACCAAAGCTGCGGCGCAACCCGCCCAGCATTGGCCCGTCGCCGGTCAGCCAGCCGTCCGAAATGTGCATGATCTGGCCGCTCAATGTCAGCGGTCCGCCGCCAAAGGCCGGATCGTTCTTGCCACCCAGGTCAAGTGTCACCGTGTCGCCGACTGCGCCCCCACACAGCATGGTGGCGGCATCAGGGTCGATCATCGGGGCAAAGGTCGCGTTTTCCAGCCTCGCGTCCAGCATGGCAGCCAGCAGATTTGTCGCATCGCCATAGGCGCCCGACCCGGGGTTGTCAGCATAATCCGCGATCACCAGCGGCCCCCTGGCGGTGTCAAAGGATGTGGCGACCGCACAGGCATCTTCGACGCTTAGAAAATCGTTGGCGATGCTGTTGCGGGCCTCCCAGATTTCCGCCGCGATCTGCTGCGAAATGGTGTGGGCGCGCGCCTCGGCGCCATCGGTATTGGCATCATAGGTCACCAGAACCGTGGGGCCCATGTCGTGAATATCCGCATCGCTGAAGCCTGCGTTGATCGACACGCAGTGAATGCCGGCTTCGGCCTCATGCTCCAGCGCACGCGCATAAAGCGGGACAATCGGGCCAACATCGGTGCGCCCGCCGTTGGGATCGTCCAGCATCGGGCAGGCCACGCGACAGGTTTTCGGGCGGCTTTTGCCCGCCATCGCTGCCTCGAGAATACGGCCCGCCTGTTGCCCGCGTTCACGCAGGTCGATGTGGGGATAGGTCTTGTAGGACACGATGATATTGGCCAGCGCCGCCATCTGCGGGGTGACGTTGCAATGCAGGTCCAGCGTGGTGGCGATGGGCATGTCCGGCCCCACGATGTCGCGCAGACGTTGCAACAATTCGCCCTCGCCGTCCTCGCAGAACTCGGTGACCATGGCCCCGTGCATGGCCAGCAGGATGCCGTCCAATGTGTCCTTGTGCTGTTCGACGGCGGCGCAAATCTTGCCTGCCACATGCTCGAATGCGTGCCGCGACACCTTGGACCCCGGCACGGCATAGGCGGAAATCACATGGGTCAGGTCCCAACCCGCTGCGTCGGCCACATCGGTAAACCCGGACAGGCCGGTGTTGCCGTCGGACAGACGCGCCAACGCCTCGTCGCCTTCCATCAGCGCATCAACCTCAAAGTTGTGAAGCTCGGTCAGGCCCTTTTTGAAGGTGTTGCTTTCATGAAGAAATTCGGCAGTGAGGACATGGTGCGTCATGGGTTATCCTTGGATTGGGTGAAAACAGGCGACGGGGTGCGGTTCGCGGCTCAGCACGGGAACCGTCTCGCGGCATCTGGCCGTGACATTGGGACAGCGCGCGGCAAAGGCGCAGCCGCGCGGCAGGTCGAAACCGCTGGGGATCTCGCCGGTCAGCTCGGTGGCCTCCTGGCGGGTGTTCGGATCGGGGGCAAAGGTGCTGGCCATCAGCGCACGGGTGTAAGGATGGCGCGGCGCGGCGCCGGGATCGGGCAATTCCTCGACCACTGCGCCCAGATACATCACCACGATGCGGTTGCAGAAATAGCGGACCAGCCCGAGGTCGTGGCTGATGAACAGGTAAGTCAGGTCCAGATCGCGTTGCAAATCCTGGATCAACGACACGATCTGCGCCTGAATAGACACGTCCAGCGACGCCGTCGGCTCGTCCAGCACGATAAAATCCGGGTTCAGCGCCAGGGCCCGCGCGATGCCGACCCGCTGGCGTTGCCCGCCGGACAACTGGTGCGGATAGCTTTGCGTCATTGACGGGGGCAGACCGACCTTTTCCATCAGCGCGTCGATGCGACCGCGCGGCACCCGCTGGCCTTGCACCACAAAAGGTTCCGCCAGCGCATCCGCCACCCGATACCGCGGATCAAGCGAGGAATAGGGGTCTTGGAACACCATCGCCATCCGCTGACGCATCTTGCGCAACTCGGCCCGGCTGAGCTGCGTCAGGTCGGCGCCTTCAAAGCAGACAGCACCTTCGGTCGGCTCGATCAGCCGCAACACCAGACGGGCCAGCGTGGACTTGCCACAGCCGCTTTCACCGACCACGCCGACGATGTCGCCGCGTGCAATCGACAGCGATACATCGCGCACCGCCAACATGCTGCGCCGCTTTTTCAGGAAACCGCCGGGGGTGTCGAACCGCTTGGACAGGGACTGAATTTTGACAAGAGGTTCAGACATCCGGCGCTCCGTTCAGGGGGTAATGGCAGGCGACCGTGCCCGCGTCGGACAGGCCACGCTGAACAGGAACCCTGGTGTCGCAACCTGCACCCGCGCGCGGGCAGCGGGGGTGAAACCGGCAGCCCGACGGATAAGCCGTGGCCGAGGCCACATTGCCGGGAATGCCCGTCAACGATCCGGGTGCCATGCCCTCGCGGGGGATGCAGTCGATCAGGGCGGCTGAATAGGGATGCTGAGGGCTGGCAAACAGCGCATGCACCGGCTTTTGCTCGGCCAGCCGGCCCGCATAGAGCACCGCCACCTTGTCACAGGCCTGTGCCACGACGCCCATGTCGTGCGTGATCAGCACCAGCGCCAGACCGCGTTCGCGCACCAGACGGGTCAGCAGATGGATGATCTGCGCCTGAACCGTGACATCCAGCGCCGTCGTCGGCTCGTCCGCGACGATCAGGTCGGGATCGCCCGCCAATGCCATCGCAATGACGATGCGTTGCTTCATGCCGCCCGACAACTGGTGCGGATAGGCAGAACAGATGGTGTCGGCCTGCGGAATGCGCAGTTGGGTCAACAGCGCGATGGTGCGCGCCCGCGCCGCTTTGCGGTCCAGCCCCAGGTGCGTGCGGGACACGAAATCGACCTGTGGGCCAATGCGCTGCACAGGGTCCAGTGCTGTCATCGGGTTTTGGGTGATAAAGGCAATCCGGCGTCCGCGCAGGGCCCGCAGCTTGCGCTTGGGCTGGGTGACCATGTCGGTGCCGTCGAATTCAAGCGACCCTGCGGTGACGCGCCCGCCGATCAGCGGCAGCAAGCCGGTCAGCGCAAGTGCTGTCAGCGATTTGCCCGATCCGCTTTCTCCAACCAGCCCCATGATCTCGCCCTTGGCCAGGTCAAAGCTGACGCCTTCCAGCAGGGTCAGTGTGCCGATGCCCACCGACAGGTTTTTGACACTTAGCAACATCAGCTTTCCCGCACGCGCGCGCGCACGTCCAGCGCATGGATCAGCGCATCGCCGAACAGGTTGATCGCAAAGACGGTCACGGCCACGGCCACCCCCGGAATGATGATGATCCACGGAGCCTTGAACATCTGTGCCGTGCCCGACGACATCAGCCCGCCCCAACTGGGGGTCGGAGGCTGCGCGCCCAGGCCGAAGAACCCCAGCGTCGCTTCAAGGATGATCGCGTCCCCCGTGGCCAGCATCGCGGCGACAATCACCGGTGCCAGCGCGTTCGGCAGCAGATGACGCATCAGGATATGACCGTGGCTGGCCCCCAAAGACAGCGATGCCTCGACAAAAGTTTCGGATTTGATCGCCATGATCTGCGACCGTGTCAGCCGCGTGAACAGCGCCAGATAGGCAACGCCTATGGCGACCATCGCCCCTGTGACACCGGGGCCGATGATGGCCACCAGGATAAGCGCCACCAGAATTTCGGGGAACGACCACGTCAGGTCGATCACCGCCGTCACGGCCCGGTCAAACCGCCCACCAAAGTATCCTGACGCCGCCCCAAGGCACATGCCGCAGAACACCGAGATACCAATTGCAACCGTCGACACGCTCAGCGAGGTCCGCGCGCCATACATGATGCGCGTCAGCATATCGCGGCCGAATTCGTCGGTGCCCAGCCAATGCGCTGCATCCGGTGCACGGAACGCATTGGGCAGGTCCTGAATGTCGTATTCATAAGGTGTCAGGTACGGCGCAAAGACCGCAACGAACACCACCAGTATCAGCCAGGTGCCGGCGATCACACCTTTGGGGCGGTGCATGACGCGGCCCAATGTGGTGTCGGACAGTTTCATTACAGCCACCCCCATCACAATGCCGCCCTGACGCGCGGGTCCATGGCCGCCTGAATAAGGTCGCCCGCCAAGGTGCCCAGCATCACCGCCATCGCAAGGATCAGCAGACAGGCCTGAACCACGGGATAATCATGCTGGTTCAGTGATTTGATCAGCAGCGTGCCCAGGCCGGGACGGGCAAAGACCACCTCGACCGTGACGGCGCCGCCCAGGATCCAGCCAATGCGCAGCGACAGGATGGTGACCACAGGAATAAGCGCGTGCCGCAACACATGGCGCAACTGGATGCGTGCGGGGCGCATCCCCTTGGCGTGCAAAAGCATCAGGAAATCGCGCTGCCCTGCCTCGACCATCGCCACGCGGGTCACCCGGGCAACCAGTGCGGTGCCGCCCAGACCCACGGTCAGAACCGGCAGAACCATCGCCGACCAGTCGCGCGCGCCTGACACCGGGAACATGCCCAGCCAGACGGAAAACACCAGGATCAGCAAAAGACCCAGCCAGAACCCCGGAACGGTTGAGCCAAGCAGCACAACCGTCATGATCAGCTGGTCCGGCCAACGGTCACGGTTCAGTGCCGCGATCGTGCCCAGAACAATCCCGAAAAAGGTCGAGAACGCCAGTGCACACAGTCCCAGCGCCAGCGAATGCGGCAAGGCCTGGGCGATCAGGTCGGCCACTGGCCTGCGGGCAACGATGGCTGTGCCCAGGTCGCCTTGAAGCACACCGCTGAGCCAGATCCAGTATTGCACTGCCAGCGGCTTGTCCAAGCCATAGCGCGCGGTCATGACCTCGCGCTGTTCGGGGCCTGCACCGATCTTCAGCAGGTTGTCGATCGGATCGCCAGGTATCAGGTGAATGATCGAAAAGATCACCGCCGACACCGCAAGGAAAACGGGGATCAGAACCAGCACCCGCCTGATGAAATAACCCAACATGTCTGATCCCCGCCTGACGCTTATTCGACCGGAGCCATGTCCATCAGCACGGTCGACCCGATGCCCGGCGCGTCAAACACTTCGGGCATGGAAATCCGCGAGGTGTTGTACCCGACACTGACCACAGGCTGGTAAATCGGGGCGACCGGAAACTGCGAAAGGACGTATTCGTGATAGGCGGTAAAGTTCGCGATCCGCTCGTCCGAGCTTTTTGATCCGGTCATGGCCGCAGCGCGCAACTCTTCGGCCTTCGGGTCGTTGAACATCGAGATGTTCGGATAGCCCAGCCGGTCACCGCCAAAGAACCAATCGACAATATCGGCGTTGTCCCAGACATAGGACCGCACGGCGACCTGCTGTTCGCCGGATTTGTACTGATCGCGGATCATGGCGCTGTCAAAGGTGCCGATCTCGGCGCTGATGCCCACGGCTTTCAGTTGCGCCTGCACAACTTCCGACAGACGGCGGAACACGCTGTCGCTTTGGGTCCACAAGGACACCTCTAACGGCTGCCCGTCCTTCATGCGCACGCCATCCCCGCCCATGGTCCAACCCGCTTCGTCCAGCAGGGCGTTGGCCCTGTCGGGGTTGAACGCGATGCGATATTCGTCGGCCACTTTCGCCTCGGGCAATGCCGAGATCAGGAAGGTGTCTGCCACCTGCCCGATGCCACCATAGATGTTGTCCAGAATTTCCTGCTGGTTGATGGCAAGGGCCGCGGCCTCGCGCACCTTGATGTCGGTGAAGGGTTCTTTGACCACGTTCATGACCATGTAAACCAGCTCGCGCCCCGGAACACTGACCAGCTTCAGGTCGCTTTGTTTCTCAACCTCGGGGACGAAATCGGCAGGGACCGACAGCAGCATATCGACACCGCCGGTTTTCAGCTCGAGAAACGCGGTCGACGCTTCGGCGATCTCGCGGAATGTCAGGTGTTCGAACTTGGCCGGGCCTGTGTTCTTGGCGACGGGCGAACCCCAGGTGTAATCGTCGTTGCGCACCAGAACGGTTTGCTGGCCGATGTCGAAGCTTTCCAGCTTGTAGGGCCCCGTGCCGATGGTTTCGGTCACGCCAAAATTCTCGCCCATGGCGACAAAGGATTTGGGTTCGGGCACGCCCATGATGGCAAGGTTGTACAGCAGGTTCGGTTCGGGATGTTTCATCACGAACTTCACCGTGTATTCATCCACAACCTGAATGCTGTCGATGGCCGCAGTGTAATAGGCGTTGTCGGTGCCGTCATACAGCGGCAGCCAGTCCGCGATGGTTTGCGCATTGAAGGGCACACCGTTGTGGAAGGTCACCCCTTGTTTCAGGTGGAACACCCACGACATGCCGTCCTCGGACTCTTCCCAGCTTTCGGCCAGATGCGGATGATAGCTGCGCGCGGCGTCCACCTCGACCAGCCGGTCGAAGATCAGAAAGGCGGCAGCGTTCGTCAGAATGGCCGTAACAGGGTTATAACTTGTCAGACCGACCGTGTTGGACGGTAGAACAATCGTGGCTTCCTGCGCAAAGACGGCCGGGGCCATCGCAATCATCGACGCGATGGACACGCTTGCAGCCCGCAAATATTTGTTGAACATCATGGTAATGGTCCCTTCCCTATGGTGGCGCTTTTTTGATTATTTTTTGCTTGTGTCGGACGGCGCGCCGAGGTGGCCGACAAAGGTGTTGTAGCCCGCAGAAATCGCGGCCATCCGCTCCTCGACATCTGCGCCCAATTCGTTGAACACGCCGTTCACCGTCAGGCTGATCAGGCTGGAAATGGGTGCCGTGTTGTCCCAAAACAGGTTCAGCTCTGTCGGCACGGCAAAGGTTTCGTCGGCCAGCCCCGAATCCCACGTACAGTACAGATCGGTGATCAACGACACTTTCACGCCGC
Source organism: uncultured Pseudosulfitobacter sp. (assembly GCF_963976325.1). NCBI lineage: Bacteria > Pseudomonadati > Pseudomonadota > Alphaproteobacteria > Rhodobacterales > Roseobacteraceae > Pseudosulfitobacter > uncultured Pseudosulfitobacter sp. The sequence continues at coordinate 1,008,455 of NZ_CAXBJW010000001.1, forward strand.
GTTCCTTGGCGGCGCGCGCCAGCTTTTCGGCCATGCGGGAATATTTACGCCCGTCGATAATCACCAGGCAGGACTGCGCAGGGTCGCCCTGCAACAGCTCGGAAAACGTGCCGCCCTCCTGGTCGGCCAACCAGACGCCAGGGCGCAGGTATTGAAGGCCGTTTGTCAGATACTGCGCCTGACCGCGTTCGGCCTGAAATCCCGCGACAAAGACCTGCGGCGTGTGCGCCAGCCGCTTGACCATGGCCTCGAAAGGCGGGCTGCCCGCCATTTCGTAAACCGCGACAAGGGCGGCAATCTCAAGCTCCAGCGCACGGCTCAGCTCTGCCCCACCACTGCGGGAGCGTGCATGAAAATCCTTCAGCCGATCCCCGATCAACCAGGCGCTGTCACCCAAGTCGGCCTGAAGCCGCGATTTCAGCTCTTTGAAACTGTCCAGCCCGATGCTGCGGCAATACCGCCCGACGCTGGCCTCTGACACGCCGATCTTGGTGGCCAGGGTCGATGCCGTCTCGAAGGGAAGCGTTTTGATGTTCGTCATCATGTAGCTTGCGATGGCTTTTTCGCCTTTGGTCGCACCCTCGACGCTGTCAGCCAGCAGTTGCTGAACGCTGATCGAAATATTGTCTGGATGTGCCAAAGCGCCGCCCCCTTAAACTGTCTCCTGGGACTCGAAATGACAGAAAGCTTTCATAATGTCAATCTTGCAATATTTATATCCCTCGACTACACGTAGTCCAACCTCGCCAAACCAAAGGGTTCGACATGTCGGAAATTGCCAAACAGACCCGCGCACCGCTGACCATCGACAGGGCCGAATTGCGGCTAGTCCGGCTGCCTTTGCTACAGCCGTTCGTGATCTCGACCGGCACGATGTATGACCGCATTTTCCCGCTGCTGACGCTCTATTCAGGCGAATACGCCGGATATGCCGAAGGGGTGATGGACCCCCTGCCCGACTATCTGGGTGAAACGCTGCCCGCTGCGATGGCCTTGCTCAAGGAACTGTTTCTGCCGATGATCGTGGGGAAGTCTTTTGAAAACCCTGCGGCGCTGGACAAGCTTCTGGCCCCGTGGCGCGGTCACCAAATGACCAAGGCGACGGTCGACATGGCATTCTGGGACCTGTGGGCCAAGTCGTTAAACCTGCCGCTGCAAACCGTTCTGGGCGGGACCGGAGATGCAATAGACGCAGGCGTTTCGCTGGGAATCGGGTCCATCGACGACACTGTCGCGCGCGTCGCCCACCACCACAGGCTAGGTTACAAACGGATCAAGCTCAAGATCAAACCGGGGCACGACGTGGCGCTGGTCGCTGCGGTGCGCGCCGCCTTTCCCGACATCCGGCTTAGCGTGGACGCCAACGCCTGTTACACACTGGCCGATGCGGGCCTGCTGCAAAAGCTGGACGATCTGGCGCTGGATTACATCGAACAACCGCTGGCATGGGACGACATTCAGGACCACGCAGTGCTGCAAAAACGGATGACAACGCCGATCTGTCTGGATGAATGCATCAATTCGGTGCGCGCCTGCCGTCAGGCGCTTCAGGCCGACGCGGCGCGGGTGATCAACATCAAGGTGGCGCGGTCGGGCGGTTATCACACGGCGCTGAAAATGCACGATCTTGCGGCGGCCTTTGACGTGCCGGTCTGGTGTGGCGGTATGCTGGAATCGGGCATCGGACGCGCCCACAACATCCATCTGTCCACCTTGCCCAACTTCACCAAACCCGGCGATGTGTCCAGCGCCAGCCGCTATTTCGCGCGCGACATCATCCACGAACCGCTCGAGGCAACCGACGGGCGCATGGCAGTGCCACAAGGTGCTGGCATCGGCGTCACACTGAATGAAAGTTTTCTGTCAGAGATGACACTTTCAACCGAAAGCTTCTCCGCATGACAGCACCGGTGATCCGCGAACTGTCCGGCATGGCAGAGTTCACCAAGGCCGAAGCCCTGCAACGCGCAGTCTGGGGACAGGATGATCTGGCCGACCCCTATGATCTGATGATGGTCATCCAGCACGAAGGCGGTCTTGCCGCCGGCGCTTTCTCGGGTGACGAACTTGTCGGTTATGTCTTCGGCTTTCCCACACGCGAGCCGCACATCCAGCATTCGCACCGTCTTGCGGTGTTGCCAAAAATGCAGGGGATGGGATTGGGGGCGCGTCTGAAATGGTTTCAGCGCGACTGGTGTCTGGCACGGGACATCACCCATGTGCGCTGGACATTCGACCCGTTGCGCGCAGCCAATGCAGTGCTGAACGTGGGCAAACTGGGCGTAATCGTCGACACCTATCTGGCCGATTATTATGGGAAAATGGTCGGGATCAACGCGGGCACCCCTTCTGATCGGCTGATGGCGGACTGGTTTCTCGACACCGCGCGCGTCGCAGATTGCGCGGCACGCATTGCGCAGGTTCATGCTGATGATGCGCGGCGTGTCACCATACCAAGCGACTTTGCGTCGATGCTCGCATCAGACCCCGATGCAGCATTGGCCGAAAGGTTGCGCGTCCGCGACGAGATTGGCCGGGCTTTGGAAGATGGTTTTGTCATCAGCGGATTTATCGGCGATCAGTCGTGCTATGTTCTCACGAAGCTTGCCGCATAGGCGGTGACGGTGGCGCACCGGGCCGCGATGGGTGAAAACTGAACATATAATTGATGTCTGTATTTTCACGGAGAACCCTGCAAAACAGGGTGGTACCCAAGGCCGGACTGGTCATAGTTGAGAAAATTGCTTTGATTTCAAGCCACGCATGTCCCAAATCAGCCGTCAGGTCCGCTCATGAAAATCAATGGCTTATAACCGAAGTGTCCCACGATCTTTAGCTGCTCCGACCTAAGCGCCCACCGCTCAGAAACACGGCAGCTTCCCAAGATTTAGTTACGAGTTCGATTCTCGTTGTCCGCTCCATGCTAGAACTGAACCTGCGACCGCGCATGCAAAATCAATGGGTTAGAAGTGCATTGAAAAATCTGGCTCACATGTGATGCCACACAGCATTTTGCGTGCGAAGAAAGCGACTTCGAAGAGATCTGCTCATTTCAGCGCGATTCACGCTGAAATGCGCTTGATCAAAACACGAAATCAGGAAACCTTATCCGAATCATCGTTTCGCCTAGGAAATAAAAAAAGGGACAGAACTCATGCAGCGATTCACGGAAATCGAAGGAATTCGAGGAATCCTGGCGTTTATCATCGTGCTTTATCACTATGGATTAAATACAATCGTACTTAAAATTTCTGGCGGTATTATAGAAAACTCGCACTGGGGAAATGCTGTGGATTTTTTCTTTGTGATTAGTGGATTTGTCTTGGGACATTCTCAGAACAAGCAGCAGAAAACTTGGGGGCAATTTTCGATTCAGAGGGCCTTCAGGTTACTCCCCCCCTACCTCGCACTTTTTATATTATATATAGCTTTTGAAGTTTCGTCGTGGGAGCATGGAGAAGCTTCTCTAATGCTGTCCACTATTGGACTATCTTATATGCTCGGCATGCCTCAGTGGAATGGTGTGAGCTGGAGTATGTCTGTAGAACTATATTTACCTATTCTATTTTTTGGCGCATTCTTCATCCTTAAAAAACGTCGAATCCTTAACCTCATATTTTTTGCTATATCTTTGCTATGCTGCTCCATAATTTCAACTTCATATCCACTCATAGACACTCCAAGTGGGCTCTTAAGAGGGCTATTTGGAATAGGACTTGGGATTACGCTTTTTTTGTGTGCAGAGACTTTCCAATAATTACCAAACCGCACTTTGGCACCTTGACGTGCCTTACTTATTTCAGTCTCTATTTGCTACTGACGCTTGCTACTGGAGCAATAGAGTACATCGGTTTTTTAATACCAGTTGCTACAATACTCTGTATTTCCACCGCATCTCAATCTAATTCCCTGCTTTCAAGCCGCCCATTCGTTTTCTTGGGTGGAATTACGTTCACTATTTATCTTATCCACATGCCCCTGCAAAAATATGCAATTAGTACATTTGGAATCGAGAACGTGGATGGTAGCATACCAGCAAAAATTTCCCTCATTCTTATATCAATATTGGGAGCCTGGTTGCTGTCGATTACGGTAGAAAGGCGAGCGAACAGACTTGGTCATCTGATATCTAACAGCATGCGCCAAAAGAACCTTGAAAATTCATAGGGTGAGCGCTTGCCGTTCTTTTGACAGAAAGCAATTAAAATCAGCATTCAGCAAGCCAACCAGATTGAAAAAAATCTGATAAAGAAGATCAATTTTTATGCTCGAATTCTTATTCTACTCCTAAAAAACTTTACCCTTCTTCCCAAGACTGTTCCTTCAGCATTCCAATGGACTGATGTGAAACGACCGAACTGAATAACATAAAAGTAGAAGAGTAAGGGGAAGGAATTGCTGTTCATAAACCTATCATTAAGCACGAGCATAAGGGTACTAGGAAGCAGAAATATAAAAATTTTAAAATTTGATTTGACAAGAGAATATGCGTACCATCCCAGCCAAATCCAAAAGATTAAACCAACCACTCCATACATGGATATACTGTACAGAAACGGGTTATGTGCCCCTCTCATGCTATCTTCATACAAACCCATCCCCGACCCGAACCAAGGATGCAATGTGAAGCTTTCCCATGCTTGCATCCATTGATAGTTTCTACCTGATACAAAACCTGTTGCCAGCCCTCTGTCCGGATCGCTTGCTAAGAGTATCTCTTCCGCAGCCCCCCTTATCAAGCTACCTTCGAGCAGAATTACTATCACTATGGGCATGCACAGAAGAATGCGCCGTAACAGATTGGATTTTGTCAGCTCGCCATCTACCTCAAAAATAATTTTCATAAGTGCTGTCAAGCCTATTACTATCATGCCAGTCCTAGTCTCCATAAAATAGGTCGATATTAACATAGGAATACACAACAATAGAAAACTGCTTTTTTTCATAGATATGGCACCCGCAAAAGCTGAAATTGCAAAAATCTCCCCACCTAAATTTGGGTGAGAACCACCAAAAAAACTAAACCTTCCCCAAAGACCGCTAATCAAGCCTGCCTTTATGAATATGATGTGGATGATCGCGCAAACAGAACTAAATATAAAGAAATTTCTGGAAAAGGCCAAAATACTTTCTCTATCAACTAGAGAAATTAGAAGGGAAATGTTGAGAACAAATAGAGTTAGGCCCAAATAATTCGACAACACAAAATTCTGATGCGCATCCATGTAACCAGATTGAACGAAAAACACCGCTCCAATACCAGCAATACCAAGACAGGCTTTTGGTATTGCTTTTTTTGATAAAATCAGAAATAAAAACAGAGAAACAACTATCTGCAATAGATAAAATATTATATTCCCGCCGGGAATAATATAGAATAGAGGCAGAATTCCCCACAGCAGCCCCAAATAAGGCACCACGTCTCTTGATTTTATCATACCTTAGGTGTCCAATATTATACTGAAGCCAGTCAACGTCCTTTAACAGCAATTTTGCGGTTTTGTATAGAGTCGCAATTTGCCTCTTGCCTTAAGCCCAATGTACACCCTTGCTGGTTCCTGAGCCACGCGCTTGAGTAATTTTGGGCGGTTTATCTACTGCCTCGTCCGTCCAACATACTAAAAATTCGTGTCCTCCCCCACAGAGCCGCAGTTGGTGCGAAGACTACGCTCACGGATGGATGAACGCCGATAATCAACTCCAAAACGCTTGATAGCCTCAGCGCGTGTCAGGTGCACGCTCCTGCTGCACCGGATGTGTTTGCAGTAGATGACCAGGTTTTGGTCCTCGATCAGATCCCCAATGACCATGCCGCCCTCCGGTGAAAGCACTTACCACTGGCTTCGAACATACGAAGGTATCCCTGACTGCGCACGTCATCAGCGGTGAAATTAGCGAATTTCTGCCAGCTTTTTGAGAAGACCTATCGAATCAGATGGGATTGTTCTATGGAGGTTGTGATTATCAAGGACTCAAATCCTGGGGAGGATGTGGTGCCACTTGTTAGCGACAGAAAATCTTCAGATGTTGATCGGAGCGATATCCGCCCCAAAAGAAGGTTTCGCCGAATTTGGGCATTCTGGGCGATGGTAGCTTTGCTTTGGCTCATCGCAGGTCAGCAGCTCATAGAGAGCACGCTTGGTAGCTAATGCGGCTCCCACTTTACCAGGCTCTGCCCCAGACAAGGTACCCTGCGAAAATGGCCAGCCAAAACATGACCACCAATACTGCAATCACGTCATAGATGTGAAACTTATCGCCGAAGCGTAGCCTCAGTGCTTTCAGATACTGCTTTATTCTTTCTCGCAACGCACCCACCTGCCCGCTCCCTCGCAGTGGTTTTAGGCCAAGCCTCAATAAGAGGACAATCTAAACACATATTTCGTATTTTCCAACGCCGTGGGAGAAGCGCTGCTGCGAGTGCCGAGGATGACGTTCATGCATTTGGGGAGCGTCTCTAGATCAAAAATTCCGAAATATAAGCCAAGTAAAATCCATGTGAGGGCTTCACAGAGGGCTGCCGCCAACTACGACTGAGCAGAGCTTATGCAAAAAAGCCCGACCGCAAGTTGCGGCCGGGAAATAGGGAAGATTTGGTTAGTAAACTTGATTGTGATACCCCAAGGTTGATTCTGTCAAGTTGTACCCCCTCAGGTTAAACACACCCAGCATCATGCCCCCGCACGACGGCGGTCCCTGCACGCCCCAGGTTATCAGGGCTGACTAGCAGCGAGGCGCTTATCCATACTTGCAGCGAACTTAATGATAGCGCGCAGGTCTTCGTGTGTCAGCTTGCCATAGATCGTCAGCATTAGCTTTTCGTCTTCGTCATCGCTCCAATCCAAGCGGCAACCAACGCGACCACGACTTGGCGTATTAAAGCGCTTCTGTTCCGCAGCCCGCAATAGCTCTTGCAGGCGCCTAAATTGATCAAATCCACTCATCTGTAATTCCTTTCACATCACTCGATGTGCAAATTCTAAAATACAGCGGTGAAGTTCCGGTTTCTGTCAAGTTTTTAAACCAGCAGAGTGAATTCCGTGTGCGTAGAAAATCTCTTGTGCACTGTCCTAGCAGACAAGCTAAACTCGTCCTGTCTTCCCGACATACTGAACAATCGTTTCAGCACCCACTGATCCACAAGCACTGCACCTGGCTCGCTCTCGAATTCTGGATAAACGAATGCCACCTCCAAGCCGGTCAATCGCCTCGGCACGCGTCATCCACACACTCCTTCTGCACTGGATGTTTTGGCAGTAGATGATGAGATCGTGGCTCTCGAGAATATCTGCAATTACCATGCTGTGCCCCGGTGAAACCGGAACGTATATAGAACAACCGCGAAACACTGTCACCTACAAACGAAAAAGGCCCCGCCCTGCAACTTGGCAGGACGGGGCATACATATTCGGCTGCTATGCGGGATAGCAGCCATTTACCGCTTGGATGTACCCAGCTTTGCCAGCGCCTCGGCGGCGTATCGCTCGACCAGCTTATCAAGCACCCCATCACCGGGCACCAATGCAGCCAGCGCGTCGGGAATACTGCGCTTGAGGTAGTCCAGCGTGTTGGCCTTCAGATAGTCGATGCCGACATCGTGCCCGTGCTTCAGGCTGCTTTCGACGTAGGTTTTGATCGCGGAGTGCAGGGCGTCTCGGTGCTTCGCCTCGATCTGGATTCCGGTAAATGCCGTGAACGCCCCAGCAGCGCGGTTGATGATGAAGGTCAGGATAAGACCGAGGATCATGAGGATGGTGTTCAGTACCTCGGGGTCGGCGAGAAAATCAAACATGACGATTCCTTTCGTTTATGTGCGCGTCAGCGCGATGATCGCCACCACCACGGCGACGATCAGTAGAGTGAAGATTTCAGGGGAGGCCATGTCGGCCGGTCACGCGAGATCCGGCAGGTCGACGGTCTGACCTGCCAGTTCATGCGTGCTGTCATCCAGAAAGCGGATCCGGCCATCGGTCACGAACGAATGGCACACGGTAGGCGGATCGCCTGGTTCATCCACGAAGGTCGGATCCACAGCTGATCCAGTCCGCACCAGCACAGAAGGCGAGAACGTGGGCCGGTCGCCGTCGCCGTTGAACGTCCAGCCGCGCGAACCATCAACTGTTACCTGATGAAGATACCCGCAACCGGGGCACATGAAGGCGACCTTGCCGCCCTCGAGCGCGCGTAGTTTGGAGCCAAGGGCACTCACGACACGGCCCTCTCCGTCCATTCGGCGTCGATCACATCGAAGCCAGGACACAGCTTGGCGGCAACTTCGCGATGTCCCATCAGGCGCGTGATCGGGGTGCGTTGCGAGATCTCTTCGATGTGCCGCTTGGTCGTCGCCAGCGTGTCGGGCGTGAAATAGTCCTCGGCCCTGCGCGTGCGGGTGATGGTGTCGACCTCGATCATCAGCTGGTGATAGACACCGGTGTTGTAGCCAAGCGCCCCTGCCCCGCTGCGCTGCCAAGGGCGCGCATCGAAGCGCTCGCCGTCCGGGCAGGTGATCGAGTGATAGCCGGTGTCTGACCACCCTCGCCCGCCCTGCGACGTCGGCAGCGTGTGCATCTTGTGGATCGCGTGGACGATCTCGGCGTTGCTCTTGTAGAGGTGCCAGTCGCCCGGAACCGCGGCGCAGTGCAGCATGAATGTGTCGATCACCTTGTTGGTGGATCCTTGGCGCATCACGCTGCGCGTCTGGACGGGACGCATGGCGGGCCTTGTCGGCACGATCGGCGCAGGCGACGTCACCCGGCTTGCGGCAGGAAGACCATCGGCATCGAGCATCAGACCAAGAGCCGAACGCGTGGCCGCGTCGTAGCGATCGCCACCGGGCCCTTCCATGTAACCCAAGCCTGCCAAGCCGCGATTGAGCGTTCGGACTGCCCAAGGCGTTGCCGTGATTGGTCCCTGCGCGGCCAGTGCGGCACAAGCCAAATGGGTGTCGGGACCATACCAGCCGTCGACGGGACCAGGGTCGAAGCCGAGCGATTTCACACCGAGCTGGATCAATCTGTGGGCGGGGTTAATGGGCATGTCGTTTTTCCAATGCTTGAGACCCCGCTGGCGGGGTTGTTTCGGTTGAATTTTCGGAGTGGCTAGAGGCGGCCTAGAGCGCGACCTCGAAGGCCTCGGACATCGGTGGCGTGGTCGGGCCATAGACACCGCAGGCGGACGGGATGATGACCGGCCAATAGCTGTATGTTCCAGGCGGCAGGTCCGACGGGATCCGCACGCGCGCAGCAAAGGAGCTGAAGCCGCTCGACACAGGTGCCCGGACGGCCGGCATGTCATAGGCGTAGACGGTCAGGTTCTTGTCGTGATCGAAGAACTGGACGCGCACCGTGGTTTCGCAATCGATGCTGCGGCGGACCACATAGACCACCGTCAGCGTGCCGCCCCGGTGGATCTGCTTTTGCGTGACCAGGCCGATCCCCTTGAAGTCGAGGATGTTGGGCGACAGCTTGTCCGGCAAAGCCGCTAGGCGCGTCTCGACGGCCAGCAATCGCGACGGCACCTCGCGCCACTCTGACCAGCGCAGAAAGGCCCAGCCCATCGCACCAAACAGCAGGCTCACCACAGCGGCGATCGTTAACACCAACTTCAGCAACTCGTGAACGGAAAAAGCCCTGCGCTGGTCAGCCATGCTCCATCTCCTTTGATAAAAAACAGACATTCAGATCGTTTGAAGCCTGAACAGCAATGCCAAGAAGGACAAAGCTTGCCAGCCATTCCGTCGCCCTGCCCTGCTCCAGCAGGTTCAGCTTGAAGGTGCTCATGTGGTGCCTTTCTGCCGGTAGGTATTAAGGAATCTGGGGATGTCGATGCCGTTCATGCAGCAAAAACCTGATCGACGGCCCCCCAAGAGACGTCAGACATAAGCGGGTCGATTGCGGACCCCCGTGTAACAAAACCAATGTCCTCCACGCCTACCAAGGCAGCAGGAACGGTCAGTGCCTCATTCGAGACCAGCGCCACGCCATCGACATAGAGCCAGACGCGGGTCGTTTCCGTTCCCGTGTTCGGGTCTGTGTACGGCATCAAAACCGCAAAGACCGCCTGCCCTGCCGCTGGTGTGACCGATGTGACGCTGAAAGCGACCGAGAACGATCCAGCATTGCGCGTCATGATCTGATACGCGGTCGATGTTTCGCGGAGCATGATCCAGTTGTTTTCGTCCAGACCACGCAGGGCAATGCCGGGTCCACCGCCAGAAACAACGCCATCTGTGGTCTTTGCTGCCCAGACACCGCCAGCAATCTTCGCAACGGAGTAGACGCCTGTGTCGCCGCTTGTGACCGCCAGCGCTCCCGACGAAACAGACATGGCGTCCGCACCGTCCAGAAGCGTGTACCCGCCGGATGCCAGTGTTTCGTCGGGCCGGTCGAAATCATCGACCACGCGCGCGGGCGGCATAACGTGCATTGCCGATGTCACGCCATCGTTACCCGCAGAAATCATGCCCGCCAGTGACAGGTCAGTCCCTGCGTCTGAGAACGTCGCGCCGACTGGCCATGTGTTTCCACCATTGTCGCTGTCCCACGTCACGGCGGCTGCGGCCTTGATCAGATACTTGATGGGCAGTGCAATGTCAGGATAGACAGTGGCACCGACCGCGCGGATATGGCCTTCCTTGATATTGAACAGGACGCGGTTATTTGAAGTCACCGCCAATCGAACGCCGCGCACGTTGTAGGTGTCGCTTTCCGTGTCGAAGTTGGTGACGCCCGCGCCGCCCTCACCGGAACGGACAAAGCCTGCGCTGCCTGCACCGCAATCCAGAATGTCCCACTTGTTCGAGCGCGACACGATGGAAACATCTGTGCCCGACAGGTTGGATACCAGAACATTAATCTGGCCCGTGTTCCGCGAAATCGTGTATGTCGATCCGTCAACCTGCCCCATCGCCAAAAGCGTTGCGCAATTCTCAAAAACGCAGTCTTCAATCGTACCAACTGCACCAGATGTGTTGTGGATCTGCGTCATGCCGACATAACGATCCGCCGCTATCGTGAAGGACGCCATCGCGCGACCGTCAACGCCATCGTGTCCGTATGGCCCCGTGAAGTTCCGGGGCGTTCCGGCGATGTAGTTCTGACGACCCATGCCGTCATATACGTTGCCCTGCGAAACGCAGTTTGCGCCGGAGTGGTCTGGGGTGTTGAATACCAAGGAGTTTGCAGTGCCCGAAGCGTTCAAAACGCCGCCCGTTTCGATTTCGTTGGCCCCGCCATAGTATTTGTTTCTCAAGCTGGCGGATGCAAGTGCGCCGGACCCGATCAGAGCGCTATGGCGTCCACCCCACCACATGGTGCAGTCAGCAAGGGTATGTCCGCCTGCGTTGTCGCCTGCGTTGGCCAGAACAAACATGCCGTCCTGCTGACCACAAGCGAACCCTTCCAGCCCAAATGCATTATTGCCCGCGCCAGACAGTCGGACAGCGTGGCCGTACTTGGCCCAGCGATAAGCCGCGCCGTCCGCGCCCGGATCACTCGGCGCGTTCATGTAAAGCGTGACCGTGCCGGTTGTTTCGTTTTCCGCAAAGACCACGAAATTGCCCTTGCCGGACAGCGCCGCCACGCTCTGCACCTTGCGCATCGGCACGGCGTTGCGGAAATAGTTGCCGAAATACTTTGCCCCGCCGGAATGGTCGCGTGTCAGTGTGACCTTGTAGACGCCAGAAGCGTGAAGCGTCCAAGCCCCTATCGCCGCCGTGCAATCAATGTATGGCTTTGACAGGATGTGCGATGGGTAGCTTTTGACCGTGCAGCCATCAGCCACAAACACACTGGCATCCATAGGGGCAACAGACGTACCGCGCCTCACCGCGACAACCTTGCCGTCCAAACTGCCCGCAGACAGCGCAATAAGCGGCGCGAAAGAGGCGTAGGCAGTGGCATTCGTGAGACCATCGTTGCCATCATCGCCGCTCGTCCCGTCGATGTAATAATCAGCAGCCGTACCACCGCCTCTCAGGTCCGCGACTTCGCTTTTCAGTGCGGCGACCTCGGACGCCATGAGCGTCACTGCGGAAAGCAATGCTGCTACAGACGCATTCGCCAGCAGGTTATTGCGTGCAGGCAGTGCGGATTGGTTCGCAACCGCAGCCGCGACACCTTGAGGCGTGACATACCGATCAGACATGACGCCGCCGGATGCTGACACGGGGGAACTGCCGGATTTAGGTACGCTGGCCTTGTCGGCCTTTTCTTCTGTCGGATCAAGCCCTTCGTCGTTCCACGTCGCCCCGTCGTATTCCCACAGATGCCGATCAGACCGCATATAGACGCGGTAGCCGGATGCCACGGTTAAGGCGTCACGCTCGGTTGAGTCGGCAACGAACTGGTCAATACGGGATGCGCTGATCGTGGTATCACGGGCAATGATCGTCTCAGCGAGCTTAGCGCCCGCGCCGGTCTCCGCAATCTCGGCACCTCTTTGGGCGGCGCTGGCTTTCGCAGAGTGATGCAGTGCCGAAAAGCCGCCTATCGATACCGGCGCGTCCTCGGGATTCTGCGAAACTTCGATTGCGACATCCCGCGCCAGGATTGCGTCCGCCGCATTGCCATCGACATCAGCAAAGGACTTCAACGCCTCTCGCAGATCGCGCTTGTTGATGGGCCTCTGCGCCGTTGAACGGTCACCGACAGGCAGCGCACCGGTGCCACCGTTTCCGTCATAACCCTCATGATCCCGCAGGATGCGGTTGATTATTTCCTCGAACGTTTCAGGCATGTAATTCTCCAACGCAAAAGGCCCGCGAGGCGCAGGCGATAGTCATTTTCATTTTGAAAGGATCAGGTCGTCGTGATGTTGGCGGGCCCAGTGGGCGAACCCTCAACGCCCGATACGTTGGCCGCCGCGACCCAATAGTTGTATTCGGTCGCCGCCGTGACCGTTTCGTCTGAGAACTCCGAGATCTGCCCGGCCACGCCGCCGGTCGTGCCGATCAGTGACGCGTCACCGAACACCGCCGTCGTGCTGCGATAGATGCGCAGTTCGTGAAAATCGCTGGACGGGTTGCGCCAATTCAGATTGACCCTGTCCGTGCCATTGGATGCGAACAACTCGGTCACTGCGCCTGGCGCAGTCCCGTTAATCTGCACGGTGACGCTGCCAAGGCTCACCCACTCGTCAGGTGCGTCAAACACCCCGTTAAATCGGGCCTCGGCGAAGTAGGTCTGGCCATCCTCGACAGGGCCAGACCGCGCGATGTAACCAGAGGTCTGCATATCGGTCTTAACCAAGGGCAGGAACCTCCAGTACCGCGCCTCGACCGTGATATCGTTACGGCCCGGAACCTCTACGGCCTCGACCTCCAATATCGCAACCGGGTTCGCGGCCGACGCTTGCAAGATGCGCTGAGTGAACACCGCCGAGATCTCTGGCGGCTCTGTAGGCGTTGAGATTGGCAGCTCCGTAGGAGGATCGCCCGCCTCTTCTGGCGTCCACTCACCCGAAGCCCGATCCACCGCTGCAAGGTCAATCCGGCACTGCAACTCAATCGGGTCAAACTCGTGGTCCAGCACCTCGTATTCCCCCTGAATCACACGGCCCGAACCGTCTTCCGGCTGATAGTCCAGAAGGATCGTATGGCGCTGCCCATCTTCGCGCGGGAAACGTGCTTTCAGGCCGACAAGATTGGTGATGATGGACACTTTGGCCCGGTTGCCGTCGTGCAGCTGCTCTTTCGCCAGGCGCCGCGCCTGTGACCGATTGGGACACATCGAAAGCTCGTACTCCTGGACGATCTCGCCCTCGATGGCCAGCCGGTCCTCATCGCGCCATGCATCAACCTCGGTGACCGTGTACTTTTGGTTGGCGTCCATGTGCAGCACGCGCAGAACGTTATAGCCATCGCGTTCGCTGATTGCCTCGCTGGTCTGGATCTCCCTTATGTCCTTTGCCGTGATCGTGCAGGCCGGTGTGCCGAAGCTGCCGCCGATCAGGCCGATGCACCCGTCCTGCATTTCGTATGCGCGGATGCCGGAACTGGCGTGCATCCGGTCCAAAACGTCAGAAGGCGGCTCGTCCAGTGTCCAATAGCCCCAGAGACGCAGGCGCGCCGCAGTGCCACCCTCAAGCTGCGGCACTGCTTCATCGGCCACGTCAGCCATCGCTGCTACGCTGTCCCAATTGATGTCTTCGGGGGCGATCTTGAACCCGTCTTCATGCGAGAGGAAATGCGCCATCACCAGTGCGGCGTTATCGGCATACCCGGTTGATAAATCGCGCGGATCATAGATCTCCTGACCACGGATCACCCACTGCAACGCCGTGTTGTAGGATTTCGGGAACACCTTGCTAAAGTCGTTGCCGTGAGGTGCTTTCATCTGCGCAAGGAATGTGGCCTGAGCTTCCAGCTTGCGGGCGGCATTCCATGTATGGAACTCGGCAAAAAGATCGGCGTAGTCGCCGCCGAAAGCCGAACCGTCGCGGGTTTGGATGTTGACATATGTCTTCATTTTTCCGGCGTTGACATCGCCGTCCACGTCCAGCGTCACCGGTTCGCCATCAATCCAGCATTCGTCAAAGCTGGTGATTTCACCATGCGCCACCATGATCAGCTGATAAAGCGTCCCGTCCTTCACTTCGAACAGCGCCCGCACCCCGCCCGCCAGGTTTTCCCCGACATAGATGCGGCGCGGGGCGGACGCTTGGCTGATCACCGCCTGAATTTCAGACTGAGGGACGCTGACGCTGGGCTGCAATGCGCGGGAAATGGCGCTTAGGGCAAGAGACACCACGGCATTCGCGAGCGCCACGCCGATGCTTGTGGCCGTTGCAATGGAAAAGCCTACCGCCGCCGCGAGATAGCCGCCAGCAAACGCGATCCCGAATGCAATGGATGAGAAAATCGCCATTAACCTACCCTCTTAACCATCTGCACTTCGGCCACCGCATAGCCGCGCCGCTCAAGGATGCGCTGCGCTGCGCCGCCGTTGGCGCTCATCTTGATAAGGGTCGCCCCCTGCTCTGCCGCCCATGCCTCGAAAGCCCGCAGGAGACGCAATCCGCTGCGGTCTGAGGCATACCAGCCCAGCTCGAAGGCAACCCTGTCGGGGCTGATAACGGTCTGCATGATGCGACCCGAAATGAACCCGCCACCCGATACGAACACCGCGCCCTGCGGATCGCGCAGAAGGTCTACCAGCGTTTCCCCGGTGCGCAGGCGGCAAACCCGCTGAGGGCCGCGCACAGACGCCGCCAGCGCCGCCACCAGGTCGATGATGCGAGGAATGTCCGCCTCGCGCGCCACGCGGATCAAGTGCCCGGCACCCATGTGATTGCCTTGTCCTTGAGGCCCGCAATGAACGCCATGCCGGTGTCGCCGGGAAAGCGCGCGCGTTGGTCTGCGTCGGTCCAGCGCCCGTATGGCGGTTTGGCTTGGCGGCTCATGCGCCCGTATGCCTCCAGCTCGATGACCCGGCTGTCTGCCGAAGACGTGCTGCGCATGTCCCGCATAACGCCCTGGAACATGCTGATAGGATCACCAATGAGCCGCCCCTGATGCTCACCATCTCGTTCGACCGTGCTGAATAGCTGGTAGAAAAGCTGACAGCGCCGGTTGTTCACCTCAGTGGATTGATTGTGGCAGCGCGCCACCATTTCAGGCGATGCTGCCGGGATCTCGAAACGCACCATCCCCGCACTCATCCCGAACGTCACCGACAGCGCGCCGATCTTGATCACGTCGCCCGTGCCTTGATACGCAACACCGCCCGCAGTCAGCGGCCCGTAGCCCAGCCACCAGTTCTGCGGATTCGTTGCAAAGTCCATCTGACACAGGATCGTGCAAGCCACGTCACCGCGGCGCAGGTCTTCATCTGGAATGTCGTGGATGCTCATCAGAACGCCTCGATGAAAGATAGATTGGAAATTTTGATCTTCTCGATCGACGCGCCGATCGGATCGCCCTGCTCCATGCGGCATTTCAGGCGCAGCTGATCCACCACCACCAACGTGCCGACGTCATGATCGCCACGAATATTGGGCATGACGGAAACGCGGATCGCGGTCTCGCTTTCCTCGATTGCGCTGACATTCACCACCTGGTGCAGACGGTCGCCCAGGGTGATGTAATGGCCCGGCCAAAGCTGCGACAGCGCAGGCTTGTCCACGTCGATAAAACTATCGCGATGCGATGCCGCGGCGCGAAGAGTGAAGCCGTCAAAGGGATCGCTTGCGAAACCCACGTGATCAAAGGTGTACTGCGGCGAAAGGCAATTGCCCGCCAACATCCGACCTGCATCATCGTTTGGGCGAAACTGTGTAACCACCGGCACGACACACGTTGCCCCCGCCGCCTGCATCTGCGTCACGAACGATGACAAGGCCAACTGCGGCCCCATCTGACGGGCGAACGCGGTCACTTCCAGCCGCCAGTAGCCATTCAAGGAAGGTTTTGCGAATGCCTCTCCGTCGATATTGGTGAACGGAGAGAACCGCATTCCAGTTAACCGTGGGATGCTGGCCTGTATCTTTACAGGATAGGGAAACGAAACCTGCATCAGCGACCACCACTCAGATACTTGCTGTCAGCTTGATGGCGGCTGGCCAAGCTCATCTTTGCGTCAGTAATTTTCGCCGACACCCCCGCGCTGATCTGCTCGACCTTGGCCTTCCAGTTGCCGTCCTGATCGACGTAGAGGCGCACATCCAGTGATCCGCCGTTTGATCGTCCTATGGCGTTGCTGAACTCAGCCCCCCCCGCACGACCGCCCCTCATAGCTCGCAAAGCCGACTGAGCCTGCGATACATTCAGCACCGCGCCATTGCTCGAGGGCACAAACACCTCGGAGTTCGGCGTGTTTTCATTCACCAGATAGGGCATTCCCGCCTGAGCGGGACCGCCCAGGGCACGCTTGCCGAATATCCAGCTAGATGCACTGCCAAGCAGGTTGCCAAACAACCCACCGCCGCCGCCTTCGTTCCTGAATATCCCTTCGTTGAACAAGGCGGCTTGCAGGGCTGCTTTTGCCAACATCTTGGCCACATCGGCCAGCACATCGCCAAAGTTCTCACCCTCGATGATCGCATCGATGAACCCGTCTTTCAGATCCTGGTTGAGATTGTCCATGAACTCCGCGCGTTCGCGGTACAGATCCGCCTTTTCGGTCAGCCGGCCAATTGCGGCGGCTTGCTCGTCTATCTGCTCGCGCACGGTCTGGCTGCTGCCCGCCTGCTTTGAATCGAGGTCAATGCCACGCTTTTTGGCCTCGTCCAGCAACTTGTATCGGGCAGTGAGCTCGGCAACCTGCGCGTCAGTCTTGCCGATCATCTCGATCTGGCGTTCGAGGTTCTCCAGTTCTTTCTGGCCAGTCTCGTAAAGGCTGTCCTTCTCGCGTTTCCCTTTGCGGCCGCGAGAGCCAGCGCGTGCGGCCTTTTCGGCGGCCTTGCGACGGGCTTCTTCCTGCGCCGCTTCAGACGCAGCCAATTGCGCGCCTGGATCATAGGATTGGATGTCATCGGCAGATCCGCCGTAGTCCCTCGGATCGCCGCCGCGACCACGTCCAACCCTCGCGTCATAAGCCGTTTTTTCCCTTGCGCGGACCATGAGAAACGCCCACGCCGCGCTAGCCGCGCGATACATGTTGTCGCCAAGCAAACCTGACTGCGCAACCATAGAGCCCAAAGAAGTCGAAGCGGTCGCCATATTCGCGATCATATCCAAGACGCCCGCGTTCGTTCTCTCGATATTGTTCTTGACCTCAGCGGCCTGAATACCGGCTTCAGACAAGTTCTTTGCAAGCGCCAATGCGGCCCCCTCCATGCTCTCGATCGGTCCAAACATCTCGACTAAGAGGGCCAGCAGTTCCTGTGCTGCCTCCACTTGTGCATTCACACCTTCCGCACCATCCAGCGCTTCCAGTCCCGCGACCAACCTTGCCGCCGCCTCATCTGTCAGATCCAACTCATCCCGGAGATTGGCAGTGGTTTCCTCAATCTCCTTGATCGTTACACCAATCGCCTGAGCCGCCCCGAGCTGGAGGTCGCTGCCCACCACCAACTTGGTGCGGCTCAGGCCTCCGAACTGCGTAGCGATTTGGTCCAGCGTTTCGCTGAGGGACTTCATGGCTTCGACTTGGTTGATGTCCGTCAAGGCGATCAGGAATTCCTGGGCTGCCTTGGTTGCTGCACCATATTTCTCGTACAGTTCCTCTGTCGGAATGATCGCCCCGTCGACCGCTGCAGTGTATGCACCGACCGCACCCTCGAGGTTGTCGAGTTTCTTCTGAAGGTCTTCGCCGGCATCACCAGCGTCGAACAGCACCCTGACCAGCGGGATGCCTACAGCGACTACCGCACCCATCACGGCACCCATTACGCCAAAACCGCCCAGCAATTGCGGCAGCTGCTGGCCAAGCGCCATAGAGGCACTGGTGCCAGCACCAACCTGAACTGCAAAATCCCCGACCTGATAGGCAAGGTTTTGAATGCCGCCCCCCGCGCCATTGGCAGCCAGCCCAAAGCGGCCCATAGCCCCAGCCGACCGCGTCACAGCAGCCTGCTGCGCCGTGTAATCGGCATTCAGAGCCTCAAGCGCACGCTCGTGTTGCAGCGTGCTGATCGCCCCAACCTTATGGGCCCGGTTCAACTCTTCCAGCGCCCCCTCGTACCTCTTCGACGCGGCAAACAATGGATCGTATTTGCCTCGCAGGCGGTCCATTTCACGGACAATACTGTTGGCGCTGTCCGTGGCGCTTGCGGCCATACGATCATTGGAGGTCTTGAACCTACGCTCATTCGCCAGCGCTGTATCGTTCACCACCTTGCGCGAACGCTCCAGCTGCTTCTCCATCTTTGCGAGGGTGACTTCCATCCTCAGCATGAGGGCGGTCTGGACTTCATCCATGCTTCAGAGCCTCCGGCTCATACTTGGCGAGAATGGCTTCAAATTCCTCTTCCGTCGGCGGCTCTGCTTTCCGATCCGAGGCGGAGTTGAACCCCTTCACCATGTTGACAAAGTCGGCATAGGTCATGTCACGCACGTCGATTGGCGACATGTTGAACACACGCGAGATCTGGGAGACCTCGGAGAACTTCCAAGGCGACGGATCACCGGAACTTTCGGCCCCCTCATCTTGCTCAACACCGGACATGACCGCGATCAAGATTTCCCCGGCGAGCATAGCGTGCTCCAGATAGGGGATCGTATCGAAGCGCTGATCCAGCAATTGCTTGACCTCGACCGCCGCCATCCCACCCCCGATCAGAGCAAGACGCAGGATGTGGTAAACGTCGGAGGCCCGGAATGCGCCGGTGCTGACACGCAGGAAGATTGCCCCGATGGCGTCCTTGCCGCAGATCTCCTCCAGATCGAGGATCGACCCGAAGGTGAGCCGGAAAAGACGTTCTTTCCCGGCCCACTCTGCAATAAGTTCAGCCATCAGGTGGCATCAGTCCAGGCGCGTTTACCAGCGCCCGAGATTGTCGCGCTGAAGGTCACCTTGCCGTTGTTTTGCTTGGACAACTCCAGACCCGCCAGGAATGCTGGAAGCAACCAGAACCCGCCGTTCTTCACGGCGGTCTCATCGAGGAAGATCTTGATGTTCTTCTCGGTGCCATCGTCCGCCCAGCTGCGCCATGTCGGCCAGGCTTCGGTCGTAACCATACCCGAAATGGTGGCGCTGGTATCCTGGCTTTCGAGATGACGCACGATCGCGGCCGGCACATCGAGCGGGTCATCACAGTCCAGCATGATATTCTCGCCGAGATTGTTGGCAAGCGAGATGCCGAAGGTGTTTGCCCCGCAGGTGTGTGCGAATACTTCCGGATCATCGCCATCGCCGAGCTGGACGATAAGACGGGTCGTTTGGTTTCCTGTGCCCATTTCAGGCCTCCTTCTTCTCAGTTGTTTTGCCTACTGCGGTTGCCACGCCGCGTTCGATCAGAGCGTCAGCGGTCGCCTTTGGAACACTGTAGATGCCGCTGTTGTCCTTGCCGCCGTCAGGCCGGAAGTGCTGGCTTTTGGCTGCGCTGATGCGATGGTGCGCATCCTTGTTCACCTTGATGTCCATGGTATCTCCTTAGAACAGTCGTTGATTTGCGTCGTTCCGACGGCGCAAACTGGTAGACCGCACGCCCATAACGGCGCACAGCCAGCAGATCGCCGGGGCGTCAGACTTTCTTGATTGCCTTGGTGATGTTGCGGGTCATCCGAGATTTCAGCCGCTTCTTCTTCGCCCGGTAAGTCGGCCAGAAAAACGGGCTGGCAATGATCTGACCCGAATATTTTCCTGTCTTGGTAAAACGCGGTGCGGTCCCAAATTCGAACCACGCCGGATTGAAGTCATCGGCGCGGGCATAGACCGTGATCAGCAAACCGCGATCGGACGTGCCAACAGACCCCAGCACCATCGACCCTTTCGGGGCATCACCCCAGGTCCAAGCCACTTCGATGTCCGCCAGCGGCAACAGAGGTCGCATCGAACTGACCAGCTCTTCAGCATTGGCTTCAAGCGTTTCAATAGCGGCCTGCCGCACCAGGCGGGGGATAGCGGACCAACGCCTGTTGAACTCAGACAGCCCCTGGACCATCAGGGCGTCACTTCGTCGATCGACGCGGTGACGGTGACCACACCGTGCGCCTTGATGCCATCCTGATCCAGGAACACCCGGACAGCTTCCACCTTCATCTCAACCAGAAAATGCGTGGCCAGCTGCCCTTCGAAGTCGTGCAGCGATGCCTTCACCGCATCGGCCAGCTTCTTGCAAGGGTTCAGCCTGCTTTGATCATCCGACCAGCAGTCAATCTGCACCGTTTCCTCGCGAGAGGTCAGACACTCAAGATTGTCGGGGACATAGTCTGATGGTCCGAACGTGATGCAAGGATAGCTGCCCGACTTTGGCCGCCCGTCATAGATCCTGTCCGCCACAATCGCGTGCACAGCAGCGTCTGCCACCAGTCGGTTGAAGATCAACACCTGTAGTTCGCCCGACGCGCTCATGTTGCGACCCCTGATTCAACCACGATGAATATCCACTGACGGTCGCTGATCGCGTCAATTTCCCGGATGTTGTAGGTCACCGAACGACGGGTATCGCGCATTTGCCAATCGGTCCGAATTGCGCGCGCCGCAGCGCTGGATCGGATCTTGACCTTATAGATCGCCCTTCCCTCCAGACGCGCGGCATCCACCACCTCCGAGCCCCGCGAATAGATAAACTCGGCACGGCACGCGTATTTTTCCTCGTAGCCGTCCACCGTTCCACCGTCACCCACGGAAACCGTCGCGGGTTCATCAAACGCCACAGCCTCAAACAGGCGGCCCTTCACAGTCCGACCAGCCTGTAGGGCGCGATCAGCGCCGAGACACCAAAAGGCATTTCAGAACCACCTGCCCCATCTGCGCGATTTTCGTACCAATGCGCAGCGAGCATCATCACTGCCACCCTGATTGGGCTCGGAACATCCGCAGCTGCACCGTATCCCGCCGTTATTGTCAACTTGATCGGCAGTTCAACGGACTGTGACAGAGCTGGCCCAGAGAACCCATCGCGAAGAACCAATTCCGTCCCCTGGGCGCCCTCAACCAACTCAAATTGGCTCTCTGGAATATTCTGGTTCTGTCCATCTGCGTCCGCATATTCCACCTCGACCCCTGTCACATCGGGGAATGGCAGCCTGAAGCTGCACTTTGGCCAGATCCGCAGATTGATCTCCCAGCCTTGGGTCAGCAAACATCGGCCCAAAATTCCACTGTACCCATCCAGACGCCGGGTCGCGGCAGCAACGAAACCTGCGATTTGCGCATCATCATCGGCAAAATCGATAATCAGGTGTGATTTCATCTCCTCAGTGGTGACCAATGCCCCTGGGGGCGTCGCCAGCCGTGGTTTGCTTGCGTACATTTTCAGGGCCTCCGATCCGATCACAGAGAGAGCGGCATTAAGCCGCCCTCCTTCGAAAGCAGATCACGCAACGGGTGCATCCTCGGGATGACCCTTCACCAGCAGGATGGAAGTCGCGATCGACGTACCGCCATTCTTTGTGGTGACAACGCGGACGTAGCGCTTGGTGCCTGTATAGCCGACCTTGTAGACACTGTTTTCTTCCAGCGTCGCAGGCAGTGTGCCCGCCAGGTCCGCAGCTTCGACCGCGGTGAAATCACCGCCGGTTGTCGTGTCCGATTCTTGGATCGAAACCGTGAAATCACCGGCGGCGGCAATCGCTCCGGTATGGACCGTAAAGACGGCACTGTTGAACCCCTGAAGGTCAAGGGCTGCGCTCGTGTTGGTCGCAGCAAGAACGACAGGTGCCAGCACTGCCAGCACAGCGATTTTGGATTTGAGGTCTTTCATGTGACCCTCCTTTAACAATGGGTGAATAACGAAGGGGGCCGAAACCGGCCCCCTTCGGGTTTCAGATATTGACGATTACCCCTGTGATCAGGAGGTGCCGATTTTCATGTGCTTGATTGCCTCGAAGTTCTGGACACCGCCGCCGACACGTTTGGTCGTGTAGAAGTGCACATAAGGCTTGTTGGTGAAGGGGTCGCGCAACACACGGATGCCAAAGCGGTCGACGATCAGATAGCCACGCTGGAAGTTGCCGAAGGAGATCGGGAACTTGCCTGCTGCGACGGCATCCATGTTGTCATCGGTGCGCACCGGCTTGTTCAGGATTGTCGGCAGCTCGGCCGAACCTGTCGGCAGTTGCCAGATGAAATCACCATCAGCGTTCTTGAACTTGCGTACGGTGCCCATGGTCGCGTCGGACATCAGAAAGCTCGCACCGTTGCGATACTGTTGCTTGAGCCCGTAATAGAGATCGACCACGGCGTCGGCTGGGCTGACGGAAGCTGTTGGATCCGCAAACCCGCCCGCTTTGCCGGACGGCACATAGCCGATTTTGCCCCAGGCATAGCTGCCGTTCGCAACCTTGTCATAAGACATGATACCGCGCGGGCGATTGACGCCGTCGCCCGAGATGAACGCCGCACCTTCCTGCTCGGCAAATTCGATTGCAACTTCGTTGCCCAACCATGCCGCGATGTCGACACGCCCATCGTCCAGCATCTTCTGCGTGGCGGCAGGGTTGGCGTAGATTTCCTGCATGTTGAACACCAGCTCACGCAAGGTTGGCGTGTCCGTCTCAGGGCGGGCTTGTTTCTCACCGACCCAACCGGAACCAGCGCCACCCACGCCAATCAGCTTTTTGTAGGTGTCGGTCGAGATGGTCATTTGCTGCGAGATATCACGCATAACGGACACGGTGCCGACTACGCGGTCGATGGTGTTCGACATTTCTTCGGGCACCACATAGCCGCCGTCTTCGTCGCTGTCGCTGGTCAGCGCCGCTTTGACTTCCAGGTCGCGCAGATCCGCATCGATGGCACGGTCGCCCCGGCGGAACCATTTGTTGAAGGCCTGCGTGTGCTCGGCTGCTTCGGGTGTTTGCCCTGCCCCGCCTGCGCCACCAATCTGCATGGCCGCCATCGTCATGTTCACCGCGTCCAGCGACTTTTGCAGTGACGTGAGTTCCGCGTTGATCTTGTCGACCTTCTCGGTCTGCACATAATCGCCCAGACCCTTTTTCAGGTCATCGATTTCCTTTGTGCGCTCGGCTTTGAACGCTTCAAACGCAGTGCGCATTTCGTTCAGGATGGCTGTCGGGTTGCTGGCATCCGCGCGCGCAACCGCGAAACCGCGCAAGCGCGCGGGGTTGATCATCTTAGTCATTGGATTGTCCTATGATTTGAGTGTGTTCAGAAGCTGCCGTGCAGCAGCATCAAATTCGCCAGCGTCTTGCATGGCGGGATCGGCAGCGTTGCGCGTGCCGCTTTTGACGTCCTGGATGAAGCTACGGCGTTCACCACGGGACATACCTTGTTGTGCCAGAATGGCCTCAAGCTGGCGCACCGCATTCAACGGGCGCGCGCCCTCATTCTTGGCATCGTCATCATCCGGCACCGAAATGCCGTCGTCGACCGCATCAGCAAAACCAAGGGCTACGGCATCTTTCGGGCCCATGAATGTTTCTGCGTCCATCAGGTCGGTGATCTTGTCACGTTTCTGACCAGTTCGGGCTTCGTAGATATCCGCGATGGCACTGTCGAAGCCGTCAAACATCTCGGCGGCGTCCCGCATGTCGTGCCGGTTCCCGATGACCCCGCCCCAGGCGTTGTGCACCATCATGAAGGTGCCGAGACCCATGCGGATATCGTCGCCGGCCATTGCAATGATCGACGCGGCCGATGCGGCCCAGCCCATCACTTCAACCGTGACCTTTGCCGGGTGCTTGCGCAGCAGGTTGTAGATCGCGATGCCCTCGAACATATCACCGCCGGGCGAGTTGATCTTGACCGTCACGTCCTTGTCGCCGATCGAGCGCAGGGCCGCCGAGACACGCTTTGCCGTCACCCCGCCACCGGTCCAGAAGTCTTCACCAATCACTTCGAACATCGTGATGGTCGTGGCATCACTGGTGTCAGCGGCCTGCGGCGTTGCCGCCCAGCGGGCCAGAACATCCGTTGGCGCGTCCCACTGGAAGTTCTGGGGGCGCTTGAATGTCTTTGCCTCAGGTAGATTTCGGATCGTCATCGCTCTCTCCTTCGCCGCTCTCTTTCGAGCCTGCCATGTTGGGCGGATCATAATAGACATCGCCGCCTTCGCGCGGATTGCTGTCCTCGAATTTGCGGACCTCGTTGGGGCTGTAGACGCCCCATTGCATCATCCGGGTGTAGTGTTCGGTGCGGGTTTTGATATCGCCACGCACCAGGGCCTTGCGATTGAAGCGCACATAGACGTCCGGCTCATCCTCGGAGATCAGATCCCGGTTCGCAGTTTCTTCCCAAGTGGTCAGGTGATCCTCGAGGGTATATGTGACAAAGCCGATCGACTGATGCTCGACACCGGTGCCCCAGCTCGAAGCCTTGTCCGTGTCGCCGATCATGTGCGGTGGCACACCGAAGAACATCGCGATATCGCCGCGTGAGAACTTGCGGCTCTCGATCCATTGGGCGTCTGTCGCCTTCATTGACATCTGCGCGACGTCCATCCCCTCCTCGAGGATCAGCGCCTTACCCTCACTCTCACCACCAGCTCGATAGGCGTCGAGGCTGGCCCGCAGGTTTTCTTGCGCTTCTTTGCCCAGCTTGGCTGGGTGCTTCAGCACCGAGCTGAACCGTGCGCCATTCTTGAACGTCGTCGAACCGTGACCTTCTTGCGCGATGCTCAACCCGATAGCTTCACGGGCATAGGTCAGCACCGAGACACCGGTAACACCATCGAGCGTCAGGCCAACAAGATGCATGACGGTGTCCGAGGGCAACACAACGCGGCGCCCGTCTCGACGCTGGTAGACATACTTCAACGTCAGATCATCGTTCTGCGTCACTTTCATGCGGTCCGGATCGAGAGGGTTCAGGGCAATAACATTGCCGCGCGAACGGACAATCTGGGCATAACCATTCCCGCGCAATAGCAGGTGCGCCTGCATCATCCGCTTGAACTGCGAAGGCGTCTGCCAGCTATTTGGTTTGCGTCGGAGAACCTTTGACAATGGATGATCCGGCCGATCAATCCGTGTCTGCTCGTCCAGCCGTTGCTTCACATGTGAAGGGAGGTTTGCGACCGCACCAGAGATCAGGCGCACACACGCATAAACCGCCGCGACGCGCATCGCTGATGTTGGCGTTACCGAAACGCCTGACGCACTCCCCATGCCAACCATTCGAATGGCCGCTTCAAGATCCGAAGTGGACGAAATTTCCCGTCCACCGCTGCTATCCTGAACAGCATTGCGCGGGCCCGTAATCCAGTTCAAGAACCCCATCAGAGCACCAACGCGCCGCGATCAGCATAGATAGATGGCCCACCTGCCGCTTCAGGGTTCCGGCTCATCAACATGACAGCATTGAAGGTGGCCATAAGCGGGTCGATCTTGGCCAGACCCGAACGCTGTTTCGTGACCATGCGTGCATTTCCCCGCAATTCTGTTTTCGCGTTTCCGACGCACCAGGTCATCAACGGCTGCGCACAGTGTCGGAAGGACCCCTTCTTCAGCTTGCGCGGCAGCCCGTTAATGGCAGCGTTCAACTTGTAACCTTGGCTGATCGGCCGAACCTGTTCGTCTGTCAGGCCTTTCAGAGCCAGGGCGTCAACAATATCCGCGACACCTTCGGGATCGAGCCCGATCGCTGCGTCGTCCGGCAACAACCCGGCTTCGAGCAGCTGAGCGCAGATCTCGGCGACGGATTCAATGTCAGCGCTCAAGTCCTCGCAGATGACCAGATCGCCGAACTGATCAAAGTCTTGCAGCCGCTCTGCGATCTCCGGTCGCTCCTTCAGAACATCGTCCTGGACCCACGCCTTGGCCCAGTGCAGCCAATCGCGCGTTTCGCGGTGACGCCCGATAACAGCCAAGCCCAACAGATCATCGAGGCCGCCGCCATCGATCCCGACGACGCATACATCGCACTGCGCCATGATGCCTTCGAGCGTCAGCATGTCGTCGCCCTGATCTTCCCAATAATCAGCACCCGCCCATCGATCCGAGTGCAAACCAACGCCGATCTGGATGTTGAGGTGCTGCGACAACCACAACTGCACATCCTCGACACCTTTGGCCTTTGCCTTTCGATACTCGCGTTCCAGCAGATCAATGAACACCGATCGCCCGAGGTTCGGCATAACCATCGGCCAATAGCGTGTGTCGAGGAACGGCTTTGACTTGTCAGCCTGCATCTCTTCCGGAAACTCATAGAGAACCGCCAAGAGCCCTTCAGCTGGCGTTGTGCCGTCACGCACGGCGCGGGCATTGTTCAATTCGGTCCGGAAGATGCCGGCCGGTTCATCGACCGATTGTGTGGTTATGAAGACCAGGAGGCAATTTGGCTTGTTCATACCGCCCCGGATCTGGCCGATCACTTTCTTGGCGTAGCTACGCGATGACATCAGGTGCAGCTCGTCGATGATGGCGAAGACGGGAATGCCGCCCGTTACGACGTTCATGTCGAAAGACTTCACCGCCAGCTTCGCGCCGGTCGGGATGTAGGTCACCTTTTTCAGGTGATCCTGCACATGGAAGAGCTTTTGCAGCTCAGGATCCGCGTCGATCATCCCCTGCACCTGGGCAAAGCATGTCTCGGCCACGCCCTGCGTCGGGCCAATGATGACCATCTTGGCGTTCGGGATCGTGTTGACCATCAAAGCAATCAGACCCAGCGCCGCTGAATTGGTTGTCTTCGAATTCTTCTTCGGCACCAGCAGGAACAACTCGCTGATATGTCGGATCTTGGTTTTCGGATCAATGCATCCGAACAGTCCGCGGATGATGTCCCTGAACCAGTCGGCGCCAACTTCGCCCAGCGTCGGTTGGCCACCCACGTCGGGCAGCCTGAGTTGGTTGAAGATCCGCACCGCAACATTCGCTGTCCGCTCGTCGACGTCCAGATCCGGCATCGGCGTGGCGCCAGTCTTGAGCTTTTCCACCCAGTCCGGGCAAGACAGATCCCCATCAAACGGCATCAGTGAACTTCCTTGCTCGGACCGGCGTCACCAAGGAAGCCCCAGGTGCCATCCGGCTTGGCATCCTCCTTGCGCTGCGCCTTCACGCCCAATGGCTTCGCGGACGAATTAGATTTGCGGATATCGCTGGCGAGGCATTCCAATTCGGCTTGCTTGGCGATTTTTCCGATCTCCTTCATTGCCGACACCGACCCACCCTGCGCTGCTTTATCGAGCTGCAACAACGTGCGCCCGCGCACTTCACTGATCGCTGCCAGCTGCGCGTTACGAACAGACAGATTCTTAAAATAATGCTTGTTCAGCGTGGGGATCGTGATCCCCAGGTGCTCCGCGATCTGCGGCTTCTTCATGCCGGAAACTAGCAACCATCTGACTTTATTAACATTTTCTGCGGTCGCAATGTGCCCCGTCGCACCAGGCTTTCCCCGCCCTTCGGGAATGGGGTCGCCCAACATGTCAAACTCTCGCTTCACAGAAAAAAATCTCCGACTATGGGGAGGGCGGGTCTGGGCGCTCAGGGGCTGTGGCCTTTTGACCACCCCCCCCTTCACGCCAGACCGCGCTTCTCCATCGATTGCTTCACGCTGTCGTGCCAGATCTTGGCGACGGACTGCAGGTTCTCTTCATCCCAGAACAGATCTGGGTCACCGCGATGCGGCTCGATGTGGTCGACCACCGGACTGTTCGGAGCCGGGTGCTTGCCGATCAGCAGCACGCCTGTTTGCTGGCAGGTGTATTGATCGCGCTGCAACACCTTGATGCGCAGACGCTGCCAACGAGCAGTGTTCAGCCAATCCTTGGACCGGCGCGCCGCATCCTCTCGACCGCTGACCTCGATCGGTAGTGGCGCAAGACGTGGCGGCATCGGGCGCAGCCTTGGCTGCAAGCCCCTGCCCTTCAACTTCCCCATCTGACGTTACTCCGGTGCAGGCCCAACGCTCAGCATCATCGGGGAAGGAATGGTGCCGTCGATGCTAACGTGGATCGCAGCACCGGCATTGATCGCAGCCAACTCAGCAGGGTTGGGCAGCCATGCCGTCGTCATCACCGGCACCTTGCCGCCTGCGACGCTGCAATCCCGCACACTGTCACGCACAGGTAAACCCAAGAAGCCCTGGGATTTTCCGCACACGCGTGTGGCGCCTTCGATGCGACCTATGTCCATGTCTCACTCCAAACATTGCGAGCCCGCACCAGTGCGATGGCGCGGGTCCGACTTCAACAGCGTGGTCCAGCCTTGGCTGCGCACGACGCTCTGCTCTGCGGTTATCTGGTTGCGCGGGATGGACTTGAACCACCGACCTTCTGGTTATGAGCCAGACGAGCTACCAACTGCTCTACCGCGACACATGCACCCCAAACGCAAAGCGCCCGGAGCGGGGTTACCGTCCGGGCGCGAGTGGGGTGAGTGTCATTCGTCTAGGGGGTCTAGACCTGAGGCGCAATACTTTTTTTCCATGGCGTCATCGGAGGCATGTTGTGACTGACAAACCACCGGGACAGACTATTGTTTAATTCGAAGGTTGTGCGCAACTCAATTAACGCAGACCACCATTGCAAATAATTTCGCCGCGCTGCTGCTACCTGCGCCCCATCGGGCCTGTAGACCACAGGACAAACCCGAACATCGTACCGACGAGGCCGCAGCCCTGAGCGGTCGATCATTATGCCAAGGCTCTGAGTTTCAGCCCTTCGCGCAAACCTATTCTCGCGCCAGCCTTTGGGCTCACAGCGAGGCTCTACTCCGACGAAAGCGTCAGGAACATTTCTAGCCCTGGCCAGCTCGGCAATCTGGACCGCCATGCGTCGCCCACCACAGCCCTCAGGCAATGTCGCGACCGCAGAGGCCACCAGATCTGCATCAGGATCAGGATAGGACACGCCGCCGCCGTCGATCCGACAGCCGAGTGCGCCACGCTGGGCCATTCGGTACGCATTGCCCACGTGACCATAGCCCTGCGCCAGCGTACCGGCGTCCTCGAAATCCACCTGCGCGCACTCATCCGCGAACGCCCATTCCAGCAACCGCTGGATAGAGATCTCGCGCCGCACACGGCCCTGCCCGTCCGGCACCACTGCCCCCTGCACGCTCATGCTGCGTCACCCGCTGCACGTCCGGCCTCGCCCTTGGCAACCAAAGCCTCGGCCCGCGCCCTGTCACGGTCGTAGCGCCCGAGCAGCGCCTCGTCGTACATCCGACCGCAGTCGCGCAGCTCACGCGCCCGCAGCACATCGGAATGCAACTCGGCAGCGCGCCGCGCTACCATCGCAGCTTCGCCGACCATGACAGGCGGCCGGCGCTTCTTTTCGATGAACCGCAGCTCCATCACCAGCCGACCAGGAACGCCCGCGGCCTCGGGGCCGGCGCGGCTGCCAAACCAGCTCGACAGCTCGGGCAACTCTTCTATGGGACGCGGACACAGCCCCTGCGCGACACCGGCAATCGACACGAAGGCGGGCCAGAAGCACTTGGCCGAACCCTCTCCGTTGGCTTCCATCCAGCCGCGCATCATCACCAGCTGACGATCTGACAACCGCGCCAGCTCATCGCAAACGCGATCGAGAAACGCACGATGTCCGTCCGGCGCAGTGCCGTGCTTTCCCCGCATCCCGCCCGCTGCCAATGGGTCGATTACCAGACGCCGCACACGCGCCCGCTTGTTCTCGGTCTTCGTGCAATCCTGCTCGGTCATGCCTTGCCCCCTTCATTGGAAAATCCGGCCCTTGCCAGTTCGTCATCGGACAAAAGTCCGGACGCGATGATGTGTTTGAGAACCCATGGCTGCAGATCATCGAAGGCGCTCGACCGACCGCCACGCCATGACGCAACAGCGCGCCTCGCGCTGTCCTGAACCATCGGGTTTGACGAAGCTTGGCCGCCCTGCTTTTCAGCGCCTTCAACGGCTGCTTTTTTCGGGTCGTTCCGTAGGGCGTCGCCCTTATGGTTATTCCATGGTTTAGCTATATTATGCACTAAAGCAGATTTGCCCCCTTTTCCGTGCAGATTTGCCCCCTTTTCCGATCCCGAAACCCGTGCAGATGTGCCCCCTTTTGGGGGTGCAAATTTGCCCCCTTTTATCGCAAGAATTTTGGCGCGTGTGAGGAAGCCGTAAACCGTGTAATTGCCGCGACCGGCCCCCGGCAGACGGGTGATCCAGCCCGCTTCTTCGAGTGCCTGAACACCCCTTTTCGCGGTGTCAGGCGACCCGCCTTTAAGGTCGGAAATCTGCTTGTACGACGGATCGCAGCGCATGGTTTCCGTGTTACAGAAATCAAGAACCAGCGTGTGGGCCACCATCTTGGCATTGTCGTTCAACGCCCCGTCACGACGCACGCCTTCCAGCCAGCCCCAGCGCTGGCGCGCCCACTCCGAGGCCTCGATCAACCGCAGGTCGTCGTCGTCAGGTGACCGCATGGATTGCCTCATAATCTCGACGCTTCCGAACCCGCGCACGGCAGCGCATCAAACGCCGCCTGACAGGCCCGCTTGATCTGCGCTTTGGGCGCGGTGGTACGGCCAAGGTCGACGGGGTAATTGGCACTGATTGTCAGCTCAGGCTGACCGGTCCTGCCCAGCACCACTCCAAGGAACGCACCGTAATCATCCGCGCCCGTAGGCGTGGCCTCGACGATGTCGTAGATCGGCCCGTCAGGCGCACGCAGATAGCCGCGCAGCAGCGGGATCGTCGGTAGCAGCTCGAATTCCAAATGCAGCGCCTTAGCCA
The DNA here is from genome assembly GCF_963976325.1 of uncultured Pseudosulfitobacter sp. Classification (NCBI taxonomy): domain Bacteria; kingdom Pseudomonadati; phylum Pseudomonadota; class Alphaproteobacteria; order Rhodobacterales; family Roseobacteraceae; genus Pseudosulfitobacter; species uncultured Pseudosulfitobacter sp. The sequence continues at coordinate 1,039,654 of NZ_CAXBJW010000001.1, forward strand.
TCGCGCGCCGCCTTCCGCGCCTCGTGAGACGCGCCGCCGCGGATTGAGGCCTGCAACTCCAACACACCAGCTTCGGTGCTGAAATGGCCACGCAGCGACTCGGACACGGCATCGCCGTTCAAACCTGCCAGATTGCCAACCTCACGCGGATCTCTTGATCCAACCCAGGGCGGCGGATGGCCCCACTTCAAATACTCCTCACAGGCCTCCAGAATGGCCTGCTGCAGCACGACGCACCAGAAGCGACGCAACTGCTGATCCAGCCCGCCATCACCGTGCGTGTTGCGCCAATCTGGAGGCCAGACGGGGCGCACCTGCCCTTCGTTGCGAGGGTGATCAGGATCGGCGTACTCGGCCTCCTGGCGTGCAACAACACGGTCGTGCAGCACGTAAAACTGCGCCATCGGAATACGCAAAAGGTCCAGATCATCAGGCCCCGCAGGCTCGTCCGGCGCAGGCGCGCATACCGCAGGCCGCCGCACCTTGCGCGCCACGGGCCGCGCAGGCCCATCTAGGTCGATCAGCGCCGCGCGCAGCTCATTCAGATAGGCCGCGCTCATGCCGCCACGCCCCCGCTGTTGTTCCAGTCCTGCATCAGGATCAACAGCACATCGCGCATCATCGTGATCCGGGTGACATTCTTGTACCGCGGCTCTTCGCGCAGCCGGTCGACCTTGCGCTGCAATAGCTTAAAGTCCTGCGCGTTCAGAAAGGCCACCAGCAGGCTTTCACCCATCGGACACTGCGCCAGTGCGTGGATCAGCGGCGACATGAACGCCTCTTTGAACGCATCCGCCCCCGCCCCATGGGCCGAGGCCATCAAGGCGGCAAGCGCCCGCGTGACCGCCCAGCCCTTGCCCGCCCGGCAGAACCCGCGCACCATCGAAATCGAGTAGATCTCGCCCGGCTTTTTCTCCGCTGCCGAATGGTTCGACAACATCACCCGACAGCCCGCCGCTGCCACCACGTCGCGGACCTGGACCGCCCAGGCATCGCCCGCCATCAGACCGGCACGATACAGGTGGAACATCGAAACCTTGGTCACAGCGCCGTTGACGGCCATGAACGATGAGGCCTGATGCGCCCGCGACATGGGCACCACCAGCGCAGGCACCGCGTCATAACCCGCCCGCAGAGCGGCGTGGGACCGGTGCTGGCCGTCGATCAGCGCATAGCGCCCGTCGCCCAACGGTGACACCAGGACCGGTGTGAAAAACCGCCAGTCGAACGCCGCAGCGATGGCGTTGATCTTGTTCCAGTTCTCGCGCGCCAACGGGCGCTGGTAGCCTGTGTCGATCACCAGCGCACTGATCGGAATCCACTCTAGCGCCAAGTCCGGGGGCGGCTTCGGCGTGGGCTTGAAATCATCAGGTAAAACAATGGGGCGAAAGTCGGCGTCAAACATCAAAGATCCTCCAACAAGGGGGCCGGTGACAGCACAGCAGGCGCGCGCAGATGCTCGGGCACGGGCGGATAGTCACCGGGGCGGGTCAGTGCCTTGCGGCACGGCGGAATGCGGCGCTTGAACGAGGTGGTAATTCCATCGACGGCAACGGCAGGCTTTAACCAGATCAGCCACTGATAGGACGTGGCACTGCTGGGCTTTTCCATCTTGCCTTGCGTCGGGTCATCCTTGGCCGGACGCCAGACCGGCACGTCGGGGTCCAGAAGAACCCCCTGCCACATCACCACACGTTCGACAAAGGGCAGCGCCCAGGTCTCGGGCGTGTCGCGGAACAACTCCTCGTACCGCGCAGCGCCCTCGTCAAAGGACGTGCGCACCAGGACCGCCACGCCGATCTCGGCCAGCTCCAGTGCGCGCAGAATGAATTGCGGGCCCAGCCGGAACGGCGGGTTCGTGATGATCCAGTCGATGCCGATCGGCGGCTCAAGATCCGGCATCAGGAAATCGACAAGGCCCGACATGCCCTCATAGCCATAATCGTGCACATCCGTTGCCCAGACCTGGTCGAACTCTTCACCCAAGACGCGTGCCATCTGGCCGCGATTGCAGGCCGGTTCCCAGGCGTGTTGCACATCCAGCGGGTGGCCGATCTGTTTCAGAAACTCCAGCAGAGCGCGCGTGGCCCACGGCGGCGTCGGGAAATCGTCCAGACTGTCGGTCGGCTCGGCGCGTTGCTGCATGACGGCGGAGGAACGGTTCTGGGTCACGCCACACACCCCGAAAAGTGCTGACCAGGCCGAAACCCGGCCAGCAAGTGATCGAGGCAGATCGGGGGCTTTCGCGCGGCACCGCGCCCCCTTGGTACGGTCAGAAGAGGCTTCTCAAACCTCGACGCGCGAAATGTCGTCGGGACGGCGGCAACCCGCAAACCGCCGCCCCAACTTTGACCCGCTCGACGCCGTGCGCACATCCCCTTGCGAGACGCGCGACGGAGCGGACCAAACTGGGTCAAAAATCCCCGTAGACGTCGCGGCGTTGATCGCGCCATAGTAGAAGCCACGGAAATTCTAGGAGGATATTGAAAATGAAAATCGTACTTTCCGCCTTGGCGGCGCTTGCTTTCGTCGGCGCCGCTTTGGCTGATGAACCATTGAGCGCAAAGGTTATGAGGTGTCAGAACCTTGAGAATGAGAGCTCTCGGCTCATCTGCTATGACGCGATTACCGCCGACGTAGAAGCGCCCGAAGCGCGCCCCGCCAGTGCAAGTGGAAACTGGAATGTTTCCGTCGACACGTCTCCCATCGACGACAGTAAGGTCGTCAATATGATGCTGGATTCCAACGAGGTGATGACCTGCGGGTATGGTCAGCAACGGCCGGCAACTTTGCTGTTGAGATGCAGTGAAAATACGACAGCATTCTTCTTTGCCACTGATTGCCACATGGCCGACATCCAGTCCTACGGACAGGTCACCATGCGCATTGATGAGGCAACTGCCTTCACCCAGAATTTCACCGCCAGCACGACCAATCGTGCCCTCGGAGCATGGCGCGGCAATCAAGCTATACCACTGATCAAAAAGGTTTTGGGCGGCAATACACTGACCGTTCGCATGACTCCGTACAGCGAAAGCGCCAAGACACTGACGTTTGATATTCGCAATATGCAATCCGGCGCTGAACAGATTGCGAGCGCATGCAACTGGTCTCTTAACTAGGGCCAAGTCAGGAATTTGGTTAACTCGTGCGCACCGGTCGTCACCGATGCGCACTGACCGCTGAACCAGGGAGGAGGAAGGATCAACGGATCTAGAAGATCGCAGGAACATCACTTGCCCCCATAGAGCTTATGGAAAAATTTTTCCGACCGGCGGTGCCAGCGACGCGAACGCCTCTGCCACCACGCTGCGATCAGGTCAGCGCGGGCGGCCCACGCCTGAAACCAGATCGCAGCGATGCGCGTGCCCAGCCTCATGCTGCCCGCCCTCCGCGCACGCCGTCCAGCGCGCACTCGACACCGGCCAGCACCATCACCGCGGTGACATAGCTGAGCGCGGCATCGTTCTCGCAGTTCAGCCAGTTGGTGATCTGCCGTTCAGACACACCCAGAACCGGCGCGCCCAATCGGGCCACTTCCGTGTTCGATGCCGCCGGAAACGCCCGCCACAGCAACGCCGCGAACCACTTGCGCGACAGGCTTTTGTGCTGTCCCCCAAGAAAATCGCCCCGTCGGACATTTTTTGAAAGATTTTTCCGCATGTTCACTCCATCTTTGACCTGTGAATGATCAGCTGATGGAAAAACAACTTGAAGGGCGGGATGGGGTGCGCAGCCAGCGCGCCCCTTTTCGTTTGAGGGGGAGGCTACGGCGGTCATGTTGCGCCTTCCGATTGCGAAATAGAATGAACCTGACTTACGTCTTTGGATCGAGCGCCGCCCATATCTTCGTAGGTAGCTTCAACGCGACTCCAGGTACTGAAATTTGGAGCCACAACCCCAGACCGCCACCTTGTCCAGGTGGATACCGATATTTTAGCCAGAAAGCAGAACTTGGTCAGCGTCACCCCGGCCTCCAATAGTCCACTCTCAATGGCTTCGATCTCGCTATTTAAGTCCACAACACTGACCTCACAAAATTCGACTTCATGTTGCATTAATGCATGGTTTTTGCAAGTGCATTCTTGCAACGTGCACTAGCTCCGCAAAAATGGGAAATATAGTTATGCAAGACTGGGCTATCTCATACATCAAGCACGTGCTGGAGAAGACCGGCTGGTCTGCTACAAGGCTTGCCCAAGCGGCAAAAATCTCGTCGTCGACAATAACGCGCCCTCTCGCGACGGATGACTGGCCGCACAAAATTTCAAGAAACACGATAGCGAAGATATGGAAGGTATCAGGTATAGACCCTGAACCGTTCGCAAACGAGGCAGGCGAGCTATATTTACAAGGCACCTATAGACACAAGATTGTGGCCACCGTTGACCCAGAAGGAAATGTGTTAGCCGAAGCAGATAAAGAAACAAACGAGAGCAATCTAATTGCTAACGAAGACCAAATCAGGATCGAGATATTCGGAGAACGTGCGATAATCCGTGCAACGGTGGGCAAGGAGGGCCTGGACGAACTTCTGCGGAAAATTGGAGCCCTGAGGGAGCTACTCGATTAGCACGCCAGATGCAATGCATTGCATTTATGCATTGACTTGATTTAGCATTAATGCATTGATGCCCTCGATTTTGGAGGTTTCAATGCAAAAATTTCTCACAAACGACTACCACCGCCACATTCTGCTGGCCCCCACATCCGGCTGGCTGCCCCACCCCACCGCCATCGTCGGCGCGTGGCTTGCCCTGAAGCAGGCGCGCGGCCAGACCGTCGATCTCGACCGCATCGACACGCCGCATTACCTGGTCGCCGCACCGCAGTCCAAACTCCAAACCGATCTGGACCAACGGCTGCCCCGCATCAGGGACCGCGTGCGCGCACTGCGTGAAACCCGCATGGCGCATCGCCCCACTGGCGGTGACGCAGCATGAGTTTCCCCTTCGACATCGCATCCACCATCGCCGCACAGCGTCGCCATCTAGCTGACGCATTGCGCCCGATGGACACCGACGCCCGCAAGAACAAGGTCACCCAGACCTGCATCGAAACCGGCGGCTGCCTGATCCTGCCCGACACTTCGGGCGGCTGGGGACCGCTGTACGCCGAGCTGCACATGATGGGGCTCTACCACAGCGGCAACAGCGCAGACGAAGCGATTGCCAACTGGATCAAGGCCGCACAGCGCTGCACCCCGATCCCACCGGCGCGGGTGGCATGATGGGTATTACCAAGACGTGCCCGTTCTGCGGCGAATTGGATCTGCACCGGATCGAGTTTCCGCCGGAAACGACGGATGAGACCCCGACGTCTTATGTGCACTGCAACACCTGCGGGGCATCTGGCCCACAGCATCGCGAAGATGGACAGCAGGGCTGGGACGCTTGGAACAACCGCGCAGGAGACCGCCTGCAATGAGCAATTCCCTCCCACAATTCGCAAAGTTCTGGATGGTCTGCCGCAAACCGACCGGCCCGAACTCCAAAAGCGAACCGCGCGTGCGCTATTCCAGCTTTGACGATGCGATGGCGGCGGCGCAGAAGCTGGCCGACGACACCGGCGCACAGTTTCACATCCTCGAAACCGTGGCCACTGCCCGCCCGGGCGGCGTCCACCAAGGATCACTGCTGTGATTGCCCTCTGGCCCGAACTTATCGCCGTGGGCGCCCTCGCAGTCGGTGCCTTTGTGGGCGGCTTTCTGGCCTACCAGCTGGTCGCGGATCTGATGCGCTATACCGGAGATCCCTACGACACCGATCTGCCCACCCTATCCACCCGCAAGCTGTGCGCGCTGGCCCTGTCCGCCGCCGCCCTGCTGGCCACCGGATACGCGGCCCTGCCATGAACACCGCCACCACTCACGCGCCCGGCAGGGCCGACACGGGCAATACCCCGCCCGCGATGACCTGGAAGCGCACCGGCCCGACCAGCGCCACGCTGGACCACGGTATCGTCACCGCATGGATCACCCAGACCCACGCCATGGGCACCAGCGCCGCCCTGTTCGAGCTGCGCGTTGCCCCATGGTTCGACGGCGAACCCGCCCGCTACGTCTGCGCAAAGCCGGACCTGAAAGAGGTCATGGCCACCGCCGAGGAATTCGCCCGCAAGATCACCGCCGCAGAGAGGGAAGCCGCGCAATGACCACTTACAGCATCACCATAGACGAAGCTGCAGAGCGCCGCCTCTATGCGATCTCCGCTCAAACCGGCAGGTCGGTCGAGAACCTCATTGAAGCCGCCGCTGAAGAGGCTGCGCTCGAACATTTCCGGCACCGGCCTGACGATCCTGCACACCCACCTCAGAGACGCCCATGACAGACGGAAGAGTCAGGGCGAAGATGGACCCGCCTAGAGGGCGTGGCGGAAACCAGATCACAGCCATTCTGAGTTCGGAAGATTACCGCGTGTTTTATGAACTCGTAATGGCTCGCGGCACTTCCGGCGCAGAAACCATCCGCCAGCTCATCCGGGAAGAATGGCTTCGATCATCACCTTATGTCGGCAACCCAGAACAGCCCCATTCTCATGGAGACACCAATGTCTAAGAACCCAACACCAGACAAAGAAGGTCATTTTTGGGCGAAGCTAGTCCACCCTTCAGATATGCCGGAAGGGGAAGATTGGGCATCGCCAGATTGGGAAGTTGTTCAGGTGAACGACAACAACGGCACAGGCAGCGACCAGTGGCGTGTCTTTGTGCCCGGTATCGAACCCGGGCAGATGCTGGATGCCTTCATTTGGGGGCCGGAAGTCCCGCAATTCAATCCGCCCGCCACTCTCGGAGGCCCTCATGACATTTGACCAACTTGGCTTGGCCGCGGAATCGGCCAAGGAACTGGCCCGAATTGCCGCCCTTCACCAGCGGATCATGGGCAGTGAGTTGGGTTTTGAAACTGACCTCGATGGGGTCAGCGACAGCGCCTGGGACAAGGCAATTGAGGCAGCCCGAAAAGAACTGCTGAAGGACGTCGAAAGCTCCTACCGAAAACAGGCAGATGCGCTGACCGATGCTGGGCTCATCGACGTACCGACGCTCCAGAAAATGAAATCCAGCTAACCCCCCTTTCAACACCGGAGACTGCCATGAACATCCAAGCCCCCATCAACGCCGTGCGGTGGATCCCGCTGGCCGAGCTGAAGATCAGCCCGCTGAACACCCGCGCCGAGCCGCCGGACGCCGAGATTGACCAGCTGACGGAAAGCCTGCGCGTCAGCGGCCTGTTGGCCAACCTGATCGGGTTGGAAACCGAAACCGGTGTCGAGATCGTCGCGGGGGGCCGTCGTCTGCGCGCACTGAACAAGCTGACCGATGACGACGTGATCGACCCGATCCCCGTACTGGTCACCGACGACCCCGCCACCGCCCAAGCTTGGGCCGGTGCCGAAACCCACGCCCGCGTCGATCATCACCCCGCCGACGAGATCCGCGCTTACGCCGCCATGGCCAAACTCGGCCGCACGCCCGAGGACATTGCCCGCACCTTTGCCAAACCTGTGCGCCACGTGCGCGGGCGGCTGGCACTGGCCGCCCTGCCCGCCCTGGCCCTGATGGCCCTGCGTGAGAACAAGATCAGCATCGACATGGCGAAGGTGCTGACGCAGTCGCTGGACGATACAGCGCGGCTGGAACGCGTTCTGCAGGCGGTGCTGAAGGACGAGCTGCGCGGCTGGCAGATCACCAACGCCCTACGCGATGGCCGGATCGAGGCGACCGACCGGCGCGCCGTGTTCGTCGGCCTCGACACCTACCGCGCCGAGGGCGGTGCGTTGACCGAGAACCTGTTTGACGACGAAACCCTGCTGCACGACGCCGAGCTTCTCGACAAGCTGTTCCGCCACAAGCTGGATCTGGCCGTCGAGACCGTGGCGGCAAACTGCAACTGGGCCTTTGTGACGCCGGTCTACGACCAGGCACACGTCGATCTGCGCCAAACCGAAGGCATGGAACGCATCTACCGCGTGCCGGTCGAGCTGCCCGAGGCGGATCAAGACGAGTGGGCACGGCTGGAAGAGCTGGAGGAAGACGGCGCACTGGACGAGGAAGGCCACGTTAAGCTGAAAACCCTACGTGATCGCGCAGAGGGCGACTATGAGCACGAGGATATCGAAACCGCTGGCGTTTGGGCCTATGTCGACACCAACGGCAAGCTGCAGATCAGTGGTGCATTTCGCCCTAAATCACGCAAACAGAAATCCAACTCGGACGACGACAGCGTAGAGACCACGACCACAAGCCAGCCACCCGTCGCACAGGCTGCGGTCGAGGATCTGCACCGCATCCAGACGCTGGCCATGCAAACCGCGCTGGTAGACAAACCAGAGCTGCTGCTGGACCTGCTGGCCTACCAGATCGAGGCACAGTTGTCCCAATGGTCGTCTCTGCTGTCGGTGACCCTATCTGACCAGACGATCATCCCAGAAAAGCATGACACCGCCGACAGCGCGTTGAACCTGGACAAGCGGCTGACTGAAACCAGCAATGCCAGCGCCAAGCCCTCGCCTGCAGATATGGCCGCTGACTTCGCCGCCTTCCGGGCCAAGGGAAAGAAGCACCGCAACACTGTGCTGGCAAAGCATCTGGCCCGCACAGTGCAACGGCCACAGCACAGCACCGCCTCACTGGGCGCGCTACTGGCCGACGATCTGTCGATCGACATCCGTAAGATGTGGACGCCCGACGCAGCGATCTATTTCAGCCGATGCAGTCAGCCGCACCTGGTCGACCACTTTGTCGAGCTGACCGGCTTTGAGCATGACGACGAGCGGGTGCAGGCTTTCGAGAAGCAAGCCAAGGGCGGCAAGGTCAAGGATCTACACGACTTGCTGCATGACCTGTCGGTGCGCGAGGCCATGGGCATGAGCCGCGCCGACAACGCGCGGATCGATGCGTGGTTGCCGCCGGTGATGCGAAGTGCCTGACGGCTGGTGGTTGCTGCCCAGCCTGGGAGCTTCCGTAATGCGTTTGTGGCTCATATTCGATCTGATATTTTGAGAGGAACCGCACGATGCCATTGATTACCCCAAACACGATCAGCTTCAAAGCTGAGATCAGCGAGGACGAGCTGCGCGCCCGGCTGGCACGTGAAGTGCTGGAAGGCATCGGCGGATGCGACAGCGAGGGCAAACCGCACCCAGGTGTCGCGGTTAAAGTCCTGCGCGGCACCAGCAAGAAAGCTGGATACACGATCGAGGTCACGGGCCCGGCGCCCGCCCGGATTGCCATGCTGCCAAGAGGTGATGAACAGTGACCCACATCACCAGCGGCCTACCCAAGATCAAAACCGAGTACCACGCCCAGAAGCCCAAGGTGCGCTTCAGGATACCGGGCACCAAGCAGTATCTGCACCTTTCCGGCACCGGCGTAACCCATGGGACCGAATATGCCTGGAACGGAACAAAGGCTCAGGCGCGGGCACTGCGCGATCGAGCGGCAGCTGAAGGCCGGGACTGGCCGTTTAAGGCCGTCAAGCGGATCGAGGTGACGGGATGACCGCCAAGATGAACGCGACCTATCCCGCAGTGATTGCATTCCTAGACGGCCACATCATTCAGCAGATGGTCGAGATGCACGGCGACTACGGGCCGCTTGAAACCTGCTGGCATATTCGCGCCCTAACCGATGAATTCATTACCTATGACTTGGCCCGTGCAATCCTTCGCATTCTGACCGATCGGGGCTACTGCTATTATTCAAAGGGTCTTTTCGGAGATGATGGAATGGTTGCCGGTGCCGGTTACGGCCTGACGCGGAAGGGTCTAAATTATTACAATGAACTGTGTCCGGAGCCGCAGCAATGACACTGCCAAAACGCATCCAGCGCAAGCGCACAAAAGGTTGGCGGATGCCAGTGGGAGCCGTCAACGTCACCCGGCCGACGATCTGGGGCAACCCTTTCATCCACGCCGATCCCGGCGAGGCAGTCGCAGCCTATCGCAAGCTGACGCGCGGCGGCACCTCCATGTTCGAAATGGGGCCCGGCAAACTGCAATTCGCAAAGAACGCGCACCCGCAGACATTGCACTGGCACTTTTCCGATTTCGTGCGTGAAAACATCCACAAGTTGCGCGGCAAGGATCTGGCATGCTGGTGCCCGCTCGACGCCCCTTGCCATGCCGATGTGCTGCTGCACCTTGCGAACAAGGATACCTGACCTATGCCCGCCCCTCGTGCCACCAAAGCAGTGATCGCCAACGCCATCGAGGCGGCGAAAGCGTGCGGCATGCTCATCGCCGAAGTCGTTGTGGAAAAAGATGGATCGGTCAGAATCATTGCCGACCGCGGACAGAAGGTCATACCCTTGCACCAGAACCGCGCCGAACCGCGCAGGTTTGGACAATGACGGACATCGATGTGAAGGTCAGATTTAAGGGTTACGTGCCCGAACGGCTCCCCTCGGGCGAAATGCGCCACAGAGTGCGGGTCGAGGGCAATCCAAAGCGCCGCATCCGGATACCCGTTGGTCCAGAGCATCCGACATTCTCTGAACACTACTATGCGGCCCGTGCGGGCAGCACCGTCGATGCACCACCTGCCCCACCGCCGGTCGCGCGCTATTCCGCTGACGAGCTAATCCAGGACTATCTGGCTTGGATCGAAGGTCAGGTACTGGCCAAGTTGATGTCACCACTGACCCTTAAACAGCGCAAATCTCTGCTGGCTCGAGCCATGGACGTGACAGACGATCAGGGCGATCGCATAGGGTCTCTGCACGTCGATCTACCACCAGAAGCCTTCGTGCTAATCCGTGACAGCTGGGGCGGACGCACGGCGCAGGCAGACAACACACTGAAGGGCCTCAGTGCCGCCTACAAATGGGGGATCGAGCGTCGGAGGGTGTTGGTCAATCCAGTTGCAGGTGTGCGCAAGGTGCACGTTTCAAAAGGTGGTGCAACGCCCTGGTCAGCGGAAGACCTAAAAGCATTCCTGAAAACACACGGAAAGGGCACCACAGCGCGTCGCTGGCTGTTTCTGGCAATGTTTACAGCCGGACGCATCAGCGACACGGTGAAGCACGGCAGGAAGCATGAGGTCACACGCGACGGCCGTCTTTGGCTGGACTGGCAGCCGCAGAAACGCGGATCTGCATTCGTGTCTATCCCGATCGCACCGCAGCTGCTGGAAGAATTGAGGGCGCCAACCGTCGAAGGCGCAACCTACCTCCTCAGCCAGCACGGGCGCCCTTACCGAACGCCGGAATCGCTACGTCGAATGATCCAGGCCTGGACCGCACAGGCGGGACTTATGAGCCGGTCGCAGCACGGCGTCAGAAAGGCAATGGGCGAGTTGCTGGCCGAGGCTGGATGCACACAGCATCAGATCATGTCCGTGATGGCCCACACCAAGCCCGCGACCAGTGCGATCTACACCGAAAACGCTGATCGTCGCCGAATGGCAGCACTCGCAATGGACGGTATTCGACACGTCGTTTTCTGATCTGTTCGAGATCAAAGTGTCCCACGATATAATTCCGTGGGACAGAAAACGGAAAAAACTGAACAATAACAGTTGAACGTTGATGAGGTGGTACCCAAGGCCGGACTCGAACCGGCACGCCTCGCGGCGGGGGATTTTGAATCCCCTGCGTCTACCATTCCGCCACTTGGGCCTCACATGGGCCGTTTAGCCTGCCGGTCTGCGCGCGTCCAGAGGCTTTTTGCAAACCGCACAACATGGCACAGTCTTGACGGGCCGGTCCCTGCGTGGTTTTCCACGAAGACGCGCCAAAACGAGGGCCATAGGGTGATACGCAATTTATACGACTGGGTTCTGCGCCTTGCAGACCATCCCAACGCCCTGTGGTTTCTGGCCATCATCGCCTTTATCGAAAGCTCGGTTTTTCCGATCCCGCCCGATGTGCTGATGATCCCGATGATCATCGCGCGCCCCTCGCGGGCGTGGCTGATCGCCGGCGTCGCCCTGGTGGCATCGGTGCTGGGCGGTCTGCTGGGCTATTCCATTGGCGCACTGGCCTTCGACACGCTGGGACAGCCGATTCTGGCCATGCTGGGCAAGGCGGATGCCATGGCCGAATTCAACACGCGGTTCAACGATCTGGGTTTTTGGGCGGTTCTGGGGGCGGGCATCACACCCTTCCCGTTCAAGGTCATCACCATCATGTCGGGCTGGACCGGAATGCCGCTGGGCACGTTTATCATCACATCCATCCTGGCGCGCGGCATCCGGTTTTTCGTGGTGGCCGGTCTGCTTTGGCAGTTCGGCGCACCAATTCGTGATTTCATCGAACGGCGTTTGGGTCTTGTCTTTACCCTGTGCCTGCTGCTTTTGATCGGCGGGTTCGTCGCCACGAGGTATCTATGACACAACGCCACTGGATCATGATCGCCACACTCGGCTCGGCCGCGCTGATGCTGGGGGCGCTGGGGTTTCAGTATCTGGGCGGGTTTCATCCGTGCAAGCTGTGTTACTGGCAGCGATACCCGCACGTGATCGCCATCGTGATCGGGGCGATCGCGCTGTGGATGCCGAACCGTCTGCTGATCCTGCTGGGCGCGCTCAGCGCTGCCGTCACCTGCGGCTTTGGCGTCTATCACGCCGGTGTTGAATGGAAATGGTGGCAGGGTCCGACCACCTGCACGTCGGGTGACATCACCGGGATGAGCACCGACGCCCTGTTCGACCAGATCATGAGCGCCCCGCTGACCCGCTGCGACGACATCGTGTGGCAACTGGCGGGCCTGTCGATGGCGGGCTGGAATGCGATCCTGTCGTTTGTCTTGGTCGGCTGCTGGCTGATGGCGCTGCGCCGCGCCTAGGACGACTTGCGCGTCGACAACAGCAACGAGGTTTCCGAGGCCACGACCCCGTCCAGACGGCGCACGTCGAACAGCACCCGGTCGAAACTTTCCAGCGTTTCCGTCCCGATTTCGATGATCACGTCCCAGCGGCCATTGGTCGAATGGATGTGGCGCACCGCACTCATGCCCTGAAGCTGGCGAATGATCCGCTCGGTCCCGCGCCCTTCGATGCCGATCATCATCAGTCCGCGCACCGGGTCTTGCAATGCGTCCTCGCGCAGGACGACAGAGAACCCCAGAATATCGCCGCGCGCTTGCAGCTTTTCGATGCGCCCGCGCACAGTGGTGCGGGTGACGCCCAGGCTGGCGGCCAGATCCGACAGCGACGCGCGGGCGTCGTGGCGCAAGGCCGCGATCAGGCGTCTGTCCATTTCGTCCATTACAGCATTCCGTTTTGAGCAGTCTGCACCCGATACGGTCATTTTGATTGCTTGTCGAGAAGCCGTTTCGCGCAATATCCTTGTATATAGCCAAACAGGAGAGCCGCAATGACCACCCAGAACTGTATACTGATCGGTGCGCCGATGGACTGCGGCAAACGCCGCACCGGTTGCCTGATGGGCCCCGACGCCTACCGCACCGCCGATCTGGCGGGCACGCTGCAATCCCTGGGCCATGACGTGCAGGACCGTGGCAACGTCACCCCTGCCCCTGTGGAACCGATCCCGCATGACCGCCTGCACAAGCTGGCCGAAACGATTGCATGGACCAAGGCACTGGCCGATGCCAGCGAAGCGGCGCTGCGCGACGGGTTTCCGATTTTCATGGGCGGCGATCATGCGCTGGCCCTTGGCACCGTGCTGGGGGCCACGCGCCACGCCGCAGCCCAAGGCAAACCGCTGTTCGTGCTGTGGCTGGACGCGCACACCGACTATCACACGCCGCAAACCACCGATTCCGGCAACCTGCACGGCACGCCGATGGGCTATCTGGCGGGCCGCGACGGATTTGACGGGTTTCCTGCGGTCGACCACCCTGTCCCCCACGACAACATCTGTATGCTGGGCCTGCGGTCGGTCGATCCGGCGGAACGCGCGGCGCTGCAAGACACCGACGTCACCTATATCGACATGCGCGCGATTGACGAAAACGGGATCGCAGGGCCGTTGAACACCTTCCTGGACAAAGTGCACGCAGCGGACGGGATGCTGCACGTGTCGCTGGACGTGGATTTTCTGGACCCCTCTGTCGCCCCCGCCGTCGGCACCACCGTTCCCGGCGGTGCCACCGTGCGCGAGGCGCATCTGGTCATGGAAATCCTGCACGACAGCGGGCTGATGACCTCGCTGGATCTGGTCGAGCTGAACCCGTTCCTGGACGAGCGCGGCCGCACCGCGCAACTGATGGTGGAACTGACCGCATCGGCCCTTGGCCGCCGCATCTTTGACCGCCCCACACGCGCCTTCAGCTAAGGAGACCGCCATGCTGACCCCCTCTGACAAGGCCCTTGTGCCCTTCGTCTCTGTCGACCACATGATGCAACTGATCCACCACATCGGGATCGAAGACGCGCTGAAAGGGCTGGCCGACTATATCGAAGCCGACTTTCGCCGGTGGGAGCTGTTCGACAAATCCCCCCGCGTGGCGTCGCATTCGCCCGAGGGCGTGATCGAACTGATGCCCACGTCAGACGGCGAGGTCTACGGGTTCAAATACGTGAACGGCCACCCCAAGAACACCGCCGATGGCTTGCAGACGGTCACCGCCTTTGGCCTGCTGGCAGATGTGGCGACGGGCTATCCTGTGCTTTTGTCCGAGATGACCATGCTGACCGCCATGCGCACGGCGGCCACGTCGGCGCTGGTGGCGCGGGTGCTGGCGCCCAAGGGGGCCGCGACCATGGCAATGATCGGCAACGGCGCGCAGTCCGAATTTCAAAGCATCGCGATGAAGGCGATTGTGGGCATTGATACGGTGCGCCTGTACGACACCGACCCAAAGGCCACGGCGAAATGCGCCGCCAATCTGGCGCGCAGCGGGCTGACCGTGGTGTCCTGCGACAGCGCGCAAGAGGCGATCGAGGGCGCGCATATCCTGACCACCTGCACCGCCGACAAGCAATATGCGACGATCCTGACCGACAACATGGTCGGCGCCGGCGTGCACATCAACGCCATCGGCGGCGACTGCCCGGGCAAGACGGAACTGGCCCCTGCTATTTTGCAGCGGTCGGATATCTTCGTGGAATTCCCCGCCCAGACACGGATCGAAGGTGAAATTCAGCAGCTTGCGCCCGACCATCCGGTGACCGAATTCTGGGAAGTGCTGAGCGGCGCCAAACCGGGGCGCACGTCACAGGGGCAGATCACCCTGTTCGACAGCGTCGGTTTCGCCACCGAGGATTTCAGCGCCCTGCGTTATGTGCGCGACCGGATCGCGGGGACGGATTATTTCCATCCGCTGGACTTGCTGGCCGATCCCGATGATCCGCGCGACCTGTTCGGGATGCTGCAACGGTCGAAGGGCTGAGGGCTGATGTGGAGTTTGGGGGGCAACGCCTTCGAGAGCTGGCCATGATTGGACAACCGGACCTTCGGCAGATCGCAATGAAGGTCCGGTTTGAGCCCATCGTGACCTTGCCACAAAGGGCAGCGCCCGACCGCGGGTGGGCATCACGACGCTCGTGACTGCCACTTTATGTCTAGTCTTTGGCGTGTGGGTGATGAACCGCAATACGGTGAGAAAGCGCCCGCCCAGGGGGCGGTCGGGCGCTGCCCGGCGGTGCTACGCACCTTGACTCCGGGCTTTAGTGGTTGGCGTCAATGTCCACACACCGGACCTTCGCATCATGTGTAGTGAAGCTATGGGCGAAGTCAGAACGCCTTGCGGCCTATCGCATAACACCACTCAGGCACGACGTTCCGAAAGCCGCTTCGAATTCGCAGGCCACCGCCCAACCCGATGCAGCACCAGTTCCCCAGCCTTATGCCTCCAGCTCGGCATCCCAGTACAAAAAGTCCATCCACGCCTCGTGCAGGTGGTTGGGCGGGAACTTGCGGCCCATGTTGCGCAGTTCTTCCGCGGCGGGTTGGCGCGGGGGTTTGCGCAGGGCCATGCCGGTGCGGTGCAGCGCCTTGGACCCTTTTTTCAGGTTGCACGGGCTGCACGCCGCCACCACGTTCTGCCAACTGGTCACGCCGCCACTGGCGCGCGGCACCACGTGGTCAAAGGTCAGGTCGCCCTTGGCCCCGCAGTACTGGCAGCGGAATTCATCCCTCAAAAATAAATTAAAGCGCGTGAAGGCCACGCGCTTTTGAGGTTTGACATAATCTTTGAGGACGACAACAGACGGTATCCTGAACACCGTACTGGGGCTTCGGACCACTTCGTCGTATTCGGCGACGATGTCCACCCGATCCAGCCACGCCGCCTTGACCGCTTCCTGCCAGGGCCAGAGCGACAAGGGATAGTAACTCAGCGGTCTGTAATCCGCATTCAGCACCAACGCCGGATGCTGTTTCAACGCGCCCGGTGCGCGTGTGAATTCTGTTCTGAAATCGCCGTCCATTTCGTGCAATCACCTTCGCCCGATTTGACACTCAAAGCACTTTGACAGCATCGGGTCAGATGCCTCTGCTCGCGCCCACTGAAATCGACTATATCTCGTAGTTGGTTTCTGACAAGTCCGGTTTTTCCCACTAGATGTTCCAAACGCCCCACGGCGCAAAATTTCACATCCCCGTTACAAAAACAGGCACCTCAACGGGTGCCTGTATATTCGACGACCAAGACGACATTGGTCAGTTGCTGGCAAGTGGCATGTCGTTCCAACCTTCACGCACGCAACTGCGGGCCCGCGCCGACCGGATGGCGCGCCCGTTCACCCGCAATTCGGGCATGACCTCACGGCTTAGATCATAGACCGCCAGCGCCAGACACAGCGGCGGCATGTCCTTGGTCCGCGACAGGTTCACGAAATGCACATCAATATACTGGCCCGTGCGCACCCGCCACTGGAACGACCGGTAAACGGTGCTGTCGGGTGTCGCGTTCAACCGCTCGGCAAACAGCGCGTTCCACGGTGTGTCGCGCAGCCAGTCGGTTTGTTGCCAGTCCTGCAATCCGACCACCCAGACATCGGCCCCCGACAGGTCCGACACGGGTTGATGCCGGTTCATCGCCTGATCGGGCGCGTCTATCTGCAACATGGCGCGCCCCACCCCGTCGGGCATTCCGGCCATGCGCAAAATAAATTTGCGTCCCAGCTCTTTTTCCAGCGTGACCGGCGGAACAAAATCCTCGGCGCCGCGTTGGGCGTAGACGACGGGTGCATGGATTTGCGCCCCCACCAAAACCAAAAATGCTATAACCGCCTGAGTTAAGGCGGATTTCACCTGTTTATTCAACATGCTCTATCCCTGTTTGCCATTGCTCTTTTGCTAGTATGACAAGTCAGGCATAAAAATTCGTTGAAAAAAAGGGTTGCGGCCCTAACCGGTGTCAGAATCCCAGTTTGTCGCGCAAAAACGCCAGTGAAATGCTCAGACCGTCGGGCGCGATGCCGTGGGCGGTGCCCTTCATCACATGTGCAAACACGTCCTTCCAGCCGGCCTCTTGCAAGGCTTCGGCGGCCTGCGGCAACGATTGCGGCGGCACCACGTCGTCCTGATCACCATGCACCAGCAGGATCGGGGGGCGCGTGACAGCTTCGTCCGACAGCACCTCGGGGTTCAGCAACCGGCCCGAGAACGCCACGACACCGGCCAGCGCATCCTCGCGGCGCGGGGCCACGTGCAAGGCCATCATCGTGCCCTGACTGAACCCGAACAGCGCGACCTGTTCCGGCATCAGATCCTCGTCGACCATCAGCGCATCAAGGAATGCGTTCACATCCTCGACCGCGGCGCGCATCCCGCGTTCGGCAGCCTCTTCGCTTGATCCGTCGATCCACGGGATCGGGAACCATTGAAAGGCGTTGGGCATCCCTTCGATCCGCTCGGGCGCGTCGGGGGACACAAACAGCGTGTCGGGCAGATGTTCAGACAACGGATCGGCCAGCCCCAAAAGGTCGGCGCCGTTCGCCCCATAGCCATGCAGAAAGACGACGGCCGAGCGGACCTCGCCTGATGCCGGTTCGCGGCGTTGTGATTGAAGAACGCGAGTCATGTGATCCCTTCCCTGCCTTTTGCTATCCGGTAGTACGCAAACAGACAGCGCGCCGCAACCGACCGCCACGGGGTCCAGCGTTCGGCCATGTCGCGCAACTGTTTCGGCGTGGGGCGTTCCGGCAGATCATACAGCACCCGCGCCGCCTCTTGCAGGGCCAGATCGCCCGGCGCGAACACATCCGCACGGCCCAGGCTGAACATGGCGTAAATCTCGGCGGTCCAGACGCCGATGCCCTTAACCGCGACCAAGGTAGCGATGACATGCGCATCGGGCGCGTGGCGCAAGGCGGTATAGTCGATGTCGGCCCGCGCCAGCGCCTGCGCATAGGCGATTTTCTGACGGCTCAGCCCCACGGCGCGCAGCCCGTCATCGCCCGCAGCCAGAACGGCCGGTTCCGTGACCAGCCCAGCCTCCAGCATCCGCGCCCAGATCGCAGCAGCCGACGCGGTGCTGACCTGTTGGCTGATGATCGCGGACAGCAGATGCGCAAAGCCGTCGGCGCGGCGGCGCAAGGGCAGCGCGCCGGTCTGCGCCAGTGCCTGCGCCATGCGCGGATCGTTTGCAGCCAGCCACGCGGCCCCCTCTGCCACGTCGGCGTCGGTTTCGATGATGCGCCCCACGCTCACAGGTTGCCCGCCCAGCGGGCGACGGCGGCGGCATCGGGCAAATGCGTGCCGGTGGGTGCGACGGGCCGCGACAGCATCACCATCTGCAATCCCAAGGCACGCGCCGCCGTCACCTTGGTTTCCGACGCCGCACCGCCAGTGTTGCGAAACAGAACCGCATCCACCGCCAGATCGCGCAACAAGGCAACCTCGGCATCATGCGAGAACGGCGGGCTGCCGAAGACATAGCGCATGTTGGACCGTGGCGGCGGGGCGTCGTGTTGCGTGGTCTGGCGCACAAACAACCGGCCATCGAAGGCGGCCAGATCGGGCAGCATCGCGCGGCCCACATTGGTAAAGACACGGGCAAAGGGCGCAATCGCCGCCCGCGCAGCCGTCATATCGGTCACATCTGTCCAGCGATCCCCCGCTTGCGGCGTCCACGCAGGACGGCGCAACAGCACGTAGCGGGCCCCCGCGTCCGAACAGGCCGCCGCCGCAGCGGTGCTGATCGCACCCGCAAATCCGTGGGTCACATCCAGCAGATGGGTCCAACCGCCGTCCCGCAACATCTGCGCCAGACCGGCACGGTCCAGCATCGCACCGTCGTCCCGGACGACATCCACCTCAAGCCCCGCACGCCCGCGCACCGCCGCCAGAACCGCTGCCGTTTCACCGGCGCCGCCCAGTACCAGAATACGCGCGCGCGGCGCCTTTGGTGTCATGCCATACCCCTTGATGGTGCCTCAGGCGGTCACGTCCTCGCCTGCTTCGATCATATCGACGCGGGTGGCGTGACGGCCACCTTCGAATTCAGCGGCCAGAAACGCATCGACGATGTCCAGCGCCAGCCCCTCGCCCAGCACGCGCGCGCCCAGCGACATCATGTTGGCATCGTTGTGCTGGCGGATCATGCGGGCCGAGAATGTGTCGGAACACACACCGCACCGGATGCCTGCCACCTTGTTCGCGGCCATCATGATGCCCTGCCCGGTGCCACACAACAAAATGCCAAACTGGCAATCGCCCGATGCGACACGTTCGGCCGCGGCCTTGCCGTGCAGCGGATAGTGGGTGCTTTCGGATGTGGTCGGGCCGATGTCGACGACCTCCCAGCCTTGGTCGGCGATATGCGCGGCGATGGTCTGGCGCAGTGCAATGTCGGCGTGATCGCTGGAAATAACGATGCGTTTGGTCTCTGTCATGGTGTCTTGGTCCCGTGTCCCAGGCCGGTCGGGAAAATACCCCAACGGATCGGCTGGTCAGTGTTGCGTTCAGTTTTCCGGTGCCGCGCCTATAGCACAGGCCACGCGGACGCACAGCCGCTGAATTGCCCCCGAAGTGACGTTACGTCGTTTAAGCCGCGAAAAGGCCCTGCTGAAATTATATGCGGCCCGATACTTGCCGCTGTCAAATTTCAGGTCTACGCCTCTCGAAATGACACACACACATGACAGCCGGGCCAAGCGTAATGTGGCCGTTCTCGTCTGCGCCCAAGCGTTCCTGGGCAGCCAGATGCCGATGATTTTCGTGGTGGCGGGGCTGGCGGGACAATCGCTGGCGACCAACATCTGTTTTGCCACCCTGCCGATTTCGCTGATCGTGCTGGGGTCGATGCTGTCGGCCACGCCGGTGTCGGCGATCATGCAACGCTTTGGCCGCCGCACAGGTTTCTTCGTGGGGGCTGCCGGCGGGGCCGTCGGCGGGATGGTCGGCGCCTATGGCCTTTTTCTGGGGTCGTTCCCGATCTTTCTGGCCGGCAGTTTTCTGACCGGTATCTATATGTCGGCCCAAGGCTTCTACCGCTTTGCCGCCGCCGACACCGCGTCGGATGAATTCCGGCCAAAGGCGATTTCCTACGTGATGGCGGGCGGGCTTTTGTCCGCCGTGATCGGCCCGCAGGTGGTCAAGCTGACGGCAGATGCCTATGTGATCCCCTTCCTTGGCACCTATCTGGCGGTCATCACCGTCAACGTGGTCGGGTCCTTGCTGTTCCTGTTCATCGACATCCCCAAGCCGCCGGTGCCTGCGCTGGACGCGCCCAAGGGCCGCAGCCGTCTTGAGCTGTTGAAAACACCGCGCATTGCCGTGGCCGTGATCTGTGCCACCGTGTCCTATGCGCTGATGAACCTTGTGATGACCTCGACGCCGCTGGCGGTTGTCGGCTGTGGCATGACGGGCGACTTGCTGCCCGGCACGGATCTCAGCGGGCTCAGCGCCGCCGAGCAGCGGTCGACCTTTATCAATCTGGCGTCAAACGTGGTCACCGGTCACGTGCTGGCGATGTTCGCGCCATCCTTCTTTACCGGCCACCTGATCAACCGCTTTGGCGTGGAAAAGATCATGGGGCTGGGCATCGCGATTCTGGGCGCTGCGGGCATCGTGGCCTTGTCGGGCGTGACCCTGTCAAACTTCTTTGTCGCGCTGATTTTGCTGGGACTGGGCTGGAACTTTGGCTTTATCGGTGCCACGACGATGCTGTCGGGGTCGCATCTGCCGCATGAACGCGGGCGGATGCAGGGCCTGAACGACCTGCTGGTGTTTGGCGGCGTGACCATGGCGTCGCTGGCGTCGGGCGGGCTGATGAACTGTTCGGGTGGCAGCGCGGTGCAGGGATGGGCCGCAGTCAACATCGCAATGGTGCCGTTTCTGGTGCTGGCAGGCGGGTCGCTGATCTGGCTGATGCTGCGGCCCAAGGAAGCCGCAGCCTAAGCCGTCAGGACCACCGCCACAGCAGAAACGACTGGCGCGCCGGGTTGATCTGCAACGCCCCAGCCGCCACGCGGCCCGGATCGCGGGCCGCCTGTTTCAGGATCGCCTGCGTCAGGAACCCTTCGGTCAGCGCAGGCGCGCCCGACCCCGCGACACGGCGCAACGCCGCACGGTTGGGCATGGATGCCAACGCAGCCTTGCACAGATCGGCCACCGCCTCGGCGCGGCCATCGACCAGCGGCACCCGCTTTTGCGCCTCAAGCTCGGGCACCGCCTGCAAGAACCGCGCCAGACCGGTGGCCGCCCCGAATGCGCGCACCTGAGATTCGGCCTGCGGTCCGGCCCCCAGCGCCCGCGCCGCCGCCCACATCAGCGCACCCGAGGTGTCTGCCAGATAGGCATTGAAGTGATCCGCGTCCTCGAAGGGGTCGCGGTATATGTCCCAGCGCCGCGCCGCGACCAAACGGTCCAACGCGCGGGCCGCATCGGCATCCAGCGCATGGGCCAACGGTGTGACCACCTCGTGCCGCCGCACGATCCCGTCCTTGGCGATCTCTTCCAGCGCGTCACGCCACCATTGCAGACGCATCTCGGCGATCATCGCCTCTTGGGTCACCCAAGGGGCACGCGCCACTTCGACGTTGAACGCATAGAGCGCGAACAGCACCGGACGCGCAGACACAGGGGCCGCCATGGTGGCGCGAAAGCGATCGGCATCGGCCTTTTGCACCAAAGCGGCACAGGCGGTCAGGTCACTGTCGAACGGCATCAATCGCCTCTCGGATAACACCCAGCGTTTGCGGCGCATCGACAATGTCCAGATGCCCCACGTCCGGGACGATATGATATTGCCCCGCATCGGTGACCTCACGCATCAGCGGCGCATAGGCTTCGGCGACAAAGGCCTCGTCCTGCGCGCCAACGACCAGCGCAAAGGGCGGCAGTGCCGCAACATCGCCCAGAAAATCGGAGCGCGGCGCAAAGCTGCTGTTCAACCGATAGGAATAGGCCGTGGTCGCCGTGTGCCCCAACGGGCCGTCGAGCACCGCGCGCGGCATGTCGAATTGAATGATCGTCAGGTGGTTCAGCGCCCGCACGCCCACGGCGTTCAACATGCTCAGCCCGATGACACGGCGCACCAACACCCGCGCCCAGCCGCCCGAATTGCGCCGCGTGGTGGCTGCGTTGTGTTTCAGGAACGGGGCCAGCAGAACGGCGCGATCAACCATTGCGCCATGCGCGCCACCGGCCATCCGCACCACCAGCCCACCACCCGAGGAATGGCCCACCATCACCACCTTTTGCCCCGCGCGGGCCTGATCGGTGATCAGGTCGACCAGATCATCCTCGTACTGGCCAATGTAATCCACATCCCCCCGCCGCCCCGGTGCCGCGCCATGCCCGCGCAGATCGGGCACCACCACGTCCGCCTCGGACGCCAGCGCCGAGGCCAGCGCGTGAAACTGCATGCCATGCCAGCCCGATCCGTGAACCATGACCACCAAGGGTACGTCGCGCCCCGCCGCCCCGTAGCGCCGGATTTGCAGCGCATATCCGTCGCGCATCTGCACAGGCGTGGTGGCGGGCACATCCTCCAGCCCCCGCGCCAGCGTTTCGGTGAAATCAAGGCCGCTGTCGTCGCTTGACTTGGCCGTGCCAGGGCGTTGCGTGACGATCAGCCCGATTGCAATCGCCAGGGAGGTAACGGCCGAAATGGCCGCAAACTTGAGGATACTAAACAACATCGCGGATCAACTTCCATTTTATTGCGTCCAGCAGCGCCTCGAACGACGCGTCGACTATGTTGGCGCTGACGCCGACCGTGGACCACCGCCGCCCCTGCCCGTCTTCGCTGTCGATGATCACGCGCGTGACCGCCTCGGTGCCGCCTTGCGTGATGCGCACCTTGAAATCGACAAGCCGCAGGTCTTCCAGATGCGCCGAATAGCGGCCTAGATCCTTCGACAACGCCTTGGACAAAGCATTTACGGGGCCACGGTCGCTGCCGGTCTCGTCCATGCTTTCGCTGACCGACAACAGCTTTTCGCCGTCGACCTTCACCACGACCACCGCTTCGGACAGGCTTATCATCTTGTCATATTTGTTTTTGCGCCGCTCGACGGTGACGCGGTAGCGTTTGACCTCGAAGAAGTCGGGCAATTGCCCCAGCTCCTCGCGCGCCAGCAGCTCGAAGGACGCCTGCGCGGTGTCATAGCTGTAACCTTCGGCCTCGCGCGTCTTGATCCGGTCCAGAATGCGCCCCAGCGCGGGATCGGCGCGGTCCACGGTCAGCCCCATGCCGGTCAGCCGCTCGCGCAGGTTCGACTGGCCCGCCTGGTTCGACATCGGAATGATCCGCGTGTTGCCGACGCGGGCGGGGTCGATGTGTTCGTAGGTCGTGGGGTCCTTGGCGATGGCGCTGGCGTGCAGGCCCGCCTTGTGGGCAAAGGCAGAGGCACCGACAAAAGCCGCCTGTTTCTGCGGCACCCGGTTCAGGATTTCGTCCAGCATCCGGCTGATGCGGGTCAGGTTTTCCAACGCCTCGGGCGGCACGCCGGTTTGCAGGCGGCTGGCATAGGGCTCTTTCAACAGCAGGATCGGGATCAGCGTGGTCAGGTTGGCATTGCCGCAGCGTTCGCCCAGCCCGTTCAACGTGCCCTGAATTTGCCGCGCACCGGCATCAACCGCGGCCAGCGCACAGGCCACGGCGTTTTCTGTGTCGTTGTGTGTGTGAATGCCCAGGTGGTCGCCCGGAATGCCCGCGTCGATCACGGCGGCGGTGATCCGCCCCACATCCGCAGGCAGCGTGCCACCATTGGTGTCGCACAGTGCAATCCACCGCGCGCCAGCGTCATAGGCGGCGCGGACCGCGGTCAGCGCATAGTCGGGGTTCGCCTTGTACCCGTCAAAGAAATGCTCCGCGTCAAAGATCGCCTCGCGGCCCTGCGCAACCAGATGCGCCACGGATTTGGCGATGTTGTCGGTGTTTTCGTCCAGCGTGATGCCCAGCGCCGTTTCAACGTGGAAATCGTGGGTTTTGCCCACAAGGCAGACGGCGGGGGTGTTTGCGTTCAGCACGGCGGCCAGCACATCGTCATTCTCGGCGGACATGCCGTTGCGCTTGGTCATGCCGAAAGCGGTCATGGTGGCGCGGGTTTCGGGGGCCGCGTCGAAAAAGGCGCTGTCGGTGGGGTTGGCGCCGGGCCAGCCGCCTTCGATGTGGTCGACGCCAAGGCTGTCGAGCGCGCGGGCGATGGTGATTTTCTCGTCGGTCGAGAATTGCACGCCCTGGGTCTGCTGCCCGTCGCGCAGAGTGGTGTCGAAGAGGTAGAGGCGTTCGCGGGTCATGCTGTGCCCCTCGATTTATAGAACCGTTCGTGCCCGTGGCACGAACAGCCCCCGACCGCCCCCCCGGGCGGGGGCTTCACCCCCACCCGCGGCCGGTGGCAGTTCTGCGTAGGAAAAATTTCACTGATTCCATAAAAGAGTTTAGTCAAAAATGGCACTCTAGAGAGTTCGATACGCTGAGGAAAAAGTTCCATTAACGTCCGCCTTCGATTTCAAAAAGAACTTCTTTAGCAGCTCGTTCTAAATATCTGTCCGTTGCAGATGAACCGTCTAGGCTGCCATCGTCCTTATAAATGTCACCAAAAACCTCTTTCTTTTCTAGCTCAGTAAGCCCCGAAATGTAGCGGCTCACAAAATCAAAAGATATGCTCGGCTTCACCAACCCTTCAGGTAAATCTTCTAACGAAATACCTCTTACCTTCAAAGCATCACGAATTTGATCCGCGATATCGAACTTTTTGTCTATCTTAGCCTGCTTACGCTTTAGCAGTAGAACTTTAAGGGTGTCATTAGCTGCAAATTGAAGTTTTCGACGTGAGTACCACTCACCATTATTCGGTTCGAGCAGCCCTAGTAGGCGCGCGTTTCTTAGCAACGCTCTTGGGTGAACTTCCAGTTTGTATAGCTCAGCAATCGCTTGAGGCGTATTCAAGTCGTTTGAAAGAGCACTTACAACAGCTTCTGACGTTTCAGAAGCTGGAGTAGTGTTTTCAGAAAGACTCCGCCATTTGAAAAGTGTCTGCGCAGCCTCTTCAGCCTTTTCAGCCGTCCAATCCATCGGCTTGCGGTAATGCGTCGACAGCATCACGAACCGGATCACCTCGCCCGGCACCCCCTGCTCCAGCAAATCGCGCACGGTAAAGAAGTTGCCCAAGGACTTGGACATCTTCTTGCCCTCGACCTGCAACATCTCGTTGTGCATCCACACGTTCGCCATCCGGTCCGTGCCATTGGCACAGCAGCTTTGCGCAATCTCGTTCTCGTGGTGGGGAAACATCAGGTCGTTGCCGCCGCCGTGGATGTCAAAGCGGTCGCCCAACAGCGCCTTGGCCATGGCCGAGCATTCGATATGCCAGCCGGGCCGCCCGCGCCCCCACGGGCTGTCCCAGCCCGGTGTCTGGTCGTCCGAAGGCTTCCACAGCACGAAATCCATCGGGTCCTCTTTATAGGGCGCCACCTCGACCCGTGCGCCTGCGATCATGTCGTCGACCGACCGGCCCGACAGCGCACCATAGCGGGCATACTCGCGCACCCGAAACAGCACGTGGCCCTCGCGTGCATAGGCAAAGCCACCCTCGATCAGCCCCGCGATCATCTCGACCATCTCGGCAATATAGGCCGTCGCACGCGGCATATGGTCCGGCTCCAGCGCGCCAATCGCGCCCATGTCGTCCAGAAACCATTGCGACGTCTCGGCGGTGATCTCGCCGATGCTGCGCCCGCTTTCGGCGGCGCGGGCGTTTATCTTGTCGTCCACATCCGTGAAATTGCGCACATAGGTCACGCGCGGATACTGCGTTTTCAGCAACCGGTAGAGAATATCGAACACCAGCACAGGCCGCGCATTGCCCAGATGGGCGCGGTCATAGACCGTCGGGCCACAGACATACATCCGCACATTTTCAGGGTCCAACGGCGCAAACAGCTCTTTGCGGCGTGTGGCGGTGTTATACAGGTGGATGTCCATCAGGCGTCCTCGCGCAGGGGTTGGCGCGGGCCTAGCAATTCTGATGTGTCATGGAAACAAAGAACCGGCCCGCTGAGTGGATCAGCAGATAATGCAGCAGCAAATAATGGTGCAGGTTTTTGTCATGCCGCCAGCTAACCCGCGGCGGCACGCGCGGTCAAGTCCCCGCCGGCATGGTGACCTAGTGTTGACAATTCAGGGCCGCTCTGACCCCTTGGCCGGAAATCAGTACGGCAAAGGAACGGCAGATGAAGATTTCGCATCGGGTTGCAAATATCAATGGTGGTGGATCGGACGGCTGGGACGTGTTTCTAAAGGCGCGCGGCATGATCGCCGAAGGCGTCGCCGTGACCGAGCTGACCATCGGCGAACACGACATCCGCACCGCCGCCCCCATCCTGCAAGAGATGCACCGCAGCGCGATGGGCGGGCACACAGGCTATGCCATGGTGCCGGGCATCGACGCATTGCGCGACACGGTGGCCGCACGTGTGCAAGCACGCACCGGCGTGCCGACCACGCGCGACAATGTGATCATCACGCCGGGCGGTCAGGCGGCCCTGTTCGCGGCGCATTCGGTCGCTTGTGACCCCGGTGATACGGCGCTGTACATTGATCCCTATTACGCCACCTACCCCGGCACGATCCGCGCAGTCAGCGCCATCCCGCAATCGGTGCCCGCCTATGCTGACAATGCCTTTCAACCCCGCGCGGCGGACATCGCCAAGGCGGCGGAACACGGGGCCACGTCGCTGCTGGTCAACTCGCCCAACAATCCCACCGGCGTGGTCTACAGCCGCGACACGCTGGACGGCATCGCGCAGGTCTGCAAGGCGCACGACCTGTGGCTGATCTCGGACGAGGTCTATGACACGCAGGTGTGGACCGGCGACCACCTCAGCCCGCGCGCCCTGCCCGGCATGGCCGAGCGCACGCTGGTGGTGGGGTCGATGTCCAAATCCCACGCCATGACCGGATCGCGCTGCGGCTGGATCGTGGGGGCCCAGGACGTGATCGCCAATCTGATCAACCTTGCCACCAACACCACCTACGGCGTGCCGGGCTATGTCCAGGACGCCGCAAACTTTGCCCTGAACCAGGGGCCGCAGGTCGAGGCCGAGGTGTCCGAACCCTTCCGCCGCCGCCGCGACAAGGCGATGCAGGTGCTGGAGGGGCAAAACACCGTCAGCCTGGTGCCGGCACAGGGAGCGATGTACCTGATGCTGGACATCCGTGCGACGGGGCTCAGCGGCGATGATTTCGCCAACGCGTTGCTGGATGCGCACCACATTGCCGTGATGCCGGGCGAAAGCTTTGGCCAGGCGGCGGCGGGTCACATCCGTGTGGCGATGACCATCGACGATGACCGGTTCATCGCAGCGCTGAAAACCCTGTGCGATTTCGCGGCCGGGTTGGCCGGAAAATAGGGTCAGTGCAATTTTGACCTGTCGCGCCTGATCTTGGCGCAGGGGCCGCACCGGGACCGCAGGCGGGGAAAACGCCTGCGACTTTCACCACGCAAAACCTGAATTCTGCGCTATCCTGACCGTATTTTCAGGAAAGGTTTTGCCATGAAGCGGTGTATTGCAACCCTCGCACTGGTGCTCTGGCCCGCGTTGGCCGGTGCGCAGTTCTATCCCGACTACAATTCCACGACCGTCAACGACTTTGCCGACATCCTGCCCGATGACACCGAGGCCGCGATTGCCGCGCAACTGGATGCGCTGCGCGCCGACACCGGCATCGAAATGACCGTGGTCACCCTGACGCGTCAGGCCACCTATGACCCCGACGCCACGCTTGAGGAATTTGCCACCGGCCTGTTCAATCACTGGGGCGTGGGCAATGCCGACCGCAATGACGGGATCATGGTGCTGGTTCTGCCCGGCGACCGCGCGATGCGGCTGGAACTGGGCGCAGGCTTTGGCGACGCATGGAATGACGTGGCCGAAGCGGTGGTGCAGGACGCGTTCCTGCCCAGGTTCAAAGATGGCGATTACCCCGCCGGCATCACCCAGGGCGTCAGCGCCACCATCGACGTGATCGCCCGCCCCTTTGCCGCCAACACGCCACCCCCCGCACCTGCAAAGCCCGCCAAGGGTGGCAGCTTGTGGTGGTTGTCAATTTTCCCGCTGGGCATCGTCGGCTTGATATTCGGGCTCAAGTTCCGCGCCAAAATGCGCAAATGCCCGTCCTGTGGAAAGCGCGGCGCGCTGGAAGTGAACGACGACACGATCAAATCGGCCACCCGCACCCAAAAGGGCGAGAAACAGCGTACAACACGCTGCACCAACTGCGACTACCGGGATACGGCACTGATCGTGGTGCCGATGCTGTCGGCCAACCGGGCGTCTTCCTCATCCGGCAGCAGCTCTTTCGGCGGCGGCTCAAGCGGAGGCGGCGGCGCGTCGGGCAAGTGGTAGACCACCTGACAAACGCACCGCCGCCAACATGCTCAGATCATCGGGACGCCCATAAGGCGCCCCTGCTGTATCGGTCGTTTAGAAGTTGTACGAACCGCGCAGTGTGAATGTGGTCGCATCTGCGTCCACGCCCGAACCTGCGATGTCGTCAAAGCTGTGCTCCAGCAGTTCGCCGCCCATGGTGAACTGGTCGTTCACTTTGTAAGCAACGCCCAGACCGTAGAATTCGCCGTTTTCGCTACCCAGCGATGTGTCGGCGCGTGCGGCACCGGCTGTGGCGTAGATCATGGTTTTGCCCAGATCGTAGCCCGCTTTCAGCTTCAGACGTGCAACGCTGTCGGCTGTTGCGGCACCGCCCAGGTCGACGTCCAGTTTGTCATAGTCGACTTCGCCGCCCAGAACGAACTGACCGAAGTCATAGTTGTAGCCACCGTGCACACCGTATGTACCGCCGGAACCGTCAGCAGCGCCTGTGCCGTCGATGTCGGCATAACCCAACTGGCCACCAGCGTAGAAGCCGGTCCAGTCGCCACCGGTGTATGTTTCAACGGGTGCGGGGGTGTATACGGGGGCTTCAATCACCGGATCAGCGGGTGCGCCGGCGTAGGAAGCTGTAGCAGCCAGTGTCAGTGCGCCTGCATATACGATACGTTTCATAGTGTTGCTCCTAGTTTTCTATTCTTAAGCATTCGTGACCGCGGGCACCGCTATGCGATTCTGCACATGCAGCATTCTGTTCCCACGGACTGTGAGCAAAACGCCATCGCGGGGGTAAAGTTCCACCCACGTTTTCGTGTTCTTTCACTTAAGGCGGGAACCCGCGCAGGAACCCGCGTGGATGCGCGATGCCCCGCCGTGGGCCGATTGCGACCCTATGTCGCAAACGGGCAGGAAAGCCGCCGCACTCCGGCGCAGGATCATCTGACCCCGTACAGGAACGCGGCTTTGCGCGCTCTGGCAAGGAGACTGGGATGCAGGCTGATCTGTGTAAAATCGCCCTTGTTGTACGCACCATCGGTGCCGAACGCGGACGCGCGGCACGCGGCAGGCCCTGAAGGGGCTTACCCCGATCATCCTGCCCTTTGTCCTGCAAACGGAACCCTTCATCATGAACGATCATTCTCCCTCGCGCACCGGCGGCCGCGCCGCGCGCCGTGCGGCACGCGCGGCCCCGCTGGCCGACCACCTGCGCCCCATCCGCCCCGGCATGACCGGTGGCCAATACAAACCGCTGAGCGATGCGGATGTCCTGCGCATCCACGGCGCCGCATTGGACGCGCTGGAACGCATCGGTCTGGCAGACGCGCCGCTGTCCGGTGTGGCCTATCTGACGGCTGCGGGGGCCATCCAGGGTGCCGACGGGCGCATCCGCTTTCCCCGCGCGCTGGTCGAGGACACGATCGCGCGCGCCGACCGCACCCTGACCCTGCACAGCCGCGACGGGCTGCATGATCTGGACCTGTCGGGCACCCGCGTGCACTACGGCACCGCCGGTGCTGCTGTGCATATGGTGGAACCCGACGGACGCAGCTACCGCGAAAGCACGGTGCAGGATCTGCACGACGCCGCGCGGATCTGCGACCGGCTGGACAACATCCACTTTGTCCAGCGTCCCATGGTCTGCCGCGACATTGCCGACAACTTTGAAATGGACATGAACTCGGTCTACGCCTGCACGGCAGGCACGACCAAACACATCGGCCTGTCCTTCACCGATCCCGCCTATGTCGCCCCCGCCATCGAGATGCTGCACATGATTGCAGGCGGCGAAGCGGCATGGCGCGCACGGCCCTTTGTCAGCAACTCGAACTGCTTTGTCGTGCCACCGATGAAATTCGCCACGGAATCCTGTCTGGTGATGGAGGCCTGCATAAAACACGGCATGCCCGTGCTGCTGTTGTCGGCAGGCATGTCGGGGGCAACCGCGCCGGGCAGCATCGCGGGCGCGATCGTGCAGGCGGTGGCGGAATGTCTGGCGGGTCTGGTCTATGTCCATGCCGTCAAACCGGGCGCACCGGCGATCTTCGGCACCTGGCCGTTCGATCTGGACCTGCGCACGGGGGCCATGACCGGCGGGTCGGGTGAACAGGCGCTGCTGACGGCAGGGTGCGCCCAGATGCACCGGTTCTACGACCTGCCCGGAGGCGCCGCCGCAGGCATTGCCGACAGCAAACTGCCCGACATGCAGGCCGGATGGGAACAGATGTGTTCCAACGTGATGGCAGGGCTGTCGGGGCTGAACATGGTCTACGAAGCGGCGGGCATGCACGCGTCGCTACTGGGGTTCTGCCACGAAAGCCTGATCATGGGCGACGATCTGATCGGTCAGGCCCTGCGCTGTGTGCGCGGCATCGAAGTGACCGACGACACCATGGCGCTGGACCAGATGGCCGCCGTCTGCTTGGGCGGTCCAGGCCATTATCTTGGCACCGCCGAAACGCTGGGCCGGATGGAGATGGACAACGTCTATCCCGCGCTTGGCGACCGCACCTCGCCCAAGGAATGGGCCGAACGCGGCAAGCCGGACCTTGTCGCGCGGGCGACCGAGCGCAAGAATGACATTCTGGGAACGCGCTCTGCCGCGCGGTTCGATCCGGCGCTGGACGCCGCCATAAGGGCAAAGTTCAACATCCACCTGCCGGCATAAATCAGCAGGCGTCCGGGACTGGGGAACACCGGACGCCTGCCTTGATGCGCCTTAGCCTTCGTTGGGCGCGGGCAACATGCCGGCCTCGGTCGCGGCGGCCACTTCTTCGGCGTCCAGCGCGCCGTTGGCGTCCAGATCAAGCAGGGTGAACTGGTCACCTGTCATGTCGGGATAGGCGGCCTGCAACTCGTCCAATGTCAGGTAACCGTCCTGATTGGCGTCCAGTTCGGCCGCGGTGTTCGCGCTGGCGATCACGGGGGTCATGGCAACAGCGACGGCGGCGGCGAATGTTGTGAACTTGGTCATGGTGGTACTCCTTGGTAAGTCTTGGTTAACGAGGCCTCGTTGGGCGCTCATAGGGTTTGATGCGAAAACCGCCCCTTGCGTCCCTGCCCCGTCGCCCGTCACAACCCACGCGCGATACCACGCCGATCCGCGCCAAACCCTTCGGCAGCCGGTCGCCCAAAAAGGCCCCGCCTGACAGATCGGCAGAAACCCCCCGTCTGTTCAGCGCCCGCCGTGCAGGGTTAGGTCGCCCCATGACAACACATGCCCCCCTGACCCGCCTCATTCCCATGCTGACCCGCCGTGCGCGTCGGCTGACCCGGTCCCACAGCGCCGCCGACGATCTGGTGCAAGAAACGCTGCTGCGCCTGATCCAGCGCGCCCGCCGTGGTGGCCCCATCGACGACCTGCCCGCCTATGCCATGCGCACACTGACCAATCAGGCGCGCATGTCGTGGCGACGTGCATCCGACACCGAGGAGCTGGAGGAAGACCACGCCACGGTTCAACCCGAAGCCCCGATGCGGCTGGACTGCGCCGACGCCCTGCGGGTGATCGAAACACTGCCGCGCGATCAGGCCGACCTGATGCGGCTGGTCGCAGGTGGCGAAAGCTCCCCGGCGCGGCTGGCCAAGCTGACCGGCCTGCCACAGGGCACGGTGATGTCACGCCTGTCGCGGGCGCGGGCCCGCCTGCGGCGAGAATTGGAGGGGGAAATGGAGTGAGAGGGCAGCACCCGACCGCGGGCGGGCATCGGAACCGTGGTTCGTGCCACTTTATGTCTAAGCTTTGGCGTGGGGATGACGCATTGAAATACGGCGACGAAGCGCCCGCCCGTCGCACCAAAGGTGCGCCGATTGTTTTAGGCACGCCTCCGGCGTGACGGGCGGTCGGGCGCTGCCCGGCGGTGCTGTGCACCTTTGTTCCGGGCTTCGGTGACTGAAAACAAAAAGGGGGGCGCAACGCCCCCCTTTCTACTTTATCCGTTCCAGGCCCGGTCGCCCTTGGCATCCTTGACCCGTGTCGGCAGGCCGATGTCGTCCAACAGCGCGAACAGCGGCTTGGGGTCCAGTTCCTCGACATTGACCATCTTGGCCACGTCATAGGTGCCATCGGCGATCAGCATCGCAAAGGCCACGGGCGGCACGCCGGCGGTATAGGAAATGCCCTGGCTGCCAACCTCTTCATAGGCCTCTTTGTGATCGGCCACGTTATAGACGAACACTTCTGCCTCGGCGCCGTCCTTGGTGCCTTTGACCAGATCACCGATACAGGTCTTGCCCGTATAATTCGGCGCAAGGCTGGACGGGTCGGGCAACACGGCCTTGACCACTTTCAGCGGAATGACCTCAAGCCCCTCGGCCGTCACCACCGGCTGTTCGGACAGCAGGCCCAGGTTTTGCAGAACGGTAAAGACGTTGATGTAGTGATCGCCAAAGCCCATCCAGAACCGCACATCGGCCTGCGGATAATTGGCCGCCAGCGAATGCACCTCGTCGTGGCCCGACATATAGGCCTTTTGCTTGCCGACGACGGGCAGATCCCATTCGCGGCCCACTTCGAACATCTTGTTCTCCTGCCACGCGCCCTGCTGCCAGCTGTACACGGTGCCGGTGAACTCGCGAAAGTTGATCTCGGGGTCGAAGTTGGTCGAGAAATACTTGCCGTGGTTGCCCGCATTGATGTCGACGATGTCGATGGATGTGACCTCGTCCATATACTCATCCACCGCGAAACGGGCGAATGCGTTGACCATGCCGGGATCGAACCCCGCCCCCAGAATTGCGGTCACACCCGCCGCCGCGCAATCGTCGCGGCGTTTCCATTCGTAATTGCCGTACCAGGGCGGCGTTTCGCAGATCTTGGCGGGATCTTCGTGGATCGCCGTGTCGATATAGGCCACACCGGCCTGAATGCAGGCCTCAAGCACCGTCATGTTCACGAAGGGCGATCCGACGTTGATCACGATCTGTGCCCCGGTGCCCTGCAACAGGTCAACGACAGCCGCCGTATCCATCGCATCCAGCGCATGGGCTTTGAACACGCCGTCCTGTTTCATCGCGCCCTTGTCATGCACGCTCTGGATGATGGCCTCGCATTTCGAAACCGTCCGGCTGGCGATATGCAAATCCCCCAGCACATCGTTGTTTTGCGCGCATTTATGCGCCACGACCTGAGCGACGCCACCTGCGCCGATGATAAGAACATTGCGTTTCATGTATCCAAGAGACCTCTTATGTCTGGTGTTCAGGAAAGGGCTGCCGAAAAGTCGGCGTAATCGAATTCGCGCACCATGCGCAGGGTTCCGTCCAACTCGCGAATGGCGATTCCGGGCATCTTCACCCCGTTGAACCAGTTTTTCTTAACCATTGTGTAACCGGCTGCGTCCTGAAACGAAATCCGGTCGCCGGGTTGGATCGGTTTGTCGAACCGGAACTCGCCGAATATATCGCCCGCCAGGCACGACTTGCCGCAGATCATCCACGGGTGATCGCCGGTGTCGGGGCTGATTTTCGCAGGTTCGCGGTAAATCAGCAAATCCAGCATATGCGCCTCGATCGACGCATCGACAATCGCCAGGTCCTTGCCGTTGTGCAGCGTGTCCAGCACGGTCACCTCAAGCGTCGCCGCCCCGGTGATCGCGGCCTCGCCCGGCTCCAGATAGACCTGCACGCCGTTGGTTTCCGCAAACGCCTTGAGCCGCGCGGCCAGACGGTCCAGCGGATAGCCGTCGCCGGTGAAATGAATGCCGCCGCCCAGACTGATCCAGTCCATCCGCGCAATGATCGCGCCAAAGCGGTCCTCGATCAGGGTCAGCATCTCGTCGAACCGGTCGAAATCGTCGTTCTCGCAGTTGTTGTGGAACATCAGCCCGCTGATCTTGTCGGCCACAGTGGCGATCTGGTCGGGGTCATGTTCGCCCAAACGGCTGAACGGACGCGCCGGATCGGCCAGATCGAACCCCGAGGTCGACACCCCCGGATTAACCCGCAATCCGCGTGTGTGCCCTTGGGACTGTGCGTCGAAACGGGTCAGCTGGCCGATGGAGTTGAAGATGATCTTGTCGCTGTGGCCCAGCACCTCGTCAATCTCGTGATCGGCGTAAGCCACGGAATAGGCGTGTGTTTCCCCGCCGAACTTCTCGGCGCCCAACCGCACCTCATAGAGCGACGACGAGGTCGATCCGTCCATGTAGTCCGCCATGAAATCAAACACCGACCACGTGGCAAAGCATTTCAACGCCAGCAGCGATTTCGCCCCCGACGCCGCGCGCAACCACGCGATTTTCTCCATGTTTTGCAACAGACGGGATTTGTCGATCAGGTAATAGGGCGTTTGCATGGGCGTGCTCCCCTTGGTGCCGTGTCTCAAGCCGCCCACCTAAGGCGATGGGGGCGGTATGGCAAGCGGGTTGGCAAAATGTCCGCCACACAGGGCAGCGCCCAAAGTTGGATGCGCATCGGACCGCAGAATGACCAAGGCGAAAACAGGCGTGCTGTGTGCCCTTCTCATGGGCGCGCAACCTTCGGCGTGACGTCGGTGGAAACTGTCCAAACTCACGGTTGCGCAGGATGCACCTGATCGTTCTCGATCATAAGCGTCGTCAGGTCTCTCTACCCTCCAAAGCCCGACCTTGTGCCACCGGCCTTGCCAAAGCCCCCGCGTGACGCGGCGGTGGCGCGGGTCATCGGCGTTTTCCCGACGGTCGAGGTCGGGCGGACAAATTGCGAAGTGTTCAGCTTTGCCGCGCCCTGGTTGCTGGAAAAGGTGCTGGTGCGCGCGGCGTTGGTGTAGCGACCGTCGGCGTTTTTATACAGCGGCTGGGACGCAGCCATCCCCGACTTTCCACCCAACATGTTCCCGATCAGGTAACCTGCCAGCAATGGCATGAAGATACTGCCAGACCCGCCTTGTGTTGCGCTTGCTTCGGTCCCACAGGCGCCTTCGCCATGCTGCTCTTCGCAAACGGCAATGCTGTCATAGCGCGGCGCGGCCTCGACGTGCAGCGCTTCGGCCTGCGAAAAAGACGTCTCGCAATCTTGCGCGGTGAACATCCCGCCACGCGACGCTTCGTCCACACAGCTTTGCAGGTCCGGGAATGCGGCGGCGTCCACCTGTTCTTCGCGGCATCCGGCCAGCGCAAAGGCGGTCGCGCCCACGATCATAATTGCAACGCGATTCGAACGTTTGGTCATGTCAGTCGTCTTTCTGCTAGGGTCGTTTACGCAACGATATAATGGGGTTTGAAGCGGGACAGATCCTGCGTGATGCGGGACCGGTCCTCGCGCATACCTATGCCGGCGCAGGCCTGCCCGATGATCCACGCACCGACAACAGGACGAAAGCCGTCAAACTGCGGCAACGGCGCATAGGCCTGAATGATGCGTGGATGTTCGGCATAGTCGGTGTTTTTCGACTGCTCGACCACCTCGCCGGATCTGAAGATCGAAACCGACGCCCCTTCGCGCGACAGGATCGGCTTGCGCACATGGCCCGCGTCCAGTTGCGCCTCGGCGCGGGCAAAGGCGGCGGCATCGGCACCACGGTCCGGCCTGGTGTCGTTCAGATCGGCCTCGAAAAAGGCGGGCAACAGGTTTGGGTGTCCCTCGAACATCTGCCACAACACCGGCAACAGGCCCTTGTTTGACAGCACTGCCTTCCACGCGGGCTCCAGAAACAGACAGCCGGAACCGTCGATGTGGTTTGCATAGTCGTCGCGCAGCAAATCCTCCCACGGGTACAACTTGAACAAAACCGCGATCCGGCGATCTTCGTCATCCAGAAACTGGCCGTCCTTGCTCAGCGCGATTTTGTCCAGATCACAGTAATGCGCACCCAAACCAGCCTCGCGCGCGGCCCAGCCCATGGCCTCGACCGTGCCGTAATCTTCCGGATTTCCGGCCACGGCGGTAAAGTGCAAATCGCTGTCCTTCTCGAACACTTCGGCAAACCGCGCAACCAGCGCCTCGTGTATCCCGTTGAACTGGTCGGTTCCGGCGGGCAGCACCTCGGCGTTCAGCTGATCTTCTAACCATTGCCACTGAAAGGCCGCGCTTTCGTACAGCGACGTTGGTGTATCGGCGTTATATTCCAGCAACTTGGCCGGTGTTTGGCCGTCATAGGCGAAATCGAACCGCCCGTATATTTCCGGGTCGTCCCGCTTCCAGCTTTCGGCAACAAGGTCGCGGTGCGCCTCGGGGATCGCCAGTTTTTCCATCAGGCTGTCGCTGCCGATGATCTCGGCCACGGCTTCGCGGCACATCCCATGCAGCGCGGTCGATGGGTCTTCCAGATCGGTCTCGATCTGCTCAAGCGTAAAGGCATAGGCCGAAGTTTCGTCCCAATAGGGTTCGCCATGCATATCCGCAAAGGTAAATCCGACCTCTTTGGCATGGTCGCGCCAATGCGGCCGTTCAGGCAAAGTGATCTTTTTCAAACGTCTGTTCCCCCTGCGTCCCGGACAGGACTTAATCGGATTTGCCCGCGGCAACCAGAGGTGCTTTGGGGTAACTCCATTCGGGTCGGGGCCAATTGTTCCTGCGCCCTCGGATTTTCATGCGTTACAGAAAAAAGGGAGAGCCGAAGCTCTCCCCTAGTCTCGCCACTCAGGCTCAATATGTTAACCGCTCGGAAATTTTTTTGCCTGCGGCCTGAGCGTCGTCAGGGGGCGAGCGCACCCGCCCCGTGTCAAGGTGAGAAGGACAATATTCCGCCCCACCCTATCTCGTCGGGGGTCCGGCCTTTTCTGGGATGGCCGGACCCCCTGCACGTTTTCCCGCAAGGGAAACGCGATGTCATATCAGCTACAGCCGGACGTGCCGCCGCAGGTGTTGCACTTCATGCAGGTGCCGTTGCGCACCAGCGTGTAGTTGCCGCATTCGCCGCAGGCTTCGCCTTCGTAGCCTTGCATCTTCGCCTTGACCCGCGCGTCCAGGCTGACCGCGCCCGACGCCACCGCCGTGGTCGACATGCTGGCCGCCCCGCCGGTGCCGGTGGCCACTTCGGGCACCAGCGTTTGCAACGTGGCAACAGGATCGGCCATGCCGCCCTGCAACAGGGTCAGATCCTGCGGCAGACGCTTGCGCAGATAGCCGGTCGACGAAATTTGTTTCAGCACTTCCAACGACTTGCTGGCCGCACTTTCGCTGATCTCGCTCAGGTTGCTCACGCCTTCCTCGACCCCGCGACCGATGCTGTCGAACGACGCGCCTTCGGGCTGCACATGGGCCAGATCGGTGCGGTCCAGATAGGACACCGCCAGTTCGCGGAAGATATAATCCAGGATCGACGTTGCATTCTTGATGCTGTCGTTGCCCTGAACCATGCCGGCCGGTTCGAACTTGGTAAAGGTGAACGCATCGACGAACTCTTCCAGCGGCACGCCGTATTGCAGACCAACCGACACCGCGATGGCAAAGTTGTTCATCATGGCGCGGAAACCGGCACCTTCCTTGTGCATGTCGATGAAAATTTCACCCAGGTTGCCGTCGGCATATTCGCCGGTGCGCAGGTATACCTTGTGCCCGCCCACGATGGCCTTCTGGGTATAGCCCTTGCGACGCTCGGGCATCTTTTCGCGGTGCGACTTGACGATCTCTTTGACGATGATCTTTTCAACGATCTTCTCGGCCAGAACGGTGGCTTTTTCCTGCATCGAACCCGAGGCCAGTGCTTCCTCGGCCTCTTCGTCATCCTCGACCAGCGCCGACGCCAGCGGCTGCGACAGTTTCGACCCGTCACGGTACAGCGCGTTGGCTTTCACCCCCAGCGACCACGACAGCTCGTACGCCTTCTGGCAATCCTCGATGGTGGCATCGTTGGGCATGTTGATCGTCTTGCTGATCGCGCCCGAGATGAAGGATTGCGCGGCGGCCATCATGTAGATGTGGCTGTCGACGCTCAGATACCGCTTGCCCTTCTTGCCGCAGGCATTGGCGCAATCGAAGATCGCGTAATGCTCTTGCTTCAGGAAAGGTGCGCCTTCCAGTGTCATGGTGCCGCACACGTGGTCGTT
The DNA here is from genome assembly GCF_963976325.1 of uncultured Pseudosulfitobacter sp. Classification (NCBI taxonomy): domain Bacteria; kingdom Pseudomonadati; phylum Pseudomonadota; class Alphaproteobacteria; order Rhodobacterales; family Roseobacteraceae; genus Pseudosulfitobacter; species uncultured Pseudosulfitobacter sp. The sequence goes on from NZ_CAXBJW010000001.1 coordinate 1,078,312, forward strand.
GGCCAGTTCGATGTCACGCTTGGTGAACCCAAGATGGCGCAGCAGGTCGAATGTGGGATCGTTCAGCTTGGCCGCAGGAATACCCAGCACCTTGGTGCAGAAATCTTCGCCCAGCGTCCATTGGTTGAACACAAACCGGATGTCGAACGCGCTTTCCAGCGATGCGTCGATCTTGGCCAGCTCGTTGGGACCAAAGCCGTGGCCGGTCAGCGACGTGTGGTTGATGCCGGGCGCATTGCCGATGGTGCCGTGGCCCACCGCGTAGCTGACGATTTCCTCGATCTGGGCCGAACCATAGCCCAGCTTTTCCAGCGCCGCAGGCACAGACCGGTTGATGATCTTGAAATAGCCGCCACCGGCCAGCTTCTTGAACTTCACCAGCGCAAAGTCCGGCTCGATCCCCGTGGTGTCGCAATCCATCACCAGACCGATGGTGCCCGTGGGCGCAATCACCGAGGTTTGTGCGTTGCGATAGCCGTGCTTTTCGCCCAGGCTCAGCGCCTCGTCCCATGTGGTTTGCGCCATTTCGACCAGACGCATGTCGGGGCAACCAGCGATGTCCAGGGGCACGGGCTTCACCGCCAGCTTTTCATAGCCTTCGTCGTTGCCATAGGCCGCATTGCGGTGGTTGCGGATAACCCGCAGCATGTCCTTGGCGTTTTTCTTGTAGCCGGGGAACGATCCCAGCTCGCCCGCCATTTCGGCGGATGTGGCATAGGCCACGCCGGTCATGATCGCAGTCAGCGCACCACACAGCGCGCGCCCTTCGGTGCTGTCATAGGAATACCCCATGTTCATCAGCAGCCCGCCGATGTTGGCATAGCCCAGACCCAGCGTGCGGAAATCATAGGACCGCTGCGCAATCTCTTTCGACGGGAACTGCGCCATCATCACGCTGATTTCCAGCGTCACGGTCCACAGACGCGAGGCATGCATGTAATCCTCGACCTGGAACACACCGTCTTTAAGGAAGGTCAGCAGGTTCATCGACGCCAGGTTACAGGCAGTGTCGTCCAGGAACATATATTCCGAGCACGGGTTCGATCCACGGATCGGACCGTCTGCGGGGCATGTGTGCCATTCGTTCACGGTGTCGTGGTACTGAATGCCCGGATCGGCACAGGCCCATGCGGCGTGGCCCACCTGCTCCCACAGATCGCGGGCGCGGATCGTCTTGGTCACGCGGTTGTCGGTGCGGCTGATCAGTTCCCAATCGGCGTCTTTTTCGACAGCCGTCAGGAACGCATTGGTCACGCGGATCGAGTTGTTCGAGTTCTGACCCGAAACCGAGCTGTAGGCCTCGGAATCCCAGTCGGTGTCATAGGTGGGGAACTCGATGCTGGTGTGGCCCTGTTTGGCGTAATCCAGCACGCGTTTGATATAAGTCTCGGGGATCGCGACCTTTTTGGCGTCACGAATGGCCGCTTTCAGGCCCTCGTTCACCTTGGGGTCATAAGCGTCGGCCTCGGCCCCGTCCCATGCCTTGATCGCAGCGAACAGCGCATTCAGCTTCTGCTCGTGCATTTTCGAGCCTGCGACGATGCTCGCCACTTTCTGCTCTTCGATCACCTTCCAATTGATGAAATCCTCGATGTCGGGGTGGTCCGCATCGACAATCACCATCTTGGCGGCGCGGCGCGTTGTGCCGCCCGATTTGATCGCACCCGCAGCGCGGTCACCGATTTTCAGGAACCCCATCAGGCCGCTGGACTTGCCACCGCCCGACAGTTTTTCACCTTCGCCACGAAGCGAGGAAAAGTTGGTGCCGGTGCCCGAGCCGTATTTGAACAGACGCGCTTCGCGCACCCACAGGTCCATGATGCCGCCGTCACCCACCAGATCGTCGGCGACCGACTGGATAAAGCAGGCGTGCGGCTGCGGATGTTCATAAGAGGACGTCGAGCGGGTCAGCTCGCCGGTTTTGTAGTCCACGTAATAGTGGCCCTGCGCCGGACCGTCGATGCCGTAAGCCCAGTGCAGGCCGGTGTTGAACCACTGCGGGCTGTTGGGCGCCGCGCGCTGGGTCGCCAGCATGTGACGCATTTCGTCGTAATAGGTCTGCGCATCCTCTTCGGTGGAGAAATAACCACCCTTCCAGCCCCAATAGGCCCACGCGCCCGCCAGACGATCAAAGACTTGCTTGGACGAGGTTTCGCCGCCCATTTCCGCGCCGTCCGCAGGCACCGAGCGCCACAGGAATTCGGGAACGCCTTTTTCTTTTACTTTTTTGACCTTGCTGGGCACGCCGGCCTTGCGAAAATATTTCTGCGCGATGACGTCGCTGGCCACTTGGCTCCACGATGCGGGCACTTCGACGTTGTCGAGGTGAAACACGATTGTCCCGTCGGGATTGCGGATTTCGGACACGGTCGTAATGAAATCCAGCGATGCATAGGCATCTGATCCGGCTTGGGTGAACTTTCTGTCAATTTTCATCGCGCTGCCTCATATCCAGCTTTTTCAGGTTGAAACGCTGACGTTGCAGCGGTCCGCTCGGTGCAAGTGCCGGGATGAAATAGACACGTCTTTTTGCGCTGAAACCGAATGTTTCAGCCTGTGTTTCCGTCCTGAATGACGCAATTTTGTCTGTCCCAGCGTCGCCGATGTGTTCTTAGTGTTGTCCACTAAATGTTGTGGTGACCGGCGATGTCTGCACAACCTGACGTATCGACCCGCCTCGCGTCAACGAAAATTTTTAGGTTTTTTTGCCACCGGCAGCCTTGACCGACGCAGGCAATTGATCCGCCCTTGCCTTCAGGTGATTCAGTCTCGCTGCGCGGCAAAATCATCCCCAAAACTTACCCACAGGCCGCAACCGAAATTTGTGAACCTTGAGGGAAACTTAGCCCCCTCATGTGACGTTATTCATTAAGTTGTACCCAGCTTCATCCACCGTTCTGCAACGCGGCACGAAACGGTTTGTTCTCTGTGGGGATTTGTGGTCGTTTGAACGCAACTGACAAAAAAGGCACGCACATGAATCGGTTTACGGCACTTTTGCCCATCTTCTTGGCGGCCTGCGCACCCCAATATGTAGAGACTACTGTAAGCAATCCACAAGATTTGCCCGCGCGTCGTGCGTTATTTGCCCAAGACCCCACCGGACTGCACGAAGCGTTTCGGGACGCCTGCGACTCGCCCGGCGACAAATTGGCCACGCCGTCACGGGGAATCGTTCAGTGCCGCACCCTGCCCACGCCCGATTTCGCGGCCTTCTTGCTGCTGGAATATGACGGTGCGCTGAAAACCCCCACCGTGGTCATGCAAAAACAACAGCGCCGCACCGATGCGGGGCCGGAATCGACCATGATCGAATTCAGCTATTTCGCAGAGGTTCCGCAAAAGTCGGGCCAGGCGCGGCGCATCTATTACAAGGACCGCCAACTGGACCAGTTGCTGGATCAGATGATGCGCGCGGCCGGCGGCACGACCGTCGAATAAACGCGCCAAATCCGGCCCGCGCCCTGCGCGTGCCGTTCTTTATCGAAACATCGTGGGAAATATATGGTCGGGGCGAGAGGATTCGAACCTCCGACCCCCTGTACCCAAAACAGGTGCGCTACCAGGCTGCGCCACACCCCGAACCATGGGCGGTGCATAACGACCACCCCGCCGATTGAAAAGGGCAAAAACACCCAAGCTGCCCTATTCTGTGCAGGGCCATGCCGCGCCGTCGTCGGCAAAGGCCGGATGGCGCACCTGACTGCCCACTGTAATCCCCATTCGCTCGGCCAGCCCGCCGTTAATCTCAAGCGCCGCCAACAGATTGTCACCGCCGTGAATCGGCGTTTCATCCAAGGGAACAGCGCGGTGGTGGATGTTCTGCACAACGCCTTGGGCGTCGATAAAGATCATATCCAACGGGATCAGCGTGTTGCGCATCCAGAACGACATGCTGCGCGGGCTGTCGTATACAAACAGCATCCCCGCCGACTGCGCCATCTTGGGACGGTTCATCAGCCCCCGCGCGCGTTCTTCATTGTCATCTGCGATTTCAACGTTGAACCGCGCATGGCCCCAATCGCCACGCAGATCGACCGCACCGGGTGCGCAAGCCGCCCATGCCGCAGAATGTCCGAAACCAAGAATAAGACCAGCCAGTAGAATGCCGCGCATTGTCAGTCGTCCTTTGACAGCGCCGCCTCCCATGCATGAACTTCAGCGGCCATACGACCTCGTTTGCCATCTATCACCCGAATTGCCAAGGCTTCGCCCGGCTGCAAATCGGCCAATCCCGCGCGGCGCAGCACCTCGACGTGCAAAAACACATCCTCGGCACTGCCAAAAATATTGGCAAAACCGAACCCCTTGCCCTTGTCGAACCATTTGACCCGCCCCGGCTCAAGCGGCGCATCGACAACGCCAAACTCCGCCAGATCGGCCAGCGCCTGATCGCCCTGACTGGTTTCGGGAGGTGCGATCGACAAAACTTCAATCGCCTGAACACCACGTTGCGTGCTTTGCACAACAACACTGACCCGCGCCTGATCCGACACCGAGCTTTGGCCAAAGTTCCGCAACACATTCACATGCAACAGAATATCCGGCCCGCCCGTGTCCGCGACGATAAAGCCGAACCCTTTGACAGGGTCGAACCATTTGACCAAGCCGGTCAAAGTCTCAAGCTTGTGATCTTCGTCGGGCACAGAACAGTCTTTCATCTGCAAAACTATATAGTTGACGTGTTAACCAAGACTTGCACGATTTACGCACCTCTTTTCAAGCGTGAAAACCTATGGTTTTTCAATAAACTGCGTTTCACGCTGCACGAATTTCAGGGGTTCAGCCGGTCAATCTGCCACGGCTCTGACGGATTTTCGCGCCGCCACCGATAGCGATCATGCAGCCTGAAATCGCCATCCGCCCAGAATTCAATCTCGACGGGAATGATCCGGTAACCGCCCCAGAACGGCGGACGTTTGGGATTGGTGCCGTGCTGTGCTGTCACCTTGGCAACCTCGGCCATCAACGTGGCGCGGTTCTTCAAGGGTTGGCTTTGTCTGGACGCCCAGGCCCCCAGACGGCTTTTCAGCGAACGAGACGCATAATAGTCATCTGCCCGCGCCCCGTCCTCGCGGGTGACCGTGCCGCGCACCCGCACCTGACGGCGCAGCGATTTCCAATGCATCACAAAAGCGGCGGCCTTGGCCTGCTCGATCTCTTGTGCCTTGGCGCTTTCGTAATTGGTGTAAAAGATGAACGCGTCGTCGGTGATGTCTTTCAGCAAAACCATCCGCGCATTGGGCATGCCCGATGCATCCACCGTCGACAACGCAATGGCATTTGGGTCGTTGATCTCGGACGCCTCGGCCTCGGCCAGCCAGCCGCGCACCAGTGCAAACGGATCATCCCCCGCGAATTTCCCACTGCGTTCCGCCATTTTGATCCCCTTATATACCGTCACATTGATTGGCCTGCGGTCCGCGCCAACGTAACACCGGTGTAACACAGTGCGCAAAGACCGCCCGCCATGCATACCAACTCTCTTGATGGCACGGGGTCAATCGCCTAAAGGTCGCATAGTGAAGTGGCTTGAAGGCAAAGGGGTTTTTGATGGCGCATGAGCTGATGAAGGGCAAACGCGGTTTGATCATGGGCCTTGCCAATGACAAGTCCATTGCATGGGGCATTGCCAAGACACTGGCAGACGCGGGTGCAGAGCTGGCATTTTCCTATCAGGGGGACGCGTTGAAGAAACGTGTGGACCCGCTGGCCGCCTCGTTGGGCAGCAACATTGTCCTGCCCTGCGACGTGGGCGACGAAGCGTCGATAGATGCGCTGTTCGCATCGTTGAAAGACACATGGGGCAATCTGGACTTTGTGGTGCACGCCATCGGTTTTTCGGACAAAAACGAATTGCGCGGTCGCTATGTCGACACCAGCCGCAACAACTTTGCCATGTCGATGGACATTTCGGTCTATTCCTTCACCGCCGTGATGCAGCGCGCGGAAAAGATGATGACCCCCGGCAGCAGCGCCGTGACGCTGACCTATTACGGCGCCGAAAAGGTGATGCCGCATTATAACGTGATGGGCGTGGCCAAGGCCGCGCTTGAGGCATCGGTGCAATATCTGGCCGAAGATCTGGGCAAGGACGGCATCCGCGTCAACGCCATCTCGGCCGGCCCGATCAAAACGCTGGCCGCCTCGGGAATCGGTGATTTCCGGTACATCATGAAGTGGAATGAGTACAACTCGCCCCTGCGCCGCAACGTCACCATCGAGGACGTGGGCAAGGCCGCGCTCTACCTGCTCTCGGATCTGGGCAGCGGCACCACGGGCGAAAACCTGCACGTCGATGCAGGCTATCATGTGGTCGGCATGAAAGCCGTCGACGCCCCCGACATCACAAAGTGACACGCCAATGGCCCCCGAAAGCCTGCTTGCCTTTAACACGATCCTGATCGCCGCCCTGCTCAGCCCCGGGGCGGCCTTCCTGACGTCGGTGCGCATGTCCGTCAGCGCGGGCCGCGCGGCGGGGATTGCGACGGGCTTTGGGCTGGCGACGATGGCGGCGCTTTGGACCTTGGCGGCGCTGATGGGGCTGGAGGGGCTGTTCGCCCTGTTTCCATGGGCCTACACGACGCTCAAGATCGCCGGTGCGCTCTACCTGATCTGGATCGCCATCCAGACTTGGCGCCACGCCCGCGACCCGCTGGGCGATGTGTCTGTCCCGCGCGGGCGGGCGTTTCTGGCGGGGTTTGTGGTGAACCTCGGCAATCCCAAATCCATGCTCTTCGCCGGTGCGATCATCGTGGTGATCTTCCCCAAGGGGCTGGAGCCCACGCAGATCGCCCTGATCGTCGCCAACCACTTCGTGCTCGAAGTGCTGTTCTACACCGCCTGCGCCCTGCTGCTGTCCAGCGGCCCGGCCCGCGCGCGCTATCTGGCGGCCAAGCCTGTGCTGGACCGCATCGCGGCCGTGGCGCTGGGTGGCTTTGGCCTGAAACTGCTTACAGGAAAGTAATCCCATGACCGACCGCTTGCCCCACGAAAAAGGCTTTCACATCAGCTGGGACCAGATCCACCGCGACAGCCGCGCGCTGGCGTGGCGTCTGGACGGGCTTGGACCCGAAGGCGAAGCCGGCGAAAAGGGCGGCGGCTGGCGCGCGGTTGTGGCGATCACCCGTGGCGGCATGGCACCGGCCATGATCGTGGCCCGCGAACTGGACATTCGCACCGTCGACACCATCAGCATCAAATCCTACGACCATCAGGACCAGTCCGAGGCCAACGTGCTGAAGGAACCCGACGCCAAGATGATGGGCGACGGCACCGGCATCCTGATCATCGACGATCTGGTGGACAGCGGCAAAACCCTCGAGGTGGTCCGCGCCATGTACCCCAAGGCGCATTTCGCCACCGTCTATGCCAAGCCCAAGGGCCGGCCGCAGGTCGATACATTCATCACCGAGGTCAGCCAGGACACCTGGATCTTCTTCCCCTGGGACATGGCCCTGCAATATGTTGAGCCCTACCGCGGCAAGGACTGATCAAACGGTCCCTTTTCTCTGGTTCAAAAAATCCCCGCCGGAGGCACCTGCCCTCACACCCGGAGCCAACCGATGACTTTGCCACGCACCGCCACCACATTCGCCCCGCCCGTCATGGAGGCCCGCCGCTGGCTGGACGGGGTCACACATCCCGCCGACCGCCCCCTGATCAACGTAAGCCAGGCAGCACCGGTTGACCCACCGCCCCCCGCGCTGCGGCAGGCGATGGCCGATGCGGCGCTGACGAAAGACGATGCGCATCTTTATGGCCCCGTGCTGGGCATGCCCGCCCTGCGCGACGCATTGGCGGCCCAGATCAGCACCCATTACGAAGCGACGGTCACAGGCGATCACGTTGCCATTACCTCGGGCTGCAATCAGGCGTTCGCCGCCGCGATTGCGACCCTGTGCGCCGAGGGCGACGAGGTGATCCTGCCGACGCCGTGGTACTTCAATCACAAGATGTGGCTGGACATGTCCGGCGTCACCTCGGTCGCCCTGCGCACCGGTGACGACCTGTTGCCCGACGTCGACGCCGCCCGCGCCCTGATCACCCCGCGCACCCGCGCGATTGCGCTGGTCACCCCCAACAACCCCGGCGGCGTGGAATACCCCGCCGAGCTGGTCCGCGCCTTTTACGATCTGGCGGTCGAGGCAGGCATCGCGCTGATGGTCGATGAAACCTACCGCGACTTCGACAGCCGCACCGGCGCGCCGCACGCGCTGTTCCAGCAGGACGGCTGGCAGGACACCTTCATACATCTGTATTCCTTTTCAAAGGCTTACCGCCTGACCGGCCACCGTGTCGGCGCGCTGGCCGCGTCGCCTGCGCGTCTGGCCGAGGTCGAGAAATTCCTGGACACTGTCGCCATCTGCCCCGGCCAGATCGGTCAATACGCGGCCCTTTGGGGGCTGGAAAACCTGTCGCAATGGGTCGCAGGCGAACGCGACGAAATCCTGGCCCGCCGCGCGGCGATTGCCAGCGGGTTCGACGTGCTGGCGGCCCAGGGCTGGCGGCTGCTGGGCTTGGGTGCCTATTTTGCCTATATGGAGCATCCCTTTGCCGCATCCTCGGCTGATCTGGCGCCGCAACTGGTGCGCGAGGCGGGCATCCTGTGCCTGCCGGGCACCATGTTCCACCCCGACGACGACGCCAGCGGCACGCGCCATCTGCGCATCGCTTTTGCCAATCTGGATGTCGCTGGAATCGCTGAATTCTACCGCCGTCTTGCGGCGCTGGACCTGCCACGCTAGCGCGCCTCGCTGACGGCCCTTGCCCCTGCGCGGCACGCTCGCTAGACAAGGCAAACTTTTATCCGAGGACCCGCATCATGGCTGTACGCACGAAGAATATGTCGAAAACCGCCGTCTGGATTTTGATGGCCATGCTGATCCTTGGCCTTGGCGGCTTTGGCGCGACCAACCTGTCGGGCACATTGCGGACGCTGGGCACCGTCGGTGACAAACATATCGACATCGACCAATACGCGCAGCAACTGAACCAGACGATCCGCGCCTACGAGGCACAGACCGGCCAGCAGTTGTCCTTTGCCCAGGCGCAAGCCATGGGGCTGGACCAATCGGTGCTGCAACGTCTGGTCAGCCAGCGCGCGCTGGACAATGAAACCGACAAGCTGGGCCTGTCCATCGGTGACGCGGCCCTGCGCGACGAAGTGGTCCAGATCCGCGAATTTCGCGGCGTTGACGGCCAATTCGACCGCGAAGGCTATAAAATGGCGCTGGAAAATTCGGGTCTGACCGAGGCCGAGTTTGAAACCCGCCTGCGCGAAGAAGCTGCGCGCACCCTGTTGCAGGGCGCGATTTCCTCGGGCGTGGTCATGCCCGACACCTATGCCAAAACGCTGGTCGACTACGTGGGCGAAACCCGCAACTTCACGTGGTCGCGCCTGAACGCCGATGGTCTGGAAACGCCGGTGGCCGCCCCCACCGAGGACGAGATGCGCGCCTATCACACCGAGCATCAGGCCGACTACCAGCGCCCCGAAACCAAAACGATCACCTACGCCCTGCTGACCCCCGACATGCTGGTGGACACGGTCGAGGTCGATCAGGCCGACCTGCAACAGGCCTATGACGCGCGCGCCGACGAATACCAACAGCCCGAGCGTCGCCTGGTCGAACGCCTGCCTTTCCTCGATCAGGAAGCCGCAGACCGCGCCGCCGCCGCACTGGAAATGCAGGGCACCACCTTTGAACAACTGGTGCAGGACCGTGGCCTTGATCTGGCCGATGTGGACATGGGCGACATGAGCCTGTCCGATCTGGGCGCCGCCGGCGAGGCAGTCTTTGCCGGTGAGGTCGGCGATGTCGTGGGCCCGCTGCCCTCGGATCTGGGGCCGGCCCTGTTCCGCATCAACGGCGTTCTGCCCGAACACAACACGACATTCGAACAGGCCGAGCCGGAACTGCGCGCCACGCTGGCCGCCGACCGTGCCCGCCGTCAGGTCGACGTGCAGTCACGCGACTATGACGACCTGCTGGCCGGTGGCGCGACACTGGAAGAGCTGACCAAAGAAGGCGCAATGACATTGGGCACCGTCGACTGGTTCGAAGGGTCCGACGACCAGATGGCAGGCTATACCGAATTCCGCGAGGCGGCTGCCACCATCACCCAGGACGACTACCCCGAGATCGAAAACCTCAGCGACGGCGGTATCTTTGCGATGCGTCTGGACAAGGTCACCCCCGCCCGCGACGCCACCTTTGACGAGGCCCGCGACGACGTGGCCGCCGACATGACGGCCCAACGCACCGAAGCGGCGCTGACCGCCAAGGCCGAAGACCTGATGCCGCAACTGAAAGACGGCGCAGGCTTTGCCGATCTGGGGCTGGATTCGATCGAAGAGGCCGATCAGGCCCGCAACGCCTTCATCCAGAACACCCCGCGCAGCTTCGTGTCGCAGGTGTTCGAAATGGAAGAAGGCGATGTAAACCTGATCACCGGCCAAGGCATGGTCGTGATCGTGCGTCTGGATCAGGTTCTGCCCGCCGCCGACAACGCCGAAGCCACCGCGCTGCAAGCGCAACTGGTCGAGCAGATGAACCAATCGCTGTCGCAGGACATTCTGGACATCTACACCGCCGACACCACCGTGCGTGCGCGCCCGCAGATCGACCAGCGGGCCGTGCAGGCGGTTCATGTGAACTTTCCCTGACCCATGGCTTTGACACCCGCATATGACGCCTTTGCGGCCGGTTTCGACGCCGGCCACAACCAGATCGTCTATACCCGCCTGGCCGCTGACCTTGATACGCCTGTGTCGCTGATGCTGAAACTGACGGGGGCCGCCGAGAACGCATTCGTTCTGGAATCGGTCACCGGTGGCGAAGTGCGCGGGCGCTATTCGATCATCGGGATGAAGCCCGACCTGATCTGGAAATGTCAGGGCGAAACCTCGGCGGTGAACCGGTCCGCGCGCTATGACAACGATGCCTTTCAACCCATGGATGGCAACCCGCTGGACGCGCTGCGCGACCTGATCGCGGAATCCAAAATCGACCTGCCCGACGATCTGCCGCAGGCCGCCGCCGGCCTGTTCGGCTATCTGGGCTATGACACCGTGCGGCTGGTGGAACACCTGCCCGACGTCAACCCCGACCCGCTGGGCCTGCCTGATGCTGTGATGCTGCGCCCGTCGGTGGTCGCCGTATTGGACGGGGTCAAGGGCGAGGTCACGGTCGTGTCGCCCGCATGGGTGAACGACGGCCAGTCGGCGCGCGCCGCCTATGCGCAGGCCGCCGAACGGGTGATGGACGCCGTGCGCGATCTGGAACGCGCCATGCCCCGCGAAACCCGCGATCTGGGCGAGGCATCGGTCAGCGACGAGCCGGTCAGCAACTTTACCCACCAAGCCTATCTTGAGGCGGTGGAAAAGGCGCGCGATTACATCCGCGCCGGCGACATCTTTCAGGTGGTGCCCAGCCAACGCTGGTCGCAGACCTTCCCGCAGCCGCCGTTCTCGCTCTACCGCTCGCTGCGCCGCACCAACCCGTCGCCGTTCATGTTCTATTTCAACTTCGGCGGCTTCCAGGTGATCGGGGCCAGCCCCGAAATTCTGGTGCGGGTGTTCGGCAACGAGGTCACCATCCGCCCCATCGCAGGCACCCGTCCCCGTGGTGCCACGCCGGAAGAAGACCGCGCGCTTGAGGCCGATCTGCTGGCGGATCAGAAAGAACTGGCCGAGCATCTGATGCTGCTGGATCTGGGCCGCAACGACGTGGGTCGCGTGGCCAAGATCGGCACCGTGCGCCCCACGGAAGAATTCATCGTCGAACGCTACAGCCACGTGATGCACATCGTGTCGAACGTGGTGGGCGAACTGGCCCCGGGCAAGGACGCGCTGGATGCATTCTTTGCCGGTATGCCCGCAGGCACCGTGTCCGGCGCGCCCAAGGTCCGCGCGATGCAGATCATCGACGAGTTGGAGCCGGAAAAACGCGGCGTCTATGGCGGCGGTGTCGGCTATTTCAGCGCCGGTGGCGACATGGACATGTGCATCGCCCTGCGCACCGCCGTGGTCAAGGACCAGACCCTGTACATTCAGGCCGGCGGCGGCGTGGTGTACGACAGCGACCCGCAATCGGAATATATGGAAACCATGCACAAATCCGGCGCGATCCGCCGTGCGGCAGAAGATGCGGCACGCTTTGGCGGGGGCAACGGATGACAGCGCGCCCCCGATAGGACGAGGGGCCAGCCCCTCGCGCGCCCCGGGATATTCCAGAACCAGAGAAGAGACACCCGCGCCATGAGCCGCCCCCCCTTCGAGATTGCCGGAAAACGCGTTGCAGCGGGCACCAGCGGCGTGGTGGATCTGCCGGTGTCGATCCTGCCCGACCACACGCCCGTGCATATGTCGGTCAAGGTGCATCACGGCAAACGGCCCGGCCCCACCATGTTCGTGTCAGCAGCGGTGCATGGCGACGAGGTGATCGGGGTGGAAATCGTGCGTCGCCTGCTGCGCGCACCGCAACTGTCCAGCCTGCGCGGCACGCTGCTGGTGGTGCCTGTGGTCAACTCTTTCGGCTTTCTCAACCGCTCGCGCTATCTGCCCGACCGGCGCGACCTGAACCGCTGTTTTCCCGGCACGCCGTCGGGGTCTCTGGGATCGCGGCTGGCGCATCTGTTCCTGCACGAGATCGTCATGCGCTGCGATTTCGGGATCGACCTGCATTCGGCAGCGATCCACCGCACCAACCTGCCCCAGTGCCGCATCACCCCCGGCGACAAGATCACCGCCAAGATGGCGCGCGATTTCGGCGCGCCGGTGATCCTGAATTCGCCCCTGCGCGACGGGTCGCTGCGCGGCGAGGCGGCGGCGCGGGGCACGCCGGTGCTGCTGTATGAGGCGGGCGAAGGTCTGCGGTTTGACGAATTCGCCGTGCGCGCCGGTGTCGCAGGCATTCTGCGGGTGTTGCGCGCGCAAGATATGCTGCCCGCCAAGGGCATCGCCAGAGGCAAGTCGGAATCGCTGATCTGCAAGGGGTCGCACTGGCTGCGCGCCCCTGCGGGCGGGCTGTTGCGCACGTTTCGTGACACCGGCGAAGTGGTGGAAAAGGGTGACGTTCTGGCCGCCATCTCGGACCCGTTCGGTCATGTCGAGGTGGAGCTGAAAGCGCCCCACGGCGGCATCCTGATCGGCCGCGCCATCCTGCCCGTGGTGAACGAAGGCGATGCGATTTTCCATCTGGCCGAACTGGGTCCGCGCGCCGACGAAGACACCGTCGAAGACATGACCGCCCAGCTGGAAGCCGATCCGATCTTTGACGAAGACGAGATTATCTAGACGCGAGCCTCCGGGACCTATTCCCCCACCTGCGACTTCAGCAAGGCCGACACCGGGGCCAGCGCCACACGCTCGGCGCGGTCCTGCAAGCCCCACAGCAGCAAGGCCGAGATCGTATCGGGGCGCACGCGGCCCAGCATGATCACTCCACCCTCTTGATCGGCACGAAAGGCGGCCTGATCCAGAAAGCGGCGGATGACGGTGGGCGTCTGGTCGGCGCTGTCGAAATCGCGGAACACGGTGGCCGCGGGCACACCGTCGCGCACCGCCAGTTTCTGCGCCGTGTTCAGCCCCTTGGATTGCATCACGATGCCATACCCGCCGCTGCCCAGAATGCTGACCACCTGATCGGACACTGCGCGGTCGGCCTGAAAGCCGGCGCCGGTGCCTTCCAGCACACCGATGGCCTGCGGCACGGCGTTCAGCGCGGCGGCAATGGTAACCTCGGCGTCGGAGGGCGTGGCCCCCGCGGGCAGATCGACCATCGCCAGAACCTCAAGCCCCTCGGCGCGGTAGGCGGCCGATCGTTCGGCGGCGTCCGGCAGGTTGGCGTCGATGGCGAAGCTCAGCGGATAGGGAAAGCTGCGCAGGGCGGCCAGCCCCACGGTGTCGCCGCTGAGATCCGCACCGGCGTCGATCAACACGACCGACATCATCGGCTTGTCGGGGTCCACGGCCACGTCCGAGGCATAGGCGTCGATGGGGTTCTGCGCCAGCGGCGTCTCGTCAAGGGTCACTTCAGCGGCGGGCGGGTCGTCGCGGTCGACCAACGAGCCGACACGTTGTTCCATCAGCGGCGCGGGCGCAGTGCTGTCTTCGGTGCTCTCGGACGTGGCCGGAGCCTCCGGTTCAGCCACCACATCACTGCTTTGTGCGTCAGGGCTGTCTGCCTCGGGCTGTGCCGTCCCGAAACCGCTTTCGGCGGCCACTTCGGGTGCGGGCGGCTGGGCCGGTTCGGTGGAAATGCTCAGCTCGTCCGCATCGGGCTGCGCGGGCAAGGCGGCTTGCGGGCTGGGCAACACCGGTGCGTCGGTTTGCACCTGCACGCCGCTTTCCGCATCGGGGGTTGCCGGCGCATCAATGCCGCTGGTGCCGCCGGTTTCGGGGCGCACCGGCGCGTTGGTGTCTGCGTCGGCCAGCGCGGCCACATCGTCGGCCTTGGGCTCGGACACTTTGGGCGCGCCGGCCTCGGTCGCCAGATCGGCGTCACCTGCGGTTTGCGGACCATCAGCGGCCCCGGCTTCGGGCGCGGTGCCAGCAGCGGGTGCGGCCACAGCCATATCAGGCGCGGGCGGCGCATCGGCCAGAACAGATGCCAGACCTGCGGCACCGATGCCAACAACAGCGCCCACCACTGCCCCGCTCAAAAACCCTCGCGCCATAATCTGTTTGTCCCTGCCTGTTGTGTGCCCACCCTAACGGGTTTGTTGCGCCCTTGTCATCGCCACTCTGCCCAGTTCTTCGCCCCCCGCCCCTTGACGCTGGCGGGCAAGCCTGAACAAGTATGCCTCGCTTATACAGTGCAGGTGGCCTTGGCCTCCAGCCCCCTAAATACAAAGTTTGACCCATGCTGCTGCTGATCGACAACTATGACAGTTTTACCTACAATCTGGTTCACTATCTGGGCGAATTGGGCGCCGAAGTCGCGGTTCATCGCAACGACACGCTGAATGTCCAAGAGGCGATGGCGATGAACCCTGCGGGTATCCTGTTGTCGCCCGGCCCCTGCGATCCCGATCAGGCGGGCATTTGTCTGGCCCTGACCCAGGCCGCTGCCGAAACCCGCACGCCGCTGATGGGGGTATGTCTGGGCCACCAGACCATCGGTCAGGCCTTTGGCGGCAAGGTGGTGCGCGCGCCCGACATCGTTCACGGCAAGATGGGTACGATGCAACACACCGGCACCGGTCTGTTCGCGGGCCTGCCCACGCCCTTCGCGGCGACGCGTTATCATTCGCTGATCGTGGACCGTGCCACCCTGCCCGATTGCCTTGAGATCACGGCAGAACTGGACGACGGCATTATCATGGGCCTGCAACACCGCGACCTGCCGATCCACGGTGTGCAGTTTCACCCCGAAAGCATCCGGTCCGAACACGGCCACGCCTTGCTGAAAAATTTCCTGGACTTGCTAAAGGTGCCCGCATGAGTGACGCGCTCAAACCCCTGATTGACGCCGCCGCCAATGGCCCGCTGACCCGCGCGCAGGCCGAGGCCGCCTTTGCCATCCTGTTCGACGGCGAGGCGACACCGGCCCAGATCGGCGGGCTGCTGATGGCCCTGCGCACGCGCGGCGAAACGGTGGATGAATACGCGGCCGCCGCCGCCGTGATGCGTGCCAAATGCAATCCGGTGCAGGCCCCCGCGGGCGCGATGGACATCGTCGGCACCGGCGGTGACGGCAAGGGCACGCTGAACATCTCGACCGCGACGGCCTTTGTCGTGGCCGGTGCGGGCGTGGTGGTCGCCAAACACGGCAACCGCAACCTCAGCTCGAAATCGGGGGCTGCGGACGCTTTGACCCAGATGGGGCTGAAGGTGATGATCACAGCCCCCGTGGTGGAACGCGCCCTGCGCGAGGCTGGCATCGGGTTCATGATGGCCCCCATGCACCACCCGTCGATTGCCCACGTGATGCCCGCCCGCACCGAACTGGGCACGCGTACCATTTTCAACATCCTTGGCCCCCTGACCAACCCCGCAGGCGTCAAGCGCCAGCTTACAGGGGCCTACCGGCGTGACCTGATCCGCCCGATGGCCGAAACGCTGGGCCAGTTGGGCAGTGAAAAGGCGTGGCTGGTCCACGGCTCGGACGGCACGGACGAGCTGACGATCACCGGCCTGTCCTGGGTGTCGGCGCTAAACGGCGGCGCCGTGTCCGACTTTGAAATTCACCCCGAGGATGCGGGCCTGCCGGTGCATCCCTTCGACGACATCGTCGGTGGCACGCCCGAGGAAAACGCCGTGGCCTTCAACGCGCTGCTGGACGGCGCGCCGTCGGCCTATCGCGACGCGGTGTTGCTGAACGCAGCGGCGGCCCTGGTTGTGGCAGACGCCGCACCCGACCTGAAAACCGGTGCCGAAATGGCCCGCGCATCAATCGACAGCGGTGCCGCACGCGCCAAAATCGCCGCCGTGGCCAAGATCACGCAAGAAGGTTAGACCTTCGCCCACCTTCCACCTGACAAGAAAGCCATCCGATGACCGAGACGATCCTGGACCGCATCAAAGCCTACAAGCTGGAAGAAGTCGCCGCCGACAAGCAAGCCAAGACCCTGGGCGAAGTCGAGGACGCGGCGCGCGCCGCCCCGCCCGTGCGCCCCTTTGCCGAGGCCCTGCACAGCGCATCGCGCGAGGGCTACGGGCTGATTGCCGAGATCAAAAAAGCCAGCCCGTCCAAGGGGTTGATCCGCCCCGACTTTGACCCTGCCGCCCATGCGCAGGCCTATGAGCAAGGCGGCGCTGCCTGCCTGTCCGTGCTGACCGACGCGCCCAGCTTTCAAGGGGCCAAACAGTTCCTGATCGACGCCCGCGCCGCCTGTGCCCTGCCGGTGCTGCGCAAGGATTTCATGTACGACCCCTATCAGGTGGTCGAAGCGCGCGCGCTGGGGGCCGATTGCATTCTGATCATCATGGCCTCGGTCAGTGACCAACAGGCGATCGAGCTGGAAGGCACCGCGATTGAATGGGGCATGGACGTTCTGATCGAGATCCACGACGAAGCCGAGTTGCAGCGGGCCAGCAGCCTGAAAAGCCCGCTGATGGGCATCAACAACCGCAATCTCAAGACCTTCGAAACCACGCTGGACACCACGCGCACCCTGTCGAAACTGGTGCCCGAGGACCGCACGATCGTCTGCGAAAGCGGGCTGAACACGCCCAAGGAGCTGGGCGAAATGGCGATGTACGGGGTGCGCAACTTTCTGATCGGTGAAAGCCTGATGCGCCACGATGACGTGGCCGCCGCGACCCGTGCGCTGCTGGCCCATCCGCTGCAAGCCGGCGGAGGGCTGTAGCGTGTCCGACACCCCCAGCGCGAAGCTGTCGCATTTCGACGCCGAGGGTCAGGCGCATATGGTCGATGTCACCGACAAGGCCGTGACCGACCGTGTCGCAGTGGCTGCCTGTCACATCAAGATGGCCCGCGAAACCTTTGAAATCATTACCGAAGGTCGCGCCAAAAAGGGCGACGTTCTGGGTGTGGCGCGGCTGGCTGGGATCATGGGGGCCAAACGCACCGCAGAGCTGATTCCGCTGTGCCACCCGCTGCCGATCACCAAGGTGGCGCTGGACCTGACCCCGGACGCGACCCTGCCCGGCATCCGCATCACCGCCACCGTCAAGACCACCGGCCAGACGGGTGTCGAGATGGAGGCGCTGACCGCAGCCTCGACCGCTGCACTGACCGTCTATGACATGGCCAAGGCCGTGGACAAGGCGATGGAGATTGGCGGGCTGCATGTGGTTCTGAAAGATGGCGGAAAATCAGGACGGTACGAGGCGTCATGATCCCCGTCGCGCAAGCTTTGGACCAACTGTTTGCCCTTGTGCAGCCCCTGTCCGCGGAAACCGTGCCCCTGCGCCGCGCCCATGGTCGGGTGCTGGCCCAGACGGTTCTGGCGCAGCGGACCCAGCCGCCTTTTGCGGCCTCGGCGATGGACGGCTATGCGGTGAAATCCGCCGAGGTCGAGACCGACGCGCTGTTCAAGGTCATTGGCGAATCTGCTGCCGGTCACGGGTTTGCAGGCACCGTCGGCGCGGGGCAAGCGGTGCGCATCTTTACCGGTGCGCCGGTGCCGGCAGGCGCAGATTTCGTTGTAATTCAAGAGGATGTGACCCGCCGCGGCACGTTGATCACGCTGAACCACGGCGTCGGCTCCGCCCCTAATATCCGCCCCGCAGGCACTGATTTCACCAAAGGCACGCCCTTGTCCGCGCCCCGTCGTCTGTCGGCAGGCGATGTGGCCTTGCTGGCGGCGATGAACGTGGCACAGGTGCCCGTGACCCGCGCGCCGGTGGTGGCGCTGATCTCGACCGGTGACGAGCTGGTGATGCCGGGCGAAGTGCCGGGGGATGACCAGATTATCGTGTCGAACACCTTTGGTCTGGCCGCCATGCTGGAAGGTCTGGGGGCCGTGCCGCGCATCCTGCCGATTGCGCGCGACACACCGGCGGCGCTGCGCCAGGTTCTGACGCTGGCGGCGGGGGCGGATCTGATCGTGACCATCGGCGGCGCATCCGTCGGGGACCATGATCTGGTGGCTGATGTGGCTGCCGAAATGGGGATGCAGCAATCGTTCTACAAAGTGGCGATGCGCCCCGGAAAACCGTTGATGGCCGGTATGTTAGCGGGCGTTCCTATGATCGGCCTGCCCGGCAATCCGGTGTCTGCCATGGTCTGCGGCACGGTGTTTCTGGCCCCGGTGATCCGCGCGTTGCAAGGGCTGGGCCGCGCCCCCGCGCCGTGCCGCCAGATGCCGCTGACCACACCGCTTGAGGCGAACGGGCCGCGCGAACATTATATGCGGGCGGTGGTTGATATTCACGGGGTTGCGGATGCGGGGCGGCAGGACAGTTCGTTGCTGAGTGTTCTGGCCACGTCGAACGCGCTGATCGTACGCCCGCCGGATGATCCGGCGCGCCTGCCGGGGGACGTGGTGGATGTGATCGACCTGTAGCAACAGGTTGACACAAAACGGGAACATGCATAGAACAAACCCAAACCAACGGTGTTGAGGGGCCTATACATGCTGACCAAAAAGCAACTGGATCTGCTGGAATTCATTCACAAAAGGGTTCAGCGCGACGGCGTGCCCCCCAGCTTTGACGAGATGAAAGAGGCCCTTGATCTGCGGTCCAAGTCGGGCATCCACAGATTGATTACTGCGTTGGAAGAACGGGGTTTTATCCGCCGGCTGGCGCACCGTGCGCGGGCTATCGAAATTGTTAAGCTGCCTGAGTCCATGGGCGGCGCGCCGACCTCGGGCTTTGCGCCGCGGGTGATTGATGGCGACCGGCCGAACGGGCCGCCGCCTGCGTCGGCGCTGCCGGTCGAGGCGATGTATGCCACCGAACTGCCGGTGATGGGCCGGATTGCCGCCGGTGTGCCGATCGAGGCGATCCAGCAGGCGTCGCATTCGGTGGCGGTTCCCGGGCAGATGCTGACCGGCAAGGGCGACCACTATGCCCTTGAAGTCAAAGGCGATTCCATGATCGAGGCGGGGATCAACGATGGCGATGTCGTGGTGATCCGCGAGACTTCGGTGGCGGAGAACGGGGACATTGTGGTGGCGCTGATCGAGGATCAGGAGGCGACGCTGAAACGCTATATGAAACGTGGCAATACCGTCGCACTTGAGGCGGCGAACCCAGCGTATGAGACGCGTGTTTTCACCGATGACCGTGTCAAAGTGCAGGGCAAGCTGGTCGGGCTGATCCGCACATACTAGGCAGATCGGTACATATTCGGGCCTGTCCGGTACATATTCCGGGCCGCCGGATTGGCGGGTTTTGGGCCGGAAATCCGGATTTCGTACATATTTGGCGGTGTCTTGTACATCTTTTCGGGCGGCTCTGCGGGGCCGCCTTTTGCGTGGGGAATATTGGCGTGAAACGTCACGCATTTCTGACCTAAAGCAGGCCTTTTGCAACGCAGCTCGAAGCCGCGCATCGACGGGCCGAGGTGCGGCGATGCAACTTCAATGTCTGCCACTTAATGGCAGCCAAGCACATCCGACCGACCTGTCACGCGTAACGGAAACCAAATCGCCGTGCCGTGGGGCGGCCCGGCGATGCGCGGCGGCCTGCGGCCTTGTTCCGCGCGGTGGATATGCGGAAAGACCTCGATCCGGTCGTTCGCTACGATCTGCTTGAAGGTCCGGATCTCGATTTTGGGTCTGGCTTCGAAATGACGGGTCGCACCACTAACTCCCCTTCACCGCGCCCAGCCTGACCACATCCGGTCGCCCGCCACCTGTCGCGCGGTGCGCAGGCGGATGCCGTCCCTGCCCTGCACCAATGCAATCGCGCCCGTGGTGCGCAGGCGTTTGGGGTCAAAGACATCGCAGTCGCCCAGCGGCGCGTCGGGGGTGACGCTGAGCACGACGACCTGTCCGGTGGCGCAGGGGCCAAAACCTGCCAAGGCGCGTTTGCCGATCAGGTGCACCAGTTCGATCTGCCCGACGGTTGCCAGCTTGGTCCGGTCGGCGACATCACCCGCCTGCCAGCGGGCTGCGGCGCGGCGTTGGTCTGCGCCGTCGCCGTCGTTTTCCAGCCAGTTTTGCGCAACGAACCCTGCGCCTTTTTCCTTGCTCAGCGCGCGCCCTTGGGTGGTCATCACGCCGACGATGCCGCCGTCTTCGGCGATCAGGGCGGCGGGGCGGTCGGCGGTGGTCCACAGCACGACCCCCAGCGCCATGACCGCCAGCCCGCTGAGCCGTGCGCGCCCCTGCCACAGGATCAGCACCAGCGCGCCCAGGGCGATCAGCGGCAGCACCCAGGGGGCGGGTCCGTGCACGTATCCACGCGCGCCGTCCAGCCCCGCAACCCAATCGGCCACCGCCAGAATCCAGCGCAGGCCCAGCCCCATCAGCCACAGGCCGATGCCGTCCAGCCCCAGCGGGGCCAGCACCAAGGCCAGCACCGCCGCCGGCACCACCAGCAGGCCCATCAGCGGCACCGAGGCCAGATTGGCCAGCAGCCCGTAGTGCGACACCGTGTTGAAATGCGCAGCCCCAATGGGCGCCGTGGCCAGCCCCGCCACAGCCGAGGACACCAGCACCGCCACCACAGGGCGCAGCCAGCGCGGGCCACGGGACAGCACGCCGCCGCGCATCCAGCCAAAGACCGCCACCAAGGCGGCCGTCGCGGCAAAGGACATCTGGAAGCCGGGGCCCAGCAAAGCCTCGGGGCGCAGGACAAGGACGATCAGCGCGGCCATCGCCACCGCGCGCAGGCTGATGGCGCGGCGGTTCAGCATCACCGCGCACAGGGCCACGGCGGCCATGACATAGGCGCGTTCGGTGGCCACGTTGCCGCCCGACAGCGCCAGATAGCCGGTGGCCGCGACCAGCGCGCCGACGGCGGCGATCTTGCGCACCGGCCAGCGCAGCGCGGCCCCCGGAACGGCAGCCAGCAGCAGCCGCAACAGCCCCAGCACAAAGCCGCTTAGCAGCCCCATGTGCAGGCCGGAAATCGCCAACAAATGCGCGGTGTTACTGGCGCGCAGGGTGTCGAGGGCGCGCAGGGAAATGCCGCTGCGGTCGCCGGTGGTGACGGCGGCGGCAAACCCGCCCACGTCGCCGGGCAAGGCGGCGCGGATGTGCGCCGACATCGCCATGCGCAGCCGGAAGGTGACCAGCGACCAGCCGTCCTGTGCGGCCTCAAGCCCGAGCATCGGCACGCGGGTGTAGCCCACAGCCCCCAGCCGGTTGAACCATGCGTGACGCTGGAAATCGAATCCGCCGGGTTCGACCGGACCTCCGGGGGGCGACAGATGGGCCGTGGTCATCACCCGCATGCCCGGTTGCGGGTCGATCCCTGCGCCGTCGCCATGGAGCGACACCCGCACCCGCAGCGGCGTGCGCGCAGGCGAGACGCGGGCGATGACCACGCGGTCCAGCGTGACGCGCACTGCGTCCGAGCCGCTGCGGTCCAGCGCCACCACGCGCCCTTCGACGGGGCCGTAATAGCGCCAGCCCAGCACCGGCCCCGCCACGGAATGCGCGCGCACCGCGGCCAGCAGTGCGCCCGCCAGTATCAGCACCAGTGCAAAGGGGATCGGGCGAAATGCCTCGGTCATCTGACGGCCCAGCAGCCACAGCGCCACGGCAGCGGTGCCTGCGCCCGCCAGCAGCCAAATATCAGGTTCAAACCGCAGCGCGAAAAATCCGCCGATGCCTATGGCCAGACACACCGGCACCCAGTGGAACAGATGCCCCCGCTGGATCAGCATCGCGTGTTCGGCGGCGCGTAGGATGCGCATACTTGCCCCTTATGGGTCCACTGGGTAGACAGGCGCAAACTCTAGCCATCTTCTGGTTACTGAAAGGTAAACGTCCTATGACACCCCAAGTCGTCACCCGTTTCGCGCCCTCTCCCACGGGCTATCTGCACATCGGTGGCGCGCGCACGGCGCTGTTCAACTGGCTGTATGCGCGGGGTCGCGGCGGCAAGTTCCTGTTGCGCATCGAGGACACAGACCGCGCGCGGTCGACGCCCGAGGCGACGGCGGCGATCCTGCAAGGGATGGCGTGGCTGGGTCTGGACCACGACGGCGAGGTGATCAGCCAGTTCGAGCGCGCGCCGCGTCATGCCGAGGTGGCGCTGGAGCTGTTGGCGCAGGGCAAGGCGTACAAGTGTTTCTCGACTCAGGACGAAATCGCGGCGTTCCGCGAGGCGGCCAAGGAGGCGGGGCAATCCACGCTGTTCCGGTCGCCGTGGCGGGATGCGGATGCATCGACGCACCCCGACGCGCCCTATGTCATTCGAATCAAGGCGCCGTTGGACGGCAAGACCGTGATCCGTGACGAGGTTCAGGGCGATGTGACCATCGGCAACGAACAGTTGGACGATATGGTGTTGCTGCGGTCGGACGGCACGCCGGTCTATATGCTGGCCGTGGTGGTGGACGATCACGACATGGGTGTGACCCATGTGATCCGGGGCGACGACCATCTGAACAACGCGGCGCGCCAGATGATGATTTACAACGCCATGGGCTGGGATGTGCCGGTTTGGGCGCATATTCCGCTGATCCACGGGGCGGATGGCAAGAAGCTGTCGAAACGGCACGGCGCCTTGGGGGCGCAGGAATATCAGGGCATGGGCTATGCCGCCGCCGGCATGCGCAATTACCTGTCGCGTCTGGGCTGGAGCCACGGTGACGACGAGTTTTTCACCGATGCGCAGGCGCGCGCATGGTTCGATCTGTCGGGCATCGGCAAAAGCCCCGCGCGGTTCGACACCAAGAAGCTGGAAAACCTGAGCGGGCAACACATTGCCGCCAGCGATGACGCTGCGTTGCAGCGCGAATTGGTCGAATTTTTGCAGGTGGCGGGCCAGCCCGCGCTGAGTGACGCGCAGGCCGCGACGCTGGCGAAAGCGATGCCTTTTCTGAAGGAACGGGCGAAAACCTTTCCTGAACTGCTTGAAAAGGCACGGTTTGCGCTGATCTCTCGTCCGGTCCAAGTGGATGAAAAGGCTGCCAAAGCTTTGGATGTGGAAAATCGCACACTGCTGGCGCAATTGACGCCGCATCTGCAAAATGATAGCTGGTCCCGTGACAGCCTGGAGGCGAAACTAAACGACTTTGCCGAGCAGAACGACACCAAGTTCGGAAAACTGGCGGGCCCTTTGCGGGCGGCGCTTGCAGGTCGCGCGGTAACCCCTTCTGTGTTTGACATGATGCTGGTTTTGGGACCCGACGAAACCCTTGCCCGCATCACCGATGTCGCTACCTGAGACTGGTTAACCCGATCTAAAGGATAAGCGACGTAGCAATTGGCCCGCACTTCGGTTCGGGCGCCGCCGGTGGCACCTAGCGCCCGGGCGAAACTCAGGAAGGGACCGCATGGACGACTCGACTAAGACTGCAAAACTCACGATTGACGGCAAGGACTATGAGCTGCCGATCCATTCGCCCACCGCAGGACCTGACGTTCTCGATATCCGCAAGCTGTATGCGCAGGCGGGCGTGTTCACCTATGATCCGGGCTATACGTCGACGGCAAGCTGCGACAGCACCATCACCTTTATCGACGGTGACGAGGGTGTGTTGCTGCACCGGGGCTATCCGATCGACCAACTGGCGGGCAAATCGCATTATCTGGAAGTGTGCTATCTGCTGCTGTACGGCGAACTGCCGTCCCCTGCCGAGCTGGAAGATTTTGAACATCGCGTGACCAACCACACGATGCTGCACGAGCAGATGATGAATTTCTTCCGTGGTTTCCGCCGCGATGCGCACCCGATGGCCGTGATGGTTGGTGTGGTCGGCGCGATGTCTGCGTTCTATCACGACAGCACCGACATCACCGACGAATGGCAGCGCGAGGTCGCGTCGATCCGTCTGATCGCGAAGATGCCGACGATTGCCGCGATGGCCTATAAATACACCATCGGCCAGCCGTTCGAATATCCGCGCAACGATCTGGACTATGCGTCGAACTTCCTGCGCATGTGCTTTGCCGTGCCGGCCGAGGAATATGTGGTGAACCCGATTCTGGCCCGTGCCATGGACCGGATTTTCACCCTGCACGCGGACCACGAACAGAACGCATCGACATCGACCGTGCGGCTGGCGTCGTCTTCGGGGGCGAACCCGTTTGCCTGTATCGCTGCCGGCATTGCCTGCCTGTGGGGTCCGGCCCACGGTGGTGCAAACCAGGCCTGCCTGGAAATGCTGAAAGAGATCGGCACGCCCGACCGCATCCCCGAATTCATCGCCCGCGCCAAGGACAAGAACGATCCGTTCCGCCTGATGGGTTTCGGTCACCGCGTCTACAAGAACCACGACCCGCGCGCGACCGTGATGAAGGAAAGCGCCGACGAAGTGCTGGAGCTGCTGGGCGTCGAGAACAACCCGACCCTGCAAGTGGCCAAAGAGCTGGAGAAACAGGCGCTGGAAGATCCGTATTTCGCGGAGAAGAAGCTGTTCCCGAACGTCGATTTCTATTCGGGCATCATCCTGGAAGCGATGGGTTTCCCCACGTCGATGTTCACCCCGATCTTTGCGCTGTCGCGCACCGTCGGCTGGGTGTCGCAGTGGAAGGAAATGATCGCAGATCCGCAAAACAAGATCGGCCGTCCGCGCCAGTTGTACCTGGGCGAAACCGCCCGCGACTATGTGGACATCGAAAAGCGCTAAGGCGTCTTTTTCAGACGATTGGAAAGCCACCCTTCGGGGTGGCTTTTTCGTTTTCGGGAGCAATGCGTCGGGATTGTGGCAACTGTTCTTGATGGGGAAACAATATGGCTTGGATTGCCTCAACCGTGAATTGACGGGTGCGCTGCTGCAATCTAGCGTTTGATCCGTAACCATTTTTTCCGGGGAAACGATTATGGGCGCTTTGGCATTTATCCTGCCCGGCCTGCTGCTGGGCTGGGGCATTTTTGAATTGATCGACGACGAGAACGACGATGACGAAGACATCAACGGCACCGATCAGGCGGACGATCTGGACGGCAAGAACGGCAATGACATAATCAAGGGCGGCGCCGGTGATGACAACATCGAAGGCGGCAGCGGCGATGACGTGCTGCGCGGTGACGAGGGCGACGACGTGATCTTGGGCCAGCAGGGCCGCGACGACATCGGCGGCGGTGACGGCGATGATGCCATCGTTGCAGGGCGCGGCGACGACACCGTGCGCGGCGGCGCAGGTGACGATTGGGTCGAGGGCGATCAGGGCGACGATTCTCTGGAAGGCAGTGCGGGCGATGACCTGCTGCTAGGTGGCAAAGGGGCCGACACCCTGTCGGGCGGCGCGGATGACGACGTGCTGGTCGGTGGCAAGGTCGCAGGTCTGCCGTTGTCGTTCGAGCAGATGAAGATGCTGCGCGACGGGGCCACGGTCGAGGATTTCGAGGACGAGATTCCCCCCAGCACCTTCCAGTTGCGCGACGATGGCGCGGTTGACGTGCTGAACGGCGACGACGGCGACGACCTGCTGGTTCTGGGTGCAGGCGACGATGGCACCGGCGGCACCGGGCTGGACAGTTTCATGATCCTGCAAAACCAGGTGGGCGATGCAGGCCCCGCG
Organism: uncultured Pseudosulfitobacter sp.; assembly: GCF_963976325.1. Classification (NCBI taxonomy): domain Bacteria; kingdom Pseudomonadati; phylum Pseudomonadota; class Alphaproteobacteria; order Rhodobacterales; family Roseobacteraceae; genus Pseudosulfitobacter; species uncultured Pseudosulfitobacter sp. The sequence goes on from NZ_CAXBJW010000001.1 coordinate 1,104,373, forward strand.
GTGGTGCAGGATTTCGAGGACGACGAGGCCATCGGCGTGCTGACCAACAGCGCAACCGACCCCGAGATCACGGTTCAGGACGATGGCGACGATGCGCTGGTGCTGGCCGATGATGTGGTGGTGGCACGGGTGATCGGTGCTGCGGGCCGGATTGATGCGGGCGATGTGTTTATCTACACCACGTCGGCGATTAACGCCTTGGCAGCGTGACGATCTGCGGTGCCCGTGACTTTGCGTTGGGGCTAGGGCTGATGGGTAAAGCCGACCTTGCTGTGTGATGCGGTTTAGGTCGGCTTGGAGGTCAAAGTGACGTCGCCACAGAGGGCAGCGCCCGACCGCGGGTGGGCGCTGATACCTCGGTTCATGCCACTTTATTTCACGGCTTTGGCGTGTGGCTGAAGAACCGCGCTACGGTGAAGAAGCGCCCGCCCATGGGGCGGTCGGGCGCTGCCCGGCGGTGCTTTGCACCTTTGTTCCGGGCTTTGGTGATTGGGGTTGGCGTTGAGCGCGCCGCACCTCGGCCCGTCGATGCGCGGCTTTGCGTATCATTGTGACAGCATTTAGCCGAAGTTGCAGCCCCGTCCGCAGCCCCTTACCGCCCTTCGAAGTTCGCTTTGCGCTTCTCGGTAAAGGCCACGACGCCTTCGACAAAATCGCGGCTTTCGGCGCATTGGCCCTGTTCCGAGGCTTCCAGCTCAAGCTGTTCTTCCAGATCGTTGGCCCAGCTTGACCGCAGCACCCGCTTGATCGCGCCGTAGGTTTTGGTGGGCCCGTTCGCCAGATGCGCGGCGCGGCCTTTCCAGTGGGTTTCGAACTCGGCGTCCGGCACGGCCTCCCAGATCATGCCCCAGTCGTCGGCCTGTTTGGCGCTGATGCGGTCGGCGAAGAGGGCCGCGCCCATCGCCTTGGACATGCCCATGGTGCGCGGCAGGGTATAGGTGCCGCCGGCGTCGGGGATCAGGGCGATGCGGGCAAAGGCCTGCATGAAATAGGCGCGTTCGGCGGCGATGACCACGTCGGCGGCCAGCGCAAGGTTGGCCCCTGCCCCCGCCGCCGCCCCGTTCACGGCGCAGATGGTCGGCACGGGGCAATTGACGATGGCGCGCAGCATGGGCGCGTATTCGTCGCGCAGGGTGCGTTCGGTGTTTTCCGCGCCCAAGCCCCCCGTGCCGTCGCCCAGATCCTGACCCGAGCAGAACGCGCGGTCGCCCGAGCCTGTCAGCACCACGACCCGCGCCTCTTTGCCCGCGCGGTCCACGGCTTGGGCAATTTCGGCGCGCATCTGGCTGTTCAGCGCGTTCATCTTTTCGGGGCGGTTCAGGGTGACGACGGCGACACCGTCGGTCAGGTCATAGGTCAGCGTTTCGTAGTGCATGCGGGGGTCCCTTTTGGTTGCGGGCGGCGGCGCGGGGCCGCCCCGTTTGGGCGCAGCTTAGCAAACACGGCGCCCGGGCACAGCGAAACCGCGCGTCACTCGTCCAGAATTTCGGCCAGCCGTTTGGATTCTGCGGCGCTGAGCGGTTGGTCCTGTGGTGCGGGGCTGCGGGCGCGGCTGCGCAGGTACAGGCCCGCGCCCAGCAGCGCCAGCAGCAGCATCAGCGGCCCTGCCGCCCACAGCAGCCAGTTGGCCCCCGTGGCTTGGGGACGCAGCAGCACGTATTCGCCATAGCGCGCGACGATGAAATCGACGACTTCGGCGTTGGTGTCACCGGCCACCAGCCGTTCGCGCACCAGCAGGCGCAGGTCGCGGGCCAGTGGCGCGTGGCTTTCGTCGATGCTTTCGTTGCGGCAGACCAGACAGCGCAGGCCCTGGCTGATCTCGCGGGCGCGGGTTTCAAGGGCGGGGTTGTCCAGCACCTCGCCCGGCTCGACCGCCCAGACAGGCGCGGCCAGCAACAGCAGGATCATCAGCATGCGTTTCATTGTGCCGGCACCGCCTGTGCCTTGCGCGCCCCTGCGGCGACGCGGAAGCGCCGGTCGCTGAGGCTGAGACCGCCGCCCAGGGCCATCAGGGCGCAGCCGATCCAAATCCAGTTGACCAGCGGTTTGATATAGGTGCGGATCGCCCAGCCACCCGCGTCCTGTTCGTCGCCGATCACCACATAGACGTCGCGGGCCAGCGACTGGTCAATCGCGGCCTCGGTCGTGGGCATTTGCGCCACGGGATAGACCCGCTTTTCGGGGCGCAGTTGCGCGATCTCGCGGCCGTTTTTCGCCAGCGTGACAAAGCCGGTGGTGGCAAAGTAATTCGGCCCCTCGCCGCGCTGCACGTCGGTCAGGGTCAGGGTATAGCCGCCCATGTCGAAGGGCTGGCCCAGTTGCGCGACGCGGATGTCATCGGACTGCCATGCGGTCAGGCCCGCGATGCCAAAGACGGTCACGCCAAAGCCCGCGTGGGCCACGGCGCGGCCCCAGTCGGCACGCGGCAGACGGAACAGGCGGGCCATGCCGCTGCGCCCGGTGCGCAGCCACAGATCGACCGCCGCCCCCATCACCAGCCATGCGCCCAGGAACAGCCCGACCGGTCCCAGCATGCTGCGGCCCGTCTGCTTCACCCAGACCAGTCCGGCCAGCGCCAGCGCCAGCACGAACACCGGTGCCATCAGCCGCACGGCGCGCCCCAGTTTGGCCCGTTTCCACGGCATCACCGCGCCCACGGGCAGCACCAGCCCCAGCAGCACCATGAAGGGGGTGAAGGCCATGTTGAAGAACGGCGGCCCGACGCTGAGTTTGCGGTCCAGAAACATCTCGGCCACCAGCGGCCACATGGTGCCGACAAAGACCACGAAGCACGCCACCGCCAACAGGATGTTGTTGACCAGCAGCGCGCTTTCGCGGCTGACCATGCCGAAGACGCCGCGCGCCTCCATGGCCCCTGCACGCAGGGCATAGAGCGTGAGCGCACCGCCGACGAACACCGCGAGGATGGCCAGGATGAACACGCCGCGTTCGGGGTCGTTGGCAAAGGCATGGACCGAGGTCAACAGGCCCGAGCGCACGATGAACGTGCCGATCAGCGAAAAGCCAAAGGCCAGGATCGCCAGCAGGATGGTCCACGACTTCAGGCTTTCGCGTTTTTCCACCACGATGGCGGAATGGAACAGTGCGGCGGCCAGCAGCCACGGCATGAAGGATGCGTTTTCGACCGGGTCCCAGAACCAGAAACCGCCCCAGCCCAGTTCGTAGTAGGCCCACCACGATCCCAGCGCGATGCCGATGGTCAGGAAGATCCACGCGGCCAGCGTCCAAGGACGGACCCAGCGGCCCCATGCGGCGTCCACCCGCCCCTCGATCAGGGCGGCCATGGCAAAGCTGAAGGTCATGCTGAGGCCGACATAGCCCAAGTAGAGAAACGGCGGGTGGAAGGCCAAGCCGGGGTCTTGCAACAGCGGGTTCAGGTCCTGCCCGTCGAAGGGCGGCACGGCAAGGCGCAGGAACGGGTTGGATGTGAACAGGATAAACGCGAAAAAGGCCACTGCAATCGCCGCCTGCACCGAAAGCACGCGGGCGCGCAAGCTGGGTGGCAGGTTGCCCCCGAACCATGCGGCCATCGCGCCGAACAGGGTCACGATCAGCACCCACAGCAGCATCGACCCCTCGTGGTTGCCCCATGTGCCGCTGATTTTATACAGCATCGGTTTCGCGGAATGGCTGTTTTGCACCACCAGCCGCAGCGAGAAGTCCGAGGTGACAAAGGCCCACATCAGCGCGCCAAAGGCCGCCAGCGTCAGGAAAAACTGCGCGGCGGCGGCGGGTTCGGCCACCGCCATCCACGCCGCATTGCGCCGCTGCGCGCCGATCATCGGCACGACGGCCTGTACGATCGCCACGAGAAAGGCGAGGATCAGGGAAAAGTGACCAAGTTCTGTAATCATGCAGGCCTTATAGGCCTGCGTGCGTCGCGTCACAATCCGCAGTGGGGGGCGTCGTCATTGTGTCGCATCGGATTTGTGGGGGCGTCCCTCTCCGCATTTCCCCAAGCGCGGGACAAGGCCGAAGGCCGCCGCGCATCGCCGGGCCGCCCCACGGCACGGCGATTTGGCTGCTGGTGTACGTGACAGGTCGGTGGAATGTGTTTGGCTGCCATTAAGTGGCCGTAACTGAGGTTGGATCGCCGCACCCCGGCCCGTCGATGCGCGGCTTAGCGCTCGATTGCTAAGGGCAGCCCCCTAAGCCGCCCGCTTCCAGACCTCCAGCGCCGCATTCCGGTCCGGCAGGATCGCCGCCGTGGTCAGGCGCGCGTCGTTGCCGGTGTCGGCCACACCGACGCTGTCGGCGCGCAAGGCACGCAGGGCGCGGATGTTGTCCATGACTTGCGGGACATGGGCCATGGTGCCGACAATCTGGCGCTGAAATTCCTGCGCTTTGACCTGATGGCGCGCGCCGAAATAGAACGACACGATCACCCCCAGCAGCCACCACAGCGGTTCTGGCACCAGCGCGATGCCCTGCATCCGTTCGGCAAACCACAGCGGTTCCACCATGGCCGAGACGAACAGCCCCAGCGTGCCAAAGGCCAGCATCGGGCGCGGCAGGCGGTTCAGCCCGTCGACAAAGCGGTCAAACCAGCCCTGGCGCGCCACGGCATATTCCGCGCCGAACTGGCGCATCGCCTGCACTTGCACCTCGTGGGCGCGGGCGCTGCCGGCCTCGGCGTTTTCGCGGAACACTTCGACCGTGTCGCGCACCACGTTGCCGCCGTTGCCGAACAACAGGCCAAACATCCGTTCAATCATCCCCATACTGCCACCCGTGCGTTAAATTCTGCTGTTGTCATGTGAAAGGGCGCGCTGATGAAATCCTCGGCCCGTTTGATCCAGCCGCCTTTGCCACCGGCCCGTGTGCGCGCGTATTTGCGGCTGGCGGGGCGGCGGTCGGCGATGCGGAAGTAATAGTTGCGCCGCGCGATGCCGTAGGCGTCGACCATGGCCTGCGGGGCCTGAGTGTAGGCTGCATGTGCCGCCTTGAGCGATTGCGGCCCCAGCGCGCCGTCCACGGCCACGCTGTGCCCCATTTCGCACAGCAGCCGTTGCAGGATGCGCACGGCATTGGCCCCGGCGTTGACGTACATATCGAACACCGTCGCGTGCAGACCGGCGGGCAGTTCCGCGATCAGGGGGCGTTCGAAGTAGTGGCGGATGAAGATGTCGACCGCCTGCGCCCGTGTCAGCCGCTGCACATCGGCTGCGTCCACATCACCGTCGGCGTCCAGATCCAGCCCCAAGCGCCGCATGGTGTGGATGGTGACGCCAAAATTGGTCGCCCCGCCCGGATCGTCGGGGTCGTTCACATAGCCACCCTCGCGGGCGACGATTTCCTTGGCGATGTCTGTGACGGTTTGCATGGTCAACCCCTGCTGCTGCTGCATTTGGCGCAGAGACTGGGTTGAAAATGGTTAATACAGGATAAGAGGACCGTACGGTCAGCCCTCGGGGTCTTTGTAGACGCCTTGGGCCTTCAGCGCGTCAACGACCTCTTTCGGCATGTAGGTTTCGTCGTGTTTGGCAAGGATTTCAGTGGCTTCGAACACGCCGTTGACGTAGCGGCCGGTGCCGACCATGCCTTGGTCCTCGCCGAACAGGTCGGGCAGAACGCCGCTGAACACCACCGGCACGGATGCGCCGCCGTCGGTCACGTCAAAGCGGATCGTCTCGCCCTGCCCGCGCTGCAACGATCCGCTGGCGACCAGTCCGCCGATGCGGAACACTTCCCCCGGTGCGGGCGGTTCTGCGATCACCTGGCTGGGCGCGCGGAAGAAATTGATGCCGTCGCGCATGGCATAGCCGATCAGCGCGGTGCTGAGGGCCAGCGCCACGGCTGTGACCAGAATGATCTGGATGCGCCGTTGTTTCTTGAGGCTTTTCATCGCGGCTCCGTCTGCTTTTCCGCATGGAAAAGGTTCAGAGGTATCTAGACCCAAACGGCGCGCCGATCAACGCGCGCCGTCTGGCCGTAGTGTCGCACCCATCGGCGCCCCTTGGAAAACCGGACCTGTCCGCAGATCGCAGCGAAGGGCCGGTTTGAGTCCTTTCCGCACCCTCCCTGCGCGGAATCATGGCCGCAGGCCGCCGCGCATCATGCCTCAGGCATGTCTTCGACATGACGGGCCGCCCCACGGCACGGCGATTTGGTTTCTGTTGCGCGGAACGAATAGTTAGGATGTGCTTGGCTGCCATAAAGTGCCAGACACCAATGTCGGATCGCCGCACCTCGGCCCGTCGACGCGCGGCTTTGCGCACGGCAGCAATGTCCGCCCCCCCGCCTTTGACCCGAACTGCGCCAAAGGTCCGGTTCGGGTCAGAAATGCGTGACGTTCCACACTTAGGGGAACAGCGGTGCCATCATCAGGCCGGCGGTTTCCGGCAGGCCCAGCATCAGGTTGGCGTTTTGCAAGGCCTGGCCGCTGGACCCTTTGGTCAGGTTGTCGAGGGCTGCGACCACGATGCAGCGGCCCGCGATGCGGTCAGCGACCACGCCGATGTGGCAAAAGTTGCTGCCGCGGATGTGACGGGTGCTGGGGGCCTCGCCTTGTGGCAGGACCTGAATGAACGGCTCGTTTTCATAGGCCGCCGCCAGTGCGCCGTGCACGGCATCGGCGTCGCCCGAGACATAGCAGGTGGCCAGAATGCCGCGGTTGGCGGGGATCAGGTGCGGGGTGAACTGCACCTGCACCGGACGGCCTGCGACCTTGGAAAACTCCTGGTCGAACTCGCCCAGGTGCCGGTGCGTGCCGCCAAGGGCGTAGGCGTGATAGCCTTCGCTCAGCTCGGCGTGCAGCAGGTTTTCTTTCAGCGACCGGCCGGCGCCAGAAACCGCGCATTTCAGGTCCATGATGATGTCGTCCAGCCCGATCACACCGGCGGCGATCAGCGGGCGCAGGGCGAACTGGCCCGTGGCCGCGTTGCAGCCCGTGCCCGCCACCAGCCGCGCGGCGGCGATGTCGTCGCGGTAGAATTCGGTCAGGCCGTAGACTGCTTCGGACTGCATATCTGTGGCGGCGTGGTCGTTGCCGTACCATTTTTTGTAGTCCGCCGGATCGCGCAGCCGGAAGTCGGCGCTGAGGTCGACGATTTTCAGGGTCTTGGGCAGGTCGCGGATGACCTCTTGGCTGGTCTTGTGCGGCAGCGCGCAAAAGCACAGGTCGATGCCCGTCCAGTCGATGGTGTCGAAGGCCACCATATCGGGCAGGTCCAGATGGCGCAGGTGCGGGAACACCTCGGCCAGCTTTTGACCGGCCTTGGAGAACGCGCCCAAGGCCTTGATTTCAATGGACGGATGTTCGGCGATCAGCCGGATCAGTTCGGCGCCAGTGTAACCGCTGGCCCCCAGAATTGCGACAGAATGGGTCATGTCAGACCTCTATATTGGGAATGTGGGAAAGGTGTTCAGGCAGAGACAAAGGTGATTTGTCGTCGCATGAATTGCACCGCGCGGTCGCTGACCCGTTTGGGGTCGCCGGTGGTCAGATAGCCGGCGGTGCCGCTGCCCATCTTGTCGGGGTGGCGGGTCAGGTAGTCGGCCAGGCTTTCGCCCACCAGCGCGGCTTGCGAATAGACCTGCACATCCGCGCCCAGCGCCTGCTGGAACACGTCCTGCATCAGCGGGTAGTGGGTGCAGCCCAGGATGGCCGCCTGTGGATGGGGCATCTTGCGTTTCAGCGCGTCGACATGGGACCGCACCAAGGCTTCGGCCAGGATCAGGTCGCCGTCTTCGATGGCGTCAACCACACCGCCGCAGGCCTGCGCCTCGACGTCGACGCCGATGGCGCGGAACGCCAGTTCGCGCTGGAAGGCGCGGCTGCTGACGGTGGCGGGGGTGGCGAAGAGGGCCACGTGTTTCACGGCAACCTCGCGCGGCGGGGAATTGTCGCCCCACTGGCGTTCGGTCATCGCCTCGATCAGTGGCACGAATACGCCGAGCACGCGCTTGCCCTCGGGCACCCAGCCCTCTTGCATCCGGCGCAGGGCGGCGGCCGAGGCGGTGTTGCAGGCCAGAATCACCAGATCGCAGCCCGCATCGAACAGGCGCTGCACGGCGGCGGTGGTCAGGTTGTAGATGTCGTCGGCGGTGCGCACGCCATAAGGCGCGTGGGCGGTGTCGGCGAGATAGATGAAGTCAACGTCCGGCAGGCGCTTTTGCGCTGCTTCCAGGACGGTCAGGCCGCCCAAACCACTGTCAAAAACACCAATTGCCATAGCGCGTTAGCCCGCATTCCCAAGGCGCCGGTGATCTGCTCAGCGGTGCCGTTCCTCGAATTCATAGCCCAGATCAAAATATTTGACCGGGTTTGGATTGAGGTCATACGTCGCTTTGCGCAGGAAATCCATCATCTGTTTGCTGTCGCGTGCCAGCGGGTCCAGCACATCGCGGCCCAGGGGTTCACCGACGACCACGCGCACGGGGGTGTCGACGCGTTTGCGGAACTCTTTGATCAGCAGGCCCAGACGCAGGGTGTTGTGCATGTGGCTGGCCAGTTGGAACAGGCGGCTGGTGTGCCCGTCAAAGTAAAGCGGCACCACGGCGGCATTCGATTTGGCCACCATGCGCGCGGTGAACCCGCGCCAACGCGGGTCCATGGGCCGCGAGAACGGTTTGGCCGCAGTGCTGACGGTGCCGCCGGGGAAAATGCCGATGGCCCCGCCCTGCGCCAGATAGCCCAGCGCGGTGCGGCGGGTTTCGATGTTTTGGGCCAGTGCCTCGCGGGTCTGGTCAAAGCTGATGGGCAGCAGCACGCGGTTCAGTTCTTCGGCGCGGTTGAACACCGAATTGGCCAGAATGCGGAAATCGCCGCGCATGACGGACAGGATATGCCCCATCATCATGCCATCAAGGATACCGTAAGGATGGTTGGCGATCAGGATCAGCGGGCCGGTGCGCGGGATGTTGTCCAGCGCGCCGCCGACCACGTCCAGCGACAGCCCGTAGCGTTCCACGATCACCGACCAGAAATCACGGCCCGCCGCAACCTCGTCCTGATAGCCGTCGGCGCGGCGGATCAGGTTCAGCCGGCCGGTCGAGTTTTCAATCAGGCGGATCATCGCACGGCCACTGCGCGACGTGGCCGAATGCGAATAGGTGATGTCACGCGCGATGGCGCGCTTGGACGGGGCCATTTTGATCGCCAATTTCATCTCCGTGACCAGAGGCGTGTTTTACTGCAACCAACAGTATCACACGCCCCCCGTTACAGGAATGTGACGATTGCGCCTATTCTGCCGCTTTCGCCATGTCTCCGCCGCCTGCGCGGATCACGGCCAGCAGTTCCTCGCGGCGTTTGGCGGCCTTGGTTTCATTGGCCTGTTTCACCGGGCCAAAGCCACGGATCGACTTGGGCAGTTCGGCCAGCGCCACGATGGCGTCGCGGGTGGTGTCGGTCAGTTCCGGCAGCACCTGCTTCATGTCCGCCTCGTATTGGGTGATCAGCGCGCGTTCCATTTTACGCTCGGCGGTATAGCCGAACACATCCAGCGGCGTGCCGCGCAGGCCCTTGAAGCGGGCCATCAGCGCCAGCGGTTTTTCCAGCCACGGGCCAAAGGTGCGTTTGACCGGGCGGCCATCGCTGCCCATTTTCGACAGGACCGGCGGGGCCATGTGGTATTTCATAGTGAAATCGCCATCGAATTCCGCCTGCGCCTTGGCGCGGGTGGATTGCAGCAGGCGCGCGACCTCGTATTCGTCCTTGTAGGCCAACACCTTGTGATAGCCTTCGGCGACGGCGGCGCGCACGGCGCGGTCGTCGATGCCTTCGACCATCTTGCGATAGCGTTTGGCCAGCCGTTTGCTTTGGTATTTCACCAGATGATCGGCGCGGTAGCTGATTTTCTCGTCCAGCGTCTTGGGCAATGCCACGACCTTGGGCGTCAGGATGTTTTGCACCTGATCGGGGTACAGCACCGCCCAGCGCCCGATCTCGAACGCGCGCAGGTTGCGTTCGACCGCGGCCCCGTTCAGCGTGACCGCCTCAACGATGGCCGCGTGGGTCAGCGGCAGCAGGCCGCGCTGCCATGCGGCGCCCATCAGCATCATGTTGGAATAGATGGAATCGCCCAGCACCGCCTTGGCCAGATCCGAGGCATCGAACAGCGCCACCTTGTCTTGCAGACGGGCCTGAAGCGCCAGCGTCAGGCGGTCGGCGGGCAGTGCGAATTCGGTGTCGCGGGTGAAATCGCCGGTGATGATTTCGTGGCTGTTGACCACGGCACCGGTGCGGCCCGTGCTGGTCAGACCCAGCGTTTTGGCCCCTGCACTGACCACCAGATCGCCGCCGATCAGCGCGTCGGCTTCGCCGGTGGCGACACGGATGGCGGTGATGTCGGCGGGGTTGTTGGCCAGACGGCAATGGATGTGCACCGCCCCGCCCTTTTGCGCGAGACCGGCCATTTCCATCATGCCGGCCCCCTTGCCGTCGATATGCGCGGCCTGCGCCATCACGGCGCCCACGGTGACGACGCCGGTGCCGCCGACGCCGGTGATGACCACGTTGAACGTGCCGTCAATCGCAGGCAGGTCCGGTTGCGGCATGTCGGGCAGGTCCAGCTTGGTGGTCGGGTCCTTGCGGACCTGCGCCCCTTCGAGCGTCACGAAAGACGGGCAGAACCCCTTGAGGCACGAGAAATCCTTGTTGCAGGACGACTGGTCGATGGCGCGTTTGCGGCCCAGTTCGGTTTCCTTGGGCACGATCGACACGCAGTTGGATTGCACGCCGCAATCGCCGCAGCCTTCGCAGACGTCGGTGTTGATGAACACGCGTTTGTCCGGGTCGGGGAAGTTGCCGCGTTTGCGGCGGCGGCGTTTTTCGGCGGCGCAGGTCTGGATGTAGACGATGGCGCTGACGCCTTTGACCTCGCGCAGGCGTTTCTGCACGGCGTCCAGTTCGGACCGCTCCTGGGTGGCGATGCCCTTGCCAAAGCGGGTCAGGTCCACGTCTTCTTTTTCGTCATAGACGACTTCGATTGTGGGCACGCCCATGGCGCGCAGCTCGTCCACGATTTTATAGGCGCTCAGGCCGCCCTCGTTGGTCTGGCCGCCGGTCATGGCGACGGCGTCGTTATAAAGGATCTTGTAGGTGATGTTCGCCTTGGACGCCAAGGCGGCGCGGATCGCCTGAATCCCTGAGTGGTTGTAGGTGCCGTCGCCCAGGTTCTGGAACACGTGATCGGTGGTGGAAAACGGCGCTTCGCCGATCCAGTTGGCCCCTTCGCCGCCCATGTGGGTGTAGCCGACCGTGTCGCGGTCCATCCACTGCGCCATGTAGTGACAGCCGATGCCCGCATAAGCGCGGCTGCCGTCGGGCAGTTTGGTGGATGTGTTGTGCGGGCAGCCCGAGCAGAAATAGGGCAGACGCGCCGCGATGTCCTGGGCGTTGTCGTTGCGCCGTGCTTCGGACAGGGACGCAAGGCCCGCCTTGATGCCGTCGGTGTTGCGGCCCTCTTCGATCAGGATGTCGCCCAGTTTTTCGGCAATCAGGATCGGGTCCAGCGCGCCGCGTGTCGGGAACAGCTCCAGACGACGGCCGTTTTCCCATGTGTCGCCCTTGTGCCAGCCATAGACGCGGCGGCCGTCGCGGTCGTCAAAGATGGCTTCCTTGATCTGCACCTCGATCAGCTTGCGCTTTTCCTCGACGACGACGATCAGGTCCAGACCTGCGGCCCATTCGTGGAAGGTGTCCATGTCCAGCGGCCAGGTCTGTCCGACCTTGTAGGTGGTGATCCCCAGACGCTCGGCCTCGTTGGCATCAATGTGCAGCAGGTCCATCGCGTGCATCAGGTCCAGCCAGTTCTTGCCCGCCGCGACAAAGCCGATCTTGGCGCCCGGTTTGCCCCACATACGCTTGTCCATGCCGTTGGCGCGGCTGAACGCCTCGGCGGCGTTGCGTTTGTGGTCGATGATGCGGGTTTCCTGATCGACGGGCGTGTCGACCAGACGGATGTTCAGGCCGCCCTTGGGCATGTTGAAGTCGGGAAGGACAAAGTTCAGGCGGTTCGGATTGCCGTCGACCACGCTGGTGGCTTCGATGGTGTCCTTCATGGTTTTCAGACCGACCCACAGACCGGAAAACCGGCTGAGCGCCCAGCCATAAAGGCCGTAGTCCATGATTTCCTGCACACCGGCGGGCGACACCACAGGCATATAGGCATCCAGCAGCGCGAATTCGGATTGGTGCAGCACGGTCGAGGATTCGCCGGTGTGGTCGTCGCCCATGGCCACCAGCACGCCGCCGTGCGTCGAGCTGCCCGCCATGTTGGCGTGTTTGAACACGTCGCCCGAGCGGTCCACGCCCGGCCCCTTGCCGTACCACAGGCCAAAGACGCCGTCGTATTTGCCCTCGCCGCGCAATTCGGCCTGTTGGCTGCCCCACAGGGCGGTGGCGGCCAGATCTTCGTTCAGGCCGGGTTGAAAGGTGATGTCATGTTCAGCCAGCGGTTTGGCGGCGCGCATCATCTGCATGTCGACCGCACCCAAGGGCGATCCGCGATAGCCGGTGACCAGCCCCGCCGTGTTCAAACCAGCGGCGCGGTCACGCGATTTCTGCATCATCATCAGCCGCACCAGCGCCTGCGTGCCGTTCAACAGGACCGTGTGGCGGTCCAGGTCATAGCGGTCATTCAGTGAAATCTTCTGCGTGCTCATCTCCGCACCTCCCAGTTTGGAACATTTAATCGCAAGTTAGCACGATAATAGGTCACAAACTATGACCTGTATAGCAATTATTGCGAAATTTCGCCACGGGCCTTTTGACGAGTGGTAGGTTTCCATGTCTTTTACTATAGGGTGATCTTATTGATCAGAAAGCGATGTGATGGACTGGGACAAGCTAAGAATATTTCATGCCGTGGCAGACGCCGGCAGTCTGACCCATGCGGGTGACCGGCTGAATCTGAGCCAGTCCGCCGTCAGCCGCCAGATTCGCGGGCTTGAGGAATCGCTGGCCGCGACCCTGTTCCACCGCCATGCGCGGGGGCTGATCCTGACCGAACAGGGCGAATTGCTGTTTGACGCCACCAGTGCCATGACAAAACGGCTGGATGCGGCTGCCGCGCGCATCCGTGACAGCGAGGAAGAGGTGTTCGGCGACCTGCGCGTGACCACCACGACGGGGTTCGGCACCCTGTGGCTGGCCCCCCGCCTGCCCAAGCTGTATGCCAAGCACCCCGACCTGCGTGTTGACCTGATGCTGGAAGAACGGGTGCTGGACCTGCCCATGCGCGAGGCCGACGTGGCCATCCGCATGAAAGAGCCAAGCCAGGCCGACCTGATCCGCAAAAAGCTGATGACGGTGAAGATGTGCCTGTTTGCGTCGTCGCAGTACCTGAAGGAAAACGGCACCCCGATATCTTTGGATGATCTCAAGGATCATCGCCTGATCTGCCAGAACACCGATTCCGCGCAAGTGGGGGCCAGCGTCAGCCTTGTTCAAGAGCTGCTGACCCACGAGGTCAGTTCGATGTTGACCGTGAACAACTATTTCGGCGTGCTTCAGGGCGTGCTGCACAATCTGGGAATCGGCGTGCTGCCGGATTATCTGGCCAACGACTTTCCTGACCTCATGCGCGTTTTGCCTGAAATAGAGTCGACCGATATTCCTGTATTCCTCGCCTACCCCGAGGAATTGCGCCATTCACAGCGGATTTCAGCCTTTCGCGACTTCGTGCAGGAAGAGATCCTATTGTACCGCAAGCAGTTGAAAAACAACCAAAAACCATAGCCATGCAGCAAACGCATAGCGGCCATTCCAAGCAACGTTCACATTCTGCCTTGTTTGACAGCAATGCTGCCCCTAAATCGGCCATGAAGACGATGGTTGCCTTTGGCGCATCATCTTCATACCTCCCTGTTGGACTTGGCCGAGCTTCGTGCTCGGCCTTTTTTTTGGCCAAAACCCAACTTTGATGCGCGCCATGCGGTTGTGAGGCGATTAATCGAACCGCTGCGGAATACGCCAATACACCCAAATAATAGATCGCGCGTAAGAACACCCAATCGGGGGATTTGGTTCCCCACTTCACGAAGAATTTTTCTGCAAAAACAATAGGAACCGATTGGCGCGTTGTGCCGTTGTCTCATCAGCAACGCAACGAAAGGAATTACAAATGACACGCAAGTTTTTGACAACCGCCTCGACAATCGCCGCTTTGATTGCCGTTCCCGCATTGGCACAGGATAACACTGCCAACCCCGATCTGAAAAGCAATGCGCCCGCATTCGACGCTGGCAATGAGAACCCAGTCGCTTCGAACCAGTTCCAGTACGACACCACCAACGAGCGCGTTTCCAACGGTTATGCTGAATACGACACAAACCAGATCGCGATGTCGCAATCGGCATTCCGCGCACTGAGCAACGCCCGTGGCGACAACCTGGAAACCACAGACGGTATGGTTATCGGCATGATCGAAGGCGTGAACACCTCGGCGCAGGGCAACCCTGAGCTAGTGGTTGGTCTGTCCGACGAAGCATCAGCCAAATTCGACACCGAAGTTCTGATCATCACCGTAACCCCCGGCAACGTGATGCTGGAAAATGGAAAGATCGAACTGGGTACGACGTTGGATGAACTGGTTCTGGCGTCCGAAGAGGGTGGCCGTGGAGACTATGCCGACCGCAAGTCGGTGACCTTGCCCTAATCCACTTTAGATCTTGCCGCCTCCCTTCGCGGGGGGCGGTTCGATATTGAAAGGCCGTGCTTTCCTTACCTCTCAGCACGGCCTTTCTTTTTGCCGTTCAGAAATCCGGCCACTCCCCCCTTTCCCCGCGCGCCAAGCTGCCATAAAGACAGGCCACCATCTGTCACGGGGGACATGGGCGCATGACCGAACCAGCAATTACACCTGACCTGATCGCCAGCCACGGGCTGAGCACGGATGAATACCAGCGGCTGCTGGAGATCATCGGGCGGGAACCGACATTTACCGAACTTGGCATTTTCTCGGCCATGTGGAACGAACACTGTTCCTACAAGTCATCCAAGAAATGGCTGCGCACCCTGCCCACCGACGGCCCGCAGGTTATCTGCGGCCCCGGCGAGAACGCGGGCGTGGTCGATATTGGTGACGGTCAGGCCGTGGTGTTCAAGATGGAAAGCCACAACCACCCGTCGTATATCGAACCCTATCAAGGGGCTGCGACCGGTGTGGGCGGCATTCTGCGTGATGTGTTCACCATGGGCGCGCGACCGATTGCGTCGATGAACTCGCTGAGTTTTGGCGAACCATCGCACCACAAGACGCGGCAGTTGGTCAACGGTGTTGTGGCGGGCGTGGGTGGCTACGGCAACTGTTTCGGTGTGCCTTGTGTGGGCGGCGAAGTGCGGTTTGATCCTGCGTACAATGGCAACTGTCTGGTGAACGCCTTTGCCGCCGGTCTGGCGGATGCGGACAAGATTTTTTATTCGGCGGCTTCGGGTGTGGGCATGCCTGTGGTGTACCTTGGCGCCAAGACGGGCCGTGACGGTGTTGGCGGGGCCACCATGGCCTCGGCCGAATTTGACGACACCATCGAGGAAAAACGCCCCACGGTGCAGGTGGGCGACCCGTTCACCGAAAAGCGCCTGATGGAGGCGACGCTGGAGCTGATGGCGACCGGTGCGGTGATTTCCATTCAGGACATGGGGGCCGCCGGTCTGACCTGCTCTGCCGTGGAAATGGGCGACAAGGGCAAGCTGGGTATTCGCCTGCATCTGGAAAACGTGCCGGTGCGCGAAACGCAGATGACGGCCTATGAAATGATGCTGTCGGAATCCCAAGAACGCATGCTGATGGTGCTGCGCCCCGAGCTTGAGGCCGAGGCCAAGGCGGTGTTCGACAAATGGGATCTGGACTTTGCCATCGTTGGCGAAACAATCCCCGAGGATCGTTTCCATATCGTTTACAATGGCAAGACGATGGCCGACCTGCCGCTGTCGAAGCTGGCCAGTTCCGCCCCCGAATACGACCGTCCGTGGGTCGAGACCCCCGCCGCCGCGCCGCTGGCCGATGTGCCGGGGATCGACCCCATTGACGGTCTGCGCGCGCTGCTGGCGTCGCCCAACTATGCGGGCAAACAGTGGGTGTATGAACAATACGACACCATGGTCATGGCCGACAGCGCCCGCACGCCGGGTCTGGGTGCCGGCATCGTGCGCATCCACGGCACCGACAAATCGCTGGCCTTCACGTCCGACGTGACCCCGCGCTATGTCAAGGCGAACCCGGTCGAGGGCGGCAAACAGGCCGTCGCCGAAGCCTATCGCAACCTGTGCGCCGTGGGGGCCAAGCCCTTGGCGACAACCGACAACCTGAACTTTGGCAACCCCGAAAAGCCCGAAATCATGGGCCAGTTCGTCGGCGCGATCAAAGGCATCGGTGAAGCGGTTGCGGCGCTGGACATGCCCATCGTGTCGGGCAACGTGTCGCTGTACAATGAAACCGACGGCACCGGCATTCTACCGACGCCGACCATCGGCGCGGTGGGCATCCTGTACCACAGCGACGAGATCATCGGCTGTGATGTGCGCGATGGCCATGTGGCCCTGTTGATCGGGGAAACCACCGGGCATCTGGGTCAGTCGGCGCTGTTGTCCGAAGTCTTTGGCCGCATCGAGGGCGACGCCCCGCATGTGGATCTGGAGGCCGAGGCGAAGCACGGCCAGTTCATCCGCGACAACCGCGATCTGATCACCGCCTGCACGGACCTTTCCGATGGCGGTCTGGCGCTGGCGGCGTTCGAGCTGGCCGAGAAGACCGGCGTTGGCGTGACATTGGACGCATCCGACACGCCGACGCTGTTCGGCGAGGATCAGGCGCGCTATCTGGTGGCCTGCAACTTTGACAAGGCCGAGGCGCTGATGACAGCCGCCGGACAAGCCGGTGTGCCGCTGATTGCCGTGGGCAAATTCGGCGGCGATCAGGTCAAGTTCGGGTCGGTGTCGGCCCCGCTGGCCGATCTGGCACAGGTGTTCCGCACTAGCTTTGCCGCGGCGGTTGCGTAAATTCGGACGGGGCTTCGGCCCCGTCTGCTAATACCGCCTGCTAATACTGTCCTATTTCCCCCAACAGCAATTGGGTAAAGGCCGTGGGCGGCAAGGCCCCCGGCTGGGAAAACGGGTCGGAAAAGGCGTAAATCACGTACATGATCACGCCGGTATAGCCGCCATAAAGTGACAATAACGCCAGATGCAGCGGCGTGGGCGGAAATATGAAATAGGGCACCGCGACGCAAATAACGCCGGTGATGGCCGCAAACCAGAACAGACCCGACAGCACTCGCACGGCGTTGTTCTCGCGCTTTTGGCGCAATTCCGCGATCTTCTGGGTGGCCTGTATCATATGGGCGCGCAGGTCGGTCTGGCGCGGTGTTTGCGGGTCAAGGTCCAGTACTGTTTGATAGACCTCTTCGCGGTACTGCCACCCCTGCCCCGACAGCTTGCCGGTTTTTGACAGCGCTTCCCATTCGTGGTCGATCACATGGCGGACATAGGTGGCCAGCGTGGTCTGCACCTGCTGCATCTGGGGCGTGTCATAGCGTCGGATGTCGTTGAACACATCGGCAATAGCCGTGGCCTCGGTCACCAGATCGGCGCGGATGTCCGAATAGTCTTGCAGCTCTTGCGCAAAGACAAGCGCCAGGATCAGCCCCTGAAGCGAGGCCACGCGAAAGGTGATCGACCCCGCCAGATCCTTTGTCTCGGTCGTCTGCCGCCCGCCCCAGATGGCGCGGGTGGTGCCGTAGATGACGTAGACCGCGATGATATTGATCAGGGCGATGCCGATGCCCATGGCGAATTCGTGAAGGTGCATGATGGTCTCCCACGGCGTGAGGGAAGCTTAGGCGGGGACGGTGCGCAGGTCTACTTGGATTGTGTGGGGGGGGGCGAAGCTGCTGTCCACCCTCTGGCTAGAACGGCCACTTCTGGTGATCGGTGCAAGTGCGACGTTGACTCACCAGGACCAGTAGGGCTTGCCGTCCTCTTCGTGACCGAAATCATCACCAAAATAGAAATCACAGTCAAAACCTAGTCTGTAATACGCCGCTGTAGCAAAGTGACCGGACGCAATTTCCAAAGGGTCGAGATGCGAGTCAAAATACCCGACACAAGAAACACTCCCTTCCATTCCCGCAGGCAACTGGATGATCTTCTCTCGAAGTGGCGACAAACGACGCCAAAGCGACTGAAGGTGCTCGTTTATTGGTTTTCCGCGCTCAACACCGCTAAGCAATGACCATCGAGAAAAGCTATAGGTTCCGCCGCCAGGTTGCTTTCTGTGGTCGCCGTTTGACCAACAACGCCCATCCCCAGCCGCACCCATATGTGCATCAATGTCCTTTAGAGGCAGCGCCGACGTAATCGTAAAGTAAGCGTAGCTTTCGGGTTCGGCTGACATTGTGGCGTTCTGCCCTTTCAGGTTCTGCATTCATTTTGCAGTGTAAGTCTTAGCCAAATAACTGACGTCAAAAAAGCCGACATTCAGACAGATCACGGGATCCGCAAACGCCAGCCCCAATCACCCAAGCCCGGAACAAGGCACGAAGTGCCGCCGGGCAGCGCCCGACCGCCCCATGGGCGGGCGCTTCTTCACCGTACTGGGCATCTTCGAACACACGCCAAAGCATAGACATTAAGTGGCATGAACCTAGGTATCGGCGCCCACCCGCGGTCGGGTGCTGCCCTTTGTGGCGAGGTCACGCACAGTGTGGACCGGGCAATATTGCAGCAGCATCAAACCCCTGCATGAAGGTGCGTCGTGTGTGATCGGCAAGCCCCTGTGACACTCACTTCCCGATCAGCCCCATCAACCGCGCCTTTTCGCCCACGTCGTCCTTGCGCGAGATCACCTCGGCCAGTTCCTCAAGCGAGGCGATCGAGTGGCCCGCGCGAAAGCTGTCCACGTGGGGCAGCATGGCGGCGATGCCGCGCGCCTTGGGGGCGAATGCGTCCCAGCGCAGCAAGGGGTTCAGCCAGATCAGCCGTTTGGCCGACAGGTGCAGGCGTTGCATCTGTTTGGCCAGCACCTCGGGCGCGCCGCGGTCCAGGCCGTCGGTGATCAGCAGCACCACGGCGCCCTGCCCCAGCACGCGCCGTGACCAGTCGCGGTTGAACGCTTCGATACACTCACCGATGCGCGTGCCGCCTTCCCAGTCCTGCGCTTCGGCGCCGGCCGCGGCAAGGGCTGCATCGACGTCGCGGTGGTCCAGATGGCGGGTGATGTTGGTCAGCCGCGTGCCAAAGGTAAAGGCGTGCACTTTTGCCCATCCTGCGCCCTTGGCGTTGCTGACCGCGTGCAGGAAATGCAAAACGACCCGTGAATACTGGCTCATCGAGCCGGAGATGTCGCACAGCACCACCAGGTTCGGCCAGCGTTTGCGCGGCGCGCGGCGGGCGATGGTGCGGACCTCGCCGCCGGTGCGCATGGCGGCGCGCAGGGTTTTCGCGGGGTCGACGCCGCCCCGCAGCGCCGCCTGCATCCGGCGGGTGGGCATTGGCTCCACCGGCAGGCGCATCCGTGCCAGCATCCGCTTGGCCTGCGCCATCTCGGCGGTGCTCATCTGCTCGAAATCCAGCGTTTTCAGCTTTTCCTGCGCCGAGGTGGTGAAACTGGCATCAACCTCAATCTGAGTTTCGCCGTCGTCATCGTCTTTGTCCACGTCGAAATCGGGCGCTTCGGCGCCGTCCAGCAGCGCCTCGGCGGCGCGTTTTTCGCCGGCCTGGCCTGCGCGTTCTTCCTGCACCCCGCGGATCGCGGGCAGCATCGCGGCCATCATATGTTCCAGATAGCGCGGATCGCGCCAGTACAGCCGGAAAATCTGGCGAAAGATCACGCGGTGTTCGGGGCGGTTCACGAAACAGGCGTGCAGGGTCCAGTAGAAATCGCGCCGCTCGGTAAAGCCCGCCACCTCGACCGCGCGGATGGCGTCGATGACGCGGCCCGGGCCGATGGGAAGGCCCGCACGGCGCAGGGCGCGGGCGAAATGGGTGATGTTGCCCGCAAGGCGCGGGTTTTCGGGCAGTTCGAGAGGCAGGTGTTCGACCATGCGTCAGCCCCCGGGGGCCAGCCCCCGGTCCCCCGGGATATTTGGGGCCAAAAGAAACATCAGGTGGGTTCCAGGCTGGCGCGGGCCTGATCCAACAGGCGTTTGGCTTCGGAGCCTTGCAGCTTGGCGATGTCGTCCTGGTATTTCAGCACGGCCCCCAGCGTGTCGGCGATGACCTCGGGCGACAGGGTCAGCACGTCCAGCGCCAGCAGGCATTTCGCCCAGTCGATGGTTTCGGCCACGCCCGGTTTCTTGAACAGATCCTCGGTGCGCAGTTGCTGGACAAAGGCCACGACCTCGCGGCTGAGGTTTTCCGCCGCTTCCGGTGCGCGGGCGGTCAGGATGTCCATTTCGCGGGCGAAATCGGGGTAGTCGACCCAGTGGTAGAGACAGCGGCGTTTCAGCGCGTCGTGCACCTCGCGGGTGCGGTTCGAGGTCAGGATGACGATGGGCGGCTCGGGGGCCTTGATGGTGCCCAGTTCGGGGATGGTGACCTGAAAATCACTGAGCGCTTCAAGCAAATAGGCCTCGAACGGCTCGTCGGTGCGGTCAAGCTCGTCGATCAGCAGCACCGGCGCGCCGTTTTCGTCGGGGCGCATGGCGTCCAGCAGCGGGCGTTCGATCAGGAAGTCCTGGCTGAACAGCTCGGCTTGCAGGGCGGCGCGGTCGGCGGTGCCTGCGGCCTCGGCGGTACGGATGGCGATCATCTGGGCGGGAAAGTTCCATTCGTAGACCGCGCTTGAGGCGTCCAGCCCTTCGTAGCATTGCAGGCGGATCAGACGGCGGCCCAAGGCTGCGGCTAGGGCCTTGGCGATCTCGGTCTTGCCCACGCCTGCCTCGCCCTCCAGGAACAGCGGGCGGCCCAGCGACAGGGCCAGGAACACCACCGTGCCCAGCGCGCGGTCACAGACATAGCCCTGATCACCCAGCATCTGCTGCACGGCGTCGATCGAGGTGGGTTTGGTCATCGCTCTCTCCCCTTGTTGCGACAAACGTGCACCGCTGGCCTGTCAGGTCAAGGTCTGGCGCGCGGCCAGCGTTGACGCATGATGTGGCGGATGGCATTATAAGGGCAGCGAAAACAGAGGTTTTGCGGGACGATCACCCTGACAACAACCCGATCAGAGGCGGATAAGGCAGATGAAGCGTGACCAGAGCGGGTCCTGGGCAGGGGCGCACAGATGCGCATAGCAGCCGTAACTTGTGTCAAGAACGAAGGGCCCTTTCTGCTGGAATGGATCGCCTTTCACCGCCTGCTGGGCGTGACGGATTTTCTTTTTTATTCAAACGATTGCACTGATGCGACCGACCGGATGCTGGACGCGTTGCAGGCGCGTGGCATCGTGCGGCACCTGCCCAACCCCGCCGAGGGGCGCAATTACCAGATGGAGGCGTTGAAGGACGCCAAGGGTCAGGACATGATCGCGGGCGCCGACTGGGTCTGGGTCGCGGATGTGGACGAGTTTCTGAACATTCACGTGGGCGACGGCACCATTCCGGCGCTGATCGACGCCTGTGGCAATCCGCAGGCGATCAGCGTGAATTTCCAGTTCTTTGCCAATGACGACGTGGATGCCTACGCGGACCGTCCGGTGATCGAACAGTTCACCCGCAGCCACAATCCCGACCTGTGGTGCGGCGAGACGGCGATCGAGGTGAAAACGCTGGTGCGGGCGGATTTCCCGTTGAAATACTACGGCGCGCACCGCCCGTTTTTCCGCGACAAGCTGCCAAAGGGCAAGCGGCCTGCGTGGACCGATGGGTCGGGTCGGCCTGTGCAGCACCGGTTTCTGGTGGCGGCCAACCCGCGCCGCATCCGCCGGTTTCCGGCCCATGGGTCGCGCAACTTTGCCACGTTGAACCACTATGCGCTGCGGTCGCTGGACAGCTATCTGGTCAAGAATGACCGGGGCGATGTGAACCGCGAGAACCGCGCGTTTGATGACACCTATTGGCGTGAACGCAACGATGCCGCATGGGAAGACACGTCGATCCAGAAGTACCTGCCCGCCCTGCGCCGCGAAATGGCCGCGCTGATGGCCGACGCGGAGATTGCCGCCCTGCATGCCGAAGCGGTCGCCGCCCATATCGCCAAGCGCGACGCATTGCTGGCGCAGCCCGAATACCAACAGATGCAGGCGCAACTGCGCGCCGCGTCAAAGCTGCCGCCGCAAGAACAGGCGCTGATCGCGGCGCTGGGGCTGGAGCCGGTGACATGAGCTTGCGGGTCGTCAATCTGGGCTTGCCCAAGACCGGAACGACGACACTGGCCCGCGCGCTGAAGATGGCGGGGTTCAAGGTGGCCGACCACCGTGTGCGGCCCAAGCAGACCACCGTCAAGTCGCTTCACAATCAGTACGTGGCCGAGCTGCTGTATCGCGGGTATTTCGAGACCGGCGATCCCGGTGCGCATCTGGACCCGTTTGAATGCGTGACGGAAATCAGCCTGCTGCGCGAAGGCAAGTCGCTGTGGCCGCAGATGGATTTCGGCCTGATCGAGGCGATCCGTGCCCATCATCCGGGGGTGAAGTTTCTGGCGTCCACGCGCGATCCGTTCCAGTTGAGCCAGTCGATGCTGGCGTGGTCCGATCTGGGCGTGGCGCGGTTGCCGCAGGCGGGTATTCCCGGCCTGCCCGCAGGCTACGGCGAGACCACCAAGGAACGCGAACAGTGGATCACCGGCCATTATGCGCATTTGCGCGCAATCTTTGCGGGCCGCGACGATTTTCTGGAATATGACGTGGCCGACGCCAAGGCGCGCGACCGCATTTCAACATTTCTGGGCGTGCCCCTGCCGTGGTGGGGCCGCGTGAACAGCAATTCGAACAAAAAGGCGTCATGATGCGCATTCATCTGCATATTGGTCTGGAACAGGTGGGCGCGGACCGTCTGCAATCGGTCATGGCCGACAAACGCGAACAGATGCTGGCCAAGGGCTATCTGTTTCCGCGCAGTCTGGGGCCGAAGAACCACACGCGGCTGTATATGGCGGTCACCGACCCTGCCCATGTGGACCCGCTGCGGTACAACCGTGGTTATATTCCGCAGGACAAACAACAGGTTCTGTATGATGCCGTGGCCAGCGATCTGGCGCGGGATGTGGCGCAGCACAATCCGACCGATCTGATCCTGTCGGCCTCGCAACTGGGGACCAGTCTGGCGCATCCGTCCGAGGTGGCGCGCCTGCACGCGCTGCTGACGCCGCTGTCGGATGACATTCGCATCATCGCCCATGTGGACGAACAGGCCAGCCTGCTGGTGCGCTGGTACGCCGAGCAGATCCTGGAAGGGCGCGGCACGTCGCTGGCACAGGAAATGGCGCTGGCCGGGTCAAAGACGTGGTGGGACGATTGTCTGGCCGCCGCCCCCGTGATCGACCCGCAGGCGGGGGTGTTCATGGAAAATCAGGCCGCCCCCTTCTGGCTGGATTATCAGCGGCTGGTGTCCCATTGGGAGGGCAGCTTTGGCGCGGGCAGCGTGACCTTGCGGCCCTATGATGCCGACGGGTTTGCCGCCGATACGGTTACGGATGAAATCCGCGCGATGTTCGGGATTGACGCGGTGCTGGGCAAGGCCACGCCCGACACGGTGCCTGTGCCCACCTCTGCCGCGGCGCTGACGCGCGGGCGGCAGATGAATGCGCTGTTGTTGCAGGTTCTGGCCGACCGCAAACGCATTTTGCCGCGCCAGTTGTGGCGGTCGTTTATCAATGAAATCAACGTGGACGGCGACCCTGTTGATGTGGCGTCGCTGTCGGCCATCTCGAAAACCTTTGCCACGGGCAACACCGCCTTGCTGAAAACGCAACCGGCGCTGAGCAAGGACACGTTCCGCAAACCCCGCGCCAAGGGCACATGGGAGGAAGCGGACCCCAAGTTCGGCTTTCGGGCCACGCAGTACCTGCTGGGGTTCATGTGGCGCATCGACAAGGCGACCCGCGAAGAGCGCAAGACCAAGGGGGCCGATCTGGATGCCGCCAAGGCCACCAAATCGCCCAAGGGTGCGGCGCAGGCCGCAGCACCTGCGCCCAAGTCCGACGGGCTGACCGAGGTTGCGCGCAAGCTGATGCCGCCCCTGGCGATCCAGAACTTTGACAAGCTGAAGAATTCGTCCTTTGCCCCGCACAACAAGCTGGGGTCGGTGGACGAGGAGCAGCTTGCCGCAGCCTTTGCCGAAATCCCCCCGCGCGACCTGCACCCCGGCAGCAGCGGCAACGTGATCGTCGGCTGCATGAAGAACGAAGCACCCTATATCGTGGAATGGGTCGCCTATCACCGCGCCATGGGCGTGGATAATTTCCTGATCTACACCAACGGTTGCGAGGACGGGACCAGCGAAATCCTGGATCGTCTGCAAGAGATGGGCGTTCTGCAACACCGCAACAACGACGGCTGGAAGGGCAATTCGCCCCAGCAATACGCGCTGAATCAGTCGCTGAAAGAACCGGTGATCAAGAACGCCGACTGGATCATTCACATCGATGTGGACGAATTCATGAACGTGCGCACCGGCAACGGCACGCTTCAGGATTTCTTTGACGCGGTGCCCGATGCGACCAACGTGGCGATGACATGGCGGCTGTTCGGGCACAACGGGGTGACCGATCTGGCGGATGACTTCGTGATCGACCAGTTCGACCATTGCGCGCCGAAATACTGCCCCAAGCCGCACACGGTCTGGGGCTTCAAGACCATGTTCAAGAACATCGGCGCCTATGAGAAAATCAGTTGCCACCGCCCCAACAAGCTGGACGAGGCGTTCAAGAAGACGGTGAAATGGGTCAACGGCTCGGGCAAGGACATGACCAAGGAAGCCGCCGAAAACGGCTGGCGGTCGTCGAAAAAATCCATTGGCTACGATCTGTTGCAGCTTAATCATTATGCGCTGCGGTCGGCAGAAAGCTTCCTGATCAAACGCCAGCGCGGGCGCGCGCTGCACGTGGACCGGTCTATCGGGATCAACTACTGGATTCGCATGGACTGGTCCGATTTCCGCGACATCACCATCAAACGCAACCTGCCGCGCCTGCGCGCGGAATACGACCGGTTGATGCAGGACGACATCCTGCGCGGCTGGCACCAGAAGGGTCTGGACTGGCACAAAGCCAAAGCCGAAGAGCTGCACGCCATGCCCGAATTCGAGGACCTGTATCAACAGGCGCTTGAAGTGAAGCTGACAGAGGTCGAGCGGGTGGCTTATGCCCTTGCTTTGGATATGGAGAGCTAACGATGGACGGCACCACAGACGTTGCAAACACCGCCCAGCCCAGCATCAAATCGCGCGGGCTGCGCTTTCCCAAGGCGGCGTTCATGACGCCGGCGATGCGCACCGCGCTGCGCAAGGACATTTATGAAAACACGCTGGTCACGGCCTGCAACCGCACCGCCCTGCCCGAGGACACGGTTCTGGACATCGGGGCCGGGATCGGCGCGGTGTCTGCCACGCTGGCCAAGCAGCAGACCGTCAAAATGGTTCATGCGGTCGAGGCGAACCCCGAACTGGCCACCTATCTGACCAATATGTTCGCGCTGAACGGCATCGAGAACGCCAGCGTGATTTCGGGCGCTTTGGGCAAACGCAAAAGCACCGCCGATTTCCACGTGCGCAAGAACCCCGCCCTGTCATCGCTGACCGTGCGCGAGGACAGTCCGGCCGGTGTGATCGAAAAGATCGAGGTGCACAACGCCAGGGCGCTGATCAAGGATCTGGCGCCCACGGTCATCGTCATCGACATCCAGGGCTCCGAGGCCGAGCTGATCCCAGATCTGGACCTCAGCGGCCTGCGCGCTGCGGTGGTCAAGCTGCACCCCAAATGGATCGGCCCCGAAGGTGTGAACGCGGTCTTTGCCGCGATGATGGAGGCGGGCCTGAACTATAACGCGCGCGGCTCGAACGGCAAGGTCGTGTCGTTCCGCAGGACCTGGCCCACCGCGTGAACATCCTTGCCGTCTTATGCGTCCGCAACGAGGCGGCGTTCCTGCTGGAATGGCTGGCGCACCACCGCGCCTGCGGGTTCACGCATTTTCTGGTGTTCTCGAACGATTGCGACGACGGCACCGATGTGATGCTGGACGCGCTGGCCGTTCAGGGCTGGCTGACGCACATCCGCAACGACGGCCCCTATGACAAGGGCGGCATCCAGTTCACCGCCCTGAAACACGCGCAAAAGCTGGACGTGGTGCAACAGGCCGACTGGATCTTGCCGCTGGATGTGGACGAATTCGTCAACATTCACGTGGGCGACGGCACCGTGCCCGCGCTGCTGGACGCCCTGCCCGACGCCACCGCGATCACGCTGACGTGGCGGCTGTTCGGCAATGGCGATCACATCCGCTACAAGGACGCGCCGGTCACGCGTTTGTTCACCAAATGCGCGCCTGCGGTGCTGCACTGGCCGTGGCGCGCGTCGATGTTCAAGACGCTGTACAAAAACGATGGCACCTACCGCAAACTGGGCGTCCATCGCCCGCGCAACCCTGACACGGCGCGGCTGGATCACGCGCGCTGGTTCGACGGTGAAGGCCGCGAACTGGACACCCAGTTCAAGACCAAGCGATTGTTCAGCAATTTCGGCCAGCCCAACTATGCGCTGGTGCAGTTGAACCACTATCCGCTGGGTGCGATGGAAAGCTATGTGATGAAGGCCGACCGGGGCCGCGCGGTGCATTCCGATCACGTGCTGGGGCTGGATTACTGGGTCGAGCGGAACTTTTGTTCCGACAGCGACACCAGCATCGCCCGCATGTCCCCCGCCAGCACGCCAATTCTGGAGAGCCTGAAAGCCGATCCGGTGCTGGGCCCCCTACACCAACAGGCCGTCGCATGGCGGCACGCCCGTTTCGACGCGCTGATGCAGCAAGAACCGTTTCGCGCGCTGTTTGGCCGCCTGCTGATGGCGGGTCACACCCGCCCGGTGTCGCCACGCGCCGCGCGGTTCATGGTGCAATACGCCAATCGCGCCCGCCGCACCGGTGCCAAAGCCGCAACAAAGGCACAGCAGTAGCTTCAAATTTCCGCAATTTTGCCGTATTGGGCCGATAGCTCTGCGCCCAAACACGCGTGGAAAACCCGCGCCACCCTGGTTCCGAGGCCCCCGATGCACGACACGATCGAGACATTCAACGCCGAGCTTTCCGGCCTTGCCAAGGGCGAATGGCTGACCAAGCTGGCAGGTATCGCCGAGGAACAGGGCTATTTCGAACCGCTTGGCCCGCGCCATTTTTCGGCCTTTGTTGAAAAAGGCACCACGCTGCTGGTCACATTCGAGACGATCCAGGGAATGCGCGTGCTGTCCGAATCCGCGGTGCCGCTGGGCTGGAACATGGTGCGCGATCATGGCTGGTCGCATCTGTGCGTGGCCTCGGACGGCGACACATGGTTTCGCGATGATGCGCTTTATGCCTATTTCGACCGGCTGGTCGACGACGGCTTTTTTGACGAATTCGAAACAGTGCTGTTTTACGGGGCCGGCCCCTGCGGCTATGCGGCGGCGGCCTATTCGGTCGCGTCGCCCGGTGCGCGCGTGGTGGCGATCCAGCCGCAGGCGACGCTGGACGCCCGCGTCACCGAATGGGACGACCGTTTTGTCGACATGCGCCGCACCGATTTCACCGCACGCTACGGCTATGCGCCCGACATGCTGGACGCGGCGGCGCGCGCCTTTGTCATCTATGACCCGCGCGAAAACCTGGACGCGATGCACGCCGCCCTGTTCACCCGCGCCAACGTGCACAAGCTGCGCACGCGCCATCTGGGCGATGCGATCCAGACCAACATGATGGAAATGGACCTGCTGAAACCGCTGCTGGAGCAGGCCGCAAACGGCACCTTGGACGACGCCAGCTTTGCCACGCTGTGGCGCGCGCGCCGCGCCTATCCGCCCTATCTGCGCAACCTGCTGTCGGCGCTGGAAATCGACAACCGCGCGCCGCTGATCCGGGGCCTGTGCACCAATGTCACCAGCCGCATGAACGCCCCCCGCTTTGCCCGCAAGCTGAAAGAACTGACCAACTGACGCTGGTGCGCTGCCGCGCCGCGTGCTAACGGCAGGGCATGACAAAGACCCTTGCGATCCGCCGCCCCGATGACTGGCACCTGCACCTGCGCGATGGCGCAATGATGCGGGCCGTTTTGCCGCAAACCGCCGCCCATTTCGCCCGTGCGATCATCATGCCCAATCTGGTGCCGCCCGTGGTCACCGGCGCACAGGCCGCGGCCTATCGTGACCGGATCATGGCCGCCCTGCCCGAGGGCATGGATTTCACCCCGCTGATGACGCTGTACCTGACCGAGGACACGGATGCCGCCGATGTGGCTGCCGCCCATGCCTCGGGGTTGGTCAAGGCGGTCAAGCTGTACCCCGCCGGGGCCACCACCAATTCCGCCTCGGGCGTGGCGAACTTTGACCACGTGCGCCCGGTGCTGGAGAAAATGGCCGAGATCGGCCTGCCGCTGTGCGTCCACGGCGAGGTCACCGATGCGGATATCGACATTTTCGACCGCGAGGCGGTGTTCATCGACCGCGTTCTGGACCCGATCCGGCGCGCGACGCCGGGGCTGCGGGTGGTGATGGAGCATATCACCACATCAGACGCCGTGGACTATGCCAGCGCACAGGACGACAGCTTGGGTGCGACGATCACCACGCACCATCTGGTGATCAACCGCAACCACATCCTGGCCGGTGGCATCAAACCGCATTATTACTGCCTGCCCGTCGCCAAACGCGAAACGCATCGCCTTGCCCTGCGCCGCGCCGCCACATCCGGCAACGCGCGCTTCTTCCTGGGCACAGACAGCGCGCCGCACACCGACGCCAACAAGCTGCTGCCCTGCGGCTGTGCCGGCTGCTTTACCGCGCCCAACACCATGTCGATCCTGGCGCAGGTGTTTGAACAGGACGGCGCGCTGGACCAGCTTGAGGCGTTCACCTCGCTGAACGGCCCCGCCTTCTACGGCCTGCCCGCCAATGACACCACGCTGACCCTGACCAAAACCACCCCGACCTACCCCACACACATCGACACCGAAGACGGCCCCGTGACCGTGTTCGACCCCGCGATGCCGCTGGACTGGTCCGTGACCTGACCTTCATCTTGCCCGATAAACTCCCGCCGGAGGCTCCCGCAGCTTCGGCACGCTCAACCGCCCAAGGATGCACGCCATGATCCCCACCAGCTTTCCCGACGCCGCCGAAATGGCCCGCCTGACCGCCCGCATGTTGCTTGAGATCGAAGCCGTGCACCTGAACGCCAAGGACCCGTTCACGCTGGCCTCGGGCCTGCCCAGCCCGACCTATATCGACTGTCGCAAGCTGATCTCTTATCCGCGCATCCGGTCGACGCTGATGGATTTCCTGACCGTCACCGTCATGCGCAACGCAGGCTTCGAGGCGTTCGACAACGTCGCGGGCGGCGAAACCGCCGGCATCCCCTTTGGCGCGCTGGTGGCCGAGCGGATGGCCCTGCCCATGACCTATGTACGCAAAAAGCCCAAAGGGTATGGCCGCAACGCCCGCATCGAGGGTGTGATGACGCCCGGCCAGCGCGTTCTGCTGGTCGAGGATCTGACCACAGACGGCGGATCGAAGCTGTCTTTTGTTGATGCGATTCGCGAAACCGGCGCCACCTGCGGGCACACGGCGGTGATCTTTTACTATGGCATCTTCCCCGAAACCGAAAAGACCTTGGGCGATCATGGGGTTGCGCTGCACCACCTGTGCACATGGTGGGACGTGCTGGCCGAAGCCAAGGCCCAAGGCACCTTTGACGCGGCCACCCTGGAAGGCGTCGAAGCGTTCCTGAACGACCCGCGCGGCTGGCAAGAGGCACATAAAAAGGCGTAAATCCGCCACATCATCTGGTTTAGGGCACTGCATTTGCCCACCAGATGATGTAGACTGCCCCCCAGACCAAGGTTATCCACAGGATTTCCAGATTGCCTGCGCTGCACGGTGCCGTCTAAGACAGGACACCCGCGCGAGCCGGGTCAATAATCGGGGTGAGCAATGAACGAGATCAGCAGTTTTCAAAACGGCACGCCTGAGGTTCAGGCCGCCGAAACCATGCCGCATTCCATCGAGGCCGAACAGCAGCTTCTGGGTGCGATCCTGACCAACAACGACATCTACGACCGCGTGGCGT
Source organism: uncultured Pseudosulfitobacter sp. (assembly GCF_963976325.1). NCBI lineage: Bacteria > Pseudomonadati > Pseudomonadota > Alphaproteobacteria > Rhodobacterales > Roseobacteraceae > Pseudosulfitobacter > uncultured Pseudosulfitobacter sp. The sequence goes on from NZ_CAXBJW010000001.1 coordinate 1,134,522, forward strand.
CGATCATCGGGCCGCACCATTTCTACGATCCCGTGCACGCGCGCATCTATGACATCGCCTCGGCCCGTATTGCCAAGAACAACCTGGCCTCGCCGGTGACGCTCAAGGCGTTCATGGAAGACGACGAGGGCCTGAAAGAGCTGGGCGGCCCCGCCTATCTGGCCCGTCTGGCCGGTGCTGCGATCAGCGCCTTTGCGGTGCGCGACTATGCGCAGATGATCTATGATCTGGCGGTGCGCCGCGATCTGATCCTGCTGGGCCGCGACATCAGCGCCAAGGCGGCCAAGGTCGATGTATCGTCCGAGCCGCGCGAACAGATCGTCGAGGCGGAACAGCAACTGTACAAGCTGGCCGAACAGGGCCAGACCGAAAGCGGGTTCCAGTCGTTCCTGAAGGCGGTGACCGATGCGGTGAACGTCGCCAACGCCGCCTACCAGCGCGAGGGTGGCTTGTCGGGTGTCTCGACCGGGTTGATCGACATGGACAAGAAGCTGGGCGGCTTGCACCGGTCGGACCTTCTGATCCTTGCGGGGCGTCCGTCGATGGGCAAAACCTCGCTGGCGACCAACATCGCGTTCAACGTGGCCAAGGCGTACAAACGCGGGCTGCTGCCCGACGGGTCAGAGGGCGCGATTGATGGCGGCGTGGTGGGCTTTTATTCGCTGGAGATGAGCGCCGAACAGTTGGCCGCGCGTATCCTGTCCGAAGCGTCCGAAGTGCCATCCGAACAGATCCGCCGCGGTGACATGACCGAGGCCGAGTTCCGCCGCTTCGTGGACGCGGCCAAGTCGCTGGAGGCCTGTCCGCTTTATATCGACGACACGCCTGCCCTGCCGATCAGCCAGCTTGCGGCGCGCGCGCGGCGGCTGAAACGGACGCACGGGCTGGACGTGCTGATGGTCGACTATCTGCAACTGGTGCGCGGCACCGGCAAATCGGAAAACCGGGTGAACGAGATTTCCGAGATCACCATGGGTCTGAAAGCCATCGCCAAGGAGCTGGACATTCCGGTGATCGCCCTGTCGCAGTTGTCACGCCAGGTGGAAAGCCGCGAAGACAAGCGCCCGCAATTGTCGGACCTGCGGGAATCGGGTTCGATCGAACAGGACGCCGACGTGGTGATGTTCGTGTTCCGCGAGGAATACTACAAGGAACGCGAAAAGCCCGGCGATCACGATCTGGAAGCGATGGCCAAGTGGCAGGAAGAAATGGAACGCCTGCACGGCCGCGCCGAGGTCGTCATTGGCAAGCAGCGTCACGGGCCGATCGGCACCGTCGAGCTGAGCTTTGAGGGTCGGTTCACCCGCTTTGGCAACCTTGTGCAGCCGTGGCAGCAAAACAGCGGCGAGCAGGAGTTTTAGGGGGAGCCTTAGGGTTTCTGCGGCTTACGGTTTTGAGTTCGGCTGCGCTGGACTTTGCCAATGCGCACCAAAGCCCGGAATCAAGGTGCAAAGCACCGCCGGCCTCTCGGTGTTCGCAAAGCGAACACCTGCCGGCAACACATTGCTTTGCAATGTGTGAGAGGCAGCGCCCGACCGCCCGTCACGCCGGAGGCGTGCCTAAAACAATCGGCGCACCTTCGGTGCGACGGGCGGGCGCTGCCCTTTGTGGCAAGGTCGCACTTATTCACCGCCTATTCCGCCTTCCCCGACACCTTGGGCGGACGTTACACCTTGACCTCGGACCCAAACATGGCACAACCCCGCGCATGACATCAGCGACTTTGACAATCGACACCGGCGCCATCGCGCGAAACTGGCAATCCCTGGACGCGCGCACCGAAGTGGAAACCGGCGCCGTGGTCAAGGCCAACGGCTATGGCTTGGGCGCGCCTGTCGTCGCCCGTGTGCTGGCCCGCGCGGGCTGCCGCAGCTTTTTCGTGGCCACCGCAGACGAGGGCGCGACCCTGCGCGCCGCCCTGGGCCAAGGGCCTGCGATCTATGTGTTTTCCGGCCATATGGACGGCGACACCGGTGCCATCCGCGAGGGGCGTCTGACGCCGCTGCTGAACTCGGTTGACCAGATGCTGCGCCACGTCGAGGCGCTGCCTGGATCGCCCTTTGGCTTGCAAATGAACACCGGCATGAACCGGCTGGGGATGCAGGCATCGGAATGGTCGGCGCTGCGTGACATCGCCGTGGCACAACGCCCCGGCCTGATCATTTCGCATCTGGCCTGCTCGGACGAGCCGGACCACGAGATGAACGCGTTCCAATTGCGCCAGTTCCGCGAGATGACCGACGGCATCGACGCGCCGCGCTCGCTGGCCGCGACCGGTGGGACGTTGCTGGGCGAGGATTACCATTTCGACCTGTGCCGCCCCGGTGTCGGCCTGTTCGGCGGCCTGCCCTATGCCCAGGCCGAGGCGGTCGTGACGCTGGACGCCCCTGTCATTCAGGTGCGCGATGTGGCGGCGGGCGAATCCGTGGGCTACGGCAATATGTGGATCGCACAGCGCCCCTCGCGCATTGCGACGATTTCGGCAGGCTACGCCGACGGTCTGATCCGCGCCATGGGCAACGGGGCCGGCGCGCATGTTTACGCGGACGACACCGCCCTGCCCATCGTGGGCCGCGTGTCGATGGACCTGATCACCGTGGATGTCACCGATCTGGGCCATGACCCTGCGCATCTGCAACTGCTGGGCGCGCACCAGACGGTGGACGATCTGGCCACGGCTGCGGGCACCATCGGGTACGAAGTGCTGACCTCGCTGGGCCATCGTTACGCCCGCCGGTATACCGAGTGAGGTTTCTGGCCGCCATCGGGGCCACGGTTCTGGGCCTGTTGGGCGCCGTCGGGCGCGTGACGCTGTATGCGGTGCAAACGCTGGGCCATCTGCTGCGCCCGCCCTTCTATTTCCGTGAGCTTGCGATTGCGCTGCTGAACATCGGCTGGCTGTCGCTGCCCGTGGTTGGCCTGACCGCAATTTTTACCGGCGGCGCGCTGGCCTTGCAGATTTACGCAGGCGGCGCACGCTTCAACGCCGAAGCGGTGGTGCCACAGATTGTCGCCATCGGCATGGTGCGCGAACTTGGCCCCGTGCTGGTGGGCCTGATGATCGCCGCGCGCGTCACATCGTCGATTGCCGCCGAGATTGCGACGATGAAGGTGACCGAACAGATCGACGCGCTGGTGACGCTTTCGACCCATCCGATGAAATACCTGACCGTGCCGCGCGTGCTGGCCGCAACCCTTGTGGTGCCACTGCTGGTGGCGGTGGGCGACGTGATCGGCATTGCCGGCGGCTGGGCCGTGGCCACGGGCACGCTGGGCTTCAACCCGGCGGCCTATCTGAAAAACACCGTGAATTTCCTGGAACTGCGCGACATCATCTCGTCGCTGGCCAAGGGCGGCGTGTTCGGCTTTATCGCGGCCCTGATGGGCTGCTATTTCGGCATGAACTCGGGCCGTGGGGCCCAAGGCGTTGGCCGCGCCACCAAGGGCAGCGTCGAGGCCGCCGCGATCCTGATCCTGGCCGCCAACTTCGTGCTGACGGGGGTGTTTTTCTCGCTATGATCACGCTTGAGAATGTCCACAAATCCTTTGGCAGCAACCACGTCCTGCGCGGTGTGAACCTGCATGTGCCCAAGGGCACGTCGATGGTGATCATCGGCGGGTCGGGCACCGGGAAATCCATCACCATCAAGGCGGTGCTGGGTCTGGTCACGCCCGACCAAGGCCGCATCACGGTGGATGGCACCGACATCACCCGCACCGACCGCGACGCGTTTCTGGCGCGCTTCGGGATGCTGTTCCAGGGGGCTGCCCTGTTCGACAGCTTGCCGGTCTGGCAAAACGTCGCCTTCCGGCTGCTGCGCGGATCGCTGAAACGCCCCCGCGATCAGGCCCGCGCGATTGCCATCGAGAAACTGCGCCGTGTCGGCCTGACCGAGGACGTGGCCGACCGCCTGCCCGCCGAGCTGTCGGGCGGTATGCAAAAGCGCGTAGGGCTGGCCCGCGCCATCGCCGCCGACCCCGAGATCATCTTTTTCGACGAACCAACCACCGGACTTGATCCGATCATGGCGGGCGTGATCAACGACCTGATCCGCGAAATCGTGACTGAGATGGGCGCCACAGCCGTGACCATCACCCACGACATGTCGTCGGTGCGCGCCATTGCCGACAACGTGGCCATGCTGCACGAGGGCGTGATCAAATGGACCGGCCCGGTGGCCGAAATGGACGCCGCAGGTGACCCTTACGTCGATCAGTTCATCCACGGTCGCGCCACGGGGCCCATCGCCGCCGTGCGCTAAAGGATGAGCCTCGACCTCGTCCTGAATATCGTTTTCTGTCTTGGCACGGGCAGCTTTGTGCTGGTGTCGGTTTACCGGCTTCAGACCAAGCTGAACCTGGCGCACTGGCCCGACCACTGGTACGGCACCCTTCTTTTCAGCACAATCCTTGCCTGCATTGTCCTGCTGATGCAGTTGGACTTTTACGGGCTGAACCCTGTGCGCCCGATCTACAACGCCATTCTGGACCTGCTGCCGTTTTGATATAATCTGCGGGCGATGACGCCGTTTTCAGACAACGCCCTGTTTGCAATCACTCTTGCGCTGCTGGCGTTGGGTCTGTTCGCGCTGCTGGCGCGCCTGCGCCCTGACCTGCCGTGGCCCTTGCGCCTGATGCTGACGACCATCGGCACCCAAGGACTGTTCCTGCTGTCCGTGCTGTTTGGACTGGACCAGACGCCCCCGCTCGAGACGGTTCTGGTGGCGCTGTCGGATCTTGTCGGCTTTGACTGGCCGCAGACACAGTGGTTCTAGCCCCCTTGCGCTGGCTTGACTTGGCGCCCGGGCGGCGCACAAGATCATGCGATGTATCTGCTTGCTTTCATTGCTGCCGTGGTTGGCCTGATCCTTGGACTTATCGTCTGTTTTGTTTTGCAGGTTCTGCGCTATGGCCCCGATGATCCGAACTGGCAGTATGACGAACTGCTTTACGAGGGGATTGTCATCCTATGCGCGATCGGGACCGTGGTCGTCGTCCTGTTGAACGAAGCCAGCGTCCTGTCGTTCGTGTCACGGGTCTGGACCGCCGCATTGACCTTGATGGGAATCTGCCCCACCTGCCTGTGACCCGTGCCTTGGGCGCATCCCTGACCTTCGCAAAAGAAAGCAATTTGCCAATCTCATGCACCGCTGGATCAACCTGTCCCTGCTTGTCCTGTTTCCGCTGTCCTGGTTCGCCCCGCTGGTGCGTGCAGGGCTGTTGCCGCTGTTCGGCCTGTCCGAAATCAGCGTGATGACCGGCCTGCAATCGCTGTGGGCGTCGGATGTGTTTCTGGCGCTGGTGGTCACCGTATTTGCCTTGTTTGCGCCCTATCTGAAAACCATTGGCCTGGCGCTGCTGCACTGGAACCTGCTCAGCGCGCGGTGTCTGCCGGCCTTGCATGTGCTGGGCAAACTGGCGATGGCCGACGTCTTCCTGATCGCGCTGTATATCGCCCTGACCAAGGGCATCGGCGTTGGCCGGATCGAAGTCGCGTGGGGGCTGTACCTGTTCACGGCGTGTATTTTTGCATCGCTGTGGGTCGGGTTGCGCACGAAACAATCCGGTCAGGACACGGGTATTGCTTCGAAAAGCGAAACAGATGCCGCTGATTTGCCACAATACAGCCCCGCTAAAATCAAGTGAAGAAAGCCGGGAACAAAATTTTCGCTTAGCGGTTACCCCTGTATCGGCGTATAGTTGCCGATAAGATGGTTTTCTGGGGGGAAGACATTTGACAGCTTCAATCGGCGCGCTTGCCTACCTGATCCGATTCCTCATGCAACGGGCCGCACTGGCCTTTTTCGCACTGACCGCACTTGGGTTGCTGGCGGCAACAGGGATGGCCGCGACGGGACGGTGGCCATGGATCGACCTGCCCCTGTCGTGGAATGGCGCACCTGTCCCCGATGCGGGCATGTACGCCCAGATCGCGCTGACCGTCTTTGCTGTCTGCCTGTGCTTTTTCCTGCCCAGTGCCCGCCGCACCATGCAGCTTGAAAATGCCCACCGCGATTTTTCGATCAACATGACCGACATCACCCGCGCCTATGGGGCCGTCCATGCCGCCGACCGCGGCGATGCGTTCCGCTTTTCCACCGAATTCGACGCCGTGCGCGAGCGTCTGGCGTACCTGCGCGATCACCCCGACCTAAGCTCGCTCGAACCTGCGCTGCTGGAAGTGGCCGCGCAAATGTCCCACATTTCCAAGGAACTGGCCGAGGTTTATTCCGACGAACGGGTCAACCGCGCCCGCAGCTTCCTGGAACAGCGCCAGTACGAGGTCGACCAGTTCAACAGCCGGCTGGACCACGCCAAATCCGTCAGCGCCGAATTCAGACACTGGCTGACCAATGTCGAGCTGGAAGAGGCCGTCGCCGCCGCCCAACTGGACCGCCTGCGCGCCGAAATGCGCGAGGTGCTGCCAGAGCTTGGCCTTGAAACCATCGTGGCCACCGACAACACCGTCACCAAAATGGTGCCCAAAGCCGCCGAATAGCCCGCCCGTCTTCATCTTGCCAAATAAACTCCGGGGGAGACGCGCAGCGTCGGGGGCTGGCCCCCTTCTGCCATCTCAATTCCCGCTCAGTCGCATTTACCTTTTGACGCCCCCGCCCGCGTCAGGCACATCAGGGCAATGGCAAAATCACCCTCATTCACCTGCACCGCCTGTGGTGCCACGCATACCAAATGGTCCGGGCGCTGCGATGCCTGTGGCGACTGGAACACCATCGTCGAGGATGTGGGCCTGTCCGCAGGCGGCAAAAAGTCCCTTGGGGCCAATCGCGGCTCGGCCATCACGCTGACCGACCTGCAAACCGAGGAATCACCGCCCCCCCGCACCCATTCCGGCATTGACGAGCTGGACCGCGTGCTGGGCGGCGGCCTTGTGCCCGCCTCGGCGCTGCTGGTGGGCGGCGATCCGGGCATCGGCAAATCGACCCTGCTGTTGCAGGCCGCAGCCGAGTTTGCCCGCGCCGGGGTCAAAACCATCTATGTCAGCGGCGAAGAGGCCACAGCGCAGGTGCGGATGCGCGCCAAACGTCTGGGCCTGTCCGACGCGCCGGTGCAACTGGCGTCGGAAACCAACCTGCGCAACATCCTGACCACGCTCGAGGCGGAAAAACCCGGCCTTGCGATCATCGATTCGATCCAGACCATGTGGTCCGACACCGTCGACAGTGCCCCCGGATCGGTCAGTCAGGTGCGGTCGGCGGCACACGAGCTGACGACCTTTGCCAAACGCAAGGGCGTGTCGGTGATTCTTGTCGGTCACGTCACCAAGGACGGCCAGATCGCAGGCCCCCGCGTGGTGGAACATATGGTCGACACGGTGCTGTATTTCGAAGGCGAGCGCGGCCACCAGTTCCGCATCCTGCGCGCGGTCAAGAACCGCTTTGGCCCTGCGGATGAAATCGGTGTGTTCGAAATGACCGGTCGCGGGCTGGAACAGGTCACCAACCCCTCGGCGCTGTTCCTGTCCGAGCGTGGCAAACCCAGCGCCGGATCGGTGGTGTTTGCCGGCATCGAAGGCACCCGCCCCGTGCTGGTCGAATTGCAGGCGCTGGTCGCCCCCTCGCCCCACAGCCAACCGCGCCGCACGGTCGTGGGCTGGGATGGCGGGCGGCTGGCGATGATCCTCGCGGTGCTCGAAGCCCGCTGCGGCATCCCCTTTGCGGGGCTTGATGTGTACCTGAACGTCGCCGGTGGCATGAAAATATCCGAACCCGCCGCCGATCTGGCCGTCGCTGCCGCCCTGCTGAGTGCGCGGGAAGACGCCGCCCTGCCCGAAGGGGCGGTTGTTTTTGGCGAAATCAGCCTCTCGGGCGCCCTGCGCCCCGCGCCGCAAACCGAAAACAGGTTGAAAGAGGCGCAAAAACTTGGTTTTACCACCGCACTTGCCCCGTCAGGCGGCAAGGCCATCGAGACATCCGGGATCAAGGTGCAGCAAATGCAAGACTTGACCAGTTTCGTGGGTGAAGTATTTGGCGCAGGTTAACGCCGCACAGACAAGGAACGGATGATGGACGGTTTCACAATCATTGACGGCGTGGTGGCCGTCGTCATCATCCTGTCGGCGCTGCTGGCCTACGGGCGCGGCATCGTGCGCGAGATCATGGCGATTGCCGGCTGGATTGCCGCGGCCATTCTGGCGTTTCTGTTTGCCCCGCAGGTCGAACCGCTGGTCCGTGAAATCCCCGTTGTGGGTGAATTTCTGGCCGACAGTTGCGAACTTAGCGTGATCGGGGCCTTTGCGCTGGTCTTTGCCGTGGCGCTGATTGTCGTGTCGCTGTTCACCCCGCTGTTTTCCTCGCTGGTGCAACGCTCGGCCCTGGGCGGCGTGGATCAAGGGCTGGGCTTTCTGTTCGGCGTGGCGCGCGGCATCCTGTTGGTGATCGTCGCCTTCTTTGTCTACGACACCGTGATCACCGGCCAGGAATTCACCATCGTCGACGAAAGCCGGTCCGCCGCCGTGTTCGGTCGCTTTACCGACGACATCCAGGACCGCAAACCCGAACAGGCCCTTGGCTGGATCACCCGCCAGTACGAAGGTCTGGTCGGCACCTGCGAACAATAATGCAAACAGCGCACCCCGCCCCGTCCCCTTCAGGGTTGTACGGGGGGGCCTGCGCGCCTAGATGTGACATACACGCACCGCATTGTGCTGCCGGAAACGGGTTAATTTGGCACAATTCACCCACACGTTCACAATCTCATAACTATTTCGGCCCAAGGGCGTGACACCACGTCATGGCCCCAGTATCAGACCCCTGACCAACCCCAGATTCGGAGCCAACCGCCCGTGACTGAATGCATGATGCCACCCGCACATCCTTTTGATGACGACAAGCTGAAAGAAGAATGCGGGGTTTTTGGTGTAATCGGCACCCAAGATGCCTCGAACTTCGTGGCCCTTGGCCTGCACGCGCTACAGCACCGAGGACAGGAAGCCGGCGGTATCGTCAGCCATGACGCCGAGCTTGGCTTTCAATCCGCCCGCCGCTTTGGCTATGTGCGCGACAATTTCACCAGCCAGAAGATCATGGAAACCCTGCCCGGCCCGCTGGCCATCGGCCACGTCCGCTATTCGACCTCGGGCAACAAGGGCCAGACCGCGATCCGCGACGTGCAGCCGTTCTTTGGCGAATTCGCCATGGGCGGGGCGGCGATTGCCCACAACGGCAACATCACCAACGCCAACGCTCTGCGCCGTGAACTGATCGAGCGCGGCTCGATCTTTCAGTCGTCATCCGACAGCGAATGCATCATCCACCTGATGGCGCGCAGCCTGCAACGCAACATCCCCGAACGCATGGAAGACGCCCTGCGCCGGGTCGAGGGCGCGTTTTCCATCGTTGCCATGACCCGCACCAAGCTGATTGGCGTGCGCGATCCGCTTGGCGTGCGCCCGCTGGTGCTGGGCCGCGTCGGCGATGGCTGGGCGCTCAGCTCGGAAACCTGCGCGCTGGACATCATCGGTGCCGAGTTTGTGCGCGAGATCGAACCGGGCGAAATGGTGGTGATCACCGACAAGGGCGTCGAAAGCCAGTTTCCCTTCCGCCGTGTCGCCCCGCGTTTCTGTATCTTTGAACACGTCTATTTCTCGCGCCCCGACAGCATTCTGGGCGGGCGCAGCGTGTACGAGACCCGCGAAAACATCGGCCGCGAGCTGGCCAAGGAATCGCCGGTGGACGCCGATCTGGTCTGCCCCGTACCGGACAGCGGCACGCCGGCGGCCATCGGCTTCAGCCTGCAATCGGGCATTCCCTATGCGATGGGGATCATCCGCAACCAATACATGGGCCGCACGTTCATCGAACCGACCGAGCAGATCCGCAACATGGGTGTGCGTCTGAAACTGAACGTGAACCGCGCGCTGATCAAAGGCAAACGTGTCATTCTGGTCGACGATTCCGTGGTCCGTGGCACCACCAGCCGCAAGATCAAGGAAATGATCCTGGACGCCGGTGCCGCCGAGGTCCACTTCCGCATCGCGAGCCCCCCGACCGCCTGGCCCTGCTTCTACGGCGTCGACACGCCCCAGCGCGAAAAGCTGCTGGCCGCCACCATGTCCGAGGACGAGATGCGCGAACATCTGGGCGTCGATTCGCTCAAGTTCATCTCTTTGGACGGCCTCTATCGCGCCGTGGGCGAGGCCGAAGGCCGCAACAAAAGCTGCCCGCAGTATTGCGACGCCTGTTTCTCCGGCGAATATCCGGTGAAACCGTCGGACATGCTGGAAAAAGGCTTCGAGATGAAAGCGGCGGAATAACCCCGCCGCTTCGTCTTGCCAGATAAGGGTGCGGGGGCGGTGCCCCTGCCGTCATACTGGCGGCGGCTCGACCTCAGATCACTTTGATCTTCTCGTCATGAATGGAAAACCGGACGGTCACTCAGCAGGTGCTAGTGGCGGGTTTGAGCCCTCTGCGCATTTCCCAAGCGCGGAATCGAGGCCGCAGGCCGCCGCGCATCATGCCTTAGGCATGTCTGCGACATGACGGGCCGTCCGCCGGCACGGCGATTTGGCTGCTGTTGTGCGTTCCCGCCAGCTAGGATGTGCTTGGCTACCATAAAGTGCCAGACACCAAGGTTGGATCGCCGCACCACGGCCCGACGATGCACGGCTTCTCACTCCAATTCAAACGGCAGCAAAATCCCGTACCGAAGACCTAGCCCCATATCACACATATGACCCGGTATAGATCACTTCAGCACCCCCACCCCTTTGCTGCCAACATCTGTCAGCAAACCGTGCTAACCTGCCCTTCATGGACCCGTTCACCCAGATCACCGCCCAATGGCCCGCACCCGCGCGCGCCCGTTTCGACGCCCTGCGCGCCGCCATCCTGTCGGCGGCCTACGACGCAAGTGTGGGCCCTGTCACGGAATCCCTGAAATGGGGTCAGCCCGCATGGCGGCCCGCCACCCCGCGCACCGGATCGACCCTGCGCCTGAACTGGTCGCCCGAGGCGCCCGATGTGCTGACCGCCTATGTGGATTGCAAAACCGATCTGGCGCCGCGCATGGCCAGCCTGTACCCCGACCTGACCAACGACGGACGCCGCGCGCTGGCGCTTTCCTTGAACGCCCCGCTGGACACGCAGCCTATCGCGCATCTGGCCGCGATGACCCTGACCTATCACCGCAAACCCTGACACAGGCGGGCGATTCCCGCCGCCCGCAAGCCCGGTGCCACACAATGCCGCAGGCTTCGGCAAAGCTTGGCGCAGGCGGTGGCACCTATTGGCCGACGGCAAGATTCCCCCGTCTTGCGGCTGACCACGGCCATGATACCTCGCACCTTCGATTGCCCCCGAAGGACCTGTCGTATGGAAAAAGCCTCTCCTCAAACCACGCAACTGGCGACGCAGAAAAACGCGGTGCGCCTGAACCAGCCCGTCTTGTTGGGCGTATTCGGATCAACCACGGCCCCGCGCGCGATGATCCGCTATCCGAACGGTCGCATCGACACCGTAAGGCCCGGCGACAAAACCCGTCTGGGTCAGGTGGTCGGCATCGGCGAAGACGCCCTGCACATCGCCCGCAATGGCCGCACCGAAGTGCTGCGCCTGCCGCAGCCCGGCGAGGTTGTCAGTTCCCTGCGCCCCCACGCCCGCCCCAGCGCCGAGACCAACGCCGCCTGATCGCGGACACGCGCGCGCCTCTTGACCTTGGCGCGCAATGGCTCCATCACGCAGCCCATGACAAACGCCCCCAAACTTGCCCTGATCACCGGCGCCTCGCGCGGCCTTGGTGCCGCACTGGCCGAAGCGCTGGCCCCGACCCATCACATCGTTGCCGTGGCCAAGACCACCGGCGCGCTGGAAGAGCTTGACGACCGGATCAAGGCACTTGGCGGCAGCGCCACGCTGGCCCCCATGGACATCACCGTGCCCGAGGCGATGGCGACCCTGTGCCGGGGCATTCACGACCGTTGGGGCGGGCTGGACATCTGGGCGCACACCGCGATCCACGCGGCCCCGCTGACCCCCACCAGCCACATCGACAGCCGCGACATGGCCAAATCCATCGCCGCCAACATCACCGCCACCGCGACGCTGATCACCTATGTGTCTCCCCTGCTGGGCACCGACGGCACCGCGCTGTTCTTTGACGACCCGCGCGCGGGCGAGAAATTCTTTGGCAGCTACGGTGCGACCAAGGCGGCGCAGATCGCGCTGGCCCAAAGCTGGCAGGCCGAAACCACCAAGACCGGCCCCCGCGTCGTCATCGCACAGCCCGACCCGATGCCCACCGCCACCCGCGCGCGTTTCTTCCCCGGCGAAGACCGCGCGCCCCTGGCCGATCCGCACGCGCAGGCGGCGCGTATTCTCGCCGCACTCTAACCTTCTTCGGTTCAAAAAATCCTCCCCGAAGGGCCGGTTTGCCACAGGCACCGCCCGTCAATGAGTCTTGCGCGCAACGGACCTGCCCCGATCTGCCACAAATCCACCTTGCACCCGCTGCCTGCCCTTGCCGCAATGCTGCCGCCTGAATACTAAGGACAAAAGGGGCAAAACATGCGTATTCTCATCACCAACGACGACGGCATCGCGGCACCGGGGCTGAAAACCCTGCACGCCATCGCAACCCAGGTGGCAGGCGACAGCGGCGAGGTCTGGACCGTGGCCCCCGCCTTCGAACAATCGGGCGTCGGCCATTGCATCAGCTACACCCGTCCGATGATGATCTCGCAACTGGACACCCGCCGCTTTGCCGCCGAGGGCAGCCCCGCCGACTGTGTGCTGGCCGGTATCCACGACGTGCTGGGCGACGTGGACCCCGACCTGATCCTGTCAGGCGTGAACCGTGGCAACAACTCGGCTGAAAACGCGCTTTATTCCGGCACGCTTGGCGGTGCAATGGAAGGCGCGCTTCAAGGCATCCCCTCGATCGCCATGTCGCAATATTTTGGCCCCGCCAACGCCCAGATCGACGACCCGTTCGAGGCCGCCCTGACCCACGGTGCCGACACGGTGCGGCGCATTCTGGATGCCACGCCCGACGACACCGGCGATTACCAGTTGTTCTACAACGTCAACTTTCCGCCCGTTCCTGCGGCACAGGTCAAAGGCACCCGTCTCAGCAAACAGGGCCGCCGCCCCGGCGTGCGGTTTTCGACCGAACCGCATCAGGCCCCCTCGGGCCGCCGGTTCGTGTGGATCAAGGGCGGCAACCAGCAGGTGCGCACCGCCCCCGGCACGGACGCTGCCGACAATCTGGACGGCTATATCACGGTCACGCCGATGCGCGCCGACCTGACCGCCCATGACATGATGGACCGCCTCAAGGCGCTGAACACATGACCGAAGACGAGATCGCCCAACGCAAGATGCAGTTCCTCTATGCCCTGCGCTCCAAGGGCGTGACGGACAAGGCCGTGCTGGAAGCCATGGAAGCGATCGACCGTGGCCCGTTCATTCGCGGCCTGTTTGCCACCCGCGCCTACGAGGACATGCCCCTGCCCATCGCCTGCGGACAGACCATCAGCCAGCCGTCCGTGGTGGGGCTGATGACGCAGGCCTTGCAGATCAGCCCCCGCGACAAGGTGCTCGAAGTGGGCACCGGATCGGGCTATCAGGCGGCGATCCTCAGCAAATTGGCGCGCCGCGTCTATACCGTGGACCGCCACCGCCGTCTGGTGCGCGAGGCGCGGGTGATCTTTGACGGGCTGGACCTGACCAACATCACCGCGATCACCGGCGACGGCAGCTTTGGCCTGCCCGATCAGGCGCCCTTTGACCGCATCCTGGTCACAGCCGCCGCCGAAGACCCCCCCGGCCCGCTTCTGGCACAGCTCAAGGTGGGCGGGATCATGGTGGTGCCGGTCGGCCAGTCGGACGCGGTGCAAAGCCTGATCCGCGTGCGCAAGACCGAAACAGGTCTGGAATATGACGAATTGCGCCCCGTGCGCTTCGTCCCCTTGCTGGAAGGCTTGGGAAAAGATACATAATACGCGGAATTATGCCGATTTGGGCGTCCGTGTGGCACATTCTTGACCCTGTGTTGCATGGGCGGACAAAACCCGTGACATAAGACGCAACAGACACGATCAGGCCCAAAACAAGGCCCCGAACCCGCATAACGGGGCGTGCCAAGAGGACGAGCAAGATGATCCGACCCCTTTCGCGCCACCGCGCGCCCCTGCTGCTGGCCACCTGCGGTGCACTTGCACTTGCCGCCTGCGATCAACCGCTTGATATAGATTTGCGCGGCGGCACCGGCGCGTTTTCCACCGCCGACGCAGCCGTGAACGCCACCACGGACCGGCCCCGACCGGACGACCGCGGTGTGCTGTCCTATCCCAACTATCAGGTTGCCGTCGCCCGCCGTGGCGACACGCTGGGCGATGTGGCCGCCCGACTGGGTCTGAGTGCGTCCGAGCTGAGCAGCTATAACGGCATTGCGGCGGATACCCCCCTGCGCGCGGGTGAAATCATCGCCCTGCCCCGTCGTGTGGCGGAACCGTCGCCTGCCACGGGTGCCATCGGGACCGGCCCGATCCAACCCGCACCGGTTGATGTGACCACGCTGGCGGGCAATGCCATCGACAGCGCCGCCGACACCACGCCGACAACAACCCCTCTGGCCCCTGCGCCTGCCAAACCGGCACCGGCCCAGACCGGCAAGGAGCCGATCCGCCACAAGGTCGAACGCGGCGAAACCGCCTATACCATCGCGCGGCTCTATCAGGTGCCGGTGCGGTCGCTGGCCGAATGGAACGGGCTCAGCAGCGATTTCGCCATCCGCGAAGGTCAGTTCCTGCTGATCCCCGTGGCGCAACAGGCCCCGCCCAAGCGCACAGCCGCCGCTGCCACCACCACCGCCCCCGGCGCAGGCTCGCCCACGCCGACACCGCCCAGTGCGGCCACGCCCCTGCCGCAGGATGACACCGCCAAACCTGCACCCGCCGCCGCCAAACCCGCAGCCCCCGTGGCCGACATTGGCAAGCAGACGGTCAAACCCGACAGCAACACGGCGATGGCCTATCCGGTCAACGGCTCGATCATCCGCGCCTATTCCAAGGGCCGGAACGAAGGCATCGACATCAAGGCTGCCGCCGGCACACCCGTCAAAGCCGCGGCTTCGGGCAGCGTCGCCGCCATCACCCAAAGCGCCGATGGCGTGCCGATCATCGTCGTGCGGCACCCCGACAACCTGCTGACCGTCTATGCCAACGTGGCCGATGTGGCCGTGAAAAAAGGCGACAGCGTCAGCCGTGGGCAAAGCATCGCCAAGCTGCGTGCGGGCGACAATGCCTATCTGCACTTCGAGGTCCGCAAGGGCTTTGACAGCGTTGATCCCACACCCTATCTGCCCTGACCCTGCGGTCTGGGCCAACGCGGTGGCGAACCGGCTCCGGTTCGCCACATCAGCGTCACATTTCCCGCCAATTGTGTTCAAGACAGCAATAGTTACAATAAAATAACCACGCGAGCGCCCTAGCGTCGCCGCGTTGCGCCTTCAGAAACAATCCAAACTTAGCAGTGGATTGATTTCGAACATGGCCGTCTACTACGGATACACCAACGTCATTCGCGGCACGCAAAGCACGGTCAACGGCAACCCCGTTGACTATGCCTATACGCCCAACGGCACCTGGCGCTACAGCGGCGAAGACACCTATTTCGTGATCGAGGAAAACGACGGCGCAACCGTGTTCAACGGTGACGGCGATGTGAACGAATATGTCGACAGCGCAGAACGCTTTGGCGGTGCATGGGAACAGACCGTTGAGATCGACGGCGTCGACCGGCAGGTGATCTGGGACTATACCTTTACCGTGACCGACGGTACGAACACGTGGCGCGTGGGTGTCATCGACGTGGACCTGAACAACGATAACGATGTGCAGGACGCGGGCGAGAACGGCTATTTCCTGGTGTTCCCCGATGGGATGCCCCCCGCCGACACCAACCTGACCACAGGCGGCATCACCGAAAACGACGACAGCACGCCGCACACGGACCTTGGCGGGTCCGTGGTCTGTTTTGCATCCGGCACGATGATCGAAACCCCCGACGGCCCCCGCGCGGTCGAAGACCTGAGCGCCGACGATCTGGTGATCACCGGCACCGACGGCGCGCAACCGATCCGCTGGAAGGGCGCGACCACGGTCGTGTCCACCGGCGATCTGGCACCGATTGTCATCACCGCAGGCACTCTGGGCAATGACGCCGATCTGGTGGTGTCACCCCAACACGCCATCCTGCTGACCGACTGGCGGGCCGAACTGCTGTACGGTCAGGAACAGGTTCTGGTGCGTGCGGTCGATCTGCTGAACATGGACGGCGTCTATCGCAGCACCGGCGGGCTTGTGACCTATCACCACATCCTGCTGGACGCGCACCACGTGGTGCAATCGCACGGGATCTGGTCGGAAACGCTGTACCCCGGCGACATGACCAGACAGGCGGTGAACCCTGCCGCGCGGGCCGAGATCGAAACCCTGTTTCCCGACCTTGTCACCTATGGCCCCAAGGCCGCCCCCTGTTTGCGCGCCTATGAGGCAATACTGCTGGCGGCGGCTTAGCGTCAGGACCAGAAGCGGACCTTGGACGCTGTATGGGCCAAGGTCTGCTGTGAGGACCTAGCGGACGTCCACCAAAGCCCGGAATCAAGGTGCTTTAGCACCGCCGGGCAGCGCCCGACCGCCCCCTGGGCGGGCGCTTCCTCACCGTATTGCGGTTCATCACCCACACGCCAAAGAATAGACATAAAGTGGCGGTCACGAGCGTCGTGATGCCCACCCGCGGTCAGGCGCTGCCCTTTGTGGCAATGTCACTCATGGCTCATTCCCGCCATTCTCCGCGCCCCGCACGAACGTCCGGTTTTCCACTCGGCCTCAGATGATGGCCAAAGCCATCCAACGGGCACCCCCGCCGCCTAAAGCGTGACGCCCCGACGGCCTGCAAGATCCACAAAATACTGCCATGCCACCCGCCCCGACCGCGCACCGCGCGTGGCCTGCCATTCGATGGCCTCGGTCCGCAGGGTCGCGTCGTCGATGTCCACGCCGTAAGCATCGCAATAGCCACGGATCATCGCCAGGTACTGATCCTGATCGCAGGGATGAAACCCCAGCCACAGCCCGAACCGGTCCGACAGCGACACCTTCTCCTCGACCGCCTCGGCCGGGTTGATGCCGCTTTGCCGTTCGTTTTCGATCATGTCGCGCGGCATCAGGTGGCGGCGGTTCGACGTGGCATACAGCACCACATTCTCGGGCCGCCCTTCGATCCCGCCATCCAGAACCGCCTTGAGCGATTTGTAATGGCTGTCGTCGTGGCCAAAACTCAGGTCGTCGCAATACAGCACGAACCGGCCCGAAGCCCCGCGCAGCAGGTTCAGCAGACGGCCCACGCTGGGCAGGTCCTCGCGTTGCAGCTCGACGATCTTCAACTGCGGATGTTCTGCCTGAACAGCACCATGTACCGCTTTGACAAGGCTGGATTTCCCCATGCCCCGCGCCCCCCAGAGCAGCGCGTTGTTCGCGGGCAATCCGCGCGCAAACTGCGTGGTGTTCGCCAGCAGCGTATCGCGCGAGCGGTCGTTGCCCACCAGCAGGTTCAGCGGCACGCGGCTGATCTGGTGCACAGGGTCCAGCCGGTCGGGCCCGGTGTGCCAGACAAAGGCGCTGGCGGCGTCGAAATCGGGGGCCGGTTGCGGCGCCGGGGCCATACGCTCCAGCGCCGCAGCGATGCGGTCCATCGGGTCGTCGATCACTTTTTCAGGTCCTCGTCGTCATTACCGTTCAGAATGTCGTCCAGACCTTCTTCGTCTTCTTGGGCTTCGTCTTCTTCATCGTCAAAGTAACCTTCTTCGCGCAGACGTTGGTCGCGGCGGCGTTCCACCCCCCGCACCAGCCAGATCGAGATTTCGTACAGGCCAAAAACCACCACGAACAGGATCAACTGGGTCACAACATCCGGCGGCGTGACCAATGCGGCCACCACCAGAATGCCCACAACCGCGTATTTGCGCACGTTGGCCAGCCCTTCGGCGGTCACCAATCCGGCCTTGCCCATCAGGGTCAACAGCACCGGCAACTGGAAACACAAGCCAAAGGCCACGATCATTTTCAGCGTAATATCAAGGCTTTCGTTCACCTTACCCTGAAACACGATGTCGATGCCCTTGGTCGAATCCTTGACCGTGCCATCCTGCACAATCGCCGTCAGGATCGACGCCGCATCGGCAAAGCCCAGAAAAAACTGCATCGCCATCGGCACAACCACATATTGCGCAAAGGCAGCCCCCAGCAGGAACAGCGCGGGCGATGCGATCAGAAAGGGCAGAAAGGCCGATTTTTCGTTCTTGTACAGCCCCGGTGCCACGAAACGCCAAAGCTGGTAGGCGATGACCGGAAAGGAAATCGCCAGCCCCCCCACCATCGAAATCCGCACGAGGGTAAAGAAATACTCTTGCGGCGCGGTGTATTGCATCACCGGATTGGGGTTGCCCAGATCGCGCATGGTCTGCTCGATCGGGATCAACAGGAAATCCAGGATCGCGCTGCCGAACGAAAAGCAAAAGATCATCGCCACCACAAAGGCCAGCACCGACCGGATCAGCCGCGTGCGCAGCTCGGCCAGATGCTCGATCAGCGGGGCGCTGCTGTCTTCAATGTCGTCTGCGTGGCTCATGTCGTGCCTTTGGGTGTGTCGTGTGTGTCGTGTGTGTCGGATGTGTCATCCGCCAATGCCGCCTCGGCAGCGTCGGCGGCCTTGCGGGCCTCTTCGGCTTCGCGCGCCTTGCGGTCTGCGGCGGCGCGGGCGGTCGAGGCCTGTATCTTCTTGGCCTTGGCCGCGCGCTCGGCGGCCAGCTTTCCGGTCTCGCTGTCGGCATCCATGTCGCGCAACGACGACGACACATCGCGCGCCGCATCCTTGACGCCGTCCATTGCGGTGCCCAACGGATTGGTCGCCGATTTCAACGTCTTGGAAATATCACGCATCCCGCTTTCGTCAGCCGCGTCGTTCATGGCGCTGGTGAATTCGCGCGCCATGCCCTTGGCTTTGCCAACAAATTGCCCGATCTGCCGGAACAACACCGGCAGATCCTTGGGGCCGACGACGATCAACGCCACGACCCCAACGACCAAAAGCTCGCTCCAGCCCATGCCGAACATGGATCAGACCTTGTCTTTTTCGGTCTCGGGCGTCACGTCCTTGGCTTGCTTGTAGTCGTCATCGTCATCCAGAGAATTCTGGCCTTCGCTGACGCCTTTTTTGAAGCTGGTGATGCCCTTGCCGACTTCGCCCATCAGGCTGGAAATCTTGCCGCGCCCGAACAGCACCAGCACCACAACCGCAATCAAAAGCAGACCCATCGGTCCAATATTGTTCAGCATATCAAGTCTCCCGCTGTACGCGCCCCGCGGCACGTTTCGTTTTGTATCGGCTTTTGTCTATGCAAGCGCGCCGCCGGGTAAAAGCCGCAATGCCGCTTTGCCCCCCGCGTTTGGGGTCAGAGTCCACCACAAAAATCTGGCCTTTTGCACAACTGACACGTATTTGTCAGTAATGATCCGCCAAACCCGCCTTCACGCCCTTGTCGATGCCTTGCGCACCGGCACCACCCAGCGCGCCGCCGATCTGGCGCAGCAGCTGTCGGTGTCCCAACGCACGCTCTACCGCGACATCCAGACGCTTCAGGCGGCGGGCGTTCCGGTGCAAGGCACACGCGGCACCGGCTACCAGTTGACCAACCAGATCCGCCTGCCCCCGCTTGACCTGGCCCCACCCGAGCTTGAGGCGCTCAGCCTTGGCCTTGCCATCCTGGGCCAATCCGCCGACCCCGAACTGTCGCAGGCGGCAACCACGCTGGCCGACCGCATCGACGCCCTGCTGCCCGAGGCGGCGATTGCCCCCGCCGAGGCATGGAAGCTGGAAAAACCGCCCTTTGCCGACGCCGCACGCGGTGCCTCGCACATCCCGCGCATCCGCGCCGCCATCCGCGCGCGGCAAAAACTGCGCATCACCTACCATTCGCGCGGCGACCGCATCACCACACGCACCATCCGCCCGCTCAGGCTCAGCAGCCTCGGCCCGGTCTGGACCCTGACTGCATGGTGTGAACTGCGCGCGGCCATGCGCGACTTTCGCCTGGACCTGATCGACACATCCGAAGCCCTGCCCGAGCTTTTCCTCGAAGACAGCCCCTAACCCGTTCTTTTGGCCAAAAATATCCTGGGGGAGACGCACAGCGTCGGGGGCAAAGCCCCCAAACTCACCCCTTCAACCGCCACCCGCTTTGCGCAGGCAAAAACGCCTCGACCGCCGCCGTGGCCACGACGATCACCTCGTCCCCCGACGGCACGTCCATGCCGCCGAACACGGCCCGCACCTCGGCCCGCCCGCGCGGCAGCACCGCGACCAGCGCGTCCACATCCACCGCCTCGGGCTGTTGCACCGCCACGGTCACCTGCACACGCATGTCCGACGCATCCAGCCCCAGCGTGCCGAACAAGGGCAGCGACGATCCGCGAAACGCGTCCTCAATGGCACGACGCGCCGCCTTGGTATAGTCGCGGCCATGCAGGTCGTTGCCCTGCCCCATCTCGATGATCACCCGCTGCTCAGCCATCGGCACGCTCCATATCAAAGGACACGGTCAGCGCCGCCTGCGCCATCACCGTGGGGTTGCCCACCCCTTCGGGGCGCGGCACGTCCAGACCGCCGTGCACCACCTCAATCTGCGCCTGCCCGTAAGGAAAGATCGCGCGCAATACATCGACATCCACCTGATCGGGCTGCTGCACCGCCACCCGCACGGCGATCTGCATCGCCTCTTTGGGAAAGCCGAACAGTTCCGCCAGGTTGATCGAATTGCGCCACAGCGCATGGCGCACCGCCTTGGCCGCCGCATCGGTGTAATCGGCGCGGCGCAGGGACGTGCCCAAGCCAAACTCGATGATCAAAGGTCCGCTCATGCCATCATCCCCGCTGGAAAGACAAAACATTTGTCGCGCCGCACCCGCAGCCACATCACTGTCCCCGGCTGCGGCAGGAACACCCCCGGCACAGTGGATTTCATCACCGATCCGTCATGGTCCAGCCGGAATTCCACCAGGCTTTCGTTGCCCATGAACCGCGCCCGCTCCACCACCGCCCGCGCCGCCGTGCCCTCGACGGCTGTCGGCACCGGCCCCACGCCCGCACGGTCAAAATCAATCCGCACATGCTGCGGGCGGAACACGATGTCGACCTCGGTGCCATCGGCAATACCGGGGGCCAGGAACCGCCCGAAGGGCGTCATCGCCAGCGCGCCCTGCACGGTGGACCGGCGCACGTTGGCGTCCGAGAAAAACGCCACCGACGCGCGGTCCAGGGGCCGCGTATAGACGTTATAGGGCGCGCCCTGCTGCACGATCTGCCCGTCGCGCATCAGCGCGATCTCGTCGGCCATGCGCATTGCCTCGTCCGGCTCGTGGGTGACCAGCAGAACCGCCGTGTCTTCTTCCTTGAGGATGCTCAGCGTCTCGTCGCGGATGCCGTCGCGCAGCCGGTTGTCCAGCCCCGAAAACGGCTCGTCCATCAGCATGATGCGCGGCTGCGGTGCCAGCGCGCGCGCCAAGGCCACCCGCTGCTGTTCCCCGCCCGACAACTGGTGCGGATACATGTCGATAAACCGCTGCATGTGCACACGGCCCAGCATCTCCTCGACCCGCGCCCGCTTTTCCGCGCGGCTGCCACGCAGCCCATAGGCCACGTTGCCCTCGACGCTCAGATGCGGAAACAGGGCAAAGTCCTGAAACATCAACCCGATCTCGCGCCGCTCAGGCGGCACACGGGTGACGGTATCGCAGATCAGCTTGCCATCGGCATAAATCTCGCCGCTGTCCTGCATCTCGACGCCCGCAATCATTCGCAGCGTCGTGGACTTGCCACAACCCGACGGCCCCAGCAGACAGGTCACCTGCCCCGGCATGATGCTCAGCGACACGCCGTCGACAACGGTACGCCCGTCAAAGCTGCGCCGCAGGTCGCGGATCTCCAGTCTGGGCACCTCGGTCAAAGGCTCTCTCCAAGTCTGATAAAATCGGTCGGGCTTGGGCTATCAGGCCCGACGCGCCCCCGCAAGCACCGCCGCAAAACCCGTACATAAATCACCCGAATATGTACGTATTCGCAGACCTTCCGCAGCAGAGCGGCCCACGACACCCTGCGCTTCATCTTACCAGAGAAACTCCGGGGGCAGCGCCCCCTGAACAAAAACAATCGCGCAAGCGGCCATCAGGTCAACACAAACCCAACCCGCGCGCGGTCGACGCCGTTGACCTGCACCACCAGTTCATGCGCACCGGGATGCAGGGCAAAAGTGCTGGCCCCGCCCTTCATCAAATGCGCCTTGGACATCACCAGCGGATGCCCTGCCTGCATATTGCCCGCCTTCAGCTTGAACACCTTTTCGCGGGCGGCTTTTGTATCCGGCCCCGGCCCCGCAAAGCGGATGCGGTAATCAACCAGCACCGGCAGCGCCACGTCCGACTGCAACACCACGTCAAACCGCAGCCGGTCGCCGATGGCGACAGTGTCGGCCAACAGCCGCACCTGCACGTCCACATCGGCCCCCGCCGCATAGCCCAGATGCGCCATGGCCCCCGCATGCCCTGCCTTGATCCGCGTGCGCAGGGCATGGCGGGCCATCCAGGCCAGTTCCTTGGGGTCTTGTGCGCCGTGCTGTTCCCACCCCCGCAACCGGTCCAGAACCGCATCGGTGTCGGTTTTTGATATATCGTTCAAATGGTTGGCGACCGACCGCGTCACGAACCGCGCCGGATCGCCGTGCAACCGGTCCAGCAGCGGCAGGGTCTGCGCCGGGGTCAGTGCAATCGCGCGCCCCCACGGCAGCTTGGGCCGCGTGCCTTCGCTGACCAGCCGCCGCACGTGGTAATTGTCATCCTCGGCCCAGACCGCCATGCGTGCCAGCGTCTGGTCCGGCCAGCGGTTCAGAAAGGCGCGGATCGAAAACTCCATCGAAAACCGCTGTGTCGCCGCATGGATCAGGTCCAGCGCGCGGTCGCGGTGATGTTCCAGCCCGTGACGCACCGCCAGAATGCCCGGCACCGCGTGGATGAACCGGCCAAAGTCGTCGTCGCGCAAGTCAGGGTCCAGCGGCGGCGGCATCATCGCCTGCACCTGATCTGCCATCTCCGGAAATTCCGGCGACAAATGCGGCGTGATGCAATCCGCGAACCAGTCAAGGCACTCCATCAGGCTGCGCTCGGCCACGCCGGACAGGGCCAGACGCGCGAACGCGGCCCCGTCCAATCCTGGCAGACCGGCGGCATATTCCGCCCCAAGCTGGCCCAGAGACTCTGCGTTAAACAACTGGTCTTTCAGCGAATATCCCTGTGCCATGGGCTTGGTTCCCTAGATCGTGGCGTTGGTGGCACCACCGTCCAGCAACAGGTTCTGCCCGACGATAAAGCCCGCATGGACCGAGCACAAAAACGCGCAGGCCTGACCGAATTCCTGCCGCGTGCCATAGCGCCCCGCCGGAATCGTCGCGGCCCGTGCGGCACGCGCCTCGTCCATCGAAATGCCCTTGGCCTTGACCACACCACCGTCCAGCGCGACCGCGCGGTCGGTGTCGTGGATGCCGGGCAACAGGTTGTTGATGGTCACCCCCTTGGACGCGACCTGACGCGCGGTGCCGGCCACATATCCGGTCAGGCCGGTGCGCGCCGAGTTTGACAGGCCCAGTTGCGCAATCGGCGCCTTGACCGACTGCGAGGTGATGTTGACCACACGGCCCCAGCCACGGTCCATCATCGCAGGCATCAACGCCTTCATCATCGCAATCGGGGCCAGCATGTTGGCATCCAGCGCCTTGATGAAATCGTCACGGTCCCAATCGGACCACATGCCGGGGGGCGGGCCGCCTGCGTTGTTGACCAGAATGTCGATCTGCCCGGCGGCCTCCAGAACCTTGGCCTGCCCTTCAGCGGTGCTGATATCGGCGGCCACGGTCACCACATCGACGCCGTAAGCGTCGCGGATCGCCGTCGCTGTTTCTTCCAGCGCCTCGGCCCCGCGTGCGTTCAGCACCAGGTTCACGCCTGCCTCGGCCAGCGCCTCGGCACAGCCGCGGCCCAGCCCCTTGGACGACGCGCAGACAAGCGCGCGTTTACCCGATATTCCCAAATCCATGTGATCCTCCTGTGATAGGTTGTGCACTGCGTAGCACCTCACGCAGACGGGATGCCAGAAAAACACCGGCCCGTTGACCCGCTGTTGCCACAATTCTACTGTAGTGCCTTGAACAATCCACGAAATTCCTGATCCGAGTGCGACCCATCCCCATGCGCAAAACCACCATCCCGCAGACCCCGGCCCATTCGGTGCCGGTCTATCCCGCCGAGAGTTTCACGGCGACGGACGGGGCAAACATGGGCGATGCGCTGTCGTTCGCTCAAGAGCTTGAGCTGGACGATGCCTATGCCCTGACGCCGCAGGCGCGGCCTGTGCAACTGGCGATTCAGGTGTTGGACGACGGGTTCGAAATTGCCGCAGACAGCCCCACCGGCGTGCCGGGTGCCGCGCTGCATCTGGATTGCGCGCTGACGCTGATGTCACCCGACGGGCAGACCACCGATTCCATCGTGGTTGTCGAAACCGACGGCACCGGGAATGTCGCGCAGATTTACCTGCTGCCCCTGGCCAACCTGACGCCGCGCACCGATTATGCGTTGGTGGGCATCGACACCGAAAAGGCCGCCGAGAAATTTGCCGAAGTGGCCTGTGCCCGCTTTACCCGTGGCACCCACATCACGCTGGCGTCCGGCGCGCAGGTCCCGATCGAGGATCTGGCCGTGGGCGACCGCGTGCTGACCCGCGACGACGGCACGCAAAAAGTGCGCTGGATCGGCCAGTCGACCGTGCGCGCGGTGGGCGATTTTGCCCCGATCTGCATCCGTGCGGGGGCGTTGAACAATTTCAACGATCTGGTGGTCAGCCCGGACCACCGCCTGTTCATCTATCAACGCTCGGACCAATTGGGCGCAGGCCGGTCCGAGCTGTTGGTCAAAGCGCGCCATCTGGTCAACGGCGACACCGTGATCCGGCAGGACGGCGGCTTTGTCGATTATTTCCAACTGCTGTTTGACGCCCACCAGATCATCTATGCCGAAGGGATCGCCGCGGAATCGACGCTGGTCGACACCCGCACCCGCCCCGCTGTGCCCGACGAGGTCACCGCACAACTGACCGGCAGCACAGCGCACGCCAATGCGGGGCTGACGGGACTGGATGTACAGGAAACCCTGCTGAACCGTCCCGACGCCGCCGAGTTGTTGCGCAAGGCCAGCACGCGTTAGGGTCAGGACACTAAGCATCCTTGCGCCGGACGCACCTGCGGAATATACGCCCCAACATGCTGGACACCGCCCCAAACCGCCCCGAACTGCCGCCCGAGATTGCGCGTCGTCGCACCTTTGCGATCATCTCGCACCCGGATGCCGGTAAAACGACATTGACGGAAAAATTCCTGCTGTTCGGCGGGGCGATCCAGATGGCCGGACAGGTCCGCGCCAAGGGCGAGGCGCGGCGCACGCGTTCGGACTTTATGGCGATGGAAAAGGACCGCGGGATTTCCGTGTCGGCCTCGGCCATGTCGTTTGATTTCAGGAACTTCCGGTTCAATCTGGTCGACACGCCCGGCCACTCGGATTTTTCCGAAGACACCTATCGCACGCTGACGGCGGTGGACGCTGCCGTGATGGTGATCGACGGGGCGAAGGGCGTGGAAAGCCAGACGCAAAAGCTGTTCGAAGTGTGCCGGATGCGCGATCTGCCGATCCTGACCTTCTGTAACAAGATGGACCGCGAAAGCCGCGATACGTTTGATATTATTGACGAAATTCAGGAAAACCTGGCCATTGACGTGACGCCGGCAAGCTGGCCCATCGGTGTGGGCCGCGATTTTGTCGGCTGCTATGACATGCTGCGCGACCGGCTGGAACTGATGGACCGCGCCGACCGGAACCGCGTGGCCGAAAGCATCCAGATCGACGGGCTGGACGACCCCAAGCTGGCCGATCACGTGCCCGCGCACCTGCTGGAAAAGCTGCGCGAAGAGGTCGAGATGGCCCGCGAGCTGCTGCCCGCCATGGACCACGCCGCCATGCTGGAAGGGTCGCTGACCCCCATCTGGTTCGGCTCTGCGATCAATTCGTTCGGGGTCAAGGAACTGATGGACGGCATCGCCACCTATGGCCCCGAGCCGCAGATCCAGTCGGCCGAGCCGCGCCAGATCCTGCCCGAGGAGAAATCCGTTTCCGGCTTTGTTTTCAAGGTGCAGGCGAACATGGACCCCAAGCACCGCGACCGCGTGGCCTTTGTCCGGCTGGCGTCGGGGCACTTTCACCGCGGCATGAAGCTGACCCATGTGCGCACCAAGAAGCCGATGGCAATCTCGAACCCTGTGCTGTTCCTGGCGTCCGACCGCGAGCTGGCCGAAGAGGCATGGGCCGGCGACATCATCGGCATCCCCAACCACGGCCAGTTGCGCATCGGTGATACGCTGACCGAGGGCGAAGCGATCCGTGTGACCGGCATCCCGTCCTTTGCCCCCGAACTGCTGCAAGGCGTGCGCGCGGGCGACCCGATGAAGGCGAAACATCTGGAAAAGGCGTTGATGCAATTCGCCGAAGAAGGTGCGGCCAAAGTGTTCAAACCCGCCATCGGCTCGGGCTTTGTCGTGGGCGTGGTCGGGCAGTTGCAATTCGAGGTGCTGGCCAGCCGGATCGAGCTGGAATACAGCCTGCCGGTGCGGTTCGAGCCATCGCAGTTCACGTCCGCACGCTGGGTCAACGGCACGCGCCAAGCCGTTGATAAGTTTGTAGAAGCGAACAAGCAACACATCGGCTATGACCATGACGGCGATGTCGTTTACCTGACGCGGCTGCAATGGGACATTGACCGCGTTGTGCGCGATTATCCCGACATTCGCCTGACCGCGACCAAAGAAATGATGGTGTAGACGCAATGCGTTGGGGCAAGCCGGACAAGGCGCCCGAGCGCGCCAAGACGACGCTGATCGCCAAGGACATCGTGACCGACCCCGACGCGCTGCGCTGGGGCACGGTGTCGACGATCAAGGCCCCCGTGCAGCAGATCGCCCGGTTCATCGCCTATCATCTGGACGCCGGTGCGGCGCAGATGGACATCTTTCTGGATGTGCCCGACGCCACGATCGCACAGCAGTTGCAGCACCCGCAGGTGCGCTTTCACCAATGCGACGACGCCTTCTGGGCCGACAAGCCCGCCAAGGCCCGCGAAAGCCACCAGTTGCGGCAGGCGTCCAACGCCACGCAGGCCTATAAGGCATCGGAACTGGACTGGTTGGCGCATATCGACGTGGACGAATATATTCTGACGGATCAACCGCTTGCCCAGCATCTTTCACGCGTTCCGGCCGATATGGCCTTTGCGCGGATGCAGCCCGTGGAACTGATGGCATCGGACGATCCCTGGACCGGCCCCGCCTATTTCAAACGCACCCGCAAGGCGGCCAAACGCAAAACCGCCGACCTGATCGACATCTACCCGACCTTTGGCGCCTATGTGCCCGAGGGGTTCATCAGCTATACCGGTGGCAAGAACATCGTGCGCACCGGCTTTCGGCGCATCCGTCTGGGCATTCACGCGATGATGCACGCCGGGGCCAAGGTGTCGAACGGCCAGATGCTGGAAACGGTACACGTCGGGCACGCCCACGCGCCCGATTGGGCGACGTTCCAGCGCCATTTCGACTTTCGGATGACCCACGGATCATACCGGAAGAAAACGAACGGAAACATGATTTTGAACGACGTTCTTCAAGTGTTGATTGAAGAAGAAGGCGACAGCGGCCTGCGCCGGTTCTACGACGAGATGTGCGCCGCCACCCCCGAACGGCTGGACCTGCTGCGCAAGCATGACATGCTGGTCACGGCTGCGCTGGATCTGGACGAAAAAGTCGCTCGCATACTTGACCCGCAGGAGCCTGTCACATGACCACCTGGGGCCTGTCCTCCACCATCCTTGCGCCTGCGCGCGACATCCTGCGCTTTGCCGCCTATCATATCGAGGCGGGCGCGCACCGGCTGTATATCTATCTGGACGACCCCGACAGCGACGCATTTGCCCCGCTCAAGGCGCACCCGAAAGTCCGCGTCACCCGCTGTGATGCGCAGCACTGGCAAAAGCTGGGCGGCAAACGCCCCGTCAAACATCAGGTCCGCCAAAGCCGCAACGCCACCCACGCCCACGCGCGACGCGCCGAGGTGGACTGGTTGATCCACATGGACGCCGACGAATTCCTGGTGTCGGACCAGCCCGTCGCCGACGTGCTGGCCGCCCTGCCCGCCACCGTGCAAACCGCCCGCGTGCGTCCGATGGAACAGCTTGCGGGCGACGGGCACCATTTCAAGGCGTTCATCCCCAACGGACCCGACCGTGAAAAAATCGTCAATCGCCTGTACCCGAATTACGGCCCGCACATCAAAGGCGGGTTTTTGTCCCATGTGGCGGGCAAACTGTTTGCGCGCACGGATATGGGCGGGCTGGACGTGCGCATTCACAACGTTTTCCGCGACGGCGAGATGAACCCCAACGAGGTTGAACTGCGCCAGGTCGATCTGGCCCATTGCCACGCAAAGACATGGGACGACTGGCTGGCGTCCTACCGCTATCGGCTGGAAAAGGGATCGTATCGCGCTGATCTGGCCTCCGCCACGCCACGCGACGCGGGGGGCTTGAGCCTGCACGAATTGTTCCGGTTCATCGAGGCGGACAGCGGCGAGGATGGCTTGCGCGCCTTCTACCGCGAAGTCGCTGAAGATTCGGACGACTTGCGGTCCAGACTGGCCGCCGAGGGGCTTCTTTGCACCCATGAGTTGAATTTAGACAAAATAACTCCCCACCACTTCCCTGATTTCACGACATGATTTGACCACACGCCCATGCTTTGGTATGGGCAATCAATGTCGCGGCCTTTGGGCTGCCCTTGGGCCATGCGGGCCGACATTTCAAAGCTGCCGCGGGCCAAGTCAGTGTCCGCAAACTTCGGACATACATGACAAAATTCTCAGATCTGAACCTGAATCCCAAAGTGCTGAAAGCCATCGAGGAAGCAGGATACGAAACCCCGACCCCCATTCAGGCCGGTGCGATTCCCCCCGCCCTTGAAGGACGCGACGTTTTGGGCATTGCCCAGACCGGCACAGGCAAGACCGCCGGTTTTGTGCTGCCGATGATCACCCTGCTGGCCCGTGGCCGCGCCCGCGCCCGGATGCCGCGCAGCCTGGTGCTGTGCCCCACCCGCGAGCTGGCCGCACAGGTTGCCGAAAACTTCGACACCTATACCAAACACCTGAAACTGACCAAGGCGCTGCTGATCGGCGGCGTGTCGTTCAAGGAACAGGACACGCTGATCGACAAGGGCGTCGACGTGCTGATTGCCACGCCGGGCCGTCTGCTGGACCATTTCGAGCGCGGCAAGCTGATCTTGTCGGACGTGAAAGTCATGGTCGTGGACGAAGCCGACCGGATGCTGGACATGGGTTTCATCCCCGACATCGAACGCATCTTTGGCCTGACGCCGTTTACCCGTCAGACGCTGTTTTTCTCGGCGACCATGGCACCCGAGATTGAACGCATCACCAACACCTTCCTCAGCAACCCCGCCCGCATCGAAGTGGCCCGTCAGGCCAGCGCCTCGGAGACCATCGAACAGGGCGTTGTCATGTTCAAAGGGTCACGCAAGGACCGCGAAGCGTCGGAAAAGCGCAAGGTTCTGCGCATGTTGATCGACGCCGAAGGCGACAAATGCACCAACGCGATCATCTTTTGCAACCGCAAGATGGACGTGGACACCGTTGCCAAGTCGTTGAAAAAATACGGCTATGACGCGGCCCCCATCCACGGCGACCTGGATCAAAGCCAGCGCACGCGCACTTTGGACGGCTTCCGTGCAGGTGACCTGCGGTTCCTGGTGGCGTCAGACGTGGCCGCGCGCGGTCTGGACGTGCCCAGCGTCAGCCACGTGTTCAACTTTGACGTGCCCAGCCACGCCGAAGACTATGTGCACCGCATCGGGCGCACTGGCCGTGCGGGCCGTGACGGCAAGGCCATGATGATCTGCGTGCCGCGCGACGAAAAGAATTTCGAAGACATCGAACGTCTGATCCAGCGTGAGATTCCGCGCCTTGAAAACCCGCTGGGCCACATCGGGACCGAGGCACAGGGCGATGCGCCCGAGGAGACGACCGAGAAAAAACCGACCTCCAGCCGCTCGCGGTCACGGTCGCGCAGCCGCAAGACGGACGACACGCCCAAGGCCGACACCGCAGCAGAGACCAAGCCAGAGACACAGGCCGATGCGGCCCCCAAGCAGGCAGACAAGCCAGCCGAGACGCCAAAGCCCGAAGCGGCCCCTGCCGAGACCCGCGCAGAGCCGTCCAATGCCCCACGAGACAACCAGCGCGGCGACAACCGTCAAGACAGCTCCGACAGCAAGCGCAGCACGTCCAGCCGGTCGCGTGGCGGTCGGGATGACCGTGGCGGCAGCCGCGTGATGGGTCTGGGCGATCACACGCCCACCTTTATCGAGAAAAGCTTTGCCGAACGTTACGACGGCTAAGCGGCGGGGCTAAGCCCCTGCCCTGAAATGAAAAAATGCGCGTCAGGCCACAGCCCGACGCGCATTTTTTATGTCTCGAATGCCAGTGGCGAACTGGTTCAGACCAGCTTGGCATCCATCGTGATCTCGGCGTTCAACAGCTTCGAGATCGGGCAGTTTTCCTTAGCCGTCTTGGCGCATTCGTCGAACGACACCTTGTCGGCGCCGGGAACGCTGGCCGTCAGGTCCAGATGCACCTTCACCACCTCAAAGCCCGCGTCCTTTTTCTCAAGCGACACGGTGGCCTTGGTTTCGATGCTGTCCGCTTTCAGACCCTTTTCGCCCAGGATCATGCTTAGCGCCATTGAGAAACAGCTTGCGTGGGCCGCACCGATCAGCTCTTCGGGGTTGGTGCCTTTGCCGTCTTCGAAACGGGTGTTAAAGCCGTAGGGCTGGTCGCTCAGCACGCCGCTTTCCGTCGAAACATAGCCTTTGCCGGATTGCAGATCACCCGACCACTTTGCGGAACCGCTTTTCTTAATCATGAAACTCTCCTTTGCGCATGAAAAAGGGGCGCAGCCTGTGCGCCCCCGTTGTATTTCCAACGCGGAAAGAAGCGGTTTGGTTCCGCTCAGGTCAGACGGCTGATGATCACCGTCACTTCGGGTTTCTTGCCAATCTCGTCCTGCGCGGTCTTGCGTACGGTCCGGCGCAGCGCCTGTTCCAGCGCCTCGTCGTCGCGCATGGTTTTGGGATCGGCACGGCCCAGGAACTGGCTCAGGTCCGCTTCCAGAATTTCCACCAGCGGCGCGTTGCCGCTGCCGGTTTCCGCAATCCCCATGGTTTCGCACCACGGATCGCCCAGCGGCTCGTCCTGTTCGTCGATGATCAGCGTCACGACCACATGACCGTTCAACGCCATGCGGATACGGTCGCGCACGACCCCGTCCAGCGCGCCGATCTGCACCGATCCATCCAGATAGGTGCGGCCGGTTTCGACATATTCTGCGACCTTGGGTTCATTGCCACTAAGGTCGATCATCATGCCGTTGACGGCCAGAATGCCCTGCATCCCCTTGGCATCCGCGATCTTGGTGTGTTCACGCAAATGGCGGTGTTCGCCGTGCATGGGCACCAGAATCTGCGGTTTGACAACCGCGTGCATCTCTTCCAGGTCGGGGCGGTTGGCGTGGCCGCTGACGTGGTAGTGGCCGCTGTTGTCGTCGACAATATCCACGCCCATTTCCGAAAACGCATTCATGATCTGGATCACGCCGCGTTCGTTGCCTGGGATGGTCTTGGACGAGAACAGGAATGTATCGCCCTTTTTCATCTCAAGCCCCATGTATTTGCCACGGGCCAGTTGCGCACTGGCGGCGCGGCGTTCGCCCTGGCTGCCGGTGACCAGCAGCAACAGGTTCTCGCGCGGGATGCTGCGGGCATCCTCGGGGGCGACGACCTGCGGGAACTCGGTCAGGACGCCGGATTCAATCGACGCCTCTACCATGCGTTTCATCGCGCGGCCCAACAACACAACCGACCGCCCGGCCCGATCGCCCGCCTCGGCCAGCGTTTTCACGCGGGCCACGTTCGATGCGAAGGTGGTGGCGACGACCATGCCGGTGGCGGCATTCATCATCTTTTCGATCTCGGGGCCAACGGTCACTTCGGACCGGCCTGCGTGGGGGGAAAACACGTTGGTGCTGTCACAGACCAGCGCCTTGACGCCGCCCTTGGACACTTCGCCCCACAGCTCGGGGTCCCACGCCTCGCCCACCAGCGGTGTGCGGTCCAGTTTGAAATCGCCCGAGTGGATCACGCGGCCCTTGGGGCTGTCGATGACCAACCCCGAGCTTTCGGGGATCGAATGCGAGATCGGCAGAAAGCCCACCTTGAACGGGCCTGCATCCACCTGATCGGGCCAGGCTTCGACCACGGTGACGGCATCGGCCGGGTGGCCGTTTTCGGCCATCTTGCGCTTGGCATGGTTCGCGGTGAACACGCGCGCGAAAATCGGCGCTTCGAGCCGGCCATAGGTGTGGGCAATCGCGCCGATGTGGTCCTCGTGGGCGTGGGTGATGAACACGGCCTCGATGCGGTCGCGGCGTTCCTCCAGCCAACTGATGTCGGGCAGGATCAGGTCCACCCCCGGCGTGCTGTCCATGTCGGGAAAGGCCACGCCGATGTCCACAACGATCAGACGTTCCTTTTCAGGTTTGCCGTAACCGTAGACATAGCAATTCATGCCAATTTCGCCCGCCCCACCGAGGGGCAGGTAGATCAATCTTTCACTGCTCATAAGTCAGTTATTTTCCTTGTTGTATCGGTGGATCACGGTCAGCCCGTGCATCGTCAAATCATCATGAAATTCGTCAAACAGGTCTTCAGTCTGCTGGAACAATGGTGCCAGTCCGCCGGTCGAGATAATTTTCATCTCGCGCGCCCGTTCGCCCTTGATCCGGGCACATATCTCTTTCACCAGCCCGACGTAACCCCAAAAGACGCCGGATTGCATACAGGCAACAGTGTTGGTGCCGATGACCTTCTGCGGCTTGGCGATGTCCACGTGGGGCAGCGCGGCGGCGGCGTGGTGCAACGCCTCGAGGCTCAGGTTCACACCGGGTGCGATCACCCCGCCGATATAGGCGCCATCGGCGCTGACCACGTCAAAGGTGGTCGCGGTGCCAAAATCCACCACGATCAGGTCGCCGCCGTACAGATCATGCCCGGCAACCGTGTTCACCAGACGGTCGGGGCCAACGGCGGTGCCCGCATCGACGCGCACAGCGACGGGCAGCAGGCAATCGGGTTTGCCCACCACGATGGGGCGCGTGTGGAAATAGCGGTCGGCCAGAACGCGCAGGTTGAACACCACGCGCGGCACGGTCGAGCTGATGATCATATCGGTGATTTCGACGTCGATCTTCTGAAATTTCATCAGCGTCGACAGCCAGACGTAATACTGGTCCGCCGTGCGCTGCCAGTCGGTCGACGTGCGCCATGTGCCGATAAAGCTTTCGCCGTCCCAGATCGAGAACACGGTGTTGGTGTTGCCGCAGTCAATGGCCAGAAGCATTCCCCGCCCCCCTAGAAATAAACATCCGCCGCCGCGATCGCCACGCGGCCCCTGGACGTCTCAAGTACAAGATTGCCCGCGCCGTCCACCTCGGCAAAGGTGCCTGTGGTCTCGTCGCGGGTGGTGCGGGCGGTGATCACCTGCCCCAGTCGTGCGGCGTGGCTCATCCATGCCGCTCGGATCGGCGCAAAGCCGTAAGTGGTGAACTGGTCTTCGAAACGGGCATAGGCCGCGGCCAGAAGTTCGAGGAAATCTGCGGGGGCGATCACGGTGCCCAGCTCGCCCTTCAGCGACACCGGCGGCACCGCGCCTGCCTCGACCTCGGACACCGCCGGGGCGGCGGCAAGGTTCACACCGATGCCGATGGACAGATGGCGCAGGCTTGGCCCCTGCCCTGCGCTTTCCAGCAGGATACCGGCCAGCTTGCCACCGCGCAGCAGCACGTCATTGGGCCATTTCAGGGCAAACACATCAGCGCGCCCGGTGGCGGCAACCAGCGCCTCGTGCAGCGCCAGTGACGCCACGAAAGACCGCAGCGCCGCATCGCTGGCCGACCCCGACACCGGCAGCAGCAGCGTGGCGGCAAAGTTGCCCGCAGGCATGGCCCAGGGCCGCCCGCGCCGCCCGCGTGCGGCGGTTTGCTGTTCGGCCATGATCCAGACCGGCCCAGACGCATCGGCGGCCATGCGCGCCGCTTCGGACAGCGTCGAATCGACGCTTTGCAGCACGTGGCGTCCGTATCCGTCAGGCCAGCCGGTCATGTCTTCTCTGGTTCAAAAAAATCCCCGCCGGAGGCTCCCGCAGCAGCCACCGGCGTCATCGGATCAGTTGACAAGAGACGCAGCCGCCGCAGCCGCCGCCCCTTCGACACCGAACATGTTCACGATGCCAACAACCATCACCACGGCCGAGGCCATCAGGAACCCCCACAGCACGGGCGATTTGCCGCCATCCAGCCCTTCGGCGTTGTCATCGCCAAAGTACATGTAGAACACGATGCGCAGATAGTAGAACGCGCCGATCACCGACGCGACCACACCGGCAATCGCCAGCCACGCCAGCCCGCCCTCATAGGCGGCGCGCAGCACGTACAGCTTGCCGAAGAAGCCCAGCATTGGCGGCACACCGGCCAACGAGAACAACAGCACCAGCATCGCCAGCGCCTTGCCCGGTTCGCGTTTGGAATACATGTTCAGCGACGCCACATCGACCACCGGCTGACCGTCCCGTTCCATCATCAGGATAAAGGCAAAGGTGCCGACGTTCATCGTCACGTAGATCGCCAGATAGACCAGCATCGCCTGCACGCCAAAGATCGTGCCAGATGCCAGCCCCATCAGCGCATAACCCATGTGGGCAATCGACGAATAGGCCATCAGGCGTTTGATGTTGGTCTGACCGATGGCGGCAATCGCGCCCAGGAACATCGACAGCAGCGAAATCAGCGCAACAACCTGTTGCCAGTCGCCCACCGCATTGCCAAAGGCATCGTGCAGCACACGGGCAAACAGGCCCATCGCGGCCACTTTTGGCGCGGTGGCGAAAAAGGCGGTGATCGGTGTCGGTGCGCCCTCGTAGACGTCCGGTGTCCACATGTGGAACGGCACGGCGGACACTTTGAACGCCAGACCGGAAATCAGGAACACCAGACCAAACAGCATCCCCAGCGACACGTCGCCGCTTTGGGTGGTCTGGATGATGCCCGAAAACAGCGTGGTGCCTGCATAGCCGTAGATCAGCGATGCGCCATACAAAAGCAGACCCGAGCTAAGCGCGCCCAGCACGAAATACTTCAGGCCCGCCTCGGTCGACTTGACCGAGTCGCGGCGCAGCGACGCGACCACGTACAGCGCCAGCGATTGCAGCTCCAGGCCCATGTACAGCGACATCAGGTCGCCCGCGCTGACCATCATCATCATGCCGACCACGGCCAGCGTCACCAGAATGGGGTATTCAAACCGAAGCAACCCGCGCGCGGACATGTACCCTTCGGACATGGCCAGGACGGCAGCGGCGGACAGCAGCAGCGTTACCTTGGCAAACCGCGCGAACCCGTCGTCGATGAACATGCCACCAAAGGCGGTGTGCGTTTCCGGTGCGGCCAGACCGACCCAGAATGCGACCAGCACGAACAACGCCGAGGTGGCCCAGACCAGCGCAGGGGCCAGCGCGTCCTTGCCGGTGTAGACTGCGCCCAAAAGGCCCAGCATCGCAAAGACGGCCAGAACGATCTCGGGAAGAATTAGCGTCAGATCAGCGGACATGGGTCCCGTTCCTTTATCAGTTTCCGACCATTGGGGTCGCAGCGGCGGCTGCGGCCGTGGCCGTGTCGTAGTTGTTGACCAGTGCGGTGACCGACGGCCCGATGATGTCCAGCACAAGCGCCGGATAGACGCCCAGCAGCAGGGTCATGACCACCAGCGGTGCAAAGATCAGCTTTTCGCGGCGGGTCATGTCTGTGATGGCCTTCAGGCTTTCCTTGATCAGGTCGCCCATGACCACGCGGCGGTACAGCCACAGCGCATAGGCCGCCGAGAAGATCACACCGGTTGTGGCCACGGCAGCGACCCAGGTGTTGACCTGAAAGGCCCCCATCAGCGTCAGGAATTCACCCACGAACCCCGAAGTGCCCGGCAGGCCGACGTTGGCCATAGTGAAGAACATGAAGATCATCGCATAGGACGGCATCCGGTTGACCAGACCGCCATAGGCGTCGATCTCGCGGGTGTGCATCCGGTCATAGATCACGCCGACACACAGGAACAACGCCCCCGAGATAAAGCCGTGGCTGACCATCTGGAAAATCGCCCCGTCCAGACCCTGCTGGTTAAAGGTGAAGATCCCCATGGTGACAAAGCCCATGTGCGCGACCGACGAATAGGCGATCAGCTTCTTCATGTCTTCCTGCACAAGTGCGACCAGCGAGGTGTAGACGATGGCAATCGCCGACATCCACAGCACCACAGGCGCCAGCACTTCGGACCCCACAGGGAACATCGGCAGGCTGAACCGCAGGAAACCGTAGCCGCCCATTTTCAGCAGGATCGCGGCCAGCACGACGGAACCCGCCGTCGGCGCCTGAACGTGCGCGTCGGGCAACCATGTGTGCACCGGCCACATCGGCATTTTCACCGCGAAGCTGGCAAAGAAGGCCAGGAACATCAGGGTCTGCATACCGCCGACAATCTGGATGCCCAGAATGCTGAAGGTGCCTGCATCAAACTCGTGGCTGAGCAGTTGCACGATGTCGGTGGTCCCTGCGTCCGAGAACATGGCAACCATCGCCACCAGCATCAGCACCGACCCAAGGAAGGTATAAAGGAAGAATTTGAACGACGCATAAATGCGGTTCGCCCCGCCCCAGATGCCGATGATCAGGAACATCGGGATCAGACCGGCCTCGAAGAACAGGTAGAACAGCACCAGGTCCAGCGCCATGAACACGCCCAGCATCAGCGTTTCCAGCAGCAGGAAGGCAATCATGTATTCCTTGACGCGTGTTTCCACGTTCCAGCTTGCCGCGATGACCAGCGGCATCATGAAGGTGGTCAGCATCACGAACAGAACGCTGATCCCGTCGACGCCCATCTTGTATTGCAGGCCCAGCAGCCAGTCGGCCTGTTCGACGAACTGGAACCCGGTGTTGCTGGGGTCAAATTCGAACAGGATGAACAGCGACACAAGGAACGTGGCCGTGGTGGCGAACATCGCCACCCACTTGGCGTTGCGCTGCGATGCAGCATCGCTGCCGCGCAGGAAGACCGCCAGGATCAGGGCCGCAACAGCCGGGATAAAGGTGGTGAAGGAAAGCAGGTTGTCCATCAGTTTGCTCCTCCGAGGGTCATCCAGGTGATAAGTACGGCAATCCCGATGACCATCGCGAAGGCATAGGTGAAGATATAGCCAGACTGGGCGCGACCGGCCAGACGGGTCAGGAAGGGCACGATGCCCAGGGCCACACCGTTCAGCGTGCCGTCGATCACGTTGCCGTCGCCCTTTTTCCAAAGCTGGCGGCCGATCCATTTGGCGGGCCGCACAAAGACGACGTCATACAGTTCGTCAAAGTACCATTTGTTCTTGATGAACAGGTAGATGGGACGCTGGTTTTCGGCCAGACGTGCGGGCAGTGTCGGGTTCCAGATGTAGAACCACAGCGCCATCAGGAACCCACCCAGCATCGCGACGAACGGCGACACCTTGACCCAGACGGGGGTCGCGTGGGCGTCTTCCAGCACGTGGTTGTCGGGGGCCATGTACAGCGCGCCCTCGCCCGGCTTGCCTGCGAATGCAACGTGGTGTTCACCACCTGCCGCATGGTCGCCCTCGGCTTCGCCATGGCTTTCTTCGGCCCCTTCGACATGCGCCGCACCATCAGCCGCAGCTTCGGCAACCGGAATGCCATAGAACTTGCCCACTTGATCGGCGTGGCCAAAGAAGCTGTTGTACCAGATCATCCCGGCAAAGATCGCGCCCAGCGACAGAACGCCCAGCGGGATCAGCATGACCATCGGGCTTTCGTGCGCGTGGTCGTGGGTGTGCTTGTCGCCACGGGCCTCGCCGTAGAACGTCAGGAAGATCAGGCGCCAGCTATAGAAGCTGGTAAAGGCCGCCGCGATCACCAGCATCCAGAAGCCATACATCGACCCGCCACCATAGGCGCTTTCGATGATCGCATCCTTGGACAAAAAGCCCGCGAAACCGATGTGCGTCAGCGGGATGCCGACACCGGTGATGGCCAGCGTGCCGATCATCATCGCCGCAAAGGTATAGGGGATCTTTTTGCGCAGACCGCCATAGTTGGTCATGTCCTGCTCGTGGTGCATGGCGTGAATGACCGAACCGGCGCCCAAGAACAGCATCGCCTTGAAGAAGGCGTGCGTCAGCAGGTGGAACATCGCCGCCGAATACATACCCACGCCTGCGGCCACGAACATATAGCCCAGCTGCGAACAGGTCGAATAGGCAATCACGCGCTTGATGTCGGTCTGAACCAGACCCACGGTCGCGGCAAAGAATGCGGTCGTTGCACCGATAAAGGTGATGAACATGGTCGCCTCGGGGGCGAACTCCATGATCGGCGACATGCGGCAGATCAGGAACACACCGGCTGTCACCATGGTCGCCGCGTGGATCAGCGCCGACACAGGCGTCGGACCTTCCATCGCGTCAGGCAGCCATGTGTGCAGCAGCAGTTGCGCCGATTTGCCCATCGCGCCGATGAACAGCAGGATCGCAATCAGGTTGGCCGCATTCCATTCGCCCCACAGGAACGAAAGCTGCGTTTCCGCCAGACCGGGAGCGGCGGCAAAAACATCGTCAAACCGGATGCTGTCGGTCAGGAAGAACAGCGCAAAGATGCCCAGCGAAAAGCCAAAGTCGCCCACGCGGTTGACCACGAACGCCTTGATCGCGGCGGCGTTGGCGCTTGGCTTGCGATAGTAAAAGCCGATCAGCAGATAGGACGCGACGCCCACGCCTTCCCAGCCAAAGAACATCTGGACCAGATTGTTCGAGGTCACCAGCATCAGCATGGCAAAGGTAAAGAACGACAGATAGGCAAAGAAACGCGGTTTGTAGCTTTCGTCGTCTTTCCACTGCGGATCGTGATCCATGTAGCCAAACGAATACAGGTGCACCAGGCTGGACACCGTGGTGATGACGATCAGCATGATCGCGGTCAGACGGTCCAGACGGATCGCCCAATCGGTGCTGAGCGAGCCGCTTTCGATCCAGCGCAGGATCTGGATGTTCTCGGTGGTGCCGTCAAACGACAGGAACACAACCCACGACAACAGCGCCGACAGGAACAACAGCCCCGTGGCAATGCACATCGCCGCCGTTTCGCCAAAGGCGCGCCAGCCAAAGCCGCACAGGATCGCGCCGACCAAAGGGGCAAACAGGATAGTCAGTTCCATGAATTCAGCCCTTCATCACGTTGACGTCTTCAACCGCGATGGTGCCACGGTTGCGGAAGAAACACACAAGGATCGCAAGACCAATCGCGGCCTCGGCGGCGGCGACCGTCAGCACGAACAGGGTGAACACCTGCCCCACGAGATCGCCCAGGAAACTTGAGAAGGCCACAAGGTTGATGTTCACCGCCAGCAGCATCAATTCGATGCTCATCAGCAGGATGATCACGTTCTTGCGGTTCAGGAAAAGCCCGAAGATGCCGATGACAAACAGCGTGGCTGCTACTGTCAGGTAATGTTCAAGTCCGATCATTCTCGTCCCTCGGCTTTTTGGTTTATTTCAGTTCCGATGCGGATCGCTGCCAATGCGGCAGCATCCCCAACGGCGGTCAGCGCAAAGTTCATTACAGCCCCTGCCCCGGTTTCACGTCTTTCAGTTCCATCGCCTTGGCCGGATCGC
Source organism: uncultured Pseudosulfitobacter sp. (assembly GCF_963976325.1). Lineage (NCBI taxonomy): Bacteria > Pseudomonadati > Pseudomonadota > Alphaproteobacteria > Rhodobacterales > Roseobacteraceae > Pseudosulfitobacter > uncultured Pseudosulfitobacter sp. The sequence continues at coordinate 1,174,579 of NZ_CAXBJW010000001.1, forward strand.
GCATCATCTGTGCGACCACGTCCTGACGTTTCACATCCTTGCGGTGGCGCAGCGTCAGCACGATGGCCCCGATCATCGCCACCAGCAGGATCAGACCCGCAAGCTGGAACAGCAGGAAATACTGGTCGTACAGGATCAGCCCCAAGGCTTCGGTGTTGTGCCGGTCCACAGGGATCGCCTGTGCGCGCAGCCCTTCGGCGGCGGCGTTGGCTTCCCATGCGCCAAAGGCCATGACGAATTGCATCAGGATCACCAGACCGATCAGCAAGGCCAGCGGCATATAGCGCGCCATCTCGGCCTTGAGCTCGGCAAAATCGACGTCCAGCATCATGACGACAAACAGGAACAGAACCGCGACCGCGCCGACATAGACAATGACCAGCAGCATGGCGACAAATTCCGCGCCCAACAGCACGAACAGGCCCGCAGCCGACAGGAACGACAGGATCAGCCACAGCACCGAATGCACGGGGTTGCGGCTGATGACCGTGAACAGCCCACCGGCGATCACCGAGATCGCAAACAGGTAAAAGGCAAAAACGCTCATGTCTTCTTGTCCTCTTTCAATACGGCCTGCGCCAGGTCCATGGCCTTGGTCGTTGCGGGGATGCCTGCAAACATCGACATCATCGCTATCGTTTCGCTGATATGCTGGTCGGTGGCGCCTGCCTCGACCGCGTGGCGCACCGTCTGGCGCACCGCTGTTTCGTTCTGTGCGCCTTGCATCACCAACCCGGCCAGCGTCAACAACAGACGCGTGCGCGCGTCCAGACCGCCCTCGTTAAAGGCGTTGCCGAACATCGCTTCCATCACGTCCTTGGGCATGGTCGGAAACATGCCTTCGAACTTGCGGATGTCGAACGCCTCCATCGCCGGAAAGGTTTTCGCCATTTCCTGCATCTGGGCCATCATCGCGGCAAAGGGGTTGGTTGCGTCACTCATCGGTAGGGTGCGTCCAGTTCCAGGTTGCGGGCAATCTCGGCTTCCCAGCGGTCCCCGTTTTCCAGCAGCTTGGTCTTGTCATAGAACAGCTCTTCGCGGGTCTCGGTCGAGAATTCGAAATTCGGCCCTTCGACAATCGCGTCCACCGGGCAGGCTTCCTGACAGAAACCGCAGTAGATGCATTTGGTCATGTCGATGTCATAACGCGTGGTGCGGCGGCTGCCGTCTTCGCGGGGTTCCGCGTCGATGGTGATCGCCTGCGCGGGGCAGATCGCCTCGCACAGTTTGCACGCGATACAGCGTTCTTCGCCATTGGGATAGCGGCGCAGCGCGTGTTCACCCCGGAAACGAGGGGAAAGCGGCCCCTTTTCATGCGGATAGTTCAGCGTCGCCTTGGGCCGGAAGAAATATTTCATCCCCAGCTTCATGCCACCCCAGAAATCCTGCAACAGGAAATATTTGGCCGCGCGGGTATAGTCGATCTCGGTCATGCTTAGCCCCCTACGGTCCAGCGCGCGTATACGCCCCAGAACCATTCGAATTTTGCAGCAAATGCCACGAAGACCACCCAAACCAGGCTGAACGGCAGGAACACTTTCCAGCCCAGTCGCATCAGTTGGTCATAGCGGTAGCGTGGGGTGATTGCCTTGACCATCGAGAAGATGAAAAAGACAAAGCCCATTTTCAGGATCATCCAGACGATGCCATCGGGCAGGAACGGCACGGGCGACAGCCAGCCGCCGAAGAACATCAGCGAGATCAGCGCGCACATCAGCACCACGGCCACCAGTTCACCGATCATGAACAGCAAGAAGGGCGTGGACGAATATTCGACCTGATAGCCCGCCACCAGTTCCGATTCAGCCTCGGGCAGATCGAACGGCGGGCGGTTGGTTTCGGCCAGTGCCGAAATCAGGAACAGGAACAGCATCGGGAAGTGCGGCAACCAGTACCAGTTGAACACGCCCCAGTCGCCTTTTTGCGACATCACGATGTCACCGAAGTTCATCGACCCCGACGAGATGATCACACCGATGATGATCAGACCGATGCTGACCTCGTAGGAAATCATCTGCGCGGCGGACCGCAACGACCCCAGGAACGGGTATTTCGAGTTTGACGCCCAGCCGCCCATGATCACGCCGTAGACTTCCAGCGACGAGACGGCAAAGACGTACAGGATCGCGACGTTGATGTTGGACAACACCCAACCGTCGTTGAACGGGATCACCGCCCAGGCGATCAGCGCCATAACCAGGCTGACCATCGGCGCCATGAAAAACACCGACTTGTCGGCGCCCGCAGGCACGACGACCTCTTTGACGATATATTTGCCAAAGTCCGCAAAACTTTGCAGCAGGCCAAAGACGCCCACGACGTTCGGCCCCCGGCGCATCTGGACCGCGGCCCAGATCTTGCGGTCGGCGTACATCAGGAACGCCAAGGCGACCAGAAGCGGGATCACCAGCAGGAAAATCTGCCCGATGATCAACAGGGCAATGCCCAACGGATGGTTCATGAAAAAGTCAGCCATAGGTCCTCACACCGTCGGTATCCCTTTTTCCGCACAGTTGGCAGCCTCGACTTCGGCGTCGATGGTGCGCAATCCGCGCGGCAAGGATGGCGAGATGGTGTAAACAGCATCTGCCTGCCACACGCCACCCTCTTCGTTTACATTTGTCCGCACATGGCGCGCAAATCCGTATCCCCGGATCAACGTATAGCCAGCAGCGGCGCATTGCGCATAGTCAGACACGTCTTTCGTGCTGAGCGCATTGGTCATTTCCACGTCGAACTGCACCAGATCATTGTCCAGCAGCGACGTCTGCACGCCCCGATAATCGGGAATCAGACGCTCGGCCGTGATTTCCGGTTCGGAACAGGCGGCCAGCGGCGCCAAGGCTATGAGGCCCGCGCGGATCATTCAGCCGCCATCGCCCCTTGGGTGCGCGCCTTGGCGTTGGCGCTCAGCTCGGCCATCAACTGGCTGGAGCGTGCAATCGGGTTGGTCAGCCAGAAATCGGACACCGCGTTGCGGAACGCGGCCTTGCCCAGCTTGCCCGTGGCGACGGGCTGCCATGCGTTTTCCGGCACTTCGTCCAGATCGGCAATGTGCGGCACCGCCTCGACCAGCGCCGACCGCAGGGTGGCCAGATTGTCATAGGGCAGAACCGCCTCAAGCTCGCCCGACAGCGCGCGCAGGATGGCCCAGTTTTCCTTGGCCATACCGGGGGCAAAGCTGGCGCGTTGGGCCAGTTGCGGGCGGCCTTCGGTGTTGATGAACACGCCGCTTTCCTCGGTATAGGCGGCACCGGGCAGGATCACGTCGGCGCGGTGTGCACCACGGTCGCCGTGGCTGCCCTGATAGATCACGAAGGCACCTTCGGCGATTTCAACTTCATCGGCCCCAAGGTTATAGATCACGTCGGCCTCGGCCACTGCGTCCATGCCACGGTCGTTGACCGCGCCCACGTCCATCGCACCCACGCGGGATGCGGCGGTGTGCAGGACCATGAATTTCGAATTCGTATCCTCGGCCAGCTTCATCGCGGCGGCCAGAACGGCAGCGCCGTCCGCTTCTTGCAGCGCGCCTTGGCCAACAATCACGATCGACGGCGCGTCCAGCACGTCGCCATAGTCGCGGCCCAGCAAACCGTCCAGCGCGGCACGGTCGGTGCCGACATGCGCATAATCATACGTCAGATCAACGGCTTCACCCACCAGACCCACATTCGCGCCCGCGGCCCATGCCTTGCGGATGCGCGCGTTCAGAACGGGGGCTTCGGTGCGGGGGTTGGTGCCGATCAACTGGATGAACTTGGCGCTATCAATATCCTCGATCCGCGCGGTGCCCGCATAGGACGACCGGTTGCCCGCCTCAAGCTTGGCGCCATCGGTGCGGCATTCGACAACGCCGCCCTGCCCTTCGATCAACTGCTTCAGCGCAAAGATCGCCTCGACCGGGGCCAGATCACCAACCATGCCGGCCAGTTTTTCAGCGCCCTTGATCTTGGAGGCCGTCAGTTGCAGCGCCTCGCCCCAGTCGGCTTTGCGCAGTTTGCCGTTTTCACGGATGTAAGGCGTGTCCAGACGCTGACGACGCAGACCGTCCCAGACGAACCGGGTCTTGTCCGAAATCCATTCCTCGTTCACGCCGTCATGGTTCAGCGGCAGGAACCGCATGACTTCGCGGCCCTTGGTGTCGACGCGGATCGACGATCCCAACGCATCCATCACGTCGATGCTCTCGGTCTTGCTCAGCTCCCACGGGCGGGCGGTGAACGCATAGGGTTTCGACACCAGCGCGCCAACGGGGCACAGGTCGATGATGTTGCCTTGCAGGTTCGAATCAAGCGTTTCGCCCAGATAGGACGTAATCTCGGCATCCTCGCCGCGCCCGGTCTGGCCCATCTGGGTGATGCCCGCCACTTCGGTGGTAAAACGCACGCAGCGGGTGCAGGAAATGCAGCGCGTCATGTGGGTTTCAACCAGCGGCCCCAGATCCAGATCCTCGGTCGCGCGCTTGGGTTCGCGGAACCGGCTGAAATCAACGCCGTAGGCCATGGCCTGATCCTGCAAATCGCATTCGCCGCCCTGGTCGCAGATCGGGCAATCCAGCGGGTGGTTGATCAACAGGAATTCCATCACGCCCTCGCGGGCCTTCTTGACCATCGGGCTGTTGGTTTTCACCACCGGCGGCTGGCCTTCGGGACCGGGACGCAGGTCGCGCACCTGCATCGCACAGGACGCCGCAGGCTTGGGTGGGCCGCCGACGACCTCCACCAGACACATCCGACAGTTGCCCGCGATCGTCAGCCGCTCGTGATAGCAAAAGCGCGGAACCTCGACCCCGGCTTGCTCACAAGCCTGGATCAGGGTCATCGCCCCGTCTACTTCGATTTCGTGGCCGTCGATGATGATCTTGCGAAGGTCGCTCATGCGTCAATTCACCCTGAGTAACGAACCGATCTGGCTCGATTTTTCGATTTCGTTGCGCCCAAGCGCGCAATACGTCTCTGGCTGTCCGACGACAACCCCATTGGCCGCCAAATATGCCTTGCCGCGCTTTTTCAGGCGCGCCTTTTCCGTATCGGATTTCCGATAGGCGTCGATTTCAGCGTCCGTATAGCCCAAAGCATGGGCCTGGCTTTTCAATCCGTTGAGATAGCCAAGCGCGCGGATCATCCGCGCCGAGATATCCGGGCAGGCGCTGCGAATCTCGTCGGCCAGCCCAAGGGCCAGCAGCCCGTCGTCGATCGGTGTGTCCCGCAAATGCGGTTTGGCCACAGCGGCGGTCGTGGTGGCCATCGACAAGGCGAGTGTCGCGCCCAATACCAATGTCGTCAGTCGCATGTTCAAGTCTCCTGTGCTGCGAAACGGGCCGCGCACGCGCGCGGTCCCCCGTCCACAGATGGGAAACCTGCGCCTTGATATGCAATAACAGGGCGATGCCACCGGGGAAACGGGGCGATATGTCGCCGCGTTGGTCATAGAACGTTGCATTTCCCTTGCAGGATCAGCCGATCATTGCTGACCGTCAATGCGCCGTTTTCCGGGTCCGGTCCGCTTGTCCACACGATGTTCGACGTGCCGAAATTCTCGATGCAATATTTTACCGCCGCGTGACGGCCCGCCGCGCGCGCGCCATCCAGGCTTTGCGATACCTGCCGCACCTCGATCTGAAAGACCGAGCGGTCGTCGCCCACCTTCTTGGCGCTGGTGCGATAGTAATGCCCGTCAAAGGCGATGCCCTTGTCGCGCTGGTTACAGCCCGCGACCGCAACAGCCGCCGCAAGAACAAGAATCAGACGCATCAAAAGATCCTCCAGATCGCCATGACAGCCAGCGCCAGAACGCACAGCATGCTGATCGTCCAGAACACGCTGCGCATCGGCTGGTTGGTGGTGCCGATGTGCACATAGGCCATCACGATCCGCGCGGTCAGAAACACCGACGCGAACAGGTTCACCCAGAACGGTGCAGCGCCCATCATGATGGCCGCAACCACGGCCGCGATGAACGGTCCTGCGCTTTCCACGGCATTCGCATGGGCGCGCGCCTTGCGGTAGGTCGGGTTCGCGTAGTCGCGTTTGACCTGCCCGCACAAGGCCCGTTCGTCGTCGGAGCGGCCAGCGGCCGAAAGCGCGGTCAGTACGATCATCAGGATGGCATAGCCGCCCAGCGATGCGATGGCATGGGAATACAGGATCATGTCCATGGTTTACTCCGCCGCAACGGCGCTGACGCGGCCTGTGCGCTTGTGTTTGATACGGTCTTCGATTTCATCGCGGAAGTTGCGGATCAGACCCTGAATGGGCCATGCCGCCGCATCGCCTAGCGCGCAAATGGTGTGGCCCTCGACCTGTTTGGTCACGTCCAGCAGCATGTCGATCTCTTCGACCTCGGCATCGCCTTTGACCAGACGGTCCATCACGCGCATCATCCAGCCGGTGCCTTCACGGCACGGCGTGCACTGGCCACAGCTTTCGTGCTTGTAAAAGGCAGCCAGACGCCAGATCGCCTTGATGATGTCGGTGTCCTTGTCCATCACGATCACCGCCGCCGTGCCCAGACCCGACCGCTGCTCGCGCAGATAGTCAAAGTCCATGATCGCCTCGCGCATATGCTCGCCACGGATACAGGGCACGGACGAGCCGCCGGGGATCACCGCCTTGAGGTTGTCCCAGCCGCCGCGAATGCCGCCGCAATGCTTTTCGATCAGCTCTTCGAACGTGATCGACATCGCCTCTTCGACGACGCAGGGGTTGTTCACGTGGCCGCTGATCGCAAACAGCTTGGTGCCCGCGTTGTTGGGGCGGCCAAAGGACGAGAACCAGTCCGGCCCACGGCGCAGGATCGTCGGCACCACGGCGATGGATTCGACGTTGTTCACCGTGGTCGGGCAGCCGTACAGACCCGCACCCGCAGGGAACGGCGGCTTCATCCGGGGCATCCCCTTCTTGCCTTCAAGGCTTTCCAGCAGCGCGGTTTCCTCGCCGCAGATATAGGCGCCGGCCCCGTGGGCCACATAGATGTCGAAATCCCAACCGGATTTCGCGGCGTTCTTGCCCACCAGACCCGCGTCATAGCATTCGTCGATGGCCGCTTGCAGGGCTTCGCGCTCGCGGATGTATTCGCCGCGAATGTAGATGTAGCAGGCGTTGGCGTTCATCGCGAAGGACGCGATCAGGCAACCCTCGATCAGCGTGTGCGGATCGTGGCGCATGATCTCGCGGTCCTTGCAGGTGCCCGGTTCGGATTCGTCCGCGTTCACCACCAGATAGGCCGGGCGACCGTCGCTTTCCTTTGGCATGAACGACCATTTCAAACCGGTCGGGAACCCCGCACCGCCGCGCCCGCGCAGGCCGCTGTCCTTCATCTGGGAAATGATCCAGTCACGGCCCTTTTTGATGATAGCACCCGTCCCATCCCAATGGCCACGCGCCTGCGCGCCTTTCAGCGTGCGGTCGTGCATACCGTAGAGGTTGGTAAAGATCCGGTCCTTGTCCTGCAACATGTCCGTTCAGCCTTTGTCTTGCCGGCGCGCGCGCCAGATGTTGAAACCCATCCACAGCGCCCAGCCGAAACCGGCAAGCGCTGCAAGGTCAAAAAGGGCGTGGGTCCGGCTGGTCCAGCCGAGGTAGCCCCCTGCGATCGTCGTGCCAAGCCAGAACAGCGCCACGGCGACAATCCACAGCGCCAGACGCTGCCCTGTCTTGTTTGTGCTATCCTTGCCTTGCATCAAATCTGTCGGCGTTTAGTAAACGCCGCCTTTCTTGACCTTGTTCGAAAACTCTGTGCTGCCACCTTTGGCCAGCACCTTGGCCTGTTTGACCCATTCATCACGGCTGACCCGACCTTTGAACCCCACAAGGTTCTGATCGGCCCATTCGACTTCTTTCTTGCGCCATCCGGCCACCTGCGAAAAGTGGTAGATGCCCATTTCGTTCAACAGCCCTTCCAGCTTGGGGCCGACGCCCTTGATCTGTTTCAGATCATCCGGCCCGCCGTCGCGCGGCGCGTCCAGCATCTCGGGCTTGCCATCGGCGGCCACGGGCGCACGCGCTGTGGTCGCGGCAGCACTTGTGTCCTTGTTCGCGGTTACCTTGGCCTTGGCCGGTGCCTTTTTGGCAGGCGTCGCTTTTGCGGGGGCCGCATCCGCCGGTTTTTCGTACTTCCAGTCGCCCTTGCGCGCCGCCAGTTCGTCCTGACCAGCCAGCCGCGCCGAAGGTTTCACCAGCACCTTGTCCTCGGCGCCAGTCGCAGCAGCCGGCGCGGCGGGAGTGGCCGCCTCGGGCTGTTGCACCTCTGCCACCGGGGCCGCAGCATCCGCCACGGGCGCTGTGTCTGCGGCAGGTTTGGGCGGTGTTGCGGGTTGCGACGGGGCCACGGTTTCCTGCGCCTGATCCGCCAACGCGCCGCACAACATGGATTTCAGAAGAAAGCCGCCGACACCGAAGATAACGAGCCCAACCAGGATCGAGCTGAAAAAGCCCAAGCCTGAAAAGGCAAACAGAAGAATGGCCAGAACCACCCCTGCCACAGCCGACAGCATCCAACACTTGCGTGTGCAATCCTGCATTGCCTTGTTCTCGTTCATCATCGTCCCTCTCCTGAAATTATTTATTTATTATAAATACCGTCCTTTTTGGCGCGGTTGGAAAATTCGGTCTGTTCACCGGCGGCCAGTTTGCCCGCCTGCGCGACCCAGTTGTCGCGGCTGACGCGGCCCTTGAACCCGACAAGGTTCTGATCGGCCCAGGCCACTTCGGCATCGCCCCATTTGGCGATCTGGTCATAATGAAAATAACCCATCTCGTTCAGCATCGCTTCCAGCTTGGGACCGACGCCTTTGATCAGTTTCAAATCGTCGGCACCGGCCTTGCGCGGGGCTTTCATGGTGCGGGGCTTCTTGCCTGCACCTTGCGTACCCGCGTCGGTCGCGGGCGCTGTTTCATCGCGCGGCGGCTTGGCCTTGGACTGTGCTTCGGACGCAGGCGCAGGCGCCACTTCGGCCTTGGTTTCGGTCACGGGCGCGGACGGGGCCGTGCGTGTCTTGGGCTTGGCGGGCGGCTTGGCGGACGCATTGGCCGCCTTGCCTTGCCACGGTGCTGTCAGCGGCACTTCGGTCCCGTCGATGCGCTTGATCGTGTCCCCGATGTCCGTCGCAAGCTGGGCGCTGGCGTTATACTGCGTCTTGCCGCTGTCGTATTCGGTCAGCGAGGTCAGGCCGCTCAGCGGCTCGGACGCATAGCGCCCGTTTTGCGGCCCCGGCGTGGGCACGCGGCCGGCAGCCATCTCGTCGATGATCTCGGCCATGCGGTCGGTTGTCAGATCCTCGTAATAATCCTTGCCGATCTGGGCCATGGGCGCGTTGGCACAAGAGCCAAGGCATTCGACCTCTTCCCACGAAAACTTGCCGTCCGCCGACAGCTCATGCGGCTTGGCCGCGATCTTTTTCTTGCAGACCGCCATCAGGTCCTCGGCCCCGCAGATCATGCAGGACGTGGTGCCGCAGACCTGAATATGCGCCACAGAACCAACCGGTTGCAGCTGAAACATGAAGTAGAACGACGCCACTTCCAGCCCGCGAATATAGGCCATGCCCAGCATCTCGCAGACGGATTCGATTGCGGGGCGCGTCAGCCAGCCCTCTTGCTCTTGCGCGCGCCACAGCAGCGGAATGATGGCGCTGGCCTGACGGCCCTCGGGATATTTGGTGATCTGCGCCTCGGCCCAGGCCTGGTTGGCGGGGGTGAAGGCAAAGCTTTCGGGTTGGTCAGGGTGCAAGCGGCGGAGCATCAGTTCGACTTTCGGTTCGCGTGGCAGAGGTGGGAGCCTCCGGCGGGAGTTTTACGGGCAAGATGAAGTGCAGGGACGACCGGGGACAACATCACCGGTCGATCTCTCCGAACACGACATCCATGGTGCCGATGATCGCGGCAACGTCGGCCAATTGGTGGCCACGGCTGATGTGGTCCATCGCCTGCAAGTGCAGGAAGCCCGGCGCGCGGATCTTGGCGCGGTAGGGTTTGTTGCTGCCATCGGCCACCAGATAGACACCGAATTCGCCCTTTGGGGCCTCGACCGCGCAGTACACTTCGCCCGCAGGCACGTGGAACCCTTCGGTATAAAGCTTGAAGTGGTGGATCAGGCTTTCCATCGAGGTTTTCATATCGGTCCGGCTGGGCGGGGTGATCTTGCCACGGGCCAGAATGTCGCCGGTGGCTTCGCGCAGCTTGCCGATGGCCTGTTTGATGATGCTGACCGACTGGCGCATTTCTTCCATGCGGACCAGATAACGGTCGTAGCAGTCGCCGTTTTTGCCGACGGGAATCTGGAAGTCGAACTCGTCGTAGCATTCATAGGGCTGCGAGCGGCGCAAATCCCAGGCCAGGCCAGAGCCGCGCACCATCACACCGGAGAAACCATATTCCAGAATGTCATCTTCGGTCACCACGCCAATGTCGGCGTTGCGCTGTTTGAAAATGCGGTTTTCGGTCAGCAGCCCGTCGATGTCGGCCAGAACGGCGGGGAATTCATGCGCCCACTGTTCGATGTCATCCAGCAGCGCATCGGGCAGATCCTGATGCACACCGCCGGGACGGAAGTACGCCGCGTGCAGACGTGCACCGCAGGCCCGCTCGTAGAAGATCATCAGCTTTTCGCGCTCTTCAAAGCCCCACAGCGGCGGGGTCAGCGCGCCGACGTCCATCGCCTGCGTGGTCACGTTCAGCAGGTGGTTCAGCACGCGCCCGATTTCCGAGTACAGCACCCGGATCAGGGACGCGCGGCGCGGCACCTCGACGCCAGTCAGCTTTTCGATGGCCAGACACCAGGCGTGTTCCTGGTTCATCGGGGCCACGTAATCCAGCCGGTCGAAATAAGGCAGGTTTTGCAGGTACGTCCGGCTTTCCATCAGCTTTTCGGTGCCACGGTGCAGCAGGCCGATGTGCGGATCGCAGCGTTCGACAATCTCGCCGTCCAGCTCCAGCACCAGCCGCAACACGCCGTGCGCCGCCGGGTGCTGAGGCCCGAAGTTGATGTTGAAGTTGCGGATTTTCTGCTCGCCCGTCAGGGCGTCTTCGAAACCTTTGGAGCCATCCATCATGATAAATCCTCTTCAATCTTACGCGGCTCGGAAGTGGCAAACGCCCAGAGCAGTATGTAGGGGCCCATATATGGAACGAGGCAAAACACCAACGTCCACACCGGATAGCCATGTCGTTTCTGAATGACGCGGGCGGGAAGCGCAAACAGACCCAGAAGGATCAACATCGCAAAAAGAGCAGATGTCGAATAGTACCAGTCCGCCTGAAAATACTGGCCGCCCATCAGCGTTTCTCCAGCTCTTGCAGGCGCAGCCCGATCCACCACAACAACGCAATGGTGCCGAACGGGATCAGACAGACCGCAGACCAGTATTTATTGATGCCAAAGAACGGCAGCAGCTTGATCATCGGAATGATCGTCAGCGCCGACAGTATCAGCCACCAGACGCCGCCCATCACTTGGCATCCTTGCTGACGTGTCCGTCCGGCGCGACCTTGTCATCGCCGGGCAGGATGTATTCGGCACCTTCCCAGGGCGACATGAAATCGAACTGGCGGTATTCCTGCACCAGGCTGACGGGTTCGTAAACCACGCGCTTTTGCGCCTCGTCATAGCGGACCTCGGTGTAGCCGGTGGTCGGGAAATCCTTGCGCAGCGGATAGCCGCGAAACCCGTAATCGGTCAGGATGCGGCGCAGGTCGGGGTGGCCCGAAAAAAGGATGCCGAACATATCGAAAATCTCACGCTCGAACCAGTTGGCCGAAGGGTGCACGTTCACGATCGACGGCACCATCGCCTCTTCTCGCACCGACACGCGCAGGCGGATGCGATGGTTCTGGTACATGCTGAGGAAGTGGTAGACCACGTCGAACCGCTTGGCGCGACCGGTGTAGTCCACCGCCGTGATGTCCACCAGCGACGAGAACCGGCAGGTCGCGTCGTTTTTCAGAAACTCGACCAGCCCGACGATGTTGTTGGGGGTGACATCCACGTTCAGCTCGCCGTGGCTGATGTCCCAGGACAGAACGCAATTGGGGCGCTTGGCCTCGATGTAGGTTCCCAGTTCTTTCAGTGCATCGCTCATCGGTTATCCTTACCCGAAGTCTGTCTGTGCGGCGCGGTCCATGCCGTGCCCTGCCCGCGCGTTGCGGACAAAATCCCCGTCCGGCTCAGCGGACGATTGTCCCTGTGCGGCGCATCTTGCGCTGCAATTGCATGATCCCGTACAGCAACGCCTCGGCCGTGGGCGGGCAGCCCGGCACGTAGATGTCCACGGGCACGATGCGGTCGCAACCGCGCACCACCGAATAGCTGTAGTGATAATAGCCGCCGCCATTGGCGCAGGACCCCATCGAGATCACGTAGCGCGGCTCGGGCATCTGGTCATAGACCTTGCGCAGGGCCGGTGCCATCTTGTTGGTCAGCGTACCGGCCACGATCATCAGGTCCGACTGGCGCGGGCTGGCGCGCGGCGCTGTGCCGAACCGTTCCAGATCATAGCGCGGCATCGACGTGTGCATCATCTCGACCGCGCAGCACGCCAGACCGAATGTCATCCAGTGCAGGCTGCCGGTGCGGGCCCAGTTGATCAGATCCTCGGTCGAGGTCAGCAGAAAGCCCTTGTCCTGCAACTCGGCGTTCAGGCTCTGGGTTGCGACCTCGCGGTCGGCCCCCGCAGCGTTCGGTGATGTGGCAATTGACATATGCGCTTCGCTCCAGCGTTTTGTCGGGATGACGGGGTGCGAATTTCCGCCCATCCGCATGTTGTTCTCGGGTGTAGCCCAGCCCTGCAAGAGCGTCAACGCGACATGCTTGCACGATCACAGGGAAAAAGCAGGCCGATCCGAAGGGTTGCCCACAAAATGACCGGCAAACGCGCCCTGCCCCCCCGTGACCCGCCCGTATGAAATGACAAAAGCCGCCCGTATCGGGGCGGCTTTCCAATCTTGGCTTACCCGTGGCTTACTGCCACTCAAGCGCGCCCTTTTTCCACTCGTAGGCAAATCCGGCGGTCAGAACGCCCAGGAAAACCATCATCGACCAAAAACCTGTCATGCTGATGTCCTTGAACGCGACGGCCCAGGGAAACAGGAAAGCGATTTCCAGATCGAAGATGATGAACAGGATCGACACAAGGTAGAACCGCACATCGAATTTCATCCGCGCGTCGTCAAATGCGTTGAACCCGCATTCATAGGCGCTGACCTTTTCGGGGTCGGGACGGCGCACGGCGATGACCAGCGCGGCGAGGATCAGAATCAGGCCCAATGCAATGGCAACGGCCAAAAACACCAGAATCGGAAGGTATTCGCGCAGCATCTCGTCCACGTGTGTTTCCTTTGCTTTGCCGGCGCATCAGATCGCGCGGCCCCGGAGATTGGTGCAGGTTTACGCCGCGCGTGCGGCGGGGTCAACCGAGAGGCGGGCAGTTTGGCGCCCCCTATGCCCCCCGTTCCCTGCGCGGCTCAGGATTTGTCCGTGTCCGCATCCTCGGGGCCGCTTCTGGCCTCGGGATTGATATAGTCGTTGGGGTCAAAATCCTCGGGGTCATAGGTCTCTTCGTCCTCGGGTATTCCGGTGACATGGGTCGTGCCCGTCTCTTCGTCATAGACCAACCCGTAGGTCGCTTTGCCTTCCGAGTTGTACCGCATATATTCGTGAACCGCCGCATAGATAAACGCTGCCACGAAAGGCAGAATGATAACAATTCCGATCAGTTTGGGTTCCATTCAAGGCTCCTGTTCGGTGTAAGAACATTCCGCCGTCCGGCGGGAATGGGCGGCACGTCAGATGTCACGTCGGGTTTCGGGGCGCCGGATGTCTGGCGGATGTCCGTTTGTGCATCGGTTCAGACCACGCGGCGTCGCTGAAAACGACGCATAGGGTGGCCGGATTGACTTGGACCACCCCAAAGCACACCCGATCCATGTCGCACGCAGATCATAGAGCGCAACAGAATGGCCAGCCCTTTTTTCGGTTCCGACAGAAAAAACGCGCCGCAGGGGGCGCCGGTTCCGAAACGCCGGTGGCCAAAGTCTAGCGCCCTGAAATGCCTATCGCCCTGCCCCCAAGGCACGCACGGGCCAAAAAACCGGCTTGTGCAACCTGTATGCCCTTTGTAAGTGTTATGATATAACATATCATTAAAAGGACTCACCCATGAAAGACCACCGCCTTCCCGTCACTGTTCTGTCCGGCTTTCTGGGCGCGGGCAAAACCACCTTGTTGAACAACGTCCTGAACAACCGCGACGGGCGGCGGGTGGCGGTCATTGTCAACGATATGTCCGAGGTGAACATCGACGCCGATCTGGTCCGCGATGGTGGCGCCGACCTCAGCCAGACCGACGAGAAACTGGTCGAGATGTCCAACGGCTGCATCTGCTGCACCCTGCGCGACGATCTGCTGATCGAGGTGCGGCGTCTGGCTGCGGAAAACCGGTTCGATTACCTGCTGATCGAATCCACCGGCGTATCCGAACCCCTGCCCGTCGCCGCGACCTTTGATTTCCGCGATGCCGACGGTCAAAGCCTGTCCGATGTGGCGCGGCTGGATACGATGGTGACCGTGGTCGATGCGGTCAACCTGCTGAAAGACTACGCCAGCCACGACTTCCTGCGCGACCGCGGCGAAAGCCTGGGCGATGGGGACGACCGCACGCTGGTCGATCTGCTGGTGGACCAGATCGAATTTGCCGATGTCGTGGTGCTGAACAAGACCACCGATGCCGGCCCCGATCAAACCAATGCCGCGCGTCTGATCGTCACCGCGCTGAACCCGGATGCGGAAATCATCACCGCAGACTTTGGCCGCGTCCCGCAAGAGCGGATCTTTGACACCGGCCTGTTCGATTTTGAAACCGCCCACGAACACCCGTTGTGGGCCAAGGAACTGTACGGCTTTGACGACCACATCCCCGAAACCGAAGAATACGGCATTTCGTCCTTTGTCTATCGCGCACGCCGCCCGTTTGACCCGGCAAAAGTGCACGCTGTTCTGAACGGTCCCCTGCCCGGCGTGATCCGCGCCAAGGGGCATTTCTGGATCGCCACCCGCCCCGACTGGCTGGCCGAATTCTCTCTGGCCGGGGCGCTCAGCACCGTCAGCCCGCTTGGCACCTGGTGGGCCAGCGTGCCCGAAACGCGCCGCCCCGCGCATCCGCAAATGCAGGCCTACCTTGCAAAACACTGGCTAGAGCCGTTTGGCGACCGGCGTCAGGAACTGGTGTTCATCGGGGCGCAGATGGACAAGGGCGCGATCACCACGGCGCTGGATGCCGCTTTGGTGGAACAGGACGGTATGCACCCCGCGCTTTGGGCTGATCTGGAAGATCCCTTTCCGCACTGGCGCAAGGCGGCGTAAGGAATGCAGGGGGTGAAAACGTGCCGGTCCTCGAACCTGCGGTCGTCACTGAAACGCAAAGCGCGCGGGGGCTGTAAAATGGCGGCTTTTGACCGCCTGCCGCCCCCGTTGCGCCACTGGCTCGCGCAAGAGGCCGTTTTGCCATGGTCGCCCCGTTCGGTGCTGAAAATCTGGCAGCGGGCCCTGCAAGAGACAGGCGGTGACGGCGAAAAGGCACGGGCAAAGCTGCGCACCGTCGAGCGCAACACCTTGGCCGCTGAGCAACAGAACCGGGCAATTCCACCAGCCTGAAATACAAACGCCAGGCGCTGATACCCGAAGGTAATAGACTGCAAACAAAACCGTGAAGCTTGACAGGAAATTCGGATACATGCCTTATTCACCCTTTAATTGAATTATTTTGAATATTCTTGGGGGAATTCATGAAACGGTTTTTAATCGCACTTACAATTATTGTCTTTGCAAACGGCTGTAACACGGTCGCCCGCGAGGCCGGCTACCCCGGTGGCAACCTCGGCTTTCTGGCCGACCGCCATTCGGTTTTTGCCAAGGGTCAGAAACAGCAGGTAAACCGGTATATTCTGGCGCTGGCCCTGCTGGCCCCCTTGGTGGCTGAAACCGTCGAAGGGTCAAGCGAGGCAAAGCTTTCAGCGGAACGCATCTCGGACCTTTACGGCAACATCGAAAAGCTTCAGGCCGCATCCAGAAAATGCACTCTGCCCACCGTAACGACAACCGCTAAAGTTAATACCATCTCCCTTCCGGCCAATTGCACAGAGGCCGAGGCTAAATCCGAAGATGGAAGTGCGCTGACTTTTGAAACCCTGTCGTTCGAAGTGGCCAAATCCTTGAATGGCGCTTTGAAACAAACCTATGACAACCTTGAAATCCGTGGAAATGCCAGCCGCCTTTTGGCGCTGGAACCCACGGAAATGTTTAAAACAATTCTCAAGGCCCGTCATTTCGTACCAGTGATCCTAAGGTATCTGTCCACTTATCGTGATGTCTCGATTGTCTTCGGTCTCTCGATCATTGAATCCTGCTACCCCCCTGAAGGCACAGACGGTTCAATCAAAACGAATAGCCCTGAACCGGCCTGCAAAGACGTCACTGACAGTTACGCCGCGTTGATCAACAGGACGCGCACAGTCGACCCGGATGTTGCCAAGGAAGAACGCCCGATCAGCGACCTGTTCAAGTCTGGCAAAAAAGCACTGGATGCCGGATTGAACTGGGATTTAAGCAAAGTCCACAGTGCCGCGTTGTTCTATCATGTCGGCAGGGCGTGCAAGAAACTGGATGCGCTTGCGAAGATTGATTATCCCAATTTTGTCGGCTGCACGATCAAGGACACCCCCAATGCCGGAAAAGAAACTGAGGTTAAAAACAATGTGGAGGCCATCATTACAAATGCGCCTCAAACGCCCCTTTAGCTTTGCTCACCCCATCCACGCCGCCCTGCGCTTGTCGAAAAACGCGCCGATCCCCTCGGCGGCCTCGTCCGTTTCCCAACGCTCTTTCAGCGCCTGAATCGTCATGTCGATGGTGCCCGCATCAATGCGCGGCCCAAGCGAACGTGCCAGCGCCTTGGCCGAGGCAACGGCCCCCGGCGCGGTGCTGAGGTAGGGCAGCACCTCTGCTTCAACGGCGGCGGCCAGATCGTCCCACGGCACCACCCGCGCCAGCAGTCCCAGATCGACCGCCTCGGCGGCATCAAACAGGCGGCCGGAAAAGAACACCCGCCGCGCGCGCCCTTCGCCCATGCGGGCGATGACATAGGGGCCGATGGTGGCGGGAATAATGCCCAGACGCACCTCGGTCAGGCCCATCTTCAGATGGTCCGCGCCGATGGCCACATCACAGACCGACGCCATGCCGACCCCGCCGCCAAAGGCGTTGCCCTGCACCATGCCGATCAGCGGTTTCGGCATGGTGTTCAGCGCCTGCAACATATGCGCAAGCTTGCCCGCCTCGCGCGCCCGCGTGTCAGGATCGGCGGCCATCTGTTCGCGCATCCAGTCCAGATCGCCGCCCGCACAGAACGACTTGCCTGCACCGGTCAGCACCACCACCCGCACCGCGTCATCCGCGCCCAGCGCGGCGGCTGCATCCGTCAGGTCGGCCAGCATCTGCGCCGACATCGCGTTGTGTTTGTCCGCGCGGTCCAGCGTCAGCGTGGCCACACCGCGTGCGTCCACGTCGATCGAAATCGTCTTGTACATATTCCTGTCCTTTTCGTACGTCTTCAGCTGCGCAGGCTCTTGGCAAAGGCTGCCGCCTCGGCGATCACATCCGCATCCAGCCCGGTCTGATAGCCCAGCCGTTTCAGATGCGCCGCCACCGCTTCGGTCGCCACGTTGCCGGACGCGCCGGGCGCATAGGGACATCCGCCCAATCCACCCACCGCCGCGTCGAACACCCGCAACCCCATGGCCAGTGCTGCGTCGATATTGTCCAACGCGCGCCCATTGGTGTCGTGAAAATGTCCCGCCAGCCGTCCCGCAGGCACCACATCGCGCACCGCCAGCAACATCCGCGCCACAGCGTCGGGCGTGCCCTTGCCGGTGGTGTCGCCCAGGCTGATCTCGTAACAGCCCATGCCAAACAGCTTGTCCGCCACATCGGCCACCGCCTGCGGTGTCACCGCCCCGTCATAGGGGCATTCCACCACGCAAGACACATAGCCCCGTACCGGCAGATCAATGTGGCGCGCGGCCTCGATCACCGGGGCGAACCGTTCCAGCGATTCCGCGATGGTCGCGTTGATGTTGGCCTTGGAGAACCCTTCCGAGGCCGAGGCGAACACCGCAATCTCGTCCGCGCCCGCCGCCTGCGCATCCTCGAACCCGCGCATGTTGGGGGTCAGCGCCGCATAGCGGATGCCGTCGCCACGGGTGATCCCCGCCAGCACCTCGGCGCTGCCTGCCATCTGCGGCACCCACTTGGGGCTGACGAAGGACGCGCATTCGATGCGGCTGAAACCGGCGCGGCTCAGCATATCGACCAGCTTGACCTTGTCGGCCACCGATATCTCTTTGGATTCGTTTTGTAATCCGTCGCGTGGACCGACTTCGAAAATCTCACAGGCACCCAGACTCATGGCAATTCCTCCCTTGCTCGAAACCAGCCTAGGCTTCCGGTTCCAATTGCACCAGTGCCGCGCCGGCCTCGACCTGCGCGCCTTCTTCCACCAGCACCTCGGCCACCACGCCGTCACGGATGGCCAGCAGGCTGTGCTCCATCTTCATCGCCTCAAGCACGGCCAGCCGTTCGCCCGCCTTGACCGCCTGCCCCGCCTTGGCGAACAGCGCCCGCACCAGCCCCGGCATCGGTGCCTCGATCAGGTTGCCGTCACCGCCTGCGGCACTGGCGCGTTCCAGCGGGTCAACGACGGTATAGGCCAGACCATAGCCGTCAAAGACGGTGACCTGCGCCCCCGTCTGCGCCACATCCGGTGCCGCCTGTCCGTCGATCTGCCAGAACGCACCGACACGGCGCACCGCTACCGGCGTGCCATCCACGGTCCAGTCCTGCGCCGTGGGGCTAAGGACATCGACCGTCAGGGCCACGTCGTCACCGTCCTGCACCAGCGTCAGGCTACGCCGCAGCGGTGCCCACAGGGCAAAGCCGGTGTCCGGCGCAGGCGTCTCCAGCCCCAGCGCCACCATCCCCGCCGCCACAGCATGACGCGGCGCGGCTTGCGGAGCCGCCACCAGATCATCCAGATCACGTGCGATCAGCCCGGTGTCCACCTCGCCCCGGCCAAAGCCCTTGTGGCCTGCCAGCGCGCCCAGAAACGCAAGGTTGGTCACCGTGCCGCCCACCTGCGTGCCCGCCAGCGCCGCACGCAACCGCGCCAGTGCGACGTCGCGGGTGGGGCCGTGCACGATCACCTTGGCGATCATCGGGTCGTAAAACGGGCTGATCACATCGCCCGCCCGCACACCGCTGTCGGCGCGGCACCCTTCGGGAAAATGCAGATGCGTCAGCGTGCCGGTCGCGGGCAAGAACCCCTTTGGCACATCCTCGGCATAGAGCCGTGCCTCGAAGGCGTGGCCGCTGATGCCCAGTTCCTCTTGCGCCGCAGGCAGCGCCTCGCCCGCCGCGACGCGCAATTGCCATGCCACCAGATCAACGCCGGTGATCGCCTCGGTTACGGGGTGTTCCACCTGCAACCGTGTGTTCATCTCCATAAAGAAGAACCCGTCGGCGTTCAGCCCGTTCGACCCGTCGACGATGAATTCCACCGTGCCCGCGCCCGCGTAACCGATAGCTTCGGCTGCACGCACAGCCGCCGCGCCCATGGCGGCGCGAATCTCAGGCGTCATGTCGGGGGCCGGTGCCTCTTCGATCACCTTCTGGTGGCGGCGCTGCAACGAGCAATCCCGCTCAAACAAATGCACCGCGCGTGTGCCGTCGCCAAAGACCTGCACCTCGATGTGGCGCGGCTTGCTGACGAACTTTTCAACCAGCACGTCGGCATTGCCAAAGGCGGTCTTCGCCTCGGACCGTGCCGAGGCCAGCGCCTCTTGAAAGCCCGCCGCGTCCTCGACCTGACGCATCCCCTTGCCGCCGCCACCGGCAACAGCCTTGATCAGCACCGGATAGCCGATCTTGTCGGCCTCTGCCGCCAGCAGATCATCCGACTGGTCCGCCCCGTGATAGCCGGGCACCACGGGCACGCCGGCCTCGACCATCAGCGCCTTGGCCGCGTCTTTCAACCCCATCGCGCGGATCGCACTGGCAGATGGCCCGATAAACACCAGCCCCGCCGCCTCGACCGCCTCGACGAAATCGGGGTTCTCGGACAGGAACCCATAGCCGGGATGGATCGCCTGCGCGCCTGTATCCAGCGCTGCGCGAATGATCACATCGCCGCGCAAATAGCTTTCGGACGGGGCCGACCCGCCAATGTGCACGGCGCGGTCAGCCATCGCCACATGCTTGGCCCCCGCATCCGCATCCGAATAGACCGCCACGCAAGTGACGCCCATGGCCTGCGCTGTTTCCATCACCCGACAGGCAATCTCGCCCCGGTTCGCAATCAGGATCGTGTCAAACATCATTCCCGTCCTCTAAATCTTTCACTGGGCCATTTCTTTTGGCCAAAAATATCCCGGGGGTCCGGGGGCTGGCCCCCGTCCTCCGCCGGCAAAACTCACATCCGGAACAGGCCAAAGCGCGTGTCGGCAATCGGCGCATTCAGGCTGGCGCGCAGGCTCAGGTCCAGCACGTCGCGGCTTTTGCGCGGGTCGATCACCCCGTCGTCCCACAGCCGCGCGCTGGCATAAAGCGGGTGCGACTGTTCCTCGAACATATCAATCGTGGGCTGCTTGAACGCTTGTTCGTCCTCGGTGCTCCATGTCTCGCCGCGCGCTTCCATGCCGTCGCGTTTGACCGTGGCCAGCACGCCGGCCGCCTGTGCGCCGCCCATGACGCTGATGCGGCTGTTGGGCCATGTCCACAGGAACCGCGGCGAGTATGCCCGCCCCGCCATGCCATAGTTGCCGGCCCCGAACGATCCGCCGACCAGCATGGTGATTTTCGGCACCGAAGTGGTGGCCACCGCCGTCACCATCTTGGCCCCGTGGCGCGCGATGCCTTCGTTTTCGTATTTGCGACCCACCATGAAACCGGTGATGTTTTGCAGGAACACCAGCGGGATTTTGCGTTGCGAGCACAGCTCGACAAAATGCGCGCCTTTCTGGGCGGCTTCGGAAAACAGCACACCGTTGTTGGCGATGATGCCCACAGGCGTGCCTTTGACATGGGCAAAGCCGCAGACCAGCGTTTCGCCAAAGCGGGATTTGAACTCGTCAAACACGCTGCCATCGACCAGCCGCATGATCACCTCGCGGATGTCATAGGGCGTGCGCGCGTCCGCAGGGACCACGCCCAGCAGCTCCGCCGGATCATAGGCGGGTTCGTCATAGCTGACAGCCCCGCCGGTGAACTGCGTGCCAGCCCCCTCCAGCGATCCCACCGCGCGGCGGGCCAAGGCCAGCGCATGTGTGTCATCCTCGGCCAGATAGTCCGCCACGCCCGACAGGCGCGTGTGCACGTCGCCGCCGCCCAGATCCTCGGCTGTGACGACCTCGCCCGTGGCGGCCTTGACCAGCGGCGGACCGGCCAGAAAGATGGTGCCCTGATCGCGCACGATGATCGTCACGTCGGACATGGCCGGCACGTAAGCCCCGCCTGCCGTACATGATCCCATCACGACAGCAATCTGCGGGATGCCTTTCGCGCTCATCTGCGCCTGATTGAAAAATATGCGACCAAAGTGATCACGGTCGGGAAAAACCTCATCCTGATTTGGCAGGTTCGCGCCGCCGCTGTCCACCAAGTAGATGCAGGGCAGATGGTTCGCCTCGGCGATCTCTTGCGCGCGCAGGTGTTTCTTGACCGTCATCGGGTAATAGGTGCCGCCCTTTACGGTGGCGTCGTTGCACACGACCATCACGTCGCGCCCCATGACGCGGCCAATGCCGGTGATGACACCCGCACCGGGGGCCGCGCCGTCGTACATGCCGTGGGCGGCTGTGGCGCCGACTTCCAGAAACGGGCTGCCGGGGTCCAGCAGGTTCGCCACCCGCTCGCGCGGCAGCATCTTGCCCCGGCTGACGTGTCGGTCCCGCGACCGTTCGCCGCCGCCCAAAGTGGCCGCCTGCGCCGCCTCCTGGATCTGATGCAAGGCCGCCTCGTGCGCCTGCTGGTTGGCCTTGAAATCGGCCGAAGAAGTCAAAATCTGTGACGTCAGTTTCATGCCGTCCCTTTCCCAGTTTCTGCCACCGCTTGCGCACGCAGCGCCTTGCGGATCACTTTGCCCGTCACCGTCATCGGCAGCGCATCCACGAATGCGATTTCGCGCGGGTAGGAATATTGCGCCAGTCGCGCCTTGACGTAGTCTTGCAAGCTTTGTTCCGTCGCCGTCGCCCCGTCTTTGAGCACCACATAGGCCTTGACGATTTCGGTGCGCAGCGGGTCGGGTTTGCCGACAACGCCGACGGTGGCGACGTCCCTATGGGTCAGCAGGCAATCCTCGATCTCGGCGGGGCCGATGCGGTAGCCGGACGAGGTGATCACGTCATCCTCGCGGCCCACAAAGCGCAGATAGTCGCCTTCCCACAGGCCACGGTCGCCGGTCAGCATCCAGTCGCCGCGAAACTTTTCTGCCGTCGCTTCGGGGCGCTGCCAATAGCGCAGCATCATGCTGGGCGCGCCGCGCCGGATGGCGATGTCGCCTTCGCCGTCCGCTGGCTGGCCCGCGGCGTCGATCACCGCGACGTCGAAGCCGGGCACGGGTTTGCCGATGCACCCCGGGCGTGGCGGGAAGTCGGCGGCGCAGCTGCTGGCGACCATGTTGCATTCGGTCTGGCCGTAGAATTCGTTGATCTGCACGCCAAAGGCATCGCGCCCCCAGCTCAGCATTTCCGCGCCCAGCGGCTCGCCACCACTGGCGACGGTGCGCAGGCCGGGCAGCTTGGCCCCTGCCGCTTTCAGCATCCGCAAGGCCGTGGGCGGGAAGAACACGTTGCGCACGCCGCCGTCCGCGATAATCTGCGCACAGCGGTCCACGTCGAATTTCGGCATACGCGCGGCGACCACGGGCACGCCCAGTCGCAGCGCGGGCATTGCCACGTCGAACAGCCCGCCGATCCACGCCCAGTCGGCGGGGGTCCACAGACAATCGCCGGGCTGGCCCAGGTGGTTGTGGCTGGCGCTGACGCCGGGCAGATGCCCGTCCAGCACGCCGTGCCCGTGCAGCGCCCCCTTGGGCGCGCCGGTGGTGCCCGAGGTGTAGATCAGCACGCAGGGCACGTCATCGCCACCCGCCGCGAACGCCACCGGATCACCCGCCACACCGCAGGTCGCGGCCAGCAGCGGCGTGGCCAGATCGCCCAGCAAATCGGCCCCTTCGGCATCGGTCAACACCAGTGCGACACCGGCGTCGCTGATACGGGAGGCCAGCGCATCGCGTTGGAACAGCTTGAACAGCGGCACCGAAATTGCGCCGATCTTCCAGATCGCCAGATGCGCCGCCGCGCACCACGGTGACTGGCTAAGCAACACGCCCACGCGGTCGCCTGGCCCGACCTGCATCAGCAAACGGCGGGCGATGCCGTCGGCCATCCCCGCCAGTTCACCGTAATGCACATCACAACGCGGCCCGTCTGACAGGTCGATGATCGCCACCGCCTGCGGATCATGATCCAGACAGGTCCGCGCTATGTTGGGCAGGTCTGTCACTCACCAATCCCGCTGTTGGCCAGATACAGCGCCTGCTGTCCGGTCAGCCGCATCAGGCAGCTGTAGGTGGCGGGACCGCCCCCCGTGCCGCCGCCCCATTGCGACCGCTCGTAATCGCAGGTCGCATCGCGGAAGGGTATCCACGCCCGCTGCATCTCGCGCAGCGCCGTTGCAGACGGCGCGCCGTCGGTGTCTCCGTCCGCGTCGCGCGCCCGTCTGAGGGCGCTTGCGTAATTCTCGTTCAGCTTGGCATCCCAATACTGCAACTCGCGGTCCAGACAGCCCGACATCGCTACGGTGGACGAGCCCCCGGGCGTGTCCTCCATGCAGGCATTGGCCGAGGCGCCGATGCATGCCATCTGCCCCGCCATATCGGATGTATTCGCCAGACAGGATGCCGTGGTTTCGGTGCTGAATGTCAGACCCTGCGCCGCCAGCGGGGTTACGGGGCTGGCCAGAATGGCCGCGATCAAAGTTCGTTTCAGTAGCATTTTCAGTCCTTTGTTAGTCGTCCAACAGCTTAACGCCGCTGCTCAGGTTTTCGACGCATCGTTTGGCACAGGAATTTTTTCCAGCAGCGCACCAAAGCGGCCAATCGCGTAAACCCGTCTTTCCCCATCCGGCGCTGTGCACTGGATCAGCAGCCGCACGGCCCGATCCTGCCCCGGTCGCCCCACGCAATCGCTGCGCCGCGCGCCTGCGCCGGTTTCGGCCACGTAAAGCCGCGCGTAGTGGTCCAGTAGCGCGCTTTCATCCACATGCGCCGCGATCCAACCCAGCCGGAACAGCCACAGCGCCCCACAGACCGTCACCACAGCCAGTGGCATCCAATACAGCCAGCGTGGCCGCAGGGATGCGGGCCTAGCGCGGATCATCGCCCAGCTCTTGCCGCAGCTCCGACAGCTCGCGGTCCAGAAAATACGAGGTGATCGACCGGATGATCACCAGCAGCAGCAGGAAGATCAGGTCGGTCGCCGCCAGGCTCAGCGCGGTGTGGATCACGTCCGAGACGATGAACAACTCCAGCCCCGCAAGGATGTAATTGCCCAGTTCCAGCCGCGCGCGGTTCGAGGTGCGCAGACGCTGGCGGCTGTCGCGGTACAGCTCGGCGCGGATAAATCCCGCCATGAAGCGTGCCGCACCGATGACCAGCAGCAGGATGGCGAACAGGTCGATGCCCGCCGCGATCCATTCCAGCACCTCGACCAACACAGGCAAGCTGGCGTGCAGCACGGTTTCTTTCGTCCCCAGGTCCAACAGCCGGTCCATCTGCGCCCCCTCCCCGCGTGCCGCCTTAGGCCATCGCGCCCATCAGCTCGCGTCCGATCAGCATCCGGCGGATTTCCGAGGTGCCCGCCCCGATCTCCATCAGCTTGGCGTCGCGGAAAATGCGGCTGACGGGGCTGTCGGACAAAAAGCCTGCGCCACCCAGCGCCTGCACCGCCTGATGCGCCTGCACCATCGCCTGTTCGGATGCATAAAGACAGCACGCCGCCGCGTCCTGCCGCGTCACGGTGCCCTTGTCACAGGCGCGCGCCACCTCGTAGACATAGGCCCGCGCGCTGTTCATCGCGGTGTACATATCGGCGATCTTGCCCTGCATAAGCTGGAAGTTCCCGATGGGCTGGCCGAATTGCTTGCGCTCGGACACATAGGGCATGACCTCGTCCAGGCAGGCGGCCATGATGCCAAGGCCAATGCCCGCCAGCACGACACGTTCGTAATCCAGACCCGACATCAGAACGGCAACGCCTTTGCCCTCTTCGCCCAGGATGTTCTCAAACGGCACTTCGACCCCGTCAAAGATCAGCTCGGCGGTGTTGCTGCCGCGCATTCCCAGTTTGTCGAAATGCGGCGAGGTGGAGAAACCCACCATATCCTTTTCGATCAGGAAGGCGGTGATGCCACGGCTGCCGGCATCTGGGTCGGTCTTGGCATAGACCACCAGCGTGTCGGCGTCGGGGCCGTTGGTGATCCAGTATTTGTTGCCGCTGAGCCGAAAGTGATCGTTCCGCTTTTCGGCGCGCAGTTTCATGCTGACCACATCGCTGCCCGCGCCCGGTTCGGACATCGCCAGTGCGCCCACGTGTTTGCCGCTGACCAGACCGGGCAGGTATTTTGCCTTTTGCTCGGGCGTGCCGTTCAGTTTGATCTGGTTGACGCACAGGTTCGAATGCGCGCCATAGGACAACGACACCGAGGCCGACGCCCGCGCGATTTCCTCGACCGCAACGGTGTGCGCCAGATAGGACATGCCCGAGCCGCCGAATTCTTCCTCGACGGTGATGCCCAGCAGGCCCAGCTCGCCCATCTCCGTCCACAAGGCGGGGGGGAATTCATTGGTCTGGTCGATCTCTTGCGCCATCGGGCGCACGCGCTCTTGCGCCCAGCGGTGCACCATCTCGCGCAGGCTGTTGGCATCCTCGCCCAGATCGAAGGTCATTGAATGGGTAAACATCGGTGCATCCCTCCCGTTATTGAACGCTTGTTCATTACTTACATGCCTGCCCCCTGCTGGGTCAAGTCTGATCACCATCGCGGCGATGGAACAAGCTTTGTGATCGGGCGTTGATCTGCCGACACTTGAGGAAACAGGAGCCACGCCATGAAAGATCATGCCACCCAATCCGAGCTGAACGACACATTCTGGGACCGTATGGGCGACATCAACGCCGGTATGCTGGCCACGCCCAGCGACCGCGCCCGCCCGATGTCGCACACGCTGCACGATGACGACCGCACGGCGCTGTGGTTCATCACCGCCCACGGCACCGACATTGCCGATGCCGCGAAAAAAGCCAGCGCCGCCACCTATCTGGTCGCCTGCCAGCACAACAAGCTGTACGCCACGGTCGAGGGCAAGCTGGACGTTGTGACCGACCCCAAGGTGCTGGATGACCTGTGGTCACCCGTTGCCGATGCCTGGTTTGAAGGTGGCCAGAAAGACCCCGACGTGTGCCTGGTGCGCATGTCCCTGTCCAAGGCCGAGGTCTGGGCGACCGATGGCGGCGCCAAGTTCCTGTTCGAGATCGCCAAGGCAAACCTGACCGAAGCCAAGCCCGATATGGGCGATCACGGGGTTTTGACGTTTTGAACCGTCTAGGCACATGGATCGCTGTCGCGGCGCTGGGGATCAGCGGCGCGGCGCAGGCCGAACAAGTGGGTGAGATTGGCGTCGACTGGGCGGGCAATGACATCGTGATCGAGGCGATCCCCGACCCGGAGGTCAGTGGCGTGACCTGTCACATTGCCTATTTCGACCGTGGGCTGATCGACCGGCTGGCCAATGGCAACTGGTTCGAGGACCCGTCAAATTCGTCCATTTCCTGCCGCCAGACCGGCCCGATCAAGATCGGCGACATCGACCGCAGCGAGGAAGGCGAGGACGTGTTCCGCACCTCGCGGTCCATCGTGTTCAAGTCCCTGCGGGTGAAGCGCATTTTTGACGAGGAAAACCAAACGCTGATCTATGTGGCCCACGCACGGGAACTGACCGAAGGCAGCGCCAAGGTGAGCATGTCCACGGTGCCGTTGTACGGGGCGGAGTGATGGCGGGTGTCGCATGCCGTGCATGTCCGACCCAAAACCGGACATTCGGAATGGGATGTGCCAAGGTCCGGAGAGCGGACGAAGCTGCCGTGCGCAAAGCCGCGCATCGTCGGGCCGTGGTGCGGCGATCAGACCTCTGTAACTGGCACTTTATGCCAGCCAAGCACATCCCAGCTATCCCTCACGCGCAACAGAAACCAAATCGCCGTGCCGGCGGACGGCCCGGCGATGCGCGGCGGCCTTCGGCCTTGTCCCGCGCTTTGGAGATAGCGGAAAGGACTCCTTCCCGCCGTTCGCTGCGCCAAACACGAACGGCCGCGTTCCTTTCCCGCATGCGACTTGGGACAGCCAGAAAGCTAGGCGCTGGCCGCCTGAAACACTGCTGACACTTCGCTGCGGATGATCCGCGCAATCAGCGCGCAGTCGTCCAGCGAAAAGGTCAGCGGCACGCGCATGTCCACAATGCCCGCCAGCACGCGGTCCGTGGCGGGCATCACCTCGGACGCGGCATAGCGCCAGCTGTCGTATTTCGACGTGAACGCGGTGGGTTCGGGCGCGCCGAACCATTTCAGCTCGACCCCGCGCGCGGCACAGCGTTTCAGCACGGCCAGAATGTCGTCAGCCTTCCAATCCAGCAGCAGGAACTGAAAGGACGAGCCGACGATGCGTTCGACCGTTGCCCGTTCGACAATCTTCAGCCCCGGCGTGCCGCGCACGCCGTCCTCAAGCACTTTGTAACGGTCGTTCCAGCGGGCGCATTGGGTGTCCAGATTGGCCAGTTGCGGGCGCAGGATCGCCGCGCGCAGGTTGTCCATGCGCCCCGAGATGTTGGGCGTGGTATAGCGCAGGTCCGCGAACACCTCGGCGTCCGGTGCCGCCAGATGGCGTTCGTACAGCATATAGCTGCCCGACAGCATCACCGCGCGCGCGGCGACCTCCGCGTCGTCGGTCACCAGCAAGCCGCCCTCGCCCGCGTTCACGTGTTTGTAGGTCTGGCAGGAATAGCAGCCCACCACCCCGTGACGCCCCGACGGCACGCCGTTCCACGCGGCGCCCATGGTGTGGGCGCAATCCTCGATCACCTGAATGCCGTGGCGGTCGCAGATCTGCATCAGCCGGTCCATGTCGCAGATATGCCCGCGCATGTGGCTGAGCAGCAGGACGCTTGCGGTGTCGCCCTTGGCCTCCAGATCGTCCAGATCAATGGTCAGATCCTCGGTCACGCCGACAAAGACCGGCACAGCCCCCAGCGATGCAATCGCGCCGGGCACAGGGGCCAGCGTAAAGGCGTTGGACAGCACCCGGTCGCCCGGTTTCACGCCCACCGCCCGCAGCGCCGTGGCCATGGCATAGCCGCCCGAGGCCACCGCCAGACAATATTGCGCGCCGACCAGTGCGGCAAATTCCTGTTCCAGCATCGCGGCCTCGGCCACTTCTTCGCCCACGGTGTTATATCGGTGCAGACGACCGTGGCGCATCACCCGCACGGCGGCTTCGATGCCTGCCTCGGGGATCGGCTCTTGTTGGGTAAAGCTGCCCTTGAACACCTCGCTCATGCGGCGGCCTCGTCGCGCAGGAACCGGCGGGCCAGTGCGGGCAAGTCCGCATAATCGTGCAGCAAGGCCTCGGGTTCCAGTGCTGCCATATCCTCGCCCGAGGGGCCGAAGGTGACCAGAACCGACGGCACGCCCGCCGCCCGTGCCGTGTTGCGGTCGGTGTCGCTGTCCCCGATCAGGATGCAATGATCGGACCCGCCCGCCTGTTGTGCAGCGGCGAACAACGGCGCGGGGTCGGGTTTGCGCACCGGCAAGGTGTCGGCCCCGATCATCGACGCAAATGCATCGCGCACGCCCAGCGATTGCAGCAGCTTTTCGGCCAATGCGGCGGGTTTGTTGGTGCAGATGCCCACGGCGATGCCATCGGCCTTGATCGCGGCCACGGCCTCCATCGCGCCGGGGTACATGACCGTGTGCAGGTCAATCGCGCCGTCATAGGCCTCGAGCAGCACGGGGTAATATTTGGTGATCAGCGCCTCGTCGAACCGTCCGATGCGGTGCAGGCCCAGCGTCAGCATCGACCGCCCGCCGCGCAGCGCGGCCCCCGCATCGGCGGCGGTCAGCACGTCACCCGCCCCCATATCGCGAAAACAGGCGTTGGCGGCGGCCAGCAGATCGCCGCTGGTGTCTGCCAAGGTGCCGTCCAGATCAAAGATTACCGATGTCATGCCTGTCTCCTGATGGGCGGATCATTGCCGTCCTGTCATTGTTCGTGTTACGGCCAGCAATCTTGTTTGATGGGGCCGACGGTTGCGCCGCTTGGCAAGATGGATAAAACGGTCACACCAAGAACACAAAGAGATTTGGCATGAGCATCGCGACGGTCATCCTTGCCGCAGGCAAGGGCACACGGATGAATTCGGACATTCCGAAAGTTCTCCACCCCATCGCAGGCGCGCCTATGCTGGTGCACGCCCTGCAAGCGGCACGGTCGCAAGAACCCGACCGCATGGTGGTCGTCGCAGGCCACGGGGCCGAGGCGGTGAGCCACGCCGTGCACGGCTATGACGAAGACGTGCGCGTGGTCGTGCAAGAAGAACAGTTGGGCACCGGTCATGCGGTGCAACAGGCGCGTGCGGCGCTGGACGGGTTCGACGGCACGGTGATCGTGCTGTATGGCGACACGCCCTTCGTGCGCCCCGAGACGCTGGAAGCGATGGTTGCGGCGCGGGCCACGCAGGACGTGGTTGTGCTGGGGTTCGAGGCGGCCGATCCGGGCCGCTATGGCCGCTTGAAGATGAACGGCGAAACCCTTGACGCGATTGTGGAATTCAAGGACGCAACCGAAGCCGAGCGGGCGATCAGCTTATGCAATTCGGGCGTCGTGGCCTGTGACGCGGCGACGCTGTTTTCGCTGCTGGATGATGTGACCGACAACAATGCGGCGGGCGAGTTTTACCTGACGGACATCATCGGTCTGGCCCGTGCGCGCGGTCTGAGTGCCGGCGTCGTCACCTGCCCCGAGGCGGAAACGCTGGGCATCAACTCGCGCGCCGAACTGGCCGCCGCCGATGCGCTGTTCCAACAGACCGCGCGGGCGGCTGCGATGGAGGACGGCGTGACCCTGCTGGACCCGTCCAGCATCTATTTTTCCTATGACACCTTCATCGGCCGCGACACGGTGATCGAGCCGCATGTGTTTTTTGGCCCCGAAGTGACCGTCGAATCCGGCGCCCGCATCCGTGCGTTTTCGCATCTGGAAGGGTGCCATGTGGCGCGCGGCGGGGTCATTGGCCCTTATGCCCGCCTGCGCCCCGGTGCCGAACTGGCCGAAGACGTGCGCGTCGGCAACTTTGTCGAGATCAAGAATGCCACCATCGACGCCGGTGCCAAGGTCAACCACCTGAGCTATATCGGCGATGCCTTTGTGGGTGCTGCCGCCAACATCGGTGCGGGCACCATCACCTGCAACTATGACGGCGTGCTGAAACACCACACCCACATCGGCGCGCGCGCCTTTATCGGGTCGAACACCATGCTGGTGGCCCCCGTGTCCGTGGGCAACGAGGCGATGACCGCCTCGGGGTCGGTGATCACCTCCGATGTCGAGGACGGCGCGCTGGCCATTGCCCGCGCCCATCAGGTCGAAAAACCCGGAATGGCGCGCAAGCTGATGCAAATGCTGCGGGCCAAGAAGGCCAGACAAACAAGGGGCAACTGATATGTGCGGAATCGTCGGCGTTCTGGGCAACCACGAAGTGGCCCCCATTCTGGTCGAGGCGCTGAAGCGTCTGGAATATCGCGGCTATGACAGCGCGGGCATCGCCACCGTGAACAACGGCACGCTGGACCGCCGCCGCGCGGTGGGCAAGCTGGTGAACCTCAGCGATCTGCTGGTGCACCAGCCGCTGGCCGGTAAATCGGGCATCGGGCACACCCGCTGGGCCACCCATGGCGCGCCTTCGGTCACCAATGCGCACCCGCATCAGGCGGGGCCGGTGGCCGTGGTGCACAACGGCATCATCGAAAACTTCCGCGAACTGCGCGCCGAGTTGGCCGAGGCTGGATTCCAGTTCGTGACCGAGACTGACACCGAAACCGTCGCCCTGCTGACGCAGATGTATATGGACGCAGGTGCAGGTGCGGTCGAGGCCGCGAACCAGACGCTGGACCGTCTGCACGGTGCCTTTGCGCTGGCGTTCCTGTTTCAGGGTCAGGACGACCTGATTGTCGCCGCGCGCAAGGGCTCTCCGCTGGCCATCGGGCATGGTGACGGTGAAATGTTTGTCGGCTCGGATGCCATCGCGCTGGCCCCGCTGACCGACCGCATCACCTATCTGGAAGAAGGCGACCGCGCGGTTCTGACCCGCACGTCGCTGGAAATCCATGACGCCAACGGTGCGCTGGCCAACCGTGCCGTGAAAACCATCCAGATCGACGCCGCGCGCGTGGACAAGGCCGGACACAAGCATTTCATGGCCAAGGAAATCGCCGAACAGCCGACGGTGATCGGCAATGCGCTGGCCAATTATCTGACCGCGGACGGCCACATCGCCCTGCCCGACCCCGGCGTTGATTTCAAAGACATCGACCGGCTGACGCTGGTGGCCTGTGGCACCGCCTATTACGCCTGTCTGACGGCGAAATACTGGTTTGAACAGATCGCCCGCATTCCGGTCGAGGTTGATGTGGCATCCGAGTTCCGCTACCGCGAGCCGCCAATCCCCGGCCGCACGCTGGCGCTGTTTGTGTCGCAATCGGGCGAAACCGCCGACACGCTGGCCGCGCTGCGCTATTGCGAGGGCAAGGCCGCGCGCATCCTGTCGGTGGTCAACGTCCCCGAAAGCTCGATTGCGCGGGAAAGCGATCTGGCGTTGCCGATCCATGCAGGGATCGAAGTGGGCGTCGCCTCGACCAAGGCGTTCACCTGCCAGTTGACCGTGCTGCTGATGCTGGCGCTGAAGGCGGCGTCGGACCGGGGCACGTTGTCCGAGGAGGCGCTGGCCGATCATGTGTCTGCCTTGCGCAGCCTGCCTGCGCTGATGACCACGGCGCTGGAGCAGAACAAGGCGATGCAGAACACCGCCCGCCGCCTGTCCGAGGCGCGCGACGTGCTGTTTCTGGGCCGCGGCCTGATGTATCCGCTGGCGCTTGAGGGGGCGCTAAAGCTGAAAGAAATCAGCTATATCCACGCCGAAGCTTATGCATCGGGCGAGCTGAAACACGGGCCCATCGCGCTGATCGACAAACACGTGCCCGTGGTGGTCATGGCCCCGCGCGATGCGCTGTTCGACAAGACGGTCAGCAACATGCAAGAGGTCATGGCGCGCAAGGGCAAGGTCGTGCTGATCTCGGACGCCGCAGGGCTGGAAGAGGCCGGCGATGGTGTCTGGGCGTCGATTTCCATGCCGACGGTGCACAACGCCGTGGCCCCGATCCTCTATGCGCTGCCCGCGCAATTGCTGGCCTATCACACCGCCGTCGCCAAGGGCACGGATGTGGACCAGCCGCGCAATCTGGCCAAATCGGTGACGGTGGAATAATGGGCAAGCAATTCGACAGCATCGAAGACGACCACGCCAATTTCATCGCCCAGCAGCACATGTTTTTCGTGGGCAGTGCGGCGGACACGGGCCGTGTGAACATCAGCCCCAAGGGGATGGATGCCTTGCGCGTGATGGGGCCGAACCGGATCGTCTGGCGCAACCTGACCGGATCAGGCAATGAAACCGCCGCCCATCTGGCGCTGCACAACCGCATCACGCTGATGTGGTGCGGCTTTGAAAAACGCCCGATGATCATGCGCGCCTATGGCACTGCGCGCACCCTGCACCCGCGCGATGCGGAATTTGCAGACCTGGATGCCATGTTCGAACCCTCGCCCGGCGCGCGCCAGATTTACGACGTGCGCGTGGACATGCTGCAAACCTCGTGCGGCTATGCCGTGCCCTACTTTGACCACGCAGGCCCCCGCGACACCTTGCAAAAATGGGCCGAGACCAAAGGCCCGGATGGCGTCGCAACCTACTGGGCCGACCGCAACCAGACCAGCATCGACGGTCTGCCGACACATATATTGGACACCAAAACATGACACCCGACGCGGCCCTGGCCGAAATCAACGAACACGCCGATCCCGAACGGGCGACAGGCGCGCAAGCCTATCACAAGGCCGACCGCACCTATCTGGGCGTGCCCAATCCGGTGTTGAATGACCTGACCAAGACATGGCGGCAAGAGCTGGACATAGACACCCGCGTCGCATTGGCGGACGGTTTGTGGAAGACGGATATTTTCGAGGCCCGCATCGCCGCTGCCAAACTGCTGACACAGGCCCGCATGGACCCTGACGCCGAGGTTTGGGCGCTGATCAAATCCTGGGCACCGGATTTCGACAGTTGGGCCATTGCCGATCACGCCTGTATGGCGGGGCAGAAACGGCTGATCGCCGATCCGTCGCGGCTGGATGAGATTGAGGCCTGGACCACATCCGATCACATGTGGACCAAACGGGCCGCGCTGGTCATCACCCTGCCGTGGACCAAACAGAACCACCCCAAACCGCAAGAGGCCGAAGCCCGCGAGCGCATTCTGAGCTGGGCCGCCAGTTATGCGCCTGATGGCCGCTGGTTCATCCAGAAGGCCGTTTCGTGGTGGCTGCGCGATCTCAGCAAACACGACGCCGACCGCACCCGCGCCTTTCTGGCGGAACACGGCGACACGATGAAGGCATTCGCCCGCAAGGACGCGGCGAAGTTCTTGTGAATATGTGACGGGTGGCGGTCTGACAACCGCCGCCCCTTCGGCATAGGTCGCACCGCAACGCATGCGGTGAGGTGCTGCGTGACTGTCGGCTTTCCGTGAAGATCCTATGTAACCCTACCGCTTGGCGCGTTGGTAGAAAAGGTGTGCAAGCGACAGGACCAGCGCGAAGGACACTGCGCCCAGATAGCGTTCGTAAATGCCGTCAATGTCGGTGGGGAGAAAAAAGAAGACGGGCGCCGAGACAACCCAAAGGATGCCGATGGCGATCAGGATCATGCGGTAACGGGGACTGGCCCGTGCTGCGCCGCGCGCCATGGCGAAACAGGCGACGGTCATCGTGACACCCAGCCCATAGACCAAATAGATGTGGATCACCCAGCCGTCGCTGTCATTGTCGCCGTACTCGTTGCGGGCCCCGATGAGAAACACCAACAGTCCGAACACGACGAGCGCGATGATTCCAACGCTCCAGTCCCATCCGCCGAGATGGACATGGGCTGCCGACAGGGCGAGCCCGATCAAGGCGGCGGAAAAGGTGTACAGCCCGATATCGACGATGAATTCATAACGTCCGGCCCCCAGATCGCTGATGGTGTCGGCGATCCAGTCATGATCAGGCACCACGAAATCCGCGATGAGAATCGAGCATGCAAGCGCGATGCAGCCCAAAACGGCAAGCAGGCTGAGGAACCTCAGCAGAAGCGGTTGCTCGGCGATTTCGGCAGGCATCTGATGGTCGGTTTCGGCGGTCGGTGGCATCCGGGCAGTTCCTCGGGTTGGTCATGCTCACCACGTAGCCCGAGGACCGCAGTTGTAAACGCGCGCCGCAGGCTGTCGCACTGTCGGCACCGCGCCCCGCTTAGGACGCCGTAAACACCTCGACCTCTGGCAGACCCGTCAGCGGTGCCCCCAGCGTCTGGAAGGCGGACAGCGACATGCGGCTGCCGCCCGTTGCAGGCCCGTCAATCGGGATCAGCGTCACCGCCACGGATTTGCCCGACCCGGCAAAGACCACGCGCCCCGGCTGTTCGCTTGTGACAAGCGGTGTCTTCAGCCACAGCCCAGGCTCGGACGGGCTGCCCAGCGAGGCCACGGTCACGCCCAGACGCCCGCCAGCCTTGGCGGGGGCCGCGGTGGCGGTTGCCTTTTCCTCGGCGCTGACGGTGTCGAAATCGGCCACGGTGCGTGCGCCGGTGGCGGGCACGGCGGCTGCGGGACGCTCTTTGGGGCGCACGTCGGTGCTGACCCCCTCGGTGCGGCTTTCGGCCACGTCCGGGCGCGGTTGCAGGAAGGCGGGCAAACGCGAACATCCCGTGAGGGTGCAGGCGCAAATCAGGATCAGGGCTGTCGTTTTCATAAGCGCCAGATAAGCACAGGCCGCAAACCGCATCAACGTGCATTCCCCCTTGCTGCGCTTTCCCGCCGCCCTTACCTATGGAGTCATGAATGCACCGTTGATTGATCCCTTCGCCCGCGCCATCACCTACCTGCGCGTCTCTGTCACCGACAGATGCGACTTTCGGTGTGTCTATTGCATGTCCGAGAACATGACCTTTCTGCCCAAGAAAGAATTGCTGACGCTGGAGGAACTGGACCGCATGTGTTCGGCCTTTGTTGATCTGGGCGTGGAAAAGCTGCGGATCACCGGGGGCGAACCATTGGTGCGCCGCGAGATCATGACATTTTTCAACAGCATGGCCCGCCATCTGGATGCAGGCACGCTGAAAGAGCTGACGCTGACCACCAACGGCAGCCAGTTGGAGCGCTTTGCCAAGGATCTGTATGCCGCTGGCGTGCGCCGCGTGAACATCTCGCTGGACACGCTGGACGAACAGAAATTTGCCGACATCACCCGCTGGGGCCG
Source organism: uncultured Pseudosulfitobacter sp. (assembly GCF_963976325.1). Classification (NCBI taxonomy): domain Bacteria; kingdom Pseudomonadati; phylum Pseudomonadota; class Alphaproteobacteria; order Rhodobacterales; family Roseobacteraceae; genus Pseudosulfitobacter; species uncultured Pseudosulfitobacter sp. The sequence goes on from NZ_CAXBJW010000001.1 coordinate 1,210,360, forward strand.
CCTGCCGCAGGTGCTGCGCGGTGTCGATGCGGCGCTGGCCGCCGGTCTGCATGTGAAGATCAACGCCGTGGCGCTGAAAGGCTTTAACGAGGACGAACTGCCCACGATCACGCAATGGTGTGCCGACCGTGGCATGGACCTGACGTGGATCGAGGTGATGCCGATGGGCGATCTGGGCAACGAGGACCGTCTGGGCCAATACTGGTCGCTGAAAGACGTGCGCAGCCGGTATGCCGAACATTACACCGTCACCGATCTGGCCGAACGCACCGGCGGGCCTGCGCGTTATGTGCGGCTGGAAGAAACCGGGCAAAAGATCGGTTTCATCACCCCGCTGAGCCATAATTTCTGCGAAAGCTGCAACCGCGTGCGCCTGACCTGCACGGGCGAGATTTACCTGTGTCTGGGGCAAGAGGACATGATGGACCTGCGCGCACCGCTGCGGGCGCATCCCGATGACGACGCGCCGCTGCACGACGCCATCCGCGCCGCCATCGGGATCAAGCCCAAGGGCCACGATTTCGACTATTCCCGCCAGAAGGCCGACGGGCAAATGCCCCGCCACATGAGCCACACTGGCGGCTGAATGCGCCCGACCGCCCTTTACCGCGCCTATGTGGCTGCCGCCGCGTTGGTGGTGCCCTTTGCCGCCCATGCCCGCATCCGCCGGTTGCGACGCGACGGGGTCGCCGCGCACCGTGCGCACGAAATATTGGGCAACACCACGGAACAACGCCCCGGCGGGCTGCTGGTGTGGTTTCACGCGGCCTCGGTCGGGGAAAGCCTGTCGGTGCTGCCGCTGATCGCGGCGCTGGGGCGACAGTTGCCCGAGGCGCGGTTTCTGATCACATCCGCCACGCCCACGTCGGCGGCCATGATCGCCGCACGGATGCCGCCGCGCTGTGTGCATCAATTCGCCCCGCTGGATGCCGCAGGGCCGGTCAAACGCTTCCTGAAACGCTGGCGGCCCGATGCGGCGATCTTTGTCGAATCCGAGCTGTGGCCGCAAATTCTGGTGCGCACGCACCGCGCCAATGTGCCGCTGGCGCTGGTGGGCGCGCGCATGTCGCTGCGGTCGCTGAACCGCTGGGCCAAATTCCCGCGCACGGCGGCGTTCATTCTGGGCCAGTTCCGGCTGATCCTGACCCAGAACGCCGAGATGGCCAAAGCCCTTGGCGATCTTGCGCCGCCGCATACGCATGTCGAAACCGGCTTTAACCTCAAAAGCCTGTCGCCTGCCTTGCCGGTGCACGGCGCTGCCCATGCGCGGCTGGCCGATACCATTGCCGAACGCCCCACATGGGTCGCCGCCTCGACCCATCCGGGGGAAGAGGCCGACGCGCTGCTGGCCCATGCCCATGTGCTGAAAACCCATCCCGACGCGCTGCTGATCCTGGCCCCGCGCCACCCCGACCGGGGCGACGAAGTGGCCGCGTTGATCGAGAACATGGGGCTCAGCCACACCCGTCGCACCGACGGCCACGCGCCCGACGCACAGGTTTATCTGGCCGATACGCTGGGCGAAATGGGGCTGTGGTATGCGCTGGCGCCTTTCGTGTTTCTGGGCGGATCGCTGCAACCGCATGGCGGGCACAACCCCTATGAGGTGGCGCAGGCCGGCGCCGCGATATTGACCGGGCCGCATCTGTCGAATTTCGCCGAAACCTTTGCCCCGCTCGAAGCCTGCGGTGCGGTGCGCATCGTGGCCGACGGGCAGGACATGGGCGAACGCGCGCTTCACTGGTTCGACACGCCACAGGCCCTGCGGATGGCGCAAAAGGCCGCGACCGATTTCGTGGCCAAAGGCGACACCGATGCCGCCCATATCGCCGACCGGCTGATTGCGGTGCTGGACCTTGGCCCATGACCCAGCGCGTTTTTGTCACCAACTTCAACCGCAACTTCACCGGAGTCTCGGCCACTGCCGCCAATGTGGTGCGCCAGCAGGTCGACCGGTACGATCTGCATCTGGTGGGCCAACCCCTGCCCGGCTGCCCCGCGCCGATCACGCTGAAACAGGCCCGCGCGCTGTCACGGGAGCCCTGCATCTGGCACGTGCGCCGCAACACAGAGATGCGCGCGGCACTCTGGGCGCGTGACGTGCTGCGCCTGCCGGTCAGGATCGTGTTCACCTCAGCCGCGCAGCGTCGGCATTCGGCCTTTCCGCGCTGGTTGATCAGCCGCATGGACGCGGTGATTGCCACCACGGAGAAGGCCGCGACCTTTGTGCCCCATGTGCGCGCGACCGTGCCACACGGCGTGGATACCGACCTGTTCACCCCTGCCCCTGACCGCGCGACCGCTTGGGCGGCGCTGGGGTACGGCGGCACGCGTGGCATTGCCACCGTGGGCCGCATCCGTCCTGAAAAAGGCACAGACCATTTCGTCGCCGCCATGATCGACCTGCTGCCGACATTGCCCGACACCACGGCGCTGGTCATCGGGCGCGCTGCAAAGTCGCATCAAAGCTTTCTGAATGACCTGAAATCCCGGATCGCCGCCGCAGGCCTTGGCGACCGCATCCTGTTCCCCGGCGAAGTGCCCGCCGCCGACCTGCCCGCCCTGATGCGTGCGCTCAGCCTGGTGGTGCAACTGCCCCGCTACGAGGGGTACGGTATGGTCCCGCTGGAAGGGATGGCCAGCGGCGTGCCTTTTGTGGGCACCGACGCGGGCTATTACAAAGCGTTCACCAGCGCCGGAACCGCCGGCCGGATCGCCACGCCGGACGCCGCCGCAGCGACAGCCCGCTCTATCCTGACCACCGGTTTCGACAAAATGGCCCAAGCCGCCCGCGACACCGCCTGCACAAGGTTCTCGGCCCAGGCCGAAGCTGACGGTATCGCAAAGGTCTACGAGACCCTCTGACCTTTCTTTTGGCCAAAAATATCCCGGGGGAGGCCGCAGGCCGGGGGCAGCGCCCCCGACCCGCCATTCACATCACGCCGCAGGCATCCGTTGTTCAACGATGCCCGCCCACCACGAGCACCCCGCCGGAATGGCTTCGTCGTTAAAGTTGTACTCGGGGTGATGCACCGACGCGCCTTCGCCGTTGCCGACCAGAATATAGGCGCCGGGGCGCTCTTCGAGCATAAAGGCAAAGTCCTCGCCGCCCATGACCAGCGGCGCGTCATCGCAGTTGCCCGAAACCGACCGCGCCACGTCGGCGGCAAATTCGGTCTGGGCATCGTGGTTGGCCATGACCGGATAGCCACGGTGGTAATCCACATCTGCCACGCCGCCAAAGGTGGCTGCGATTCCGGAAGCAATCGCGTTGATGCGCGCTTCGGCCAGGTCGCGCATCTCGGCGCTCATGGTGCGCACGGTGCCCTTCAGGTGGACCCGTTGCGGGATCACGTTGAACGCCTTGGACGAGGTTTCGAACGAGGTGACCGACACAACCACCTGATCCACCGGATCGGCGTTGCGGCTGGCGATGGTTTGCAGCGCCAGCACCAGTTGCGCGGACATCACGGTGGTGTCGACGGTTTCATGCGGTTTCGCGGCGTGGCCGCCCTTGCCCTCGACATAAATGTCGAACTGGTCGGTGGCCGCAAAGAACGGGCCGGTGCGGATCGCGAACTGCCCTGTGGGCAGGCCGGGCCAGTTGTGCATGCCGTACACTTCCTGCACGCCCCAGCGTTCCATCAGGCCGTCTTCGCACATTTCGCGCCCGCCGCCGCCGCCTTCTTCGGCGGGTTGGAAGATCAGCACGACGGTGCCGTCGAAATTGCGCGTCTCTGCCAGGTATTGCGCCGCACCCAACAGCATCGCGGTGTGGCCGTCGTGGCCACAGGCGTGCATCGCGCCATCGGTCTTGGACGCATAGGCCAGCCCGGTCTGTTCGTGGATCGGCAGCGCATCCATGTCGGCGCGCAGGCCGATGACCTTGCCCGATGTGTCCGACTTGCCCTTGATGATGCCGACGACGCCGGTGCGGCCGATGCCGGTGACGATCTCGTCGCAGCCAAAGGCTTTCAGCTTGTCGGCCACCAGCGCGCTGGTGCGGTGGGTGTCGAACAGGATCTCGGGGTTTTCGTGCAGGTCGCGGCGCCAGGCGGTGATGTCGGCGTGCAGTTCTGCAAAGCGGTTCTTGACGGGCATGGTCTGTCTTCCTTCTTGGTATAAATGTGGGGCGTCAGGTGCTTAGGCCTGCGCCAGCCGTTGCTCGACAATCTCGGCGAACCAGCTACACCCAGCGGGGATCGCCTCGTCGTCGAAATTGTATTCGGGGTGGTGCACCATCGCGCCGTCGCCGTTGCCCACAAGGATATAGGCACCGGGCCGCGCGTTGAGCATAAAGGCAAAGTCTTCGGCGGCCATGACCGGCGGGATGTTTTCGGCCACGTCACCGGCCACGGCACGGGCGGCGGCGATGGCGTATTCGGTGTTGGCGTCAGCATTGACGGTGACCGGATAGCCCACGACATAGTCGACCTCGGCCACGCAGCCGTAGGCCTGTGCCGTGGCGGTCGCGATTTCTTGCACACGTTTCTGCGCCATGGCCCGCACGTCTTCGTCCAGCGCGCGCACGGTGCCCTTCATCGTGGTCGCCTGCGGGATCACGTTGCTGACGTGGCTGTCGGAATGCAGCGCGCCCACGGTCACCACCACGGACGACAGCGGGTTGGCGTTGCGGCTGGCGATGCTTTGCAGCGCGACAATCACGTGGGCGGCAGCCAGGTTGGGGTCGATCGCCTCGTGCGGGTTGGCGGCGTGACCGCCCTTGCCCACCACGCGAATGGTGAATTCATCGGCGCTGGCCAGCAGCGGGCCGGGGCGGATGGCGAAGGTGCCGGTGGGAAAGCCGGGCATGTTGTGCATTCCATAGACCTCCTGGATATTCCAGCGGTCCATCAGCCCGTCCTTGACCATCTCGCGGCCCCCGCCGCCGCCCTCTTCGGCGGGTTGGAAGATCAGCACCACGGTGCCGTCGAAATTCCGCGTCTCGGCCAGGTATTGCGCCGCGCCCAACAGCATCGCGGTGTGGCCATCATGGCCACAGGCGTGCATCTTGCCCGGCACGGTCGACGCATAGTCCAGCCCCGTCGCCTCGATGATCGGCAGCGCGTCCATGTCGGCGCGCAGGCCGATCACGCGGTCGCTGCTGCCGCGTCCCTTAATCACGCCAACCACGCCGGTCTTGCCGATGCCGGTGGTGATCTCGTCAACGCCGAACGACCGCAGCTTGTCTTCGACGAACTTGGCCGTCTCGTGCACGTCGAACATCAATTCGGGGTGCGCGTGCAGATGGCGGCGCCATGCGGTGATGTCACTGTGCATTTCGGCAAAACGGTTCTTGATCGGCATCTCGCGGTCTCCTTCGGGGTCTGGGTCAGGTCTAAATTCCGGGGCCAAGGGTCATGGCCGAGCCGTCGCTGAAGCGTGACAGGCGGAAACGATGCAGATCATGCCCCACCTTGTCGCCCGTGACCAGAGCCGCCAACACCCGCCCCATGCCGGGGCCGATGCCAAAGCCGTGGCCGCTCATGCCGGTGCCCACGGTCAGGCCGGGGATGCTGGCCACGCGGTCCACCACGGGCACGATGTCGGGCATGGTGTCGATCATGCCGGCCCATGCCTTGGCCGGGCGCACCTCGCCCAGTCCGGGCATCATGGCGGCGAACTGGCGCAGCAGCTTGTTGGCCTTGCGGTGGTTCGGCGTGGGATTCAGCACGCGCATCTTCTCGAACGGGCTGACATCATCATCCGCCCAGCGGCGCGGTGTGCCCCATGCGTCGGGATAGCCTGCGGGCGCACGCGGCAGCAGCCGCACACCGAACGGATCGGCACGCAATTGCGTCGCGTAATGGCGCAGGCTGCGAAAGGCCTGCGGGCCGACGAACAGTTCCGAAAACCCGCCCTGCGCCAGCGAATAGCCGCCATCGGCGCGGTGCCGGAAGGCGACGCTGCTGTCGGTTGCCCCGCCTTCGTAAACGGCGTCCATCGGCTGTGTCGCCACCACGGTCGCCCGCACGCTGAGCTGCGGGACAAAGACGCCGTGCCGTTGCAGGAACAGCGACGACCACGCACCGCCCGCCAACACCACTTGCGGTGCCTTGATGCGGCCCGTTTCGGTGATGACACCGGCAACCGCGCCGCCTTCGATGTCCAGCCCGCGCACGGCGCAGTTTTCGACCAAGGTCGCCCCTTCGCGCACGGCAATTCCGGCCAGTGCCGGCACGGCGACCCAGGGTTCGGCGCGCATGTCCTGTGCGGTGTAGATCGCCCCCGCATAGCGGCGCGACAGGTTCGGGATCAGCTTGGCCGTCTCGGCGCTGCTGAGCATTTTGCTGTCCAGACCGTGGGCGCGGGCATGGTCCATCCATGCCTCGTATTTGGCATAATCCTTTTCGGATTCAGCCAGATAGGTCACGCCCTCTTGCCGCAGACCGATGTCCACGTTGGTCTGTTGCGCCAGCGCGCGCCAGTGGTCCGCCGCCTCGAGCACGATGGGGATCTCGTCGGGGTCGCGCCCCTGCACCCTGATCCAGCCCCAGTTGCGGCTGGACTGCTCGGCGGCGATGCGCCCCTTTTCCAGCAAGACGACGCGCTGGCCTGCGCGGGCCAGAAACAGGGCCGTGCAAACGCCGATCACACCGCCGCCAATCACCACGACATCCGCCTCTTTCGGGGCGGGACCGGGCCATTGTGCGGGTGTGTCCATAAAAGTGGGAAAGCTCATGCGCCGCACCCTACGCCTTGGATTGGCAGGTGCAAGGTGCGGCGAAATCCCAAAGGGAACTCAGGTTGAAAAATGGCGTATTTTTCAGCAAGTGACGCGGCGACAGATGCGCAAATTTAACGCGCCCCGCCGGGCGCTGACCCACACTGCGGAAGAAATCCGCCGATTGAGGGCCGCAAGGGGGCAGGCCCCCGCCCTTTCCAGGGGCAGGAGGAAATCAACACGCGCTTTGGTCTTGACGCCAATCCTATCAAACGAAACATTGCTTCAAAGTTTTCTCACGGAATGGACACAAGAAACGCCCGTCGCCAGACCGAAAACACCGCCTCAAGTTGCCCTATTGGAGCCTTCTCATGAAATTTCGTTTTCCAATCGTCATCATTGACGAGGACTTTCGTTCGGACAATTCGTCCGGTCTGGGCATCCGTGCAATCGCCGAGGCGATCGAGAACGAAGGGTTCGAAGTTCTGGGCACGACCAGCTATGGCGATCTGTCGAAATTTGCCCAGCAACAATCGCGCGCAAGTGCCTTTGTGCTGTCGATTGACGACGAGGAATTCACGCCCGGCCCCGATCTTGATCCGGCTGTTTTGAACCTGCGGTCCTTCATCGAGGAAGTGCGCTGGAAGAACAACGACGTGCCGATCTATGTCTACGGCGAAACCAAGACCAGCCGCCATTTGCCCAATGACATCCTGCGCGAACTGCACGGGTTCATTCACACCTTCGAAGACACGCCGGAGTTTGTCGCGCGCCATATCGTCCGTGACGCCAAGACCTATCTCGAAGGCATCCAGCCGCCGTTTTTCAAGGCGCTGCTGGATTATGCCGAAGATGGATCATACTCGTGGCACTGCCCCGGGCACTCGGGCGGGGTCGCCTTTTTGAAAAGCCCGATCGGGCAGATGTACCATCAGTTCTACGGCGAAAACATGCTGCGGGCGGATGTGTGCAATTCGGTCGAAGAGCTTGGCCAGTTGCTGGACCACAACGGCGCCATCGGCGCGTCCGAGCGCAATGCCGCACGCATCTTCAACGCCGATCACTGCTTTTTCGTCACCAACGGCACCAGCACATCGAACAAGATGGTCTGGCACCACACGGTTGCCCCCGGTGACGTGGTCGTGGTGGATCGCAACTGTCACAAATCCATTCTGCACAGCATCATCATGACGGGCGCCATTCCCGTCTTTATGAAGCCGACGCGCAACCATTACGGCATCATCGGCCCCATCCAGAAGTCCGAGTTCCAGATCGAGGCGATCAAGGAGAAAATCCGTGCCAACCCGCTGTTGGCGCATCTGGATGCGGACACGGTCAAGCCGCGCATCATGACGCTGACGCAATCGACCTATGACGGGGTGTTGTACAACACCGAGACGATCAAGGGCATGTTGGACGGCTACGTGGAAAACCTGCACTTTGACGAGGCATGGCTGCCGCACGCCGCGTTCCACCCGTTCTACCGCACCTTTCACGCGATGGGCCGCAAACGCGAGCGGCCAAGTCAGTCGGTGACCTATTCCACGCAGTCGATCCACAAGCTTCTGGCGGGTATTTCACAGGCCAGCCAGGTTCTTGTGCAGGACAGCAAGAACACCAAGCTGGACCGCCACCTGTTTAACGAAGCGTATCTGATGCACAGCTCGACCAGCCCGCAATACAGCATCATCGCCAGTTGCGACGTGGCCGCCGCGATGATGGAGCCCCCCGGCGGGCGCGCGTTGGTCGAGGAAAGCCTTCTTGAATCGCTGGATTTCCGCCGCGCGATGCGCAAGGTCGACGAAGAATATGGCAACGATTGGTGGTTCCAGGTTTGGGGCCCCGAAGAGCTGGACGAAGAAGGCATCGACAGCGCCGACAACTGGGTGCTGAAAAAGACCGACGCCGAAGGTGTGCAGCCCTCCGATGGCGAGGAATCCTGGCACGCCTTCGGCGATATGGCCCCCGGTTTCAACATGCTGGACCCGATCAAGGCGACGATCATCACGCCGGGCCTGAACCTGGACGGCAAATTCGACATGTCCGGTATCCCTGCGTCTATCGTGACCAAATATCTGGCGGAACATGGCGTGGTCGTCGAGAAAACCGGGCTTTACAGCTTTTTCATCATGTTCACGATCGGCATCACCAAAGGCCGCTGGAATTCGCTTTTGACCGAATTGCAGCAGTTCAAGGATGACTACGACAAGAACGTGCCCATGTGGCGGTGTATGCCCAAGTTCTGCGCAAAACAGCCGCGTTACGAAAAGATGGGGCTGGGCGATATGTGCCAGCACGTGCATTCGCTGTATTCCAAATTTGATGTCGCCGTTCTGTCGACCGAGATGTACTTAAGCGATCTGGTGCCCGCGATGAAACCGACCGACGCGTTTTCGCATATCGCTGCGCGCACCACCCAGCGCGTGCCGATTGATGATCTTGAGGGACGCATCACCACCGGATTGGTCACGCCTTATCCGCCGGGCATCCCGCTGTTGATCCCCGGAGAGGTGTTTAACAAGAATATCGTCGAATATCTGAAGTTTAACAGAACCTTCGCGCGCGAATGCCCGGGGTTCGAGACGGACATTCACGGGCTGGTTCAGGAACTGGATGAGAACAACCAGATCCAGTATTATGCAGACTGTGTGGCAGCCGACTGACTGCTTGGGGGGCTGCCCCCCCGGCGCCTTTGCACTGTGTCGCAAGTTGGTCTTTGACACGGTTGGCCATAGCGGGGCCGGCCCTATTGTCGAATGTCATGCAAATCCTGCTCCGCGCGACAGGCCTTCCGGGTCGTGTCGGTGATCCGTGCCGCGCAAAGCTGACCCAGTTGCCAAGCATGTCTGACCCAAACCGGACCGCCGGCCCAGTCTTCGTCAGTGTCTGGTGAGCGGGACGGAACGGACCCTCGTATCAATCATGTAAAGGTCCGCTTTGACAGCAACACACAAAGGCTCTCTTCGCGCCTTGCACAAAAAATGCTATGGGCTAAAGGCAATTCAGATTTTGCCATTACGCCTGAATGGCAGAACTAAAACCGAAAAAACACTCTGATAATTCGGCAATTTTTCATCCGGTCCAGTCCCGAGCTCCACAGGCGCGGTGCCGGGCCGGTAGACGAATGTCCCGAAGATCTGATCCCAAAGTGTCAGTGTCGCACCGTAGTTCTTTGCCTCGCTCGTTTTCGCGGAATGATGATAACGATGCACCTCCGGTCCGACGAATAAATAATTGGCCCAGCCAAGACGCAGATCGACGTTGAAATGGCTGATGATGCCGTGAAATGCATTGATCACGAGAAAGATAAGGACCGCTTCGGGTTGATACCCCATAACCCAAATCGGCGCGATGATCGCGATGCCTTGCACGAATACCGCGTTGAAAGGATGTAGGACCGCGTGCATCAGCAAATAGAGCCGGTCCGGCAGATGGTGCGCTGCATGGATATGCCACAAGACCCGGCCGATGGACCCGCGCAACTCATGCATCCCGCGATGGATGTGATAGTTCAGAAATTCAAATATGAGGAACAGAACCGGCACCTGTATCCAAAGCGACCAATCGCGGGCCGGCCCGTCCGACTGCGCGGATAGCGTGATCGAAAGCAGCGCCAGCCCCGCCGATATCAGCGCAACAGTGGCCCCCGATAATCCTATGTAGGCGATGTCGGGCAGCAAGTTGCGCCAAGTCATGGACCAACGCCTGTCCATGGGCATGATTATCTCAAGCAAGAGATAAGTCAGCAAAAGCGGCAGCGTGATCAGAACCCATGCAGGGCGTTCATCCGCGTCAATCTGCATGAAATACCAAAGTCCAAATACGATCCATGCCCAAGAGGCAGGATAGAGTACCCACCGAACAGTTCGGCGGGCGAGGCTATTGTCGTTCATTGTGATGCTCCCTAATGTCTCGGACATGTGTCCGATAACTCTTGATAGGCAAACAGATGGTTCAGGAAAAGACAGGGGAGCAGCGTTCCGGACAGGCCAGAGACGATATGTCCGAAGACCCGCGCGTGGCCCATACGAGATCATTGCTCCAGCATGCTCTTATGGGTTTGCTCGCATCGAGCAACTGGAACGAGATCACGGTTGCGGGTCTCTGCCGCCGGGCTGGGGTGGCGCGGTCGTCGTTCTACGAGCATTACCGCACCAAATCTGACTTGCTCGACCAGATCTTCGCCGACCTGATGATTACAATCCGCCCTAAACCAGGCCGGGATGAGACATTAGGCACTTTGGATTGGCTTGTCGCACACGTGGAAGATGCACCGGATTTCTTTGCCCGTGCGATGGCCGGCTACCGTGGCGATGCGCTACTGCCGCGCTTTCGCAATGCTTTGATCCGGCGGCTGTCGGACGAATTGACAGCGCGGGGTGTGTCGGCCGCAGAGATCAAAGCGCCCTATATAATCGGCGGATCGATGGCGTATCTCGCAGTTGTCAACAAAGCTGAAAGCCGAGACGTCATTCACGAAATGGCGGCCCGGATAATCGGATAGGTTTATTGGGTAAAGGCGCATCACGGACTTGCCCGCCCGACTGCTGACATTCGGCGTCCGCGCAGCATCGGTCAAACTGGGCTCAAACCCGCCGTTCGCCGCAATTTTCACGAAGGGCCGCTCGGCTCTCACCCTGCGGACGCAGCGCCGCGCTCGGGATCAGCAACCTGTCACAAAAGTCGGTTTTTCTTGGCAACCGCCCCCTAGCCCAGCCGCGCCACCAGATCGCGCATGAACTGGTGGCCCAGTTCGAACTGCGCCACGGTGATAAACTCGTTGGGCTGGTGCGCCTGTGCGATGTCGCCGGGGCCGCAGACCACCGCCGAATAGCCCGCCGCCTGAAACTGGCCCGCTTCGGTGCCATAGCTGACCACATGGCCGCCGTTGTCGCCGGTGATCTGGCGCACCATCATTTCCGCGGCACCGTTTTCTTCCGGCTTCAGCGGTGGCACGGCAAACCGTTCGCTGATCTCGACCCGCGCGTCGGGGTGCACGGTCTGCATCCGTGCCTCGATATTGCGCACGTGCTCGAGATAGCTTTCTTTCAGCGCCACAGGGTCATCCCCCGGCACCGCGCGGAAATCCATCGAGAACCGGCAATCCTTGGCGGTGATGTTGTGGGCAGTGCCGCCGCTGATCTGGCCCACGTGCCAGGTGGTCACGGGCGGATCGAACATGGCCCCCAGGGCCGTGGGCGGGTTGGCAAAGTTCTCGGCGTTGCGTTGGTTGGCAAAGTCGATGATTTTCGCGCCTTCAAGGATGGCGGAGACGCCGGTGTGCAGCAGCGACGAATGCACCTCGAATCCGATCACATGGGTGTCGAACCCCTGCCCGCCCTTGTGGCCGGTCACCGCTTGCAGCATCGACGGCTCGCCCACGATCACCAGTTCGCCCTTGGGCAGGACCGGCTGCATCGCCTCGATCATCGGTGGCGCGCCGGTACAGCCGATTTCCTCGTCAAAACTCAGCGCCAGTTGCAGCGGGCGTTTCACATCGGCGTAGTATGCCTCGACCAGCGCCCAGATCGCCAGCGCGTCAAAGCCTTTCATGTCGCAGGTGCCGCGCCCGTAATATTTGCCGTCGCGTTCGGTCACCGTCCACGGATCACTGTCCCACGGCTGGCCGTCGACCGGCACCACGTCGGTGTGCCCTGACAGCACGACGGCGCCTTCCTCCCATGGTCCCACGTGGGCGAACAACGCCGCCTTGTGCGGCTGGTCGGGATCGGGCCAGCGGTGGGCGGTGATGCCATGAGACCCCAGATACTCCTCGACCCAGTCGATCAGCGGCAGGTTGGTGTCACGCGACACGGTGGGAAAGCTGATGAGCATGGTCATCAGCTGCAAAGGCGTAAGGCGTTCGGGCATATCAGTATCCGCTATCGGTGGTCAGAACTTTGTGGCCGGGCGAAATCTCGCGGTATTCCGATGGTGCGGCGACATAATCAACAGGGTGAATGGGCGACGGGATCGGCTTGAAATTCAAGTCTTTTTCGTCTTTGCGCTGACGCGGATCGGCGATGGGCACCGCCTTCATCAACGCTTGGGTATAGGGGTGCTGGGGGTTCTCGAATACGGCACTGCGCGGCCCCATTTCCACGATGCGACCTAGGTACATCACGCCGACGTGGTGGCTGACCCGTTCGACCACGGCCATGTCGTGGCTGATGAACAGGAACGACAGGTCCATTTCTTCTTGCAGTTCCATCATCAGGTTCAGCACCTGTGCCTGCACCGACACGTCCAGCGCCGAAACCGCCTCGTCCGCGATGATCAGCTTGGGGTTCAGCGCAAGGGCGCGCGCGATGGCGACCCGTTGGCGTTGCCCGCCGGACAGTTCGTGCGGATAGCGGCGCATGAAACTGCGCGGCAGCTCGACGCGGTCGAACAGCATTTCGATACGCTTGCGGCCTTCGTCGCCCTTGAACATGCCATAGTTCTGCATCGGCTCGGCCACCTGGTCCGAAAGCTGCATCTGCGGGTTCAGCGACGCGAACGGGTCCTGAAAGATCATCTGCATGTCCAGCCGCGCGGTGCGCAGATCACGCTGGTTCAGGGCGATGATGTCCTTGTTGCCCAGCTTGACCGCGCCCGAGAGCGGCTCGACCAGACGCAGGATCGACCGGCCCGCCGTGGATTTGCCGCAGCCGGATTCGCCCACAAGGCTCAGGGTCTGGCCCTTGTTGATGGTGAACGACAGATCCTCGACCGCGTGGACGTTGGCGATCGTGCGGCGCAGCAGCCCGCCCTTGACCGCAAAGCGCGTGGTCAGGTTGCGCACGTCCAGCAGAACCTCGTTTTCTTCGCCGACAATCGGCTTGATCTCGCCCTGGTTGCGGCCCAGCAGCTTCATCGGTTCGGGGTATTGTTTGCCGGTCATCTCGCCCAGCTTGGGCACCGCGGCCAGCAGCGCCTTGGTATAGGGATGTTGGGGCGCCTCAAAAATATCGGCAACGGGGCCTTCCTCGACCTTCTTGCCGCGGAACATGACGACGACGCGGTCGGCCATTTGTGCCACCACGGCCATGTCATGCGTGATGAACATCACGGCAGTGCCGGTTTCGCGTTTCAGCCGGTCCATCAGCGCCAGAATCTCGGCCTGAATGGTCACGTCCAGCGCGGTCGTCGGTTCATCCGCGATCAGCAGGCGCGGTTCGCAGGCCAGCGCCATGGCGATCACCACGCGTTGGCGCATCCCGCCAGACAGCTCGTGCGGGTATTGGTGCAGGCGGCGTTCCGGTTCGGGGATGCGGACCTGACGCAAAAGCTCAAGCGCGCGGGCGGATGCCTGTTTTTTGGTCATTCCCTTGTGCAGCCGCAGCCCTTCGGTCAACTGGCGGCCCACGGTGAACACCGGATTAAGCGCCGTCATCGGTTCCTGAAAGATCATCCCGATCTCGTTGCCGCGAATCGTGCGCATCAGGCTTTGGTCGGCCTGCGCCAGATCCACGCTGTCATGATCCTTGCGGTCGAACATCAACTGCCCGCCCGCAATCCTGCCGCCGCCAAACTCGACAAGACGCATCAGGGACAGCGAAGACACCGATTTGCCCGACCCCGATTCGCCCACCACGCAGACGGTTTCGCCGGCGTTGATCGAAAACGACACGTCCTCGACGCCCAAAACCGGGCCGTCCTTGGTCTGGAATTCGACGCGCAATTCTCGGATATCGGCAATCGGCCCTTCGGCCCCATGGTCCAGCATATGTTTCCCCGGCTGTTTTGACCTGAACGCTACGGCCATTGTTCGGGCACTGTCAAACCTATCCCGACGAATGCACAATTATCGAGCATCACGAGGGTTGCTTTTTCCGCCAAGTCTGTTTCGATGTGGTCATTCGTCTGGGGGATGCGCTAAAATATCTGACGTAATCGCTTGGTTACGTTAGGGAAATTAATAACTCCCGCCGACGCGACACTGCGCGCACCCGCAAACGGGGCGTGCCAAAGGCACAGAAAACGTGTCCAACAAGGAGTATACTATGAAACTCAAGACCCTATTGCTTGGCGCGGCTGCCAGCGTTGCCCTCGCTCCGATGGCAATGGCTGCCGGCCACGAAGGCCCGCGCGGCCGCGATGGCGAGGTGAAAATCCTCTATTGGCAAGCGCCCTCGATTCTGAACCCGTTCCTGTCGGGCGGCACCAAGGACATCGAAGCGTCTTCGCTGGTCCTGGAACCTCTGGCCCGCTACAACGAAACCGGCGAAATGGTGCCCTTCCTTGCCGTCGAAGTGCCCACAGTTGCCAACGGTGGCGTGTCCGAAGATCTGACCACCATCACCTGGAAAATCAAAGAAGGCCTGATGTGGTCCGACGGCACGCCCGTCACCTCGGCCGACGTGAAGTTCACTGCCGAATACTGTATGCACCCCGAAGGCGGCTGTGCGCAGGGTGCGTTCTTTGACGGTGTCGAAACCGTCGAAGCGGTGGACGATCTGACCGTCAAGGTCACGTTCAACCAGCCCAAGCCGAACCCCTATGGCCCCTTTGTCGGCGGTCAGTCCCCAATCATTCAGGCCGCGCAGTTCGCTGACTGCCTGGGTGCCAAGGCGCCCGAGTGCACCGAAGCCAACTATAACCCCATCGGCACCGGTCCATTCACCGTCGCAGACTTCAAACCGAACGACGTGATCCAGTACGAAGCCAACGAAAACTACCGCGAAGAAGGCAAGCCCGCCTTTGCCAAGGTCACCCTGAAAGGTGGCGGCGACGCGAACTCGGCCGGTCGTGCGGTTCTGGAAACAGGCGAATTCGACTATGCCTGGAACCTGCAACTGGCGCCCGACGTCATCGCCAAGATGGAAGCCGCCGGTTACGGCAAGGCCATCAACGGCTTTGGTCCGCTGCTTGAGCGGATCGAGATGAACCTGACCAACCCCTCCCCCGATCTGCCGGCCGAAACACGGTCGACCGTGGCGGAACCCCACCCGATCCTGAGCGATGTGAAGGTGCGCAAGGCGCTGTCGATGGCCATCGACCGCGAACTGCTGACCGAAGTGGGCTATGGCAAGGCCGGTGCGCCGACCTGTAACCTCGTGCCCGCCCCCGCGATCTATGCCTCGGACAACACCGACTGTCTGACGCAGGACATCGAAGGCGCCAAGGCGCTGCTGGAAGAAGCCGGCTGGACCGACAGCGATGGTGACGGCGTGCGCGAAAAGGACGGCATGAAGCTGTCGCTGCTGTACCAGACATCGACCAACGCCGTCCGTCAGGATTTCCAGGCGCTGATCAAGGATTGGTGGAGCCAGATCGGCGTTGAAACCGAACTGCGCAACCTTGACGGGTCCGTGTTCTTTGGGGGTGACCCCGGTTCGCCCGACACCTTCCAGAAGTTCTATGCAGACGTGGAAATGTACGCCAACACCTTCAACGGCACCGACCCCCAGCAGTATCTGGCGGCTTACCGTTGTGGCGGCGAACCCAAGCCATCCAGCCAGTGGCAGGGTGAAAACATCAACCGCTTCTGCGATCCGGCTTACGACGAGATGATCGACGAGCTGGCCCGCACCGGTGATCTGGATGCGCGCAGCGCGCTGGCCAAGAAGATGAACGACATGCTGACCAAGGACACGTACACCATCGTGCCGCTGGTCAACCGTGCGCGCGTCTCGGCACATGCCAATTCCTTGGGCGGTGTCGTGCTGAACGTCTGGGATTCCGAACTGTGGAATGTCGGCGACTGGTATCGCATCAAAGAATAATGCATAAAGTTGTTGTGTCCCCTTCTTCGGAAGGGGGCACAGCCTTTCGACCCTTGGGACGGGGTCGCAATAATCAAGACTGACGCACAAAGGCGCCACACACATGATAACCTTCGCAATCCGCCGGTTGATCCTGTCGATCCCGACGCTTTTGTTCATCAGCCTCGTGATCTTCCTTCTGCTGCAACTCGCCCCCGGTGACCCGATGGCGCAGGTGCCCCTGACGGTGCCGCCGGAAGTCAAAGAAAAGATGCGCATCGCCCTTGGGCTGGGTGAACCGCTGTATGTCCAATACTGGAAATGGATGGTTCAGTTTTTCTGGGTCGAGCCGATGGTCTTTATCGACTGGCTGACCCGTGACAGCACCCTGCTGGGCTGGCTGCCCGACACATCCTTTTACGATGGTCGCCTGCGCATGTTGTCCTGGCAGACCCGTGGCCCGGTGATGGATCTGGTGGTGCAATCCATGCCCCAGACGATCTGGGTGGTTGGCATGGCCTATATCGTGGGGGTGCTGATCGCGCTGCCCATCGGCATCTATTCGGCCTATCGCCACTATTCGATCTTTGACCAGACCGGCACATTCGTCACCATGATCGGCTTTTCGATCCCGCCGTTTTTCACCGGCCCGCTGCTGATCGTGATCTTTGCGGTGCAACTGGGCTGGTTGCCGTCGAACTATAACACCGTGCACGAAGTCACCAACTGGGAAACATTCGTCTACCAGCTGAAACAGATGGTGCTGCCGGTGATGGTGCTGGCGCTGCAAACCACGGCGCAGATCAGCCGTTACATGCGGTCCGCCATGCTGGACAACCTGGGCCAGGATTATGTGCGCACCGCCCGCGCCAAGGGCCTGCGCGAAGGCGTTGTGGTCATGGTGCACGTGCTGCGCAACTCGATGATCCCGGTGGTCACCGTGATCGCACTGGGCATCCCTGCGATCTTTGGCGGGGCGATCATCACCGAGAACGTGTTTGGCGTGAACGGCATCGGCTACCAGTTGCTGATTGCGCTGTTTGCCAATGACATCCCGACTGTGATGACGCTGACCTTTATCTTTGCCATCCTGATCGTCATGTTCAACCTGATCGCCGATATTCTGTACGGCGTGCTCGACCCGAGGATCCGCTATGACTGACCAACCCCTCGTGTCCGGTCCCGACCCCGAGATTGACGAACAAGCCTACGGCGCATTGCAGGACAAGGGCCCCATCGCCCCGCCCCGCAGCCAGTGGTATGACGTCTGGAACCAGTTCAAGCACCACAAAGGTGCAATGTTCGGCGGCTTTTTCCTGATCTTCATCACGCTGTTCGTGCTGATCGGTCCTTATATCTGGACGCTGGACGCACAAAAGCTGGACATTCGCGCCAAGGACATGCGCCCGATCTGGACGCTGATCTGGGACAGCGAGGCCAAGGCCGCGTGGGGCCATCCCTTTGGCACCGACCAGTTGGGCCGCGACCTGCTGGCCAGCATGATCAAGGGCGGCCGCGCGTCGATGGCGGTCGGCTGGGCGGCGATGATCCTGGCGCTGGTGATCGGCACATTTGTCGGCGTGGTGGCGGGCTATTTCCGCCGCGCCGATTTCTGGCTGATGCGCTTTACCGATCTGGTGCTGAGCCTGCCGATCCTGCCGCTGCTGCTGGTCGCCGTGACCCTGTTCCGCCAGCCCCTGCGCGCCAATTTCGGCCCCGAGACGGGCATGTTCATCCTGATCGTGGGCGTGGTCGGCATCACCTCGTGGATGCAGACGGCGCGGATCGTGCGGGGCGACATTCTGGCGCTGAAAGAACGCGAATTCATTCTGGCAGCGCGGTCCATCGGCACCAAGAATTCCAAGATCATCCGCCGCCACCTGCTGCCCAACGTGATCTCGCCGATCACCGTGTCGGCCACGCTGGGGCTGGCGACCGCGATCATCACCGAAAGCGCGCTGTCCTTCCTTGGCGTCGGCTTTCCGTCGGACTTCCCCACCTGGGGCAAGCTGCTGGCGGATGCGGTGCAGCGGATGGAGCAGTTCCCCGAGCGGGTCTTGTTGCCCGGCATCGCGATTTCACTGACGGTGCTGTCGGTGAACTACTTGGGTGACGGGTTGCGCGACGCGCTGGACCCGCGCATTCGCGGACGCTGAGCCGCCGCATCTTCTGTCACGCGCAACTGGCGGGCCACACGGGCCGCCAGATGCGGCACGGGCGGCGCATCTGGCAGCCTGCCGTAGTGGGTCAGCACCTGCCCCGCCAGCAGCGGATGCCCCCGCGCCAGCGCCGCCTTCACCAGCCCCTTGTGATAGCTGACCGCCCCCTTGCGCCGCATCAGGTGCGCGGCAAAGCCGTCATGCCCCTGCCCTTCTAACAGACCCCGCATCAGCCCGCCAAAGCCCCCCAGCGCCGCCAGATGATGCGGAATGCGGTGGCCCATGAACGGACAGCGCAGCACCGTCAGCCGTGTGTCGGGCAGACGCGCCACATGGGCCATGTCGGCGGCGTGATAGGGATCAACCAGCACCACGGCGCGGCCTGCAAGCCGCAGGCAACTTTGCGCATCCTGATAGCGCGGGTCTTCCCAGTCGCCGCGATGCTGCCCTTGGGAATAACGCTGCTCGAACGGGACACGCGCGCCGATCAGGGTCGACTGCGGGCTGATCGCCACCACCCGTGCGCCCGGCGCACTGGCGACAAAGGTGCAGGCCGCAAAGCCGCCCATCGAGGTGCCATAGAACACCACATCGTCAAAGCGCCGGTAAAACCCGCTGTCGCGCAAGCTGTCAAAGAAATCAAACACCGCACGCCGCCGATACCAGTCATTGCACGGCCCCGTCATCACCCCCAGATGCGACCAGCCCGCCGCCTGCGCCAGGTCCCACGCCCAAGGGATGCGCGGCGGCGGGGCCAGATGCGCGCCCACGGTGTCGAAACTGACCAGCAGCCGCGGGCCGCGCGGCACAAAGACGGCGCGGTGACCATGCAGCACCCGCATCCAGCCGCCTGCTGCCTGTGCCGTCCGCTGTGTTGCGCGGTAATACCAATGCTTGCTCATGCCGACGGAGTTAATCCACCGGCTTTGCCATCGGCTTAAACGATGCCCCGTCGACAGCGACTTTTCGCACGGGATTTTAGGCGCAGTTGTCGATCATTGTCGGCACACGCCCGGCCCTGGCAGGCCGCTTGATACCACACTCATCAGTCACCGGCTGTGCGGCGATCCTGGATGCCATCCCCTTAGGGTATGGCGACCAGACGACGGTACTTTGGCAACGGTCGGGTCAGATGCGCCTCGGCGCGTGGCAACGCCCGAGACACCAGCGAATGGTGACCTTGCTCAAGCGCTGCATTAAGCAGAATGCGGATGTATCCGGGTGTTTGATAACGCCCTGCCATCGCTGCCTTCCATTTCTCAGCGGTCAGCTCGTCATTCAGGGCAGCAACTGTCAGTTCTCGAATGCTGCCCATCATGTGAAGCAGGCGTGGCACCTTGTGTCCGAAGAAGGGCGCTCTGAAAAGCTGGAGATTGTCCGCAGGCAGCCGTTCAACCTGCGCCCGGTCCGGCGCGTGATAAGGATCGTAAAACACCGCAACACTGCGCGCCGTGCCCGCCCCCACCGCGCCGTCCACATAGCGACGGTCTTTATAGTCACCGCGTTCACGGCCATTGAGAAAGCGCTGCTCGAAAGGAGCCAAGTCGGGGCACAACGTGGTTTGCGGAACAAATGCAACCACCCGCGCGCCCGGTGCTGCCTGGGCAAAGCTAAGCGCCCCGCAGCCACCCATGGAAGATCCGTAGAACACGACATCCTCAAACTGTTCAAAGAAGCCCTGATCACGCAACCGGTCAAACAGGTCAAATAGATCCGGATGGCGGAACCAGTCGTTGCGACGCGACATACAGACCCCCAGATGCGAATGGCCCAGACTTTCGACAATGTTCCAGCCCCACGGATTACGCGGACCATGAGCATCGCGGCTGGTCATGTTGTCAAAGGTCACAACAAGACGGGGACCACGCCGCTTTAACGCGACAAAATGGCGATCAAGTTGTTCACACCAATCATCATTTCCCAGCGCGCGGGCGCACTGCTTGAATGCGTGCTTAATATTCATGCTGCCTCAAATTCGTTTTTTTCTTTTTGCCAATGTGCAACTTCAACCAAAAGGAGACGACCCTGTTGGGAGTAATTCCACCACCTCCGAGGGAAACTGTTCCCGAATTGCGACAGTCACATCAGATGAAAAGGCATATAAACATGCGCCTCAGGCTCTGGGTTCAGTCACCCAAAGCCGCAGCGACTATGTCACCAGATTTCAAAGGTTTGCGGTCGTGCAGCCCATAGTGATTCTATTTGCAAGCGATCCCACGACATTGAAACGAAGTGTCAGGGGCGCATGAGACCCAAGCGCCGCTTAGCAAATGTAGCTGAACTGGCAAAGGCATGACACCAGTCTATTCCACATGCCGCTTGATCCGGCGCAGCATCAGCCACACAGCCCCGATCACCGGCAGGGTGGCAGCGGCGGTGACCGTGCCCTTGCTGACCTCAAGCTGGTCGGCCAGCGGGTACAAAAGATACCCCACCAGCGACACCGCGTAATAGCTGATCGCCACCACCGACAGCCCCTCGACCGTGTGCTGCAACCGCAGTTGCAGATCCGAGCGGCGGTCCATGCTGGCCAATATCGCCTGGTTCTGCGCCGAGCGTTCCACATCGACCTGCGTGCGCAACAATTCCGACGCGCGAATGGCACGGGCCGACATGGCGTGCAGCCGTGCCTCGGTCGCCTTGACGGTGCGCATCGCAGGCTCGTACCGGCGCATCATGAACTCGGCAAAGCTTTGGCGTCCCATGAACCGCGCCTCGCGCAGCACCGCGATCCGTTCCGCCACCAGCGCGGCATAGGCCCCCGTCGCCGCAAACCGGTACGCCGATCGCGCCCCTTGCTGTTCCAGCGCCACCGACACATCCAGCAAGGCGTGCAGGGTTTCTTCGGTGCGGGCCTCGGGGCTGCGCATGGCACCGGTCAGGTCGTTCAGCTGGGTGTCCAGCGTGTTCAATGGCCCCGCCAGTTCGCGGGTCTTGGCAAAGCCCAGCAGCGACATGGATTTATAGGTCTCGATCTCGCACAGGCGCTGCACGATCCGCCCCACACGCCCCGGCCCCGTCGTGTCGCTGACGTAGACCGCGAACCGCAGGTGCCCCGCCGGATCAATGCGAAAATCCGATGCGATCACCGCCGAGCCATCCAGCACATCCGCCACCGCGATGCTTTCGGCGACCAGCCAGGCGTCCAGTTGCGGCAATATCCGCGCGTCCTCCGCAGGGCGCGGCATGATGCGGATCAACGCCGACGTCATGCAGACCCCCGACATGTCGTCCAGCCAGTGGCGCGGGAACACCTCGAACTCGGCCGGATCAAAGGCGCGGTCGCTCAGGCCCGTCTGGAACACGGTGTAGGTGACAAATTCGGTGTGCTGTTCCCATTTGATCGTATATTTGCCCATCGCCCCGAAATAATGTGTCGCCCCCGCATCGGGACGCGGCGCGCCGTAGTGGTCCAGCAATGCGGTCAACCGGTCATGGGCATCCGCGCGCGCGATGTCATCGGGGCTGTGCTTGATCGCCAGATAGGCCGCCATCGCCGGCGCAGTCAGCACCGGAAAGGGCCGCGCGTGCAGTTCCGACGTCAGGCGGTGGCGCAGGGGATGGTCGTTCAATGGCGGCATGGTCTGGCCCTGTCTGTGCTACTGGCCGACAGACATAGCGGGCGCTTGGTCAAAAAGATACAGAAAACTTAGCAATATCAAAGCATTACGGAATACATATGTATACCGGCCCCAAAATCCCAGCCGCAACTCAAAAAGGCAGGCCACCGTGGGCCTGCCTTTTCGCGTTGTTTATCAACAGGTTCAGTCGATCATCGGCAGCAGTTTGTCGATCGACGCCTTGGCGTCACCGTAGAACATCCGCGTGTTCTCCTTAAAGAACAGGGGGTTCTCGATGCCCGAATAGCCGGTGCCCTGACCGCGTTTGCTGACGAACACCTGCTTGGCCTTCCAGCATTCCAGAACCGGCATGCCGGCGATGGGGCTGTTGGGATCGTCCTGTGCCGCAGGGTTCACGATGTCGTTCGAGCCGATCACAATGGCGACGTCCGTATCGGGGAAGTCGTCGTTGATCTCGTCCATCTCCAGCACGATGTCATAGGGCACCTTGGCCTCGGCCAGCAGCACGTTCATGTGCCCCGGCAGACGCCCCGCAACGGGGTGAATGGCGAAACGCACGGTCTTGCCCGCCGCACGCAGCTTGCGCGTCAGCTCGGCCACGCCCTGCTGCGCCTGCGCCACCGCCATGCCGTAGCCGGGGATGATCACGATGCTGTCGGCTTCGTTCAGGGCCGCGGCCACGCCGTCCGCCTCGATCGCGACCTGTTCTCCCTCGACCTCCATCTGCGGACCCGATGTGCCGCCAAAGCCGCCCAGGATCACGCTGACGAACGACCGGTTCATCGCCTTGCACATGATGTAGGACAGGATCGCACCGGACGAGCCCACCAGCGCGCCGACCACGATCAGCAGGTCATTGCCCAGGCTGAAGCCGATGGCCGCCGCCGCCCAGCCGGAATAGCTGTTCAGCATCGACACAACCACGGGCATGTCGGCACCGCCGATGCCCATGATCAGGTGATAGCCGATGAACAGCGCCGCCAGCGTCATTAGGATCAGGGGCAAAAAGCCGCCCGTGTTGACGTACCAGATCAGGCAGATCAGCGACAAACCGGCCGCCGAGGCGTTCAGAAGGTGACCGCCGGGCAGCTTGGTCGCCGCCGAATTCACCCGGCCCGCCAGTTTGCCATAGGCAATGACCGATCCGGTAAAGGTGACCGCACCGATGAAGATGCCCAGGAACAGCTCGACCTGCAAAATGTTGATCTCGACCGCTTCTTTCTTGGCGATAAGCTGCCCGAAGGTGCCCAGCTCCTTGACCGTGCCGTCAGCGATTGCCGCCGCCACATTGCCAATCTCGAAGTGCGCCACAAAGCCGACGAAAACCGCCGCCAGACCCACCAGCGAGTGCATGGCAGCGACCAGTTCCGGCATCTGCGTCATCTGCACCTTGGTCGCCAGTTGATACCCGATGGCCCCGCCTGCCGCGATCAGCACAAGGGACAACAGCCAATAGCCCGCCCCCGGTCCGATCAGCGTGGCAAAGACCGCCAACGCCATGCCGGCAATGCCGTACCACACCGCGCGCTTGGCGCTTTCCTGTCCCGACAAACCGCCAAGGCTGAGGATGAAGAGGATGGCTGCGACCACATAGGCCGCTGTCGTAAATCCAAAATCCATTGTCTAAGCCCCTTTAAGATTTCTGGAACATGGCGAGCATACGCCGTGTCACAAGGAAGCCGCCGAAGATGTTGATCCCGGTCATAAAGACCGAAATCGCCGCCAGAACGATGACAAGGAACGACCCCGACCCGATCTGCACCAAGGCGCCCAGAATGATGATCGACGAAATCGCGTTGGTCACCGCCATCAGCGGCGTGTGCAGGCTGTGCGCCACGCCCCAGATCACCTGGAACCCGACAAAGACCGACAAGACAAACACGATAAAGTGCTGCATGAAGCTGGCAGGTGCCACAAGGCCCACGGCCAGCAGCAACACCGCACCGACAACAAGCAGGGTCACCTGGCTTTTGGTCTGCGCCTTGAACGCGGCCACTTCGGCCTCGCGTTTTTCGGCAGGCGTCAGTTCCTTGACCGCTTCCTTTTTGGGGGCAGCCGCGATGGCTGCAACCTTGGGGGGCGGTGGCGGGAAGGTCACTTCTTTGGCGTGGGTCACGGTCGCGCCGCGGATCACGTCGTCTTCCATGTTGTGATTGATCACGCCGTCCTTGTCCGGCGTCAGGTCCGTCATCATGTGGCGGATGTTGGTCGCAAACAGGGTCGACGCCTGTGTGGCCATCCGGCTGGGGAAATCTGTGTAACCAACGATGGTCACGCCGTTTTCCGTAACGATCTTTTCGTCCTTGACGGTCAGCTTGCAGTTGCCGCCACGCTCGGCCGCAAGGTCCACGATGACCGACCCCGATTTCATGGCCGCAACCATGTCTTCGGTCCACAGCTCGGGCGCTTCGCGGTTGGGGATCAGCGCCGTGGTGATGACGATGTCCATTTCAGGGGCCAGCTCGCGGAACTTGGCCAACTGCGCCTCGCGGAATTCAGGGCTGGAGACAGATGCATACCCCCCCGAGGCCGAGCCGTCCTGCTGTTCTTCCTCAAAGTCCAGATAGACAAATTCGGCGCCCATGGATTCGATCTGTTCGGCCACTTCGGGGCGCACGTCGAATGCATAGGTGATCGCACCCAGCGATGTGGATGTACCTACGGCGGCCAGACCGGCGACACCCGCGCCCACAACCAGAACCTTGGCCGGAGGCACCTTGCCCGCCGCCGTGATCTGGCCGGTGAAAAAGCGGCCAAAGTTATTGCCCGCCTCGATCACCGCGCGGTAGCCCGCGATGTTGGCCATCGACGACAGCACGTCCATCTTCTGCGCACGGCTGATGCGCGGCACCATGTCCATCGCAATAACGGTGCTGCCCTTTTTGGCCGCGGTTTCAAGCAAATCGGCATTGGCACCGGGGTTGATCAGCGAAATCAGCGTCTGGCCATCGCGCAGACGTTTCACCTCGACCTCTTCGGGCGCGCGCACTTTGGCCACGACATCCGCTGCTTTCCAAAGGGCGGCTGCGGTTTTGGCAATCTCGACCCCTGCGGCTTCATAGTCGGCATCGGCAAAGCCGGCCTCGGCGCCGGCGCCGGTTTCGATTATGCACGCGTGCCCAAGCTTTTGCAGCATCAGCGCACTGTCGGGCGTCATTGCCACACGGCGTTCGCCGCTCAGTATTTCCTTTGGTGTTCCGATTTTCACCGCGCACCCCCCGTTTGATTCCATATCCGCCGCCCTGACGGCGGTTAACGACATCGTGACTAGCCTGCGACGTCCCCAGTTACAAGCATCTACGCTGCGGCGCAGAGCAATAAACGCAAAGGAAATACGCCGAACGCGCATCTTTCATGCGCGGTGACCTTGGGTCAGTTTATCCATCCGACGTGGTGCGTTGCGCAGAACCCGCCAAAGGCAATCATAGTTGGGATTCACCCATCGTTAACCTTGGGCCCTTAGGTTTGTGCCATGCCCCAGACCCCTTGCCCATTGGCCACCGACAGCACATTTTTCTGCACCGTCCGCCTACAGGACAGGCGGTCCGACCTGCTGGTGCGTGAAATGAACCGCCTGCGCAATGCCACGCGCACGGCCCTGACCGCCTGTCCTTTTCGGATCGACGACATCGTGGTGCTGCCCAATGCGATCCACACCATCTGGACCTTGCCTGCGGGCGACGCGGATGTGTCGCGCCGCTGGGGCCTGTTGAAAGCGCAATTCTCGCGCGGCCTGCCCGCACCGGCCCACCGCCATCCGGCATCGGTGCGCAACGGCGACAAGGGGATATGGCAACGCCGCTACTGGGCGCACCGGTTGACCGATCTGGAAGACATTGCCGCGCACCGCCACCTGATCTACTGCGCGCCGGTGCAGGTGGGGCTGGTCACCGATCCGCGCCACTGGCCGCACACGTCGTTGCACCGCGCGTTGCGGGCGGGCACGTGGACGGTGCCGCAAGCCAGCGCCGCCGCCTGACAGGTCAGAAAGTTACGCGGTTTTCAATGCCGGACGCGCCTTGCCCGCGGCCCAGTCGCGCAGGGCATCGCCAAAGGCACCGAACAGCACGCGGGACACCGGGTCCATGCCTGCGTTGTATTCGGGGTGCCACTGCACCGACATGGTGAAACCGGGCGCGCCGTCGATATAGATCGCCTCGGGCGTGCCATCGGGGGCATAGCCGTCGATCACAACACGGTTGCCCGCCGCCTTGATCCCCTGACCGTGCAGGGTGTTGGTCATCACGGCTTGCTTGCCCAGAAGACGGTGAAACGGCCCGCCTTCGGAAAAGCTGACCTCGTGCCGCAGGGCAAATTTCTCTTCCAGCGTCCCGTCGGGGGGCATCCGGTGATTGGTGCGCCCGGGCAGGTCGCGGATCTCGGGGTACAGGCTGCCGCCCATCGCCACGTTCACCTCTTGAAAGCCGCGGCAAACGCCGAAAAACGGCTGCCCCCGTTCGACGCAGGCGCGAATCAACGGCAGCGTCACCGCATCGCGCGCGCGGTCGAAATCGCCGTGCGCTGCGGTCGCTTCCTCGCCGTATTCCTCGGGGTGCACGTTGGGGCGACCGCCGGTGAACAAGAACCCGTCGCAAACCTCCATCAACTCTTCTGCGGTGTTCAACGCAGGATCTGCCGCCACCAAAAGCGGGATCGCGCCGGACACTTCGGCAATGGCCGAGGTGTTCATCATGCCACCGGCGTGCACCTTGTAATCGTCACCGATCACATGGGCGTTGCTGATAATTCCGACAACCGGACGTGCCATAGGGCCTCACTTGCTCTCGTCGTTCATGCAAGATCGTATACCGCAGGCCAAAGCGATTGCCCAGCCTGACGCACCGTCCCGCGGCCTGATCCTAGATTTCGCCCATCAAAGCAGCAGCTTCAACACCCGCCATCGCCGCAATCGCATCGTTGTCCGATGTGTCCCCGGTCACGCCAACCGCGCCCACGACCTTGCCCGCTTTGTTGCGCAGCAGCACGCCGCCCGGCACCGGCACCACCTGCCCGCCGAACACCCCGTTCACCGCCGCCATGAAATAGGCCTGATCCTCGGCCCGTTTCATCTGCGCCGTGCCGGACATGCCCAGCATGACAGCGCCGTAAGCCTTGCCATGGGCAATGCCGAACCGTCCCGGCGACGCGCCATCGCTGCGTTCAAAGGCGACAACATGGCCGCCCGCATCCAGCACCACAACCGAAAGCGGCTTCAGCTCCATCTCGCGCCCCGTGCTGATCGCCTTGCGCACAATCTTGCGCGCCTGGTTCAACGTTACCGACATCGGCCTCTCCTTCTCTGGTTCAATAAATCCTCGGGGGAGCGCCGTCAGGCGCGGGGGCAGACAGCCCCCTGCCCGATCAGCCTCAGCCCGGGCCTCAGCCCTGCGCTTTCAACTCCAACCGCCGCGCGTGCAACACAGGCTCGGTATAGCCCGACGGCTGCACCCGTCCTTTCAGCACCAGATCGCAGGCCGCGGCAAATGCCACGCCGTCAAACCCCGGCGCCATCGGCGTATAGGACGCATCGCCCGCGTTCTGCTTGTCCACCACAGCCGCCATCTTGCGCAGCCCCGCCATCACCTGATCCTCAGAGATCACCCCGTGATGCAGCCAGTTGGCCAGCGCCTGAGCAGAAATACGGCAGGTCGCGCGGTCTTCCATCAGGCCCACGTCGTGGATGTCCGGCACCTTGGAACAGCCCACGCCCTGATCGACCCAGCGCACCACATAGCCCAGGATGCCTTGCGCGTTGTTCTCGATCTCTTGGGCAATCTCGGCGTCGCTCAGGTTCCGCCCGTCCATCACCGGAATGGTCAGCAGATCTTCCAACGTGCCGCGCGCCCCGCCCGCCTTGATCTCGTCCTGACGGGCCAGCACGTCCACCTCGTGGTAATGCGTCGCGTGCAGCGTAGCAGCGGTGGGCGACGGCACCCAGGCGCAGTTGGCGCCGGATTTCGGATGGCCGATCTTGGCCTTCAGCATGTCGGCCATCAGGTCGGGCATCGCCCACATCCCCTTGCCGATCTGCGCCTTGCCCTGCAAGCCACAGGCCAGCCCGATGTCGACGTTGCGATCCTCGTAGGATGTGATCCAGGCGGCGGATTTCATCTCGCCCTTGGGCACCATCGGCCCCGCTTCCATCGAGGTGTGAATCTCGTCGCCGGTCCGGTCCAGGAAACCGGTGTTGATGAACGCCACCCGCGATTTCGCGGCGCGGATGCATTCGGCCAGGTTCACCGATGTGCGGCGTTCCTCGTCCATGATGCCCAGCTTGACCGTGTTGGCGGGCAGGTCCAGCACCTTTTCGACGCGGGTGAAAATCTCGTCGGCCAGTGCGACCTCTTCCGGTCCGTGCATCTTGGGTTTCACCACATAGACCGATCCGGCCACCGAATTGCGCAGGCCATCCGACTTTTTCAGATCGTGCATGGCAATCAGCGTGGTGATCATCGCGTCCATCAACCCTTCGCTGATCTCGCGGCCTTCGGCGTCCAGAATCGCGGGGTTGGTCATCAGGTGGCCGACATTGCGCACCAGCATCAGCGACCGGCCTTTCAGAGTGCCCGCGCTGCCGTCGGCTGCGGTAAATGCGATGTCATCCGCCATCTTGCGGGTCATCTGCTGGCCGCCTTTTTCAAAGGTCTCTTGCAGATCGCCGGTCATCAGGCCCAGCCAGTTGCCATAGGCCACGACCTTGTCCTCGGCGTCCACCGCCGCGACGCTGTCTTCGCAGTCCATGATCGTGGACATGGCCGATTCCAGCCGCACGTCCGAGATGCCCGCCGGATCGCTGCCGCCGATGTCGGTGCCACGGTCCAGCATGATCTGGATGTGCAGGCCGTTGTTGCGCAGCAGCACGAAATCGGGTGCATCCGCGTCACCGCCAAAGCCCACGAAAGCGTCAGAACTGGCAAGTGCGACACTGTTGCCACCGGCAGTCAACGTCAAGGCGCCATCCGAAACGGAAACGCCGTCCACCGAAGACCACTGACCAGTCGACAACGGCGCCGCCTTGTCCAAGAACCCCTTGGCCCAGTCGATCACCCGCGCACCGC
This sequence comes from uncultured Pseudosulfitobacter sp., assembly GCF_963976325.1. Lineage (NCBI taxonomy): Bacteria > Pseudomonadati > Pseudomonadota > Alphaproteobacteria > Rhodobacterales > Roseobacteraceae > Pseudosulfitobacter > uncultured Pseudosulfitobacter sp. The sequence continues at coordinate 1,239,508 of NZ_CAXBJW010000001.1, forward strand.
GTTTGGGGTCGTACCCCTTGCCCGCAGGCAAATCGCCCAGCGCGTCGGTGCCGTAGAGCGCATCATACAAGCTGCCCCAGCGCGCATTGGCCGCGTTCAGCGCAAAGCGGGCGTTGGTGATCGGCACGACCAGTTGCGGGCCGGGAATGTTGGCAATCTCGGGGTCCACGCCAGCGGTGTCGATCTTGAACGGTGCGCCCTCAGCCACCAGATAGCCGATTTCGCGCAGAAACGCGGTATAGCTTTCGGCGTCATGCGGCTGGCCACGGTGGTCCACATGCCATGCGTCGATCTGCGCCTGAATCTCTTCGCGTTTGGCCAGCATCTCGCGGGTCTTGGGACCAAGGTCGGCCACGATCCCGGCAAAGCCCGCCCAGAACGTGCTGGCATCCACGCCGGTGCCCGGCAGGGCGCGATCTTCGACAAAAGCGGCCAGTTGGGGGGCAACGCTCAGGCCGCTGCGATCCACATGGTTGGTCATGACAAACTCCGTATTCTGCTGTGTTGGCGCTAAAGCTAAGTTGAAACCTTGTCGCCGTAAACCTCTGACGGACAGATTGGTCATATATCTTTACCAGTTTACCGTCAGGTCGATGTGGGCTCTGAAAATCCTACCGCCAAACACGACGAAACCGGCCAAAGCCCAAGGGCTGTAGCCGGTTTCGCGCGCGAAAATTGAGAATGCTAGGCGATCGTCACTCTGTCACGGCTTGCGTGGCCACAGGTTCGCTGCTGGTGGCCTGATCTTCGTCGGTCCCAAAACCCCCGAAGACGTAAATCACTCCGGCAAGGACGGCCAGCGCCACGGCGGCACCGATGCCCACCAGCGACGGCTTGTGGCGTTTCGTTTGTTTATCAATATTTGTGTCAGATGCAGACATTGTGGAATCCTCTCGCTTGGCTGAAAGGGCGGGTTGCCGCCCCAGCGTCATGGAACTAACGTCCGCACCTACGCTTTGTTCCATATCAGACCGACGACAGGACAGCCCATGCGCGATGCCGCCCCCCAGACCATATACCTTGCCGACTACACGCCCTTTGGCTTTGACGTGGACGAGGTGCACCTGACGTTCGATCTGGCCCCTTCGGCCACCCATGTGCGCGCGCGCATCCGGTTCAGTCCCAAACCGGACGCCACCGACCGCACCTTTTTCCTGCATGGCGAGGATCTGACCCTGCTGGGCGCAAAAATCGACGGCGAGCCTGTGACCCCCAAGGTCACCCCCGAGGGTCTGACCTGCGATGTGCCGTCGATCCCGTTCACGTGGGAAAGCCACGTTCAGATCGACCCCGCCGCCAACACCGCGCTTGAGGGGCTGTACCAGTCGGGCGGCATGTTCTGCACCCAATGCGAAGCGCAGGGCTTTCGCAAGATCACCTATTACCCCGACCGCCCAGATGTCATGAGCACCTTTACCGTGCGGATCAACGGCCCGCATCCGGTGTTGCTGTCTAACGGCAACCTTGTGTCGTCGGGCGACGGCTGGGCCGAATGGCACGACCCGTGGCGCAAACCTGCCTATCTGTTTGCGCTGGTCGCGGGCGATCTGGTGGCGCATCGTGATACGTTCACCACGATGGAAGGCCGCAAGGTCGATCTGGCGCTGTACGTGCGCCCCGGCGACGAAGGCAAATGCGCCTTTGGCATGCAGGCGCTGAAAGACAGCATGACATGGGACGAACAGGTTTACGGGCGCGCCTATGATCTGGATGTGTTCAACATCGTCGCGGTCGATGATTTCAACATGGGCGCGATGGAAAACAAGGGGCTGAACATCTTCAACGCCTCTGCGGTCCTCGCCTCGCCCGAGACATCGACAGACATGAATTTCGAGCGGATCGAGGCGATCATCGCGCACGAGTATTTCCACAACTGGACCGGCAACCGCATCACCTGCCGCGACTGGTTCCAGCTGTGCCTGAAAGAAGGGCTGACCGTTTACCGCGACAGCCAGTTCACATCCGACATGCGCAGCGCGCCGGTGAAACGCATCGGTGACGTGATCGACCTGCACGGTCGCCAGTTCCCCGAGGATCAGGGGCCGCTGGCCCATCCGGTGCGGCCCGAAAGCTTTCAAGAGATCAACAACTTTTACACCGCCACCGTTTACGAAAAAGGCGCCGAAGTGATCGGGATGCTGCGCACGCTGGTGGGGCCGGATTCGTACAAGAACGCGCTGAATATGTACTTTGACCGCCACGACGGACAGGCCTGCACCATCGAGGACTGGTTGCAGGTGTTCGAGGATGCCACGGGCCGCGATCTGACCCAGTTCAAACGCTGGTATTCACAGGCCGGCACCCCGCATCTGAGCGTGACCGAGGATTACCGCAACGCGACCTACACGCTGACCTTCACCCAGCACACCCCGCCCAGTGCCGCCACGCCCGATCCGCAGCCTCTGGTGATACCGGTGGCCGTGGGCCTGCTGGACGCAAGCGGCAACGAGGTGATGGAAACGCAGGTTCTGGAAGTGACCGAAGGCACGCAAAGCTTTGCCTTTGCGGGGCACGCCTCCAAACCGACGGCATCCATCCTGCGCAACTTTTCCGCGCCCGTGGTGCTGGAGTTTGCCGCCGATCACGCCGCCCTGCTGGCCCATGACACCGACCCGTTCAACCGCTGGGAATCGGCGCGTGCGCTGGCGCTGGCGTCACTGCTGGCGACCATCACCAAAGGCACAAGCCCCGATGCGGATTACCTGCAAGGGATCGCAACCGTGCTGCGCGACGACCAGCTTGATCCGGCATACCGCGCGCTGATGCTGGGCCTGCCGGGGCAATCGGAACTGGCCGCCGCGCTGCACCGGAACGGCAACACGCCCGATCCGCAGGCGATCTATGACGCTGTGCAGGCGATGAAACAGGCGCTGGCGCAGACGCTCAAGGACGATCTTCCAGCGCTTTATGCCGACAATCAGGTGACCGCACCCTATGCGCCCGACGCCGAACAATCGGGCAAACGCGCGCTTGGCAATGCCGCGCTGTCGCTGCTGACCCGTCTGGACGGCGGCGATGCGGCGCAAGCGCAATACGACAGTGCTACCAACATGACACAACAACTGGCCGCGCTGGCCAACCTGATCCGCGCGGGCCGTGGCGATGCTGCATTGGCTGATTTCGAAGCGCAGTGGAAAGACGACCGGCTGGTCATGGACAAATGGTTCGCCCTGCAAGTGGGCGAGGCACAGCCCGACGATGCCGCCGACACGGCCAATGCGCTGACCCGTCACCGCGATTTCAACTGGAAGAACCCCAACCGCTTCCGCGCCACGCTGGGCGCGTTGGCGCAGCATCACGCGGGCTTTCATGCCGCGGACGGGTCGGGCTATGCGCTGCTGGCGGACTGGTTGATCAAGCTTGATCCGGTCAACCCGCAGACCACCGCGCGCATGTGTTCGGCCTTCCAGACGTGGCGGCGCTACGACCAGATCCGCCAGTCGCTGATGGCCAAGGAGCTGGACCGCATCGCCTCCACCCCGAACCTCAGCCGTGACACCACCGAAATGATCACCCGCATCCGCAACGCCTGAGGCCTGTCATGACCACTCCCCGCCCCGTCTGCCTGATCACCGGAGCCTCGGCTGGCATCGGCGCTGCCTGCGCGGTGCTGGCCGCCCAGCGCGGCTATGACCTGTTGCTAAGCTACCGCAGCGATGCGGCCGGTGCCGACGCCGTCAAGCAGCGCGCCGAGGCCGCCGGGGCGCGTGTTGTGCTGGTGCAGGCCGACGTGGCCGAACCCGACGCCATCGACCGGCTTTATGCCACGCTGGACGCCGAGTTTGGCCGCATCGACGCGCTGATCAACAACGCGGGTGCCATCGACGCCATCGCGCGGTTGACCGACATGGACCACGCCCGCCTGACCCGCATCTTTGCGGTCAACGTGGTTGGCGCGATGCTGGTGGCCAAGGGGGCTGTGCAACGGATGGAAGCACAGGGAGACGGCGGCAATATCGTCAACATCTCCTCTGCCGCCGCGCGGCTGGGGTCGGGCGGGCAGTTCGTGGACTATGCCGCCACCAAAGGGGCCATCGACACCTTTACCAAGGGGCTGTCGGACGAGGTCGCCCCCAACGGCATCCGCGTCAACGCGGTGCGCCCCGGCATTATCGAAACCGACATTCACGGCAAGGCCGGTGCGGCAGAGCGTGTCGAACACCTTGGGCCGATGACGCCGATGCGCCGGTCGGGCAGTGCGCAAGAGGTGGCAACCTCGGTGCTGTATCTTATGTCAGACGACGCCAGCTATATCACCGGCGCGTTTCTGGATGTGACCGGGGGACGCTAAGATGCCGATAACGCTGGGGCTGATCGTGTTGGGCATGATCGTCTACTTTGTGCTGCTGCGCGTGCGGCGCGGGTCTCGGATGGTGGCCGAGGTGATCGACATGCCCACTGACGTGCGCACGGCGGCACGTAGGCTGGGATACAAACGACGCACCGATGTGCATCCAGTGGATGGCATCGACGACCCGAAACTGGCGCAGGTCGCCTTGACAGCAGCCTATCTTGGTCTTGGCAAACCGCCCGCCGCTGCGGCCCCCTCTGCGCGGGTCGTGCAGCACGGCATGGCCCGTGACATCGAACAGGCGCGCAATATGATGGTGTTGGGCCACTGGCTTGTGCGCACCTGTGGAGGCGCCAAAGACGCCGTGTCACGTCTGGCGCGCAGGCTGTACGTGCTGGACGAGGGCGCGTCTGCGGCATGCGTGATAAGCATGCTACAGGGATTGTCCAAAGACGACGTTCCCACGTCCGGCCAGAACGCAGCACAGGCCGAGATCCGACAGGCTCTGCACGCCGCATGAGCGATTATATCTTTGAACGCAACGGCCGCCGCGCATCGACCGCAGTAACCGTTGTGGTGATCTGGGCGCTGCTGGCGCTGGCGATGGTGTTTCTGGATGCCTCGGTCTGGGTGGTGTGGCTGGGGGCGCTGGCCACCCTGCCCGCGCTGTATGATCTGGCGGTGGCGCGGGTGTCGTCGCTGCGGCTGTCCGACACCGCTGTGGACTGGCGATCCGGCAAACGCACCGGCAGCGCGCCCCTAAGTGCCATCAAGACCGTGCGGCTGGACACGCGGCTGGATATGTCGATCAAGGCGACCCTGATCCTGCACACAGGCGCGAACATACGGCTGCCGCTGGATGTGGTGCCCCCGTCGCGTGCGTTCGAAGATGCTCTGAAACAGCGCGGCATCCCCGTGGAGCGGCATCATTTTCGCCTGATCGGTTAGCTTTTGCGTTTGGGCCGCATCTTGGGCCGGATCGCATTGGGCAGCGCGCAATAGGGCTGTTTGCGGGTCCAGCCCGCGATGTCGCGCCGTTTGGCGGCGCTGCGCATCGGCCCCCAGTCGGCCGCCACCCCACGCCAACGGCTGTCGCGCCCGTAAACCATTCCGTCGCGCGGCACGGTCACTGCCAAGATACGCACCGCGCACGACAGGTTGGCCGCCCCTTTCATCAGGTCCGGCCCCGTGCCTGCGTTGCATTTGTACCCCCGTGCGGTGGACGGCAGGATTTGCAGCAACCCATACCACCGCCCGCCACCCCCCACGGCCTGCGGCTTGTATGTGCTTTCGTGTTTGGCCAGCGCCGACAGAAACCCCAGCCAGAACGCGCGCCGGTCGCGTATGTGGGCGTTTGGATAATTCGGACACCAGTCCGCGATGTCACGTGGCACGGTCTGAACCAGCGGCGCGCCGTGAGTCTTGAGCGCGGACAGCGCCGCGCGGTTCCACAGCATATGATTGGGCTGATGCGTCCAACGCGTGCGCGGCACATCGCCGTCACGCGCAGGCGGGCGTGGCATTTGCGACAGGTCGGCCAGCGCCACGGTCCCCGCTGACACCCCCCATATCGTCACCACAATTGCCATCAACATCCGTTTCATCGCAGCACTATGCGCAACAGCTTTGCGTCAAATCAAGCGATCACAGCACGCCCGGACCGCCCCACTGTGCCCGCCACAGCAACAGAGCCGCGAAAACACGCCATATTGTTGCCAGATTGACCAGCGCCGCCACGATTCGCCGGCGCAATTATTCGCCGGTCACGGTTCACGGCGCGTGCGATCTGGCCAAAGATGTCGGTGCAGTTTTCGACAAAATTCAAAGTAAATGCAAAAATCTTCTCCTAAAGCGGGAAATATGGCGCGCGCCACACCCGTCGTCGCTCAATCAGCGTCAAAGCTCCGCACCTCCGCCACGATTGCGCCTCAAACCAGGCCCAGATTGGCACCAGACAATCAAAATAACGAGTACATGAGATGCGATCGAAGTTCCAAGTGACCAGCCTGTTCACGAAGCTCCGCGATACGGCGCGCCGGTCTTCCTCGCATCTGGCGTTTGACGGTGTTGTCGACCCCAAGGGATTGACCGCGCGTCCCCCGCGCACGGTCGATCCCGTCCTTGCCCCGGCCCTGAGCATTCCCAGCCCCGATCCCACCGGCGAAGACCGCGCCTGTGACTTGCATCAAAACAGCGGCCAGCGTCTTGCCCGTCAGGAAGATTGGGCCGCCGTGTCCAAAGCGATCCGCGCAGCCGAAGCCGCAGGCACCCGCACCCCCGGCGGGATGCCCGTGGCGGACCTGATCGCCTTTGGCGCGCGCGCCGACGTGGTCCATGCAGCGGAACACGCCCTGCTGTCGGGCCGGCCCGCCAAGGATGCGCCGCTGCTGGACGGGATCATCGCGCTGGAAGAAGTTCTGGCCGAACACCCGGGCGACTATACCATCGCCTGTGTGGTCGCCATGGCGCACATCGACATCGGCTGGGCCTGGCGCGGCACCGGCTGGGCGGTCGAGGTGCCCCAGCGCAACCGCGAGGCCTTCGAGGCGCATTTCGACCGCGCCCGCGACATCCTTGAAACCTCTTTGATCGAGGACCAGCCCTCGCCCCTGCTGGCCACCGCCCAATGCGCGGTGCGCAGTGGCCTGCCCACCGACACCAACCGTCTGATCGCCGCCTACGAGGCGCTGATCGACATGGACCCGCTGAACGCGCGCGCCTATCGCAACATGGGCACCCATCTGCTGCCGCGCTGGCACGGGTCGGTGCAGGATCTGGAGGTGCAGGCCCGCCGTATGGCCAGCCGCAGCCAGGCCGTCTGGGGCGCCGGCGGCTATACCTGGGTCATGCTGGATGCCATCGCACTGGACGACGCGGCGTGCAGCCAGCTCGACATCGCGTTCTTCATCGAAGGGCTGCACGACATCCTGGCCCGCCGCACCGACCAGCACACGGTCAACCTGTTGGCGGCCTATTGTGCCAACACCATGGGCATGACGCTTGATGCTTCGGACGATGTCGCCTTTGTGCGCGGCCAGATCGCCGATTGCGCCAAATGGATCATCCGCCAGCACCTGACCGAATTGCACCCGATGATCTGGGCCCATGCCGCACGCGGGTTTGACAACAATCTGCGGGTGCGTTGCCCCGACCGGTTCGCCGCCGCAGGGGCCGCCGATGCCCACCGCATCCTGTGCGATATGTTCCGCCGCGAGCTGTCACAGGGCAAACGCGTGGTGTTCACCGACCGCGGCGCGCAGCTAGAACCGGTTTAACGCTGCACCCGCCGCGCCGCCGCAGCCAGCAGCGCGCGCGCATAAAACGTATGGGCGCCTTTCAGGCTGTCGAACACCGGCCCCAGCACCAGATCGCCGGATTTTGACCGGACCGGCACCACAACCGTCCCGAACAGCAATTGCGTCTCGCTGCACTGCGCCATCACCTTGAACCAGGATTTCGTGCGGCCCGACCGCTCGGCCATCATCAGCTCGTTCCCGCGCCGCGTCTCGACGGTCCAGATGGCGAACCGCTCGGACTGGCCATCCGCGACCGCGCGCGCTTGGGCATCGGTCGACGGGGCGCGCGCGGCAACACGCAGCACAAACCGTTCGGCGCGAAACAGCGGTGTGGTATAGAAGGCCGCCACATAGTCGGCCAGCGTCACCTGCCCTGGCACCACGCAACTGTAGCAGTCCGTGAAATGCCCCGCACGTTCGGCATAATCCGCAATCAACCGACCCGGCGGAATGTCCTGATTAACAACAACAACCATAGGCCAGCAGTATCCCAGATGCTGCGTCCTGCATAGCCTGCGTGGTGTCGCACCCTCTTGCAGCACAGCGGGTGCTGGACTACACCAGCCTGCAATGCCCCACAGCCTTTGGTGAGACCATGCTTGACCTGTCCTACGACCTGCCGAAACCCCGCGTGATTGCCGGTGCCAAACACGATTGGGAACTGGTGATCGGGATGGAAGTCCACGCACAGGTCGCATCCAACGCCAAGCTGTTCTCGGGCGCGTCGACCCAATTCGGCGCCGAGCCGAATTCGAACGTTGCCTTTGTGGACGCGGCGATGCCCGGCATGTTGCCCGTGATCAACGAATATTGCATCGAACAGGCTGTGCGCACGGGTCTGGGACTGAACGCCGAAATTCACCTGAAATCGGCTTTTGACCGCAAGAACTACTTCTACCCCGACCAGCCTGCGGGCTATCAGATCAGCCAGTTGTACCACCCCATCGTCGGCGAAGGCGAAGTGTTGGTGGAACTGGGCGACGGCACCGCGCGGCCGGTGCGCGTGGAACGCATCCACATGGAACAGGACGCGGGCAAGTCGATTCACGACATGGACCCCGATATGTCCTTTGTCGACCTGAACCGCGCCGGTGTCTGCCTGATGGAAATCGTCAGCCGCCCCGACATCCGCAGCGCCGAAGAGGCCGCCGCCTATATCCTGAAACTGCGCCAGATCATGCGCTATCTGGGCACCTGTGACGGCGACATGCAAAACGGCAACCTGCGCGCCGATGTCAACGTGTCGGTCTGCCGCCCCGGCGCCTATGAGCGCTACCGCGAGACCGGCGATTTCGGCCATCTGGGCACACGCTGCGAAATCAAGAACATGAACTCGACCCGCTTTATCCAGCAGGCCATCGAGGTCGAGGCACGGCGTCAGATTGCGATCCTTGAGGCCGGCGGCGAAGTCGATCAGGAAACGCGCGGCTTTGACCCCGTCAAGGGCGAGACCCGCACCCAGCGGTCCAAGGAAGAAGCGCACGACTACCGCTATTTCCCCGACCCCGACCTGCTGCCGCTGGAGATTGAACAAGACTGGGTCGACCAGATCAAGACCACGCTGCCCGAGCTGCCCGACGCCAAAAAAGCCCGCTTTATCGGGGACTTCGGCCTGACCGACTATGACGCCTCTGTGCTGACCGCCGATCTGGACAGCGCCGGCTATTTCGAAGCCGTGGCCGCAGGACGCGACGGCAAGATGGCTGCGAACTGGGTCATCAACGAACTGTTTGGCCGCCTGAAAAAAGACGACAAGGACATCGACGCAAGCCCGGTGACGCCCGCGCAACTGGGCGGCATTGTCGACCTGATCGCCTCGGACGCGATCAGCGGCAAGATCGCCAAGGATGTGTTTGAAATCACCTATACCACGGGCCGCGACCCCGCCGAGATCGTCGAGACCGAGGGCATGACCCAGGTCACCGACACCGGCGCCATCGAGGCCGCGGTGGACGAAATCATCGCCGCCAACCCCGATCAGGTCGCCAAGGCGCAGGAAAACCCGAAACTGGCAGGCTGGTTCGTCGGTCAGGTGATGAAAGCCACCGGTGGCAAGGCCAACCCCAAGACGGTGAACCAACTGGTCGCGCAAAAGCTCAAGGGGTAATCCCCCCTTCTTTTGGCCTTAAATATCCAAATCCCGCGCGCGCCCCAAGCGGGCGCGCCGCCACGTCGCGCTTTACCTTGCCGCGCGCGGCCCTCACCTTGGGTCAACCCAAGTGACATGAAGGTAAACCATGACCAATTCCCCCCTCCATTCCGACCTGTTGTTCCGCAGCAAACCGATGACCGTGCGCCCCGAATGGATCGACTATAACGGGCATTTGAACATGGCCTATTATTCGGTGCTGATGGACACCTCGGTCGATGATCTGTACCCGCAATTCGGCTTCGGTCTGGACTACCTGAAATCCACCGGCTGCACGACCTATGTGGCCGAGTTTCACATCTGCTATGTGCGCGAACTGCATGAGGGCGATCAGGTTTACTCCACTGTCCAACTGCTTGATTTCGATGAGAAACGCTTTCACCTCTATCAAGAGCTGTGGCATCAGGACGGCTGGCTGGCCGCCACTGGCGAGGGGCTGACGCTGCACGTCGATCAGTCCGGCCCGCGCGTCGCCCCCATGCCCGATCACATCATCGCGAACCTGCGCGCGATGCACACCGCCCAAAGCACGCTGCCTTGGCCGGATCGTGCCGGTCGCAAGATCGGTATTCGCCGCAAAGGGTGATGCGCCCTTTCACATCTGTCGGGCACTTGGTATATCCCCCTCCGCAATGACATTACGGGGGCGGTCGCACAGGTCATGACACAGTATGAATACAAAGTTGTTCCGGCACCCGCCAAAGGTCTGAAGGCCGAGGGAATCAAAACCCCCGAGGCCCGCTTTGCCAACGCGCTCGAGCAGTTGATGAACGAGATGGGCGGCCACGGCTGGGAATACATGCGCGCCGACACGCTGCCATCGACCGAACGGTCCGGCCTGACCGGATCGACGACCGAATGGCGCAATATGCTGATCTTTCGCCGCGCAGTGCCGCAAGCGGACAGCGACGCCACAGCCCTGCCCGAGACGCCGGTGCAGGTGGCGACATCCGTAGCGGCACCCGTGGTGGCGGCACCTGTGGTGGCAGCGCCTGTAACCTCCCCGGTAACGCATGACACCGCCAAGCAAGACGCCCCGCAAGACGAGACACCGGACACCACCGACGTGGTCGCCCAGGACACCGCCGTTGACGAAACAGCGGACACATCACCGGATCAGACCCCGGATGCGGATGCAGACCCAGACGTCGACCCCGACGAACAGAAAACACCGCGCGCCGGGGCCACTCATATGCTGTCCGACAACGGCGTCGAGGAAACGTCCGAAGTGTCGGGCATGTCCAGCTCGCTGCAAAACCTGGCCAGCAACCGCAGTCGCCTGAAAGGGGTCACCCGCAGCGACAAGTAATTACGCGTCGGCGTCAATCGCCAGCGCGTGAATACGCCCGATCAACTCGGCCCCGATGGCCGAATGTACCGCGCGGTGCCTGGCAATCCGGCTTTGCCCCGCAAAGGCATCCGCACGGATGCGCACATTGAAATGGCTTTGCCCCGCCTCGGGGGCATTTGCATGACCCGCATGGGACGCACTGTCGTCCACCACCTCTAACTCGCGCGGAGAAAAGGCATCGTTCAACTTTTCCGCAATCTCGTCTGACACTCGCATTAATTTGCTCACTTTTTTAACTGCGCCCCCTTCTATCTCCGCCCCAATATCCTAAAGTAACGGCCCAGAGTCGATAAGGTTGTCCCAATGTCCAAGTCTGATCCCTTCGGTTTCGATATGTCCGTCTCCTCCGCCAAGAAAAAGAACCCGCGCGGACGTCGCGGGATGTCGGGGGCTTCCGAAACCTCGACCCGCATTTGCGACCACGACGGCTGTGACGAGCCCGGCAAATACCGCGCGCCCAAGGCGCCGGATGTGCTGGACGACTATTTCTGGTTCTGCCAGCAGCACGTGCGCGAATATAACCTGAAATGGAACTTCTTCGACGGCACGACCGAGGCCGAGCTGAACGCGCAGATGTCCAAGGACAAGGTCTGGGAGCGCGCGACCAAGCCCATGGGCGACCCCGAGGCGCGGGCCTGGGCGCGTCTGGGCATCGAGGACCCGCATCAGGTGCTGGGCGCCAATGCCACGCAAAACCCCGGCAAGGCCGGCGGCGCGGGCAAGAAGCTGCCGCCCACCGAACGCCGTGCCATGGAAATTCTGGAAGCCAAGGACCATTGGACCAAAGCCGAAGTGCGCAAGGCTTACAAACTGCTGATCAAGGTGCTGCACCCCGACATGAACGGCGGCGACCGCAGCCAGGAAGAGCAGTTGCAAGAGGTCATGTGGGCGTGGGACCAGATCAAGGCCAGCAAGAACTTCAAGGACTGACGGGCTTTCAACTTGACCCGGAAATGCAAAACGCCCCGCAACAGCGGGGCGTTTGTCGTTTGGTGCTGATGGAGGATCTCAGCGTCCGCGAGTGGTGCTTATTCCGCAGGCAGCAGAACGGTGTCGATCACGTGGATCACGCCGTTCGACTGTTTCACGTCAGCGATGGTCACGGTCGCAACCTGGCCGCGCTCGTCGGTCAGTGTGATGTTGTCGCCGTCCATTTTGGCTTGCAATGTGCAACCGCCAACTGTGGGCACGTCATGCGCGCCGCCATCGTCCGCGATCATGCCTGCAATCGCATCCGACATCGCGTCGGCGGCAACCACGTGGCAGGTCAGGATCTTGGTCAGCATGTCTTTGTTCTCGGGCATCAGCAGCGTGTCAACGGTGCCTTCGGGCAGCGCTGCGAACGCTTCGTTGGTGGGTGCGAACACGGTAAAGGGGCCTTCGCCCGACAGTGTTTCGACCAGACCGGCAGCCTGCACGGCGGCGACCAGCGTGGTGTGGTCGGCCGAGTTCACGGCGTTTTCCACGATGTTCTTGTCGGCATACATGGCAGCGCCACCCACCATCGGGTTGTCCATGGCCGAAGCAGCAAAGCCAAAGCCAGACAGGCTCAGGACCAGAGCGGATGTGGCGAGTGTTTTAGTCGAAAACATAGTGATCTCCCAAGTTCATTTCAGTCATCGGCGTCATGCCGTATGTGACAAGAGGTACGGGGGCCGATGGCCGGTAGTTTCAAAAAAGATGGGTATTTTTGGTCACGATGATTTCAGTGCCGCGCAGTTGATTTGACTGAACCACGCGCTAACGACGCCACGTCCCGCGCTTTCACGGGGCTGTGGTGCCTGCCCCCCTTGCCCTTCCGTTCGATATGTTGCACCAACTGCCGGGTGCGCAACGGCGCGAGATACCAACGACAAGGACAGATGATGGCCGACGGTGACCTGGATATTAATGCGAAACCCACCGAAGAGATTTCCGTGCGCGATGTCTTTGGCATCGACACCGATATGGTCGTCAAAGGTTTTGCCGACAATTCGGACCGCGTGCCCGACATCGACAGCACGTATAAATTCGACGCCGACACCACGCTGGCCATTCTGGCCGGGTTCACACACAACCGCCGTGTGATGATCCAGGGCTATCACGGCACCGGCAAATCGACCCACATCGAACAGGTCGCCGCCCGCCTGAACTGGCCCGCCGTGCGCGTCAACCTGGACAGCCACATCAGCCGGATCGACCTGATCGGCAAGGATGCGATCAAGCTGAAAGACGGCAAACAGGTTACCGATTTCCAGGAAGGCATTCTGCCTTGGGCGCTGCGCAACCCCACGGCAATCGTGTTCGACGAATACGACGCGGGCCGCGCGGACGTGATGTTCGTGATCCAGCGTGTGCTGGAAGTGGACGGCAAGCTGACGCTGCTGGACCAGAACAAGGTGATCCACCCGCACCCCTATTTCCGCATCTTCGCCACCGCCAACACCGTTGGTCTGGGCGACACGACGGGCCTGTACCACGGCACCCAGCAGATCAACCAGGGCCAGATGGACCGCTGGTCGCTGGTCTCGACGCTGAACTACCTGTCGATCGACGCGGAAACCGCGATCGTTCTGTCGAAGAACCCGCATTACAACAGCGAAAAAGGCCGCAAGACCGTCAAGCAGATGGTCACCGTCGCCGACCTGACGCGCACCGCCTTTATGAACGGCGATCTGTCCACGGTGATGAGCCCGCGGACCGTCATCGCCTGGGCCCAGAACGCCGAAATCTTCCGCAACATCGGCTATGCCTTCCGGCTCTCGTTCCTGAACAAATGCGACGAGCTTGAGCGTCAGACCGTGGCCGAGTTCTATCAGCGTCTGTTTGACGAGGAACTGCCCGAGAGCGCGGCCAGCGTGAGCCTGGGGTGAGCCTGAAGGCGCTGACAACCGCAGCCGCCCTTGGCGTGCTCGGCGTCGGTGCCGCACAGGCAAACCGCGATCTGTCGATCTACCCCGCCGCCCAATGCGCGGCCTTGTGGCTGGGCTATTCCGATTACGCGGCGCGGTCGCTGTATCTGAAGGTTGACCCATCCGACGCCACCCGCGCCGCTGCCTTTCGCGCCGTTGCCCTGCGCCTTGGCACATCGCCGCGCGCCGACATCGACCGCTATATCGCGGACCAGCGCCCGCTGATGGAAACGATGGTCGAGGCGATGATCTTTGGCCGCGACCGCCAAAGCGCGGATGTGTTTGAAGCCCTCGGCGAAACCTGCAAGAGTTTCGCCAAGGACCACCCCGAGACCCGAAAGCTGTCATGAGCAAACCCACCGACAACCCCGCAGACGCGTTCAAAAAGGCGCTTGGTGAAGCGACCAAGGTCATGGCCAATGACCCAGACCTGAACGTCAGCTATTCCGCCGACCCGTCGGGGCTGTCGGGCGATGCAATGCGCCTGCCGCAGGTGACCCGCCGCATGACCCGCCAGGAGGTTCTGCTGGCCCGTGGCACCGCCGACGCACTGGCGCTGCACCGGCGCTATCACAACGGTCAGACCCATTCCAAATACCTGCCCTCGGGCGAGGTCGCGCGCGAGCTGTACGAAGCCATGGAAACCGCCCGCTGCGAGGCGATGGGCGCGCGCGACATGCCCGGCACCGCCGGCAACATCGACGCCAAGATCGCCAATGAAGCGGCCCGCAAGGGATACGATCAGGTCAAGCAGGCCTCGGACGTGCCGCTGGCCACCGCTGCGGGCTATCTGATCCGCCATCTGGCCACGGGGCGTGAATTGCCCCCCGGGGCCAAGAACGCGATGGAAATGTGGCGCGGCTTTATCGAGGAACAGGCCGGCGTGACGCTGGACAACCTGGACAAGACGCTAAGCAGTCAGGCCGATTTCGCCCGCTTCTCGCGCCAGATCATCAAGGATCTGGGCTATGGCGACCAGATCGGCGACGACCCCGACCAGGTGGACGAGGATCAGGAAGACCAGGCCGAAGAAGGCGCCGAAGAGGAACAGGACCCCGACAGCACCGGCAACGACGATGACGACGGCGAAGAGGCCGAAGGGTCGCCCGAGCAGTCGCAGGAGGAACAGCAGGACGCGTCGCAGGCCCAGGTCTCGATGGACGAGATGGCCGATCAGGAGATGGGCGAAGAGGCCGAGATGCCCGACGGCGAAGCGCCGCTGGAGCCGCCTGCCCCGCAGCCTGTCAGCGACGCCGATCCCGACTACAAGGTGTACCTGAACACCCACGACGAAGAGATCAGCGCCGACGAGCTGGCCGAACCGGTCGAACTGGAACGCCTGCGCGCCTATCTGGACCAGCAGCTAGAGCCGCTGAAGGGCGCGGTCAGCCGTCTGGCCAACAAGTTGCAGCGCCGTCTGCAAGCGCAGCAAAACCGCAGTTGGGAATTCGATCTGGAAGAGGGCACGCTGGACGCGGGCCGTCTGGCGCGGATCGTGGCGAACCCGACCACGCCGCTGAGCTTCAAGGTCGAGAAAGACACCGAATTCCGCGATACCTGTGTGACGCTGCTCTTGGACAACTCCGGCTCGATGCGGGGCCGCCCGATCAGCATCGCGGCGATCTGCGCCGATGTTCTGGCGCGCACGCTGGAACGCTGCAACGTCAAGGTCGAGATCCTGGGCTTTACCACCCGCGCGTGGAAAGGCGGACAGGCCCGCGAGGCATGGCTGAACGATGGCCGCCCGCAAACGCCGGGCCGTCTGAACGACCTGCGCCACATCATCTACAAATCCGCCGATGCCCCGTGGCGTCGCGCGCGCCCCAATCTGGGCCTGATGATGAAAGAGGGCCTGTTGAAGGAAAACATCGACGGCGAGGCGCTGGAATGGGCGCACCGCCGCATGGTGAACCGGTCCGAGGCGCGCAAGATCCTGATGGTAATCTCCGACGGTGCGCCGGTCGATGACAGCACGCTCAGCGTCAACCCCGCCAACTATCTGGAAAAACACCTGCGTGACGTGATCGCCATGATCGAAAAGCGCCGCGCGGTGGAACTGTTGGCCATCGGCATCGGCCACGACGTGACCCGCTATTACGACCGCGCGGTGACCATCACGGACGTGGACCAGCTGGCCGGTGCCATGACCGAACAACTGGCGGCGCTGTTCGACAGCGACCCGCGCGCACGCGCCCGCGTGATGGGGATGCGCAACGTCAGATAAGACCGCGCCGCGCTGGCGCGACCACCTGAAATACCAAGAGGATACAGGCCCATGTACCAGTCGTTCGCCGTCACCGCACGCCCCGAGCAAGGCCCCCCTCGTCTGCAAGCGCTGCGCGCCGAACTGGCCGTACAGGGCCTTGATGGCTTTCTGATCCCCCGCGCCGACGCGCATCAGGGCGAATACGTGGCCCCCCGCGACGACCGGCTGGTCTGGCTGACGGGCTTCACCGGCTCGGCCGGCTTTTGCGCCGTGCTGCCGGACATTGCGGGCGTGTTCATCGACGGGCGCTACCGCACCCAGATCAAGACGCAGGTGGCCGATGTCTATACTGCTGTCCCGTGGCCCGAAACGGGTCTGGCCGACTGGCTGATCGAACAGATGCCATCGGGCGGTGTCATCGGCTTTGACCCGTGGCTGCACACCGCAGGCCAGATCGAACAACTGACGCAGGCGCTGGCGGGCACCGGCATCACCCTGAACCCCACCGACAACATGGTCGACGCCATCTGGAACGACCAGCCCGGCCCGGCCATGGAACCGGCCAAGGTGCACCCGCTGGAGTTCGCCGGCGAAAGCCACGCGGACAAGCGCGCCCGTCTGGGCACTGAGCTGGCCCGCGCCGGACAAACCGCCGCCATCATCACCCTGCCCGACAGCCTGTGCTGGCTGCTGAACATCCGCGGCGCCGACATCCATTGCAATCCGGTGGCTCAAGGGTTCGCCGTGCTGCACGCCGATGCGCGGGTCGACCTGTTCATGGCCGACGCCAAACTGGACGACGTGCGCGACCATCTGGGTGCCGAGGTTACGGCCCATGACCCCGACAGCTTCCTGACCGAGATTGCCAAGCTGACCGGCCCCGTGCGTATGGAAAAATCCTCGGTGCCCTTCATTGTGGCCGACACCATGGGCGACAGCGGCACATGGGGTGACGATCCCTGCGCCCTGCCCAAAGCCTGCAAGAACCCCGCCGAGATCGACGGCAGCGCCAGCGCCCACCTGCGGGACGGAGCCGCCGTGGTCGAGTTGTTGGCGTGGCTGGATGCGCAGGCTCCCGGCACGGTCAGCGAAATTGATGTGGTGACCAAGCTGGAAGCGTACCGGCGCAACGACAACGCCTTGCAGAACATCAGCTTTGACACCATCGCGGGCACCGGCCCGAACGGCGCGATCAACCACTATCATGTGACCGAAGACACCGACCTGACGCTTGCGGACGGGCACCTGCTGGTGCTGGACAGCGGCGGGCAATATCTGGACGGCACCACCGACATCACCCGCACCATCCCCATCGGCGCGCCCGGTGCGGACGAATGCGCCGCCTTTACCCGCGTGCTGATGGGCATGATCGCCGTGTCGCGCCTGCGCTGGCCTGCGGGTCTGGCCGGTCGTGACATCGAAGCCATCGGCCGCGCGCCCCTGTGGTACGCGCATCAGGACTTCGATCACGGGCTGGGCCACGGGGTTGGCGCGTATCTGTCCGTGCACGAGGGCCCGCAGCGCCTGTCCCGTGCCAGCCATGTGCCGCTGCAACCGGGCATGATCCTGTCGAACGAACCGGGCTACTACCGCGAGGGCGCCTTTGGCATCCGCATCGAGAACCTGCTGGTGGTGGAACCCGCAACCGCGCCTGCGGGCGGTGACGCACAGCGCGCGATGCTGTCGTGGCGCACGCTGACCTTTGTGCCCATCGACCGCCGCCTGATCCTGCCCGACGAAATGGACAAAGCGTCGCGCGACTGGCTGAACGCCTATCATACTGAGGTCCTTGAGAAAATCGGCCCTCGCGTCAGCCCCGACGCGCTGATCTGGCTAAAGAACGCGACGGCACCAATCTGACCCATAGCAGGATTGTTACAAAGCTGCTAAAGACTGCGTTCAGCGTTCCGAGGAGGAAAACCCATGGCCAATCACATCACAATCCGCCCTGCCACAGGCAAATGGAGCGTGCGCGCCGGCGGTGCCGTCATCGGTGAAAGCGAAAACGCTCTGGAGCTGACCGAAGGCGACTATCCCTTTGTGATCTATTTCCCGCGCGGTGACATTGCCACGGCATTTCTGGACAAGACTGACAAAACCACCTTTTGCCCGCACAAGGGCGACGCCAGCTATTATTCGGTGGTGACCAAATCCACCACGCTGGAAAACGTCGCGTGGAGCTATGAAGACCCCAAACCCGAAGTGGCCGAGATCAAGGGCTATCTGGCCTTTTACGCAGGCAACGGCGTCACCGTCGAAAAGATCTGATCGCGCACGGGCGTCAGGAGTGTTCTTCTGCCGCCGTCGCCGCCAGCGCGCGGTTGTAGGCGCGCAAGGCATCAACTTGGAACAATGCGCCCAGCAATTCGGGCGGACTGTCCTCGCCCCGCAAAGCCACCACCGGAACAAACGCAGCCGATGCGGTCTCGAACACCGGCATCGCGGCTTCCAGCGTGGCCGAGGCGTCCAGATAGGTGCCCTCGCGGATCATGTCCCAACAGGCATCGTCATCCGCCGCACGCGGATCGTCCGGCTTGCGCATCACGCTTGTCACACGGAACATCGCCAGCAAATAAGCCTGCGGCCCCGCCGCCAGATGCACACCGCGCCGCTCTAGCTGGGTCAAAAAGAAACTGCGATGCACCAGACGGCTGGCCAATGCCGTGCTCAGCGACACCGACACCATCACCGCCAGCCCCGTCTGCCAGTCGCCGGTCAGCTCGAACACGATCAACGTGGTTGAAATCGGCGCGCCCAGCACGGCGGCCGCGACCGCCCCCATGCCCGCCAGCGCATACAGCGTGACCGACCCCGACACATCGGGAAACACCCCCGTGGCAATCAGGCCAAAGGCCAGCCCCGTCAGCGCCCCCACCATCAGCGACGGCGAAAACACCCCGCCGCCCATGCGCCCAGCCATGGTGATCGCCACCGCAATCACCTTGATCACCGCAAAGATCATCACCTGTTGCAGCCCCAGCGTGCCGGTCAGCGCCAGCGAGGTCGTCTCGTAGCCGACGCCGATGATATGCGGAAAAAAGATCGCGATACCGCCCAGCAGCGCCCCCGCCACCGCTGGCCGCAACCAACGCGGCAGCCCGGTGCGCGCCTGCACCACCGTGCCCAGATCATCGGCCCAGAAAACCGCGCGCATCAGCACCACCGCCACCAGCCCGCACACCAGCCCCAGCATCAGGTAGGCGGGCAGTTCCACATAGAATTGCAGCATCTCGGGCTGCGCCAGCCGGAATTCGGTCACGCCGCCGAACTCCAGCCGGTTGATCACCGTCCCCGCCACCGACGCAATCACAATGGGCGCAAAGGCGTGCACGGCAAAGTGGCGCAACACGACCTCCAGCGCGAACAACGCGCCCGCGATCGGCGCGTTGAAACTGGCCGACACGGCGGCGGCCACCGCACAGCCCAACAGGTCGCGCCCGGTGACCCCGTCCGCCTTGATGAACCGGCACACCTTGGTCGAGATGACGGCGGCCATGTGCACCACCGGCCCCTCGCGTCCGGACGACCCGCCCGAGGACAGCGTGATGAACGACGCCAGCGCCGACGCCAGCCCCGCGCGCGTCTCGACGCGGCCATCGTGCATCGCCGCCCCTTCGATCACCTCGGCCACGCTGCGCGCGCGTCCGTCGCGGGTGAACACATGCAGGATCACCCCCACCACCAACCCGCCCACGATCGGGATCGTCAAAATCAGATACCACGGCAGGCTTTGGGCAAAGCTGTGCAGGTGCTGCACATCATCCGTGCCATAAAGAAACGCCTGAAAGCTGTTGATGCCCTTACGGAAAAACAGCGCGGCAAAGCCCGCACCAATGCCGATCAGCAGTGCAATGAACCAGAACTGTATCTGCGAGGGGCCGCGCTGCCGCACCACCCGAAAGCCGTCACGGCAAGCTGAAATCGCCTGTCCGTAGGTCTGAGAAAAGATCGACTGCTTCGGGGTGCTCATGGCCTGCCATTTTCCGCTCCCCTCTCTCTAGGTCAAGCAGCAGAAAACCAAAAGCCCCACCATCATCTTCTCTGGTTCAAAAAATCCCGGGGGAGACGCGCAGCGGCGGGGGCAGCGCCCCCAAATGCCCTCAGCCGTCCAGCAATGCGCTGGCCGCGGCCCGTGCCGCATCGGTCACCTGGTCGCCCGCTAGCATCCGCGCCACTTCGTCCACGCGCGCGGGCGCATCCAGCGGAATGACCTGCGACGTGGTCATGCCCTTGGACACCGATTTCGACACCTGCCAGTGATGCGCGCCCAATGCGGCCACCTGCGGCGAATGGGTCACGACCAGAACCTGCCCGCCCTCGGCCAGCGCCTTCAGCCGGCGCCCCACCGCATCGGCGGTCGCCCCGCCCACCCCGCGGTCGATTTCGTCAAAGATCATCGTCAGCCCCGCCTGCCCGCCGGCCAGACACACCTTGAGCGCCAGCAAGAACCGGCTCAGCTCCCCGCCCGAGGCGATCTTGTTCAGCGGTCCCGCAGGCGCGCCGGGGTTGGTCGCCACGGTAAAGGCCACGGCGTCGCGCCCTTCAGGACCTGCGGCTTCGTCGCTGATGCGGGTTTCAAACACCGCGCGGTCCATTTTCAGCGGGGCCAGTTCGGCGCTGACCGCCTTGTCCAGCTTGGCAGACGCCTTGGTGCGTGCCTGCGTCAGGTCGGTGGCTGCCGTGTCATAGGTGCCTTCGGCGTCACTCAGCGCCTTGCGCAGCGCGGCCAGATCGGCATCGCCCGCGTCCAGCGCCGCCAGCTTTTCGCGCAATGTCTCTGCAAAGCCTGCCAAGTCGTCCGGGGCCACGTCATGTTTGCGGGCCAGGGCGCGGATGGCAAACAGCCGTTCCTCGGCCTCTTCCAGCTCGATCGGGTTGAACGACAGCCCGTCGATGGCCGCAACGACACCGCTTTGCGCTTCGTCCAGTTCGACCATGGCACGCCCAAGGGCCGCAATCGCGCCGTCCAGCGTGCCCTCGGCCTTGTCCACCGCCCCTTCAAGCCAGCGCAGCGCGTTGTTCATCGCGCCCTCGGCCCCGTCATAGCCCAGAATCTCATAGGCCTTGACCACGTCCGACCGGATGCGCTCGGCGGCCTGCATCAGACGGCGGCGGGTATCAAGCTGCGCCTCTTCGCCCGGCTCTGGGGCCAGTTGGTCCAGCTCGCCCACAGCATGGCGCAAGAACTCTTCTTCGGCGCGGATCGCCTGCATCGCCGTCTCGGCGGTGGTCAGCGCCTTGCGGGCCTTGCCCACGGCGCTCCACGCCGCGCGCAGCTTGGCCTTGCGCGGGGCCAGCCCGCCGAATTCATCCAGAATATCGCGATGCCCACGCGGGTTCAGCAATCCGCGGTCATCATGCTGGCCGTGCAATTCCACCAGCGTGTCGGACAGCGCGCGCAGCACCTCGCCCGAACAGCGGCGGTCGTTGACCCAGGCGGTCTTGCGGCCGTCTGCCGTGTTGATGCGGCGCAGGATCAGCTCGTCGCCATCGGGCAATCCGGCCTCTTGCAGCACGCCATGCGCCGGATGGTCCTCGGGCAGATCGAACCACGCGGTCACCTCGCCCTGATCGGCCCCCTGGCGGACCAGATCGGCACGCCCGCGCCAGCCCAGCACAAAACCCAGCGAATCCAGCAGGATAGACTTGCCCGCGCCGGTTTCACCGGTCAGCACGTTCAAACCCGGCTGGAACGCAAGCTCCAGCCGGTCGATGATCAGCATGTCCGAGATATCAAGCCCGCGCAGCATGTCAGTTGCCTGTCGGGTGGCTGCGTTCCTTTCGGATTACAACCACCGCCCTTTGATCATCTGGCGATAGATCTGGCTTAGCCAGTTGTCGCCTGCCGATTCCAGCTCAAGCCCGCGACCGGTCAGCAGTTTGTAGCTGTCTTCGTACCAATCGGTCGACCGGAAGTTATAGCCCAGAATGGCCCCTGCGGTCTGTGCCTCTTGGGTCAGGCCCAGCGACAGATAAGCCTCGACCAGACGGTGCAGCGCCTCGGGGGTGTGCGACGTGGTCTGGAAATCCTCGACCACAACACGGAACCGGTTGATGGCAGCGGTATAGTTGCCCCGCTTCAGGTAATAGCGCCCGATCTCCATTTCCTTGCCGGCCAGATGGTCAAAGGCCAAGTCGAACTTGAGAATCGCGGATTTGGCGTATTCGCTGTTGGGATAGAATTCGATCACCTTGCGCAGTGATTGCAGCGCCTGGAAGGTCAGGCCCTGATCGCGGCCCACTTCGTCGATCTGGTCATAATAGCTGAGCGCCAGCAGATACTGCGCATAGGCGGCATCGTCGTCATCGGGGTAAAAGTCGATGAACCGCTGCGACGCCGAGCGCGAGTTTTCATAGTCCTTGTCCCGATGATAGGAAAACGCCTGCATGATCAGCGCGCGTTTGGCCCATTCGGAATAGGGATAAAGCCGTTCAATTTCAGCAAAGTAGAACGCGGCCTGATCCGGCTTTTTGCGCTCAAGCTCGAATTCGCCCCGCTCGTAAATCTGCTGGGCTGTGTAGGTCTCTAGCGGAACTTCCTGCTGGTTGAAGATACCGCCCGTTGTCGGACGATCCTTGCCACCACCACAGGCGCTCAACGCCGTCGCCAACACAAGGGCACACACTACCCCGGTTCGGGTCCCGCCGCTGGTCATGCCTTGCCATCCTCATCGCTGTCCGTCGTCTGCTTCGCAGACTGAATTACACCGTCTCTAGCACAGAAAATTGGAAGGCAAAACGCCCCAATGCGCTGTTGTCGAAACTGAATGATTGATGTCACGTCACGCGCGCCGAGGCAAGCTTCAGGCAACTTGGGGGATTTCATCCCAAACCAGACCATAGCCCGGCAGACGGCGCGATTGCTGCGCGTCACAGATCACCATGCGCACAGCATCCGGCGTTGCAAAAACCTTGCGCAGCAAGGTGTTGGTCAGCGAATGACCGGCACGCACACCGACATAGTGGCCAATCAACGGCGCACCGGCCAGGGCCAGATCCCCCAGCGCGTCCAGCATCTTGTGGCGCACGGGTTCGTCGCTGTGGCGCAGGCCACCGGGGCTGAGGACGCGGTCACCGTCGAACACCACGGCGTTCTTGCCGGGGTTGCCGCCCAATGCCAGACCGTTGGCCTGCATGGCGATCACGTCCGCCTGACGGCAGAAGGTGCGGCTGTCGCACAATTCGCGTGCAAAGCTGCCGTTGTTCATCACCAGCGATTTCTGCTGGTGACCAATGGCCGCATCGGCAAAATCAATTTCGAAATCAATCCGCAGCGTGTCCGAGGGGCGCAGCGTGGCGCTGGCCTCGCCGTCGGTCACGGTGACCTCTTTCAGCATTTCGAAGGCCCGCACCGGCGCGTTCAGCGCCCGCAGGCCGCGTTGCATGATGCCGCGCACGAACGGGGCGGCAGAGCCGTCCAGGATCGGCACTTCGGGGCCGTCGATTTCGATCAACGCATTGTGAACGCCACAGCCCGACAGCGCAGCCATCACATGCTCGACCGTCGACACGGTTGTGCCTGCGGCGTTTTCCAGCTTGGTGCACAAAGGCGACCGGTTGACCGCATCCCAACGGGCGGGGATCAGCGCATCGCCCAGAACGTCACGGCGTGCGAACCAGATCCCGTGTTCGGCCATCGCGGGCCGAATGGTCAGCGTCGCAGGCCGACCGGAATGCAGACCGGTGCCAGTGAAGCTGATTGGGGATTTGACAGTTGTTTGCACGTTAGGTGTCCTTGGCCGTTAGCGGTGTATCTTAGTTAGAGGCCGGGGGGCTGTCCCTCAACTCAATCTTTGTAACGTAATGAAACATCCGGAATCAGAACCGGCAATAAGGCGCCTGCACCCCTGCAATCCCTTGTATTAAAACGAAAAAGGGCCACCCGCAGGCAGCCCTTTTCGTTACAAGTGACCTAGCGTCAGTTTGCTTGACGGCGCAGGAAAGCGGGGATCTCGATGCGTTCCTGATCGGGATCGTTCGCCTCGACCGGCTGCGGCGCGGGGGCCGCAGAGCGACCCGACTGCACCGGCGGCTGCTGACGTGCGGGCTGTTGTTGCGCACGCTCGGGCTGTTGCTGGCCTTCGCCGTGACCGGTCATGCGGTTGATCAGCGTGTTGATGCCAAAGCGCGGGCGTTCACCCTGTGCAGCCGCAGGGGCCTGCTGACGCGGAGCCGATGCAGGGGCTGCTTTCTGCGCAGCGGCGCGCAGACGTGCCAGCGCTTCGGGCGACGGCGTGCCGGGTGCCGGTGCGCGCGGTGCAACGAACGTGTCCGGCTCGGCATTCAGCGAGTCGTGGTGCTGCGGTTCAAACGCGGCCACTTGCGGCTGGTACGCGGGCGGCGGCAATGCATCGCTGTCGTCCTCGGCAAAGATGTCCTCGGCCATGTCCTCGGCCGCGGCCTGCTCGGCGTTCATGTCTTCGAACAGGGTCGGTTCCTGGTATGAAGTGTGGGCCGCAACGTGCTCTTCTTCATAGACTTCTTCGACCGGCGCGGGCGCAGGCGCGGCTGCAACAGGCGCTTCTTCCTGCGTGACCTGCGGTTTCAGCGGCGCCGACATCTTGCGGCGCGGCACCGGCATTTCGGTGTTCACTTCGACCGCGTCGATGCCTGTGGCCACAACGCTGACGCGCATCATGCCGCCCATGTCCGTGTCCAGCGTCGAACCGACGATGATGTTCGCCTCGGGGTCCACTTCCTCGCGGATGCGGTTGGCGGCCTCGTCCAGTTCGAACAGGGTCAGATCGTGACCACCGGTGATGTTGATCAGAACGCCCTTGGCGCCGCGCAGGCTGATTTCGTCCAGCAGCGGGTTGGCAATCGCCTTCTCGGCGGCCTGGATCGCGCGATCCTCGCCCTCGGCCTCGCCGGTGCCCATCATCGCTTTGCCCATCTCGTCCATCACGGCGCGCACGTCGGCAAAGTCGAGGTTGATCAGGCCCGGACGGACCATCAGGTCGGTCACGCCTTTGACGCCCTGATACAGAACATCGTCTGCCATCGAGAACGCTTCGGTGAATGTGGTTTTCTCGTTCGCCAGCCGGAACAGGTTCTGGTTGGGAATGATGATCAGCGTATCAACGACCTTTTGCAGCGCCTCGACGCCGTCTTCGGCCTGACGCATCCGCTTGGCGCCTTCGAACTGGAAAGGTTTCGTGACAACACCGACGGTTAGAACGCCAAGTTCACGTGCTGCCTGAGCAATGATCGGGGCCGCGCCGGTGCCGGTGCCGCCGCCCATACCCGCGGTGATAAAGCACATGTGCGCCCCCGCCAGGTGATCAACGATCTGTTCAATGCTTTCTTCGGCAGCCGCGGCCCCGACCGAAGCGCGCGCGCCAGCGCCCAGACCTTCGGTGACCTTGATGCCCAACTGAACCCGGTTCGCGGCGGCAGATTGTTGCAGCGCCTGCGCGTCGGTGTTGGCGACCACAAAGTCGACGCCGTCCAGTTGTTTTTCGATCATGTTATTGACCGCGTTGCCACCGGCGCCGCCGACCCCGAACACGGTGATCCGTGGTTTCAGCTCGTCCTGCCCCGGCAATGAGAGGTTCAATGTCATCACTAATCCGCCTGTTTTTGTGTTCCGGCCCGCATTCGCGGTGTTTTTCGTCCCAAATCTGAACTTATCCTAAAGACTGTGCACAGGCGCGTCACGTCAAAACTGGGCTACAACCCCAAAATGTTGATGTTTTTTTACCAAAGACGCGGGATTTTGCCGATCACACCGTATGATGTGGGCAAAGCAAGGGCGCACCCTGCACCTAGAGGTAGCAGGCATACAAAACGCAGGCCCGTTCTGAAAGCGCCCAAAAGCATGGAGCGCAAAGTCGATCTGTCTGTGTGGCTGACTGCTCAATCCGCCGCGGGTCTCTTCGGACCTTGCGCAAAGACTACATCAGGGCAGCCGCCCACGCCAGTGGATTCCCGCGCCCGTCGGCGAAAAATGACCGGCGCAGGCGCCCTGTCCTTACCAGTTGTCGCGGAACCAACGCACGGCACGGCGCAGCGACCGCGCGGGGTAACGGTCGGCCGGAATGTCGAAATCCCACCATTCGTCCTGCGGGTGTGCCGCAAACAGCGCCAGCCCCACAGCCGAGGCAAATCCGGGGCCGGTGGCCGCCTGCGGCAGCCCGTGCACGCGCAGCGGGCGGCCCAGACGCACCTGCTGGCCCAGAATTTTCGACGCCAGCCCGTCCAGACCGGGGATCTGGCTGCCGCCGCCTGTCAGCACGATCTGCTGGCTGGGCAAATGGTCAAAGCCCGCCGCGTCCAGACGCGCGCGCACCTCTTCCAGAATTTCCTCGACCCGAGGCCGCATGATGCCAATCAGTTCGGCACGGCTGGCGGTGCGACGGTCATGTTCATAGTCGCCGGTGTCGCCGCCGATCTCGATCATCTCGCGGTCGTCCATGCCGGTGGCGTGCACCCCGCCGTAAAACGTCTTGATCCGTTCGGCGTTGGCCATCGGCACTTGCAGCCCCATCGAAATGTCCGACGTGACGTGATCGCCCCCCATGCGCACCGCATCGGCATAAATCATGTGTTTCTTGATAAAGATCGACACACCCGTGGTGCCGCCACCCAGATCAATACAGGCAGCACCCAGCTCTTGCTCGTCCTCGACCAGTGCCGAGATGCCCGACACGTAAGCAGACGAGGCCACGCCCGCCAGTTCCAGGTCACAGCGTTTGATGCAATGCGCCAGATGCTGCACGGCTGCGGCATCGACCGTCAGCATGTGCATGTCCACCGACAGCGTGTTGCCCAACTGGCCGCGCGGGTCCGACAGACCCGACCGGTGATCCAGCGCAAAGTTCACCGGCTGCGCGTGCAGCACCTCACGGTCGTCGCCATAATCCGGCACGTCGCAACGGGCCAGCACGCGGGCCACGTCCTGTTCGCTGACCAGATCGCCGTCCATCTCAAGCTGTGCATCCAGCCCGTAGCTGCGCGGTTCCGCCCCGGCAAAGCAGGCAATCACGTGATCGACACGAATACCGGCCATCTTCTGCGCGGCTTGCAAGGCGGTGCGAATGGCGCGTTCGGTTTCGCCCATGGCGCAAATCTCGCCGAAGCGGACACCGCGCGAACGGGTGGTTGCGGCCCCGATGACGCGGAACCCCGATTGACCCGCCAGCGATCCGATCTCGCCGCCCTCGTCCATCTTGGCCGATCCGTCAAAGCGCAGGACCAGGCAGGCAATCTTGCTGGACCCTACGTCCAGAATGGCAACGACGCCGCGTTGCATCGCCATCTTGCGCATGTTGCGCATGCTGCGTTGGCTGTCATAGAGGTCATTCATCATATCACTGCCTGTCCATCTCGATTTGTCGGATACGCCACATTTCTTGTGTTGCGGCTTCGTTCATTTTGACTGTCGGGCGCGCGGCGATGCGCAGGTCCACCCGCGCCACGTCGCGCGACAGCACGTCCTGCGCGTTTTCCAGCGCGATCACCCGCTCCAGCGCACGGACCGCACCGTATTCGGGCAAAAGCACGCGTTGATCGCGGTCCAGCACCACATCCCAGCGGCGCAGGCCAATCCGCACGACACCGCGCAAGCGACTGCCCAGCGGTGCGGCGGCCTCGATCAGCTCCAGCGCCTCGACCACAGCCTTGTCCGCGCCCTCGCCCGCCACCAGCGGCAGGTCGGGGCGCAGGCTGCGGCGGTCAATGCCGGACACATGCGCGCCGGTTTCGTCAATCAGGGTCAGCCCGTCGGCCTGCCGCCAGATGGCGACCGGCACACGCGGCGTCACGTCGATTTGCAGGATACCGCCCGGACGGATGCGCACGGTGGCCTCTTTCACCGGGTCCAGCCCCGCAACGGTGCGGCGGATGTGTTCCAGATCCAGATCAAAGGACGACGCAGGGAAATCAATCGGCAGGATTTCCCGAATATCCTCGGCGGTTTCGGTGGTGGCGCCGTCAATGGCCATCACCTGCACCATGAACTCGGGGCGTTCCTCGATCGCGCGGCGGGCTTCGGCCACCGTATCAAACACCGACTGGCGGCGCGCGTCATCGCCCAGGTAAATCGCCCCGGCCAACAGCGCCACCGTGAACGGCAGACCAAAGCGCAGACCAAACCGGAACCCCGGCGTCAGCATCAGACGCTGCAACCGCCACGCCCAACGCGACGGGGCCGGATCGGCCTTGGGTGTGCGGTTGCGACGGATCAGCGATCGCACGATGCGTCCTCCACCATCCAGCGGCACAGCTTGCCAAAGGACATGCCGGTTTTCTCGGCCTGTTCGGGCGACAGCGACGTGGGCGTCATGCCGGGTTGGGTGTTGGTTTCCAGCAGGATCAGACCATCAACGCCACGCGCTTCGTCCCAACGGAAATCGGTGCGGCTGATGCCACGGCATCCCAACGCCTTGTGCGCGCGCAGGGCGTATTCCAGGCACAGGTCGAAAATCTCTTGCGGCACATCCGCAGGCACCACATGGGTCGACCCGCCGGGTTTGTATTTGGCGTCGTAGTCGTACCAGCCGGTTGTCAGAATATCGGTGACGGTCAGCGCACGGTCGCCCATCACGCTGGTCGTCAGCTCGCGGCCGGGGGCAAAGGTTTCGACCATCACCTCGGCAGGCATCGTGTCGCTTAGCTGCGGCGGGCCGTTGTTGTCCAACCCCACCAGATAGACACCGACGGACGAGCCTTCGTTGTTCGGCTTGACCACATAGGGCGGCGCCATCACGTGGTCCGCCATCACCTCGGCCTTGGTGCAGATGATGCTGTCAACCACGGGCAGACCGGCAGAGCGGAACACGTCCTTGCTGCGCTGCTTGTCCATCGCCAGCGCCGAGGCCAGCACGCCGGAATGCGAATAGGGCACGCCCAGCCATTCCAGCAGCCCCTGCACACAGCCGTCTTCGCCCCAGCGGCCATGCAGACAGTTGAGAACGGCATCGGGTTTGATGTCTTGCAAACGCGCAACAAGGTCGGGGCCTGCATCGACCTCGACCACGTCAAATCCTTCGTCCCGCAAAGCGGCGGCGCAAGCGTGTCCGCTTGAAAGTGAAACCTCGCGTTCTGCGGAAGGTCCACCCAATAGTACCGCGACTTTCGGGGGTGTCCTGCTCGACTGACCCACGTTAGTGCCTCTGTATCCCAAGCCCTTTTGCGGACTCTTATCGTTGTGACCTGTTTCGGTCCTGATCGTTTAACTGATCGTTGTTTTTGGTCGTTATTTTGGTCGTTCTGCCATCGTGAGAACCGGCAAATCCGCGCGCGGTTCGCCGATGCGCATAATTTCCCACTCTAGCGTGATACCGCTGGTTGCGTAAACCTCTTTTCGCACCTTTTCACCAAGGTTTTCAAGGTCCGCCGCCGTGGCATCGCCGGTGTTGATCAGGAAATTGGAATGCTTGGGGCTCATCTGTGCGCCGCCCACCGTTGCCCCGCGCAGGCCCGCATCGTCGATCACCTTCCACGCTTTCAGGTCGTGAACATCATCCGCCTGCCCTGTCGACGAAAAGCCGGCAGGGTTGCGAAAGGTCGATCCGGCGCTGCGGTCCCTGGTGGGCTGGGTCTCGTCGCGTTTTTGCAATTGCGCCGCCATGCGGTCGTGCAATGCGGCGGGATCACCGGCAGGGCCGCGCAGCGTGGCGCTGACCAGCACCGCCCCCTGCGGCAGGTCGCTTTGACGATAGCGGAAATTCATCTGCGCGGGTGTCAGGGTCACCACTTCGCCGCTGCGCAGAACCGCACGCGCCGAAACGAACACATCCGCCGTATAGCTGCCGTAGCAGCCCGCGTTCATCCGCACAGCGCCGCCGATGCTGCCCGGAATGGTGCGCAGGAATGTCAGGTCCACGCCCGCATCCGCCGCGCGCCGCGCCACATGCGCGTCCAGCGCCGCCGCCCCTGCCGTGACCGTGTCGCCCGAAACCTCGATCCCATTGAACCCGCGCCCCAGCCGGATCACCACAGCCCGCAAACCGCCATCGCGCACGATCAGGTTGCTGCCGACGCCCATCGGGAACACGGCCACATCACCGGGCAAGGCGGCCAGAAACTGCGCCAGATCGTCGATATCCGCAGGTTGAAACACCCAGTCCGCAGGCCCGCCCACGCGCAGCCATGTCAGATCGCTCAGGTCGCGGTTCGGGGTCAGTTTGCCACGGACGGGCGGAAGATCGGTCATGTCAGGCTCGGCTCTTGCGGGTCAGGAAACGGTGAATGATCCACCCCATACCAAAACAGGCGCACAAAAACAGGCCCATCGCCAACAAGGCCACGATCACGCTGTTGTTGTAGGGCGGCACGCCAAGCCTCAGCCAGATCAGCGCGGCGATGATCACCAGCGACAGCGGCACATAATACAGATACAGCCGGATATAGCCGCGCAGGCCGATGTACATCGCCACAGCCCCCAGGATCAGCGGCGGGACAAAGGCCGAAAACGGGATCATTTCCCCAAGGTCCGGCTGCGCAGCCAGCGCCCCAGATAGATCACCGGCCAGCGCAGGATCGACACGCCCGCCACCATCACCAGCAACCCGATCCACGGCCCGTGTTGCATGGTGACATAGCCCAGGATCGGAATGCCAAAGGCGATCAGCACATAGGCCGCACGCCAGTGGTAATCACGGCTGGGGGTCATGGCGATCAGGTTGGCGGCCAGCGCCCACAGGCAGGCGAATGTCAGCGAAAGTGTCATAGGTCAGGAAGCTCCGGTCGTTGCCCCCTCAGGCGTGCGTAGAAATAGCGCAGCGGATTGCGAAACATCGAAACGAAAGCAGCCAGCGCCAGCGCGCCCGCCCACCACGCGACCTGCATCCCGATCATCGCGATCAGAACAGGCGCCGCGATCAGTAGGGCGACTCCGGGCACATATTGGCGGCGCATCGGCAGCATGGCCACGGCGGCGGCGGCCAGAACCCACGCCACCGAAAGCCACAGCAAGGTCACGCCGCGCCCTTTTGCAACCGTTTCGGCAAGGCGTTGGCCCACGTGCTGATCGTCCCTGCCCCAAGGCAGACCACCATATCACCGGGGCGCGCGTTCTCGCGGATCAGCCGTTCTAGATCATCCTCGTCCATCACGGCAAAGGCATGACGATGCCCGCTGCGGGTCAGCCCCGCCACCAGATCGTCACGCGACGCACCGGGAATGGGCTGTTCACCTGCGGCGTAAACCTCGGCGATGCCGACCACATCGGCGTCGTTGAAACAGGCACAGAATTCGTCAAAGTGGTGCGACAGGCGCGAATACCGGTGCGGCTGGTGCACCGCGATCACGCGGCCTTCGGTGGCCTGACGCGCGGCGCGCAACACGGCGGCGATTTCAACCGGATGGTGGCCGTAGTCGTCGATGATCGTCACACCGTCGACCACACCCACACGGGTAAAGCGGCGGTTCACACCACCGAAATTGGCCAGCGCCTTGCGGATCTCGCCGCTTTTCATGCCCAGATGCCGCGCCACGGCCACCGCCGCCAGCGCGTTCGACACGTTGTGATCACCCGGCATCGGCAGGGTGCAACCTTCGATGATCGTGTCCTCGGCGCGCAAAATGATGTCAAAATGCGCGATACCGGCCTTGTACGTCAGGTTGACCGCCCGCACATCGGCCTGCGCGTTGAAACCATAAGTGGTCACCCGCCGGTCGGTCAGCTTGCCCACAAGGCTTTGCACGTCCGCGTCGTCGGTGCAGCACACAGCCAGCCCGTAGAACGGGATGTTCGACACGAAATCCAGGAACCCCTTGTGCAGGTTTTCCTCGGTGCCCCAATGTTCCATATGCTCGGGGTCGATGTTGGTGACGATGGCAATTGTCGCAGGCAAGCGGTTGAACGTACCGTCGCTTTCGTCCGCCTCGACCACCATCCACTCGCCCTCGCCCTTGCGGGCGTTGCTGCCATAGGCGTGGATCACCCCGCCGTTGACCACCGTGGGGTCAAACTTGCCCTCGTCCAGCAGGGCGGCGACCATCGTGGTCGTCGTCGTCTTGCCATGGGTGCCCGCAATGGCGATGTTCGATTTCAGCCGCATCAGCTCGGCCAGCATCTCGGCCCGGCGCACGATGGGCAAACCGCGCGCCCGCGCCGCGTCCAGTTCGGCATTGCCCGGCTTGATCGCCGATGAAATCACCACCACCTGCGCGTCTTCGATGTTCTCGGCCCGCTGGCCGACGAACACCAATGCGCCCAACTCTTCCAGCCGGTCGGTGATCTTGGATTTCTTCAGATCCGACCCCTGCACCACATAACCGTGGTTCAACAGCACTTCGGCGATGCCCGACATGCCGATGCCGCCGATGCCGACGAAATGAATGGGGCCGACGTCGCCGGGAAGTTTGGTGGCTGCGTTCATTGTTCTGTCTCTTTCCCAGCAAGCGTTTCGACCATCACGGCCAGTTCAACCGCCGCCGCCGGTTTGGCGTGACCGTGCGCGGCGGAGGCCATTTGCAATGCTCCGTTCGGATTGTCCAGAACCGCATGGATCTGTTCCGCCAGCGCGTCAGGGGTCAGCGCATCTTCGGGGATCAGGATCGCGGCCCCCGCATCGACCAGCCCGCGCGCATTGGCGGTCTGGTGATCGCCGGTGGCGGCGGCAAAGGGGATCAGGATCGACGGACGACCAATCACGCCAATGTCAGCCACCGAGGATGCCCCCGACCGCGATATCACCAACTGCGCTTCGGTCATGCGGCGCGGCACATCGTCAAAGAACGGCTGCACATCCGCGTCGATGCCCGCCTGCGCGTAATATTCGGCCACACGGTCCATGTCTTCCTCGCGGGCCTGATGGCTGACACGGATGTTGCGCACCATCTCTATCGGCAGTTGCGCGATAGCGGGCGGCACCACGTCGCTTAGCACCCGCGCGCCCTGGCTGCCGCCGATCACCAACAATTCCATCGGATAGTCACCGGGCACGATATACCCCGCCTCGGCCCGTTCCAGCACCGCGCGGCGCACAGGGTTGCCGACGTAATACCCCTCGATGCCGTCTGGCAGTTCGGTGGGCCACGTCCCGCACGCCACCGCCAGCACCCGCTTGGCGAAAATCTGGTTCACACGGCCCAACACGCCGTTCTGTTCGTGGATCATGCGCGGCAGACGCAGCGCCGTGGCCGCCGCCATCGCCGGAATTGACGGATAGCCGCCAAAGCCCACGACAACGTCCGGCCTGTCGCGCATCATCTTGAAGATCGCCCCCAGCACACCGCCCGCAATGCGGAAGGGCACCGCGGCCTTGGCCAGCACACCGCCGCGCGCAAATGTGGCGCTGCTGATCTGTTCGATCTGCGTCGAATGGGGAAAGCCGCCCGTGTACCGCGCCCCGCGCGCGTCCGTAGACAGTTTCACCCGCCAGCCGCGGCGCAACATTTCCTCGGCCAGCGCCTGCGCGGGGAACATATGCCCGCCCGTGCCACCGGCTGCGATCAACAAAAGCGGCTGTTTCATCGGCCGCGGCCCCGGCCCAGCAAATCGCTGATCTCGCCCTGGGGACGTGTGCGGGTGAACGCCAGCAGCATCCCCAGCGCAATCCCCGAGGCAATGACAGACGACCCGCCATAGCTGACAAAGGGCAGCGTCATCCCCTTGGCCGGCAGCAACCGCACGGCCACACCCATGTTGATCATCGCCTGCACGCCAAAGGTACAGGCCAGCCCGGTGCCCGCCAGCCGGATAAACGGATCACGCTCGCGCATCAGGCGCAGCAGTGACCGCACCACCACAACCGTGTACAGCGCGATGATGACCAGCACCAGGATCAGCCCGTATTCTTCAGCCGCCACGGCAATGATGAAATCGGTGTGCGCATCGGGCAGCGACCATTTCACCTCGCCCTCGCCGACGCCCACGCCGAACAGCCCACCCTCGCGGATCGCGTTGGTGGCATAGCCCATCTGCGTCGTGGGGTCGATGTCGGTGCTCAGGAAGCCGTCGATCCGGCGCGCAAAGTGTTCAGAATTGGAATAGGCCACAGTGCCCGCCATCACGACCAGCCCGGCCATGCCGACCAGCAGCAGCATCGGCGCACCGGCGACAAAATACATCACGCCCCAGCCGAACAGCACCAGACAGGCCTGACCAAAGTCGGGCTGTAACGCCAGCATCAGCACGATGGTCACGCACAGGATAAACGACCACATCCGCCCCGGAGGACCGTTCAGGTCCTGGCCCGCGGCCATCATCCATGCACAGACAACCACAAACCCCGGTTTCAGGAACTCGGACGGCTGCACGCTGGCAAAGCCCAGCGAGAACCAGCGCGTCGCACCCTTGCCGAAATCGGTGCCGAAAAACGGCAGCAGCATCAGCGCGATAAATGTCAAAAGAAAGCCAACGACCGCCAGACGGCGCACCATCACCGGCGTCATCATCGACGTCAGCATCATCGCAACCAGCGCGACACAGCCGAAAAACGCCTGTCGTTGCACGTAGTGAAAGGAGTCAAAGCCGTTTTTCGCGGCCAGCGGCGGCGACGCGGCCAGCCCCAACAGCAACCCGATGGTGAACAGGATCAAAATGCACGACATCGACCACATGTCGATCGTGCGCCACCATTTCGGCAAAATCGGTTCGCCATCGCGCACCGGTGCTGCACCATACACCATTTCTGTCATGTCAAACCGCCTAGAACTGCCTCAGGTCGCCCCTTTGCGGGGTCTAAGGCGCATCATAGCCGGAAAAACCGCTGCGGGCTAGTGGGTTTCACCCCCGCCCGCCACTGGGCAAGCGCCCGCCGATCAGGGGCGCGCGCGGGTGCCGCGAATGGGATAGTTCTTTTCGCGCACGAACGTGATGCCGCGCAGCAGCGCGTCCAGATCGGGGCGCGCAAAGGGGGCGTTCGACACGTCGACGATTTGCAGGCTGCCGTCCCCGTTCACCACGAACGTTCCCGGCTCGGCAAAGGGGCGGTCGGTTTCCTGCGGGCTGCGCGGGTCCGAGATGAACAGCCCCAGCTGCGCCATCTGGTCGGGACTAAGATCATAGGCCACCGGCAGTTCAAGCGCCTGTTCTTCCACCATCTTTTGCGCCTTGCCCAAAGGGTCGGCCGACACGGCAATCACCTCGACCTTCTGGTCATAAAAGGCCGACGCCATCTCTTGCAGTTGCGACAGATAGCGTTTGCAGATCGGGCAGTGCAGGCCGCGATAGACGACAACCAACTGCCATTCGTGTCCGTCCAGCGCCTTGCCCAATGTGCGGGTGCGGCCACCAACGGTGTTCAACTGGATTTGCGGAAACGGCGTGCCTGCATCAAGCGTGTTCATGGGGCGGTCCTTTCAGAATTGCGTTGCCCCCTACCTATGCCTTGTGACGCGCGCGTCAAAGCCTGTCAGCGGTTTCTTGACCAGACCCGCACAATCAGGCAGGGCTGCGCGATGCAGATTGACACGTTGATCATAGGCGCCGGTGCGGCCGGCATGATGTGCGCGGCCCATGCGGGCGGGCACACAGGCAAACGCGTGATGATCGTGGATCACGCCAAGGCCCCCGGCGAAAAAATCCGCATCTCGGGCGGCGGGCGGTGCAATTTCACCAATATGTACTGCGACCCGCAGGCGTTTTTGTCTGCAAACCCGCATTTCGCCAAATCGGCGCTGGCGCGGTACACGCAATGGGATTTTATCGACCTGATCGACCGTCACGGCATTGCATGGCACGAAAAAACGCTGGGGCAGTTGTTCTGCGACGGCTCGGCCAAGCAGATCGTGGCGATGCTGACGGGAATGATGGCCGATGCGGGGGTGACGCTGCATTTGCAAACCTCTGT
The DNA here is from genome assembly GCF_963976325.1 of uncultured Pseudosulfitobacter sp. Lineage (NCBI taxonomy): Bacteria > Pseudomonadati > Pseudomonadota > Alphaproteobacteria > Rhodobacterales > Roseobacteraceae > Pseudosulfitobacter > uncultured Pseudosulfitobacter sp. Next base: position 1,275,434 of record NZ_CAXBJW010000001.1, read on the forward strand.
CGGCAATGTTGCAAAGTCCGCGGACGGCTTTGCAGTCGATTTGCAAACTTCTGACGGAGCTTTGCAAATTCAAGCGCAGAACCTGGTTCTGGCCACCGGCGGCAAGTCGATCCCCAAGATGGGGGCCACGGGCCTGTCTTATGACATCGCGCGTCAATTCGGTCTGCCGGTGACCGATACCCGCCCCGGACTTGTCCCCTTCACCTTTGCCGAAGGGCGCTTTGTTCCGCTGGCCGGTGTCGCCGCGCCCGCCCGCATGGTCGCGGATGGCCCCAGCTTTGACGAAGCGGTGCTGTTCACCCACCGTGGCCTGTCCGGCCCTGCGGTGCTGCAAGTGTCCAGCTACTGGCGCGAAGGCGAACAGGTCACGCTGAACCTTGACCCGCAAAACACCATCGCCCCCGCCCTGCGCGCACAACGCCAGCACTACGGGCGGCGCAACCTGACGACGGAACTGTCCACCCATCTGCCGTCGCGGCTGGTCGATTTCATGAAAGACGACTGGGCGCTGACCGGCAACCTGGCCGACCAGTCCGACGCCCGCATCGACGCGCTGGTGGACCGCATCCAGAACTGGCACCTGACCCCCACCGGCACCGAAGGCTATCGCACCGCCGAGGTCACCCTTGGCGGCATCGACACCGACGCGCTGTCGTCCAAAACGATGCAGGCCAAGGACGTTCCGGGCCTCTATGCCATCGGTGAAGCGGTCGATGTCACCGGCTGGCTGGGCGGCTACAATTTTCAGTGGGCGTGGTCGTCAGGCATGGCCGCCGCGCGGGCGATTGCGGCAGGCTAAGCCACCCCCAACCGCGCCTTGACCTCGGTCACGAAATCATCGCCGCGTTTCTCGAAACTGTCGTATTGGTCAAAACTGGCCGCCGCCGGCGCCAACAGCACCGTATCGCCTGCCTCAGCATCCGCCATCGCCGCCGCGACCGCCGATGCCATCGTCCCGCAGACTTGCGTTTCCGCGTCCAGTTGCACGGCAAAAGCCGCCGCCTCGCGTCCGATCACATAGGCCTTTTTCACCGACCCCGACACCGCGTTCAGCGGGTCCAGCCCGCCCTCTTTCTGCAAGCCGCCGCAAATCCATCGGATGTTCTGGAACGCCTCCAGCGCCTTTACCGCGCTGTCCACATTGGTGGCCTTGCTGTCGTTCACGTAAGACACGCCGCCTGCTTCCGCGATCAACTGGCTGCGGTGCGGCAACCCGCCGAAACTGTGAAACGCCGCCTCGATCACGCGCGGGGCCAACCCCAGCGACCGGCAGGCGGCATAGGCCGCACAGGCGTTCTGATGATTGTGCGCACCCGGCAACCCCTTGACGCTGCGCAGGTCGATCGACGCCACCTGCTTGCCCTTGCGGTATTCCGACAGGAAGCCCTTGCGCGCAAAGATGTTCCACCCCGGCCCCGCCAGCTTGGCCGCGACCGAAATGCGGATCACGCGGTCGTCCGTCGGCCCCTCGGCCAGTTGTCCGGCCAGAAACCGGCCCTCGGCCTCGTCCACACCAATCACCGCGCGGTCGGGTCCGCCTTCGGCGAACAGCCGACGCTTGGCGGCGAAATAACCCCCCATGCCGGCGTGCCGGTCCAGATGATCGGGGCTGAGGTTGGTGAACACGGCCACATCCGGCGTCAGGCTGCGCGCCAGATCGGTCTGATAGGATGACAGCTCCAGCACCACCACACCGCCATCGGCGGGCGGGTCGATGTCCAGCACCCCGCGCCCGATGTTGCCCGCAAGCTGGCTGTCGCGCCCCGCTTCGGTCAAAATGTGGTGGATCAGCGCCGAGGTGGTCGATTTGCCGTTCGATCCGGTCACCGCAACCACGCGCGGGACGGTGTCATAGGTGGCCCAGTCGGGCGTTGCAAAGCTTTGGAAAAACAGGCCGATGTCATTGTCCACCGGCACCCCCGCCAACTGCGCGGCCGCGACGATGGCATTGGGCGAGGGGTACAGATGCGGAATGCCCGGGCTGACCACCAGCCGCGCGATGTCGTCGAATGCGCTGGGGTGGTGCAGGTCCTGAACCGCGAACCCTTCGGCTTCGGCCTTGGCCTGTGCGGCGGGGTTGTCATCCCAGCACACCGGCAGCGCACCGCCTGCGGCCAGCGCACGGGCGGCGGACAGGCCGGACCGGCCCAGCCCCAACACCGCCACTTTTGCACCCGCCAAACCCTGTACTGGAATCATCATATCGCCCCTGTTAACTGTGCGCCGCAGAATGGGCGCAATACGCGTCTTTCACAAGCCGGAGTGCCGCGAAATGGCCGATGTTGAATCCATCCTGCGGACGCTGAACAGCGATGCCCGCCAAGGTGACGACTGGGGACAGGTCGCCCAGTACATTCCGCAATTGGCCGACGTGGACCCTGCGCAATTCGCAATCTCGGTCGCGCTGGCCGATGGCCGCCTGCTTGAGGCCGGAGATTGCCATGTGCCCTTTTCGGTCCAGTCGATCACCAAGATTTTTACGCTGGCCATCGCCTTGGGCCGGTCCGGCGACCAGCTTTGGACCCGCGTGGGCCGCGAACCTTCGGGGCGGGCGTTCAATTCGATCGTGCAACTGGAACAGGAAGACGGTCGCCCGCGCAATCCGTTCATCAACGCAGGGGCCATCGTGACCACGGACGAAGTGCTGGGCACACGCACCCCGCGCGAGGCACTGGGGGAAATCATTGCCTTTGTCCGTGCCGCCGCCGGATCGGACGACATCTACATCAACGATGCGGTCGCCGCGTCGGAAACCGCCTATGGCCACCGCAACTTTGCGCTGGCGCATTTTCTGGCGTCCCGTGACAACCTGAACAACAGCCCCGAAAAGGTGCTGGGCACTTATTTCCACCACTGTGCGCTGGAAATGACGACCGGCCAACTGGCGATGGCGGGCCGGTTTCTGGTGGACGGACCCGCGATGCCCAACCTTGTCTCGCCCCGCCGGATCAGACGTCTGAATGCGCTGATGCTGACCTGTGGCCACTACGACGGTTCGGGTGATTTTGCCTATCGTGTCGGCATCCCCGGCAAAAGCGGTGTGGGGGGCGGCATTCTGGCCATTGTGCCCGGACAGGCGTCGATTGCCGTCTGGAGCCCCGGCCTTAACCGCTATGGCAATTCGCACAAGGGCACAGAGGCCCTTGCACAGCTTACAACAGCCATGAACTGGTCGATTTTCTAGGCGGGCGCTTTCAAGCGGTCAGCGCACTTTCAACGTGGCCAGACCGATCATCGCGAGGATCAGCGAGATAATCCAGAACCGGATCACGATCTGCGGCTCGGCCCAGCCCTTTTTCTCGTAGTGATGATGGATCGGTGCCATCAGGAACACGCGCTTGCCGGTGCGTTTGAAATACAGCACCTGGATGATAACGCTCAGCGCCTCGACCACGAACAGACCGCCGACGATGGCCAGCACCAGTTCGTGCTTGGTCGCAACGGCAATGGCCCCCAATGCGCCGCCCAGGGCAAGGCTGCCGGTGTCGCCCATGAACACCGCGGCAGGGGGCGCATTGTACCACAAGAACCCCAAACCGCCGCCGAACAGTCCGGCGGTAAAGATCAGGATTTCGCCGGTGCCCGGCACATAGTGCACGTCCAGATAATCGGTAAAGTCGACGCGGCCCACCGCGTAGGCGATCACGCCCAACGTGCCTGCGGCGATCATCACCGGCATGATCGCCAGCCCGTCCAGCCCGTCGGTCAGGTTGACCGCATTGGCCGACCCCACGATCACGATGATCGAAAACGGCACGAACAGATAGCCCAGATTGATCAGCGTGTCCTTGAACACCGGCAGGGCAAGCTGGTTTTGCAATTCAGCGGGATGGTACAGCGCCGAAACATAGGCCGCGATGCCCGCGATCAGGAACCCCAGCAACAACCGCACCTTGCCCGACACGCCTGCGGTCGTCTGCTTGGACACCTTGGCGTAATCGTCGGCAAAGCCGATGGCGGCAAAGGACATGGTGACAAACAGCACCACCCAGATGAACGGGTTGTCCAGCCGCGCCCACAACAGCGTTGACGTCAGCAGCGCGCCCACGATCAGCAGCCCGCCCATGGTCGGCGTGCCCGCCTTGACGAAATGCCCCTCGGGGCCGTCGTCGCGGATCGGCTGGCCCTTGCCCTGGGTGCGGCGCAGCACGTTGATCAGCGGCTGACCAAAGATAAATCCGAACAGCAATGCCGTCAGAAACGCCCCACCGGCGCGGAAGGTAATATAGCGAAACAGGTTAAAGAAATCGCCACCATCCGACAGCAGGGTCAACCAATACAGCATTTCAGGTATTCCAACTCATGTTTTTTCTGGCCCGAAGCGTGTTCAGGCGTTTTCGACCGGATGGCCCATTTTGCGGATTGCGTCAACGACCAGCGCCAGTTTCATGCTCAGCGACCCTTTGGCCAGCACAACGTCGCCTGCGTCCAGCCGCGCGCGCAGCACCTTGGCCATATCTTCCGAGGTTTCGCACCAGCGGCCGCGCTGGTGTTCGGGCAATGTGTTGTACAGCGCGCGCATCAGCGGGCCGATGCAATGGACGCGGTCCACCTTTTCCATCGCTTCCAGATCGGCCAGACCGGCGTGCAGTTTCTGCGCGTCGTCGCCCAGCTCTTTCATGTCGCCCAGCACCGCGATGCGGCGGCCCTGACGCACGCGGCCCATGCCATTGGTCACCTCGGCAGCCGCCAGCACCTCAAGGGCGGCGGCCATCGACGTGGGGTTGGCGTTATAGCTGTCGTCGATCAGTTCCAGCGTCAGATCACGCTCGACCGGGTCCAGGTAAATCGTCTCGCGCGCGCCGCGCCCCTTGAAGGGGGTCCAGCGGCCCAGACTTTGCGCAGCCAGCGCCAGATCGGCACCCAGTTCGGCGCAGGTGGCCAGCGCCCCCAGCCCGTTCATCGCGAAATGCTGCCCCGCAGTGGCGATCTTGAACACCAGCGGGCTGCCGTCCACCTCGGCTTGCACGATGGTGGTGTCGCTTTGCAGTTTCACATCTTTCAGCACGTAATCAAAGCCATGCCAGCCAAAGCCTACATCCTTGCGTTTCGCATCCAGCGCCTTGGCTTGCAGGATCGCGGCGGTTTCCACGTCGTTGTTCAGGATGGCCGATCCGCCGTATTCCAGCCCGTCGATGATGCTGGCCTTTTCCACCGCAATGCCTGTGATGTCGTCGAATGCCTCAAGGTGTGCGGCAGCGACGGTGGTGATCAGCGCCACGTGCGGGCGCGCCATGCGGGCCAGCGGGGCGATCTCTCCGGGGTGGTTCATGCCGATCTCGATCACCGCATATTCGGTGTCCTGCGGCATCCGCGCCAGCGTCAGCGGCACGCCCCAGTGGTTGTTGTAGCTGGCCACGGACGCATGGGTGCGCCCCTGATCGCCCAGCATCGCCAGCAGCATTTCCTTGGTCGAGGTTTTGCCGACGCTGCCCGTCACCGCCACCACACGCGCACGGGTGCGCGCACGCCCCTTGCGGCCCAGCGCCTCCAGCGCCGTCAGCACGTCAGGTACGATCAACAGCGGCGCGTCGTCGGCCACCCCTTCGGGGACATGGCTGACCAATGCGGCAGCGGCCCCTTTTGCCAGCGCCTGTGCCACGAAATCATGGCCGTCGCGCACGTCTTTCAGCGCCACGAACAAATCGCCCTGTTCCAGCGTGCGGGTGTCGATGGACACGCCGGTCGCCACCCAATCGGTGGTGACGGTGCCGCCCGTGGCCTCGGCGGCATCGGCGGCGGTCCACAGCGGCGTCGTCATGTCAGGCGTCCTTCCAGTGCGGCGACAGCCAGGCTGGCCTGTTCCGCATCGTCAAAGGGCAGCACGTCGTCGCCGACGATCTGCCCGGTTTCATGGCCCTTGCCCGCGATCAGCAGTGCGTCGCCGGGTTCCAGCATATCCACCCCGCGCAGGATCGCCTCGGCGCGGTCGCCGACCTCCATCGCGTCGGGGCAACCGCCCAGCACGGCGGCGCGGATGGTGGCGGGGTCTTCGGAGCGGGGGTTGTCGTCGGTCACGATCACCACGTCGGCATTGGCCGCTGCCGCCGCCCCCATCAGCGGGCGTTTTCCGGCGTCACGGTCGCCGCCCGCCCCCACGATGGCAATCAGGCGGCCCATCACATGCGGGCGCATCGCGGACAGGGCGGTTTCGATGGCATCGGGCGTGTGGGCGTAATCCACAAACACCGCCGCCCCGTTTTCGCGGCTGGCGGCCAGTTGCATCCGTCCCCTGACCGTCACCAGATGCGGCAGCGTGTCGAACACATGCGACGGCTCTGCCCCGCAGGCGATGACCAGACCGGCGGCCAGCGCCACGTTGTCGGCCTGAAAATCCCCGATCAGGTTCAGCCGCGCCTGAAACACCTTGCCCTGATAGACCAGCCTTATGTCCTGCCCCGTGGCGTCCATGCGCTGCCCCGCCAGATGCAAATCACCGCCTGCGCGGCCCACCGTCATCACCTGCTGGCCCCGTGCCTTGGCAATCGCCGCCATATCGACACCGCGTTCGTCGTCGATGTTGATCACGGCGGTGCCGTCCTCGGGCAACACACGGGCGAACAGGCCCGCCTTGGCGTCGAAATAGGCGTCAAAGCTGTGGTGATAGTCCAGATGATCCTGCGTAAAGTTGGTGAAACCCGCGGCCCGCAGCACCACGCCGTCCAGCCGCCGCTGGTCCAGCCCGTGCGACGACGCCTCCATCGCGGCATGGGTGATCCCGCGCGATGCCGCCGCCGCCAGCGTGCGGTGCAGCGTGATCGGTTCCGGCGTGGTATGGGCCAGCGGCGCGGTCCATGCGCCCTCGACGCCGGTGGTGCCCAGATTGATGGCGGACAGGCCCAGTTCAATCCAGATCTGCCGCACAAAGGTGGATACGGATGTTTTCCCATTGGTGCCGGTCACGGCCACCATGACCTGCGGCTGCGCGCCAAAGAACAGCGCGGCGGTGCGCGCCAACGTCTCGCGCGGGGTGTCGGTGACAACCAGTGCGGCACCCGATGCGGCCAGCACATCACGGGCCAGTTCCGCCCCGACCGGATCGGTCAGAATGGCAGAGGCTCCGCGCTGCAAGGCGCCCTCAATGAAACTGGCACCATGCACGCGGCTGCCCGGCATGGCGGCAAACAGCGTGCCCTCGCGGGCCTCGCGGCTGTCAACGCACAGGTTGATCAGCTGCGGATTCGCACCCGACACGGCCATCAGCCCCAGAGAATTCAACGTGATACTGCGGGGCGTGACCATAAGAGATGCCTTTTCGGCTTAGTTGCTGCTGGTCAGCGTTATATCAGCCAGTGTGGTCGGTTCAACGGTTGGTCGCAGACCCAAAAGCGGCGCCAGACGGCGGACCATCTCGGCGGCCACGGGCACGGTGGTCCAACCGGCGGTGCGGCGCGGCTTGTCGCCCGATGTTTCCACCGGCTCGTCCAGCGATACGATCAACACGTATTTGGGGTCGTTGCTCGGGAACATGCTGGCAAAGGTCGAAATGTTGCGATCCTTGTAATAGCCGCCCTGCGGGTTCGGCTTGTCCGCCGAGCCTGTCTTGCCGCCCACCGCATAGCCCGGCACATCGCCAAAGCTGGCGGTGCCCTCGGTCACAACCTTGCGCAACATGGCGCGGGCGGCTTCGGCTGCCTTGGCGCTCATCACCCTTTCGCCCTGCGACGTGCGCCCGTCCTGCTTCAGGATCGTGGGCTTTACGATATAGCCGCCGTTGGCAATCGCGGAATAGGCAGCGGCCAACTGCATGGGCGAGGTCGAGATGCCATGCCCATAGGAAATGGTCACAGCACTCAGCTCGGTCCACTGTTTCGGCAACAAGGGCTTGCCCTGCGCCGCTTCAACGATCTCGAACGGGGTCGATTCAAAAAAGCCCAGCTTTTTCAGGAACTCTTGCTGACGTTCTACCCCGATTTGCAGCGCCAACCGGCCCGAACCGCGGTTGGACGAATGCATGATAATGTCCGTAACGCTGAGCACGCCGTAGTTTTTCGAATGGAATTCGCCAATCGGATAGCCCCCCACCCGCATCGGCGGCGACGTGTCGATCATCGTGTCGGCGGTCACCAGCCCCAGATCCATCGCCTGAACGGCCGCGAAAATCTTGAACACCGACCCCAGTTCGTACACGCCCTGCACCGACCGGTTGTACAGCGGGCTGTCCGACGGGTCGCCGGAAATCGCAGGACGTGGGCGGTTGTTGGGGTCAAAGGTGGGCAACGACACGACCGAAACCACCTCGCCGGTGTGCACGTCCATCAGGATTGATGTGGCGCCCTTGGCGTTCATCAGCTTCATGCCGCCCCACAGCACCCGTTCGGCCGCCGCCTGAACCGTCAGGTCCAGCGACAGCGTCAGCGGTTTGCCCGCATTGTCGGGATCGCGCAGATAGTCGTCAAAAAACTTCTCGACCCCCGCCACGCCGATCACTTCGGCGGCGCTGACGCCTTCCTTGCCAAAGGACGCACCGCCCAGAACATGGGCGGCCAGCGTGCCGTTGGGATACAGCCGCATGTCACGCGGACCGAACATCAGGCCCGGGTCACCGATCTCGTGCACCGCCTGCATTTGCTCGGGGCTCATGGTTTTCTTGATCCACAGGAACTTGCGCTTGCCGGTGAAATCCTTGACCAGACGGTCGTGCTTCAGGTCGGGAAAGATCTGCACCAGCTTTTCAGCGGCCCCCATCGGGTCGATCATATGGGTCGGCTGCGCATACAGTGCGTGCGTTTCAAAGTTGGTGGCCAGCAATTGTCCGTTGCGGTCCACAATATCGGCCCGCGCCGCCGAGATGGACGCCCCCGGCGCATAGGCGCGCGGCTCCATCGGCTCGGAGATCGACAACAGCCCCATGCGCGCGCCCACAACCACAAAGGCGCAGACAAAGAACATGCCCAAAATCAGCAAACGGCTTTCGGCACGCGCCCGCATCCGGTCGCGCATTTCCTCGTGGCGGATGCGCTTGTTCTCGCGCTCGATCGCGTCGGGGTTCTCGCCGTTCGCACGGGCCGGCAGAATGCGCGCCAGCGGGCGCAGGGGAACGCGGATCATTCGCTTGCCTCCATGTTCGAGACATCCACCGGATTGGTGATGGGCAACAGGACCGGCGCAGGCGGATAGGCAACCTGATCAATCATGCCGAACTGTTCGGGGGCCAGCGGCAACAGGCCGAGGCTGTCAAAGTTCACATCCGCAAGGTCGCGCAGCCGGTCGGGACGGTTCAGATAGGCCCATTCGGCCCGCAACACCGCCAGCCGCGCATGGGACTGCTGGATCTGGTGGCGCAGCTTGTCCGTGTCGTTCAACGCCTTTTGTGTCGCGTAATTCTCGCGGTAGGCCCAGAACGCCAACCCGATCACGGTTATCACTGTCAGAATATAAAGAACCGATCGCATTTATTCGAACACTCCTGCCGTGTACGGCATTCCAATGGATTTAGCGTCAATCTGACCTGACGGGACGTCGGTGCGCGTGGCCACCCGCAGCTTGGCCGAGCGCGCGCGCGGGTTGGCGTCGACCTCGTCCGCGTCGGCGGCAATGGCCTTGCGGGTCTTCTGGGTAAACTGCGCCGCTTGCGCCTCGGTCTCGGGGGCATAGCGGTTGGCATTGGCCTGACTGCCGGTGCGCGCGGTCAGAAACCGTTTGACCATGCGGTCCTCGACCGAATGAAAGGTGACCACAGCCAGTTGCCCGCCGGGTTTCAACGCCCGTTCGGCAGCCATAAGCCCCTGATAAAGCTCGCCGTATTCGTTGTTCACCGCAATGCGCAGCGCCTGGAAGCTGCGGGTGGCGGGATGCGACTGGTTCGGCTTGGACCGTGGCAGGCAGGATTCGACAATCTTGGCCAGACGCAGGGTCGTGGTGATCGGCGCGACATCACGCTCCCGCACGATCGCCTTGGCAATGCGGCGGCTGGCGCGTTCTTCACCGTAATGGAACAGCACATTGGCCAGCACCGCCTCGTCTGCGTCATTGACCAGATCGGCCGCCGACGGGCCGTCCTGGCTCATCCGCATGTCCAGCGGTCCGTCGCGCATGAAGGAAAATCCGCGCTCGGCCAGGTCCAGTTGCATCGAGCTGACGCCCAGATCCAGTACAACACCGTCCAGATCCTGTACATATTCGTCCAGTTTCGAAAACACGCCCTGCTGCATGACGATCCGGTCGCCATAGTCGCCGACCCAGCCCGCCGCCATCTCGAAGGCCAGCGGGTCGCGGTCAACCGCGATCACGCGGTCGGCACCCGCCTCAAGCAGCGCACGGGTATAGCCCCCCGCGCCAAAGGTTCCGTCCAGCCATGTCCCGGTGATGGGTGCGCAATGGCGCAGGATGGCGTTGATCAGAACCGGAATATGTGGCCCCCCAGCCATGATTATTCCAACTCCCCGTCCAGATAGACGGACGGATCAACATCCGGATCATAACCGTCACCCTCAAGGTCGTCATGGACCGCATCAAAGGTGTCAGGGTTCCAGATTTCAAAGGTATCGCCCGAGGCTGCAAAGCGGGCCATGTCGGTCAGCCCGATCTTTTCGCGCAGCTTTGCCGACAGGACGATGCGGCCCGTGTCATCGACCACGGTTTCAATGGCTTGCGTCGAATACAGACGCTCCATCGCCTTGCGCTTGGCAGAGCCGCGCGGGTGTTTCGAGATTTTCTCGTCAACCTCGTCCATGGCCTCGATGGTGAAACCTTCAAGGTAGTCGCGGGTCTTGCCGCCATAGACGATGATGATGCGGGGCGGCAGGCCGTCTTTCCATTCGGGATCGGACCCTTCGATCACACGACGAAACGAGGCCGGGATTGACACCCTGCCCTTTGCGTCCACCTTGTGGTCGCTTTCGCCTCTGAACCTGCGTGCCATCTGGCCTGGTCCGTCCCAATGTTGCGCCCGTTATGGTTCGGGCTTTGTGTGTCTCGCGCCCCCGCGAATGTCGTCCCCAGAGCTTGAAATAAAAACGGCGGGTTGATCTGCTGCCACTGATCAACCCGCCGCCTTGTCCCGCTTGGCGGGATGTCCAGCTGCGCGCGCCACCTGGGGGGATGTCTGCTCGCTCGCGCGCCGGATCTTTGGTCTGATGAAAGCGAGGTGCCTGTATGAAACCTGCTAGAGTCTTGTTTGTCTGCGTGGGGTCGTTTGGTGCCCCGTGTCTCGTTCTCATCCGATGAACAATTGATCGCATGGGAATTCATGGGCGGCAATAGTTTTTTATGGGACCAAGCCACAAACTGTGCCCCGCGAGCAAGGTTATACACAACATATTGTGGATAAAAATCGGCGGAATTTAGCTCAATTGGTTTGAATATGAGAAAATAACACAACATCTTGTGCGGCTACCACACTAGGAATGGTCGCCCATAGTTTCCCAAAAAACTTATCCACAGCGCCGCCGGATATCCCATGTTTCCCTTACGTTCTCAAGGGTCAGCGCCCATCGCCCGCTGAATCACCCCCGAATCTGCAAATCACGGCCCTGTGATTCGGAAGTCAGAGGTCATTTCCCAATCTCGTCCCATGATTTCCCACACCACCCGCGCCAGCCCACCCCGATCCCATGAAATCCCGCGGCTTGCGCATGAGATGTAGCGCGACATTGGAAAGTGCAGTGATTTACACAGAAACCTGCAGCAAAGTGTTTTGAGGGATGGTGGGGAGCGGGCGGGGCAGCGCCAGGCGCTCAAGTTCAGACCAGACACTTTAGCAATGACAGCTTGCTAAAACCCTCGCGCCCATAACGGATGCCAATTGCACGGCGGCTATGCGCTTGCGCGATGCAGGCCGCAAACACAGAAATTCACACAACGGTTCAAGATCGCCGCAACAAGATTAACTTTGATCCATGGGATCAGGTTTATGTGTAATCACCGCGTCGTTGACCGCAGGTCCGGCAAACCTGCTCTGGCATGCTTTTGCTCTGCCGCCAACGGTGCAGGCCAAACAGACAGGTTACCCGTGCTAGCTTACGTGCAAGACTTTTCATCGGAACCAATAGTCCTTTTTTCATTTACGCGCGGCGGATTTCCTTCTTCTCATCAAAGCTAAGACAAATGGCTTAGAGAGGCCTGCTCGTGAAAATGTAAATAAGGTTTCGAACGAGCCGTTATGAAGGATAGTAATCAATCCAAGACGTTAAACACGACACTCGCTACGTTATGGGTAGTCTCACATATCAGATGTATAGAAAAGGAGAATTCTTCAAAAAATCACCTTCTTGGCGATTAGTTTTGCCATGACGGTTAAATAATCGGTGTTTGCTAGATTTAGCCGCTTCCCTGAGCGTAATTAAAGCTTCGCCTATAAACAAAAAGACGATTTGGGCCAGGTGTTCACCTGGAAACGCCAGTTCACTGACGTAAAAATCCCTGATCAGCACCTGCGCCCGCGCGCCGCTGCCATCCCGCTGCTTGCCGATCCAATAAGTCGTCTGCACCGCCTCGATCGTGAACGCGGAGCTCTCCTTGACCTCGGGCAGATCATTCAGTGACGGCAAGAACTTTCCCTGACTCGCGGCAAGTTGTTCCGCCATCCTGAAATCATCACGGCTGAACATGGCCGTTGCGGGCATCCTTGCCCTGATCGGGCCAAAGCCTGGGGGCCATACCGATGTTGAAACTGGTGTTGTGATGCCCGCGCATGATGCTGGCGCTTGGCGTGCTGGGCGCGGCTTGCATGTATATAGAGGCAAACCGCGCCCAGGATTAGGCAAGCCTCAGGCCATGCCGCCGTCGATCAACCCCTTGGCGATCTTGGCATAGGCCTGCGCCATCGGTCCGTCGCCCGCGGCTACCGGTGTGCCATTGTCACCGGCCAGCCGCGTTTCCAGATCAATCGGCAAGGCCCCCAGCAGCGGCACACCCATCTTCTGCGCTTCGGTCGCCACGCCACCGGTGCCGAAAATCTCGTGCTGCGCGCCGCAGTCGGGGCAGATGAACATCGACATGTTTTCAATCAGCCCCAGCACAGGGGTTTTCAGCGTCTTGAACATGTCCAGCGCCTTGCGTGCATCAATCAGCGCCACGTCCTGCGGCGTGCTGACCACGATGGCCCCGGTCAGTTCGGATTTGGTGCACAGGGTCAGTTGAACATCGCCGGTGCCCGGCGGCAGATCGACCAGCAGCACGTCCAGCTCGCCCCACTGCACCTGCCCCAGCATCTGTTGCAGCGCGCCCATCAGCATCGGGCCCCGCCAGACCACGGCCTTGCCCTCTTCCATCATGAAACCGATCGACATCAGCGTAACGCCATGCGCGTGCAGTGGGATGATCGTCTTGCCGTCGGGCGATGCGGGGCGTTTGTTCACCCCCATCATGCGCGGCTGCGAGGGTCCGTAAATATCGGCATCCAGCAGCCCCACCTTGCGGCCCTGTTTGGCCAGCGCCACGGCCAGGTTCGACGACACGGTGGATTTGCCCACACCGCCCTTGCCCGAGCCAATGGCCAGAATGCGCTGAACCCCCGACGGCTTGGTCGGGCCGTCCTGCGGCTTGGGGTGGCCGCCGATCTTCAGGCTGGGCGGCGGTGTCGCGGGTTTGGCGGCGGGGCCGTGGGCGGTCAGGGCCACCTGCACGCTGTCCACGCCCGACACGGCGGCCACGGCAGCTTGCGCCGCTTCGCGGACCGGCCCCATGGCCTGCGCGGCCTCGGGCGTCGGTGCCTCGATGACAAAGCGCACGGCGCTGCCGTCGATCTGGATGGCACGAATCAAATCGCGGCTGATCAGGTCGCCGCCATCGGGCAAGGCGACTCGTTTCAGCGCGGCGGTGATCAGATCGTTTGTAAGTGTCATGTCATACCTCTTTTCACAGCCATTGTTGTGGCAGTTGCCGCCGCAGGTGCAACCCCTAACGGCGGTTTGCACAAGGCTTGGGCGCTTTGCAAAAATAGGTCAGTGCCCCCTATGCATTTGCTGCATGGCAGCATTGTTGATACGTCTATTGTGCAGGCGCAGCATTTCACTAAATTGAAGTCAACACGAACGCAAACGAACGCAAAACAAACATCCGAGGCACCGACGAACATGGCCTATCTGAACCAGACAACCACATACGCAAGCCTGACCGAGCGTCTGCTGGCAACCACAGCACGCCTGCTGGACGCCGCTGCGGCACGTCAGGCAAAACGCGCGGTCTACCGCACAACATTCAACGAGCTGGCAAGCCTGGGTGATCGCGATCTCGCTGATCTCGGCCTGCACCGCTCGCAAATCCGCCGGATTGCCACCGAGGCAGCCTACGGCGACAAGTAATACGAGTTCGGGCATTTTCACCTCCTCCCGGAAATGTCCGTCACGACGCGGCGGTATCTCTCCTCCTCCCTGATGCCGCCGCACCTTTTCCCCGATCAAACGGGGATACGACATCGCTGCCGGTCTTTCCTCCTCCCTGACCTGCGCAGTGACTAACGCGGCGACACCGCTCCTCCCTCAGGTGTCGCCGCACAGGATACCCCGGTCAAACGGGGGTTTGGATCGCCACTTGGGTCTCTCCTCCTCCCTGACCCGGTGGTGAACTAGGCGGCGGCCCTTCCTCCCAAGTGCCGCCGCACCTTCTACCCCGGTCAAACGGGGATACGGATCGCCACCTGGCCTCTCCTCCTCCCTGGCCCGGTGGTGAAAATACGCGGCGGTCTCTCCTCCCAGATCCCGTCGCACCCTAAAATTGTCGGGCCTCTCCTCCTCCCTGGTCCCGGCAATTGCAAAGGCGGCGGTCCCATCCTCCCGGGGCCGCCGTTTTTTTATGTTTGTGAGGGGGTTCGGAATGTGGTGTCGGCGCGCGGCGCGATTGGTCGCTGTGCGGGACGAAGCTGCCGTTAGAAATGGAATGCGAAGCCGCGCATCGTCGGGCCGTGGTGCGGCGATCCTGCTTCTGTGACTGGCACTTTATGGCAGCCAAGCACATCCAACCTGTCCGTCACGCGCAACAGCAACCAAATCGCCGTGCCGTGGGGCGGCCCGGCGATGCGCGGCGGCCTTCGGCCTTGATTCCGCGCGGGGGAAAGAGGAACAGGCTCGAACCGGACATTCAGAGCAAATCGCCCTAAGGGCTGCTTTGAGCCCCAAGGAGAGCAGACCTGTCGATCGGTTTCCCCAACCAAATCGCTTGTCGAAAACCACTGCTGGCTCACGCTGACAACAGGTGAGGGTTACGCAGTGCCAAACCGCTTAATGCACCATCCGACGCCCCGCAGCCCCACCCCGGCGCTGTGGCGTCGGAATGTGATGCGTCGCCGCTGCGATATGATCCAGAAAAGCGCTGACCGCAGGGCCGGGGTTGTCATCCTCCCAATGCGCCAGCACATCGCGCGCCGCCTGTCTGGGCCGCACGTCCTGCGGCAGGGTAAACACCCATTCCAGAAACCCCGCCCGCGCCGCCGCATCGCCGTCGGCACCGGCATTGTCCAGATCGGCAAGCCCTGCCACGATCCTTGAAAACATCTGTCGTCCTTTCCCGTCACGCCCCGTGACGTATTCCATTGGACGGATGGTTCGGGAAGGGCAGCACGGGAACAGACCTGTGCACAGCCGCCTCCATCGCCACCCGCGATTCACGTAACACCAAGGCTGGTTTCCGGGCTTGGGGCGGGCGGCCTTGCGGCCTGCGACGGGCACCTTCCCGGGGACTGTCCCCAGTGGCCTTGCCCGTTGCATCCCACCCTCACCGTTGCGGGGGCAGCGCCGGCATCTCACCGGCTTCCCAATTCTCCGCCCGTGGGCGGCACCTTGGACGTTCAGATTAGAAGTGCAGCCGATTCACAGCAAGTGCAAAGACGGCAGCAAGCGGCTGTTTGCGACGTGCCCTGGGGTCATGCCCTAAAACGGAATATCGTCGGTGCCGGTGATGAACTTTGACACGACCTTTTTCAGCCCCGCCTTTTCAAACGCGATCTCCAGCTTGTCGCCCTCGATCCCGACAACCGCGCCATAGCCGAACTTCTGGTGGAACACCCGTTCACCGACGGTAAAGCTGCTGACGGCGCTGGCGTCGATGGTGGTGTTGCGGCTTTCGCGGGGCTGGCTGACCGACCGGTCCTGACTGCGCGCCTGCAACCGCCGCCATCCGGGCGAGTTGTAGACATTGGCATCGGCCGCAGCATCGTGCAGGCGGGATTTGACCTCGGCCATGCCGGCCGCACCGTAATTGCCACCGTGCAGCCCCGGCGGGGTCAGCACATCGACGTGGTCGGCGGGCAATTCGTCGATAAACCGCGACGGCAGGGCCGACTGCCACTGACCGAACACGAACCGGTTCGACACGAACGAAATCGTGCACACTTCCTCGGCGCGGGTGATGCCGACATAGGCCAGCCGCCGCTCTTCCTCCAACCCCTTCAGCCCGCTTTCATCCATTGACCGTTGCGAGGGGAACAGGCCGTCCTCCCAGCCGGGCAGGAACACCATGGGAAATTCCAGCCCCTTGGCCGCGTGCAGGGTCATGATGCTGACCTTGGCGCCCTCGCCTTCCTGCTCGTTGTCCATGATCAGGCTAACGTGCTCCAGAAACCCTTGCAGGTTCTCGAAATTGTGCAGCTGGTTGATCAGCTCCTTGAGGTTCTCCAGCCGCCCCGGTGCCTCGGGTGTCTTGTCGTTCTGCCAGTGGGCGGTATAGCCGCTGTCGTCCAGAATCACCTCGGCCAGTTCGATGTGGGTATAGTCCGGCGCGGTGTCGGTTTCGGTGTCCACCACGCTGTCGTCATCGTCCAGAACGCGGGTGCCGTTCGACCGCAGCATCGCGGACCAACGGTCGATACCCTCGACCAGCTTGCGCAGCTCGGCACCCCCCTTGCCCTTAATCAGCCCTTGTTCAACCGCAATCCGCGCGCCTTCGACCAGGTTCACACCATTGGCCCGCGCCGTGATCTGGATCGTCTGCTGCGCCTTGTCGCCAAGGCCGCGCTTGGGCGTGTTGACGATACGTTCAAACGCCAGATCATTGTCCGGCGACACCACGACACGGAAATAGGCCATCGCATCGCGGATTTCCAAACGCTCGTAAAAGCGCGGGCCACCGATCACGCGGTAGGGCAGCCCGATGGTCAGGAACCGGTCCTCGAAGGCGCGCATCTGGTGCGAAGCACGGACCAGGATCGCCATCTCGTCCAGGTTCATCGCCCGCAGGCCACGGGTGCCACGCTGCGCCGCCTCGATCTCCTCACCGATCCAGCGGGCCTCTTCCTCGCCGTCCCAATGGCCGATCAGGCGCACCATCTCGCCCTCGGTCTCTTCGGTCCACAACGTCTTGCCCAGCCGGTCCGAGTTGCCCGCAATCACGCCAGACGCTGCCGCCAGAATATGCGGGGTCGAGCGGTAGTTCTGTTCCAGCCGCACCACATGCGCGCCGGGAAAATCCTTTTCAAACCGCAGGATGTTGCCCACCTCGGCCCCGCGCCAGCCATAGATCGACTGGTCGTCGTCGCCCACGCAACAGATGTTCTTGTGCCCGCCCGCCAGCAGCCGCAGCCAAAGGTACTGGGCGACGTTGGTGTCCTGATATTCGTCCACAAGGATGTATTTGAACCAGCGTTGATACTGTTCCAGCACATCGGGGTGCTTTTGAAAGATCGTGACCATGTGCAACAGCAGGTCACCGAAATCCGTGGCGTTCAGGTCGATCAGCCGGCGCTGGTATTGCGCGTACAGCTCGACACCCTTGTGATTGTAGGCCCCCGCATCCGCCGCCGGGATCTTGTCCGGCGTCAGCGCGCGGTTTTTCCATGCATCAATGACCCCGGCCAGTTGCCGCGCGGGCCAGCGTTTGTCGTCAATGCCCGCCGCACTGACCAGTTGTTTCAACAGACGCAACTGGTCGTCCGTGTCCAGAATGGTAAAGTTCGACTTCAACCCCACCAGTTCCGCGTGCCGCCGCAGCAGCTTGACGCAGATGGCGTGGAAAGTGCCCAGCCACGGCATGCCTTCGATCTGCTGGCCCAGCATCTGGCCCACGCGGTTCTTCATCTCGCGCGCGGCCTTGTTGGTAAAGGTCACGGCCAGCACCTCGTTCGGGCGTGCGCGTCCCGTCATCAGCAAATGGACGATTCGCGCCGTCAACGCGCGGGTCTTGCCGGTGCCCGCCCCTGCCAGCATCAGCACTGGGCCGTCCATCTGTTCGACAGCGGCCCGTTGCGCAGGGTTCAACCCGTCCAGATAGGGTTGCGGGCGCGCGGCCATGGCGCGGGCGGACAGCGAAGCGCCTTCAAAGGCGTCCATTTCATCGAAACTGCTCATGTGGCCCGATATACAGGTCCCGCGTCCCGAGGGAAAGGGTGTTCCACGGATGTTCTCATTGCAGACCCCGCACGGAACGCCCCGCCTGCACGGACGCCCTGTCCGGCTTTGTTCCGTCCCGACCGCTATGGGCGCGCCTGTCAAATGCCCCGATCTGCGTCAGCCCTGCTGAGTCTGTGCGCTAACATGTCAGAGAGCAGACCGGATGCGCCGCAAACGCGCCGCTGAGCGGTGTCATTGGGTTGTAACAGTCGCATAATTTGACCTACACCCTGCGTGAACACCATCAGGTCGTTACTTACATAAGGATGTCCACCTTGACTGAGTTCTCCAAAATTCTCATCGCCAACCGTGGTGAAATCGCCATCCGCATCATGCGGGCCGCCAACGAGATGGGCAAAAAGACGGTGGCCGTCTTTGCCGAAGAGGACAAGCTGGGGCTGCACCGGTTCAAGGCGGACGAAGCTTATCGCATTGGCGAAGGCATGGGGCCGGTCGCGGCCTATCTGAGCATCGAGGAAATCATCCGCGTGGCCCGCATGTCGGGTGCCGACGCGATCCACCCCGGGTACGGCCTGCTGTCGGAAAACCCCGATTTCGTCGATGCCTGCGACGCGGCGGGCATCACCTTTATCGGTCCCAAGGCCGAAACCATGCGCGCCCTGGGCGACAAGGCCAGCGCGCGGCGTGTGGCGGTCGAGGCCGGTGTGCCGGTGATCCCTGCGACCGAAGTGCTGGGCACCGATATGGACGCGATCCGCACCGAGGCTGCCGAGGTCGGCTATCCGCTGATGCTGAAAGCGTCCTGGGGCGGCGGTGGTCGGGGCATGCGTCCGATCAACGGCCCCGACGAGCTGGAAGAAAAGGTGCTGGAAGGCCGCCGCGAGGCCGAGGCCGCCTTTGGCAACGGCGAGGGCTATCTGGAAAAGATGATCCTGCGCGCCCGCCACGTCGAGGTGCAGATCCTGGGCGACAAACATGGCGGCATGTACCACCTGTTTGAACGCGACTGTTCCGTGCAGCGGCGCAACCAGAAGGTCGTGGAGCGTGCCCCTGCCCCCTACCTGACACCCGAGCAGCGCGAGGAGATCTGCGCGCTTGGCTACAAGATCTGCAAACACGTGAATTACGAATGCGCCGGCACCGTCGAATTCCTGATGGATATGGACGACGGCCAGTTCTATTTCATCGAAGTGAACCCGCGCGTGCAGGTGGAACACACCGTCACCGAAGAAGTCACCGGCATCGACATCGTGCGCGCCCAGATCCTGATCGCCGAGGGCAAGAGCATCGCCGACGCCACCGGCAAGGACAGCCAGTCGGACGTGACCCTGAACGGCCACGCCCTGCAAACCCGGATCACCACCGAGGACCCGCAGAACAACTTTATCCCCGACTATGGCCGCATCACCGCCTATCGGTCGGCCACGGGTCTGGGCATCCGTCTGGACGGCGGCACGGCTTACGCGGGCGGCGTCATCACCCGCTATTACGACAGCCTGCTGACCAAGGTGACAGCCAAGGCACCGACGCCCGAGATGGCCATCGCCCGCATGGACCGCGCCCTGCGCGAATTCCGTATTCGCGGTGTCAGCACCAACATCGCCTTCGTCGAAAACCTGCTGAAGCACCCGACCTTCCTCGATTACAGCTATACCACCAAGTTCATCGACACGACGCCCGAGCTGTTCCAGTTCTCGCGCCGCCGCGACCGGGGCACCAAGGTGCTGACCTATATCGCGGACATCACCGTGAACGGCCACCCCGAGACCAAGGACCGCCCCCTGCCCGCCAACGTGCGCGCGCCGAAACCGCCAGTGCCCGCGCAGGAACCCAGCATGGGCACCCGCAACATGCTGGAGCAAAAGGGCGCGCAGGCCGTCGCCGATTGGATGAAGGCGCAAAAGCAACTGCTGCTGACCGACACAACCATGCGCGACGGGCACCAGTCCTTGCTGGCCACGCGGATGCGCTCGATCGACATGATCAAGGCGGCCCCCGCCTATGCGGCAAACCTGCCGCAACTGTTCAGCGTCGAATGCTGGGGCGGTGCGACCTTCGATGTGGCCTATCGTTTCTTGCAGGAATGCCCGTGGCAACGCCTGCGCGACCTGCGCGCGCGGATGCCCAACGTGATGACGCAAATGCTGCTGCGCGGCTCGAACGGGGTGGGCTACACCAACTATCCCGACAACGTGGTGCAGTTCTTTGTGAAACAGGCCGCTGACAGCGGTGTTGACGTGTTCCGCGTGTTCGACAGCCTGAACTGGGTGGAAAACATGCGCGTGGCGATGGACGCAGTGGTCGACAGCGGCAAGATCTGCGAAGGCACCATTTGCTACACCGGCGACATGCTGAACCCCGACCGCGCCAAATACGACCTGAAGTATTACGTGCAGATGGGTCAGGACCTGAAAGATGCAGGCGCGCATATTCTGGGCCTGAAGGACATGGCGGGCCTGCTGAAACCCGCCGCGGCCAAGGCGCTGATCCATGCGCTGAAACAAGAGGTCGGCCTGCCGATCCACTTCCACACGCACGACACGTCGGGTGCGGCGGCAGCCACGGTGATGGCGGCGGCGGATGCGGGTGTGGACGCGGTCGACGCGGCGATGGACGCGTTTTCGGGCGGCACCTCGCAGCCCTGCCTTGGCTCGATCGTCGAGGCACTGCGCAACACACCGCGCGACACCGGGCTGGACATGGCCGCCGTGCGCGAAATGTCGGACTATTGGGAAGGCGTGCGCGCGCAATACGCCGCGTTTGAGTCCGGCCTGATGGCCCCCGCCTCCGAGGTTTACCTGCACGAAATGCCCGGCGGGCAGTTCACCAACCTCAAGGCGCAGGCGCGCTCGCTGGGGCTAGAAGACCGCTGGCACGAGGTGGCGCAGACCTATGCGGATGTGAACCAGATGTTCGGTGACATCGTGAAGGTCACGCCGTCGTCCAAGGTCGTCGGCGACATGGCCCTGATGATGGTGAGCCAAGGCCTGACCCGCGCGCAGGTCGAAGACCCCAAGGCCGACGTGGCCTTTCCCGACAGCGTCGTGGACATGATGCGCGGCAACCTGGGCCAGCCTCCGGGCGGCTTCCCCGCAGGCATCCAGAAAAAGGTGCTGAAAGGCGAAGCGCCGTCAACCGACCGGCCGGGCAAGCATCTGGACCCCGTGGACATCGCAGCGACCCGCGCGCAAGTGACCGAAGAGCTGGAAGGCAAGACCATCGACGACGAGGATCTGGCAGGCTACCTGATGTATCCGAAGGTCTTCATGGACTATATGGGCCGCCACCGCAGCTATGGCCCCGTGCGCACCCTGCCCACGCACACGTTCTTTTACGGGATGGCCCCCGGCGAAGAAATCAGCGTGGAGATTGACCCCGGAAAGACGATGGAAATCCGCCTGCAAGCGGTGGGCGACACCGGTGAGGACGGCGAGGTCAAGGTGTTCTTTGAACTGAACGGCCAGCCGCGCGTGATCCGCGTGCCGAACCGCATGGTCAAATCCACCACCCAACAGCGCCCCAAGGCGGAACTGGGCAACACCAACCACATCGGCGCGCCGATGCCGGGCGTGGTGGCCACCGTGGCCACGTCGGTGGGCGCGCAGGTCAAAGAAGGCGACCTGCTGCTGACCATCGAAGCGATGAAGATGGAAACCGGCATCCACGCCGAACGCGACGCCACGGTCAAGGCGGTCAACGTCCAGCCGGGCAGTCAGATCGACGCCAAGGATCTGCTGATCGAGCTGGAGTGAGGCGACACGACGCCAATCCCCTCTGTCCGATCCGTCGGGCAGAGGGAACAAGGGAATCAGCCATGCAACACCTCGCCCTGATCGCGCTGCTGGTCCCCGACTATGACGCAGGCATCGCCTTCTACGTCGACCGGATGGGATTCGACCTGCTGGAAGACACCGACATGGGCGGCGGCAAACGTTGGGTGCGCGTGGCCCCTGCGGGGGCACAAACCGCGTTCCTGCTGGCGCGTGCGGTGGGCACACGCCAGACAGATGCCATCGGCAACCAGGGCGGCGGACGTGTCTGGCTGTTTTTGCAAACCGACGACTTCGCCGCCGATCATGCGCGCCTGCTGGCCGCCGGTGTCACGTTCGAGGAATCACCGCGCCACGAGCCTTATGGCACCGTCGCCGTCATGCAGGACATTTTTGGCAACCGCTGGGACCTGATCCAGTTCGCAAATCCCACGGCCTGACCCCGCCCCCTGCGACAAGATGAACTTTTTTTGACGAACCTCAATTTTCCACTTGCAGCCGGATGCCCGCGTTTGTAGATCAGCCCTACCAAAAGGAAGCGGGCGTAGCTCAGGGGTAGAGCATAACCTTGCCAAGGTTAGGGTCGGGCGTTCGAATCGCCTCGCCCGCTCCAATTTGGTCCTGCCCACCCACGCAGGAAACAGACAAGGCCGCCTTCGGGCGGCCTTGCTGCGTTTCGGGGGGTCGGTTTTATCCTCTGGCCGCGCCCCATTGCCCTTGCCGGAACAGCGCTCCGCCGGTAAGAACGAAGAAAGAACACATATCACGCGGTGCGCGGGCTCTTGATCCTTGGGGTCCGACCCGGTTTTATGTGTGCAAAAAGGGCGGTCGACATGCTGACATCTGTAGAACTTTGCGCCGGTGCGGGCGGTCAGGCCCTGGGGCTGGAGCGCGCGGGCTTTGCCCATACGGCGCTGGTCGAGATCGACAAACATTGCTGCAACACCCTGCGCCACAACCGCCCCGAATGGAACGTTCTGGAAGAGGACATGCGCCTGTTCAAGGAACGCGCGTCCGATTATCGCGGCATGGACCTGCTGGCCGGTGGCCTGCCCTGCCCGCCGTTTTCCGTGGCCGGCAAGCAACTGGGCGAACAGGACGAACGCAACCTGTTCAATGACGCGCTGGACATCGTGGCCGATGCCCGCCCCCGCGCGGTGATGATCGAAAACGTGCGCGGGTTTCTGGATGCGGTGTTTCACGACTACCGCGAAAAACTGAAAACCCAGCTTGATAAAATGGGGTACAAGACCGACTGGCGGCTGCTGAACGCATCCGACTACGGCGTGCCGCAGCTTCGGCCCCGCGTGGTGATTGTCGCCGTGCAAAAAGAACGCGCCGATTTCTTCGACTGGCCCGATCCGCAGCCGCACAACCCGCCCACCGTGGGGGAAACCCTGCGCGACCTGATGGCGGCGGGCGGCTGGCGCGGGGCCGATGACTGGGCCGCCAAGGCGGACGAGATTGCCCCGACCATCGTCGGCGGATCAAAGAAACACGGCGGCCCCGACCTTGGCCCCACCCGCGCGCGCGCCGCATGGGCCACGCTGGGCGTCGAGGGGCGCACCATCGCACCCGAAGCGCCCGATGCCCTGCATCAGGGAATGCCCCGCCTGACCGTGCCCATGGTGGCGCGCATTCAGGGCTTTCCCGACGACTGGCACTTTACCGGCGCGAAAACCAACGCTTACCGGCAGGTCGGCAACGCCTTTCCGCCGCCCGTGGCACACGCCGTGTCGACCCAGATCGCCAAGGCCCTGCGCAAACGTGTGCTGCGCGCGGTGGCGGGCTGACGGTGCGAACCGCCCCGTTCCGGCCCTAGACCTGTGAAACAGTCGCTTCCCGACAGCATCGTCACCCCAGCCCACCGCGATCACGCGCTGCTGTCCACCATCGCCGCCGACATCACCGCGCGTGCAGGCGGCCCCGAGGCACTGGCGGCACATTTCGCCGCGATGCTGCGCCGCTGTGTCGATGATGTGATCATGACGCCCAAGACGGGGCGGCGGTCCTACGAGGAACTGGAAAAGACCGAGAAAACCTATATCGGCACGCGGGTCGAGATTGAACTGCGCGCCATGTTGCGCCTGCCACGGGGCAAGCTGGACACCGTTGTGCAAGGCCATGACGTCGACATCAAAAACACCATGGGCAGCAACTGGATGATCCCGACCGAGGCGATAGACCATCCTTGCATTCTGGTCGCCGCCGACGAGGTGCGCGCACAATGCTATCTGGGGCTGATCGTGGCGCGGCCCGACTACTTGACCGCCGGTCAGAACAAGGACGCCAAGAAAAGCGTGTCAGCCCAAGGCTTTGCCAACATCCTGTGGCTGCTGCGCCATCATCCCTATCCGGCAAACTTCTGGCGCACCGTGCCGCCCGAGATCATCCCGCAGATTTTCGCAGGCGCCTCGGGCAATCAGCGCATGGCGGCGCTGTTCCGGCACATTCAGGGCACGCCCATCACCCGCGACGTGGTCGAAGCGGTGGCCCAGCAACAGGATTTCATGCGCCGCATCCGGTCGGACAAGGGGCGCGGCACCCGCGACCTGCTGGCGCGCGAGGGCATCGCGCTGCTGTCCGGCCACTATGACGCGCCGCTGATCGCGGCCCTGGGCCTGCCCCACTGCACGGGCAGCGAATTCGTGTCCTACCGCCCCGTCACCCAAGAGCAGGCCGATCTTGCGACCGCCCATGGCATCGCGCTGAACTGGTCGGATTAGCTCAGCGGAAACTGACGCAGACAGGTTTTCGCCTTGGTCTGGAAATCGCGAATGTTGGCTTCGGCGTCCTTGCGGCCCATGACGGCGCGCAGCGCTTTCAGCTTTTGATCCTGCGTGCCCGTCACATAGCGCGCCAGAATAAGCGAAGAGGCCGTGTGAAACATCCGCACGTCAGACTGCGGGATCATCCCTGCCCGTGCCATGGCCGACGGCACCAGCGACAAGATCGCCGCACAGCGCAGGGCCGCGGCCTCTTGGCCGGAATATGTTTTGCGGGCCTCGGCGGCCCCTGCGACAAGTGTTATGGCAAGTGCTGCCGAAAGAAGAATACGCATGGGAAACCCTTTATCTCAGTGTCTTAAAACGCCTTGAACGTCATCGTGGTCAACGACCGCTCAATCCCGTCGATATCCAGCAAATGATCGTTGATATATTTGCCGACGTCCTCGCCTTCGGGGATATAGGCCTTCATCATCAGCTCGTAATGACCGCTGGTCGAATACAGTTCCGAATGAATCTCGCGCAGCGCAATCTCCTTGGCCACCTTATAGGTTGTCCCCGGCTTGCACTGGATCTGGATGAAAACACATGTGGACATAGGGCCTCCGGGGCGGTTGATGTGGTTGTATTGCTGACACAAATACACCGCCCTGCGCAATCCCTGCCGCGCGCTCTTGGCCTGCGCAGATCCTGCGCCTATAAGGGCCGCACAGTCATGCGAGGCCCCAAATGCGCAGTGCGACCATCACCCGCCAGACGGCGGAAACCGACATTTCGGTCACCATCAATCTGGATGGCACCGGTTCTTATGACAACCAGACCGGCATCGGGTTCTTTGACCACATGCTGGACCAGTTGGCCCGCCACTCGCTGATCGACATGACGATCCGCGCCAAGGGTGACCTGCACATCGACGACCACCACACGGTCGAGGACACCGGCATCGCGCTGGGTCAGGCGCTGGCGCAGGCGCTGGGTGACAAGCGTGGCATCGTCCGCTACGGCAGTTGCCTGCTGCCGATGGACGACGCACAGGTGCGCACCGCGCTGGACCTGTCGGCGCGGCCCTACCTGATCTGGAACGTGACCCTGCCAACGGCGCAGATTGGCAGCTTTGACACCGAACTGGTGCGCGAATTCTTCACCGCCTTCGCCACCCACGGCGGCATCACCCTGCATGTCGACATGCTGCACGGGATCAACAGCCACCACATCGCCGAGGCCACGTTCAAATCGGTCGCCCGCGCCCTGCGTCAGGCGGTGGAAACCGACCCGCGCAAGGCCGATGCGATCCCGTCGACCAAGGGCGCGCTGTAACGTGCTGACAGCGATCATTGATTACGACAGCGGCAACCTGCATTCGGCGCACAAGGCATTCGAGCGCGTGGCAAATGAAACCGGTGGCGGCACCGTTTGCGTCACATCAGACGCCGACGTGGTGGCACGCGCCGACCGCATCGTGCTGCCCGGCGACGGCGCCTTTCCGGCCTGCTGGGAAGAACTGAGCGGCCATTCCGGCCTGCTGGCGGCCCTGCGCGAGGCGGTCGAGGTCAAGGCGCGGCCCTTCCTGGGCATCTGTGTCGGCATGCAACTGATGGCAACGCTGGGCCGCGAGTACCGCGACACCAACGGGCTGGACTGGATCGGCGGTCAGGTCGTGGCGATCACGCCCGACGATCCGGCGCTGAAAGTGCCGCACATGGGCTGGAACGATCTGGTGCTGGACGCCCCGCACCCCGTGTTCGACGGCATCAACACCGGCGATCACGCCTATTTCGTGCATTCCTACCATTTCGAGGTCGCAGA
Organism: uncultured Pseudosulfitobacter sp.; assembly: GCF_963976325.1. Lineage (NCBI taxonomy): Bacteria > Pseudomonadati > Pseudomonadota > Alphaproteobacteria > Rhodobacterales > Roseobacteraceae > Pseudosulfitobacter > uncultured Pseudosulfitobacter sp. The sequence goes on from NZ_CAXBJW010000001.1 coordinate 1,301,960, forward strand.
CCCCGCGCAGCGTCTGGCGCATGTAGAGTATGGCGGCGATGTCACCGCCGTGATCGGCACCGGCACCATGCTGGGGATGCAATTCCACCCCGAGAAAAGCCAGCGCACCGGTTTGCAGATGATCGCCAATTTCCTAAGCTGGAAGCCTTAGGGTCAGTCCACACGGCTCCAGGTCTGACTTTGACACACCAGACCAAGGCATCCCTTGACGGTCATGGTCTGGCCCGACACCTTCAGCGTGCCATCATATTCGCGCTTGTGCGCGGGCACATAGGCACGACCGGCAAAGCCGTCGCCTTGCGGCACCATATCCCAAAACAGCCGCTTGCCGACATTGGGGTGTTCAATCTCGTTGCCCTGCTGGTCAAAGGCACGAGTCATCGTCCCGCAAACGGCTGTGCCGCAGGGTTTGGCCACCACATAGGCGGTCTGACCCTTCTTGTCGGGTTGGGTTTTCCATGTGCCAACGGGCGATCCGGCCTGAACCGCGCCCGCCCACAACACCAGCGCCCCGCCCAACAAGGCCGCTCCAAGACGCGGCGTGACGCCACTGAACGCATTGAGAATCGCAATCATGCAAGACACCTCCTTGTGCGAGAAACGGACCTGCCCAGCCGCATCCGAATCGCGGTGTGGCCTCAGGAACCAGGGCACCATTTAGCCCTGTTTCGCATCGGTTCAAGACAGTCTTGTGACCTCGGCCCCCCGCGCCACATAAGTTCGACCAGGATGTAGGCAGAGTAGTAAGACCGGACATTCACGCGGGTTGCAGCGACGGTCGGCTTTGAGCCGTTTTCGCTATCTTCAAAGCGCGGGACAAAGCCGAAGGCCGCCGCGCATCAGGCCGAAGGCATGTCTGCGACATGACGGGCCGCCCCACGGCACGGCGATTTGGCTGCTGTTACATACTGTCGATAGCTCGGATGTGTTTGGCTGCCATAAAGTGGCCGACACTAAGGTTGGATCGCCGAACCTCGGCCCGTCGATGCGCGGCTTGGGTGGACGGCAGCTATGCCCCGCACACCGGACCTTCGCACGCACTGTGTCGAAGGTCCGGTTCGGACATGCCTGACCCTTGGGGCCAAACTAAAATACGCTTACCGACGCGGCGCGGGGCTTACTTCACCCGGCTCCACGTCTGTTTCTTGCAGATCGGCCCGACACAGCCCGACACTTTCAACGTGTTCCCCGACAGCGCCATTTTTGATCGGTATTCCTTGCCCGAAGACGGCTGCCAGATGGTGCCGCCACTGTATTTGCCGCCACCGTCGGCTTTCATGTCCCACACCAGTTGCTTGCCCAGATTGGCAGATTTATATTCGCCGGTGTCGTTGAACGTGTTGGTGATGGTCCCACACAGCGACGCACCACAGGGCGCGAATTTGACGTAGGCATAGGCGCCATCGTCCACTTGCGTTTTCCACGTGCCCAAAACCGGATCAGCCAGCGCCGCCCCTGCCATGGTCACGCCCATTGCTGCTGCAATAATAAAGCGTTTCATCGGTTACCCTCCTGTTGTTCCAATACCCTGATACACCGCAGCCCTGTCTGGCAAGGTTGTCGTAAGGTCGCGTTGCAAATCCGGCGGCTCCGTGCCAAAGCGTGGCGAAACGAAAAAGGTGCCGCCATGATCCTCTATCCCGCAATTGATCTCAAAGACGGCCAGGCCGTGCGTCTGGTGCATGGCGATATGGACCAGTCCACCGTGTTCAACGACGACCCCGCAGCCCAGGCGCGCGCCTTTGTCGATGCGGGCTGCACCTGGCTGCATCTGGTCGATCTGAACGGTGCCTTTGCGGGCCAGCCGGTCAACGCCGCCCCGGTCGAGGCGATCCTCAAGGCCTGCCCCGTGCCTGCCCAACTGGGCGGCGGCATCCGCGACATGGCCACCATCGAACGCTGGCTGGACAAGGGGCTGGCCCGTGTGATCCTGGGCACCGTGGCGGTCGAAAACCCCGATCTGGTGCGCGAAGCCGCCCGCGCCTTTCCCGATCAGGTTGCCGTGGGCATCGACGCGCGCAACGGGCGCGTGGCGACCAAAGGCTGGGCCGAGGAAACCGACGTGATGGTCACCGACCTTGCCAAATCTTTTGAGGACGCTGGCGTGGCTGCGATCATCTACACCGACATCATGCGCGACGGCGCGATGGGCGGGCCCAACGTGGACGCCACCGCCGATCTGGCCCGCGCCGTGTCGATCCCCGTGATCGCCTCGGGCGGGGTGTCGTCGTTGCAGGACTTGCAGGCGCTCAAGGCCACCGGCGTGATCTCGGGCGCCATCTCGGGCCGCGCGCTCTACGATGGCGCGATTGATCTGGCACAGGCGCTGGCGGCGCTGAAAGACGGTTAATCGCCTTCGGGTTTGGTGGCGTCGATCTGCGCCTGCAACGCTTCGCGCTCTGCCTTGGCCTGCGCGATCCGGTCGGCCAGGTCCTTGCGCATCTGTTCGCGCGCCTTGGTCCGCATCTTCCAGCCCAGCGTATTGCCCGCCCTGACCGGCACCAAAGTCACGTCATCCTGCAACTGCACCTCCTGGCGCAGCCCATCCTCGGTACAGCGCGCCACCCGCCGCACACCGATGTGAAACATGTCGGGCAAGGACAGCAACACCACCGCATGGCCCAGGATCTTCGGGTGCGTCAGCAGGAAATGCATATACCGCAGTTCGATCACGATGCGCAGGCGAAAGTCGGGCTTGAGCGGCGCGATGATCGCATCAATGTCAAATTTGACCTCGGCCAGACCGAAGCCCGCCACCAGCGCGTCGTCCAGCGCCCTGGCATCGGCAAATCCGGCCTCAGCCATCAATGCCTTCCCCGCCTGCGCCGACGCTGCCGCCACATCGGCGGCGGATGGCAGGATATTCGGGCCCATATCGTAGACCAGCAAATGCGCCGGCGCGGTCAGCCCCTTGGGGTACACATCCGGCCTGCGGCTTTGCGTGGCGCAATCCCAATGCAGCGTGTTGCGCTGCCGGATCCGGTTCCATTGCTGCACCATCCCCGGATCGCGGCCATAGCCTTGCGGCAACTCCGTGACATCCCGCTTGTGCGTGGCGGTGAACGTTGTCGTACCAATTTGCACTTTTGTCATAATAAAGCCCCCCCAAAAAACCCCAGCCTACACCCCTTTCCCGCAAATCCAAAACGCCACCTTGCCCAAAACCCCGCGCCCGCCTATAGCAACCCCATGCTGAAAACCCGCATCATCCCCTGCCTTGATGTCGCCGATGGCCGTGTGGTCAAGGGCGTGAACTTTGTCGATCTGGTGGACGCAGGCGACCCCGTCGATGCCGCGCGCGCCTATGATGCCGCAGGCGCGGACGAGCTGTGCTTTCTCGACATTCACGCCACCCACGAAAACCGCGGCACCATGTTCGACGTGGTCCGCCGCACCGCCGAGGCCTGTTATATCCCGCTGACCGTGGGCGGTGGCGTGCGCACGTCGGACGACGTGCGCGACCTGCTGCTGGCGGGCGCCGACAAGGTCAGCTTCAATTCCGCCGCCGTGGCCGACCCCGACGTGCTGGCCCGCGCCGCCGACCGCTTTGGCAGCCAATGCATCGTCTGCGCCATTGATGCCAAGACGGTGGAACCGGGCCGTTGGGAAATCTTCACCCACGGCGGGCGCAAACCCACGGGCATCGACGCGGTCGAATTTGCCATCATGGCCGCCGCCAAGGGCGCGGGGGAAATCCTGCTGACCTCGATGGACCGCGACGGCACGAAACAGGGCTTCAACCTGCCGCTCACCCGCGCCATAGCCGATGCCGTGTCTGTCCCTGTGATCGCTTCGGGCGGTGTCGGCACGCTGGACCACCTGGTCGACGGCGTGCGCGAGGGCCACGCCTCGGCCGTGCTGGCGGCATCCATCTTTCACTTCGGCACCTACACCATCGCCGAAGCCAAGGCGCATATGGCAGCGGCCGGTCTGAACATGAGGCTGACATGACCCTGAACGACCTTTACGACACCATCCTTGCCCGCAAATCCGCCGATCCCGACAGCAGCTGGACCGCGCAATTGCTGGCCAAGGGGCCGGAAAAATGCGCCGAGAAATTCGGTGAAGAGGCGATCGAGGCGATCATCGAAGCCGTGCGCGACGACAAGGCGGCCCTGACCTCCGAGGCCGCCGATGTGCTCTATCACCTGCTGGTCATGCTGGCGTCGCGCGACGTGCCACTAAACGACGTGCTGGCCGAACTGGCCCGCCGCCAGGCGCAATCCGGCCTCGCGGAGAAAGCATCCCGCTAGACTTCTTTTGGCCCTAAATATCCCGGGGAGTCGCGCCAGCGACGGGGCAGCGCCCCGCACTCTGTCAGCCCCCCGCCCGCTCACAGTTTCGAACTGATGATGCCGGTGGCAAACCCGCCCATGCGCAATTCGCCGAACAACCGCTGATATTCGATCTTGGGGCAGCGGTTCTGGATCACCGTGATCCCGCGCGCTTCCGCCTTGGCCGCCGCTTCGGCATGTTCCACGCCAATCTGCATCCAGATGGTGCGCAAATCGGGACACACCTCCAACGCCTCGTCCACAATCGCGGGCACCGCTTCGGGCTTGCGGAAAATATCGACCATGTCCACGGGGGCGTCGATGTCCGCCAACCCCGCCACGATCTTCTGACCAAACAACATCTGCCCAGCGGCACCGGGGTTCACCCCGATCACACGGTAGCCGCGCAGCGACAGATAGCGCGCCACGTAATAGCTGGGCCGCACCGGATTGGTCGACACCCCCACAACCGCAATCACCTTGGTGCGTTTCAGCACGTCTTTCAGCAAATCATCCGAATATTGCATAGCCACTCCCCGCATCTGCCGTTGTCCTACACCGGTTCGCGCCATAAAAAAAGCGCCCCGAAAAGCCGGTTGGCCTGGGGCGCTAAGGTGTGGAACGAGGGACAGTGCTTGGGACATCAGGAGTTCCAGACCTGCTGTCTATGACCCTACAGATAAGTGCTTCTTTCGGGTTATGAAGACCGTCTCTCATTTGTGTGAACGAAACGTAAAAACCATAAGCCACATTTCGCTCAAACCGCGCGCGTCCCCGGCCTCAATCCAGAATGTCCTCGACAATATCAAAGACCTCTTCAACCAGGTTCTTCAGGCGAAAACCCTTTCGTTTCTTGACCTTACGCGGCTTGCTGGGCTTGGCCACCTGCGGCTTTGGCCCCCGCGCCACCTGCACCTTCTGCGCCACCGGCTTTTCCACCGGCAACATCTTAAGATCGTGCAGCGGCGCGCCGCATTGTGCACAGGTCAGTTCGTGGCGCGCACGGTCCAACACCAGCGCGGCCCGCGTCCCGCAATAACAACAGGTCGCGATCTTGGTCGGGTAGCCCATGAAATGCCTTTGCCTTAGCTGCGTGCCTTGGTGGCATATAAGGCCAGTGCAGCGGCATTCGAGACGTTGAGCGACCCAAACCCGCCGCTTGCGTCAATTCGTACCAGCGCGTCGCAGGTTTCCTTGGTTTTCTCGCGCAATCCCGGCCCTTCGGCCCCCAGCACCAGCGCCACAGGATCACCCGTGCGCCCGGCAACAGCGGCCTCAATGGTCTGCTCGGCATCGCCATCCAGCCCCAGCACCAGATAGCCCATGCCTTGCAGTTCGGTGATGGCATCGGCCAGATTGCGCACCCGCAGATAGGGCTGGCGTTCCAGCGCCCCGCTGGCGGTTTTGGCCAGCGCGCCGGTTTCGGGCGCGGAATGGTGGCGCGTGCCGATGACGGCGGATGCGCCCAACACTTCCGCCGACCGCAAAATCGCGCCCACGTTGTGCGGGTCGGTCACACGGTCCAGCAGAATCACCCGCGGCACCTCCGCGCCAATCGCCACATCGGCCAGACGGCCCCATTCCAGCGGCTTGACTTCCATCGCGGCGCCCTGGTGCACCGATCCGGGGTCCAGCGGCGCCTTGAAGCTGCGCGGATCGACGATTTCCGGCTCGATCCCCGCCTCGGCAATCGCCTCAACCAGCTTGTTGTGGGCGTTCAACGTCACGATAAGACGCAGTTTTTCGCGTTTGGGGTTCATCAGCGCATCGCGCACGGCATGCAGGCCAAACAGCCAGACGGTCGTCGCCGCCTCGACCTTTTTGGCCTGTTCCTTGGCCACGACCCACTTGGGTTTTTTCACTTTATCCATCGCCGAACCTCGTCTGTCGCTGCGCCCCGCACGCAGACAATGTCCGCGCCGGTGCATGATCCTGAGCAAAAGGCCAAATTCTGCCTTGACGCCCTTTGGGACCGCTTGTAATCACGCCCCCACGCCCAGCGCAATGCGCATGGGCCAAAGTGGGCGACAGGCCGCAAGGTGTGGCAGGGGACTGTAACTCCCTCGCGGAGACGCACGCCTGGTTCGATTCCAGGGTCGCCCACCACTTTTCCTTTGATTTCGATACGTTGGCCGCAGCCTTTGGGCCGCCGGTGCAGGGCTGCCCGTCGCCTTGGGGCGTCAGTTGATCCCGTTGGCCCGCTGCAATTCGCGGATATAGGCGATGATGAATGTCACATCGGCGCGCGTGATCCCCTGAACCGGGGGCATGTCGCCAAACGGCCAGTGATGCGCCTGTACGCCCATCGCGGCGGCGCGCTGAAAGCTTTCGTCGCCGTGGTGACCGGATTCGTAAAGCTTGTGCACCAACGGTGGGGCAACGCCCATCTGACCCGCCGCGTTGACACCATGACAGGCGGCGCAATTGGCCTCATACGCGCGCTGTCCAATCTCGGCATTCTGCGACAGGGCTTCCGGCAGGCTGACCTCGGCCAGCGGCGCGCCTTCTGTCCGGGCCTGTGCGCCCTGATCGCTTGCGGGCCACAAGGCAAAGACCAGACCTGCAACGACAAGGGCGGTGCAAAGTGCGATGGCTGATTTCATGAATGGTCCTCGATCCTGATGGGTTTCAGGACGGGCTACACCCTCCAGTGGCTGGAGGGTCAAACGATTTGATATCACAGGTTCGCGAGGCGGCGCGGTCTTTGGGCCAATGCCCTTACGCCCAGACCACCCAGGCCCAGGCCATCGCCAGATAAGTCATCTGGTGCAGCGCCTGATCCACGCCCATCGCCCGCCAGTATCCGCCGTCGGCCGGCGTGTGACAGGTGCGGTCCGACCAACGGCCCTTGGCCCAGTCGATGTGATAATGCGCCAGCCATTCTGCCACAATAACAGGCAGCACCAGCGCCACGGGCGCGCCCACAATCAGCAGCGCCACCGCCGACCCCAGTGCGTGAACGCCTGCATGTTGCGCCCGCCCTGCGTGCACATAGCGCCCGCGATCCGACAGCATTCTGGGTGTCTGCAAAAAGAAATCGGCAAACATATGCTTGATCTGAAACAGAAAAAGCAAAACCAGCAAGGATGTCATCGTGGCGGTCAACGGGCCGTCTTCTCCTGTATTGTCCAGAGCCTAGAGCGTTGATCAACGCGCGTCCATCATTGTGGCATAGAAATGACCCAGAACGCATTTCAATCTGCCCCGATACCCATTGCCCACGCCATGTACCGCTTGCTAGGTTGGCGCGATTGAACGCAAGGGCATCGCACGCGCCCAAGGCCCCAAGACAACGTCTGGACAGTCCCATAGAACGCAACATTTTCAGCTTTATTTTCAAGCACTCCAAGCGCGACCAATTCATTCTGCTGCTGGTCACCCTGACGCTGTTTCCGATGCTGTACCTGACGCTGGAACTGCCCAAGCGTATCATCAACGACGCCATCGCCGCCCAGACGGATGTGGTCGAATTTTACGGCATGACATTCACGCAGATCCATTTCCTGCTGATCCTGTGCGGACTGTTCTTGCTGTCGGTGATCGCCCACGGGCTGATGAAGATGCGCATCAACACCATGAAGGGCGTGCTGGCCGAACGCATGCTGCGGCGTTACCGCTATGGCCTGATCTCGCGCATCCTGCGGTTCCCCCAGCCCTATTTCGAACGTACCTCGCAGGGCGAGCTGGTCAGCATGGTCACCTCGGAAAGCGAGCCGATGGGCGGGCTGATGGGCGACGCGCTGGCGCAGCCGGTGTTGCAGGCGGGGCAGATGCTGACGATTCTGGGGTTCCTGTTTGCCCAATCGGTCACCTTCGGCCTTGCCGCCTGTGCGCTGATCCCCTTGCAGGCATGGCTGATCCCCAAATTGCAGCGGCGCATCAACCTGTTGAACAAGAAACGTGTGGTGCAGGTGCGTGCGCTGGCGGCCGAGATCGGCGAAAGCGCGTCCGGTGCGGCGACGTTGCGGGTGAACGGCGGCTGGCGTTACCGGATGGCTATGATCACCGACCGTCTGGGGCGGCTCTACGAGATCCGCTTTGACATCTACCAGAAGAAATTCTTCATGAAGTTTCTCAACAACTTCATCACCCAGCTGACCCCGTTCTTTTTCTTCTCGATCGGCGGCTATCTGGTCATTCAGGGTCAGGTCAGCCTGGGCGCGCTGGTCGCGGCGCTGGCCGCCTACAAGGACCTGTCCAGCCCGTGGAAGGAACTGCTGGACTACTACAACCAGTCGCAGGACATGCAATTGCGCTGGGAAACCATCGCCGAACGGTTTGCCCCTGCGGGCATGATCGACGAAGACAAGTTCTATGGCCAGCCCGACAGCCTGCCGCGTCTGGACGGTGACGTGGTGCTGGACGGCGTGACCGTGCGCGACGCCGACGGCAATGCCGTGCTCGAAGACATCACCGCCACCCTGCCTGCGGGCCGCAGCATCGCCATCACCGCCCCCAGCGACGAAGACCGCCGCGCGCTGGCGCAGGTCATGACCCGCGAAACCATGCCCACCAGTGGCCGCATTCGCATCGGGGACCATGCGCTGAACGATCTGCATCAGGGCGTGATCGCCGCGCGCATCGGCCATGCCACATCGCGCCCGGTGATGTTTCAGGGCACCTTTGGCGACAACATCATGATGGCGCTGAAACACCAGCCGCACGGGTCAGGCAAGGACACAGCCTTTGCCGCCGAGGCGCTGCGGGCCGGCAACAGCGACGACATGCTGGATGCGCCTTGGCTGGACCATGGCCGTGCCGGTGCCGCGGATGACGATGCGCTGCTGGACTGGTGGCTGGCGCTGGTGGGCGGCATGGGCAGCAGCCCCACCCTGTTCCGCCGCGCCACCGAACAGCGCATCGACGCTGCAACCCACCCCGATCTGGCGCAGCGTCTGGTCGATCTGCGCGCCGACGTGGCCGCAGCACTGGAACAGGCCGATCTGGCGCGCCACGCCTATCTGTTCAGCGAAGACACTTATAACCCCGCCCTGCCCGTCGCCGAGAACCTGCTGTTCGCCACCGCCCGCCAGCCGGTGACGCCGGAATTCATCGCCGGACAAACCGAATTTCTGGACCTGCTGGCAGACCTGGATCTGGACCGCGACCTGCTGGCGCTGACCCGCGACGTGATCGACCTGTTGCGCCAGATCTTTGGCATCGACGGCACCGACCACCCGCTGTTCCGCAAACTGACGCTGGACGCCGAAACCTACGAATCCGCCGTCGCCATCCTGTCGCGCCAGCGCGAGGGCACGGCGCTGACGCCTGCCGACACCGCCTTGCTGCTGACGGTGCCGTTCCAGATCACATCCGACCAGATCGGCGCGGGCTTTCCGGACGAGATCAAGGACCGCGTTCTGGACATGCGCCGCCTGCACGCGGCGGCGCTTCAGGCCAGCATGGGGGCCGCCTTTGCCCCGATCCGCGCAACCGAGATTGTCGCGGGTCTGACGGTGCTGGAAAACGCGCTGTTCGGCAAAATCTCGAACGGGGCCGGGTCCAAGGGCGACGAGGTGCGCGCCAAGGTGGCCGAAGTCATCGAAGACAGCGGCATCGGGCGCGACGTGATGCGGCTGATCCTGGACGTGCCGATTGCGCTGGGGGGCGCGAACCTGCCGGCGTTCTACGCCGAACCTGCCGCGGTCAGCCGTGCCGCGATCAAACGGCCCGACGTGCTGATCCTGGAATCGGCGCTGGCCAGTTTCGACAGTGCCACCCAAGAGGCGATGTTCGAAAACCTGCGCAGCCTGCTGCCCGACACCACGCTGGTCTTTATCGCCGCGAGTTTTGAAAACACCGAAGCCTTCGACATGCAGCTAGAGCTGGTCGACGGGCGCATCGTCGGCGGCACCGCCGCGCAATCCAGCACCGAAGACAGCGCCACCAGTGCCGATCTGGCCCGCAAGGTGCAGGCGCTGGGGTCAACCGACCTGTTTTCCGGCGTGTCGCGCAAACAGTTGAGATTGCTGGCCTTTGGCGCGCGCTGGTACACCTGCCCCGCGGGCGACTACGTGTTTCACAAGAACGACCCGCCCGCCGACGGCGCCTATATGATCCTTGAGGGCGAGGCCGACCTGTGGCTGCCCCGCGCCGGTCAGGACAAGCAGTTGATCACCACCGTCGGCCCCGGCGCGCTGGTGGGCGAACTGGGCCTGATCCGCAACGAGCCGCGCGCGCTGGACATGCAGGCGCGGACCGAACTGACCTGCCTGCGCATCGGCGTCGAGGAGTTCCTGGCCGTGGTCGAAAACGACGCCACGACGGCGTTCAAACTGTTGCAGGTGGTGGCGGGGTATGTGAGCACGTAAGGGATCGCCTGAGTGAGATCTTCAGGTTAGGGCCAGGAAAATAACCTCGCCTCAAAGGGCAGCGCCCGACCGTGGGTGGGCGCTGATTCCTTTGTTTATGGCATTTTATTTCTAATCTTTGGCGTGAGGATGAAGAAGCGCAAGGCGTTGAAGAAGCGCCCGCCCATGGGGCGGTCGGGCGCTGCCCGGCGGTGCTGCGCACCTTTGTTCCGGGCTTTGGTGAATATTCACCCCCTACGGCATCAACACCGCGCCACGCGCCACCGAAACCGTATCCACACTCAGATCATCATAGGTAATCCGCACATCCAACTGCTGCACCGACCCCGCCGCATAGCTGCGATAGGGCAACCCGTCGCTTTCCGTGATCGCCCCCGGCGTCGGGCTGTCCACATGACAGTCGGGCATCGGCCAGACCTCGAACCCTCCGCCATTCACCGCCATCTCGATCTGCACCAACCCGCAGCGCCACGCCCACAGATGGGTCACGTAAACCAGATCCTGACCGTTGTAATCGCGCACCGCCACCCAGCTTCCCTTGGTCGCGGTCAGGATCGGTTTGACCTCAAGTGCTGTCAGGAACTTGCCCGTGGCCACCTGTTCCTCGGCCACCAATGCCGACGGGGGCGCATCAGCCACCGCCGTACCATCGCCGCCCCCGGCCCCCATTGCGATCAACGCCACCAGAATATCCAACATGCCAAATCCCTCTCTCAAATCTCGCCTTTTGCCGTTGACACAACCGCTCTATAGTCGTCGCAAAAGACAACCGCAGGTATCGGGGCAGTTACGATTATGGCACGCAAACCGGCCAAAAAACAGGATTTCAACGTGGTTGTCGTCGGCCAGTCCGGGCGGCTGGGCTACGAGGCGGTCCTGTTCGCCGCCTCGTTGCGCCACCATTCCCCTGATTTCAAAGGCCGCCTGCTGGTCGCCGAGCCGCAACCCGGCCCCCTGTGGCCCAACGATCCGCGCATCAAACCGGACGTGCGCGCGGCGCTGGAACAGATGGGCGCCGAAATCGTGCCCTTTCACAACGCGCATTTCGGCGCGAATTATCCCTATGGCAACAAGATCGAGATGCTGTCGGCCCTGCCCGAGGGTGAACCGTTTGTGTTCTTCGACACCGACACGCTGATCACCGGCGACCTGACAACCGTGCCGTTTGACTTTGACCGCCCGTCCGCGTCGCTGCGGCGTGAAGGGTCCTGGCCCAAGCCCGAGCTTTACGGCCCCGGCTACGCAGGCCTGTGGAAATCGCTTTATGACAAGTTCGGGCTGGATTTTGAAAGCAGCCTCGATCTGTCCGAACCGGACGAATACTGGGCGCGCTACCTGTACTTCAACGCGGGCTATTTCTTTTACAAATGCCCCCGCGTCTTTGGCGACCGCTTCCGCGAATACGCGCTGGCGATCCGCGACGACGCGCCGGTCGAACTGTGCTGTCAGGCGCTGGACCCCTGGCTGGATCAGGTGGCGCTGCCGCTGGTGATCCACAGCCTGGGCGGCGGGCGCGACACCCTGCCCCCCGGCCTGCTGGACGGGTCGGTCAGTTGCCATTACCGTCTGCTGCCGCTGCTTTATGCCCGCGAGGCCGCCCATGTGATTGCCACGCTGGAAGAGGTTGCCGCCCCCAACAAGCTGAAAAAAGTGCTGAAAGGGTCCGAGGCGATCAAACGCATGGTTTACCAAGGGCGCGGCGAAAAGGTGCGCGCGCTGTTCGATCAGAACAACCTGCCCCGCCGCGAACAGGCGATCCGCAACCGGATCAAATCCGAAGGCTTCTGGATGCGCTAAGCCACCGCGCGCCCTGCTCACGCGACCTTAACCTGCGGGCCGCATCCTTGGCCCCGTTGCAACACCCCGCCGGCAGGGCCATCAACCCCGTCGGCAGCCTAAAGGACCAGAGGCGCGCGTGCCGCGTCATATCTGAACGGTTCAGACATGCAGGGATAAAATCCTGTCTCACACTCCGATCTGGCGGCGCCGCCTTTTTTACGGGCTTCCCACGATCCACATGAACACAGATGAAAAACTGCCCCGAAGGTTTCGGGCGCAGATATTCCGCATGGGTGCATGTAAGCCAAACCGGCCCTTGGGTCCGGTGTGGCGCAAGGTCCGGTGAGCGCACTTCGCGGATGTCCACCAAAGCCCGGAATCAAGGTGCTTTAGCACCGCCGGGCAGCGCCCGACCGCCCGTCACGCCGGAGGCGTGCCTAAATAATCGGCGCACCTTTGGTGCGACGGGCGGGCGCTTTCTCACCGTCTTGCGACTCTTATTCCGCACGCCAAAGATTAGACATAAAGTGGTATCCACTGACGTCTCGATGCCCACCCACGGTCGGGCGCTGCCCTTTGTGGCAAGGTCACAATGGACTCAAACCGGACCCTCACCGCACTCTGCGCGAAGGTCCGGTTTTTCATTTCAAGTCAGCCAACAACCCGAAGGCCAACGTCGCCTGACGCGCACCGCCTCAGTCGGGTTTGTCCAGCAACGTATATGTCGAGATCAGCGCGTCCTGCACTTGTGCACGGGCGATCTTGCCGCTCTCGTTGCGCTTGCTGCGTGCGCCGACGGCCTTCTTGATCACGCGACCGATCTGCTGGTTCAGCGACACGCGGGCGCGTGTTGCAGCGCGGCTGCCGGCCTGTGCGCCGCCGGTGCTGGCCAGTTCGTATTGCGCAGCGAAATCGTCTTCCTTGGCGATGTCCTGCACCACGTTCAGGATGAAGTGGTCCTCGAACTTGCCGGCGGCATCCATCGCCTTGGCACGGGCCACGACGTCGCTGATAACCTTGCGTTTGGCAGCCAGACGCTGGCCCAGCGCATCATCGGCGGGGGCCGCCTGAATGACGTGGGTTTCCACCAGTTGCTGCATGTAATGCGTCAGGTTCATCCCTGCCGCTTTCGCCTGCTTGTCCATGAACTGGCGCACGGCGGGTTCCATGGTAAAGGTGACGGTGCTGGCCTTGGCCAGTTTCTCAAGCCGTTTGGCCCGGCGCGCAACGCGGTCTGTCGCATCATTTGCGGACCCTGCGTCGGCGGCTGTCACGGCCTTGGCTTTTGCATTCTTTGTGATCTTTTCAACTTTGCCCATTTCGGGTCTCCTGTGTGAAAACATACGTGTCATGTATGCGATGCGCGCCCCACTGTCAACATACATATAATGTATGCGACAGGACGGAATCCGCCGCCTCACCCCGCCGACAAACGCCCGTTGAGTGCGCCCGACTTTCCGCCTACACCTGTTCCCAGCATTCCCAGAGGAGGACAGACCATGACAGATGCACCCGCACACGGCTTTGACACGCTGCAAATCCACGCAGGCGCCCGCCCCGATCCAGCCACCGGCGCGCGGCAGACGCCGATCTACCAGACCACCGCCTATGTGTTCCGCGATGCCGACCACGCCGCGGCGCTGTTCAACCTGCAAGAGGTCGGCTTTATCTATTCGCGCCTGACCAACCCCACCGTCGCCGTGCTGCAAGAACGCATCGCCACGCTTGAGGGCGGCGTGGGCGCGGTCTGCTGCTCGTCCGGTCACGCAGCGCAGATCATGGCGCTGTTCCCGCTGATGATGCCGGGCAACAACGTGGTGGTGTCCACGCGTCTTTATGGCGGCACGGTCACCCAGTTCACCCACACCATCAAACGCTTTGGCTGGAACGCGAAATTCGTCGACTTTGACGATCTGGACGCGGTCAAGGCCGCATGCGACGACCAGACCCGCGCCGTCTTCTGCGAGGCCATCGCCAACCCCGGCGGCTATATCACCGATCTGGACGCCATCAGCGCGATTGCCGACGAAGCCGGCGTGCCGCTGATCGTCGACAACACCTCGGCCACGCCCTACCTGTGCCGCCCCATCGAACATGGTGCGACGCTGGTCGTGCATTCGACCACCAAATACCTGACCGGCAACGGCACCGTCACCGGCGGCTGCATCGTCGACAGCGGCAAATTCGACTGGTCCGCATCCGACAAGTTCCCCTCGCTCAGCGCGCCCGAGCCTGCCTATCACGGGCTGAAGTTCCACGAGACATTCGGCGCGCTGGCCTTCACCTTCCACGGCATCGCCATCGGCCTGCGCGATCTGGGCATGACCATGAACCCGCAAGCGGCGCATTACACGCTGATGGGCACCGAAACCCTGTCGCTGCGCATGGACCGCCACGTTGAAAACGCGATGAAAATCGCCGAATGGCTCGAAAACGATCCGCGTATTGATTACGTGACCTATGCGGGCCTGAAATCGTCGCCCTACAACAAACGGGTCGAAAAGATCTGCCCGCGCGGCGCCGGTGGCCTGTTCACCTTTGCGGTCAAGGGCGGTTACGAGGCTTGCGTGAAGCTGGTCAACAGCCTGGAAATCTTCAGCCACGTGGCCAACCTGGGCGACACGCGGTCGCTGATCATCCATTCGGCATCGACCACCCACCGCCAGTTGACCGAAGAACAGCAAGTCGCAGCCGGTGCCGCCCCCGAGGTCGTGCGCGTGTCCATCGGCACAGAAAACGCCGACGACCTGATTGCCGATCTGGATCAGGCGCTGGCCAAAGCCACCGCATAAAACACCACAAACATAAACGGGCGGGGGTTTGCGCCCCCGCCCGCCATCATCGCACTGCGCTGATATTACTGCGCAATATCAAAGATCACCGACACTTGTGCGTCTACCGTCACCTCGCCCGAGGCGACCGGCGCACCGCCGTCCATGCTGCGCGACATTTCCATCATCTTGGGACGGCCACCGTTGTTATAGGCGGTGATGCGCCGGATCGGGCCCAGCTCGACCCCCGCAGCGGCAGCCAGTTGCGCCGCCTGCTCCATCGCGTCCTGCACCGCACGTTCGCGCGCCTGCGCTTCCAGCGGCTCGGGCGATTGCACGTCAAAGCGCAGGCCTGACATCTGGTTCGCACCGTCTTGCAGCACCAGATCAATCAGACCACCCAAGGCATCCAGATCGCGCACCCGCACGTTCAACATCGACGTGGCGACAAACTCGACCGGCTTGTCCGCTGCCTCGCCGGTGTTCATGTCGCGCGGCTGCATGGTCTGGTCCGCATAAACCGTCAACTGGCTGGTCTGCACGTCGGACGCGTCAATCCCCTGCTCGGTCAGCCGTTGCAGGATGGCGTCCATGTTCTCGTTCACCGCCTTCACCGCATCCTGCGCCTGCGGGGCGCGGTGCATCACGCCCAAGGTGATCACGGCCATATCCGGGGCCACGGCAACCTCGCCCTGCCCTTGCACTTCGATCTGCGCGGGCATCACAGTGCCCGCATCCTGCGCCAAAGCGCCGCCTGTCATTGCCGCCAGTGCCAGCGCGCTGGCCATCATCATATTGCGCATGTCTCGTGTTCCTCTTTGGTTATTCATGCTGGCGTTGGGTCGCCATACCATCCCTAGATGTGTGGTCCTCCGCGCATTGACCAGATGTGATCGGTCTTTTCCTTTTCATGGGCGGCAGGCTGTTCTATTCTGCGCCAAACGCCCCGGTGTGATCCCGGGGTGCGGTTTGAATGGTAAGGGCATGATATGAAGCCAAATTTCGCGCTGAGCCTGTCTTTTGACGGCATCCGCCTGCTGCACCGTGCAGCGGGGGGCTGGCGCGTGGTCGGCGAAGTGTCGCTTGCCGCCGAGGATATGGCCGCCGAACTGGCCGCATTGCGCAAGACTGCGTCCGATCTGGAACCGCGCGGCGTACGCAGCAAGCTGATCATTCCCAACGAACAGATCCGCTATCTGACCATCGACAGCGGCGACATCGACACCGACGGCCGCTGGGCCGCCGCTTTTGCAGCTCTCGAAGGGGCGACGCCCTATGCGGTGGACGACCTGAGCGTCGACATTTGCGCAGACGGTGCCCGGACACACGTGGCCGCCGTGGCCCGCGAAACGCTGGACGAGGCTGAAGAGTTCGCGATGCTGCACCGGTTCCACCCGGTCAGCTTTGTGTCGATCCCCGGCGAGGCTGGCTTTCTGGGAGAGCCGTTTCTGGGCGTGACCAGCCACGCCGCCGACCTGCTGGAGCCGGGCGACGAGGTGGTCGCCGATGGCATCGCCGTCGTGGTGGTCGGTGACATCAAGACGCCGGTGGGTCCGGTTGTCACGGACGACGCAGTTGCCGCGGAAGTTCCTGAGGACGACGCGGCCCCCGTCGTCGATGCAATCTCGCCGCCGGTTGCCGACCCCGAGGTGCCCGCGCAAACACCTGCCAAGGACGCCAAGACCGACGACAGCGCCACGCCCCCCGCGCCTGTGCCTGCACCTGTGCCCGAGGCAGAACAGGCGGCCCCCAAACCGACCAAGACGCCCAAGGCAGAGCCGCCCAAATCCGCCCCCCCCACACCAGAAACCAAGCCAGATACAAAACCGGATACAAAACCCGAAACCAAACCCGACACGGCGGAACCTGATCCCGCCGCCTTCGGCTTTTCCAGCCGCCGTGCGCCTGCGGCCAATCCGCCCGCAGTCGGTGGGGCCAATCGCAAGGACACGCCGGCGGGCAAACCGCCGCCTGTCGCCGTGGCCCCGCCCCCGACAGCCGCCCCACGCATCACGCCGGTGCCTGCCGCATCTTCGGCTGTCACGCCACCGCTGAGCGCGACCACAGGCAGCCCAAGCCTTGCCGCGCCCGACGACACGGCAGCCCCCATCGCCCTGGCCAAGGCCAGCGTCACCGGCTTCATGAGCCGCCGCCGCAAGCCCAAGCGCTCCAATCCCGCCGCAGCCCCCGCACCACTGGCGCAATCCTCGCACCCTGTGACCGACCCGCCCGAGGACGAAGCGCAGCGCATGACGGTGTTCGGCGCGCGCAGCAAACCCGGCACCAAGGTCGGCGGCAAACCGCGGTATCTGGGACTGATCCTGACCGCCGCCCTGCTGGTGTTTCTGGCCGGCATCGCGGCGTGGGCGTCGGTGTTCATGGACGACGGGCTGGCGCGGTTCTTTGACCGCGCAGAAGACCCCGTTGTGGTCGATGTCCCGCCTGAACTCCTGCCCGAACCGGACCCCGAACAGATCGAAGACCAGATCGACGGCGGTGCCGAAGTGGCCAGCCTTGACCCCGCGCTCAGCGACGAGGACGCCGCCGTTCTGGACGCCCTGGGCGACCCGCAGCCCGAGCCCGAGGCAGAAGCAGCGGCCAATCCCGAACGCGAACGTCAGGCCGCCGAGGCGCGCTATGCCGTCACCGGCATCTGGCCGCTGGCCCCGCAAGAGCCGGACCCCGCACCGGTTGTCCCGCTCGAAGACCTCTATGTCGCCTCGATCGACCCGGTCAGCCCGGCGCGTGACGCGGTCGCCCTGCCTGCGCCTGCCGATCTGGACACCGATCTGGCGCTGGCCGCCCTGCCCTCGCCCGCCGCCGCCGGCACCCAATTTGCGCTGGACGGCGAAGGTCGGGTGATCCCCACCGAAGAAGGCGCGGTAACCCCCAACGGCGTCACCCTATACAAGGGCCGCCCCGCCGTGGTGCCGCCCGAAACGCCCACCCGCTTTGCCGAGGAACCGACCGTCAACCCCGAGCTTGAACGGCTGGCCCGCGCGCGTCCCCGCGCCCGTCCCGACGATCTGATCGAAAACACCGAACGCGCCACGCTGGGCGGCCTGACCCGCAACGAACTGGCCGAAGTGCGCCCCAAATTGCGCCCCGCCGTGGCCAAGATCGAAGAAGAAAAAGACGAGGTGCCGACCGCGCAGGCCGCCACCGTGTCATTCCGGCCCAATGGCCGTCCGCGCAACTTTGACCGCACCGTCGCCCGCGCCCGCGCCGCACAGCCCGAACCGACCCAGGCCGCCGCCGTTGCCCCCGTGACCACCACGGCCCCTGTGGCGGTGGCGCCGAAAATCCCGTCCAAAACCAGCGTCGCAGCCGGCGCCACGGTGAAAAACGCCATCAACCTGCGCAAGGTCAATCTGATCGGCGTCTACGGCAAACCCTCGTCCCGCCGCGCGCTGGTGCGCCTGTCGAATGGCCGCTACCAAAAGGTGCAGGTCGGCGACCGCATCGACGGCGGCCGCGTGTCGGCCATCGGCGACAGCGAGCTGCGTTACCAAAAAGGCGGGCGCAACGTGGTGTTGAAGATGCCATAGGGCCAACCGCCCGCCCCCTGCCCGCAAAAAAAGGGCGGCCCCGCAGGACCGCCCCTTCTCCTCCCTGACCGATGCGTCAGTTCGCTTCCGCGCCTTCCAGCTCGCCGTTGGCGATCTGCTCGGCCTCGATGCTCTCAAACAGCGCCTTGAAGTTGCCCTCGCCAAAGCCATCGTCGCCCTTGCGTTGGATGAACTCGAAAAAGATCGGTCCGATCACGGTTTTCGAGAAAATCTGCAACAGAATGCGCGTCTCGCCGCCATCCACCACGCCCTCGCCATCAATCAGGATGCCGTGCGTTTTCATCCGGTCAATCGGTTCCTCGTGGTCGACCACACGGGTTTTCGACAGGTCGTAATAGGTGTCCGGCGGGCCGGGCATGAACTTCACGCCCTTCTCGGCAATCGCGTCGGTGCTGTCATAGATGTTGTCCGACCCGACCGCGATGTGCTGGATGCCCTCGCCCTTGTACTTCTTCAGATAGGCCACGATCTGCCCCGTCTCGCCCCGATCCTCGTTGATCGGAATGCGGATGCGCCCGCAGGGCGATGTCAGCGCGCGGCTCAGCAAGCCCGTGAACTTGCCTTCGATGTCAAAGAACCGGATTTCGCGGAAGTTGAACAGGTTGCCGTAGAAATTGAACCACGTGTCCATGTTGCCCTTGTGAACGTTGTGGGTCAGGTGATCGAGGTAAAAGAACCCGACGCCGCGCGGCTTGGACTGCTCCAGCCACTCAAATTCTTCGTTATAGGGCGAAGTTTCGTAATACTGGTCAACGAAATAAATCAGCGAATCGCCAATGCCGTAGATCGCGGGCACGTCCATGACCTTGCCACCGCCCTCATAGGGTTTCGCGCCCTTGGACACCGCATGATCAAACGCCTTTTGCGCATCCACCACGCGCCAGCCCATCGACGGCGCGCACGGCCCGTGTTCGGCCACGAACTTCGCCGCATAGCTGTCAGGGTCGGCGTTCAGCACATAGGTGATGTCGCCCTGCTGCCACAGCTCGACATCCTGCGACTTGTGCTTGGCAACCTTCACATAGCCCATGCGCGCGAACAGATCGCGCAGCTCTTGCGGCTCGGGGCTGGCAAATTCGACAAACTCGAACCCG
The DNA here is from genome assembly GCF_963976325.1 of uncultured Pseudosulfitobacter sp. Taxonomy (NCBI): domain Bacteria; kingdom Pseudomonadati; phylum Pseudomonadota; class Alphaproteobacteria; order Rhodobacterales; family Roseobacteraceae; genus Pseudosulfitobacter; species uncultured Pseudosulfitobacter sp. The sequence goes on from NZ_CAXBJW010000001.1 coordinate 1,321,758, forward strand.
TCGGTGCCGGCGGGGTTTTCATCGGTGATCTTGGATTTCGGTGCATCGTGCGGGAACGGACCCATGGGGCAATCCTCCTGAACAGGGTGATAATCTCTTGGGACTAACAATAGCCCCCTGCCGCCGCAGTTTCTGCGCATTCTCTGTCATACCGCTGGCAATTTTCGCGCCTTTCGCGCACAATCCAGACAAACAACGCGGAAAATACGCATCATGCTGGACGATCTCGACACCCGCCTTCTGGAAGCGCTGCAAAAGAATGCCCAGGCCACAGCGCAAGAGCTGGCCGACACGCTGCACCTGTCCTCAAGCCAGATCGGCCGCCGCCGCCAGCGGCTTGAGGCGGCAGGATATATAGAAAGCTACACCGCGCGGCTGAACCCGGCCAAGCTGGGGCTGAACGTGCAGGGGTTCGTGCAGGTGCATCTGGGCACCCACGGGCCGGACCATTCCGCGGCCTTTGCCCGTCTGGTGCACAGCCGCCCCGAAATCACCAGCGCCTGGACCATGACCGGTGATGCAGATTACCTGCTGCGGGTGTTCTGCGCCGACCTGCCCGCGCTGAACGCGCTGATCCACGAGGTGCTGTTGCCGCATCCGGCGGTGGCGCGGGTGCACAGCCAGATCGTTATGGATCAGTTGAAACGCGACGGCCCCCTGCCGACCTAGGCCAAAGTCGAAGCCCGAGCGGCCATTCAAAATGCCACCGCTGGTCAGCGTAGGACGGACGGAGCTGCCGTTCGAAGGAACAAACTGATTATGTGATCCAAGAGCCAATTATCTCAGGAAATTGATAGCGAGTATCGCTCTCTAAGCGCTTCACCCTTCTGAGTTAGTTGAACTTTGCAGGTTCGGATTTTTCTCGTATCACCCCTCAAAGTGAACAGAGGGTCAGAGGTAACTTTACTGAGCTCAACCAGTCTGTTGAAAAGAAAAGTCTCGTTAATAAGATCAATGCTGCCTAAGAGAAAGCCCATGGCATTCCCAATCGTGTAAGCTGAGCTCTTTAACTCACGCGTTGCACCCGCAAGCAATGCTCGTTCGATCACTCCTAACCCTTCATTGTGCTCAGGGCTCCTCAACAGAAAGGTCTGCAAAGCCCTAATTAGAGGCCGATCATTCGTGTGTTTTTCAACAAAGCCACTGATCTCATCGAAAGACCCTTTCGAGACCGCTTCCCGTGCCTGACTGTACAGGTCAATATCAATGATGCTTGCGGTACTTTCAGAGAAAAACTTCAACATTTCAGGTAGATGAAGCAGGTTGAGCGTATGGGGCAAAAGATCTGCGTCTCTCCTGCGGATGAAGCATTGGTCTAAGTCGAACCCTTCTAAATATAACATCCAAAGCGCCACAATGAGAAACATTTCATCCTGAACTGTGTTCGAGCTCCAAAACTCAATTCTCTCGGGCTTGGGTTTCTCTAGTATTTTGGAGTGAACCTCTCGGACACGATCTGGCTTTAGTTTGAAGGAGGTATGCAATTCTGTAGCTTGCCACCATTCGACCCGCTTTCTAAAAAATGCGTCAACGCCGTCAGTGAGGTCAAGCTCGCCCTGAGAATAGTCGTCATATGATCCAATGACTTGGGCTTTCATTGTCGGTTTCAGCTTTTTGATACTTTTGTCGATCATGCCCACCGCTCCGATGCAGTGAGTTAAAACAATCATGCTCATCATTTCGCGCCTCAGTATTCAATACGTGACAAACTATCGAATTTGATGACGCAAGCAACAATGGCCTCAAACCCGACCTTCGCTGCAATCTCCACGAACCTGCGGTCTTCCACTTCGGCCCGTTGATGACGTAAAGATCAAAACCATCTGACGTAAACCAGAACCGCAGCCAATGCCGTTGTCCTTGGCCGCAATCCCCGCCACTATGGGCGCAACCCAGCATCAGGAGCCCGCGCCCATGGAAGGCTTTCTTTACCAGGCCTCGATCTATCTGCTTGCCGCCGTCATTGCCGTACCGATTGCCGCCCGACTGGGGCTGGGATCGGTGCTGGGCTATCTGACGGCAGGCATTCTGATCGGCCCCGTACTGGGCCTTGTGGGATCGGAAACCGAAAGCTTGCAACACTTTGCCGAATTTGGCGTGGTGATGATGCTGTTCCTGATCGGTCTGGAACTGGAACCGCGCGCCCTGTGGGACATGCGTCACAAGCTGCTGGGCCTGGGCGGTTTGCAGGTCGCCCTGTCCACGCTGGCCCTGATGGGCGTGGCCATGGCCTATGACCAGCCGTGGGGTGTGTCGCTGGCCATCGGTCTGACGCTGTCGCTGTCGTCCACCGCCATCGTGCTGCAAACCCTGTCGGAAAAGGGACTGATGCAAACCAACGGCGGGCGCTCGGTGTTTTCGGTGCTGCTGACGCAGGACATCGCGGTGATCCCGATCCTGGCCTTCCTGCCGCTGATCGCTGTCACCATCCCGATGAAGCTGACCGAAAACGGTGCCATCACGCTGGCCACGGACGATCACCACAGCATGAGCCTGGTCGAAGGGTTGCCCGCATGGGGTGTCACGCTGGTGACCATCGGTGCCATCGCCGCCGTGATCCTCGCGGGTATCTTCCTGACGCGGCCCGTGTTCCGCTTTATCCACGCGTCCCGCCTGCGCGAGATGTATACCGCGCTGGCGCTGCTGATCGTGGTCGGCATCTCGTTCCTGATGATGCTGGTGGGCCTGTCGCCCGCGCTTGGGGCGTTCCTGGCCGGTGTGGTTCTGGCCAGTTCCGAATTCCGCCACGAGCTGGAAACCGACCTTGAGCCGTTCAAGGGGCTGCTGCTGGGCCTGTTCTTCATCACCGTCGGATCAGGCATCAACTTTCCGCTGCTCTTCGGCAATGCGCCCGCGATCCTGTCGATGGCGCTGCTGGTGATCCTGCTCAAGGGTGCGATCCTGTGGGTGCTGGCCATCGTCTTCCGCATCAAGGGCCGCGACCGCTGGCTGTTTGCCCTGTCGCTGGCACAGGCGGGCGAATTCGGCTTTGTGCTGGTCAGCTTTTCCGTGGGTCAGGGCATTCTGCCCACCGGCATCGCGGAAATCCTGCTGCTGGTGATCGCGCTGTCGATGCTGATCACGCCGCTGCTGTTCATCCTCTACGAGGTCATCAGCCGCCACATGACCGATGGCAGCGCCGCCTATGAGCCCGACGAGATCGACGAAGAAGGCCCCGTGATCATCGCGGGCATCGGCCGCTTTGGCCAGATCGTCAACCGTCTGGTGCAGGGCTCGGGCTTTGACACCGTGGTGCTGGATCACGACATGGAAACCATTCAGTTGATGCGCCGCTTTGGCGTCAAGGGCTTCCTGGGCGACCCCACCCGTCCCGACATCCTGATGGCCGCCGGCATCAAGGACGCGCGCGTACTGGTCGTCGCACTGGACGACCCAGAGGCCGCGATCAAGCTGACCAGCTATGCCCGCAAACTGCGCCCCGACCTGCACATCGTCGCGCGCGCACACGACCGCACGCACACCTACCGTCTGTATCAGGCGGGTGCCAACGACATCGTGCGCGAAATGTTCGACAGCTCGCTGCGCGCGGGCCGCTACGTGCTGGAAAACGTGGGCCTTTCGGAATACGAGGCCGCCGAAGCCGAACGCGTGTTCTACCACCACGACCGCGACACCGTGCGCCAGCTTGCGGCGCTGTGGAAACCGGGTGTGAAGATCGAACAGAACAAGGAATACGTCGAGCGCGCCAAGGAACTGCAACGCGACCTGGAAACCGCCCTGCTGTCACGCGAGTCGGAAAAGAAACGCGCCTGAAGCCCCTTCTTTTGGCCCGAAATATCCCCGCCGGAGGCACGCAGCCCCCGGCGGGGGCTGCAAACGTCACGTGGCGCAACAGCGCCTCATCTCTGTGTCAACGTCTCGACCTCGGCCGCCACCGCCTCGGCCCATGCGGCATAGACCAGCGGGCCGGGGTGGAAGCCGTCCGTCGCCATCACCTGCGCGTCAATCGCAATGTCGGGGCGCACGCGGCGCAGGTCCGGCATCTGCGCCACCATCCCCGCCAGCGCCGCGTCGAACAGTGCCGCCCACGCCGCCATCGCCGTGGACAAGGGGCGCGGCAAGGCGGGCAGGTCGCCCATCGGCGGCAGCGCCGAGGCACAGATCAGCCGCACGCCGTATTTTGTACGTAAAAGGTCATAAAGTGTACAAGACTGCGCGACCCAGCGCGCCAGCGGCACGCCGTTCTTGCAATCGTTCACCCCCAAGCCAACCACCGCCACGTCAAATTGCCCAAGGTCCATCGCCGTCACCTCGGCCAGCACCTGCGCCGTGGTGGCGCCGCTGCGGGCGTGCAACTCCCACGTCACGTCATATGCGTGGCCCAGCCGTGCCGCCAATTGCCCCGACAGCGCATCGTCCTGCAACGCCACGCCCACACCGGCCGCCGAACTGTCACCGATGATCAGCACCCGCAACGGCGCACCGGCCCCCCCGCGCCCCGAACGCGGCCCCGAAGCCTCGGGCAGGCGCGGCACCCTTGCGCGCACCCACAGCCCTTGGGCTGCAAGCACCGGCAACAGCGCAAGGACCGTCCCGCGCTTCATCTTATCCCGCCGCCACGCCGGCCTCGGCAAAGGTCGCCATGCCGCTCAGGCAGGCCACGGCCCCTTGCATCACGCCAATCGCCAGCGCCGCACCCGAGCCTTCGCCCAGACGCAGGCCCAGTTGCAACAGCGGCTCTTTTCCCAGTTCCGCCAGCAGCTTGCCATGCGCGCCTTCGCTGCTTTGATGGCCTGCAACCGCGTGGTCCAGTGCGCCTGCGACTTCGGTTTCCAGACAGGCCGCGGCGGCGCAGCAGATGAACCCGTCGAGGATCAGCGGGATACTTTCGATGCGCGCGCGCACCATCGCACCGGCCATCGCCGCCATCTCGCGCCCGCCAAAGGCCGACAGCGCCGCAAGGCCGCGCACACCGCCGTGCCGCGCCAGCCCCGCGTCCACCACATCGCGTTTCACAGCCAGCCCGGCGTCATCAACACCGGTGCCGCGCCCGACCCAGGCCTCGGCCCCGCCACCGTACAGCGCCGCCGCAATCGCCGCTGCCGCCGTGGTGTTGCCGATGCCCATTTCACCCACCACCAGCAGGTCCGACGCGGGGTCTACCGCGTCCCATCCTGCGCGCAGGGCCGCAACGCAATCGGCGTCGCCCAAGGCTTCGGCTTGCGTAAAATCCGCCGTGGGCCGGTCCAGCTCCAACGCCGCGACCTGCATCCGCGCGCCAAAGGTGCGGGCCAGTTGGTTGATCGCCGCCCCGCCGGCCTGAAAGTTGCCGACCATCTGCGCCGTCACCTCGGGCGGAAAGGCCGAGACGCCGCGCGCAGCGACGCCGTGGTTGCCCGCAAAGATCACGATCTGCGGCGCCACCAGCACCGGCCGCGCCATGCCGCGCCATGCGCCGTACCAGATTGCAAGATCCTCCAGACGGCCCAAGGCACCGGGGGGTTTGGTCAACTGGCCGTTGCGCTCCGCCGCCCCCGTCTGGGCCGCGGCATCAGGGCCGCGTGCCGTGCGCATCAGTGCTGCAAAGTCGTCCAGTGTCTCGAATGCGGGTGCCATTGCGGAAAATCCTTTTGCTTGCCTCGGGGTTGGGGCCTGTTTACCCGTTGGCGCGCATAGAACAAGCGCAGCAAAGGCACCGCGATGATCAAAGACGACAACAGCCGCGCATGGGACGTGATCGTGGCGCTGGCCTTGCTGACCCGCCTGCCCTTGCCACATGCGCCGGCGGCGGCCTTTGCCCGTCAGGCGCAGGCGGCGTGGGCGTTTCCGCTGGCGGGGTTGGTGGTGGCCGGAATTGCCTGTGTCGTCGGCTGGTTAGGCATGGCCGCAGGGCTGCCCGTGCCGGTAACGGCGGGGCTGATGCTGGCGACGCTGGTGGTGACCACGGGTGCCATGCACGAGGACGGGCTGGCCGACGCCGCCGACGGGTTCTGGGGCGGCTTTGACCCTGCACGCCGGTTGGAGATCATGAAAGACAGCCACATCGGCACCTATGGCGTGCTGGCGTTGATCTTGGGCGTTGGCCTGCGCTGGATGGCGCTGAGTGCGACGCTGGCGGTGGGTGTCGGCCCGATGGTGGCGGCGGTGGTGCTGTCGCGCGGGCTGTTGCCTGCGCTGATGGCGTGGATGCCCCACGCACGGCGCACGGGGTTGTCGCATCAGGTGGGGCGGCCATCGCAGGGCGTGGCGCTGGCCGCACTGGGGATCGCGGTGCTGCTGGCGCTGGTGGTTGCAGGCTGGAGCGTGATCTGGGCGCTGGTGCTGGCTGTGGTCGCAGTGGGCGGGCTGGCGGCGCTGGCGCGGGCCAAGATCGGCGGGCAGACGGGGGATGTGCTGGGGGCCGCGCAACAGCTGAGCGAGCTGGTGATTTTGCTGGTGTTGCTGCCTTAGGGTGGCACGGAGGGGGTGAGGGTTAAGTGGTTTTGATTGTCGCGCTGAGAAAGATACAAGCAGGCGTTCAGGTCGATTGCAGCGAATGGCCGGTTTGAGCCCAAAGTTGACGTTTGCGCATTTGCATTTCAAATCAAGACTGCATTATCCCGAAAACCTGATCCAGAAAATCGTGGACAGGAAGTAGAGCACGAACCCCAAGAAAATGCCGAAGCCGCCAATCCAGTTTGCTAACATCGCAATCAGTAACATAGCTGGTATCGACGAATATTGTAGAAACGCTCTCATGTCGTAATCTCCGCCAATCAGGCCAGTGCATGTCCTATTTCGATAAACCTAAGCACTACATCTATATGGTTCAAACAATCAGTTTCGAAACGTCACTAAGTCCCGCACAGCGGACCCTCGCACGCGATGCTTTGAAGGTCTTCTTCGATCCAAAGCCCCCCAAACGAAAAAGCCGCGCCCCGGATCGGGACGCGGCTGTGCCACCCTGTTGAACGTGGCGTCGTTTATGCGGCAGCGGGCGGTGGGGCGCGGCTGACCAGAACGTCGGTGATCTCTTTCGACGCGGCCATTTCGTCGCCACCGCTGACAGCGGCCACTTCGCGGGTCAGGCGTTCAAGCGCCGCCTCGTAAAGCTGACGTTCGGAATAGCTTTGCTCGCGCTGGTCGTCGGTGCGGTGCAGGTCGCGGACCACTTCGGCGATGGCGATCAGGTCGCCTGAGTTGATCTTTTGCTCGTATTCCTGCGCACGGCGCGACCACATGGCGCGTTTCACCTTGGCCTTGCCCTTGAGGGTCTTCATGGCCAGGTTGATCACGTCGGGGCTGGACAGCGCGCGCATACCGATTTCGGTCGCTTTGTGCGTCGGCACCCGCAGGGTCATCTTGTCTTTCTCGAAGGAGATGACGAACAGCTCCAGCGAGATTCCGGCAACTTCCTGCTCTTCGATCGAAACGATCTGCCCAACGCCGTGGGCGGGGTAGACGACAAATTCGTTCGGGCGGAAGTCAAGAGATTTGGATTTTGTCATTTTTATCCTCGCAAACAGGCTGCAACATTTGGGGGTCGGACGCGAAAAACCAACCGTGGCATGACCGGAACAGGCCGTACCGCAATCGGGATCGGATCAGTGATTTAAAGGTCAGGCCAGTGGCGGGCCAAGGATGAGTGCTGCATCTGTCGTTTCATACAAGCACCATCATAACACAAAAACCGGCCCTTTGATAGTTCACCTTGGGTCAATTCCGCGTTTCCCAAAGCGTTTCAGCACTTTAAGCCACGTTTTTCACGCCGTTTGGGGTGCCGCAAGGGCCGTGCAGCGCCAAGTGATTCGGTCAGCCGCCTTCGCCGGGCGCTTCCGAGAAATACTTCTCCAGCTTGCCCTCTTCGCCGTCACGTTCTTCGGCCTCGGGCAGCTGGTCCTTCTTGGTGATGATGACCGGCCACAGCTCGGAATATTTGCGGTTGAATTCAACCCATTTTTCCATGTCCGGCTCGGTGTCGGGGCGGATGGCGTCGGCGGGGCATTCGGGTTCGCACACACCGCAGTCGATGCATTCATCGGGGTGAATCACCAGCATGTTTTCACCTTCGTAGAAGCAGTCCACGGGACAGACTTCGACGCAGTCGGTGTATTTGCAGGCGATGCAGGCATCGTTGACGATATAGGTCATGCGGGCGAACCTTGTTTGCGAATTCGCAGTCTAGCTAAATCAGCCCAGCCGATCATTCAAGATGCCGCGCCCGGGAAAGATCGGCTTTGCGCCGATCGCGCTTTGTGGGGCGACCTTTTCCCTCGTAGGCCGGATTTTCGGGCGGTTTGTCCTCGACTGGCGGGGCGGCAGGGGTCAGATCGGTGTACAGCGCCTGTGCCTCGGGGGCCGGACCGCGCCGGGTGCCGATGGCCACAACGCGGATCACGCGCACCCTGTCGCCTTGGGCAAAGGTCAGCGTGTCGCCTGCGGTGATCATCGTGGCGCGTTTGGTGACGCGTTCACTGTTAACGCGCACAGCGCCGGCCGCCACCCGCGTGGCCGCCAGCGAACGTGTTTTGAAAAAGCGGGCGAACCACAGCCATTTGTCCAGCCGCAGTTTGGCGGCGGGGACGTCGGCTGTGGTCACTTACTTGTTGTCCTTCAGCCCCATCAGGGCTGCGGCAAAAGGATTGTCGGGGTCGATGGCCTTTTCCTTTTTGGGAGGTCGGGCGCTGAAGTTCTGGTTGCCTTGTGGCTTGCCACCCTTGCGCGGGCCACCGCCCTGTTTGCCACGAGGCTTGCCTTGACCCTGCCCTTGGCCCTTGCCTGCGGGACGACCGCCGCCTTGACGGGCGTTGCCGCCAGTGCGTGCGGGGCGTGCCCAGGTGAAGGTGTAGAAGGTTTCGGTTTCGGGTCCGGCCACTTCGGCGTCGGCGGCCTTGCCCACCGGCACTTCGGTTTCGCTGGCGTCGGGGATGTGGTCGCTGACCTCGGGCGTTTCGGCAGCTTCCTCGGCGATGGGGGCGATGCCCTCGTCGTCGATGGCGGCCACTTCGGCGGGCACGTCATCTGCGGCGGGCGCATCTTCGGTACCTGCGGCGGCTGTGGGCAGCACGTCCTGGGCGGCGTCCATCACCGGCACATCGGCCACGGTCTGGCCTGCGTCCGTGGTCACGACGGCGTCTGTCGCCTTGACCTTTTCGCGTTCGCCCATCTCGGCGTTATAGCCCAGACCCTTCATCAGGTCGGCGAACTGTTCCAGCGTCATACCGGTGATCGACAGCATGTCGGCCTTGGCCTCGAAGCCGCCACGGCTGTCTTCGGCGCGCAGCATGTCGGCCAGACGTTCCAGCATGTCGATGCGGATCGCGCGGCTGCCTGCCAGACGATAACCCGCCATGGTGTCGGCGCCGTCGGGTGCGCCCAGAGGCGCGGGGATGGTGACCAGACCGGGGGGCGGTGCCTCGGGGAAATCATCCAGACCCTTGGCCAGCGACCACAGCACCAGACGCAGACGCGTCGGCGCGGGCTTCAGCAGCAAGGGCAGGAAAATCGTGAACTGGCCAAAGCGGATGCCGTGCTTGCGCAGCAGGCCGCGCGCGTCCTGGTCCAGCGATTTGACGTCATCGGCGACCTTGCCGCGGGGCACGACGCCAAAGTTCTCGACCATCTGGAAGGCAAAGCCACGGGCCAGCCCGGTCAGCGCCTCGTCTTTCGACAGGTTCAGAAGAGGTTCGAACAGTGCTGCGATCTTGCGGTCGATAAAGTGCTGCAAGCGGCGCTTGACCTTGTCGATCACATCCTGACCGGCCACGTCGTCGACGAACGCTTCGACCTGTGGCTTCAGCGGGTCGGACCCGGCCACAAGTTTGCCGACAGCGGTCGAGCCCCACATAAGGCCGCCCTGTTCGGTATAGTCGATTTCAGTATCCGGCGCGTTATAGAACCGGTCCGCCCGCAGGTGGAAGTGGGGTGCAAGCGCCTGCAAAGCAGCCGACTTGATCGTCTTTGTTTCGGCGGCACCCGCGCCCTTATCCTGAGTGAAGCGGAAGCCTTCCAGCTTGCCCACGAATTCACCCTCGACAGTCACCTCACCGGCGTCATTTACATCGGCCACAATGGCCTCCTTCTGGCCCAGTCGGCGCAACAGAACACTGGTGCGCCGATCTACAAATCGTTTCGTCAGCGCGCTATGGAGCGCATCCGACAGCCTGTCTTCTACATGCCGCGTCGCATCGCGCCAATGGCTAAGATCACTTGTCCAACCTTGCCGCTGCGCCACGTAGGTCCACGTTCGAATGAACGCAAGACGTTTGGACAACGCATCAATGTCGCCATCGGTTCGATCTATACGTCGAATTTGTCGCGCAAGCCAGTCATCGGGCAGCACGCCGCCCTGGTGCAGGTAGTTGAAGATCACCGCGCACTGGTTGGCGTGTTCCTGGTGGCTGATGCCGCGAAAATCGGGTATCCTACAGACATCCCACAACAATTTCACCGAAGCCGTGTCGCTGGCGCGGGCGAACACCTCGTCCACCTGCGACAGGGAGCGCAGGGTTTTCAAATCATCCGCCTCGCGGGCGCGGACCAGAACTTCGTGGTCTGGCGGGGCCTCGAGGCTGCGGATCAGCGTGTCGATGGTGGCAAATTTCAACGCGTGGTTGCGCCAGTTCAGCTTGGACAGCGGTGTGAAACGGTGATCCATGATGGCTTGCGCGACGCCCGGGTCCAGCGGCGGGGCATCGCCGGTGACGCCGAAACTGCCGTTTTTCTGCCCGCGCCCGGCCCGTCCGGCGATCTGCGCCAGTTCGTTCGGGGCCAGCGGGCGCATCCGCCGGCCGTCGAATTTGGACAGGCTGGAGAAGGCCACGTGGTCGACATCCAGGTTCAGCCCCATGCCGATGGCGTCCGTGGCCACAAGGTAATCGACCTCGCCCGACTGGTACATTTCGACCTGGGCATTGCGGGTGCGGGGGGAAAGCGCGCCCATGACCACGGCCGCCCCGCCCTTGGTCCGGCGGATCAGTTCGGCGATGGCATAGACGTTTTCGACCGAGAAGCCGACGATGGCCGAGCGGGGGCGCATCCGGCTGATTTTCTTTTCGCCCGCATAGGTCAGGTCGGACATGCGTTCGCGGGTCATCCATTGCACGTGGGGCACCAGTGCGGCGATGGGGCCGCGCATGGTGGACGCGCCCAGAAACAGCGTTTCGTGCAGGCCGCGCGCGCGCAGCAGGCGGTCAGTGAACACATGGCCGCGTTCGGGATCGGCGCAAAGCTGGATTTCGTCCACGGCCAAAAAATCGCAGCCCATCCCCTCGGGCATCGCCTCGACCGTGCAGATCCAGTATTGGGTGCGCGGCGGCACGATCCGTTCCTCGCCGGTGACCAGCGCCACCACAGACGGGCCGCGCAGGGCGACGACGCGGTCGTAAACCTCGCGCGCAAGCAATCGCAACGGCAGGCCGATCACGCCTGTGCGATAGGCCAGCATCCGTTCGATGGCATAGGTGGTTTTACCCGTGTTCGTCGGGCCCAACACGGCCACGACGCGGCTGTCTTGTGCCACAGTTAAGATCCCCGATTTAACTTACAGCGCGCGGCCGATTCCGTCCGCTTCAAGACGCATCAGCGCATCCTTCGCGCTTTCGTGGGCGGGATTCAACTCTAGAACGCGGGCATAAGCCTTGGCTGCTCCGATGTTGTCCCCGAACTCTTGCAGCATCACCCCCAGCCCGAAGGCCGCGTTATAGTTATTGGGATTCAACGCCAAAGCGTGCCACAGGTCGTCCAGTGCCGGGCCATAGCGCCCCGACTGGTAATAGGCGGTCGCGCGGGCGTGATAGCCTTCGGCAAAGTCGGGCGCGTGGTCTGTCAGGGCGGTGAAATGGTCGATGGCTGTGGCAAAATCCTGCGCCTCCATCGCCTTGCGGCCCCGTTCCAGCAGCAGGTTCATCGCCACCGATCCCGATTGTGACCACGTGCGCTCAAGCTCGCGTTCGATCTGGGCCGCCTGCCCCGCATCGGCGGTTTGAAGCTGGTCCAGCAGGGTCGGCACATCGCCTTGCGCCAGTGCGGGTATGGAATTCCCGACTGTCAGCACGATTGCCGCAACGATAGGGTAGCGAAGGAATGTTTTGATGCCCATAGTATCTGTGAATGTAACAGCTTGGCCGGGCAAATCCAGACACCGGCGGCAGCAATCGACAAAAAGGGCATGACAGATGAGTGAAGTGGTTCAAGAAGCGGTAAAAGTTCTGAACGAAAAGATGCAAGGCCAAAGCTTTTCCGGCACCGCCAAGTTCGAGATCGAGGGCGAAGGCTCGGTCATCATCGACAGCGACGGGGCGCACGCCGGTGACGAAGACACCGATGTGACCATGACCGCCGATGCCGACACGTTCCAAGGCATCATCGACGGGTCCACCAACCCCACATCCGCCTTCATGACCGGCAAGCTGAAGGTTGACGGCGACATGGGCATGGCGATGAAACTGGCGTCGGCGCTGGCCTGATGGCGTTTGAACCCGCCCCCCTGTTCACCGAGCATCACCCCGGTCCGCCGGGGGGGCAGGCCCATTGGGCCACCACGTCGGACGGGTTGCGGGTGCGGATCGCCCATTGGAATGCAGGCGCGCCCAAGGGCACCGTTCTGCTGTTTCCCGGGCGCACCGAATACGTCGAAAAATACGCCCCCGCTGCCACCGAGCTGGCCGCGCGGGGGCTGGCGACCGTGGCCATTGACTGGCGCGGTCAGGGGCTGGCGGACCGGATGCTGGACGAGGTGCGCACAGGTCACGTCGTGTCGTTTCTGGACTATCAGAAAGACGTGGCCTGCATGGTCGCACTGGCCACCGAGATGAAGCTGCCGCAACCGTGGTTTCTGCTGGCGCATTCGATGGGCGGCTGCATTGGCCTGCGCGCCCTGTATGACGGGCTGCCGGTCAAGGCGGCGGCGTTCACCGGCCCGATGTGGGGCATTCGGATTGCAGGGCATCTGCGCCCCGTCGCATGGCTGCTGTCGCAGGTGATGCCCAAGCTGGGCCAGGGCCACCGCCTGCCCCCCGGCACGAAACTGTCGTCTTATGTCATGTCCGATCCGTTCGAGGACAACCTGCTGACCCGCGACCGCCAGATGTGGGACATGATGGTGGACCAGTTGAACGAACACCCCGATCTGGCGCTGGGTGGTCCCAGCATCACGTGGCTGCGCGAGGCATTGTTCGAGACGCAAGAGCTGTCCAGGCTGCCCGCCCCCGACATGCCGTGTATTGCCTTCATGGGCACCAACGAGCGGATCATTCACACCGAACGTGTGATCCAGCGGATGAACGACTGGCCCGGTGGCGATCTGGTCATGGTCCACGACGGCGAACACGAGGTGCTGATGGAAGGTCCGGCCAAGCGCGGTCCGATCTTTGACCAGATGGTGCAGACCTTTTTGGCGGCGGTCTAGGCTCTGGACCCATTAATCTTATATGCTCAGCGGCGATTTCAAGAAATTTCATCGGTTTGGGGCGTACAGCCAATAGTGGTTCTATTTGCAAACGGCCCAAGACGTTGAAATGAACTGAAATCGCCGCCCTTTGGGTTTGACGGATTTTCCCGCAGCCTGCGTCACATCTGCTTGAAATAGAACCACTATTCTTGCGCAGACTCTCCTAGTCTGCGGAAAAATCTGTCAAACTGAGCATATAAGATTAATGGGTCCAGAGCCTAGGAACCTGATGGCTGCGTGCTAGGTTGGCCTGCATGGCTGACCCGCTTTTGACATTCACCGAACAGGGCATTTATTGCGCACGGGGCGATTTCTATATCGACCCGTGGCGCCCTGTGGACCGTGCGCTGATCACCCATGGTCATGCCGATCATGCGCGCTGGGGCATGGGGCGCTATCTGGCCACCGATCTGGCCGCGCCCGTGATGCGGCACCGGCTGGGTGACATTCCGCTTGAGACAATAGGCTACGGCGAGGTGCGCGACATTGGCGGCGTGTCGGTGTCGTTCCACCCGGCGGGCCATGTGCCCGGATCGGCGCAGATCCGTGTGGAACATGGCGGCGAGGTCTGGGTGGCCTCGGGCGACTACAAGGTGGTCGATGACGGGCTGTCGACCCCGTTCGAACCTGTGCCCTGTCACCATTTCATCACCGAAAGCACCTTCGGCCTGCCGGTGTTCCGCTGGAAGCCCCAAGCCGAGGTCGCCGCCGATCTGAACGCATGGTGGGCGGCCTGTGCGGACGCGGGGCAGACGGCGGTGCTGGGCGCCTATGCGCTGGGCAAGGCGCAACGGCTGTTGTCGATGCTGGACCCCGCCATTGGCCCGATCCTGTGCCACACCGCCATCGAGAACACCAACGCCATCCTGCGCGCGCAGGGGCTGCGCCTGCCCGACACCGTGCACGCCACGGCGGATGTCGACCCCAAGGCGCATCCGCGCGCCCTACTGATGGCGCCGCCCTCGGCCACCGACAGCAAATGGGCGGCCAAGTTCGGCGCACGGCAGACCGGCTTTGCCTCAGGCTGGATGGCGCTGCGCGGCATCCGGCGGCGGCGGGCGCAGGACCGTGGGTTTGTCATTTCCGATCACGCCGACTGGACCGGGTTGTTGTGGGCCATCGAACAGACCGGCGCGGAAAACATATATGTCACACACGGTTACACCGAGATTTTCACGCGCTACCTGAATTCGGCAGGCTGGAACGCCGAAGTTATCCCCACCCAGTTCGGCAGCGAAGAGGAAGACGCGGCATGAACCGGTTTGCCGAGCTGTTCAACGCGCTGGACCAAAGCACCAAGACCACGGCGAAAGTCGCTGCTTTGGCTGAATATTTCGCCGATGCGCCCGAGCTGGACCGGGTCTGGACCATCGCCATGTTCTCGGGGCGTCGGCCCAAACGCGCGGTGACCACGACGCGCCTGCGGGAATGGGCGGCGGAACGCGCGGGCATCCCGCTGTGGCTGTTCGAGGAAAGCTATCCGATCGTGGGGGATCTGGCGGAGACCATCGCACTGGTTCTGCCGCCGCCAACGCGGCAGACCGATCACAGTTTATCGCATTGGATCAACGCCCTGCGCGGGTTAGCTGACTCTGATGATGAAGCACGCAAAGCCTTTGTTCTGGACGCATGGGACCAGTTGCCCGACACGCAGCGGTTTCTGTTCAACAAGCTGATCACCGGCGGTTTTCGCGTCGGCATCAGTCAAAAGCTGATGACCCGCGCGCTGGCCCGTGCAACCAACCGCGACGAGGCCGAGCTGGCGCACCGTTTGATGGGGAACTGGCAGCCCGAGAGCATCACCTGGCACCAGTTGATCGAGGCGGACGACCCGCAGGCCGACGCCGCGCGGCCCTATCCGTTTTATCTGGCGTACGGGCTGGACGACGCACCGGAAAGCTTAGGCCCGCCAGAGGATTGGCAGGCGGAATGGAAGTGGGACGGCATCCGCGGGCAGGTGATCCTGCGCGGCGGGCAACACTTTGTCTGGTCGCGTGGCGAGGAACTGATGACCGACCGCTTTCCCGAACTGGCCCGCGCGCTGGATTTCCTGCCCGATGGCACGGTGCTGGACGGCGAATTGCTGGCCTGGGGCGAGGATGCGCCGCAATCGTTCAACGCCCTGCAAAAGCGGATCGGGCGCAAGACGGTGCCGAAAAAGCTGCTGACCGAGGCGCCGGTGATCCTGTATGCCTATGACCTGCTGGAGGACGGCGGTGCGGACATCCGCGCCCTGCCCCTGTCCGAACGCCGCGCGCGGCTTGAGGCGCTGACCGCCGACCTGCCGCCCGAAGCGCCGGTGAAACTGTCGCCACGCATTTCCTTTGACGACTGGGCGCAATTGCACGCCATCCGCGACGCCGCCCGTGACGCCAGCGCCGAGGGGCTGATGCTGAAACGCGCCGCCAGCCCCTATCTGGCGGGGCGCAAAAAGGGCGATTGGTGGAAATGGAAGCTGGACCCGCTGACCATCGACGCGGTGATGATCTATGCGCAATCGGGCGCGGGGCGGCGTGCCAACCTGTTCACGGACTTCACCTTTGCCGTCTGGAAGGGCAACGATCTGGTGCCGTTTACCAAGGCGTATTCCGGCCTGACCGACGCCGAGTTTCGCAAGATCACCGCATGGGTCAAGAAGAACACCCTGCAACGGTTCGGCCCGGTGCGACAGGTCACGCCGCACCACGTGTTCGAGATCGCGTTCGAGGGGATTCAAGCCAGCCCGCGCCACAAATCCGGCGTCGCCCTGCGGTTTCCGCGCATGGCGCGCTGGCGGCAGGACAAGCCGGTGCAAGAGGCGAACACGCTGGACGATTTGAACGAAATGCTGCGCATTTATGGCTAGGCTTGCCCTTGCCCCTGCCTGCACATACCTATGAACCAACACAAAATAGAGGTTTCCCGATGTTCCAGCTTCCCTTTCCTGTCCAAGACGCCAACGCAGCCGGTGGTGACAAGCATTTGGGCAACCTGCCCGAGTGGAATTTGGATGATCTGTACACAGGCGAGGACGCCCCCGAGCTGAAACGCGATCTGGACTGGCTGGAAGAGGCTTGCGCCAGCTTTGCCCATGATTTTGAGAACAATCTGGCCGGTCTGGACGCCGAGGGGCTGCTGGATTGCATCCTGCGTCAGGAAAAGATCAACCAGATCGCGGGGCGGATCATGTCCTATGCCGGGCTGCGCTATTACCAGCAAACCACCGACGGTGGCCGTGCGAAATTCATGTCGGACGTGCAGGAAAAGATCACCAATTTTACCACGCCGCTGGTGTTTTTCACGCTGGAACTGAACCGGCTGGACGACGATCACCTGTCGAAACTGATGCACCAGAACGCCGATCTGGCGCGGTATGAACCCGTGTTCGACCGCATCCGCGCGATGAAACCCTATCAGCTGTCCGACGAGATGGAGAAATTCCTGCACGATCTGGGCGTGGTGGGCGACGCGTGGGAACGGCTGTTCGATGAAACCATCGCCGGTCTGGAATTCAACGTGCAAGGCGACGATCTGACCATCGAGGGCACGCTGAACCTGTTGACCGACCCCGACCGCGACACGCGTCAGGCCGCCGCCGAGGAGCTGGCGGATGTGTTCGGCAAGAACATCAAGACCTTTGCCCGCGTGCACAACACGCAGACCAAGGAAAAGGAGATCATGGACCGCTGGCGCGCGATGCCCACGGCCCAGACCGCGCGCCACCTGAGCAACCATGTGGAACCCGAAGTGGTCGAGGCGCTGCGCACCGCCGTGGTCAACGCCTATCCCAAGCTGAGCCACCGGTATTACGAGCTGAAACGCAAATGGCTGGGGCTGGACCGGATGCAGGTCTGGGACCGCAACGCACCGCTGCCGCTGGAAGACCCCAAGCCGGTGTCATGGGAGGCCGCCGAAAAGACGGTGATGGATGCCTATAACGCATTCGATCCGCGCATGGGCGAAATTGCGGCGCCCTTCTTTACCGAAGGCTGGATCGACGCGCCGGTGAAACCCGGCAAGGCGCCCGGTGCATTCGCCCACCCCACCGTGACGGATGTGCACCCTTACGTGATGCTGAACTATCTGGGCAAACCACGCGACGTGATGACGCTGGCACACGAACTGGGCCACGGCGTGCATCAGGTTCTGGCCGCGGGGCAAGGCGAAATGCTGTCCTCCACCCCGCTGACGCTGGCCGAGACCGCATCGGTCTTTGGCGAAATGCTGACCTTCCGCAAGATGCTGGACGGGGCCAAGACCAACGCCCAGCGCAAGGTGCTGCTGGCGGGCAAGGTCGAGGATATGATCAACACGGTCGTCCGCCAGATCGCCTTTTACGACTTTGAATGTAAACTGCACGCGGCGCGGCGCGGGGGCGAATTGACGCCCGAGGACATTGGCGAATTGTGGATGAGCGTTCAGGGCGAAAGCCTGGGGCCGGCGTTCGATTTCATGGACGGTTACGAACACTTCTGGGCCTATATCCCGCACTTCGTGCATTCGCCGTTCTACGTCTATGCCTATGCCTTTGGCGACGGTTTGGTGAACGCGCTCTATTCCGTCTACGCCGAAGGCGCGGAAGGGTTCGAGGACAAATATTTCGACATGCTGCGCGCTGGTGGGTCGAAACACCACAAGGAATTGCTGGCACCCTTCGGCCTGGATGCGTCGGACCCGGCGTTCTGGGACAAGGGCCTGTCGATGATTTCGGGCTTTATCGACGAACTGGAAGCGATGGAAGACTGATCCACAAGGACCGGCGCGGGCAATGTCGCGCGCCGGTCCCCCCTTCTCTGGTTCAAAAAATCCTCCCCGAAGGGCCGGTTTACCCCCGCGCCAACCTGACGAATGCAATGACTACAATCCTCCCCCTCACCCCCGACGACCTGCCCCGCGTGGCGCATATTGCCGTGCACCCCGATCAGGTCACGTTTTCTGGCACCATTCAGCAGGCCTTTGACAGTCCCACGCCCGATATGGACGCCTATGCGATCCAGCAGGGCGGCGATCTGGTCGGCTTTTTCAAAATCGACCGCGCCTATAGCCAGATCCACAGCTTTGCCCCGCCGACCGCACTTGGTCTGCGTACGGTCATGGTGGACGCAAACCGTCAGGGGATGGGGGTTGGCCGTTCCTTGTGCCAGATGTTGCCCGCCTATCTGGCGCAACATTATCCGCGCGCGTGCAGCCTGTGGCTGACGGTGAACCTGCGCAACCCCGGTGCGGTGCGCGCCTATGTCAAAGGCGGCTTCGTCGACACGGGCGAACACTGGCTGGGCGGCGATGCCGGACCGCAGCACATCATGAAGATGTCGCTGCGCGTTACTTCAACTGCGAATCCTTTGACCCACGCCGGTTGAACCCGCCACGGTCCTGCGGGCGGCCGTCGCGTTCGGCGGCACAATCGACGCACAGTTTCACGCCGGGCAACGCCACGCGGCGGCGTTCGGGAATTTCCTCTTCGCATTCCGCGCAATACAGCAGGCTTTCGCCCACGGGGGCCTTGCGCGCTTTCATCCGCGCCAGTTCGTCGTTGATCGACGCTTCGATCTGTTCCGACACTGCGCCGTCTTTTGCCCATCCACCGGCCATCTGTGTTCCTCCGTCTTTCGCTGACTATGTAGTGCCGCGCGCCCTCACGTCACCCTTTGGAAACTTAAGGTTGTATGCTTACCCTGCGCCAACCGAAGACAAAGGACCAGACCATGCGCACCGCCCTGAAAATCATCGCCGCCCTTATCGTGATCGCTGTTGCGGGCTTTTTCATCTTTGCGCCGGGCTATGTCGAAAGCACCCGCAACGCGGTGGTGCCGCATGACCCCTACCCCGTGTCCGATGCGGCCCGCGCGCTGCATGACGACATGATCGTGGGCGACTGGCACGCCGACAGCCTGCTGTGGAACCGCGACATCACCGAACGGGGCGACCGGGGTCAGGTGGACGTGCCGCGTCTGATCGAAGGCGGCGTGGCGATCCAGATTTTCACGGCGGTGACCAAATCCCCCGCCGGTCAGAATTACGAGGAAAACTCGGCCGACGCCTTTGACAACATCACGCCGCTGGCCATTGGACAGCTGTGGCCCATGCGCACCTGGACCAGCATTCTGGAGCGCGCGTTGTACCAAGCGGAAAAACTGCACAAGGCCGCCGCCAAAGACCCCGAGCACCTGACCATCATCAAAAGCCTTGCGGATCTTGAGGCCCATCTGGCCGCCCGTGCCGCAGGCAGCCAAGCGGTGGGTGGCATTCTGGGGATCGAGGGCGCGCATCCGCTTGAGGGTGACATTGCCAATCTGGACAAGATCGAGGCCGCGGGGCACCGCATCATCGGCCTGCAACACTTTTTCGACAACGCCCTGGGCGGGTCGCTGCACGGCGAGGGCAACCTTGGCCTGACCGACTTTGGCCGCGCCGTCGTGGCCGACATCGAAGGGCGCGGCATGGTGCTGGACCTGGCGCATTCGTCGCCCCAAGTGGCCCGCGACGTGCTGGCGATGACGGACATGCCGGTGATTGTCAGCCACAGCGGCATTCACGGCTTTTGCCCGGTCAAACGCAACTTTCCCGACGATCTGATGCGCGAGATTGCGGCCACGGGCGGCGTGATCGGCATGGGATACTGGGCCGAAGTGGCCTGTAACGACATCACGCCCTCGGGCATTGCCAAGATGATCAAGGCCGGCATCGACACGGTGGGTGCGGATCACGTATCGCTGGGGTCGGATTTTGACGGATCGGTCGAAACCGCCTTTGACACATCCGAGCTGCCCGCACTGACCAGTGCCATGCTGGATGCGGGGATTTCCGAAGCCGACATTCGCAAGATCGCGGGCGAGAACATGCTGCGGGTGCTGCGCGCGCGGCTTAAATAACGAACCCTGTGGCGCGCACGCGGTCCAGGAACCGTGTGGCAAGCTGCGGTTCGGTGGTGCTGAGACAGTGGTGGGCAAAGTACCACCAGATGTATTTGTCATAGGCCCGCCGCGCCGGTTCGGCCCGCAGATGCGCGACCAGTTCGGCGCTGTCATGCGCTTGATCCGCGATATGGGCGAAATCGGCCTGACCGCACAGAATGACCGGCTTGCGGTGCAGATAGGCCTCGATCCCGACGGCAGAGTTGATGGTAACCACGCGGTCGCAGGCCGCGATGATGTCGTGAATGTTGCCGTCGCTGACCGTCACCCCCGGCATTTTCCGCAAACGCGCCCGCAGTTTCGGGTCGGTGTCACGCGGGTGCGGTTTGACCACGACGGGGCCACGGTCGGCGTCCAGCACCCCTTGCAGCATTTCCCAACGGTCCAGCCACATGGTTTCGCCCACTGTGCGATGTGCTTCGGACTGGAAAAACACCGCCGTGCCACCGTCGGGCAGGTCCGCTTCGTCTTGCGGCTGCTCATAACGCGAGGTGCGCGCGCCGACCAGCCGCGCCTTGAGCTTGCGAAAGAAGGCGCGCGCTTCTTCGGCCTCGATCCCTGCGGGGTTGAACGGCTGGTTGCCGATGGACGAAAAGGCGCGGATGCCGGTCGGGTCCATGTTCCAGAACGGATAGATATAGGCCACGCCCGCGTTCAGGATGCGCGGATGGGTGAACCGCCCGTGGTTGATGACGTGAAAGGCGGTGTCGGCCTCGACCTCGGCCATCACGGTGTCGCGGTCCAGTTCGACCACGTCAAAGGGGATTTTTAACGCCGTCAGCCCCTCGGTCAGACGCGCATAGAACGGCATCAGCCCGCCACCCAGCGGTCCCAGCCACGAGCGTGGCACATGAAAGACGATCCGGCTCATTCATCACCCGTTTGTTGTGGACCGGCAACGCCTTGCCGCTCGCTGCTTCTGTGCCAGCTTTGGCACATCTGGCAGGGCTTGGGATACATAAAAAATGCCCCACCCCTTGCGGGGCAGAGCATTGCATTTTTGGTCCATCGGACAGGATCAGGCCGTGGCCATCAGACCCTTTTCCTTGGCCAGATCGCGCATCCGCTTTTGCAGCTTTTCAAAGGCGCGCACCTCGATCTGGCGGATGCGTTCGCGGCTGACGTCATACTGGCCGGACAGGTCTTCCAGCGTGACGGTCTGGTCGGACAGGCGGCGTTGGGTCAGAATGTCCTTTTCGCGGTCATTCAGCACATCCAGCGCCTCGGCCAGCATTTCGCGGCGCACGGTCAGCTCGTCGCGTTCCTCGTAGTCGGCAGCCTGGTCGGCGTCTTCGTCTTCCAGCCAGTCCTGCCATTGCATCGTGCCTTCGCCTTCGGAGCCGACGGTGGCGTTCAGCGACGCATCCCCGCCCGACATCCGCCGGTTCATGCTGATCACCTCGTCCTCGGTCACGCCCAGGTCGGTGGCGATGCGCTTGACGTTTTCGGGGCGCAAATCGCCCTCTTCCAGCGCGCCGATGCGGGCCTTGGCCTTGCGCAGGTTAAAGAACAGTTTCTTCTGCGCCGATGTGGTGCCCAGTTTCACCAGGCTCCACGACCGCAGGATATATTCCTGGATCGAGGCGCGAATCCACCACATGGCATAGGTCGCCAGACGAAAGCCGCGTTCGGGGTCAAAGCGTTTAACCGCCTGCATCAGGCCCACGTTCGCCTCAGAGATCACCTCGGCTTGGGGCAGGCCGTAACCGCGGTAGCCCATGGCGATCTTGGCCGCCAGACGCAGGTGGCTGGTGACCATCTTGTGGGCGGCCTCTGTGTCCTGCTCTTCGACCCAGCGTTTGGCCAGCATGTATTCCTCTTCAGGCTCCAGCAAAGGGAACTTGCGGATTTCCTGCATATAGCGGTTCAGGCCGCCTTCCGGCGTCGGGGCCGGCAGATTTGCATAATTTGCCATCTCTGTCCTCTCTGCCCCATGTTTAGGGGCTTAACATCGATATGGGGGGTCCACAGGGCCATCGCAAGAGGCCGCTTCCCCATTTTCGCCACCCAGCATACACGAACCGTACAGCAATGTTAGCGCGTGACAGTGCGCTCACGCACACGTGTGCAGTCTGTTACACACGCTCTGCCACGCGGGTGTGAACAACACCTTAACGCGCGGGCCGTGTGTTTCCGTCGGTAAGGATGATAAAGCCTTAGGCCAAGGCGTCCAGCAG
The DNA here is from genome assembly GCF_963976325.1 of uncultured Pseudosulfitobacter sp. Lineage (NCBI taxonomy): Bacteria > Pseudomonadati > Pseudomonadota > Alphaproteobacteria > Rhodobacterales > Roseobacteraceae > Pseudosulfitobacter > uncultured Pseudosulfitobacter sp. The sequence continues at coordinate 1,344,218 of NZ_CAXBJW010000001.1, forward strand.
ATCGGTCATATCGGCGGGCATATCGGCTTCGAACCGCATGTTTTCGCCGCTGACCGGGTGCACAAAGCCCAGAACCGCCGCGTGCAGCGCCTGCCGGTCGAACCCGTTCAGCGCCGCCAGAGCCGCATCGTTCAGCGCGCCCTTGGGCAGCTTGCGTTTGCCACCATAAACCGGATCGCCCACCAGCCCGTGACCGGCATGGGCCATATGAACGCGAATCTGGTGGGTGCGGCCGGTTTCCAGCCAGCATTCCATCAGCGCCAGCACGTCCGGCGTGCCGAATCGCTGGATCGTGCGCGCCCGTGTCACCGCGTGACGCCCACCCTGAAACAGGACCGCCTGCCGCTGGCGGTCGGTCTTGTGACGGGCAAGCTGGGTGGTCAGTTTCAGGATATTGCCCGGCTCGAACGACGCGCCCCTGATCCCGCGCAGGCGCGGGTCGTTGGCATCGGGCACACCGTAGACCAGCGCGCGGTAATAGCGTTCGACCGTGTGGGCGGCGAACTGGTCGGCCAGCCCGTGATGCGCGGCGTCGGATTTGGCCACCACCAGCAGGCCGCTGGTTTCCTTGTCGATGCGGTGCACGATGCCGGGGCGTTTGACCCCGCCCACGCCCGACAGGTTGTCACCGCAATGATGCATCAGCGCGTTCACCAGCGTGCCCGACGGCGTGCCGGGGGCCGGATGCACCACCATGCCCGCAGGTTTGTTCACCACCACCAGATCGTCGTCCTCGTAGATCACGACCAGCGGGATGTCTTCGGCGCCAATATGGCTTTCTGCGGCGACGGCCACGGTGATGATCACATCGGCGCCTTCGGCCACCTTGGCCTTGGGGTCGCGCACAACCGTGCCGTCCACCTGCACCGCGCCGTCCTCGATCAGCCGGCCCAGCCGTGTGCGCGACAGGGATGCATCCACTGGCACATCGCGCGCCAACGCCTTATCAAGACGTGCAGGCGGCGCTTCGCCCACCCGAAACCGAACGAGTTGATCTGACATGTCCAATCCTCACGACGCGCCCGATGGTCCCGAACCGCCTTACCTTAAAAACCTGCGCCGTCTGGTGACGCTTCTGACTGCCACAATGATCATCGGCATGGCCGCGATCTTTGTGCTGATGGCAATACGCCTCAATAGCCCGTCAACGCCGCCGCTGCCAGAGCGCATCACCCTGCCCGACGGCACGACCCCCACGGCGTTCGCCCAGACCCCGCAGTATATCGCCATCACGACGCCGACGCAGGTGCTGATCTACACGCCCGACGGTGCCACGCTAAGGCAAACCATCACGCTGGACTGATTTCTTTTGGCCAAAAATATCCTGGGGCCCGGGGCAAAGCCCCGAATGATGATCGGTCAGCAATAGTTGGGGGAGAATGGTACCACCTCCTGGTCTCGAACCAGGGACCTCTTGATCCACAATCAAGCGCTCTAACCAACTGAGCTAAGGCGGCACTGCGCGGTGATGTAACCAAGACGTTCCGCTTTGGCAAGGCCGATCAAAAACGAATTTCCCATTCCCTGCGCCCAAGTGGCCTTATCTGGCGCCTGGGCACGGAATCGCAACTCTGTCATGCTGGCATCGTGCCCCTGTCACGCTTGCCAATCAAGCCTGTCTTCGCTAGCACAGTCGCCTGACACAGCCGGAGGCCATCATGGGCATCAACAGCGAACGCGACATCGAAGCCAATCTGCAAATCGGTCCGACCGACAAGGGCATGGTCCGTCTGTTTGTCGAAGGTGGCGGTGCCGAAATTCCAATGGATTTCGAACCCGACGAGGCCCGCGAGATTGCCGAAGAGCTGATGGCCGCCGCCAAGGCTGCTGAGTCGATCAGGCGCTGAGACGGGCGCCGAGACGGGCGGGCCGTCAGGTCTGCGCTACGAACACCCCGTTGAAAAACCCGGCCACCGCCTGCGTGTCATCCAGCGGCAGCACGTCGGCCACGTATTGATCGGGTCGCACGATCACCACGCAGCCCGCGCTGCGGTCGATCCCACGCATGTCGAAAATGTCGCGGGACGGATCGGCGCAAAATACCTTTTCATAGTCGATCAGACCGAAACACCCCTTCTCGGGGCGCAGAATGGGCGGCATCTGCATCAGGTCCAGATCGCGGTGCCCCTGCTGCATCACGGCGCGCAGGTCCACCACCGCGTCCGCGTCCCCGTCGCCCCAAGTCTGCATGGCATCCTGTGCCCAAGTGCAAAAGCGGTGCAGCGCGCCGCCTTCGGCACCTGTGTCATCCGCACCGGCAAAGGCAAACAGCCGCCAACGTCCGTCAGCCGTGATCACATGGCCCAGCTCCATGGGCCGCGCGTCGCCCAGCCGCACCACCGGCGCGGAATGGAACCGTTGCCCCACTGTCAGCCCCGTCGCCAGTGCCTGATGCGCCCCGTCACCACAGATCGCCGAGGGACGGTAGTGCACGCCCATGCCGGCAGTGAACCGCCCTGCCTTGATGAACGTCTCTTGCAGCATTGACGCCTGCGCCGCGTTCCCCGGCTGAGGCGGGGCCGAGAAGATGCGGGCAAATGCGCGGTCAAAGTCGATCAGGTCCTGCGCCACCTGCTGGCGTTCGTCCGAATAGGTGCGCAACAGCCTGGCGTCGCTTTGCCCGCGCAGCACCGCCGCCAGCTTCCAGCCCAGATTGAACGTATCGCCCATGGACACGTTCATGCCCTGCCCCGCCTTGGGGCTGTGGGTGTGGCAGGCGTCTCCGGCGATGAAGATGTGGCCGCTGTCATCCTCGAACCGGTCGCACAGCCGCTGCCCGATGTCATAGACCGACCACCACGCCACGTCTTTCACATCCAGCGTATAGGGGTGCAAAATGCGCTCCGCCGCTGCGACCAGTTGGTCGATGGTGATGTTGCGTCCGGCCGCACGCTCGTCCGCGCCCAGCTTGTCCAGCTCGATATACATCCGCACCATATAGCCGCCTTCGCGCGGGATGATCAGCACGCTGCCCGCATTTGCCGACTGGATCACCGATTTCAGCCGCACGTCGGGAAAGTCTGTCACCGCCAGCACGTCCATCACGCCCCAGGCCTGATTGGCCGCAGCCCCGTCCAGCCTGCGCCCGATCTGGCGGCGCACGGTGCTGCGCGCGCCGTCGCAGCCCACGACATAGCGGGCCTGCAACACCTCGGGGCCATTGGGGCCGGTGAACTGCGCCGTGACCGGATGGGGGCCCGCGCCCACCTGCAAGCTGTGCAAGGCGCGTCCGTAATGCGGTTGCAGCCGCCGCGCGCCGTTGGCCATGCAGCGCAGGTAAAAGTCATGCACACGCGCCTGATTCAGAATCACATGCGGGAATTCGGACAGGCCCGGTTCTACATCGTCGATCTTTTGCGTGCGCGTGATGTGGGCGGGCTGATCGGGATCGGGTTTCCAGAAGGTCGTCTCGTTGACCCAATAGCCCTCGCGCAGCACGTCCTCGGCAAAGCCGAAGGTGTTGAACATCTCGATGCTGCGACAGGAAATCCCGTCGGCCTGCCCGACTTGCAAGGGGCCATCCTTTTGATCGGCAATCGCCACGGAAATATCGGGAAACTGCGCCATCTGCGCCGCCAGCGTCAGCCCCGCCGGACCGCAGCCGACGATCAGAACATCGACCTGTGCAGGCATCTGCGCCGGATCGTGGCTGGCGGTGGCCTGCGCCACATGCGGGTCGCCGCTGGTGTAGCCGTTCAGATGATATTGCATTGCCTGCCCCCCACGCCGGTCTTTGACCTACGCTAAAACGTCAGGCGGTCTGGCGGCCAGCGCAATCGGGTCTGTGTGCACTGGATTGCCTTAAAGCGGCAGCTTAACCGAAGCCCGAAACCCCCGCCGGGTCGCGCAACGCCTGCAACCGTCGCGCGGCGTGGGTGGCGAATTTCTGCACCATCACCTTGCGGCGTGCGGCGGGCAGCTTGTCCTCGGGGGCCATGCGGATCACCTCGGCATCATAGGCGTCGGCGATGATCAGGCCGCTTTCATCGGGCAGCAGGTCGGTGGGGAAATCCGCATCCACCGCCCAGAAGAAGCGGTCGCACCATTCAAGGTAACCCTGCCATTTGCTGTCGGTCATATAATCGGCGCGGCTGGATTTGCATTCGACCACCCAAATCTCGCCCTTGGGGCCCAGCGCCATCACATCCACCCGCAGGCCGCGTGTGGGCACCAGTTCCTCAACCGTGACCATGCCCAGCGCCGCCAGGTGCCGCGCCACGCCGCGCGCCAGTATCTGCCCCGGCGCCAGGGCGGTGATATCAGAGACCAGACTCATGGGCCGAAAATATGAACAATCCGTGAACATTTGCAACCCCCGCGCAGGAAAGCTTGGAAGACTGCGCGCCCGCATCTATGTTAAGTCCCGACACAAGCACGCCGGAAAGGCCCGCATGACATCTGATCGCCCCCTGACCGACGCCCAAGCGCGCGGCGTCCGCCACGCCCGCGAGTTGGAAACCCACCTGACATGGCTCGACACATTCTCTGGCACCGCGCTTGGCGTTCTGTCGGTGGCGTCGGGGATCTATACCTATCTTGGGGTGTCGTCGCTGCTGGATGACACCGGCGCGATGTCGGTCTTTGCCGCGATTGCCTATTCGGTGGCGGTGTCGGTGGGGATTTTCGTGTTCTGGTCCTACATGATGCGGCTGTTCCCGGCGGTGCGCAGCGCGCAGTCGCGTATCGGGCTGATGCTGGCCATGGCGCTGGGATCGCTGGCCATCGTGGCGATGTCGTCCTGGCTGAACGCGGCTGCGTTGGCCGGATCGGCGGCGGTCGAGCAGCACCTGGCCACCACGGTGCAGGACTATCAGACCGCACTGGAAGAAACCCACGAAATCGCGCTGAGCGCCCAAGGGTTGGAACGCGATGTCGCCCGCGTGCGTCAGTCGTTCGAGGATCTGTCCGAGCAAGAGGCCGCAGGTGCTTTGTCGGGGCTGGCCGGTCGTGGGGCTGTGTTTCGCGTGCTGCGTCAGAAATCGGCGGAACTGGCAGGGCTTGAGGCGCAGATTGCCACCCAGACCCCGCTGGTCAGCGCCGCCTTTGCCGAGGGCAATGCCATCCTGAGCCGGATGCGCGCCCTGACGGTCGAAGCCGGGCCGGTCGAGGCACGATCCGTCGAGTTTTCCGAGGCCACGGTGCGGCTGGCCGGGCTGATCGCGCAGTTGCGCCAGCTTTCCGTCGCGCCCCTGGTTGAACGCGCGGCGCAGGATCTGGCGGCGTCCGTCGTGCTGCCCGAACTGGACGGCAGTACCAGCCAGATCCGCACCGATCAGGCGTCTACCATCACCAGCGTTCTGGATGTGCTGGCCCAGCGCGCCGCGACGCTGGAACGCGCCGCTGCCGCCGTGATCGCACAGACACCGCCCCCCGATGTGACCTATACGCCGATTTCCTCGGCCGATGCGGTGATCTTGTATGCGCGCAACTTCATCCCCTCGTGGGCCGGTGCGATTGCCATCGACCTGTTGCCTGCGGTGCTGGTGTTCATCCTTGCCATCACCCACGCCGCCATCCGGCAGGGGCGCGAGGGGGCAGCCGTGGATGACACGATGACGCTGGCCGAGTTGCGCACCGCGCTGGGTGCGATCCGCGATGTGGAACTGGCGATGAACAATATGCCCGACACCTTGGACAAGGAGCTGCGGGACAAAGAGGCGCGCGAGAAAGCAGCACAGGACACCCCTGTGCGCACCCTGCCCGCGTCGCCTGCGAAACCGGACAGCGCCGCATGACCGAGGCCACCGCCTCGAAGTGGCCGTCGGTCAGCCGCATCCTTGCGGGGGTGCTGGTGTTCCAGCTTGGGTTGGGCCTGTTGCTGGTCATCGGCGACATGGCGGGCGCGGGGCTGTCGCTGCCCTCTTTTGGACCGAACCAGCCGCAGTTGACCGAACCGGTCAGCCCCGGCGACCAGCGCCGCACTTTTGACCCTGACCGCCCGCGTCCCGCAAACCCCACCAACCCGCTGCCGGGACGGCTGACGCTGACCGCACTTGAGGACAGCACCTATCGGCTGGAGGGCACGATCGCCCCCGATGACGCGGCCCGCATCACCGACCTGCTGGCCGAGGCCGACCCCGTGCCTGCGCGGCTGGTGCTGCAATCGCCGGGCGGTTCGGTGGCCGACGCGCTGGAACTGGGCCGCTACATACGCGCCAACGACATCGCCACCGAGATGCGCGCGGGCGAAGTGTGCTACTCCGCCTGCCCCTATGTCCTGGCCGCAGGCACCACACGCACCATCGCGGACACCGCCAGCGTCGGCGTGCACCAGCACTATTTCGGCCAAAGCACGATCCTGCCCGCGTCTTTCGCCGTCGAAGACATCCAGCGCGGACAGGGCGAGGTGATGATCTATCTTGATGAAATGGGCATCGACCCGCTGGTCATGCAGCACGCGCTGAGCACGCCCCCTGATGAAATCTATGTTTTGCTGCCCGAGGAGCTGGAACGCTACAACTTCATCGCAGAGGAATAGGCCTCATCTTGCCCAATAAGCTCCGGGGGAGGCCGAAGGCCAGCGGCAGAGCCCCCTAATAGAACTTGCACCGCCCCCAAGCCCCTTGCCAAGTGCCTGCGCGCACCCTACCTAAAGCAGTGGCGGGTTCTGCCCTTCTCGAAACGGTTACGTTCCAGTGGCCTTAAGCATTTCCGAGGGGACTGGCTCTGTTTGGACCCTGGTCCATTTACCTGGTGCCCACCTGTACATACAGGTCCTCGGGAACAAATTACCAACGGCTGCGGTGGTTCCCGCCACTTACCGCAAAATTGCACAGCAACGGCGCATCAGCGCCGATTGCATCGCACCTCCGCACGATTAGATTGTTGTTCAACAGCAGCCTTCAAAGGAGATCCCCATGTCCCTGCGCCCCACCCTAGAGACACGCCGCGCCCAGCCCACGCTGGAAGGGGCCGGTGTCAAACTGCACCGTGCTTTCGGCTTTCAGGACCCGTCCGAGCTGGACCCGTTCCTGTTGTTCGACGATTTCCGCAACGAACGCCCCGAGGATTTCGAAAAGGGGTTCCCATGGCACCCGCACCGCGGGATCGAGACGATCACTTATGTGCTGTCGGGCACGGTCGATCACGCCGACAGTCTGGGCAACACCGGATCGCTTGGCGCTGGTGACGTGCAATGGATGACCGCCGGTCGCGGTATCCTGCATCAGGAAATGCCACACGGGAACCAGCGCGGCCAGATGCACGGGTTTCAGTTGTGGGGCAACCTGCCCGCGTCGCAGAAGATGACCGCGCCGCGGTATCAGGACGTGACGGCGGCGGACATTCCCGAGGTGACCGACGATGACGGCACCACCGTGCGCGTGATCACCGGTGCGTTCTGGGGCAAGACAGGTCCCGTGGACGGCATTGCCGCCGATCCGCAATATCTGGACGTGACCATGCCTGCGGGCGTCAAGAAGACGTTCCACATCGACACCTATCGTCGTGCGTTCGCCTATATCTTTGACGGCAGCGCGGCCTTTGTCGATGCATCCGCGCCCTCAGGTGTTCTGTTGGAAAAAGAGATTGCGGGACAAGAGGTCAACATTCGGGATCTGTCCGGCGACCGCACGCTGGTGCGCTTTGGGTCGGGTGACGAGATTACGGTGCAGGCCGGCGAAAAGGGTGTGCGGTTCCTGCTGATCTCGGGCGCGCCGATCAACGAGCCTGTGGCGTGGCACGGGCCCATCGTGATGAACACCCAAGCCGAGTTACAACAAGCCATGCGCGATCTGCGCAACGGGACGTTTATCCAGCCTGCGCACTGAAATCACATGCCTGTGCGCCTGCTTTGGCGCGCAGGCACCCGCGTTCAGCGGTCAGGCGTGCCGCCCACCGACCGGCGCACCATGTCCCAGTATATATCCTGCACCTCGTCCAGCCGCAGCCGTCCGCCTGCGCGGAACCATGTGTTGACGCCTGTCAGCATGGCGATGACGGCCAGCGTCGCAATCTTGGGGTCGGGCACGGCAAACACGCCCGCCTGTGCGCCGCGCCGCAGGATCGCTTCCAGCCGGTCCTCGTACTGCCTGCGCAGCGCCTCGATGGCGGCGAAGTTGTCCGGTTCCAGATTGCGCAGTTCCATATAGGCGATGAACACCGCGTCGGGCCGGTCGTGGTGAAAGCCGATGTGAAAGCGCACGAAGCGTTCCAGTGCGGCCACCGCATCGCCGGTGTCCTGCGGTTGGGCGGCCAGCAATTCGATCAAATGGTCGCGCATCAGGTCGAACAGCAGCGTCTGCTTGTCGGGGGTATAGTTGTACAGCGCCCCCGCCTGCACCCCGACCTCGCCCGCGATCCGGCGCATCGACACGGCGGCATAGCCGTCACGGGCGAACAGGCGCAGGGCCGCGTCGCGCACCCTTGGGCCGGTGATGTCCGAATGTGATCCTGCTGTGCGTGCCATTTGCTTGGATTATCTGAACACCCGTTCAAAACCAAGTGCCTTGCGCCACGCGCACCGCTGGTGCATCAAGCTTGCAACAGATCATCACAGGCAGGTTCATGCGCCCCAGCCCTTTTTCAGCCCTGATCGCGCTCCAGTTGTTGCTGGTGGCGTGCACCCAGTTCCCCGAGCTGGACGCCGCCGTGTCCGAGCGTGCCAAAGCTGCGGATTACCCGGAGCTGGTCAATGTCGGCCCCATTCTGGCCCGCACCGCAGACACCGGCCCTGCCCCCGAAGTCCAGCAAAGCAATCTGGAAAGCCGCGTCGCCGCCCTGCGCAACCGCGCCGAGCGGTTGAAGCGCACCCGCGTCATCGACAGCCCCGCCCGCACGCGGCTGGACGAAAAGCCCGGCGCAAACGACTAATATCTTCTGTACCGGTTGAACAAGACGACGGCGTCCGAACAGAAATTGGCGCCGCCTTTGGGGGCGACGCCAGATCGGATGTAGCACAGCCGCTGGGATTGGTTTTACCCAACCCCGGGGGAATGTCAGAAACGATGGACGTAGGACAGGCCGACACTGATCGGATCAATCTTTGCCGTGCCGATCGCGGCACCGTTCAATCTCGCATCGGTTTCGATGTCCATGTACCGCACGTTCACACGCAATGCGCCGCGATCAGAGATCTGCCAATCTGCCCCCACGGTGGCGGCCAGCCCGAAACTGTCATCCAGTTTGAGATTGCCAAGGCCTGTCGTCTCTTCAAAGAAAGTGGTGTAGTTCAGACCGATGCCGAAGAAGGGTGTGATCTTGCCCTTTGTGGGCACGTGGTAGACCAACGAGATGGTGGGCGGCAGATGTTTGGTTGAGCCGATCTCGGTGCCGCCAAGGGAAATTCCATGCTCGAAAGGGGTCGCGGCCAAAAGCTCGATGCCGAGGTTATCGCGGATGAAATATTCACCGGTCAGCGAAAGTTGCGTGTCGTCGCCAAGTGTGGTCGCCGAACCTGCAAGAGTGCCGTTGTCGGATTTCGGGTTCACGTTGATGATCCCGATGCCGACGGTCCAGTCACCCTGCGATTGCGCCATGGCGGGCAAAGCGAACGTTGTGCCGAGCGTGCCGACAGCGAGAGCTGTCCTTAAAGCGTGGCTCACGATTTTCATTGGGTCGATCCTTTGTTTCTTCAGTGTGAGGGCAAGGTGTCACATCGGCTCGGCCCCGATACTGATCCAGATCAAATGAGCGGGCGATTTGTCCTTGAAAATGCAGGATAAATTTGCATACCAGCTATGCAATTCGTGCGAGGGACACGGCGCGTGAGACCTGCGGGGCGACTGCACTTGGGGACATGCGCCATGCCCAACGCAGCGGCGCATGCCCCCGCCGGGCAGTGAACACCTGTGTTCCAGCGTGGCGGGATAAGGTGTCGCTACGCCACCGGGGCGCCGGCGATCCTTATTGCTTTCGCGCAAGGCTGGAACGGTAACGCAGCATCAAACCCTGAAGCTTAACAGCCCGGCTAACCGCCGCGTGTCCGACAGGGCGGACAGGCGGCTGGCGTATTTCTTGCAGCAGCCCACCGCAGCGCCATGTTGCGTGCCCGTCGCGAACGGGGTAGATGCGCAAAAAACGCCACGCATGTATAAGGAAACATCCCATGTCCCAGCCCCTTCGTCTTGGTATTGCCGGTCTGGGCACGGTCGGCATGGGTGTCGTCAAGATTGTGCGCCAGCAGGCGGCGCTGCTGTCGGCCCGCACCGGTCGTGACATCACCATTTCCGCCGTGTCGGCGCGGTCAAAGGACAAGGATCGCGGCATCAGCCTTTCGGACTATGCGTGGGAAACCGACCCGGTGGCTTTGGCCAAGCGCGACGATGTGGACGTGTTCGTGGAACTGATGGGCGGCGAAGACGGCCCTGCCAAGGACGCGACCGAAGCCGCCCTTGCCGCAGGCAAGCACGTGATCACCGCCAACAAGGCGATGCTGGCGATGCACGGGCAGGCGCTGGCCGAACAGGCCGAAGCGGCCCAGCGGTCGCTGCGGTTTGAAGCCGCCGTTGCCGGTGGTATCCCTGTGATCAAGGTGCTGACCGAAGGACTGGCGGGCAACGGCATCACCCGCGTGATGGGCGTGATGAACGGGTCGTGCAACTATATCCTGACGCGGATGGAAACCGCCGGCCTGAGCTATCAGGACGTGTTCGCCGAAGCGGACGGCCTGGGGTATCTTGAGGCCGACCCGCAACTGGACGTGGGCGGTATTGATGCGGCGCACAAGCTGGCGATCCTGTCGTCGATCGCATTCGGCACCCGTGTCGATTTTGCGGGGATCGAGCTGGAAGGCATCGAGCGCATCAGCATCGAAGACATCCGCGCCGCCGCCGACATGGGCTTCAAGATCAAGCTTTTGGGCGTCGCGCAAAAGACCGGCCGCGGGCTGGAACAGCGGATGCAGCCGTGCCTGGTGCCCGACACCTCGCCGCTGGGCCAGTTGCAGGGCGGCACCAACATGATCGTGCTGGAAGGCGACGCAGTCGAGCAGATCGTGCTGCGCGGTCCCGGTGCCGGTGCAGGCCCCACCGCCAGTGCGGTGATGTCCGATGTCTGCGACATTGCGCGCGGGCTGTCGCTGCCGGTCTTTGGCCAGCCCGCCACCACGCTTGAGGCGGCCAAGCCGGCGCTGTCGGTGCTGCCTGCGCCCTATTACCTGCGCATGGGTCTGGTCGACAAACCCGGCGCGCTGGCGAAAGTCGCCGCCGCATTGGGCGAGGCCGGTGTCAGCATCGAGCGGATGCGCCAGTATGGTCACGCCGATCTGGAAGCGGCCCAGGTGCTGATCGTCACCCACAAGACCACCCGCGCCAGCCTGGACGTGGCCATTGAGGCCATGGAAGGCACCGGCGTGCTGGCGCAGGCCCCTGTCGCGCTGCGCATCGAACACCTGTAAAGTTGCGCCACTGCGCACCAACCGCTACACGTTTTTCAACATAAATTCATAAGGACCACCCCCATGACTGACGCCGCAAAATTTCAAGACCGTATGTTGTCACTGGGCCTTGCACGGGTATCCGAAGCGGCGGCGCTGGCGTCAGCCAAGCTGATCGGCCACGGCGACGAAAAAGCCGCCGACCAGGCGGCGGTGAACGCCATGCGCGAACAGTTGAACCTGCTGGACATCGCGGGCGTGGTGGTGATTGGCGAAGGCGAGCGCGACGAAGCACCGATGCTGTTCATCGGGGAAGAGGTTGGCACCGGCAACGGCCCCGGCGTGGACATCGCGCTGGACCCGCTGGAAGGCACCACGCTGACCGCCAAGGACATGCCCAACGCGCTGACCGTGATTGCCATGGGGCCGCGCGGGTCGATGCTGCACGCGCCTGACGTTTATATGGAAAAGCTGGCCATCGGTCCGGGCTTTGCCCCCGACACGGTCACCCTGGCGATGACCCCCGGCGAACGGGTCAAGGCGCTGGCCAAGGCCAAGGGCTGTGACACATCCGACATCACCGTGTGCATTCTGGAGCGTCCGCGCCATGCCGACATGATCGCAGATGTGCGCGCCACCGGTGCCGCGATTCGCCTGATCACCGACGGCGATGTGGCGGGTGTGATGCATTGCGCCGACCCGGACACCGGCATCGACATGTACATGGGCGACGGTGGCGCGCCCGAGGGCGTGCTGGCCGCTGCTGCGTTGAAATGCATGGGCGGGCAGATTTACGGCCGCCTGCTGTTCCGCAACGACGACGAAAAGGGCCGCGCGGCCAAGGCGGGCATCACCGATCTGGACCGCATCTATACCCGCGACGAAATGGTCACCGACGACGTGATCTTTGCCGCGACCGGCGTCACCTCGGGGTCGTTGCTGCAAGCGGTACAGCGCGAACCCGGCTGGCTGACCTGCGAGACCTTGCTGATGCGGTCGCGCACCGGATCAGTGCGGCGGATGCAGTATCGCACGCCGGTCTAAGGCTGTTTTCGCTTCGGAGACTGAGGCCGGCCGGCCCTCCGGGGGGAGTTTGTTTGGCAAGATGAAGATGGGGATGTGGCCATGTACCTAGGCGTTGAGACATCTCTGACGGGCCGCCGCTGGGTCGGGCCCGCTGTCGAAGTGCAGCGGGCGGCGGACCTGATCGTGCAGCAAAAGGGGCTGCCCGCGCCCGTGGCACAAGTGCTGGCGCGGCGCGGTGTGGCGGTGGAAGAGACGGAGGCGTTTCTGGCCCCAGCCCTGCGCGACCTGCTGCCTGATCCGCGCCTGCTGAAAGACATGGAAAAGGCGGCGACACGCGTGCTGGACGCCGTGGCGCGGCGCGAGCGGATCGCGATTTTTGCCGATTATGACGTGGACGGCGGGACGTCCGCCGCGCTGTTGCTGGACTGGCTGCGGCAACTGGGGCTGCGGGCGACGCTGTATGTGCCCGACCGCATCGACGAAGGCTATGGCCCCAATGACGCGGCGATGGCGGAACTGGCGGCGGCGCATGACCTGATTGTTTGCGTCGATTGCGGGACGCTGTCGCACGGGCCGATTGCGGCCGCCGTGGGCGCGGATGTGGTTGTGCTGGATCACCACCTGGGCGGCGAGACGTTGCCCGATGCGGTGGCGGTGGTGAACCCCAACCGGCAGGACGAGAATGGCGATCTGGGCCATCTGTGCGCCGCTGGCGTGGTGTTTCTGATGCTGGTCGAATGTGGCCGCCAGATGCGCGGTGCGGGCCAGACGGGGCCGGACCTGATGCGGATGCTGGATCTGGTGGCGCTGGCCACGGTGGCGGATGTGGCGCCGCTGATCGGGGTCAACCGTGCCTTTGTGCGCCAGGGCCTGCGGGTGATGGCCGCGCGCGACCGTCCGGGCCTTGCCGCACTGGCCGATGTGGCGCGGCTGGACACGGCGCCTGCGGCCTATCACCTGGGTTACCTGCTGGGGCCGCGCATCAATGCGGGCGGGCGGATCGGTCAGGCCGATCTGGGCGCGCGCCTGCTGGCCACCACCGACCCGCACGAGGCCGCAGCGATGGCCGAAAAGCTGGACATGCTGAACACCGAACGCCGCGACATCGAGGCGGCGGTGCGTGCGTCGGCCATGGCGCAGGCCGAGGAGCGCGGCTTTGACGCGCCGCTGGCCTGGGCGGCGGGCGACGGCTGGCATCCCGGTGTGGTGGGCATTGTCGCGGCACGACTGAAAGAGGCGTCGAATCGCCCCGCCGTGGTGATCGGCATCGAGGATGGCATGGGCAAGGGATCGGGGCGGTCGGTCACCGGCATTGATCTGGGCGCTGCAATCCAGCGGCTGGCCGCCGAAGGGCTGCTGATCAAGGGCGGCGGGCACAAGATGGCCGCGGGGCTGACCGCGCGTGCGGAAATGATTCCCGAGGCCATGGAACGGCTGGGCGTCTTGCTGGCCAAACAGGGTGCGGACCGCATCGGCGTGGCCGACCTGCGGCTGGACGGCACGATGATGCCCGGCGCGGCGCAGGTCGAGCTGGCCGAGATGATCGAACAGGCAGGCCCCTTTGGCGCCGCCGCCCCCGGTCCGCGCTATGCCTTTGCCGATATGCAGATATTCCACGCCAAACGGGTGGGCGAAAACCACCTGAAGCTGAGCTTTGGCGACATGGGCGGCGCGCGCATGGATGCGATCTGTTTCGGGGCCTATGACGGCCCGCTTGGCCCCCGTCTGGAACAACACGGCGGCGCGCGCTTTCATCTGGCGGGGCGTTTGGACATCAACACCTTTCGTGGACGGCAAAGCGTGCAGTTGCGTCTGGAGGACGCGGCAGAGGCCGGATAAGAAATTTGTCCAAGAACTGCATTTTTGGTCTTGCGCCCTGCGGCGCGATTGCATAATCAGCCCCTCACAAGACAGTGGCCCGTTCGTCTATCGGTTAGGACGTCAGGTTTTCAACCTGAAAAGAGGGGTTCGACTCCCCTACGGGCTGCCACTTGTTTTTCCCTTCATCTACAAGACAAACGGCTGCAACATGGCCGTTACCCCGCCTGTCGGGTGGTCGCATCCGCGCTGTCCAGACCGCGCCGCAAGTCGGGGCTGTAGAATGTCTGGCGCCCCCGCCCCGCCCGTTTCGAGGCATAAAGCGCCACGTCCACGTCATCGAGCAGGCTGCGCAGGTCCGCGTCCGATCCCGGTTCATAAAACACGGTGCCAATGCTGGCCGAAATGCAGCAATCGTTGCCCTCGAAGGGCATCGGCACCTCTAGCCGTTTGATCAGGCGGGTGCCGATGCGGCGCAGGGCCGATATTTCGCGCACCTCGGGCAGCACGATCACGAACTCGTCGCCGCCCAGCCGTGCCACGGTATCCTCGCTGCGGGTTTCGTCGACCATGATGCGTGCGACGGTTTGCAGCACATGGTCGCCTGCCGCATGGCCCAGCGTGTCGTTGACCAGTTTGAAGAAATCCAGATCCAGTTGCATCAGCGCAAACTGCGTGCCGCGTTCCAGCGCGCGGGCCATGACGTGATCCATCGCGCGGCGGTTTTTCAGCCCCGTCAGCGTATCGGTGAACGCCTGTTCCTCGGCGGCGATCATCGCGCCCTGCAAGCGCTGGTTCAGCTTGCGCCAGGCTTCCATCGCGGTCGATTTCGCCTCGACCAGATAGAGCATTTCGGTGGCCAGATCGGTGGGCGCAAAATCGGCATGGGTCAGGTCGTATTGGCGCACCCCGTCGACCACCGAGATGCCAAAGGACAGGTTCACGATGATCATCCCGTCCTGCCCGCTTTCGACGGCCACGCCCTTGAGTTCGGTGACCGGGGTGTCGCGCAGTTGCAGGTGCAGCTTGATGCCTGCGCTTTCGCGCAATGTGGCGATGCTGGTCACTGTGCGGGGTCGTTTGAGCGCGAACACCTCGAGAAAACGCGCGCCGATCCAGTCCAGATCGGGCCGCAATTTGCGCAAGGTTGCCCCCACGTGGGTGATATGTCCGGTGTGGTTGATCATCACATGCATCGGGCACAGCACGTCCAGCACGGCGGGATTGGCTGTCGGGTCGGTCATGGCGCTGCCCCCAGCGCAAAACGGCGTCCTTCGGCAAATTCGGTTTCCACCAGCCGGATCGATACGGTTTCCATGCCGGTTGTGCCGCCTTCGTATTCCAGCAAGGCCAGCACGCCATAGTCGTCGGCCATGGTGCGCAACAGCCCCATCATCACGTGGCCAAAGCTGGGGATCGCCGTCCCGCAGATCAGACTGAAATGCGTGGCGGTGTATTCGTGCAGTTCGATGTGCGGCAGGATCAGGTCGCTGACCGCCAGCCGCGCGCGGTCTTGCAGGTCGTCCAGCGAATGCAGCAGTTCCACAAAGGACACGCCGCCAAAACGCATCAGGCGCCGCAGCCCTTCGGTGTTGGGGTGGCTGACCAGATAGGTGCCCACGTCTTCCATCAGGTCGGCTTCAGAGCGGTTCAGAACCTCGCCCACCGCCGCGATCACCTGCGGGGCCAATGCGTCGTCATAGATCAGCATCGGTTCAAATTCGACAAAGCCCAGATCGGCCAGCGATGCGGCCTGGGACCACTTTTCAGGACCGTAGCTGTCGGTGACAAAACATTCGATCGCGCGATAAATTAGCCCATGCATGACGGTCTCTTTCCCATTCCCGCGGCCTTTATGCCGGACAAGTGTTAAGATGCCGCAAATAGTTAAGAATTGACCTAGTTTGGCAGGGGTTCGCGGGCGGAAGCGATCAAAAGTCAGTGGGCGCGCTGCCTTCGGATTTGCGCCGAGGCGCGGTCGAGTTGATGTTGGTAAACACCTTGGGCTGGCCGCGCGGGCTACCGTTCCGTTTGTGACCCGATACGTCGTTTTAGAAGGGGTGCCTCAGGCCTGATCGTCCAGCCAGGCGGGCAAATGGCCGATGTCGGCCAGAACCACGTCGGCCAAGGGCGCAAGCGTTTCGGCCATCGCCAGTCCCGTCAGCACGGCCACGGTGCGCATCCCGGCGGCGCGGCCCGCGTGCAGATCATGGGTGCTGTCGCCGACCATCACCACGGCCTGCGGTTCCAGCCCAGTCGCCGCGCAAAAGGCCAGCAATTGCCCCGGCGCGGGCTTGCCGCCGTGGCCGCTGTCAAAGCCTGCGATGAAGTCGAAATAGCTTGCCACGCCCGCGCCCGTCAGATGGGCAAGTGCCGGCGCCTGTGCGTCGTTGGTCGCCACGCCCAGTTTAAGGCCACGGTCGCGTAAGGCGGTCAGCAAAGGTGTTAACGGCACGGCTTCGGCCTGGGGGGCCTTTTCGGCCTCTTCGTTCAGCATGGCCAGCAAGGCGGGCTTGGTCATGTCGGGAAAATGCGGGGCCAAGGCGGTGGCGACTTCGCCCGCAGTGCCTGCGATCACGATGCTGTCACGGGAGAAGCTGCGGGTTTGCAGGTCAAATCCGATGACGGCCCCCGCTTGCGTGGCACGGGTCCGATCGCCGTTGCAGGCGCGCAACAGGAACGCCTGGGCCCATGCCTCCCAGGTTGCGGCGAAATCGAACAGGGTGCCGTCCTTGTCGAAAATGATGCCTTTGACCGCACTCATGTCCAGTTCACCTGTTCGCCACCGGGAAGGGCCGCGCGCGCTCGCATCGGCGCGTCATAGGACAGGCCCACGCTGTCGCAAAAGGCCACGACCCAAATGTCGTCCATCATCACGAAATCCAGAACCGACCCCAGAAAGGCGGGATCGGTCGCCCCGTTGCGCAGGTCATCTGCGCCCGCGCCGCTGGCCCCCTGAAACACCGGCAACAGGTCCTCGTTGCCCGCCAGCCATGCCAGCGCCTGCAGGGCGACGGTTTCAGCGGAATTTGGCTTGGTCATCTTCGTTCACCCAGTTTTGAGGCCAATTTGAAATACTTTCTTAACCATTTGGGCAGAGAAAGGAATGACCACTAAAACGAATGTATGAATTTCATCAGAGAGGCATCAAGATGTATGCCAAGATCCTAATCGTGGACGCGATTGCGACCAACCGGATCGTGCTGAAGGTTAAACTTGCAGCCGCGCAGTACTACGTGATGCAGGCCAGTTCAGTGGCCGAAGCTGTGCGTCAGGCTGCGGATACGCCGCCTGATCTGGTGATCTGCGCCGTGGCCCTGCCCGATGGCACGGCCGTCGATCTGGTCCGCCGGTTGCAAGAGACGGGCGCAAACAGTGCCGCGCCGGTGATGGCCGTGGCCCCGGGCATCAGCGCCACCGCGCGGCTGGATCTGCTGGACGCCGGGGTCGAGGATGTGGTGATGGACATCTATCACGACGGGTTGTTGCTGGCACGGGTGCGCAGCATGTTGCGCGCCCACAACGCGGCCACCGAATGGCAGATCCGCGATGACACCACCCGCGCGCTTGGTTTTGCCGAAGGTACGCAACAGTTCGCAGGGGTGCCCGACATCACCGTGGTCAGCACCAATCCGACGCTGAGTGCGCGTGCGATTGTCGACATGCGCGCGCTGATTGCGGCACGTCTGACCTCAAGCCTGCCGGACAAGGCGCTGAACCCCCACAACCACACCACGACGAATGCAGATACACGCAACACCGATGTGTTTATCCTGTTCGCCGATACGGCCAACGCCGAGCAGATGCTATCCCTGCTGTCGTCGATCCGGTCACATCCTGCAACACGGCACAGCGCGATCCTGTTTCTGTATCCCGAAGATGCGCCGACGCTGGCCGCTCGTGCGCTGGATCTGGGGGTCAGCGCAGTGACCTATACCCAAACCGACCCGCGCGAACTGGCGATGCGGGTGCGCAAACTGATGCTGCGCAAACAGCTTGCCGATCAGTTGCGCGCGACCGTGCGCACCGGGCTTAAGGCTGCGGTCTGCGATCCGCTGACCGGCCTGCACAACCGCCGCTATGCGATGCCACATCTGGCGCGACTGGCCCAGCGGGCCGGAACCGCTGGCCGCCCTTTTGCCTTGATGCTGGCCGATCTGGACCACTTCAAAAGCGTCAACGACATCTACGGCCACGCCACCGGCGACGCCGTTCTGGTCGAGACCGCCCGCCGTTTGCGCGAAAACCTGCGTGCGGTCGATCTGGTGGCCCGCGTCGGAGGCGAGGAATTTCTGATTGTGCTGCCGGGGGTTGGGCTGGGCGATGCCCGGCGCGCGGCGCGGCGCATCTGCCGTCACATCGGCAATACGCCCTTTGACACGAGCGGGGCAAAGCCACCGATCAAGGTCACTGTCAGCATCGGGCTGGCCATTGGCGGAATGCCCAGCGATGCGGCGCTGGCCGCCGAGGACCCGGATGCGGCTGCGCGGGTGCTGATGGAACGCGCGGACAAGGCGCTGTATGCAGCAAAAGTCAAAGGACGCAACTGCGTGACGCTCGACCGTCCGGCGGCCTGAGAAGGGCGCCTGGGAGGGAACACTGCCAGAGGCAAATCACTCTTTCGGCGGTTTGCCCTTCTTGTCCTTGCCGCGCCGCATCACTTCGCTGACACTATCGGCATAGGCGACGCGATCTTCAGGCGACATGGCCGCGACATGGGCCAGCCACGCCCTGTGCGCCGCAGTCTGCACAGCCAGTGCGGCCGCGTTCTGCCGGTCCAGAATGGTCTGAACCTGTGCGGGGTCGAACGGTTCGGCCTTCAGCGCCTCGATCATTTCAGCATAAAGCGCGCGGCGGGCCTGGCGGCTGGTGGTGTCCTTGGGAAGCTGGTCGCGCACGGCGTGAAAAATCTCGCGTTGCGCATCGCGGGGCAAGGCACGGACGTAAGGTGTGGCATAGCTGATCATCCCGCCCCCCCGCGACGGCGGTCCGCCAAAGCGTGCAAAAGTACCGGCCAGCACACCCACAACCGCAAGGTTCAAGGCCAGCGAAACGCCAAAGGCGATGCGCATCCAGCGTGGGGCGCGGGCACGTTGGGTTTTTGCGACATCATCCATCAATATCCGCTCCTTCATCCGCGACCCATCCATAGGCCGTAATCTCGGCCGGGTCAGTTGTTTCGTCGACCTGATCCGCAACCAGCAAGGTCAATGCGGCCTGCGGCAGGTATTGCGGCGGGCTAAGCCCGATCCAGAAGCCGGCACAGGTGGCCGCCACCAATCCGCCGACGCTTTGCCAGCCGCCCAGCAGTCCTGCCAGCCAGCCGCGCCGGGGCGCAGCCGCCGCCACGCCGCCCGGTCCGGGCTGCATCGCCAAACCATCGGTCAGCACCCGCGCCATAAGCGCATCAGGCACCTGCGGAGTGCCTGCGTCTTGCAGCCACGCATCCAGTGCTGCATCGGTCGTATCGTGCCTATCAGCCGTCATCGGAGTATCCCAACGCTTGTTTCTGCGGCGCCAGTGCCGCCTTGAGTGCCCGTTTCCCCCGTGCGGTCAGGCTTTCCACCGCTTCGACGCCCACGTCCAGAATGTCGGCAATCTCGGGGTTCGCCAAGCCTTCGATGTGGCGCAGGACCACCGCTTGACGTTGTCGTTCCGGCAAGGTCTGCAAGGCTTGCGTCAGCGCGTCCATGCGGGCGCGGGTCTGCATTTGCCCTTCGACGCCGGGCGCCGGATCGGCGGGTTCTGCAATGTCGTCCAGCGCAGGGCCGCCACGCCGTTTGCGCAGACGGTCGGTGCACAGGTTGGCCGTGACACGGTAAAGCCAGGTGGAGACCTGTGCGCGGTCGGCCTCCCATTTCGGGGCGATCTTCCACAGGCGCAGCATCGCATCCTGCGCCACATCCTCGGCTTCGGCGCGGTCGCCCAGAACCCGAAAGGCATGGCCGAACACCCGCGGCGTAAACCGCAGGGTCAACGCACGTGTCGCCGCCGCATCGCCACGCGCATAGCGCGCCAAAAGCGTGGCGTCGTCGGTTTCGGTGTCCTGATCCAGGGGCATATCCATTCCGGTCTGGCGTAGTGAAATGCGGCCCGCCACACAAGATGCGGCGGACCTGCGGCGTTATGGATCAGTTTTTCGCGGGCTTCTCGCCCTTGGGACCGTGGCCCTTGCGCATGTGCTGTTCCATTTTCTTGGTCATCTCGGTGAATTCGGCCTCGGAAATACCACCGCTTTTGTCGGCATCCGCACGTTCGAACATTTTCGCGGCGCGGTCGCCCTTGGGCTTCATTTCATCCAGGCTCAGCTTGCCGTCCTTGTCCGCGTCCATGCGTTCGACCATGCGGGCGTGGCGTTCCTTGGCGCGGGCTGTGGCGGCTGCCACGGCTTCATCTTCGCTGAAGAAACCATCGCTGTCGGTGTCGATTTTGGCCATCCGGGCCTCTCCACGGGCTTGCATCTCTTCCATTGTGATCTGGCCATCGGCGTTGGCGTCCAGATCGGAAAAGCTGGGGCGCATGTGGTGGTCAGCGCCTGCGCGCTCGGCCAGAACGGTTGTGCCTGTGATCGAAACGGCTGCACCGATGACGGCGGCGATGAATGTTGTATGTTTCATAAGCTCTTACTCCGGTTTCTTATTCAGGCGCGGCGCTGTTCGCCGCCCCTTGTGCACAGTAAAACGGGGCAGCATGTGCTTTCCGTCGGAAAAAGTTCACACGCTTTGAACCACGCGCAATGCGCTTAATTCCAACCCGATGCGCGACATCCCGACGCAAGGACAAAAGGTGACATTTCAATTCAGCCGCCGATGCACCATCTTCGACACAACAGACAGGACGCCCCATGCGCGATGACCCTCAAATGGCTGAACACAAAATGACCGACACCACCGTGAACGAACCACAAGCCGCGACCGAGCAAAAAGCATTTCCCGCCATGCTGCGCGGCTGGCGCAACCGTTGTCCCAATTGCGGACAGGGCCGCCTGTTGAAAGGATACCTGAAGGTTTCGCCCTGCTGCACGGTCTGCCGTCAGGACCTGACGCAGTTCAAAGCCGAGGACGGCCCGGCCTATCTGACCATCCTGATCGTCGGCCACCTGATGGCGCCGTTGCTGCATATCGCCTTTGTGACGTGGCGTCCTGAGCCTTTGGTGCTTTTTACGATCTTTGCGGTTGGCTGTGTCGCCTTGTCGCTTTACCTTCTGCCCAGACTGAAGGGGGCCATTGTCGGCTTCAAATGGGCCCGCAAGATGACCGAGGATGCCACACCGGCCTAATCACGTCCTTGCGCGGCCTGTCTCAAGAGGGCCGAAGATGACCGCCGAAGCAAAAATTGACAAAAGCCAGATTCGCCACGCCGCGACCGTGATCGTGCTGCGCGACCGCTGGACCAGCCCGCGCATCCTGATGGGGCAGCGTGGGGCCAAGGCGGTGTTCATGCCGAACAAGTTCGTGTTTCCGGGTGGTGCGGTTGATCCGGGCGATTATCACGTGCCTCTGGCCGGTGCCCTGCCCGACGGTTGCGCCGCGCGCATCGCCGAGGACAGCGCGCCCGATATGGCCCACGCCCTGTCTGTCGCCGCCGTGCGGGAATTGTTCGAGGAAACCGGTCAGGTTCTGGGCCAGCCCGGCGATTGGGACGCCCCAGTGCCCGACGATTGGACCGACTTTGCCGCCACCGGCCACGTGCCCCATGCCTCGGCTTTGCAATTCGTGTTCCGTGCCATCACCCCGCCGGGCCGCCCGCGCCGGTTCGATGCGCGGTTCTTTCTGGTGGATGCCGACACGCTGGTCACCGACCCCGACGATTTCTCGGCCGCCTCGGACGAGCTGTCGCATCTGCAATGGGTCGGGCTGGACGATGTGCGCAGTTTCGACATGCCGTTCATCACCGAGGTGGTGCTGAGCGAGGTGCAGAAACGCGCGCAGTCGGTCGAGCCGCCGGAAAGCGTGCCCTTCTTCAAGAACAACGAGGAAGAGAACCTGTTTTTGCGTCTGCGCGGGCATCTGCCCACCGACTAGGGTCAGATCACCAGCACCAGTGTCAGGATCGACGCGCCCAGCACCGCCATACCCACCCATTCGCGCAGGCTGACCCGTTCGCGGAAGAACAGGACCGTGGCCATCAGGCTGAAGATCAGCTCGACCTGTCCCAGAGCGTTCACATAGGCCACGTTCTGCAAGGTAAAGGCGGTGAACCAGCAGAACGACCCCAGCAGTGATGTCAGGCCGATCCACACCGCCACCCGGCGTGCGCGCCAGACGGCTGTCATCTGGCCCGCTTCGCGCAGGCGCAACCAGATCGCCATGCCACCAAGCTGCATCGCGGTCACGCAGGCCAGCGTCAGCCCGGCCCGCGCCAGCGGGTCGTCCAGCGGCAATTGCAGCGACGCGCCGCGATAGCACACGCCCGAGACGGCAAAGAGGATACCCGACAGCAACCCAAGCCCCGCCGCCCGGTTCGCCAGATCGCGCAGCCCCCAACGCACCAGATCCGGCGGGGCAGACAGCAGCAAAACGCCGAACAGTCCCAGCGCAATCGCACCGAACCCCGGCAGGCTCACGCCCTCGCCCAGCAGCACCCAGCCCACCAGAACGGTCTGGATCACTTCGGTTTTCTTGAATGTGATCCCAACCGCGAAATTGCGCGCCTTGAACAACAGCACCACGCAGACCGTCGCCAGCACCTGTGCCAGCCCGCCAAAAGCGCCATAAAGCCAAAAGGCCGCCGTCAGCGGTGGCCGTTCCTGTCCCGTGATCTGGAAATAGGCATAGGCCAGCACGGCAACCAACGGTGCGGAATACAGGAACCGTGCAAAAGTCGCCCCCGCCGCCGACAGCTGTGTCGTCGCCAGCTTTTTTTGCAGCACGAAACGCAGCGTCTGGAAAAACGCGGCGGCAAGGGTGATGGGAATCCAAAGGCTCATGCCCCGTCTTGCCGCGAATTCAGCGCCCGCGCCAGAGAAGAAGCGTTGCCGGCTTTTAGAAGTCCGGCGCCCGCCCCCTTTGCCTGATCAGATCTGCGGGTTGGGATTCTCTGTATGCCCGTCCACGGCAATCGCCTGTCCCGACACCATCCGCGCCGCGTCTGAGCCCAAGAAAACCGCCATATCGGCGATGTCGCGCGCCTCGACAAAGGATCGCATCGACGTGCCCGCGGCGTAGCCTGCGTAAACCTGATCGCGGGTCATATCCTTGGCCTCGGCCTCGCGCTCCAGCACGCCCTCCATGCGCGGACCCTCGACGCTGCCCGGACAGATCGCGTTGCAGCGCACGCCGAACGGCCCCAGCTCCATCGCCAGCGTTTTCATCAGGCCGATCACGCCCCATTTCGCCGCCGCATAGGGTGTACGATAAGGATAACCATGTTGCCCGGCGGTCGACGATGTCAGAATGATCGACCCGCGCCGTGCCTTTTTCATCAGCGGGGCCGCGTATTTTGCCGCCAGGAACGCGCCTTCAAGATTGACACTCAGGCAGGCGCGCCAGTCGTCCAGCGCCACGTCCTCGACCGCAGCCGTGGGGCCCGCGATACCGGCATTGGCACACACCACATCGACGGTGCCGATCCGGTCGAACACCTCGCGCATGTGGCCTTCGTCCGCGACATTGGCGCCGATGCCGGTCCAGTCTTCGGGAATATCCGCCAACGCCGAACTGTCCAGATCGGTCACCCACACATCAAAGCCAGCGACGTCAAACGCCTCGGCCATCGCGCGACCGATGCCGCGCGCCCCTGCGGTGATCAGAACGCGTCTCACGGTCGCTGCCCCACGGCGCGGCCCATGCCTGCGGGCGCATCCAGTGCCGCGTGGGCGGTT
Source organism: uncultured Pseudosulfitobacter sp. (assembly GCF_963976325.1). NCBI lineage: Bacteria > Pseudomonadati > Pseudomonadota > Alphaproteobacteria > Rhodobacterales > Roseobacteraceae > Pseudosulfitobacter > uncultured Pseudosulfitobacter sp. The sequence continues at coordinate 1,368,199 of NZ_CAXBJW010000001.1, forward strand.
GCGACGCGTTCAAGTGCTGCAAGGATATGCGGCGCAGGGTCGGACGGGCGGCGGGTTTCCAGGCTGACATGCAGCAGGAAATGCTCGCCCGTGGCCAACAGCGTTTCGCCTGCGTACATCTCGTGGAACAGATGCAGCTTCTTGCCCGCCCCCGACAGCACCTGCGTGCGCACGTCAATCACGGTCCCTGCCAGCGCCTCGTTCACGTGGCGAATGTGCGTCTCGGCGGTGAAATAGCTGCCGCCCGCGCTGATGTAGTCCGCATCGCACCCGATCATCTCCATGAACCGGTCGGTGGCATCGCAGAAGGCTTGCAGGTATTTCGCCTCGTTCATGTGGCCGTTGTAATCGGTCCAGTCCAACGGCACGGCGCGATGCACAGTCAGCAGCGGCGCCGACACATCGTCCAGATCGTCCACCCGCGCGCCCAAGGGCGCACCGGCGCGCAGCGTCGCCTCATGTGCGTTCATCAATGCACCCGCACCCCAATCCTGCGCCTTCAGCGCGCGCATCATCGCCACAAGGTTGGTGTCACGAATGCGTTCCAGTTCCCGGATCGAATAAGCGCCAGACTGTTCGTCGGACTGGCCCGCGATCAGGTCCACCAGCTCGTCGGTGAATTCGGGCACATCCATCAGCTTGGTCCACGGCCATTTCAGCGCGGGGCCGAATTGCGCCATGAAATGCTTCATCCCCGCCTCGCCGCCCGCGACGCGGTAGGTTTCGAACAGGCCCATCTGCGCCCAGCGGATGCCAAAGCCATAGCGGATCGCATTGTCGATTTCTTCGGTGGTGGCCACGCCGTCCTTGACCAGCCACAGCGCCTCGCGCCAGACCGCTTCAAGGAAACGGTCCGCGATATGTGCGTCAATCTCCTTGCGGACGCGCAGCGGATAAAAGCCCATGCTTTTCAAAATGGTATCCGCACCATCCAGAAAGGCGGGCGTGTTGGCCCGCGTCGGAACAACTTCGATCAGCGGCAGCAGGTACACCGGGTTGAACGGGTGCGCGACGATGATCTGTTCGGGGCGTGTGGCGCCCTCTTGCAGCTCGGACGGCTTGAAGCCCGAAGTCGACGAACCGATGACGGCATCGGGCAAACATGACTTCTGAATCTCGGCCAACGTGGTGTGTTTGATTGCCAGTTGCTCGGGCACACTTTCCTGAATCCATACGGCCCCGTCTACAGCGGCTGCGATGCTGTCGTGGAAGGTCAGCGTTCCTTCAGACGGCAGCGCCACATCGACCATGCCGGGCAGCGACCGGCGGGCGTTGGCCATGACCTCGCCCACTTTGCGCTCGGCCTGTGGGTCGGGGTCGAAAATCTGAACGTCCCACCCGTTCAGTGCAAAGCGCGCGGCCCAGCCGCCCCCGATCACGCCACCGCCAATAACGGCTGCCACCTGTTTGTGCATTCCATACCTCGTTCACTCGTGAAGTCACACTTCACTATATTTAGTTCATTCCTTCGCGCAGCCTAGGGCTGTATTGCCAAGCGCGTCAGATCGTATCCGTTGAAATCCAGAACTTCGCGGGCCGCAGCGATACGGTCAGCGCCGCCCGTGCTGCTGCGGTCCAGTATCCAGCCCCAGCCGCCATCCGGCGTGCCGATGGCCGTGGTGCGAAACCCGTCATCGACCCACAGCACCCACAATGTGCGGTCTGCCGTGCCAGAGGGATCGCGCAACACATACCGCCCCTGCCCCATGGCCCGCGCGGGCCAGACCTCGGCCACGGTGCCGCACTGGCTCGCAGCGTTGCACCGGTGCCACGCGAGGGTAAAGGCGGCCCCGTCCTGCCGTGCGGTCACGCCCCGCAGGTTCGCATCCTGTGGATAGGCGGCGCGCACCACCCAGTCACCGGCAAACCGCTGTGGTTCGAACCGGGTGGTCGAGGCGATGATGATCGACGCATCCCGATAGCCCGTTGTCGGCGGCACCTGTGCGCAGCCTGCCAGCATTGCCAGCGCCAGTCCGATCCCCCACGCGGCGCGTGGCACCCGCTCAGCCCTTGGGTGCACGTTTGACCAACCCCAGCTTTTCACGCACTTCGGCAGGGCCGATGACTCGCGCGCCCATGTTTTCGATGATGGTGCCTGCGCGTTCGACAAGTTGCCAGTTTTCCGCCAGCACGCCCTTGTCCAGCCACAGGTTGTCTTCAAGCCCGACACGGACATGACCGCCGGCCAGCACCGAAGCGGCAACATAGGCCATCTGATTGCGCCCCAGCCCAAAGGCCGAGAAGGTCCAGTCGTCCGGCACGTTGTTGACCATCGCCATGAAGGTGTTCAGATCATCGGGCGCGCCCCACGGCACCCCCATGCACAACTGCACCAGCGCAGGGCTGTCCAGCACGCCGTCCTTGACCAGTTGCTTGGCGTACCACAAGTGGCCCGTATCGAACGCCTCGATCTCGGGTTTGACGCCCAGTTCGGTCATCATCCGGCCCATCGCCACCAACATGCCAGGGGTGTTGGTCATGACGTAATCGGCCTCGGCAAAGTTCATCGTGCCACAGTCCAGCGTGCAGATCTCGGGCAGGCATTCGGCCACATGGGCAACCCGTTCGCTTGCGCCCGCCATGTCGGTCCCTGCCTGGCTCAGCTGCATGGGGTTCTCGACATCGCCAAAGGTGATGTCGCCGCCCATGCCCGCCGTCAGGTTCAGCACCACATCGGTGTCGCTGTCGCGGATGCGGTCGGTGACCTCGCGGAACATGCCCAGATCGCGGCTGGGCGCGCCGGTTTCGGGGTCGCGCACGTGGCAGTGCACCACGGCGGCGCCGGCCTTGGCCGCGGCAATCGCGCTGTCGGCAATCTGCTTTGGGCTGCGCGGCACGTGATGGCTGCGGTCCTGCGTGGCCCCCGAGCCGGTCACGGCACAGGTGATAAAGACGTCTTTGGTCATGGCCAACGGCATGGCATCGCTCCTCGTAATTCAACTTGCATCAGGACACATCATGGCGGCATCGTGAAGTCAAACTTTGCGAAATACGAAATCAATTTGATGAATCACGAAAATATCATTCAGGTGGTGGTGCTGGTGCTGGATGCCACCAACACGCTCAGCTTTGCCGCGGCGGTCGACCCCTTGCGTGCGGCGAACCGTCATGCGGGGCGGCAACTGTTCCAATGGCATCTGGCAACCCCGGCCAATGCCCCCGTGACGCTGACATCAGGGGTTGTGATCCCCGCCAACCCGCTGGCGCGGATCGCCCGATGTGACTGGATCGTGACAGTGTCGGGGTTTGAGCCGGACCGCCAAAGCACGCCCGCGCTGATGGCCAGCCTGCGCCGCCTTACCGCCACCGCTGATCACGTTGCCGGTGTCGATGGCGGCCCGTGGGTGCTGGCACTGGCGGGGCTGCTGGACGGGCACACGGCCACCGTGCACTGGGAGGATTTTGAGGCCTTCGCCGCCCGTTTCCCCGACACCCACACCGTGAACGCACGCTATCAGGTCAGCGGCAGGTTCTACACCGCCGGCGGCGCTGCCCCGACGCTGGACATGATGTTGGCCCTGATTGCCGAAACGTGCAGCCCCGCGCTGGCGCGCAAGGTGGCGGGCAGCTTTATCACCGACACCACCGCCGCCGCTTCACAGCCGCAAATCCGCCAGCCCCAGCGCGCCCAACACAACCACGTCACCGCCCGTGCGCACGCGCTGATGGAAACCACGCTGGACACGCCCGTGCCCATTGCCACCATCGCCCAGCGACTGGGTCTAAGCACACGCGCGTTGCAGTTGCAGTTCAAGGCAACCATCGGCCTGTCGCCACAGGCCCACTACATGGCCCTGCGCATGGCCGAGGCCGAACGGCTGGTCACCCAGACACGCCGCCCGCTGCACGACATCGCGCTCAGCACCGGCTTTTCCAGCCAGTCCGCCTTTGCCCGCGCCTATGCCGCAGCCCACGGCACCAGCGCGCGCGCGCACCGTAAATCTGCATAGGCCCTGATTTCTTTTGGCCCTAAATATCCACTGCGCAACGGCAAGCCCCACGGGCCCGCCGTCGCAATTTGGCTCAAGGACCGTTCAATACGGCATTGCATGGGCACGGTGCGCGGTGTCGATCTCGGCCAGCACCTCGTCGGACAGCGTCACATCAACTGTGCCCAGCGCAACCTCAAGCTGGTCCAACGACGTCGCCCCGAAAATCACCGATCCCATGAAGGGCCGCGTGCAACACCACGCCAGCGCCATTTGCACCGGGTCCAGCCCGTGCCGCTGCGCGATGTCCAGATAGGCATCGACCGCACCGAACACCCGGTCGGTCTTGCGCCCGCCCAGATCGCCGTTCAGATCCATACGCGACCCTTTCGGCACGGTGCCGCCCTGGTACTTGCCCGTCAGCAGCCCCGCCGCCAGCGGTGAAAACGCCAGCAGGCCGACATCTTCGTTCATGCTCATCTCGGCCATGTCGGTGTCATACAGGCGGCACAGCAGCGAATATTCGTTCTGCACCGTGGCCACCCGTGGCCCGCCCGTGCGCGCCGCCGCTTCGATCCATTGCGTGGTGCCCCAGGCGCTTTCGTTGCTGAGGCCAAAGGCGCGGATGCGGCCACGGTCCACCTCGCGTTGCAGCGCGCCCAGACAGTCTTCCATGTTCTGAATGGTCGATGCACGGTCCTGATCCGAAGGGTCAAAGGTCCAGTTCTTGCGGAACATATAGCTGCCGCGGTTGGGCCAGTGGAACTGATACAGGTCAATGTAGTCGGTCTGCAACCGGCGCAGCGAATCGTCGATCGCCTCGGGGATCGTCTCGGACGAGATCGGCGCGCCCTCGCGGCGGTGCATCATCCCCTCGCCCGAATGCTTGGTGGCCAGGATATAGTCAGACCGCCGGTTGCGGTCCTCGTTCCACAGCCCGATGATCCGTTCGGTCCGGCCGACGGTTTCGGCGCTGACGGGGTTCACCGGATACATTTCGGCGGTGTCGATAAAATTGATCCCTGCGTCCAGCGCCCGCTCGATCTGATCGAACCCCTCTTCGGCCGTGTTCTGTGTGCCCCAGGTCATCGATCCCAGGCACAGCTCGGACACTTTGATGCCTGTTCGGCCCAACGTTTTCATCTTCATCGGTTTTTCCCTTTTCTTCCGCACAAGATGCTAACGCCAGAGCCTGAAATCACAAGGCGTATCCCCCTGCTTTGCAAGGCTGGTCTAGCAAACAAGCCTTAACCATACGTAACTTGCCCCGTGCCATCGTGTCCCTTGCGGACCAATGGGTTGGCCCGCCTTTTGCACGCGGCAAAAAACGATGCAGTCCTGGCGCTTTCCCACTTGGCGTTGCGGCCTGTGCAGATCATGGTGACAGGATATGCGCCTGCTGATTTCCCTTGTTGCCCTTTTGCTTTCGGTCCTGTTGCTGCAACTCAGCTCGGGCGGGGTCGGGCCGTTGGACGCGCTGTCAGGGCTGGCGCTGAACTTTTCACGGCAGGAAATCGGGATGCTGGGGTCGGCCCACTTCTTCGGGTTTTTCATCGGCTGCTGGTGGGCGCCGCGCCTGATGGGGTCGGTGGGCCATTCACGTGCCTTTGCCGCGTTCACAGCCGCAGGGGCCATCGGTTTGCTGGCGCATATGATGGTGGTAGATCCCTATGCCTGGGCGGTGATGCGCGTGGCCTCGGGGCTGTGCGTGGCCGGCTGTTACACGGTCATCGAGGCGTGGCTGCAAGCCAAGGTCACCAACGAAACGCGCGGACGCACGATGGGCGTGTACCGGGTGGTCGACATGACCGGATCGCTGGCGGCGCAACTGATCATCGGGGTGCTGACCCCGGCCAGCTACATCAGCTATAACATGCTGGCGATCCTGTGTTGTGCGGCCCTTTTGCCGCTGACCCTGACCACCGCGCAACAGCCCGAAACCCCCAGCGCCCCGCGCCTGCGCCCGCGTCTGGCGTGGGACCGCTCGCCGCTGGCCGCAGCCGGCGTGATCGTGGCAGCGCTGTCGTCGGCCAGCTTTCGAATGGTCGGGCCGGTCTATGGTCAGGACGTCGGGCTGAGCACCGGGCAAATCGCGTGGTTCCTGTCGGCCTTCGTGTTGGGCGGGGCGCTGGCCCAATACCCCGTGGGGTGGCTCGCGGACAAATACGACCGGCGCTGGGTGCTGATCTGGCTGTCGGCTGCGGCGATGATAAGTTGCGGCATCACGATGTCGGCCACGGGGCTGGGCACCGCGGGCATCATGCTGACGGCGGGACTGTTCGGGCTGACCACATTTCCGATCTATTCCGTGGCCGCCGCCCACGCCCACGATTTCGCCAGCGACGACGAGCGGGTCGAACTGTCAGCGGCGCTGATGTTTTTTTATGCCATCGGCGCGATTGCGGCCCCTTACGTGGCCTCGGCGCTGATCACCACATACGGACCCGGCGCGCTTTTTGGCATGATTTCGGTCGGGCACGGGGTGCTGATCATCTTTGGCCTGACCCGCCTGCGCGCCCGCCCGACCAAGCAAAAACGCACCCGCTATATCTATGCCCCGCGCACCAGCTTTGTCATCGGGCGCCTGATGGGGCGCAGCCGCGAACGCGACTGACCCTTTCCCCGCCCCCTTTGCACTGCTAAAGCAGCATGAAACGCAGACCATAGGCGCAAAAATGACCCGTCACCTGATCACCTCCGCCCTGCCGTATATCAACGGCATCAAACACCTTGGTAACCTCATCGGCTCGCAATTGCCCGCCGATCTGTTCGCCCGCTACCAGCGCGAGCGCGGCCACGAGGTGCTGTTCTTGTGCGCCACCGACGAACACGGCACGCCCGCCGAACTGGCCGCAGCCAAAGCCGGTAAACCCGTGGACGAATACTGCGCCGAACTGCACGAGGTTCAGGCGCGCATCGCTGAAGGGTTCCGGCTGTCGTTCGACCACTTTGGCCGGTCGTCCAGCCCGCAGAACCACAGGCTGACCCAGCATTTCGCGGGCCGCCTGTTTGATGCGGGCCTGATCGAGGAAGTCGCGGAAAAGCAGGTCTATTCCAACGCCGACAAACGCTATCTGCCCGACCGCTATATCGAGGGCACCTGCCCCAACTGCGGTTATGACAAGGCGCGTGGCGACCAGTGCGAAAACTGCACCAAGCAGTTGGACCCCACCGACCTGATCGACCCGCGCTCGGCGATTTCGGGGTCGACTGATCTGGAAGTGCGCGAAACCAAGCACCTGTTTCTGCGGCAAAGCAAACTGCGTGACACGCTGGATCAGTGGATCGACAGCAAGACCGGCTGGCCGGTGCTGACCACGTCGATTGCGAAAAAGTGGCTGCATGACGGCGACGGGCTGCAAGACCGCGGCATCACCCGCGATCTGGACTGGGGCATTCCGGTGAAACGCGGCGACGCGGACTGGCCCGGGATGGAGGGCAAGGTGTTCTATGTCTGGTTCGATGCCCCCATCGAATACATCGCCTGCGCCGGCGAATGGGCCGAGGCGCAGGGCACCGATTGGGAACGCTGGTGGCGCACTGACAAAGGCGCGGACGACGTGACCTATACTCAGTTCATGGGCAAGGACAACGTGCCCTTCCACACCCTGTCGTTCCCCGCGACCATCCTGGGGTCGGACGAGCCGTGGAAGATGGTCGACCATCTGAAATCGTTCAACTATCTGAATTACGATGGTGGCCAGTTCTCGACCAGTCAGGGGCGCGGGATCTTCATGGATCAGGCGCTGGAAATTCTGCCCGCCGATTACTGGCGCTGGTGGCTGCTGGCCAACTGCCCTGAAACCTCGGACAGCGAATTCACATGGGAGCAGTTCCAGCAAGGGGTGAACAAGGATCTGGCGGACGTGCTGGGCAACTTTGTCAGCCGTGTCACCAAGTTCTGCCGTTCGAAATTCTCGGAAGAGGTGCCCGCCGCAGGCAGCTATGGGCCCGCCGAAGACGCGCTGATCGCAGATCTGCAAGCGCGGTTGAAACGCTACGAAGACCTGATGGACGCCCGCGAAGTGCGCAAATCGGCGGCCGAGCTGCGCGCGATCTGGGTCGCGGGCAACGAATACCTGCAATCGGTGGCGCCATGGACCACGTTCAAGACCGATCCCGATGCCGCCGCCGCGCAAATCCGGCTGGCGCTGAACCTGATCAACTTTTACGCGACCCTGTCGGCGCCGTTCATCCCCGATGCGGCAGCGTCAATGCGGGCGGCTATGCATATGCAGGGCGACGCGGTCTGGCCGTCGGATGTGGGCCAAGCCCTGTCCGAGCTGAAACCGGGTCATGTGTTTTCGGTGCCCGAAGTGCTGTTTGCCAAGATCACCGACGAAGACCGCGAGGGCTGGGAAACCCGTTTTGCCGGGGGCCGCGCGGCCTGATATCGGGCCATGCTGACCGTGGAATAACGCCGCCCCTCGGGGCGGCGTTTTGCGTTTTAAACGGGTCTGGGTCAGAATTCTTCCCAGCCATCCTCTTCAGGCTCGGCCAGTTCAAATTTCAACGCGGTGTTGCCAACCATCGGCGCACTGCCCACAGACGTCGGCCGGACAGCCGGTGACGTGGCCGGGGCGGATTGTGCCGCAGCAGATGGCTGGGACGGTGCGACGGCCTGGACTGCGGGTCGGGGTGTGTTCCCCATACGGAAGGCCGAAACCGCAGCCGCCAAACCATCCGCTTCGGCGGTCAGCGCGTGGCTGGCGGCGGTGGTCTCTTCGAACATGGCGGCGTTCTGCTGGGTCACGTGATCCAGTTCGTTCACGGCGGTGTTCACCTCGCTCAACCCGTTGGACTGTTCACGTGCCGAGGCGGCGATGGCGGACACACGTTCCGAGATATCAGAGACCGAGTTCACGATGGCCGCCAGCGCATTGCCGGTGCGGTCCACCAGATCGACGCCCTGCCGCACCTGATCGCCCGAGGCCGAAATCAAAGCGTTGATTTCGCGTGCCGCCTCGGACGAGCGTTGTGCCAGTGCCCGCACTTCGGTGGCCACAACCGCAAACCCGCGTCCGGCATCGCCTGCGCGCGCCGCTTCGACACCCGCGTTCAGGGCCAGCAGGTTGGTCTGGAAAGCGATGTCGTCGATCACGCTGGTAATCTTGGAAATTTCCTGGCTCGACGTCTTGATCTCGTCCATCGCGCGCACCGCTTCGCGGGCCACGTCGCCACCCTGTTCGGCGTTCTGCTGGGCATCGGCCGACATCTTGCTGGCGGCATCTGCGCTTTCAGCCGCAGACATGACCGAACTGGTCAGCTTGTCCAGCGCCGCCGCCGTTTCCTCAAGCGTTGCCGCCTGTTTCTCGGTCCGGCGTGACAGGTCGTCAGCGGCGCTGGTGATCTCGCTGGTTTCGTGGCGGATCGATTCAGCGTTTTGCATGACAGCGCCGATTGCTGTTTTCAACGATTCCGTCGCCCCGTTGAAATTGCGACGCAGGGATTCGTATTCTTCGGGGAACACCTCTTCGATACCGGTGGTCAGGTCACCCTCGGACAAGTTTTGCAGGGCCAGCCCCAAGGCTTCGACCACGCGCTGTTGCTCTTTGGAAATCCGGGCGCGGGTTTCGTCAGCCTCGCGAACCGCATGGCGGGTTTCGGTCACATCGGTCCCCAGAAACACAGCCCGTTCAAGGTGGCCGTCAGCCCCCTTGATGCCGGCGAACGCACCATCGAAATGCAACATTTCTCCGCCGCCATTCGGTTTGCCAATGTCAAAACAGCCCTGCACAGCCTCCCCCTTCAGCACCGTGCGCGCCAGATCTTCAGGCAGGCTTGTGTCGGCCTGGACACTGCCAAACAACGTGTCGAAACGCGTGCCGATCACCTCGTTTGCGCCTACATCCAACGCCTGCGCCCCGTTGTCGTTCACATTGACGCAAATACCGCGCGCATCGAATTCCAGACGGATCTGGTTGGCATCAATTGCCCCCAACAAAACAGCGTCGCGGTGCGATTCCGTGTTGTCGGACCATTCAATAACCGAGCCGATCATCTTTCCCGCCGCATCATGGGCCGCGTTGGCTTTGACGGTGATGTGACGATCACCGATCTGCATCGATACTTCTGTGGGCAATGCAGCGGCACCGCTGGTGCGTGCGGCTTGTGCCAGCGCAGAGACGTCGGCCATCTGTGACAGATCCGCGCCCACCCATTCGGTGCCCGACGCGCCCTGCCAACGCGATGTCAGATCGTTCCCCATTTCGGACAGCAAGGCCGTGCAGGCCGGGTTCACGAAAGTAACGATGAACTGCGTATCAACCATCATCATGGCCGCCGACGACCCTTCAAATGCAGCACTTTTGAAAGCAGCCTCGCGCTGCGCACCCTTGGCCACTGCAAGGTTCTGGCGGAACTGGTCCAACCGTTGTGCAATGCTGCCGATTTCGTCATTGCGCCGCGTGAACGGGATGGCCGTATCGTAATCCTCGCGGGCCACTTTGGTCATCGCGCCTTCAATGCGGATCAGCGGACGCGACATATACAGCCACAGGTAAATCCCCGTCGCCACCAGCGCCAGTATCATCGCAAGGCCGACTTCGATCATGCTTTGACGTTGCTGGGCCGCCAATTCCATGGCGCCCGGCGCACGTGTCCAGACTGTAACGACGGCACCGACGACTGACCTGTCAGCGCCAAACTTCGCGGGCACCGCGGTCATTTCACCACCTGGAGATTCGACAAGCTCCCCCTGGGCGATTGCGGTCCGGGCCAGCTCTGTTGCCGCGGCCATGTCGAAGGCATCGGTCGGCGTGTTATGCAGAACGTCGCCATCGACGCTGAACGCTAGCCCGGCGACGGCATCAGGCTGTGCCTGCCGAATGACATCCTCGACCGTTTCGGCAATCGCCTTGACATTGCCGAACTTGATAGAGCCGCCCAATTGCTGCGCCAGCAGGCGGCTCACTTCGTTTGAGCGCAGCCGCAAGTCTTCGTGATGCGCTTTGGTGGCTTCATAATTGTCACGCCAGACCGAAAACGCGAAAATCATGATGACCACAAGGGCCACCCCCAAAAGGTTCTTGGCCAAGACACTGGCCATCGCGCTTTTCAGCCGTTTCACATATAGTTGCACTGACATCCGATACCCTTTTTCATCGGCCCGCTTGCCTGCCTGGCGCGCGCGATCCGGTTGGCAATTGGATGTCGTTTAAAGCGGTAGTCTTACGACAGGCTTAACGCAGCCCTTAAAATACCCCTCCCCGCTTAGCCCGCATTTGATTTCAATTGTATCGACACGCGCGCTTGCGGACGTCGGCAAAGCCAGTTGAACTTGAAAGAGTGGTGCGGGCGGTGGGACTCGAACCCACACGGGCACAAGGCCCAACAGATTTTAAGTCTGGTATGTCTACCATTCCATCACGCCCGCAGCGCCCTTATCCCTAGGGGCTGCTGGCCGCGTGCTCAAGGGGTTTTCAGATGTCTTTGCCCGGATCAGCCGAGAGCTGTGGCCCCAACGGTGCACCGGGCGCGATCAGGGCGCGTTCGGACAACCAAGGATTGTTGGCCAGCGCCGCAAGCAACTGCGCGCGCGCATCCGCGCGCTGGCCCAGTTGCATCAGCGTCAGCGCCCGCCCCGACTGCGCGGGCACATGATCGGGCAAACGCGCCAGGGCCTCGTCCAGATCAGCCAGCGCGCGCACGAAATCGCCTTGCAGGTAATAGACAAATGCCCGTTGGTTCCAGCCCTCGGCATAGTCCGGGCAATAGGCGATCAACCGGTCAAAATCCGCCTTGGCCCCCAGATAGTCGTAACTGTCGCGCCGTGCCATGCCGCGATCCAGCACCTCTTGGGCCTGAGCGTCGGGGGCGCGCAGATATACCTGCCACAGCCCTTCTGCCGCACCACGCGCCGCAGCCTCGGACCGCGCAGCGCGCGCGTCGTCGAACAGGGCGGCCAATTCGTCCGAGTGGTCCTGCGGCGCGGGGCAGTCGTCCGCCCAGACGGGCAGACCCAGACACATGACAAAGACAACAGCGGACAAAGCTTTCATGACCCAAAGCTTGACGCAGATTGCCCTTTGGTCAAGTCACATCTGCGAGAACCGCTTCCTTGACCGCCTCCATCGCCACATAGGTCGATGTCGAAGCCACATAGGGCAATTGCGAAATCGTCTCGCCCAGAAACTGGCGATAATCGGCCATATCCCGCGTGCGCACCTTCAGCAGGTAATCAAAGTTGCCGGCAATCATATGCGCCTGTTCGATCTCGGGAACCTTGACCACGGCCTGATTGAACGCAATCAACGCGCCCTCGCGGGTGTCCGTCAGGCGCACCTCGACAAATGCCACGTGATCCATGCCCAGACGGATCGGGTCCAACATCGCCCGATAGCCCAGAATAACACCGTCTTTTTCCAACTTGCGCAGCCGCGCCTGTGTCGGAGATTTCGACAATCCGATGCGCGCGGCCAGGTCCGTCACGCTCATCCGTCCGTCTCGTGCCAGCTCTGACAGAATCGCACTGTCGAACCGGTCCAGCCCTACCCGATCATATTCCATGAGAAATCCTCGAACTTCGGTCTAAATTACCGACAAGTGAAATCATTATAGTCAAATCGCCTTCCGATCCAGCGATACAATGGTACATCTGCCAAAAGGATAAATCATGGCCCGCGACACTGAACAATCCCTGCGTCTTCACATCGACGCTGCGACCTATACCGACCAGAACACGGTGCTGGCCGAACTTGTTTCGTTCGCCCGTCTGGATCAATCGGACCGCGAGGCGATCACCGCGCGCGCCGCCGCCTGGGTGCGCCAGATCCGCGCCGCCGCCGATCCCGGTCTGATGGAGAGTTTTCTGGCCGAATATGGCCTGAGCACCGACGAAGGCATTGCCCTGATGTGTCTGGCCGAGGCGCTGCTGCGCGTGCCCGATGCCGACACAATCGACGCGTTGATCGAAGACAAGATCGCGCCATCGGACTGGGGTACGCATCTTGGCAAATCGACCTCGAGCCTGGTGAACGCGTCCACCTGGGCGCTGATGCTGACGGGCCGCGTTCTGGACACCCGCCGCCCCAGCCCCGTGCGCCAGTTGCGCGGCGCGATCAAACGGCTGGGCGAGCCGGTGATCCGCACCGCCGTGGGCCGCGCCATGAAGGAAATGGGCCGTCAGTTCGTGCTGGGTGAAAACATCACCTCGGCGATGAAACGTGCGGCCGGCATGGAGAAAAAGGGCTATACCTATTCCTATGACATGCTGGGCGAAGCCGCCCGCACCGAAGCCGACGCAAAACGCTACCACCTAAGCTATTCGCGCGCGATTTCCGCCATCGCGACCGCATGCAATCAGGGCGACATCCGCAAGAACCCCGGCATCTCAGTCAAGCTTAGCGCGCTGCATCCACGCTATGAGGTCGCACAGGAAGAGGCGGTGATAAACGACCTGCTGCCGCGCCTGCGCAGTCTTGCACTGCTGGCGAAATCGGCGGGCATGGGGTTGAACATCGACGCGGAAGAAGCCGACCGGCTGTCGCTGTCGCTGGAACTGATCGACCGCGTGCTGTCCGAACCTGCGCTGAAAGGCTGGGACGGTCTGGGCGTTGTGGTGCAGGCCTATGGCCCCCGCGCGGGCCGGGTGATCGACACGCTCTACGATATGGCACAGACACACGACCGCCGGATCATGGTGCGTCTGGTCAAGGGCGCCTATTGGGACACCGAGATCAAGAAGGCACAGGTCGAAGGGCTGGACGGTTTCCCCGTCTACAGTCAGAAGGCCGCGACCGACGTGTCCTATATCGCCAACGCACGGCGCCTGCTGGGCATGACCGACCGGATCTATCCGCAGTTCGCCACCCACAACGCGCATACGGTGGCTGCCGTGCTGCACATGGGTGCCGACCCCGAAACCTTCGAATTCCAGCGCCTGCACGGCATGGGCGAGGCGTTGCACAACATCGTCATGGCCGATGCCGGCACCAACTGCCGCATCTACGCCCCTGTGGGCGCGCACCGCGACCTGCTGGCCTATCTGGTGCGGCGTCTGCTGGAGAACGGGGCGAACTCGTCCTTCGTCAACCAGATCGTCGACGAAGATGTCTCGCCCGAGCAGGTGGCAAGCGATCCGTTTGACGCTCTGCCCTTCCCCGGCCCCAAGATCATCCGCGGCACCGAGCTGTTCCAACCCGAGCGTCCGAACTCGAAAGGTTACGATCTGGCCCACGCGCCGACGCTGGCCGCCATCGACGCCGCGCGTAACCCGCTGCGGGCCAAGACATGGGACGCGGCCCCGCTGCTGGCGACCGATGTGACAGATGGCGCGGCACAGGATGTGTCCAACCCCGCCGATCCGTCAGATACGGTCGGCACGGTTCAGACGGCTACGCCCGCCGATGTGACAGCCGCCTTTGACGCTGCAAAACCGTGGGACATTTCCACGTCAGAACGTGCGGCGATCCTGAACAAGGCAGCGGATGCATTGGAAGCCAACGATGCGCCGATCTTTGCCCTGCTGGCGCGCGAGGCGGGCAAGACCCTGCCCGACTGTGTGGCCGAGCTGCGCGAAGCGGTGGATTTCCTGCGCTATTATGCAGCGCAGGCAAAGGACGATACCAAACCCGCAGGCACCTATGTGTGCATCAGCCCGTGGAACTTTCCGCTGGCGATCTTCACGGGGCAAATCGCGGCAGCTTTGGCCGCAGGCAACGCTGTGCTGGCCAAACCGGCCGAGCAAACACCGCTGATCGCCCATCTGGCCGTGACGTTGATGCACGAAGCAGGGGTGCCCGCCCATGCGCTGCAATTGCTGCCCGGCGGCGGTGACATCGGCGCGGCGCTGACCTCGGATGCGCGCGTTGGTGGCGTGGCCTTTACCGGCTCGACCGCGACGGCGCTGAAAATCCGCGCCAGCCTTGCAGAACACGCCGCCCCCGGCACGCCGCTGATCGCGGAAACCGGCGGCCTGAACGCCATGATCGTCGACAGCACGGCCCTGCCCGAACAGGCCGTGGCCGCCATCATCGAAAGCGCGTTCCAGTCGGCAGGACAGCGGTGTTCGGCCCTGCGGTGCCTGTATATCCAAGAGGACATCGCACCCGCCTTTACCGCCATGCTGACCGGCGCAATGGACGCTTTGGTGATGGGCGCGCCCTGGGACATCAGCACCGATGTCGGCCCCGTGATCGACGAAACCGCCCGTCAGGGCATCGCTGATCACATCGCCACCGCCCGCGCCGAAGGGCGCTTGCTGCACGCCCTGCCCACGCCCCAGACGGGGACGTATATCGCCCCCACCCTGATCAGCGTGAACGGGATCGAGGACATGACCCGCGAGATTTTCGGGCCGGTCCTGCACATTGCCACGTTCAAATCGGGGCACATGCACCGGATCATTCAGGACATCAACGCCACCGGCTACGGGCTGACCTTTGGCCTGCACACCCGCATCGACGACCGTGTGCAGTTCGTGTCGGACCGTATTCTGGCGGGCAACGTCTATGTGAACCGCAACCAGATCGGCGCGATTGTCGGCAGCCAGCCGTTCGGCGGCACCGGCCTTAGCGGCACCGGCCCCAAGGCGGGCGGCCCCGATTATCTGCGGCGTTTCGCGGCGCCGGTTGCTGCGCAGGCTGTTGACGACTGGGACCACGACGCGCCGCAGCCTTTGCCCGCCCTGCGCGCGCAATCGTCGGACAAGGTTTCGGAACACACGATGCCCGGGCCCACAGGCGAGACAAACCGCCTGAGCACATGGGCAGGTGCGCCTGTCTTGTGCGCCGGTCCCGGCCCCGAGACGGTGCAGGCACAGATCAAAGCCGTCGAGGCGCTTGGCGGTCGTGCACTGGCGGCCACAGGCCCCGTTGGCCCGCATTCGCTGACCGTCGGCCCCGCCTATTGCGGTGTCCTGTGGTGGGGCGACGCGGAAACGGCCGCTGTGCTGAACCGCGCCTTGTCCAAACGTGACGGCGCGATCATGCCGCTGATCTCCGGCCAGCCCGACGTGGGCCACGTGCTGTGGGAACGGCATCTGTGCGTGGACACCACCGCTGCGGGCGGCAACGCGGCGCTCTTGGGCGAAGTGGCCAAGAACCCCGCGCCCTGACCGCTATTTGCGCGCCACAACCCGCACCGCGCCGTCCTGCAAAAAGACGGCGCGGTCGAACAGGTCCAGATTGACCGGATTGGGCAACCGAACGTCGCCCCAATCCGGTGGCCCAGCCTCGTCGGCAAAGCCGCGATCAATCTGTGCAATCAGCACGACGATCACACCGCTGCGCCGCGCAAAGTCAGCCAGCGCGGCCATCTGTGCGCCCAAAGGCGGCAGCCGGCGGTCCTGATCCAGAATTTGCAGATAATCCACCACAGCCACGCTGCCGCGCGGCGCATCGCCCAGAGCGGCGATGATATGATCAGCACATAGCGCATCCGACGTGTCCACCCGCAGCGCCTGCGCCTGCGCCACGTCCACGCCGACTTCGGCAAAGCGGCGGGCGACCTCTGCCGCCGTCCATTCCAATGAGAAAAACGCAGCCCCACGCCCCGCCGCCAAAGCAGCCCCGCACAACTCCAACCCCAGCAGCGTCTTGCCCTGCCCCGGACGTGCCCCCAACAGAACCAGATCCCCCGCCTGCATCTGCTGCAACACCCGCGCCGCAGGCCGTTGTCGCGCGTGGTCCGCCGCCAGCAGGCTCCAGTGGGCAAACCCCGCCTGTCGCGCCACAAGGTCCAGTGCCGCGTGCAACGGCACACCCCTGTCCCGCGCCAGCCGCCGCGCGTCGCGCTTCAGTCGAAAAATAGGTATCGTCACGTTGATCACATCATCCATATGTCCCGAGCTTGTGACACCACGCCCTCCTCATGTGCACGCTCGACCATCGGTGCGATGCAAATATTCACCCTGCATGTTCATCTGCTTTCCCGACGGAGGGGGGCGGCACGGGTCATGCCAGCCCCGATAGTCGCCCTGCCACGCCCAAAACTCAATCCCCCACCCTTCATCTTGCCAGATAAACTCCGGGGGAGGCGCACAGCGCCGGGGGCAGCGCCCCCAAACCCGTTCGCGCCATATTGACCCCGCCCGCGTTTCAGACCAGCTTACGCCCATGTTTCCCATTCGCGATCATAACCCCTCGGGCCGCACGCCTTATGTCACCTACGGGTTGATGGCCGCGAACATCCTGATTTTCCTCAGCTATGTCGGCCTGATGTCGGACGCGCGCGCGATCAATGCGTTCTACATCGAATGGGCGTTCATCCCCGCACGGATCAGCGCGGGCGAAGGCTATTACACGCTGGTGTCGTCGATGTTCCTGCACGGCGGGTGGATGCATCTGGCTGGCAACATGCTGTTTTTGTTCATCTTCGGCGACAATATAGAGGACGAGATGGGCCATGGGCCTTACCTGGGATTCTACCTGCTGTCCGGCGTTGCCGCGGCCCTCGCACAATATGTGGTGGCACCCTTCTCTGGCGTGCCGACCGTCGGCGCATCGGGCGCGATTGCGGGCGTCATGGGCGGCTATCTGCTGCTGTTTCCAAAGGCCAAAGTCGACATCCTGATCATCTTTATCGTGTTCTTCCGCATCTTCCCGATCCCCGCCTGGGTGATGCTGATGCTTTGGTTCGGCATGCAGTTCATCGGCGGGCTGGGGGCCAACCCGGATGCCGGTGGCGTCGCCTATTGGGCCCATGCGGGCGGATTTATTGCCGGACTGGTCTTTGCCATTCCGTTGTGGCTGCGGCGGGGCGGGACCGCGTTCTGGTCACGCACCCACGGCCATCCGCCCCACCCCGAGGCGCAATACGTCCGTTCGCGCATTCCAAAGGTACGGCGATGACCGCGGTGCGGGTCGATGCCCGCTGTCACTGTGGTGCGGTACATATCCGTGCCACCCTGCCCGAAGGGCTGCGGGATGTGGCGCGCTGCGATTGTTCGTTCTGCCGCAGACGTGGTGCGGCCGCGGTCACGGCACTCGCCGCCGATCTTGAGGTGGTAAAGGGCGCGGAAAACCTGACGCTCTACAGCTTTGGCACCCACACGGCGCAGCATTATTTTTGCAAGACTTGCGGCATCTATACACACCACCAGCGCCGGTCGGACCCGACGCAATGCGGTGTCAATCTGGGCTGCATCGACGGGATCAATCCGCGCGAGCACGAGCCCGTCCGCTGGACGGACGGGGTGAATCACGTCTCGGATCAATAGAGACCTTGCCGCTGGCGGGTTTGGGGGCGCTGCCCCCGGCGCTGCGCGCCTCCCCCGGAGTTTATCTGGCAAGATGAAGAGGCCGGCCCGTCAAGGTGCCAGCCCGTAATTTCAGGCGCGGATGATTTTGGCGAAGTTGGAATACAAAGCTTCGTTGGCGCAAACCACGTTGCCGCTGTCCAGCAGATCGGCGCTGGGGTCCATCGGTTCCAGCAGCGCGCCGGCTTCGCGGGCAATGATCACACCGGCAGCCATGTCCCACGGTTTCAGGCGGCGTTCCCAGAACCCGTCGTAGCGGCCTGCGGCCACATAGGCCAGATCAAGCGCGGCAGAGCCCCAGCGGCGCACGCCAGCGCAGACGGGCAACAAGCGGCCCAGATCTTTCAGTGTATCGGGCAGATCGCCGCGCCCGGCAAAAGGCAGACCGGTTGCAAAGATCGCCTCGATCATATGGCTGCGGCCCGAAACGCGCATCCGGCTGTCGTTCATCCACGAACCTGCGCCCTTTTCGGCAAAGAACATTTCGTCCTTGGCGGGATCGAAAACCACACCGGCCACAACCTGGCCCTTGTGCTCCAACGCGATCGACACGGCCCAGTGCGGCAGACCGTGCAGGAAGTTGGTGGTGCCATCCAGCGGATCGACGATCCAGCGGCGGGTGGGGTCTGTGCCCTCTTCCTCGGCGCTTTCCTCGGCGCACCAGCCATAGGTCGGGCGCGCGCCCATCAGTTCGTCCTTGAGGATTTTCTCGGCGGCGATGTCGGCACGGCTGACGAAATCGCCGGCGCCTTTCATCGACACTTGCAGCTGTTCGACCTCGCGGAAGTCCTTGACCAGCGAACGGCCCGCCTTGCGCGCGGCTTTGATCATGATGTTGAGGTTTGCACTGCCAACCATTGGGGACTCTCCTAGAGGGATCAGGCCGCGCGTATACGCGCCCTGTTCCAAGATGCCAAGGGCCTGTGCGTATCATGCCGCGCCGTGGCGTCACGGCTTGCCCCGGCGCAGTTACAGGTCCACGCTGTGCGCAATCAATGGGAGAAAGATCAATGACCGACCAGATGCACCGTATCACCCTGGCCAGCCGCCCCGATGGCGCGCCGACCGCGGACAACTTCAAAATGGAAACCGGCCCCGTGCCCACGCCCGGCGAAGGCGAGGTGCTGGTGCGCGTCCACTACATGTCGTTGGACCCCTACATGCGCGGCCGCATGGATGATGCGAAATCCTATGCCGCCCCTGTGCCCATCGGCGGCACCATGGAAGGCGGCGCTGTGGGCGAAGTGATCGCGTCGAACTCGGACGCGTTCAAACCGGGTGACTTTGCGTTTGGCATGTTCGGCTGGGCCACCCACGGCGTGCAACCTGCAAAAATGCTGCGCAAGGTTGACCCTGCGCACGGACCGATCACCGCAAGCCTTGGCGTGTTGGGCATGCCGGGGTTCACCGGCTATCACGGCCTGACCGAGATTGGCCGCCCCAAGTCAGGCGAAACACTGGTTGTGGCTGCGGCCACCGGCCCGGTCGGGTCCATGGTAGGTCAGGTCGCCAAAAGCATGGGGCTGCGCACCGTGGGCATCGCGGGTGGTGCTGACAAATGCAAGATGGCGGTCGAAACCTTTGGCTTTGACGCCTGCCTGGACCACCGCGCCTATGACGACGCCAAGGCGCTGCGCGAAGCCTTGAAAGCGGAATGCCCCAAGGGCATCGACATCTATTTCGAAAACGTCGGCGGCAAGGTGCTGGAAGCCGTCATGCCGCTGATGAACCCGCACGGGCGCATCCCGATCTGTGGCATGATCGCGTGGTACAATGCCGGTGGCCTGGGTGACGGGGCCAATGCGCCGCTGACCGCGCCGAAGCTGTGGCGGACGATTCTGGTGAATTTCCTGTCGGTTCAGGGCTTTATCATCTCGAACCATTGGAACCAGTTCCCCGCCTTCCTGTCCGAGATCGGCCCCAAGGTCGCCAGCGGCGAGATCAAGGTGGTCGAGGATGTGGCAGAAGGTCTGGAAAACGCGCCGGAAGCATTTATCGGCCTGCTGCAAGGCAAGAACATGGGCAAGCAGATCGTCAAGGTCATCTGAGCCCCCAAGCAGGGGCGGTTTACGCCGCCCCTGTCTTACGCCCGCTGCAACTTGCGCGCCTCGGTGCGGGCCAGTTCGATCAGCCGCTCCATATAGGGTTTGCCGCGCTCGTCGCTGCGCACCGCAGCATAAAGCCTGCGCGTCAGCCCATGGGCGGTCAGCGGCCGCGTCACGTAGTCGGACGAATATTTCACTTCGCGCACCACCCAGTCAGGCAAGACCGCGACACCACGGTTCGAGGCCACCAACAGCAGGATCACGGCCGTCAGTTCGGCCTGACGCACCGTGGCCGGTTCGACCTTGGCGGGCATCAAAAGCTGGCTGAACACGTCCAGCCGGCTGCGCTCCACCGGATAGGTGATCAGCGTCTGGTCGCGGAAATCCTCGGCTTCGATATAGGATTTTGCGGCCAAGGGATGATCCTTTGAGGCGACAAAAACCGGTGCATAATCAAAAAGTTCGATAAATTCGACACCCGCAAGTTCTTCCGGGTCCGAGGACACCACCAGATCGACCTCTTCTTTCAGCAATGCAGGCAGCGCCTCGAACGCCAGACCGGGGCGAATGTCGACATCGACATCGGGCCAGTCCTTGCGAAAGCGTTCCAGCACCGGAAACAACCATTCGAAACAGGCGTGGCATTCGATGGCAATGTGCATCCGCCCCGACCGCCCGTCGCGCAATCCGCTGAATTCGTCCTGCATCGCCTGCACTTGCGGCAGAATCTGCTCGGCCAGGCGCAACAGCCGCAAACCTGCCGCCGACAGCTTCATCGGTTTCGACCGGCGCACGAACAGCTCGACCCCGGCCTGATCCTCCAACCCTTTGATCTGGTGGGACAATGCGGACTGGGTGATGTGCAACTGTTCGGCGGCCTTGGCCAGCCCTCCGGCGTCGTGAATCGCCTTGATCGTGCGCAGGTGGCGGAATTCGATATGCATGTGGAACTCATGTTCATGATGAGAGTTATGAATTTGTCTCACATCACAAAGCATGCGACAAGGCTCCAACACCGCACGCCTGTAAGGAATTTAACCATGACCGCCCTTTCGTTCGAAGTCTTCCCGCCCAAGTCCATCGACGCAGGGTTCCGTCTGTGGGACACAGTGCAGGCGCTGACCCCGCTTGAGCCGCGTTTCTTTTCGGTGACCTACGGCGCGGGTGGCAGCACCCAGGATCTGACCCACGAGGCGGCACAAACCCTGCGCCGGTCGTCGGGTCTGCCGGTGGCGGCACACCTGACTTGTGTGGGCGCGACCCGCGAGAAGGTCTTGCAAACAGCCGACAAATTCGCCGATGCAGGCATCACCGACATCGTGGCGCTGCGCGGTGATCCGGTGGACGGGACCAATTTCCAGCAGGTCGAAGGCGGCTTTGCCAACAGCATCGAACTGGTCGAGGCACTGGCCGACACGGGCCGGTTCACCATCCGTGTGGGCGCCTATCCCGAAAGCCACGCCGACGCCGCCGACACCGCGCAAAACATCGCCTGGCTGAAAGCCAAGATCGACGCCGGTGCCACCGAAGCGATCACCCAGTTCTTTTTCGAGGCCGAAACCTTCCTGCGGTTCCGCGACGCCTGCGTCAAGGCGGGCATCACCGCGCGCATCGTGCCGGGCATTCTGCCGGTGGGCAACTGGACCAGCATCCAGAGATTCGCCAGCCAATGCGGCGCCGACGTGCCGGTGACACTGGCCCAAGGATTCGAGAACGCGGCGCGCGACGGCAACGCCGATCTGTTCGCCCTGGCCCACTGCACCGAAATGTGTGACGAGCTGCGCGGCGAAGGCGTGGATGCGCTGCACTTTTACACGCTGAACCGCCCCGACCTGACCCGCGAAGCGTGCCGTGCGCTGGGTCTGATCCCTGCGGCGGCCATGCGCAACGTCGCGTAAGACTTGGCAAAGCGGGCAGGCGTTTCTAGCGTTTGGTATCAAACCGGAGATCCCCATGCCCCGCATCGCCAAACGCCCCGAAGACCTTCTAGGCCTCGATGAGCTGAAAAAGCTCTCGGGGCTTGAATTCATTCAGGGGATGCTTGACGGCACCCTGCCCGGCCCGCCCATCGGCGAGACCCTGAATTACAGTTTGCACAAGGTCGAAAAAGGGCGCGTTGTATTTCGCGGATCGCCGGAATTTGCGGCAACCAATCCATTGGGCACGGTCCACGGCGGCTGGTACGGCACCCTTCTGGACAGCGCGATGGCCTGCGCGGTGCAAACCTGCATCCCGCGCGGATCACTTTATACAACGCTGGAATACAAGATTAACATCACCCGCGCGATTCCCTTGGGCATGGTGATCGACTGCATTGGCACCGCGGATCATGTGGGGCGGTCCACCGGTGTGGCCAAGGCTGAAATTCGCGGGGTCGAGGATGACAAACTGTATGCAACGGGATCAACGACTTGCATCGTCATGAGCGCCGGTTAAAGGCACCGGCACCCGCCTGAAGCCATATTGACATTATACATGTCATTATGACACCTATGATGTCATGAATGAAACAGACAAGCTTTACCGACTCATCTGGATGTCGCGCCCGTTGATGCAGGCAGCAGAAGCTGCGGTTGAACAAGGGCTGGATGGCACCGGACTGACGGTCAGGACGCGGGCGGTTCTTGAAATCCTTCTTGCCCATGACGCGGCAACAGTGCCCGACATCGCCCAACATCTGGAAATAAAACGACAATATGTTCAGGTGATGGTGAACGAAACGCTTGCAGAAAACCTGACATGCAAGCGTGACAACCCGCGCCACAAACGGTCCACCATCATCGCGTTAACGGACAAGGGGCGCGCGTTGATCGAAGACGTCGTTCAACGGGAAAAGGCGCTTGTCGCGTCACTG
The DNA here is from genome assembly GCF_963976325.1 of uncultured Pseudosulfitobacter sp. Lineage (NCBI taxonomy): Bacteria > Pseudomonadati > Pseudomonadota > Alphaproteobacteria > Rhodobacterales > Roseobacteraceae > Pseudosulfitobacter > uncultured Pseudosulfitobacter sp. Next base: position 1,391,224 of record NZ_CAXBJW010000001.1, read on the forward strand.
GCGGCGGAGCTGGATGCCGGGGAAATCAACACCGCCCTTAAAATCGTCGAAACGCTGATCGACAAACTGAAAACACAGGCTGGCGACGGCTGACATGATCTGGATACTCCCTTTCCTTGTCATATTCGGCGCAATCTTGTGGCTGGCCAACGGCATCCGACAAATCGGCGCGGTCAGTTCAGGCAACGCGGTTTCAGGCAGGTCAGGAACGGCTTTGCTGCTGATTGATCTTCAAACAGTCTTTTGGGATTCGGATCTGTTCAACGAACCTGCCAAGGCAGCCGCAGAATCACTGATACTGGCTGAAATTGATGCGGCAAAATCGGATCGGATACCGGTCATCGCCGTACGACAGGAATGGTCCATTCCCGCGACAACGGCGGTGGCGCGGTTGCTGATGAACGGCCAAGCCATCGCAGGGACACCAGGCACCGAGATTGCAGCGCCTTTCGCCGGGCTTGCAGACCAAACTTTGGTCAAGCGCGTTCAAGATGCGTTCGAGACCAAAGAACTCGACAAAATCCTGGGGCAACTGAACGTCGGGACGCTTCGCATTGTCGGACTGGATACGAATTATTGTGTCGCCAAGACTGCCCTTGCCGCCCGCCAGCGCGGATACCAGGTTGAAATCGTCAAGCGGGGCGTGTTGTCAGCCGACCCGAAACGCGCCGAGAAAACGCTTATCATGCTGCGCGATAAAAACGTGATGTTGCGGTAAACCGGACTTCAGTGCACTGACGCGCCGCGAAACCAGTTCGACCACCACGACTGTGCTGGTGCACGGGCGGCTTCGGCAACGCTGGGATGCACACGCTCGGACGGGTCCAACCCGACCTTGCGCGCGCGCCGCGTGATGAACAATCCGCCAAAGCCACGCCAGGTGCCAACCGACGGGGCCAGCGCGTCTTGCGGAAACCGCGCGGCCCAACCTTCGGGCAACGGCAGCCCGCAGCTTTCAGCCTTTTCCAGCATCCACACCAGCGAAATGTTGGACAGGGGCCGCGCCGCGTCAAAGCCGCCCAATTGCCCGCCCACGTCGCCGTGCGTACCGCGAAACCACATCTGTTCCAGATGGCCCGGCCAGTCTGTGTGCGTTTCCCACATGACCGGCGCATAGGCCATCCGCGTTTCGTTGCGGGCCAGCGCGTGATAGCCGTATTTCACATGCGGCCCAAGCTGGTGGTTGTGGAACGAATGGTGCGGCGCACTCAGCCGCCACAGCACGGGCGCGTTCAGCCCCAGCGATTTCACCGTGTCCCAGACACCGATCATTTCAATCGGGACATCCGCGTGGCAATGCATACGGGCAAAAGCGCGGGCCGCATCGCTTTCACCGCCCGCCTCGTAGTGGCGGTACACCTCGCGGATGTTCCGTTCTGTCGCGTTTTCCGCCTTGAGCAGCCCGATAAAGCCGATGATCCCCGCCAGCGACCGCACTGCATACGCGCCGCGCGAATAGCCCATCAGGAAAATCTTATCGCCAGGACGGTAGCGCGACGCCAGATATCCGTAAGCGCGGCGGATCTGCCGGTTGATCCCGCGCCCCAGAATGACGTCACCTGCGCGGCGCCAGTTCGACCATTGCAGGCCGGATTCGTAATAGACAGAAACCTCTGATCCGGTTTCACGCAGCAGTTTGTATGTCAGCCCCGCGTTTGTTTCAAAGTCGGGCATAAGCGTCGACATTGTGCCATCAAGGATGATCACATGGGCGGTTGGTCCGCGCCTGCGCGGCGAAGTGGACGGTAACCCCGCCCCAAATCGTTCGCGCAGCCATCCGGCAACTGCCCTATTCAGCCGCGATAGGCTCATTCTTCAGCATTTCCCAAACTCGCATCGGTGTGAACGGCATATCCGCCTGTCGCACTCCGCGTTCCCACAGTGCGTCCTGCACCGCATTTGCCACAGCCGCCAGCGCACCAACGGTCCCCGCCTCGCCGCAGCCTTTCATGCCCATGATGTTGGCCGTGGACGGCACCGGTTCGGATGTAAATCCGATCCATGGCACGTCATAGGCACGCGGCATCGCGTAATCCATGAACGACGCCGACAGCAGCTGGCCGTCCTCGTCGTACACAACATGTTCGGTGATGGCCTGACCGATGCCCTGCGCCACCCCGCCGTGCACCTGCCCCTCGGCCAGCATCGGGTTGATCAGGTTGCCAAAATCGTCGACCACCGTATAGCGGTCCACGCTGGTCACACCGGTGTCGGGGTCGATCACCACCTCGGCCACATGGGCGCCGTTGGGGAAACTGCGGGCCGGCAGGCTGGCGCGGGCTTCGTGTTTCAGCAGATCGTCCCGCTCGACCTCGCGGGCCAGAGCCGCGACCTCAAGCATGGTGGGCGTCAGGTTGCTGCCCTCGGCACGGAAGCGTTCGTCGTCGAATTTGATCTCCGACGGCTCCACCCCCATTTCACCTGCAAGGAATTCCTTGAAGCTGGTCATGATCACATCGACCGTGGCCAGCGTCGCGTTGTTCTGCGTGGTGACCGATCGCGACCCGCCGGTGCCGCCGCCCTGTTTGATCAGATCGCTGTCACCTTGAATGACGGTGATCAGATCATGAGGTATTCCTGTCTGGTCGCTGAGAAACTTGGCATAGACGGTTTCATGCCCCTGCCCGTTGCTTTGCGTTCCGACATAGATCGACACTGTGCCATCCTCGTTAAAAGTGACCTTGGCCCCTTCCGCAGGATCGCCCAAAATACTTTCGATATAGTAACAGGTGCCACGCCCCCGCATCAGACCACGTTCGGCGTCCGCAGCCTTGCGCGCGCCAAAGCCGTCGTCGTCGGCTTCGATCACTGCGCGGTCCAGTATTTTGTTGAAATCACCCACGTCGTAGGTTTCTCCCGTGGCGGTCTTGTAAGGAAACTGGTTGGGCTTGATAAAGTTCCGCCGACGCAGTTCCCACGGATCAACACCCAGCTCGCGCGCGGCGCGGTCCATGACACGTTCCAGCACATAGATCGCCTCGGGGCGGCCGGCACCGCGATAGGCGTCCACCTGCGTGGTGTTGGTGTAATAGCCTTCGACCTGCAACCATGTGGTCTGCACGTCATAGACGCCCATCAGAACCCGCGAGAACAATTGCGTCTGGATGGGTTGCCCGAACTGGCTGTTATAGGCCCCAAGGTTGCAGCGGGTGCGCACGCGGTAAGCGGTGATCTTGTGATCGGCGTCAAAGGCCAGTTCAGCCACCGACACCAGATCACGGCCGCCATTGTCGCTTAGCATCGCCTCGCCGCGTTCGGACATCCAGCGCACCGGACGGTTCAACGTGCGGGCGGCATGGGCCAGAACGAACGGCTCGGGATAGCCCATCGCCTTCATGCCGAAACCGCCGCCCACGTCGGGGTTGGTCACGCGAATTTGTTCCTTGTCGACCTGTAGCGCCTCGGCCAGTTGGTCCTTGTGGGCCCAGACCCCTTGGGCGTTGATGGCCACGTGAATGCGGTCGCCCTCCATCTCGGCGTAACAGCCGCGCGGCTCCATCGAGTTGACGATGATCCGGTTGTCGCCAATCTCAAGGCTGACGGTGTTGGCCGCCGCATCAAATGCCGCCTGCGTCGCGGCCTCGTCGCCCATGCCCCAATCAAACGCACGGTTGTCTGGGGCCTCGGCGTGCAGAGTCTCGCCGCCCGGTGTCAGGTCCATCTTGGCAGGCAGATCGTCGTAATCCAGCACGATCAGCTCGGCGGCATCGCGGGCCTGTTCGTATTTGTCGGCAAAGATCACCGCCACCGGCTCGCCCACATAGCGCAGCTTGCCTGTGGCAAGGATGGGCCGCTTGGGCGCCGCGCCCTTGGTTTTGTCGCGGTTTTCAACCGTCGCGCCCTGCATTCCGGTGTTCATGCCCGCCGCTTCCAGATCGTCATAGGTCAGCACCAGTTGCACGCCGGGGGCGTCTTTGGCCTCGGACACGTCCAATTCGGTGATGGTGCCGTGCGCGATGGGCGACCGCAGCACATAGGCGTGCAAAGCGCCATCCGGTATGATGTCGTCCACGTAGCGGCCCGCCCCGGTGAGAAAGCGCACATCCTCGACCCGTACCGTCGACTGACTTTTCCCGAATTTGTCCATGAGTATCCCCTGTTCGCATGACTTGCGTTGCTGCGGAGATTAGCCGCGCAGCCCACATTGTCCAGAGACGGCGGACCCAAACGCCGCGTCGGGGTTGGGGGGATGCGCGATGTGGGGGCGCTGCCCCCGGCGCGGGCGCGCCTCCCCCGGGATATTCCGAACCGGAGAAGAGGCTCAGGCGGCGCGCGCGGCTATGAGTGCTTTTCCTTTGTTTGCGGCTTTGCTAAGCCCGACAGGTCATTCATTCCCTGCCGGAGACAGCTCATGCCCTTGGAAAAATCATTTAACGCCGCCGAGGCCGAAGCACGGCTGTATTCCGCTTGGGAAAAGGCCGGATGTTTCGTGGCAGGTGCCAACGCCAAGCCGGGCGCCTCGTCCTATTCCATCATGATCCCGCCGCCCAACGTCACCGGCGTGCTGCACATGGGACATGCCTTTAACAACACGCTTCAGGATATTCTGGTGCGCTGGCACCGGATGCGCGGGTTCGACACGCTTTGGCAGCCCGGCACCGACCACGCGGGCATTGCCACGCAGATGGTGGTGGAACGCCGCCTGGCCGAAGCGCAACAGCCCAGCCGCGTCGAAATGGGCCGCGAGGCGTTTCTGGAGAAGGTCTGGGAATGGAAATCTGAATCCGGCAACACCATCGCGGGCCAGTTGCGCCGTCTGGGCGCCTCCTGCGACTGGTCGCGCGAGGCGTTCACCATGTCCGGTGCCCCCGGCGCGCCCGAGGGTCAGGAGGGCAATTTCCACGATGCGGTGATCAAGGTGTTTGTTGATATGTTCAACAAGGGTCTGATCTATCGCGGCAAACGTCTGGTCAACTGGGACCCGCATTTTGAAACCGCGATTTCCGACCTTGAGGTCGAGAACATCGAAACGCCCGGCCAGATGTGGCATTTCAAATATCCGCTGGCGGGTGGGGCCACCTATACCTACATCGAAAAAGACGAAGACGGGAACGTCACGCTGGAGGAAGAGCGCGATTACATCTCGATCGCCACCACGCGCCCCGAAACCATGCTGGGCGATGGTGCCGTTGCGGTTCACCCGTCAGATGAACGTTACGCGCCAATCGTCGGGCAGCTTTGCGAAATTCCGGTGGGACCGAAAGAGCATCGCCGCCTGATCCCGATCATCACCGACGAATACCCCGACAAGGATTTCGGCTCGGGTGCGGTCAAGATCACCGGCGCGCACGACTTTAACGACTATCAGGTCGCCAAACGGGGCGGCATCCCGATGTACAACCTGATGGACCCGCGTGGCGCCATGCGCGCCGATGGCCGCCCCTACGCCGAAGAGGCCGCGATTGCGCAGGCGATCGCCAATGGCGAACAGGACTTCGACGAGGTGATGATCGCCGCGATGAACCTGGTGCCGGACGACTACCGCGGTCTGGACCGGTTCGACGCCCGCGCCCGGGTCGTCGACGACATCACCCGCGAGGGGCTGGCCGTGATGCATATGGTTCCCGTGACCGACGCCGAAGGCAACGAAAGCGTCGAGGCGGTGCCGTATGTCGAGCAAAAGCCGATCATGCAGCCCTATGGCGACCGGTCCAAAGTGGTGATCGAGCCGCTGCTGACCGATCAGTGGTTCGTGGACACCGACAAGATCGTCGGCCCCGCGCTGGATGCGGTGCGCAATGGCGATGTGAAAATCATCCCCGAGAGCGGCGAGAAGGTTTATTACAACTGGTTGGAAAACATCGAACCCTGGTGCATCTCGCGCCAGCTTTGGTGGGGGCATCAGATCCCGGTCTGGTACGGCTTTGACCTGCACGCCTTTGGCTTCTCGGACGACGAAGGCGACGGCGCGCTGGACATGGTCGAAGTGGGCCGCTTGCTGTCTGCGCAATCGCTCCGCGACCGGGCCGACCGGCATATGTGCGGTGCGGATTTCGACGCGGTTCATGCGGATTTCACCGCCACGCTGGCCGAACTGCCGACGCCGCTGGGCCATGCCCGCATCGTCGAAGTGGCCGACCGCGACACCGCCCTGCACCAGTTCACCGCAGCACTGGCCGAATATGCGACAACACAGGACCCCACCACGCTGATCTACCCGGTCTGGCGTGACCCCGACGTGCTGGACACGTGGTTTTCGTCCGGCCTGTGGCCCATCGGCACGCTGGGCTGGCCGGAACAAACCCCTGAACTGCAACGCTATTTCCCCACATCGGACCTGATCACCGGTCAGGACATCCTGTTCTTCTGGGTGGCGCGCATGATGATGATGCAGCTTGCGGTCGTGGGCGAAAAACCCTTCTCGACCGTCTACCTGCATGGCCTTGTGCGCGACGCCAAGGGCAAGAAAATGTCGAAATCCACCGGCAACGTGATCGACCCGCTGGACCTGATCGACGAATTCGGTGCCGACGCCCTGCGCTTTACCAATGCGTCCATGGCCAGCCTGGGCGGCGCGCTCAAGCTCGATACCAAGCGGATCGAAGGCTATCGCAACTTTGTCACCAAGCTGTGGAATGCCGCCACCTATGGCGAATTCAAGGGCACCTTCGATCTGCCCCACTCTGACGAAGTGCCGCAAACCACCCTGCCCCTGAACACATGGATCAAGGGCGAGATTGCCAAAACGCTGGAAACCGTGAACGCCGCATTGGACACCTACCGGTTCAATGACGCGGCCAACACGCTGTACAGCTTTGTCTGGGGCACGTTCTGCTCGCAGTATCTGGAGTTCACCAAACCCGTGCTGGACGGCGAAGACGCGGCCGCCGCCGCTGAAACCAAGGCGACTTATGCCTGGGCGCTGGACCAGATCCTGATCCTGCTGCACCCGATCATGCCCTTCGTCACCGAAGAGCTGTGGCGCGCCAAGGAACGCCCCAAGATGCTGGTACACACCGACTGGCCGACCTACACCGCCGCCGATCTGGTCGATGCCAAGGCCGACGCCGACCTGACATGGACCGTGGCCATCATCGAGGCGATCCGCTCGGCCCGCGCGCAGATGAACGTGCCTGCCGGGGCCTTTGTGCCGCTGGTGGTCAAGGACATGGATGACACCACTCGCCGTGTCTGGACCGAGAACGAGGCGCTGATCACCCGCTTTGCCCGCGTCGAGGCGCTGAGCGAAGTGGCCGATATGCCCAAAGGCACGGTGGCGCTGGCGGTCTCGGGCGGCAGCTTTGGCTTGCCGCTGGCCGATGTCATTGATGTGGCCGCAGAAAAGGCGCGTCTGGACAAAACGCTAGGCAAGCTGGCGAAAGAATTGGGGGGCCTGCGTGGCCGTCTGAACAACCCCAAATTCGCCGACAGCGCCCCCGAAGAGGTCATCACCGAAACCCGCGCCAACCTTGCTCTGCGCGAGGCCGAAGAGGCGAAGCTGAAAGACGCGCTGGCGCGTCTGGCCGAACTGGACTGATCTGCCCCCCCGGCCTGCCCCTTCTCTGGTTCAATAAATCCCGGGGGAGGCGCGCAGCGCCGGGGGCAGCGCCCCCGATCCGGCAGCCTGTATTAGCCCTACTTGAACACAGCCGCGCGCTTTTGCATGGCGGCTGCGACCACTTCCAACTGGTCAGGCTGGCCGATCAGCTTGGCCTGCTCGACGCTTTCTGCCATCAGGATCGCATCAGAATAACCACCATAACTCTGCGTGATCAACGCCTTGGCCGCGCGGATGGCCGACGGGCTCTTGCCCGCAATCTCGCCTGCCAGTGACAGCGCCGCCGCCAACGGATCGTCGGCCAGTTCGGTGACCAGCCCCCAGTCCAGCGCCTGCTGCGCGCCCACCGGCGTCGCGGAATAAGTCAGCCGCCGCGCCACATCCTCGCGCACCAGACGGGGCAGCAGCACCATGCCCCCCATGTCCGGCACGATGCCCCATTTCATCTCCATCACCGCCATTTGCACATCCGGCCCCGCAATGCGGATGTCCGCGCCCAACGCCAGCTGGCAGCCCGCGCCAAAGACCGGACCGTGCAGCGCCGCGATCACCGGCACCGGCACGCGGGTCCAGATCATCGCAACCTCTTGCCATTGGTTCGTGGTGCCGTCCCCGTGGCTGCGCGGCACCAGGGCCGCGGCGGGATCATCGCCCATCGACTTGCCCAACCCGCCGATGTCGATGCCCGCACAAAAGGCCCGTCCCTCGCCCGACAGCACCACCGCGCGGGCCTCCGAGGCCGCAACCTCTTGCCCTGCGGCGATGATCCCGTCGATCATATCCTGATCCACTGCATTCATCTTGTCGGCGCGGGTCAGGCGCACATGGGCGATATGGTTTTCATAGGTGACGGACACGCGGGACATGGGCAAAACTCCTCTTTCACCGCACCTCAGCGCAAAGTTGCCACGATTTCCAGTCCGACGTCAGGGCACGCTTGCGCGCCATGCCCTCTTTCCAAGGTCGCAGTCCCACAGTATTCCTGCGCCCATGACACATGCACGCCTGACCCCGCTCGCCCAATCCCTGCCCGCTTCGGTCCCCTTTGTCGGCCCCGAAACCCAAGAGCGCGCCCGTGGCGCCGCCTTTGACGCGCGGCTGGGGGCCAATGAAAACGTGTTTGGCGCGTCCCCCAACGCCCGCGCCGCCATGGCCGAGGTCGATGCGTGGATGTACGGCGACCCCGAATCGCACGACCTGATTGCGGCGCTGGCCGCCCATCTGCGCACCGATCCCGCGCACATCATGGTGGGCGAAGGCATCGACGGGCTGCTGGGCTATCTGGTGCGCCTTTGCGTTGGTGAAGGCGACGCGGTGGTCACCTCGGACGGGGCCTATCCGACATTCAATTACCACGTCGCAGGCTTCGGCGGCGTTCTACACAAGGTGCCCTATACTGGCGATCACGAAGACCCGATGGCCCTGTTCGCCAAGGCCGCCGAAGTGGACGCCAAGCTGGTCTATCTGGCCAACCCCGACAATCCGATGGGCACCTGGCACGAGGGCGACACGATTGTGCGCGCTCTGGATGCGCTGCCCAAGGGCTGCCTGCTGGTGCTGGACGAGGCGTATATCGATTGCGCCCCGCCGGGCACCGCGCCCGATCTGCCCCTTGACGATCCGCGGCTGGTGCGGATGCGCACGTTTTCAAAGGCTTACGGGCTGGCGGGTGCGCGTGTGGGCTATGCGCTGGGGCATCCTGACCTGATCACCGCGTTCAACAAGGTGCGCAACCACTTTGGCATGAACCGCGCGGCACAAGCGGGTGCGCTGGCCGCGTTAGAGGACGACGCGCATCTGGCGCATGTGCTGGACCAGATCGACGGCGCGCGCCGCCGGATCGCCCAGATTGCCATCGACAACGGGCTGGCCCCGCTGCCGTCGGCTGCGAATTTCGTGGCGATTGATTGCGGGCGCGACGGTGCCTTTGCCAAGGCGGTGCTGGACGGGCTGATCGCGCGGGGCATTTTCGTGCGGATGCCATTTGCGGCACCGCAAAACCGGTGCATTCGGGTAAGCTGCGGGACACCGGAAAACCTGGATGCCTTTGCGGCGGCATTGCCCGACGCGCTGGCGGACGCTGCAACACAGGGCTGACGTCGGCTAACGGAAAAAGCTACGCGCCGCTCGTTTCTGCACTATGATAACAGGCATACCCACCGGATATGCCTGCCATGAACAACCACCCGACGCAGTCCGCACCTAACTTTACCAACGCCTGCATCGTGATGTTCGGCGTCAATCTGTCTTGGGTGTTTCTGCTGCTGTGGGCGTTGTGGGGCCTGCTGGCGGTCGCGGCTCTGGGCTGGTCCCTGAACCGCTGGATGACATGGCTCGAGGCCCGCAAAACGCGGGCCCGCCAGCCGATCACCCCGCCGCGATCACCTTAGACGCGGCTTCAAGCGCGCCATTGCCATGGGGCAGATCCAGCGCCTTCAGCCCTGAATCGATACCGCCCAGCATCCCCATAACCATATGCCCGCTGACGTGCCCCATGTGCCCAAGCCGGAAATAGCCATGCCAAGCCGGATCGCTGGTTTCAGCCATCCCCAGGCCAATGCCCAGCGTCAGACCCAGATTTTCCTCGGTCCAGTTGCGCAGCTTGGTGGCATTGGGCGCACCAAGGCCAATGGCGGTGACCGAATGGCCGCGCTGCGCCGGATCGGGGACGTTCATTTTCATCGGGCCATCCGCCCCCCACGCCTCGACCGCAGCCCAGACGGCGCGGGCCAGCAGGTGATGGCGTCGCCAGACGTTCTCGATGCCTTCGTCGTGGATCATGTCCAGCGCGGCCCGCAACCCGTACAGGTGGTGCGTGGGGGCCGTGCCGTTCCAATATTCAAAAAACGCCGTCGGATGTGCGCGTGGCGTCCAGTCCCAATAGCGGCTGACACGGTCCATCCGCGCCCGCGCTTCGGCGGCCTTGTCGCTGAAGAACACGAAACACATGCCCGGCGGCACCATCATCCCCTTTTGCGATCCGGCAATCACCACATCGACGCCCCATTCGTCCATCTCGAATGGGTCACAGCCCAGCGAGGCCATGCAATCCGCCATCAGCAAGGCGGGATGATCCAGATCGTCCAGCACTGCACGCAAGGCGGCAATGTCGTTCTTGAACGAGGTCGAAGTGTCCACATGCACCGCCAGCACGGCCTTGATCTGGTGCGCCTTGTCCGCCGCCAGACGTTCGGCCACGCGCACCGGATCAATCGCCGATGACTTGCCGAAGTCCATCACTTCCGCGTCGATGCCCAACCCCACGGCCACATCCGCCCAGCCCAGACCAAAGCGGCCGGTTGCCGGCACCAGAACCTTTTCGCCAGCCATGACGGTGTTGCTCAGACAAGCCTCCCACGTGGCATGGCCGTTGCCGATATACATCGCCACATGCTGCTTGGTCCGCGCCACCCGCTTGAGATCCGGCACGATCCCCTCGACCATCTCGATCAGCGCGCCGTGATAGATATTCGGCGCCGAACGGTGCATGGCCCGCAGCACCCTGTCGGGCATCACGGACGGGCCAGGAATGGCAAGGTAATCGCGGCCAAAGGCGGCAAGCGGGTGCTGAGGCATGAGTGGCTCCTGAGGATTGTTCGCGGGCACACTACGCCAGCACGGCGCGGCGTCAATTGCCCTTGGTCCGCTTGGATGCTTGCACGGGGCTTGATCGACAAGTACACCAAAGGTCAATTAAAACCACGAGGACCGCAGCCCAGTGCCGCGTGTGATACAAACATCGTGACAACACCCCCCGAAAAAACCCCGGCCCCGGCAATTCCGCTTGCTGCGCCCGCGACAGCCCCCGTCAACTATGCCTCGGGCCACCTGATGGCCTGGCTGTGGCGGACCTATCTGAAGAAACACATACCGACGCTGGCTGTGGCCGTGCTGTTCATGATCCTCGAAGGGTCGATGCTGGGCGCGCTGTCGTGGATGATGCAGCCGATGTTCGACACTGTGTTCGTCCAAGGCAACGGCGACATGCTGATCTGGGTCGGCGTGCTGCTGGTGGGCATCTTTGTGGTGCGCGCCGTGTCGTCAGTGGTGCAAAAGGTGCTGCTGACGCGGATCGCCCAGAAAACCGCCGCCGCCCTGCGGATCGACCTGCTGGACCACATGATGAAGCTGGACGGGGCTTTCCACCAATCCCACCCGCCCGGCTTTCTGATCCAGCGGGTGCAACAGGACGTGAACGCCGTGGGCGATGTCTGGCGGGCGATTGTCACCGGCGCGGGACGCGATTTTATCGGGTTGATCGTGCTGATCGGTGTGGCCATCAGCGTCGATCCCATCTGGGCCCTGCTGGCCTGCGTGGGCACGCCCCTGCTGGTGCTGCCTGCCGCGATGGCGCAACGCTATGTCCGCCGCCACGCCCGCAACGCGCGTGATCTGGGCGCGAACCTGTCCACCCGCCTGGACGAGGTGTTTCACGGTATCGTTCAGATCAAGCTGAACGCGCTCGAGGATTACCAATCGACCCAGTACCGTGGCCTGACCGACCGTTTCGTGCGCACCGAAGTGCGCACCGCCTTTGGCGGGGCTGCGATCCCTGCGATGATCGACATCATGTCGGGCGCGGGTTTCATGGCCGTTATCCTGTATGGCGGCGCCGAAATCATCGCCGGTGACAAGACCATCGGCCAGTTCATGACCTTTTTCACCGCCATGGGCTTTGCCTTTGACCCGCTGCGCCGCCTGGGCGCGATGAGCGGTCTGTGGCAGGTCGCCGCCGCCGCGATTGAGCGGATCAAGGAACTGCTGGACGCTCCGGTGAACCTGAAATCGGCCAAAGCGCCCAAACCCGTGCCCACCGGCACGCCCGAGATCGCGCTGGAAAACGTCACGCTGGCCTACGGCGACACCACCGTTCTGCATGACCTTAGCCTGCTGGCTGCACCGGGTAAGACGACGGCGCTGGTCGGGGCCTCGGGTGCTGGCAAATCCACCATTTTCAATCTGCTGACCCGCCTGGTTGATCCGCAAAAAGGCGTGGTGAAAATCGGCGGCGTCCCGGCCGCCGAGATGAAGCTGCACGAGCTGCGCAGCCTGTTTTCGGTCGTGACGCAAGAGGCGCTGCTGTTCGACGAAACCCTGCGCGAAAATATCCTGCTGGGGCGTACCGACGTGACGGACGCGCGGCTCAAGGAAGTGCTGGACGCGGCCCATGTGTCGGATTTCCTGACCAAACTGCCCAAGGGTCTGGACACCCATGTCGGCCCGCGCGGATCGGCCCTGTCAGGCGGCCAGCGCCAGCGCGTCGTGATCGCCCGCGCCCTGCTGCGTGACACACCGATCCTGCTGCTGGACGAAGCGACATCGGCCCTGGATGCACAGTCCGAACATGTGGTGCAGGAAGCTCTGGACCGTCTGGCCGCAGGCCGCACCACCATCGTGATCGCGCACCGTCTGTCCACCATTCGCGGGGCGGACAAGATCGTGGTGATGGACCGTGGCAAGGTCATCGACCAGGGCACCCATGACGAATTGCTGGGGCGCGGTGGCATCTATGCCGATCTGTACCGGTTGCAATTCCAGGATGGGAAATCCGTGGTCGACGTCGCAGGCGCACGCCGCCCCGCGCCCCGGTTTGACGGCCCTGCGGACCCGCGCCCCGGCCTGCTGGCACGGATGCGCGAACGTCTGTTCGGCTAACGACGATACTCCTGCGCCAGCCGCGCAGGAGACACACCGCAGCCATAGCGCACAAGCGTCCACAGATTGCGCGCCCCGCGCCGTATCCACCCCTGCTGGCGATATTTCGCGGCACTGGTGACGGCCACCGCATCCAGTCGCACCAACCTGCCCCGCAGGCTGCGCGCCATCGCCACGTCCTCCATCAGCGGCTGATCGGCGTAACCACCAACGGCATCATACAGGTCGCGTGGCAGCAACAGCCCCTGATCGCCATAAGGCAGCCCCAGGCGGCTGCGCAGATTGGCCCAGCCCGCCACCAACCGCCCGCCCCGGTCAAAACGCAGGCGAAACCACCCCGCCTTGTCACTGCTTTGCAGATGTTCGCTCGCTACGGCACTCCAGCCCTCTCGCAACACCGTGTCCGCGTGCAACACCAGCAACCACCGCCCCTGCGCCGCGGCCACCCCGCGCTGCAACTGCCCGCCGCGCGATGCAGGGCCAACAACCACCTGCGCCCCCCATGCATCGGCCAACGTCGTGGTGTCGTCGGATGATCCGCCATCCGACACGATCAGCTCGCGGATCAGCCCGGCCTCCAACCCTTCGACCAACGCCGCAAGGCAAGCCGCCAGTTGCGGCGCTGCGTTCAGCGTCGGGATCACGACAGATATCGGTGCGCGCATGGGCCTGCCCCCTTTTTCCTGCGGTTGCGACTGTTATATGTCACAAGACACCCAAAGGGAGCCACCCATGACCGACCGCACAATCCTGCGCCTAAGCGGCGCCGACACCCGCGAATTCTTGCAGGGCCTGGTGACCAATGACATCCGCAAACTGGATCAGGGCCTGGTCTATGCCGCCCTGCTGACCCCCCAAGGCAAATATATCGCTGATTTCTTTCTGAAGGCCTGCGGCGATGATGTGCTGCTGGACGCCGACTCCACGCAAGGCCCCGCCCTGATGCAGCGCCTGTCGATGTACAAACTGCGCGCGGATGTGGCGATTGCGGAAACCGGTCTGCACCTGCACCGTGGCGTGGGTGCCGCCCCCGATGACGCCCTGCCCGACCCGCGCCACGCGGCGCTTGGCTGGCGCGCCTACCGCGACACCCCGCAGGAAGACGACAGCATCGACTGGACCGCCCTGCACGTCGAAAACCTTGTCCCCAACGCGGGCCGCGAGTTGCACCCCGACACGTTCATCCTCGAAGTCGGGTTCGAGCGTCTGAACGGCGTCGACTTCCGCAAGGGCTGCTATGTCGGCCAGGAAGTCACCGCGCGGATGAAACACAAAACCGAACTGCGCAAAGGGCTGGCACAGGTCCACGTGGACGGCCCCGCCACGCCGGGCGCCGAGATCACCGCCAACGGCAAACCCGCAGGCACCCTGCACAGCCGCGCAGGCGACCGCGCGCTGGCCTATCTGCGCTTTGACCGCGCAGGCGGTGATATGCAAGCAGGCGACGCCACCGTCCGCAGGTTGGACTGACCCTGCTTCTTTTGGCCTGAAATATCCCGGGGTTTGGGGCAGAGCCCCAAAATAGAAAACACCCGCCACAATGGGCGGGTGTTTCAAAACAAACCTGAAACCCGAAGCATCACGCGCGCTCGGCGTATTCCATGGTTTCGGTGTTCACGATGATGTCTTCGTCGTTGCCCACAAACGGCGGCACCATGACCTTGACGCCGTTGTCCAGAATGGCCGGCTTGAAGCTGTTGGCGGCCGTCTGACCTTTGACCACCGGCTCGGTGTCGACGATCTTGCAGGTGACTTTCTGCGGCAGCGTGGCGTTCAACGCTTCTTCCTCGTGGAATTCCACGACAATGGTCATGCCGTCTTGCAGAAACGGGCGACGCTCGCCCAGCAGTTCGGCGGGCAACTGGACCTGCTCGTATGTTTCGATGTCCATCACGACCAGCATTCCGTTTTCTTCGTAAAGAAACTGCTGATCTTTCTGTTCAAGCCGCACGCGCTCGACCTTGTCCGCAGACCGGAAGCGTTCGTTCAGCTTGGTGCCGTTGCGCAGGTTGCGCATTTCGACTTGTGCAAAAGCGCCGCCCTTTCCGGGCTTTACGTGGTCGACCTTCACAGCCGCCCACAGGCCGCCGTTATGTTCAAGCACGTTTCCGGGGCGGATTTCGTTTCCGTTAATTTTAGGCATGAGGGTAAACCACGGCAAAAGGTTGATGAAGAAGTGAAGCACCCTATATCTTGATGTGTCGCGCCGCGCAACACGGCTATCTACTGCGCTGCACTGCGGCAGATATGCGCCTAGCGCATGGACGCTATGCAATATCGGGGTATCCGAATCGACGTGAATAGGCCATAAGAAGCTTCACGCCGAAAAGACAAGAGCAAGAATAAAGGAAGGACGAAGAATGAAAGACTTCGTTGACGGCACGGCCTTCAATAACGAGCAAGGCAACCGTGCACGTAAACTCTTTGCAGCCGTTGTGTTGGCTGCTCTGGACGACGCCATTGCCGACGACAAAAAGTATGGCAACGGCCCGGAACAGATCGCCCGCTGGGCACGTTCGCGCGACGGGCGCGAAGTGTTGAGCTGTGCAGGGATCGACCCCAACGAACGTGTGGTGTCGGGCCTGATGGAATTTGTCGGCAAGGGTGTTCGCACCTCGGTTGCGCTGTCGCGCGAAGAAAGCGAACGTCGCAATGCCGCACAACAGGCCGAAGCCGCCTGATCCATACCGACCAACTGCTGCTGAATTTGACAAAAACGCGCCCTCTGCCGGGCGCGTTTTTTGTTGTCTGCGTGCCACACCCTCCGCGATAGCAGATTTGCCGGTTGAAGATCACGCGCCCTCTTGCCTTGGGCGTGTGCGAATGCGACGCAGTGCGCCATGACACGTGCAATCATGATACAAGGCACCGGCAGCAACGTCGGCAAGTCGATGGTCGTCGCGGGCCTTGTGCGGGCCTGCGTGCGGCGCGGCATGGTGGTGCGCCCGTTCAAACCACAGAACATGTCGAACAACGCCGCCGTCACCCCCGAAGGCGGCGAGATTGGCCGCGCCCAGGCGCTTCAGGCCCGCGCGGCGGGCGTGGCGCCGCATGTGGACATGAACCCGGTCCTGTTGAAACCGCAAAGCGAGACCGGCGCGCAACTGATCGTGCAGGGCAAAGTCATCGGCACGCAAGAGGCCCGCGCCTTTGGCCGCGAACGTGGCGCCTTGATGGCCCCCGTACTGGACAGCTTCCGCCGACTGGCGGCACAGGCCGATCTGGTTGTGGTCGAGGGCGCAGGCAGCCCCGCCGAGACGAACCTGCGCAAAGGCGACATCGCCAACATGGGCTTTGCCGTGGCCGCAGGCGTGCCGGTCATCCTGATGGGCGACATCGACCGGGGCGGCGTGATTGCCCAACTGGTCGGCAGCCATTCGGTTCTGGACGACACCGACCGCGCGCTGATCCGCGGCTTTGCCATCAATAAATTCCGTGGCGACACCAGCCTGTTCGACGACGGGCTGACCGACATCGCCACGCGCACCGGCTGGCCCTCTCTGGGTGTTTTGCCATGGTTCGACGCCGCCCATCGCCTGCCCGCCGAGGATGTTCTGGACCTGCCCGCCCGCGCAGGCAGCGGCGCGGGGCTGGTGGTCGCGGTGCCGGTGTTGCCGCGTATCTCGAACTTTGACGATCTGGACCCGTTGGCCGCCGAGCCGCACGTGGACCTGCGCCTGATCCAGCGCGGTACACCCCTGCCCGCTGACGCCGATGTGATTCTGTTGCCCGGCAGCAAATCGACCATCGCCGATTTGGCCTGTCTGCGCGCCGAAGGCTGGGAAATCGACATTGCCGCCCACGTCCGGCGGGGCGGGCATGTGATGGGGCTGTGCGGCGGTTATCAAATGCTGGGGCAGACCATCGCCGATCCGGCGGGCGTCGAAGGGCCGTCCGCAACGGTCGCGGGCTTGGGGCTGTTGGATGTGCACACCACGCTGGCCCCGCTGAAAACGCTGGCCTTGCGTCATGGCACTGACACCGCCAGCGGCACCGCGTTGACCGGCTATGAAATCCACATGGGCGAAACCACAGGGGCCGACACCGCCCGCGCATGGTTGCAGGTCGATGGCAGCCCCGCAGGGGCCGCATCGGCCAATGGCCGGGTCAAGGGCTGCTATCTGCATGGTATTTTCGGGTCTGATGCCTATCGCGCGGCCTTTCTGGCGCAACTTGGCCAGCCCAGCGATCTGTCCTATGACAAGATGGTCGACGACACATTGGATGCGCTGGCGCAGCATCTTGAAACACACATGGATATAGATCTGCTGTTAAGGTTGGCGGCAGAGGTCTAGAACCTCTGCGCCTTATTCCAGTTCCTGCGCCGCCAAAGCGCGGTGGATCTCGCGGCGAACCAGTTTGCGCACGTTGCGGGTGATCCGTTCACCCAATGCGCCCTGCAATTCCTGACGCACGATGTCTGACACCAGATCACGCAGGGCGTCCTCGTCCAGAACATCCTCGTCCGAATTCAGCATATCCGCCGATGTGTCAGCACGCGGGGTTTGCCCGCCGAACAGCGTGGCCTCGGGCGCGGCATCGGCTGCATCTTCGGGGTCGGCGTCATCGGTCGCATCTTCCCACGCCATTGCGGGATGTTCGGTGCCCGCGTAATCGTCACGCCCTGCGCCATCGGGTTCCCATTGGTCGTCGGTACGTGCGATCACTTCTTCCAGAACGGCGATCTTCGCGCTCAGGCTTTGAGCCGAGCGTGAAGCTTCGGGGCCGCGGTATTCAGGCACATCGCGCAGCACCGATGCCTCGGCCTCTTGCGCGTCAACGGCGCGGAACACTTCGTCCAGCGAGCGGCCATCGGTCAGGTCAGCATCCTGAACAGATGCTGCACCGTCTTCATCGGTGTCATCCGGACCTGCGTGATCGTCTTCGTCACTGGCGTCCGGGCCGGGCGCAGCCTCATCCCAGTCGTCGCCATCCTCATGAACGGCCGCGTCGGCGGGCGTGTCGGAATCGTCTGCGTGATCTTCTTCATCATGCGTTTCGGCCATCAACGCACCGATCACCGCATCGGCATCGGATGCTGTATCGTCCGCGTGCTGATCTTCGCCATAGCTGTGGTCTGCCACGACCTTGTCGGTGTCGATGCTCTCGCGACGGGGCGCTTCGGCGACACGCAAGGCGGGCGTCAACACCAGGCGGTCGGTGCTGGCCTTGGGCTTGTCTTCGGCGGGGGTACGTCTGTCTTCGGACACCAAACGGCGAATAGACGACAGAACGTCCTCGACCTCGGCGTTGGTCACTGCATCAGGCATATTGTTTTTCCACTCTCACCTCGGACCGAAGTGTACCGCGAACCAAAGATTCTCACAACAGGCGTGAAAAATTGTCAGTCTTTTTCCGTCACTCTTTGCCCAGCGCCTTCAGGACGCGGTCCAACTGCTTGCCCTGTTTGGTCGCCTTGGCGGGGCCGGTCTTGACCAGATTGTAATAGGCTTCGGGGTCGTAGATCTGGACATTCAGACCCAACTGTTGCGCCGTCAGCAGACCCATCGAGGCCAGAACCGCATAAGCGGCAACATAGACCTGCGCCTGTGCCTGAATGCGCAAAGCCTGCGAATCCAGCAAGGTCTGCTCGGCATCCAGAACGTCCAGCGTGGTCCGCGCGCCCAAGGTCGCCTCTTCGCGTACGCCCTTGAAAGCAACGCTGGCGGCACGCACCTGCTGTTCGCTGGCTTGCGATTGTGCCATCAGTGCCTGAAGATCGGCAATCGCATTGCCCACCCCTTCGGCAATGTTTTTCTGAACCACATGCAGGTTGCCCCGTGCTGCATCACGGCGGGCCATCGCGGCCCGATTGGCCGAAGACAAACGTCCGCCCTGATAGATCGGTCCGCCAACTCCGATACCCACCGAACCATTGCGACGGTAGTTGTCGTTGCCAAAGTTTTCGGTCACGGAAAGGCTGCCGTTCAAAGTGACAGTCGGAGACATGTCACGGTCGGTGGCAATCACCAGAAGATCGTTCGCAGACACCTGATGCTGCGCGGCTTGCAGGTCGGGGTGACGGCGCATGGCAAGCGCCTTGGCCTTGTCCACATTGCTTTCGGTGCGTGGCAGGCTGGGCGGAGGCGCAAGCTGCCCCGGCGCGCGGCCGACGACGTTGCGATAAAATTCAATGGCTTGTGCCAGATCGCGTTTGGCGGCGGCAACACCGCTGCGGGCTGCGGCCAGTTGCGCCTCGGCCAGGGACACATCGGTGCGGGTGACTTCGCCCACCTCGAACCGGTCCTTGGCCGCGCGCAATTCCTGCGTCAGCAGACGCTGGTTGTTTTCCCGCAACGCCACGAATTCGTAAGACTGCCGCACGGTCATATAGGCCGAAACGGCCCGCAAAAGCACCTGTTGTTCGATCGACAACAGTGAAGAGCGTGTCGCCAGAACAACCTCTTTCGCGGCTTCAATGCGCGATGCCGACGCGCCGAAATCATAGACCAGCATCTGCGCCACGATCCCCATGGTCGTCGAGGTGCCTTGCAGCGATACGCGGTTGAACGATGTGATGCCGAAGATATTGGTGTTGGACGAACCCGACGTGCCAAAGGTGTGGTCGATGCTGGCAGACCAGTTCACAATCGGCCGCAGCAACGCCTGTGCAGACGCCACATCTTCATCAGCCGCCCGCAGCAGCGCGCGGTTCTGTTCCAACAGCCCGGAATGGGTGTAAGCACCCGCCAGCGCATCCGCCAACGTGTCGGCGCGCGCGGGCGCGGCAAGGGCAAGACCAAAGGCACACACGATGCCAAGCACACCGCCGGAAACGCGTCTCACAGGTGATTTCATCTCGATTCCGTCCTCAACATGCGATGCATCTCACACCGTCTTGATCTGGTTACAACTGCCTTGGACCGCCAACGCGATGCGATTACAGTTGAAATTGGTTGTGTGCCTCGAAACCGGGCAAAACAGGCGCACCTGCATTGAACACATTGCGCCACGATATCCGTCCGTCGATTTTGTAACCGATGCGCACTTCGCCCAGCGCGCCGTCCATGAACAGGCAGCCGATGCGGCCACCGTCCTTGATCTGATCCAGTAGCGTTTGCGGCACACGGGCCACGCCACCCTGGATGATCACAACGTCGTAGGGACCGTGCTGTACGGCACCCTCGGCCAGGGGGCCGGTGTGCAAGGCGACATTGTCAGCCCCAGCGGTCATCAGCGCCTCTTGGGCTTCGCGGGCCAGATCCTCGTCCTCTTCGACGGCGACCACGGCTTCGGCCATATGCGCGATCACGGCGGAGGAATAGCCATAGCCCGTGCCAACATCCAGAACCAGGTCGTCGTTGCCGATGTCCAGCGTGTCCAGCATCTTGGCCAAGGTACGCGGCTCAAGCACAACGCGCCCTGCCCCCAATTCGATGTTTTCCCCCATGTAAGCCGCCTCGCGCTGCGCCACGGGCACAAAGTCCTCGCGGGCGACGGAAAGCATGGCTTCGATGATCGGGAACTTGGTCACATCCGAAGGCCGCACTTGTGTGTCGACCATCATCGTGCGTCGCATTTCAAAGTTTGTCATGAACTGAACTCATCTGTTCGGAATCTGTCGAAGTCAGATGTGCCACATTCCGAACAGCACGGCAACGGGCCGATGGCCCGAAATACAAGCGACAGATGCGCGCGCACGCACACTCAAGTGGCATCTGGTGCAGATTGTGCACCCGCACAGGCGCCAGTTGTGTTCTTTGAACACGTTCAAACCGATGTCACCAAACAGGGCTGACCAGCCGCCGCACAATCGTCGCCCCTCTCGGCTTTGGGCCAGTGGCCCGCGTTGTCGCCAAACAGCCTCAGGCGTCAGCCCGTGCGGTTCGGAATGTCGAAGCCAGAAATGCGCAAAGTTGGCCACAGGAATGCACTTGCGCTCTTATTGAAAACGGCTTATCACCCCGAAAACCACGAAAACCCTTGTTTTCAAGGCGCTGGCGAGTTGGCGGAGTGGTGACGCAACGGATTGCAAATCCGTGTACAGGAGTTCGATTCTCCTACTCGCCTCCATTTATTTTCAATGACTTGGCTTGATGAACTTACTGCGCGGCTTGCCGTTTTACATTTCATTTTACATTCACAGTTCACGAGGCGTTCTTTTTGGCTCTGTGAAGAATGTGTAGAACCTCGTCGGTTTCCTCTGGAGACACTCTCGCGTAGCGCTCGATCATTGCTGCTGCAGTGCGGAGCGACCACCCCATGCATGCTGCGATCTGAGCCAACGAAAGGCCCTCTCTCAATAGACGGGTCGCTGCCGTACCTCGTGCATCGTTGAGACGAAGGTCGTACCCGATCGTCTCTGGATCGAGACCGGCTTTGTCGCGCCACTGGCGGAGACCTTCCGATGCTCGATGCGTAGTCAAGGGCAGGTTTGACGCATTAGTGAGGATAAGAAGTTGCGTGCCTGAAGTCTCATCAATCAGACGACCCATGCGCTCCGTAACCGGTATGAAAGCAGGTATCCCACGCTTACTTGTCTTCACCCGAATTCTTCTGCCCATGGGGGTTTGCTCGACCTGGTTTCGACTTAGCTTCACCAAATCCCCAACTCGTAAGCCTGTCTCCGTTGCGGCAACAAGTAGCCGCTGAACCCAAGAAGGGGCTATCTTCTCGACTTTCCTAATATCGTCAGGAGACCAAACTATGTCTGATCGGTCTACCTTGTACAGCTTCTCCAGACCTTCACAGAAATGGTTATTGATAAACGCTTCCTTCTTAGCCCAGTTCAGAAATAGCGCAACGACTGCAGCCGCGTAGTCGTACTGTTTCGGACTCTCAATCCATTGTGACCGCCATTTCTCAACCTCCCTTCTCGACGAAGGAATTTCCCACATTTTGACGGCGTCAGGCCCAAACTCATTAGTGAAACGGTTCAGCCACCGACGGTAATCCGACTGTGTACGAGGCTTTTTCTTTTTGAAGTTTACGCTGGCATAGAACTCGGCGACGACGTCCGACGTTGAAATGACCATCGCCTTTGGCTTCGCTTTCGTCATGGCGTCGGCATAGGCGGCAAAAAAGTCAGCAGTCCGAGGCATGCTTTCGAAGCCAGACCAAAATCCAGTTCCTTTTCTTCCACGTAGGCTGAAATAGAACTTCAGGCGCCCATCCGCTAAACGAGCAGTAGTGCGGTGCACCTCTTCAGGAAGGTTTGATCTTCTAGACATGTCGGCGAGCCCTACTTTGTTCAACAAGGCTATTGTTATTGCCGACATCAGCTCTGGCAAGTCCCTGAACCAGATCGAGGCGTTGACGCACCGCAACAGGATCATAGCAATCCTTACGTCCTGGCACCGGCCGAATTCCGGTTTCATGACAAAATTTACGGAATGAACTGGTGGTTCCATCAAAACGGAGACGCATCGCGAGTTCTTCTCCCGAAATAAGGTCTATCGTAAACATCCGCCGAGGGCCGTCTGGCTGATGGGCTGCGAGATTGTTTATCGAGTGTCCTTATGGACGCACACGAAGACACCCGCCGTATTCAAGTTTTGTCGGTCTCTGATACCGGCCGCCGTCGCCGTTGGACGGATGATGAGAAGGTCCGGATCGTTGAGGAAAGCCGTGGCGATGGCGTGACATTGGCGGAGGTCGCACGGCGCCATGACATTTCGCGATCACAGCTTTACGATTGGCGATATAGGCACAAGAATGGGCTGCTTGGGGCTGGCCCACAATTTTTGCGCGTTCTTCAGCTCGAAGACGGCTCTGGCCCTGATGATGTTCCTGCGCCGCAAGCTCTTGTCATGACCATTGATCTCGGCCCGCGGTGTCGCGTGACGATCCCCTCCGGCTTTGACATGGAGGCTGCTGCGCGTCTGCTCAATGGCTTGATGGTGCGGCCATGATCGCGTTTCCGGCGGGCACGAAGGTATGGATTGCAGGTGGGGTGACGGATATGCGGCGCGGGATGAATACGTTGGCGTTGTCGGTGCAGCAGGGCCTTGGGCGTGACCCGCATGCGGGTGAAATCTTCTGCTTTCGGGGCCGCAAGGGTGATCTGGTGAAACTGCTCTGGCATGATGGGGTCGGTATGTCGCTGTATCTGAAACGCTTGGAAGCGGGCAAGTTCATCTGGCCTGTCAGTCAGGATGGGACGGCGGTGGCGATATCAGCCGCCCAGCTCGGCTATCTTCTGGAAGGGATCGACTGGAGAAATCCGCGCTGGACACAGAGGCCTAAATCAGCTGGATAATTTGTAGAGAAACGCCTGTTTTTATTGGCCTTTCATCGTGTTGGTGGTAGAGATCTGCCATGTCAAATGCTGCCTTGCAAATCGCTGAATTGCGCGCCGCGCTTGCTGCGCAGACCGCCTCGGCTGAGGCTGCACAAGCCCGCGCACATGCGGCGGAAGCCGAATTGGCACAGGCCCGCGCTTTGGCATTCTGCACAGAAGCGATGATCCAGGAGTTGAAGCTGGAGATCGCCAAGCTGCGCCGCGACAAATACGGCATCTCTTCTGAGCGTCGCGCACGGCTGATCGATCAGCTGGAATTGCAGCTTGAGGAATTAGAAGCCGCCGCCACCGAGGATGCGTTGGCGGCTGAACAAGTTGCAGCACAAGACAAAACCAGCACCGTGCGCGCCTTCACGCGGCGCAAGCCCGTGCGCAAACCCTTTCCCGACCACCTGCCGCGCGAACGTGTGGTGGTTGAAGCCCCAACCAGCTGCACCTGCTGTGGCTCGGACCGCATCGTGAAGATGGGTGAGGATGTTACCGAGACGCTGGAAGTGATCCCGCGCCAGTGGAAGGTGATCCAAACAGTCCGTGAGAAGTTCACATGCCGGGACTGCGAGAAGATCAGTCAGCCACCCGCCCCATTCCATGCGATCCCGCGTGGATGGGCAGGGCCCAGCCTGATCGCGATGATTGCCTTCGACAAATACGGACAGCACCAGCCGCTGAACCGCCAAGCCGAGCGCATTGCACGAGAAGGCATTGACCTCAGCCTGTCTACGCTTGCCGATCTGATCGGTCACGCCTGTGTGGCGCTGGCCCCGATCCATGCGCTGATCGAGCGTCACGTGCTGGACGGTGGCCGTCTGTATGGTGATGACACGACCGTGCCGCTTCTGGCCCGTGGGGGCACAAAAACCGCGCGATTATGGACCTATGTGCGTGATGACCGGCCGTGGGATGGCGGCGCGCCGCCTGCCACCTTCTTCAAGTTCTCGACAGATCGTCGCAAAGAACATCCGACCCGACACCTGACCGGGTGGCATGGTGTGCTGCAGTCAGACGTCTATGGCGGTTACAATGATCTGTATCTGGCAGACCGCAGTCCGGGGCCGGTGCAATCTGCACTGTGTTGGAGCCATGCAAGACGCAAGTTCTTTGAGCTGGCCGATATCAAGGGCATCGCCCGCAAGGGCAAAAAGGTAGCAGAGGAGATCTCGCCCATCGCGCTGGACGCTGTGACGCGGATCGATGCGATCTTTGCTGTGGAGCGCGAGATCACCGGCCTGTCAGCCGCAGAACGTCATGAAGTTCGCCAGCAGCGGGTCGCGCCGCTGGTCAACGACCTTTACGATTGGATGCGGGCCGAGCGGGCCCGGATGTCAAAGCACAACCCTGTCGCCAAGGCGATCAATTACATGCTCGACGGGAAAGGTCGCTGGGACGCCTTTACTGCATTCCTTGATGACGGGCGTCTCTGCCTGACGAACAATGCCGCAGAGCGGGCCCTCAGAGGCATCGCATTAGGCAGAAAGTCATGGCTGTTGATTGTCACTGAGAACTGACCCGGTAGCCCCGTAAATTGTCACTGAGAAT